>NZ_BCWH01000003.1:718484-724716 GCF_001653035.1 Rhodococcus sp. YH3-3 | reverse complement strand
GTCGCCCGGGCGTCCGCCGTCCCGTCTTGGACACCGCGGGTGCCGCGATTTCCACGACGTGCCGCTCGCCCGCAGCGTCGAGAACGACCTGCAGCTCGCTACCTGGCGCCCACTGCGCACCGCCGAGACCGTCGTACGCGCTCTGATCGATCTGGGTGCACCGCAGGTCTGTGACGATCCGGTTGCTGCGGTACGCGTGGTATCCGGCGACACCGTGCCCGTCCACCGCCAACCGGACTCGCGTGCGCCAACCCGTTCCGCCTCCGGTTCCGGGCAGTTCCTCTACCTCGACGTCCGATTCGACACGAGCCAGTCGCAGAAGCTGCTCCCGCACGACCGAGGTCTTCATCTCACGTTGGACGCTCAGATCCGCATGCGAGTAGTCGCAGCAGCCCGCCCCGCCCGGGCCGGAGATCGGGCACGTCGGATCGATCCGATGCGGAGAAGCGTCGAGAACGGTGATCGCGTCGGCGCGGCAAAACGATCCGCCCTTGTCCTCGGTCACCCGGACCAGCGCACGCTCCCCCGGCAAACCGTGACGGACGAACACGACCCGCCCCTCGTGCCGGGCGACGACGAACCCGCCGTGACCGGGGTTGCCCAGATCGACCTCGAAGGTCTGTCCGGTCCAATTCTCACTCAACGAACTACGCCTGCCATTTCGATGTTGCCGATCATTTTTCGCCGGTGATCATTTCTCGCCGGTGTCGTAACCGCGACGCGTGGCACCTGCGGTCTTCTCGATGTCGAGCGGCTTCGCCTTTGCCGACGAACTCAGCTGCCACGGAACGCTGGTCACCATCACGCCGGGCTGGAAAAGCAGACGACTCTTCAGACGAAGCGCGCTCTGATTGTGCAGGATCTGCTCCCACCAGTGTCCGACGACGTACTCGGGAATGAAGACGGTGACGACGTCACGCGGAGCATCGCGTCGTACACGCTTGACGTAATCGAGAACCGGCTTGGTGATTTCGCGGTACGGCGACTCGATCACCTTGAGCGGAACCGTCACGTCGCTCTTCTCCCACTCACGCACGAGTGCACGGGTGTCCGGCTCGTCGACGTTGACCGTGATGGCTTCGAGGGTGTCCGGTCGCGTTGCTCGCGCGTAGGCGAGAGCTCGCATCGTCGGCATGTGCAACTTCGAGACGAGCACGATCGAGTGCGTGCGGCTGGGCAGTACGCCGTCCCACTCCTGCTCCTCGAGCTCGGCTGCGACGCTGTCGTAGTGCTTGCGGATCATCTTCATCACGATGAAGATCGCGACCATCGCGACGATGGCGATCCATGCGCCGGCAGCGAACTTGGTGATCAGAACGATGATCAAGACGGTGGCGGTCATTGCCAGACCGATCGAATTGATCACTCGCGAGCGCTGCATACGGGCCCGTTGCGCCTTGTCGGTCTCGGACTTCAGATGCCGAGTCCAGTGCTTGATCATGCCCGTCTGGCTGAGCACGAACGAGACGAAGACGCCGACGATGTACAACTGGATGAGCTTGGTGACCTCGGCGCCGAACACCACGACGAATGCGATGGCAGCACCGGAGAGGAAGAGGATTCCGTTGCTGAATGCCAGTCGGTCGCCGCGCGTGTGCAGCTGACGCGGTAGGTACCGATCCTGCGCCAGGATCGATCCGAGTACCGGAAATCCGTTGAACGCGGTGTTCGCGGCCAGAACCAGGATCAGTGCCGTGACGATCGCCATGAAGAAGAAACCGATCGGGAAACCACTGAACACGGCTTCGGCGATCTGCGCGATCAAGGTCTTCTGATGGTAGCCCTCCGGCGCTCCGACCAGCTGTTCCTGCGGATTGTGTGCGTAGACGATGCCGATCTTCTGAGCCAGGATGATGATGCCCATCAGCAGGACGATGGCGATCGACCCGAGCAGCAGCAAGGTCGTGGCAGCGTTGCGCGACTTCGGCTTCTGGAACGCCGGTACGCCGTTGCTGATGGCCTCGACGCCGGTCAGTGCGGCACAGCCCGAGGAGAATGCGCGGGCGATCAGGAACGCGAAGGCAATTCCGTACAGATGCGAATCCTCGGCGTTGAGCGTGAACGACGACGATTCCGCGTGCACATCCTCGCCGAGGACGTAGATCCGGAAGAATCCCCACCCGAGCATCAGGAACATGCCGACGATGAATGCGTAGGTCGGAATTGCGAACGCGGTCCCCGATTCACGGATACCGCGAAGGTTGACCGCGGTCAGCAACACGATCGCCGCAACTGCGAACAACACCTTGTGCTGCGCGACGAACGGTAGCGCCGAGCCGATGTTCGACGCCGCCGACGAGATCGACACGGCGACCGTCAGCACGTAGTCGACCATCAGCGCACTACCGACGGTCAGACCGGCGGTCGGGCCGAGGTTGACCGTCGCGACCTCGTAGTCGCCGCCACCGGAGGGGTATGCGTGGACGTTCTGGCGGTAGCTCGCCACCACCACAGCCATGACGATGGCGACGGACAATCCGATCCAGGGGGTGTACGCATACGCGGAAATACCCGCGACGGAGAGAACCAGGAAGATTTCTTCGGGGGCATACGCGACGGACGACATCGCGTCGGACGCGAAGACCGGTAGTGCAATTCGCTTGGGTAGCAGCGTGTGCCCGAGTTTGTCGCTTCGGAACGGCCGACCGAGCAGGAGCCGCTTGGTAGCGGTCGAGAGCTTAGACACGTGCAAAGCGTAAGCCGTCTCGCCCGATTCGGAGTCATCAGAGCCCCAACTTCACCTTTTGTCGTGACAACCGGCACGCGGGCGACCGTTGTACTTGCTCTTCCCGTGAGGGGCTGTACCGTTCGATTCGGCGTGCAATCGCGCCATGAGGGTCCATGAACGGAGTAGGGCGTGTATGTCGTCATCATGGGGTGCGGTCGAGTGGGTTCTTCCCTCGCCGCGTCTCTGACCAGGATCGGACATGAGGTCGCCGTCATCGACCGCGATCAGAGTGCGTTTCTGCGTCTCGATCTCGACTTCCCGGGAACCAAGGTTCTGGGAATGGGGTTCGACCGTGACGTGCTGGTCCGGGCGGGAATCGAGCGGGCCGACGCCTTTGCCGCGGTGTCCTCGGGAGACAATTCCAACATCATCGCAGCGCGAGTTGCACGCGAGACTTTCGGCGTCGAACGCGTCGTCGCACGTATTTACGACGCCAAGCGTGCCGCCGTTTACGAGCGACTCGGCATTCCCACGGTCGCCACCGTGCCGTGGTCGACGGATCGTTTCCTGCACACGTTGACCAAGGAAAGTCAGACTGCGAAGTGGCGCGATCCTTCGGGCACTGTCGCCATCACCGAACTTGCCCTGCACGAGGATTGGGCGGGCAAGCCGATCGCGCTCCTCGAGGGCGCGACCAGTTCGAGAGTCGCCTTCATCATCCGCTTCGGGACCGGCATTCTCCCCGACCGCAAGACTGTCATCCAGGCCGACGATCAGGTCTACATCGCCGCCGTGTCGGGAACCGTCGCCGAAGCTGTCGCACTGGCCGGCAACCCGCCGCCGAGCGACGACTGAGGGAGGCCGCAGATGAATGATCCGTACGCCGTCCCCCACAACAAGACTGCGACTGTGTTGCACTACAACGTGATTGGAAGTTCTCGATGAAGGTCGCCATCGCCGGAGCCGGCGCCGTAGGCCGTTCCATTGCGCGAGAGCTGATTCGAAGCTCACATGACGTCATGCTGATCGAACGCAAACTCGATCACATCGAACCGGAGTCGGTGCCCGAGGCGAAGTGGGTGCACGCGGACGCCTGCGAACTCAGCAGACTCGAGGACGCGTCGATGGAGTCGTACGAGGTCGTGATTGCCGCGACCGGAGACGACAAGGCAAACCTGGTCCTCAGTCTGCTCGCGAAAACCGAGTTCGGTGTTCGCCGAGTTGTCGCCCGCGTCAACGATCCCCGCAACGAGTGGCTCTTCGACGAGTCCTGGGGCGTGGACGTCGCCGTCTCGACACCGCGGATGCTCGCTTCGCTCGTCGAAGAGGCCGTCTCGGTCGGTGACCTGGTCAAACTGATGACACTGCGGCAGGGACAGGCCAACCTCGTCGAGATCACGTTGCCCGACAACACACCTCTTGCCGGAAAAGCCGTCAAGAAACTCGAACTTCCGCGAGACTGCGCACTGGTCACCATCCTGCGTGGCGGACGCGTGATCGTCCCGCAGATGGACGATCCCATCGAAGGCGGGGACGAACTGCTCTTCGTTGCGGCCGTCGACGCCGAGGATCAGTTGCGCGTTGCACTCCGCCTGGAGAATTGACCGACGAACACACTGACGACGAAAGGGAATCACATGGCACAAGCGCCCGAAAACACCGTAGTCACCGACAATCCGGCCCAGAGCCGGTACGAGATCCATGCCGACGGCGACCTCGCCGGGATCGAGGACTACACCACCTCCGGTGACGTCGTCTCGTTAAACCACACCGAGATCTACCCCGCCTTCGAAGGTTTCGGATTGGCCGGGGTTCTCGTCCGCCAGGCTCTGGACGACCTACGAGCACGCGGCCTCAAGGTTCACCCGGTGTGCCCGTACGTCGTGAAGTTCCTCGACAAGCACCCCGAGTACCAGGACCTGATCAGCTGAGATCGCGGTCTTCGCGCGGCTTCGTCAGATTCACCGAGCCCACCTCTTCGGACCCTGCGTCCGTTGCGGTGGGCTCGCTGCTTTCGGGCTCCACAACCGGTTCAGGCTCGACGATGCGATCGGCCTTACGCACAGCCCAGACCGTCACGAGCAGCACCAAACCGGTCAACGGCCAACCCATGCCGATACGCGCGACTGCGAGCCATCCGGTGTGGTCGGTGTCGTAGAGCTGTGACTGAACGAGATACCGCGCACCGAAGACCAACGCCCACGCCGCCGTCGCGACGTCGTAGAGCCGGACGGCGGAGCTGTGCTTGCGCCAGAGATTGCCGTGCCCGTTGAGATAGCCCCAGATGATTCCGACGAGGGGCCAGCGCACGAGGATCGAAATCAGGAAGACCGCACCGTAGGCGAGGCTCGTGTAGATACCGAAGAGGAAATATCCTTTGGCGTCGCCGGTGCGGTAGGCGATGAATGCGGAAACTCCGACTCCGAGAAAACCGGAAATAGCGGGTTGGAGGGAATCCTTGCGGAAGAGGCGCCAGGCCGCGATAGCGACAGCGACGCCCAATGCGGCCCAGATTGCCGCGGTGAGATTCCAGATGCTGTTGACCGGGACAAAAATCAGAATCGGCAAAGACGAATAGATCAGACCACTCAGCCCGCCGAGTTGGTCGATTACCGATCGCTGTTGTGTTTCAGTCACCTGTCGAGGGTGCCACAGTCACCGAGTTGCACGGTAAATGCGGGAAACGCGCCTATTCGCCGCGCAGTTCGTAGTAAGGGTTGAAGATCGCCTTGCGACCGTCACGCTCGCCCACACGACCGCGGATCAGCAGGGTCTTACCGGTCTCGATTCCCGGGATCCGGCGACGCCCGATCCAGACGAGATTGATCACCTCGGTGCCATCGAAGAACTCGGCCTCGATGCTGGCATTTCCCGACTTGGGACACGCGTCGACGCTGCGGAGTCGGCCCACCATCGTGACTTCTTCACCGCGACGACAATCGCATGCCTTCTGACCTCCGGAAGCCTTGTTGGACTCGGCCATCTCCTGGGCGTCCAACTGGTCGACGTCCTCGGTCAGACGCTGGGTCAGTCGACGAAAATATCCTGCGGCGGCGGGTGCCATTGCGCGCTCCTGCGAACATGTGCGACGCAAGGGTTTCGCGTCACGTGAAGGGCTGTGTGATCGCCACTGTAGACCCATTACGAGCGTGTAACCACACCGGTCAGTCCGCGTCTCGGGGGCACCGGGCAAGATCAAGAGATGCAGAACTCGGAATCGGCGACCGTTGCCGTCGTTCTCCCAGGTACAGGCTCTGACGCCCACTTCGCGGACCGCGCATTCCGGGCGCCGCTGGAGGCTCTGGGTGTGCGCATCGTCGCAATTGAACCGGACCCTCGGCGTGTCGTGGACGGCTATCTGGACGCGATGGACAGAGCCGCGGACACGCACGGCCGAATCATCGTCGGAGGGGTCTCGATCGGAGCGGCCGTTGCACTCCAGTGGGCCGCCGACAATCCCGATCGAACCGTGAGTGTGTTGGCAGCGCTTCCGGCCTGGACGGGCTCGGCCGACGACGCCCCCGCAGCAGCGAGCGCGCGGTTCACCGCCGGGCAACTGCGCTC
>NZ_BCWH01000003.1:666043-717866 GCF_001653035.1 Rhodococcus sp. YH3-3 | reverse complement strand
ACTCGGACCCGCGACCACGCAGCGCACCATCCACCGGGGACCGTCGACGCCGATGAACCGCAGGTCCATGTTGGCCGTCACAGCAGCCAGTTCACGGCCCCACGGGCCGTTCTCGACGCTCACCGCGGAATTGTCGTCGCGAAGCGACTGCGCGAGCTCGGCAACGACCTCACGCCACTGACCGGGCGATTTCGGGGCGGCGTAGGCAGCAACCGTGATGCGGCCGTGCTCGGTGACCAGGTGCACGGCCTGCGGCGAACCGTTGGGCGCCATCTCGACCTGCAACTGCCCGCCGGTCGGCATCGGCACCAGAACGGAACCGAGATCAAGACGCTGACCGTCACGGCCTGCCGTCGGATCGTCGGAATCGATCTCCGAGATGTCGTAAGGGCCTTCCGATTCGTCACCGAACTCGTCGCCGGTGACTTCGAGATCGTCTTCGACCTCGTCGATCTCCACCGACTCGTCGTTCTCGTCACCGAAGAAGCTGGTGGTTTCCTCGTCGACGTCTGTCTTCTTCTTGCGTCCGAACATGATTCAGACTCCCTCTCCGACTACCGCGCCAGGCGCATCGGTATCGAGTATCGCGTGCCCGCCGCTGGAACCGTAGCCTCCGGTTCCTCTGGTCGTGTCGTCCAGCGATTGGACTTCCTCGAAAACCGGAAGTTCGACTCGTTGAACCACGAGCTGAGCGATTCGGTCACCGCGGCGGATGTCGATGGCTGTGGCCGGATCGAGATTGATCAAGCAGACCTTGAGTTCGCCCCGGTATCCCGCGTCCACGGTTCCGGGCGCATTCACGATCGACAGTCCCGATTTGGCGGCGAGTCCGGAACGCGGATGGATCAAGCCGACGGTGCCCACCGGCAAAGCGATCGCGATCCCCGTTCCGACCAGTGTTCGGTGGCCGGGTTCGATGGTGACGTCGCTGGTGGAGCACAGATCCACACCCGCATCTCCGGGATGCGCACGCTGTGGAACGGGCAGGTCTGGATCCAGTCGCTTCAAGGCGATGGAGAGATGGTCGCTCACGTGGGCCAAGACTACTCGTAGCGACGGACTATCCTTGACAGGTGCCCGAAACATCTCGACCTGACGTCGCCACCACAACGCCCCCGTCCACGACGCTGTACTCCGAGCGCCTGTGGGTGCCGATCTGGTGGTGGATCGCCGGGCTGGCCGTAGCCGGACTCCTCGCGGCCGAGGTCCACATGGGCCGCCCGGGGCTTCTCTCGTACCTGGCGTACGTCGTACTACTCCCGATCCCGATCTGGGCGGCATTCTGGCTCAGCCGGATGCGCGTCGAGGTGGTGGAGACAGCAGGGGTGAAGGAATTGCACGTGGGTAGAGCCCACCTGCCGGTCGAATTGATTTCACGGGCGGCAGCAGTGCCGGCTTCCGCGAAGAGTGCTGCGATGGGGCGCCAACTCGATCCGTCGGCGTTCGTCCAGCATCGCCCATGGGTCAAGACAATGGTGTTGATCGTGCTCGACGACCCGGAGGATCCCACGCCGTACTGGTTGGTGAGCACACGTCGTCCCGCTGATCTGCTGGCTGCGCTGGATCTCTGACCAGCGCGGTCACAGCAAAGCAGTACTTCCCGACCCTTGGTCGACCCTCGCGCTGACGGGTCGACCACCGGGAAGGGAGATCAGGCAGCGCAGTCCATGCATACGAGCTGTCCGTTGGCATCACTGGCCAGGCGGCTGCGGTGATGAACCAGGAAGCAGCTCGAACACGTGAACTCGTCTGCCTGCTTCGGAACAACTCGAACCGAGAGTTCCTCGCCGGAAAGGTCGGCACCCGGCAGCTCGAAGGACTCCGCGGTGTCCGTCTCGTCGATGTCGACGACGGCTGACTGCGCTTCGTTGCGTCGCGCCTTCAGCTCCTCGAGCGAGTCCTCCGAAACCTCGTCGGACTCTGTACGCCTCGGTGCGTCGTAGTCAGTTGCCATCTCGTCTACCCCATCCTCTTCGTGTATCCCGGTCCCGTGTGCGCCGAGAATCCGGTAGATCCTTGATGCGCATGGAAACCGCCGTGGCATCCAGATCATTCCCTGTCGCTGCATAACGCTGCAGGACTGGAATTAGTGCCCGGAAGTTCCTTCCGAGAACGTGATCTGCGCCTCATTTGGTTGTCATTTCGGCGTCCGGCCGATGCCCAGTTGAACGACCTGGGCCGCCAGACAGTAGCCGACGTGAGCACGAAAGTAGTAACCGAATCGGAAATTTCCGAAAAATGACTGCGAATTGTCACCAAGGCAAGAGCAAGCTGTGACCTTTCCACGATGTTTTCGGGCCGAATCCGGGTAGAAACAGGCCGGTAATCGGCCAACTGCCGTTTCTCAATCGACAAGGACTCGACGCGTCGAGCCTCGCTTCGGCTGTCTCGTCACACAGGCCCTCTAAGGTAGGCACCGAACGTCATGCCGGCGCCGCTCGGCCCGATGGCGAAGTAGAAGTTTCGTCAAGAAAGTCGAGGGATACCGTGGTTTCTCTGATCACCGAAGGCAGCTCTACCGATGACCAGGGACGTCCGTTCCGCCGTCGGCGCGCGTGGCCGGTGATCGCCGTGTTCGCGGTACTCGCATTGATCGGCAGTGTCTTGTGGGTCCGCATCCTGAGCGCCGAGGCGGAAGTCAGTGACACCGTCGCCTGCAACCTGCCGCAACCTTCGTCCGATCCTTCGGCAGCGGCGCCGCTACCGCTGGGAACCGTCGTCGACCGCTCGAAGCTGCTCGACGTGGATCCCGCTCCCCTCGCCGCCACCAAGGTTCGTGTGTTCAACGCCAACGGTGAACACGGCCAGGCGGCCCAGGTGGCAGCGCAACTGAGCGAGTTCGGCTTCTCCAGCGCGCCGGACGTCCAGGTCGGAAACGACCCCGTCTACGTCGACCAGAACATGGAGTGCCAGGGTCAGATCCGATTCGGAGCGAACGGCCTCGCCGCCGCTAGTTCCGTCTGGCTGGTCGCCCCCTGCGCCGAACTGGTCCAGGACGGCCGCGGCGACGACACCGTCGACCTGGCTCTCGGCACCTACAACAAGGGCGCCCTGACCCCCAACACCGACGCCACCGCGATCTTGCATGCTCTGGCCGAGCAGCCCGCAAACGCCGAAGTCGCTCCGATGGACATCGCACTGCTCAAAGCAGCGCGCACGGCGCGCTGCTGACAGGCCTCAGCTCGGAATCGGCTGATCTGCGCCGATCGAACTGAGCATGTGCGCGAACTGCTCGGCGATCGCCGGAGCGACTGCGTAAACGACATCGCCGTCGGCGGACGTGGAATTGGGCGCCGGGACGTTGATCACGGCGCCCGCTTCGGAAGCGATCAAGGAGCCGGCTGCCCAGTCCCACGGACTCAGTCCGTGTTCGAAGTGAGCGTCGACCCGGCCGGTGGCAACCATGCACAGATCCAAAGCCGCCGAACCGATGCGTCGGATGTCGCGGACCTGCGGCAGGATCTGCCCGATCAACGTGCCCTGCACCTTCCGGCGATCCGCTCCGTAACCGAAGCCGGTGGCCAACAGCGCCATTGACAGCTCGGTCACCTCATTGGCTTGCAGGTCGCTGACGACGCCGTCGGCCGTGGTCATGGTTGCACCGCCGCCCCGATGCGCGGCGTACGTGGTTTCCAACGACACGTCGACGACAGCCCCGGCTACCGAGACCCCGTCGATCTGTACGGCCACCGAGATGGCGAACGCGGGGATTCCGTAGAGAAAATTCACCGTGCCGTCGATGGGATCGACAACCCATCGAACTCCCGCGGAATCGTCGGTGTCTCCGCCACCTTCCTCACCCAGGATCGAATCTGCAGGGCGCAATTGCGCCAGAAGGTCGCGAATCACTTGTTCGGTTTCGGTATCGACCACCGTGACGGGATCGGTGGGTGTGCTCTTCGCCGCAACCGAACCACCCTCGGCGGCACCGGAACCCACCAGGCCGAATACCTCGGGCCGACGCAAGCGGACGTGTTCGGCTGCGCGTTCGGCGACGGCTACGGCTACTTCCCGCAACTGTGCGGGGTCCAGAGAATCAGCGGAAAAGTCGGGCAACGTTCTTTCTGAAGGGCGCACCGGACCATCGCAACACATCTCTACCGAGGGGCACCACTCGAACGTCTCGAGGTGGACGGTTCGAGAGGACGCGCCCGGGTCCTTGTTCGGGTTAGTGTTTGCAACGGTAGATCGTGACCTCGAATTCGACACTCAGGAGCGCAGGACGATGACAACCACAGGTTTCGGGATCGACGTCGGCGGCAGCGGCGTCAAGGGCGGCACGATCGACCTGAGCACCGGGGAAATGATCGGTGACCGCATCAAGATCCTGACCCCGCAGCCGTCCACACCCGATGCGATCGCGGGCACTGTCGCCGAGATCGTCGAGCAGGCCAAGTGGACCGGTCCGGTCGGCATCACCTTGCCCGCTGTCGTGACCGGCGGCGTCGCGCGAAGCGCCGCGAATATCGACAAGTCCTGGATCGACACCGACGCCGCCACTCTGTTCGGCAAGGCACTGGGCGGGCGCGAGGTCACCGTCCTCAACGACGCCGACGCTGCCGGAATCGCCGAGGACTCGTTCGGAGCGGGCAAAGACACCTCCGGCGTCGTGATCTTGTTGACCTTCGGCACCGGAATCGGATCTGCCGTGCTGCACAACGGAGTTCTGTTGCCCAACACCGAGTTCGGCCACCTCGAGGTCGACGGCAAGGAAGCCGAGCACCGGGCGGCGTCGTCGGTGAAGGAGAAGAAGGACTGGAGCTACAAGGAGTGGGCGGTCGAGGTCTCGCGAGTTCTGACCACCTTCGAGAACCTGCTCTGGCCAGATCTCTTCATCGCCGGAGGCGGAATCAGCCGCAAGCACGAGAAGTGGATTCCGCACCTGACCAACCGCACGAAGGTCGTCCCCGCCACCCTCCTCAACACCGCGGGAATCGCCGGAGCTGCGCTCGCATCGGTCGGACTGACTAGGCCGGCCTCCGTCGCCGGATGAGAAAACCCGCACGTGAAAAGCGGAAAATCTACCTGTTACGGCCCGCCGTGACGTAAGAGTTTCCTGAGAGTCGTTACAATGGTGAAGTCCGGCTGCGCGCCGGCCAACAACCATTGACCTCTCCGCCGGATCACCACTCTGGCGTGACGCCGCACGACACCGTCACGAAAGGGCGTACGTGGCAGCCACCGATACACGTCAGACTGCTGATTCTCCATCAGAGTCAGAGCCACAATCTCCAGCCGTGGAGGCGGCCACCGTCACCGCTCCGGCAGCCAAGAAGGCTCCGGCGAAAAAGGCCCCCGCCAAGAAGGCAGCAGCAAAGAAGGCTCCGGCCAAGAAAGCTCCGGCCAAGAAGGCAGCAGCTAAGAAGGCCAGCCCCAAGAAGGCCGGCGATCCTGACGCCGAAGACGGCGATGTCGAGTTGGAAGACATCGACATCACGGACGGCGACCTTGCCGAGGTCGAGTCCGATGTCGTCGAGGTCGTAGCAGTCGGCGAAGACGAAGAGACCGCTGCAGAGCCGTCCGAGAAGGACAAGGCTTCCGGCGACTTCGTCTGGGACGAGGAAGAGTCCGAGGCTCTCCGCCAGGCACGCAAGGATGCCGAACTGACGGCGTCCGCCGACTCGGTTCGCGCCTACCTCAAGCAGATCGGCAAGGTCGCACTCCTCAACGCCGAAGAGGAAGTCGAACTGGCCAAGCGCATCGAGGCCGGCCTCTACGCCGTGCAGATCATGCAGGACCTCGCTGACAAGGGCGAGAAGTTGCCTGCGGCTCAGCGACGCGACATGAGCTGGATCTGCCGCGACGGCAACCGCGCCAAGAACCACCTCCTCGAGGCCAACCTCCGCCTGGTCGTCTCGCTCGCCAAGCGCTACACGGGCCGCGGCATGGCGTTCCTGGACCTCATCCAGGAAGGCAACCTCGGTCTGATCCGTGCAGTCGAGAAGTTCGACTACACCAAGGGTTACAAGTTCTCGACCTACGCCACGTGGTGGATCCGTCAGGCCATCACCCGCGCAATGGCCGACCAGGCTCGCACCATCCGTATCCCGGTACACATGGTCGAGGTCATCAACAAGCTCGGCCGTATCCAGCGTGAGCTGCTCCAGGACCTGGGCCGTGAGCCCACGCCGGAAGAGCTCGCCAAGGAAATGGACATCACGCCGGAGAAGGTGCTGGAAATCCAGCAGTACGCGCGTGAGCCGATCTCTCTCGACCAGACCATCGGCGACGAGGGCGACAGCCAGCTCGGTGACTTCATCGAGGACTCCGAAGCTGTTGTCGCAGTCGATGCCGTCTCGTTCACCTTGCTGCAGGATCAGCTGCAGTCGGTACTCGAGACGCTGTCCGAGCGCGAAGCAGGCGTGGTTCGCCTCCGCTTCGGTCTCACCGACGGTCAGCCGAGGACTTTAGACGAAATCGGACAGGTCTACGGCGTCACGCGTGAGCGTATCCGCCAGATCGAATCGAAGACGATGTCGAAGCTGCGCCACCCGTCGCGTTCGCAGGTTCTGCGCGACTACCTCGACTAGTCACACCAGCTATGCACACAAGAGCCGCTCTCCGGATCGCCGGAGAGCGGCTCTTGTGCGTTTGCCGCCTCAGACCAAGAGTGTGTCCCGGAGTTGTGCGACATCGTCCTCGCTCAACTGAAGGCCGTCCCGGACGTAGTTGTCGAAGTTGCCGTACACCCGATCCACCGTGGCGAAAGACGTGTCCAGCCAAGACTGTTCGACGCCGTCGATGAACGCGCTCCCCGTGCTGGGTCCGGTGAGGTACTGATTGCTGAGCATGTAATCGGCGTTCACGTCGGTGCGACTCACGCCGAGGACGGTCAGGAGAACTGCGGTCATCCAACCGGTACGGTCCTTGCCCGCCGAGCAGTGGCAGAGGACTGCACCGTCGGTGTTCGCGACGTTCACCAGCGCGTCGTGGAATGCGCGGCTCGCCCCCGGATCGGTCACCATCAACGCGTACATCGTCGGCATGTCCACCAGCGCCGGGAGGTTGGCGGGGTTGGTTCCGATGACGTCGAACCAGTTGCTTCGCGCCCCGTTCGGAAGGCGATCCTGCGAGAGCGTTCGTTCGACGACCGTACGGAAGTCGTCGACCGATTCCACTCCGCGTTCGCTCAACGACGCGAGATCCGACGGTGTCAGCTTGTCGAGGGCATTCGAGCGAAATACCTTCCCCCACCGAACGGTCTGCCCGTCCGCGGCGACGTAGCCACCGATGTCACGCGCGTTCGACGCACCCTCGAGGTGTAGCGATCGATCCGTGGCAACCTGCGCAGCTGTGGGTCCGGCGTGGTCGAGAGCGGGAATTCCACCGGCGAGCGCCGGGACCGGTGCACACGAGATGATCAGCGCACACAGAGCGGTCGCGGCGGGACGGGCGATTCTGTTCGACATCCGGACAGAATAGGACCGCAATCAGGACTTCGTACGAACCTTGATGTACAACGAGGCGACCGGTTCGATAACTCTTGCCGCCACCGGGCCGATGACCGCCATCAGGAGCACGTAAGCAGTTGCCAATGCGGCAAGTTCGGCGTCGACGGCGCCTGCGGACACCGCGAGGCCTGCGATGATGATGGAGAACTCACCGCGGGCGATCAGAGCGGCACCGGCGCGCGCCTGACCCATTCGCGCGACACCCTGACGTCTGGCCGCCCAAGCGCCGGTTACCAGCTTCGTGATCGCCGTGACCACTGCCAGGATCGCGGCCCATCCGAGGACTGGCGGAATGGAACTGGGATCGGTGTTGAGACCGAAGACCACGAAGAACATTGCGGCGAACAGATCTCGAAGGGGCTCGAGCACGCGACTGGCATTGTGCGCCGTCGACCCCGAGATCGCGATTCCGAGGAGGAATGCGCCCACAGCCGCCGACACCTGCATCGCCGAACTGATGCCGGCGACCAACAGTGCGGCACCGAGCAGCTTGAGCAGGAGCGTCTCACTGTCGGGACTGTCGAGGAGGGCGGAGACGTACCGTCCGTATCGGAGGGCCACGACAAGAACCACGGTGATGACCAACAACGAGATCCCGACCGCTTCGAGCCCGCCCATGAAGCTCACGCCCGCGAGCATCGCGGTCAGAATCGGCAGGTACAGCGCCATCGCCAGGTCTTCGAACACCAGAATCGACAGCACGACCGGTGTCTCGCGGTTACCGAGGCGCCCCAGGTCGCTGAGCACCTTGGCGATGATTCCCGAAGACGAGATGTAGGTGACGCCGGCCATGACCGTCGCCCCCACGACGCCCCAGCCGAGCATCAAGCCGACAACCGCGCCAGGGGTGGCGTTGAGGACGATGTCGACGATGCCGGCTACCCGCGAGCGTTTGAGACCGGTGACGAGCTCGGCCGCAGTGTATTCGAGCCCCAAGAGCAGCAAGAGCAGGACGATCCCGATCTCACTTGCCAGATGGGAGAACTCGCCGATGTCGCCGAGCTGGATGAAACCGCCCTGTCCGAAGCACAGGCCGCCGATCAGGTAGAACGGGATCGGCGACATGCCGACGCGAGCAGCGAGCCGTCCGAGCAGTCCGAGCGCGAAGAAGACCGCGCCGAGTTCGATCAGTGCGAGGGTGGTTGTGTCCACGCGCCAGTCAGCCGTTGGCCAAGATTTTTGCCGCTGCAGCCAAACCGTCCGGCGTTCCGACTGCCACGAGAAGGTCTCCCCCGGTGAACGTGAAGTCGGGGTTCGGAGACGGGCTCACCTGTCCTGCCCGCATGACGGCGACGATGGACACTCCGGTACGCGTGCGCATGCCGGTGTCCCCGAGGGTCTGTCCGTCGTAGCGAGAACCGTCCTTGATGTAGAGCTGTTTGGTTCGAATGCCCGGAAGATCACGGTGCTCTTCCTCGAGCTGAGCAACGAGCTGTGGGGCACCCAGGAGATTGCTGAGCGCTGCCGCTTCCTCGGTGGTCAGAGGCAGCGAGGCAGCACACGCGTCAGGGTCGTCTGCCTTGGAAACGATGAGGTCGGTATGACCGTCCCGATGGGTGACGACACCCACGCGACGACCGGAAGACAGAACAAAATCCTTGCGCGTCCCGATCCCCGGTAGTGGGGTGACTTCTACGTTCATATACCAACGGTAGCGCCGATCGGTGACCTGCATCGCGGGAGGGCCGTAATCCGCAGGGCACAGTTCACGACCGGCCAACCGGCGACCTACCGAACCGGCGAAAACACGCCGTTCTCGCCCGGAAAATACTCGACGACAGCGGTGACGGCTGCGACGGGAATCGGGGCGTACAGATGCGGGAATCGCATCGATTCCGGGTCCGAGGGGACACCCGGTTCGTACTTGACCTGACCGCCGAGCAAGGCCGGATCGATAACCAGAAGGACTATGTCGTCACGGCCGGCAAAGATCCGATTGGCCGGGAGATGAACTTGCGCCGGAGTCGACATGTGGACAAATCCCTCCGCCTCGAATCCGTCGGGGATACGTTCACCGAGCTGTTGTGCCCGCGCCCACTCCTCGCGCGTGCACATGTGGAGCAACTCGACGCTCTCGTCGACAAGTGGTTCGCGTCCCGGGTTCATCCGCCCAGAATATCGGGCTGAGGTCGGCGATCCGAATCAGCTGTCAGCGAACAATCTTCACCCGAGAATGCCTGCCCAGCGCATTTCCAGTGAGACACAACACTAAGAAACGCCTTCGGGAACAACCCGTAAACCCCAAACGTCTGTAAGAGTGGATCTACCGCGCCATTCCGACGCGGCGGACCAGGCCCCAGGCACGCGGCCCGAATGCCGCAAAGCCAGTACGGAGGAGTCATGCCCGGAACACTGACCAGCCCACAGTTGACCGCTGCCGACCGGTGCGACCGGTGCGGTGCCGGAGCACGCGTACGCGCCGTGCTTCCCACCGGCGGCGAGCTTCTCTTCTGCGGACACCACGCAACCGAACACGCGGATCGACTTCGCGAGATGAATGCCGTCGTCTCCGAAAGCGAACCCGCAATCTGACCTGTCAGCCGGGGGTGGCCTCTTCACGAGGCGCGCCATGAACGCCAGAACGGGCGATCACAGTCACTGTGATCGCCCGTTCTGCCGTTCCGGGGTCGCAAGCACGCGAAGCGTGCGGGACCGGTATCGGCTGCTACCAGCTGCGGAGAATCGCGATGCGTTCGGTCAGCTGATCGACAGTAGCGATGGCCGTCGGCGGACCGCCGCACACCCGGCGCAGTTCCGCGTGAATGATGCCGTGCGGCTTACCGGTGCGGTGGACGTTCATCGCCACCAACCCGTTCAGCTCCTTGCGGAGCGCACCGAGCTGATCTGCCGTGGCCGCTCGATCGGATACCACTGCCGCCGTGGGTTGCGGGGCGGCAGCCTTGGCCGAGTTGGCCTGGACCTGTGTCTGCTGGCGTTGACGCAGCAACGCCCGCATCTGATCGGCGTCGAGTAGACCTGGCAGACCGAGGTAGTCGGCTTCCTCGTCACTTCCGGCGAATGTCGCGGTACCGAAGGACGATCCGTCGTAGATCACCTGGTCGAGTTCGGCATCGGCGCCCAGGGACGTGAACGCCTTCTCCTCCTCGCCCAGCTCGTCCTTCTGCTTGTTCGCATCGGCGAGCAGGTCGTCTTCGAGGCCGTCCTTCTCACGATGCGGCTTGCCGAGTACGTGATCACGCTGGGCCTCGAGCTGTGCGGCAAGGTCGAGAAGCACCGGCACCGACGGCAGGAAGACGCTGGCAGTTTCGCCCTTACGACGCGAGCGCACGAAGCGCCCGATCGCCTGAGCGAAGTACAGCGGAGTCGACGCGCTGGTCGCGTACACACCGACCGCCAGACGGGGAACATCGACGCCCTCGGACACCATGCGGACCGCGACCATCCATTTCTGGTCGCTCGCACCGAATTCGGCGATTCGCTTGGACGCGGTGGGGTCGTCGGACAGCACGACAGCCGGCTGTTCGCCGGTGATCGCGGTCAGGGCCTTCGCGTACTCGCGGGCCACTGTCTGGTCCGTCGCGATGACAAGTCCGCCGGCATCGGGCATACCGGTACTGCGCAGCTGCGCCAAACGGGTGTCTGCTGCTTGCAGCACGGCAGGAATCCAGTCGCCGGCAGGGTCCAAGGCCGTGCGCCAGGCCCGAGTCGTCTGCTCGGCGCTCAGCGGCTCGCCGAGTCGAGCGGTGAATTCCTCGCCGGCGTTGTTTCGCCACCGTGCCTCGCCCGAGTAGGCGAGAAACACGACGGGGCGAACCACGCCGTCCTTGAGGGCATCCGAATATCCGTAGGAGTGGTCGGCTTTCGAGCGGAGCAGACCTTCCTTGTCCGGCTCGTACTCGACAAAAGGAATGGCACTGTCGTCACTGCGGAACGGGGTTCCGGTCAGTGCGAGACGCCTGGTCGCGTCGCCGAACGCTTCACGAATGGCGTCGCCCCAGCTCTTGGCGTCGCCGCCGTGGTGGATCTCGTCGAGGATGACCAGCGTCTTGCGGCCCTCGGTCCGCACACGATGCTTCGACGGGTGCGAGGCAACCTGGGCGTAGGTCAGCACGACGCCGTGATAGTCAAGCGAGGTCTGGCCGGTCGAGTTGGAGAACCGCGAATCCAATGCGAGGCCGGAGCGCTGTGCGGACTCCGCCCACTGGTGTTTGAGGTGCTCGGTCGGCGCCACGACGGTTATCTGGTCGACCGTCCGGTCACGGAGCAATTCCGAAGCTACCCGCAGAGCGAAGGTGGTCTTACCTGCTCCCGGCGTTGCGACCGCCAGAAAGTCACGCGGGCTGCTGGAAAGGTATTTGGTCAGTGCACGGCGCTGCCATGCACGAAGGGAACCGGTAGGGGCGCCAGGTTGGGTTCCCGCGGATTGAGCTCCGGCGGGTTCGGGCGACTTGCCGAACTCGGCTGCCACGGTCTCAGACGTCATAGGCCGCGCCTCCACTGGAATCGCACTGTTGTCTCGCGCTCCTCGAATTTTCATCAATGTCCGGCGACGAGCCTAGCCGCCGCCACCGACCAAAGCCGCACTCGAAGCGCGTACTCATGGCCGTTCTCACTCCGGCCGGCGAGGTTTCGCTTCTCTCGCATCCTGCCGACCTGCACGCGAATTGTCTCAGAAATGTGCGACACGTCGGCGCCATGGTTGGGCAACCGGGTGTGTCGTCAGGGATGCTGGAGACATCATGAGTGAAGCGCGAGGCGAGAAGTCGAGCGGAAGTGATCTGCACCACCGCAGATGGCATCCGCTACGCCGCACCGGGCAGTTGATCGGTCGAACCCTGAGCAAGGCCTGGGACGATTCCATCTTCGGAAAGGCAGCTACGGCCGCGTTCTGGCAAACGCTGTCGCTTGCTCCCCTGCTGCTCGGCCTTCTGGGAATGATCGGCTACATCGGTGGGTGGTTCGGACCCAACACCGTCGAGATCATCGAATCCAAGATCGTCACGTTCAGCGGAACGATCTTCAGCGAAAGCGTCGTCGACCAGATCATCCGCCCGACGGTGACGGACGTCCTTCAGCGCGGACGCCCGGAGATCATCTCCGTGGGCTTCCTGCTGTCCCTGTGGGCGGGATCATCGGCGATCAGTACGTTCGTCGACTCGATCGTGGAAGCACACGGGCAGCAGGATGCCCGCAATCCCATCTGGCAGCGCATCTTCGCCCTGCTGCTCTACGTGATGTTCCTGGTGATGGCGGTGTTCATCCTGCCGCTGGTAGCTCTGGGGCCGACGCTCGTCGGGCGAGCACTGCCGGCCTCCTGGTACGTGGTCGGATCGAATCTGGTCGACACGTTCTACTACCCCGCTGTCGGTCTGCTGGTGATCATCGGCCTCACGACGCTCTACAAGGTCGCTCTGCCGAAGTCGCTGCCGTGGCATCGGCTGCTCGCGGGCGCCCTGGTCGCCGGTGTGTTCTTCATGGCCGCCAGCACCGGATTGCGCTGGTACCTGGGATTCGTCACCAGCACCGGCTACACGTACGGCGCACTGGCAACGCCGATCGCGTTTCTGCTCTTCACGTTCTTCCTCGGTTTTGCCGTCGTGCTCGGCGCCGAGTTCAACGCGACGGTTCAGGAGTTCTGGCCGGCTCGTGCCACTCGGATGGAGCAGATGCGAGAGTGGCTTGCGGCTCAGAACACCGACGAAAAGACCGGTCCGGTCACCAACCTGACCTGGCACCTGGCCACCAGCCCGATCCGCATCTCGGGCGACAAAGCGGACCCGGCCACGGTCCCCTCGTACGGGCGGCCCCGCAGCAGACAAACCGAGAGCAGACAATCGGAGTCGCGCCAGAACTCGTGCGTCGACCAAGATCCCTGCGATGAACCGCACGCAGACGCGAAGAGCCCGGCGGCCGACTGCGTCGAGGCTGTCGATCCGCCGAGCTCCGGAAGTACTCCCGCTCGCCTGACCCGAGGTCAGTCGCCCTTACGGAGTCCTTCGTAAATCTTCTTGCAGTCCGGGCACACCGGTGATCCCGGCTTGGCGGACTTCGTCACGGGAAACACCTCACCGCACAGCGCGACGACATGGGTTCCCATGACGGCGCTCTCGGCGATCTTGTTCTTCTTCACGTAGTGGAAGAACTTCGGGGTGTCGTCGTCGGTCGTTTCGTCGGTGGAGACGTCGGGACGTTCCTTGGTTTGAGTGCTCACCCCTCCAATAATGCCGTCTCCGTCACAGCGGTGCGACCCACGGGTCGTGTGCAATTGTCGGCCGAGAGTGGAACAGTGGAGTCATGGCACGAAATGGCGCGTTCGGCAGGTCCGACGAGGCCGGGACTCCCGACAATCCCGTACTGATCACCGAAGCGCAGCAGTCCGTCGAAGAACAGCACAAAGCCCGAGTGCGCAAGTACATGATCATCATGTCCTTCCGGTTCCCGGCGTTGATCCTCGCGGCGATCGCGTACGGCATCTGGGCCAACGCCTGGATCTCGATGCTCATCATCGGTGCATCCATTCCGCTTCCCTGGATCGCCGTCCTGATCGCCAACGACCGACCACCGCGCACCAAGGACGAACCGAGTCGATACGACGGACGAAAGAAGACCGCAGGCGAGATCGAATCCGCGACGCACCACACCATCGAAGGCTGACAAGTTCCGCCTGCGAGAATGACAGGGTGAGAAGCGAAACGCTCCTGTCCATCACCCCTGCGCTGCGTGAGGCTCTGCTTCGCAATCGATTCGACACCGGAACCATGCTCGAGGCGTTGGGTCCCGAAGTTCACGCTGCTCTCGGTCGAAGTGAGCCGGTGCCCGTGCGCCGCGCCACCCGAGAACTCGGGGACCTGGGCGTTCTCATCAGACTGTTCCTTCTCGCCGATGACTGCCCGGCGGGCGACGTCGCCGCGGCGCTGGCTCCGCTGACAATCGCGCAGTGCGTCGACGCCGGTCTGCTCGAAGGTGAGAACTTCGACAGTGAGAATCCGCTCGTGCGGGCCGCGGTGGATCTTCGCCCCATCGACGTCGGCGACGGCGATCGTTGGGTGATCTCGGATCTCGACGGCGGAATCCGTCCCAAGAAGGCCACGGCCGATCATGTGCTGGGCGTCGGGCATGCGTCACTGTCCTTGCTGCAGGCCACGCCCACCGCGAGGGTCGGCAGCGTACTCGACCTCGGTACGGGATGCGGCATCCAAGCCCTGCACGCGAACACGTACGCCGATTCGGTCACCGCAACCGACATCAATCAACGTGCTGTCGACCTCACGGCAGCAACCATGGCCCTCAACGGACTGGACGTCGAACTCCTTCAAGGGTCCTGGTTCGAACCCGTCGAGGGTCGAACCTTCGACCAGGTGGTCGCCAATCCGCCGTTTGTCGTCGGCGAGGCACGCGTCCATCACACGTACCGCGATTCCGGCCTCGATCTCGACGGTGCGAGCGAATTGATGATCTCGCAATCGATCGACTACCTGAACCCCGGCGGCACGGCAGCTCTGCTGGCGTCCTGGGTGCACGTCGAAGGCCAGGACTGGCGGTCGCGGATCGCGTCGTGGCTGCCGGCCCACGGCGTCGATGCCTGGGTGGTCCAGCGCGATGTCGCGGATCCGGCTCTGTACGTCGGTACGTGGCTCAAGGACGGCGGGCAGGATCCGCGAGATCCTGAAACGGCATCGAGAGCAAACGCCTGGCTGGATCACCTCGAAGAATCCGACGTCGAGGGCGTCGGCTTCGGTTTCGTGTTCCTTCGCCGCACCGACTCCCCCACCGACCTGATGGCCGAGGACCTCATGCACGGCTTCTCGGACCCGCTCGGGGCCGAGGCGCTCGCTTACTTCGACCGTCTTGCCTGGTTGCGTGAACACGACGTCCTCGAGGAACGCTTCGTCCTCGATCCGGACACGGCTCTCGAACGCGTCTACCTCCCCGGTGACGAGGGATGGCAACAAGTGGTCACGCGTGTGCACCGCGGCAACGGACCGCACTGGCAGCACGAGATCGACGAGCTCGGTGCTGCGCTGTTGGCCGGACTCCGAGCGGATGGACTGGTGGTCGACGAATTGATCGAACTTCTTGCCGCGGCGAACGGCGAAGACCCGGACCAGCTACGTGAGGCCGTCGTCACAATGATGGTCTCGCTGGTTCGGCACGGGTTGGTGCTTCCCGTCACGAACTGAGTTCCCGGTGAGTTGCAGATTTTTGTGTTCTCAGCAACTTCTCAGGACGACTGGGAAATAACTGCAGGTCACGGCGATTTAGCGGAAATCGGCACGGGAACTTTCCCGGAACTCTCACACGTTGAACTGTGTGAGAGACCGCCGATAGGGAGGCAAGTCATGACAAGCCCCAGCACCACTACTCGCATTCGTCCGAGCGCCGCAGATCTGGACGCCCAGAGCCCGGCCGCAGACCTGGTCCGCGTCTACCTGAACGGGATCGGTCGTACCGCACTGCTGACAGCAGCAGACGAGGTCGAACTGGCGAAGCGAATCGAAGCGGGGCTGTACGCCAGCCACGTCCTTGCCACGGGAAAGCGCCTGACAGTCGCCAAGAAGAGGGATCTCGCAACGATCGTTCGCGAGGGACAGTCGGCACGTAGCCACCTCCTGGAAGCGAACCTGCGACTCGTCGTGTCGCTGGCCAAGCGCTACACCGGCCGCGGCATGCCGCTCCTCGATCTGATTCAAGAAGGCAACCTCGGACTCATCCGTGCGATGGAGAAGTTCGACTACGCCAAGGGCTTCAAGTTCTCGACGTACGCCACCTGGTGGATCCGTCAGGCAATCACCCGCGGAATGGCTGATCAGAGCCGCACCATCCGGCTCCCAGTCCACCTCGTGGAGCAGGTCAACAAGCTCGCCCGCATCAAGCGCGAACTGCACCAGCAGCTCGGGCGAGAAGCCACGGACGACGAGTTGGCCGAAGAGTCGGGCATCCCGGCGCACAAGATTGCCGACCTGCTCGACCACAGCCGCGACCCGGTAAGCCTGGACATGCCTGTGGGCAACGACGAAGAAGCGCCCTTGGGCGATTTCATCGAAGATTCCGAGGCGACCTCGGCCGAGAACGCCGTCATCGCCGGTCTGCTGCACAGCGATGTGCGCAGCGTGCTCGGGACGCTCGACGAGCGGGAGCAGCAGGTCATCCGACTTCGCTACGGTCTCGACGACGGCCAGCCCCGCACCCTCGATCAGATCGGCAAGCTCTTCGGCCTCTCGCGTGAGCGGGTTCGTCAGATCGAGCGTGAGGTCATGGGCAAGCTCCGCGTCGGCGATCGCGCCGAGAAACTGCGGTCCTACGCGAGCTGATCAAACAACACAGCACGTGCGTCAGCGCGCCACACCACTCGCGCTGACGCACCGCACAAAGCGCCGGCCACCGCTACTTCCCTCCCCCTCGGGAATGTGCGGTGGCCGGTGTTGTTCGCTGTGTCTACCGCAGCCGCCTGGGCCCCAGGTCGATTGCGCTCGGCTCAGGTCCGATTCGGACACGTGAATCGGTGATCTCCGCGCCGGTAGCCGAAGCGAGTACCGGCTCACAGGCCAGTTCGCGGACTTCGGGAATGTCGTCGGCCAGCGCCGAGATGCGCTGGACCAGATCAACCAACGCACCCTTGTTGACCGGAACGGCGTTGCGGTATCCGGAGAGAAGCGGCGCGGCCTTGGGCGCGTCGATCAATTCCGTAGCAGCGTCCTCGGTGAGAGGCAGTACGCGATAGGCACGGTCACCGAGGAGATCGGAGATCACACCGGCAAGCCCGAACGAGATCAGCGAACCGAACGACGGGTCGTCTTGGACACCAACCACACATCCGATGCCCTTGGTTGCCATTTTCTGCACGTGCAGCAGCGGTTCACCCGACGCTGCCGCAAGATCTCGGTAAGCGAGGCGCACCGATTCCGGTCCACTCAGATCCAGCCTGACACCGCCCAGATCCGGTCGGTGTCGCCACATTTCGCCGGTTGCCTTGACCGCGACCGGGTAGCCGACAGCATCCGCTGCCTCTACTGCTTCGTCTTCGCTCAGGACCGAACGGAATTCGACGACGGCGACCCCGTAACACTCGAGCAGCGCCGCCGCTTCCACATCTGAAAGCCAACGGCCAGGAGAGTTTTCAAGCCAATCTGCCACCATCTTCTGGGCTCGCTCGGAGTCGATACCCACGGGGCGAACCACCTTCGACGCAGGCTTGCTGCGCCACTCCGCATATCGCCAAGCCCTCGCCAACGCCAGGGCGGCACGCTCCGGCCCCGGGTAGGACGGCACCGAACCGCGGGTCGGGTTACCGACTTCGTCACGAACCGCCAGGACGTCCGGCACACCCTCAGCTGCGAGGAACGTGGTGAGAATCGGCTTGTCCGAGCCTGCGACGGCGTCCTTGAGTGCTTTCGCGAACGGCTCGACCGGAATGGCGACCGGAGGAACGAAGACGGCAATGACGGCATCGACGTCGAACGACGCCAAAGCGTCGCGCACGGCAGTGGCGAACAGTTCCGGACTCGCCTGGGCGCCGAGGTCGACCGGGTCGCTGACCTGCAGACCTTCACTGCGGGCCGCGTCCGCAGCAAGGACACCGAGCGCGGTCGAGTTGCCGATGACCGCAAGCCGGGGGCCGGCGGGCAACGGTTGGTATCCGAAGAGCAAGGCGCAGTCGAACAATTGTGAAATGGACCCGACCTGAATGACGCCCGCCTGTTCGAAGAGGGCGCGGACGATCGAATCGTCGATCTCGACTCCGGTGGCGGCGAGCACCGGCGGAACCGCGTGCCGACCGCTCTTCACTGCGACGATCGGCTTCTTCCGCGCAACTCGACGCGCGATGCGAGAGAACTTCCGTGGGTTGCCGAAGCTCTCCAGATAGAGAAGGACCACTTCGGTGGACTGGTCGGAATCCCAGTACTGCAGAAGGTCGTTACCCGAGACGTCCGCACGGTTACCGGCGGAAACGAAGGCGGACAATCCGATTCGGCTGCGAGCGGCTTCGTCGAGAATGGCGATACCGAGCGCGCCGGACTGACAGAAGAAGCCGACGTTGCCTGCCACCGGCAAGACCGGCGCGAGCGTCGCATTCAACGAAATCGCCGGGTCGTTGTTCGCGACACCCAGCGCATTCGGGCCGATGAGGCGCATACCGTGAGCGCGCGCTGCATGGACCAGTTTGCGTTCGGACGAGCGCCCGTCCGGACCACTCTCACTGAAGCCCGACGAGACGACCACCAGCGCTTTGACGCCCTTGTCGAGGCAGTCGTCAAGTACCGAATTGATCGATTCTGCAGGTACAGCCACGACGGCGAGATCGACGTCGTCGGGGATGTCACGAACCGTCGGATATGCCCGAACGCCGTGTACCGAACGATGCTCTGCGTTGACGGGATAGACCGGTCCGGTGAATCCGCCGCGCAGCAGGTTGGTCAACACCGCGTTACCCACTTTGGCCGGGTCCGCTGATGCGCCGATCACCGCCACCGATCGCGGGCTGAGCACGTTTCCCATGCTGCGGGCCTCAGCTGCCCGCTCACGCGAATTACGTACTGAAACAAGCGCTTCCGTCGGGTCGATCGCGAATTCGAGTCTCAGCACGCCACCGTCGAAAGAGCGGCTCACCTGATACCCCGCCTCACGGAACACCGTCACCATGTTGCGGTTCTCGGAGAGGACCTCGGCGACGAACATCGTCAGACCGTTCTCGGCCGCTGCCGCTGCCAGGTACTCGAGCAGGATCGGGCCGAGGCCGCGCCCCTGGTGTGCGTCGGCGACGACGAAGGCGACCTCGGCAGACTTTCCGTCACCGACGTCGAGCAGTCGCTCGTATCGACCCACCGCGATGATCTCGTCGCCGAGCATCATCACGAACGCCACGCGGTTGTGGTGGTCGACCGTCGTGAAGTTCTTGACGTCGCGCGCCGACATCGTGGGGTACGGGCCGAAGTAGCGCAGATACCGGGTGCGCTCGGAGAGTTTGCCGTGGAATTCGACGAGCTTGTCCGCGTCTTCGGGAACGATGGGTCGCAACGCCACCGCTCCGCCGTCGGAGGCGAGAACATCGACTACCCAGGAATGGGGATAGGTGTGAGCGGGGTCGGTCTTCGGCGCCTGGCCGCTCGCCTCGCCGCCTGCAGCTTCGGTATCGGACTGTTCAGTCACGGGGATCCTCCGGGTCGAGTCCGAGTAGCGGGAACGAAGCGCGACGTGTCGCGATGATCGCCGAGTCGATACGGGTGAGTGCACGGTCCACCGAGGCGACACCTGTCTCCGGTGTACCACCCGGGCCGTCCCACGGCGTGTAGGCGACATCGCCGCCGTCCCCCATGGTCGGCGGGAGGTCGACGCTCGGCGCTCGCAGCTTCGTCGATTCCTTCCAGTCTTCCGGGACAGCGGTGTCGACGTCGATCTCGCGATCGAGCGCTGCAGCGATCAAGTGAGTCCATGCCCTCGGCACGACGCGCACCAGTCCGTATCCCCCGCCTCCGACTGCCAGCCACCGCCCCTCGGAGTAGCGGTCGGCGAGGTCACGCATCGCCAGGAACGCGGCGCGCTGACCGTCGACGGTGAGGGCGAGATCCGCGAGCGGGTCCTCGCGGTGCGAGTCGACTCCGCACTGGCTGATGATGATCTGCGGGCGGAAGGCTGCAATGGCTCCCGGGACGACGGCGTGAAATGCACGCAGCCACAACGCGTCGACGGTTCCGGGCAGCACCGGGATGTTCACCGCCGTACCTTCGGCGGCCCCGTCGCCGACCTCGCTCGACCATCCGGTGTTCGGCCACAAGGTTGCCGGGTGCTGATGCAGCGAGACCGTGAGCACCCGCGGGTCCCCGAGGAACGCATGTTGCACTCCGTCGCCGTGGTGAGCGTCGACGTCGATGTAGGCGATGCGGTCGTAGCCGTTGTCGAGCAGCCACGAAATCGCAACCGCCGCATCGTTGTAGACGCAGAATCCAGAGGCCCAATCCGCCATCGCGTGGTGCATGCCGCCGCCGATGCTGACCGCGCGCCTCGTACGTCCCGAAGCGATTTCCTGCGCTGCGGCCAGCGAGCCGCCGGCGAGGATCGCACTGGCTTCGTGCATGTGCGGGAAGACCGGGTTGTCCTCGGTACCGAGCCCGTGGGGAACATCCTGGCCGCTCACACCGTTGTTCGCAGAGTTACCCGCGTCTTTGACCGCTGCAAGATATGCCGGTGTGTGGATTCTGAGGAGGTCGGCATCGGACGCGGCACTCGGTTCGAGAAATTCGATGCCCTCGAGAAGTCCGAGGCTTCGCGAGAGTGCCATCGTGAGATCGAGGCGAGTGGGATTCATCGGGTGATCGGCGCTCCACCGATAGCTCAGGTACTCCGGACTCCACACCACGACTCGATTCGCTCGAGACGCCGCGGGGTCCCCGTCAGATCTGATCGACGCGGTCATGGGATCACGCTACTTCCTTCTCGTTTCGTGCTGCACACCACACTCGTGGCCCGCTTCGGAGACCGAGATCGAGTGACACGAATCCAATTCGGACACGCGCTGGACTCGCCGCGGTGGAGGCGGCACCGGAACCACGAACTGAACGGTAGAATGATCAACTGACGAAGGGGTTGAGTGTGAAGGATCTAGTCGACACCACGGAGATGTATCTCCGGACGATCTACGACTTGGAAGAAGAGGGCGTAGTCCCACTCCGGGCGCGGATCGCCGAACGGCTCGAACAGAGCGGACCCACCGTCAGCCAGACTGTTGCGCGTATGGAGCGTGACGGCTTGCTGATGGTCGCCGGCGATCGACATCTGGAACTCACCGACAAGGGTCGCGATCTCGCGATCTCTGTCATGCGTAAGCACCGGTTGGCAGAGCGCCTGCTGGTGGACGTCATCGGTCTCAAATGGGAAGACGTACATGCCGAGGCATGCCGTTGGGAGCACGTGATGAGCGAGGAGGTCGAGCGTCGGCTCGTCGTCGTTCTGAACAACCCCACGACGTCGCCCTACGGCAACCCGATTCCGGGCTTGGACCAGTTGGGACTCGACGGCCCGGTTGCCACCACCGAAACATTGGTGCGCCTGACCGATATTCCGCACGGCGCACAGACAGCTGTGGTCGTTCGGCGACTGGCCGAGCACGTGCAGTCCGATCCCGAGGTGATCGCGCAGCTGCGTGACGCCGGCGTCGTTCCCGACGCCAGGGTGACGGTCGAAACCCGTCCGGGCTCGGTGACGATCATCGTGCCGGGTCACAGCGGGTTCGACCTGTCCGAGGAAATGGCTCACGCCGTTCAGGTCAAGCAGGTCTGAGGAAGTAGATGAAACTCCTGGTCACCGGCGGCGCCGGTTACGTCGGCAGTGTGTGCAGCACTGTGTTGCTCGAGCGTGGACACGAGGTTGTCGTCATCGACGACCTCTCCACCGGAAATGCCGACGCGGTGCCTGCCGGTGCCGAGTTCATCGAAGGAGACGTGGGAGCGCTTGCTGCCGACGTCCTCGGCAGTGCGGGTTCACCGGTTTTCGACGGTGTGCTTCACTTCGCGGCGCAGTCGCTGGTCGGCGAATCGGTGCTGCACCCCGAAAAGTACTGGCGCGGAAACGTCGTCACGACCATCGAGTTGCTCGAGGCGATCCGTGTCTCCGGTACTCCGCGCCTCGTGTTCTCGTCCACCGCAGCTACGTACGGCGAACCGGAGCAGTCCCCCATCGTGGAGACCGCTCCGACCCGCCCCACCAATCCGTACGGCGCGACCAAGCTCGCGATCGATCATGCGATCACCTCGTACTCGATCGCCCACGGCCTCGGTGCGACGAGCTTGCGCTACTTCAACGTCGCAGGTGCGTACAAGTCCGCCGGCGAGAACCGGGTGATCGAAACCCACCTGATTCCACTCGTCCTGCAGGTCGCGCTCGAACAGCGGGACAAGATCTCGGTCTTCGGAACCGACTGGCCCACGCCGGACGGAACCGCGGTACGCGACTACATCCACGTGCTGGACCTCGCCGAAGCACATCTACTGGCGCTCGAATCCTCGGTTCCCGGCGAGCACCGCATCTACAACCTCGGAAGCGGTGCCGGCTTCAGCGTGCGCGAGGTGATCGCCGCCTGTGCGCGGGTCACCGGCCTGCCGATCAACGTCGAGGACGCGTCACGACGGCTAGGTGATCCGGCGGTACTGATCGCATCGAGCGACAAGGCGATTGCCGAGCTCGGTTGGACGCCCACGCGTACCGATCTCGACGTCATCGTCGCCGACGCATGGCAGTTCCTCCAGGATCTGGGCGACCGCTCACACGCTGCTCGCTAGCTTCCACTCGGCAGTGCCGGCGGCAAGCCGGTGATTCCGAGCGATTCCCCGATGGACAATCCGACGGCCGCGAGGTCACGGATTCCGTCGGGGCGCACACCGGATTGCAGCGATAGATCCAGCAATCCCGCCAAGGTGTGTTCCGAATCGGCCGACAGCGCAACACCTGCCAGAGGGCCGTCGCCACGCACGTAAGCAAAGAAGCCGAGAAGTGTTGCCGGCCAAGCTCGTTCGGGCGACGGTACTTCATGGGTGAGCACGAGCCACAATTGCTCAGCATGTGCCGCAACGGACGTGATCGCCAATCCCAGCACCACGTCGCGCACGCGTACGTCCGTCAATGCGACCACCAGATCGGCGCATTCCTGCGGGTCAGGGCGGTGAGCGCCTGCCTCGACACGGCGGACATGTTCCAACACCAGATCGATCCGGCGCTGAACTGCGGTTTCACCGCTCGGTCCCCCTCTGTGCGCGCTCGACTCTCGTCGGCTCGCGATCAGTCGGGCAATCGTGTCGTGATTGCGAGCGGCGCCGTGTACCCACCGGACCAGTTCCTCACGCGAACGGCGAATGACCCTCCCGCCCAACACCTGTGCTGCCGCAACCGACGAAGATGCCGGGTCTGGCAGGGTGCCGCGGTGAATCGAACGCATGACGCTCGTCCACGGCTGGCCAGATTCTATTGCGGCCGTGCACAATACGTCGGCCAGCTCGACGCAGGTTCCGCCGAGCATGTCTTCGAATACCTCGGCCAGCTCGATGGTTTCATCGATCAGAGTTTCAGCTGCCGAGCAATCGGTGATCACCACGAGAACGACCGCACGCGCGCCTTCCCCGTCACAGACGGCGGCGAACTGGCGCAGCGCCGCGCTC
Organism: Rhodococcus sp. YH3-3; assembly: GCF_001653035.1. Lineage (NCBI taxonomy): Bacteria > Bacillati > Actinomycetota > Actinomycetes > Mycobacteriales > Nocardiaceae > Rhodococcus > Rhodococcus sp. YH3-3. The sequence goes on along the minus strand of NZ_BCWH01000003.1, from coordinate 694,309 downwards.
ATCTGCCTCGCGGGCTTTCCCCTGACACTGGGAAAGTAGTCGTGCCGCATCACTGGTCCGAGCGTCGAGGCGGAGGCGCCCATCAGAGACAGCGCAACCACAGAGTTGGACGGGTGGAAGCCCAGGAGTGCGGGTATTGCCGCGATCAATTCGCCTGGATCGGAGACGCGTTCGACGCATCCGAGAAGGGCGGCAAGGTCGTCGTCGGAGAATTCGAATTCTCCCGGAAGAGGTGATGTCGTCATGCACACACCGTCGCTGATCACCCTGACCCGGCCGTCTGCTCGACCAGGGAAAACAGCTGCGTCCAACTCGTCTGTGGATTACCGCATTTGTTGGGGACCAAGTACCGCGCCGCACCGAGCAGCTCCGCTACTTGTCGTACCTGTGTGCTGCGAAATCACTTGCCTGCTTTGACCTTCTGCACGGCTGCAGTGAACGCTTGATCCAGCGGTGCCGTCGAGGGCGTCGCAGAACCGAACGTCATCAGTGTTGTCGCCACCCGTACGTCGCCGACCTGCGCGATCAAGGTCAGCATCGTCTGATCACCGGCTGTGGCCTTGGGAGACACGACAGTGCGGCGAAGTGACATCGTCTTGTCGGCATCGATCGGCGACGGCGGAAGAATTTCCGTCGTCACTGCCGTAGTGACGCCGTTCGCAGTGACAGTCATGGACGGGCACTGCCGAGTTTGCGCTTCCAACTCGTCCAGTGGTGCATCGACCTTCGTGAGTTCAACCGAAATCGTTGCCCTCGTCGCGTTGTCGGTCCCGACCGCCATCACGGTCCCGTTCGGACCGTAATCCTGTTCCGGTGGCTCACATTCGGACGGATCGACGGTGGCACCGCGCGGGACGCCGACTAGATCCGGCGCTGCCATCGGAACGGCCTGCGGGGGCAGCACAACAGCGCCGAAGGGCTCGGGGAATTCCTCGGGAGTCAGCAGCAGTTCGGACAGCGGTGCCGCCGTTTTCGGAGAGGTGGATTTCGGCGTCGAGGATTTGGGTGCAGCCGTCGTACTCGGCGCCGCCGTGCCGCTGTCGGTCGCACCGGCAGTCGCCGGCGCGGAGTCCGGAACGGGTGCTCCTTGGACAGACCCGGAGCAGCCCGCGAGTAGTGCAACGGCGGCCACCGCAGCAAGTGAGCATGCGGCCACTCGCCTGGACGATCGTGGACACACCCGCATGTAAGCCTCCGCACTCGACCGATCCCGACAATCGACCAATCCATTTCGGACAAATCAGCCGTGCCGACCTTGTGTTCCACTCTGCCATGTCCGAAGCCGCGCACCCGACATCTAGCGAACGCCCAGGCCAAGTGTCGAAAGATACCGCTCAGCTTCGCTCTCGGCGAACGCCCGTCTCGTCGGATCGGGAATGATCGGTCACCGACTCGGTGTTCTTACCGATGAACGTCTGATCCAGTGCTGTCGGGCACCTGACTCCGATGCTGTCGAGCGTGCGCCGATAGTGGACACTTGAGATCAAGACCGAAGAGCGAAGGGGACTGCGATGGACGAACAGTCGAGGATGTACGAGCTGGAATTTCCGGCGCCCCAGTTGGCGGCTGCCGACGGCCAGGGACCGATCCTGATTCACGGACTCGAGGGTTACTCCGACGCCGGTCACGCCGTGAAGTTGGCGACGACGCATCTGCGCGAAAGCCTCGAGACCGAGCTTGTCGCGTCGTTTGCTGTCGACGAGCTGATCGACTACCGCTCGCGTCGACCGACGATGACGTTCAAGGCCGATCATTTCTCCGATTACGACGCTCCGGCGCTCAATCTGTACGCACTGCGCGATACGGCCGGCACGCCGTTCCTGCTGCTCGCAGGGATGGAACCGGACCTCAAGTGGGAGCGGTTCACCACAGCTGTTCGACTGTTGTCCGAACAGTTGGGAGTGCGTCGAACCATCGGACTCAACGCGATTCCGATGGCAATCCCGCACACCCGACCGCTCGGTGTGACAGCACATTCGACCAACAAGGACCTGATCCAGGACCATCAGCGTTGGTCAGGTGAACTGCAGGTTCCCGGCAGCGCATCATCACTGCTCGAGCTTCGTATGTCTCAGCACGGGCACGAGGCGATGGGCTTTTCGGTGCATGTCCCCCACTACCTCGCGCAAACGGACTACCCGGGCGCCGCAGAAACTTTGCTCGAAAACGTTTCCGAGGTTTCGGATCTGGAGTTGCCCTTGGTGGCACTGGGTGAGGCCGCGGCGCGCGTTCGGGAACAGGTTAACGAGCACATAGCCGGGAACGAAGAAGTTCAGACTGTAGTCCACGCTTTGGAGCGTCAATACGACACTTTTGTCGCCGCTCAGGAACAACAGTCGTCCCTTCTGGCCGGCGAGGCCGACCTTCCCAGCGGTGACGAGATCGGCGCAGAGTTCGAAAAGTTCCTGGCCGAACAGGCAGGAAATGACGACTTCGGCTCAGCTGGAGACCTCGATCGAGGCGACAACTGACGAAAATGTGACGGGCGGGGCGCATAATTCGACATTGTGCGCATTCCGCAACCCCTCCGTTACCTGGGCTGTTGTTCAGGACACATCCGTCGGATAGCCTCAAACTCTGTGTGATTTTCGTTGACGGCTCAACAACTGGAGCAGACAGTCAACGTGGTCACACGCCGAGCCAGGAGGCGACATGAGCAGACCACGGAACCGTCAGCTCCGACCGGTCCCCGACGAGGAACCGCGGATGATGTTCCGGACGATTCACGGCTACCGACGCGCATTTCGGATAGCCGGCGAGGGTCCGGCAGTACTGCTCCTGCACGGAATCGGCGACAACTCGTCGACGTGGACCGAGATCATTCCCCACCTCGCCAAGAAGTACACGGTCATCGCACCTGACCTGTTGGGTCACGGCCGTTCCGACAAGCCACGCGCGGATTACTCGGTAGCCGCGTACGCCAACGGCATGCGGGATCTTCTGTCGACGCTCGGCATCGAGCACGTCACCGTCATCGGGCACTCGCTCGGCGGCGGCGTAGCGATGCAGTTCTCCTACCAATTCCCACACATGGTGGATCGCCTCGTGCTGGTCTCGGCCGGTGGCGTCACCAAGGACGTCCATCCGCTACTGCGCCTCATGTCCGTTCCGGTGGTCAACGAGGTGGTAAAGCTGCTCCGGATACCTGGTGCGATGCCGCTCGTCCGGATGGCCGGGAACCTTGCCGGCGTAGTTCACGGTTCAAATTTGCGTCCCGGCACCATGTTGCATGACACACCGGACCTGATTCGCGTGCTCGCTGATCTCCCCGACCCCACTGCCTACGAGGCCTACCTTCGTACGCTGCGGGCCGTCGTGGACTGGCGCGGACAGGTCGTCACGATGCTCGACCGCTGTTATCTGACCGAGAATCTGCCGGTTCAACTGATCTGGGGCGACGACGACTCCGTCATTCCCGTCTCCCACGCTCACCTCGCGCACGCGGCGATGCCGAACTCACGGCTCGAAGTCTTCCGCGGCTCGGGCCACTTCCCGTTCCGCGACGATCCGATGCGTTTCCTGCAGATCGTCGAAGATTTTCTTTCCAGCACCGCACCACTCGTCTTCGACGAGGCTCGCTGGCGCCACATGCTGATCTCCGGGGTCGGCGAGAACACCATCACCGGAACGTCGTCCACCCGCATGGCGGTGCTCGACGCCATGGGCTCGGACGAGCGAAGCGCAACCTGATCCACGGTTGCGGCTAGCCTGTACGAGTGCTGCTGACGGAACTTCTCCCCGACAACGCGGATCCTGATTCCGTTTTCGACGCCTTCTCTTCGTGGACCATCGAACGAGGTTTGACGCTCTACCCGGCCCAAGAAGAGGCCGTCATGGAGTTGGTCTCGGGTGCAAACGTGATCCTTGCGACGCCGACCGGGTCAGGCAAGTCGATGGTGGCGATCGGCGCGCATTTCTATGCGATGTCGCTCGGCAAGCGCACCTATTACACAGCGCCGATCAAGGCCTTGGTGAGCGAGAAGTTCTTTGCACTGTGTGAGGTCTTCGGTGCCGAGAACGTCGGCATGATGACCGGCGACGCCGCCGTGAACTCGTCGGCGCCGATCATTTGTGCGACGGCCGAAATCGTCGCGAATCTTGCACTGCGCGAGGGCCCGAACTCCGATATCGGCCAGGTCGTGATGGACGAGTTCCACTTCTACTCCGAACCCGATCGAGGTTGGGCGTGGCAGGTTCCGCTCATCGAGTTGCCGCACGCCCAGTTCCTGTTGATGTCGGCAACTCTCGGTGAAGTCGACTTCTTCTCCGAAGATCTGACGCGGCGTACCGGGAAACCCACCACCGTCGTCTCCGGCACAGAACGCCCCGTGCCTTTGATGTTCTCGTACGCGACCACGCCGGTCGGCGAAACCATCGAAGATCTGGTGACCACCAACCAGTCCCCCGTCTACATCGTGCATTTCACGCAGGCCGCCGCCCTCGAACGCGCCCAGGCACTGACGAGCGTCAATTTCTGTTCCAAAGAAGAGAAGGAAGCGATCGCCGAGGCGCTGGGTGGTTTCCGCTTCACCACCGGGTTCGGAAAAACACTCTCCCGCCTGGTTCGGCACGGCATCGGCGTTCACCATGCGGGCATGCTGCCCAAGTACCGACGGCTCATCGAAGTTCTCGCACAGGACGGGCTTCTCAAGGTGATTTGCGGTACCGACACCCTCGGCGTCGGCATCAACGTCCCGATCCGCACGGTGCTGCTCACGGGTCTGGCCAAGTACGACGGTGTCCGTACTCGACATCTGAAAGCCCGCGAGTTCCATCAGATCGCCGGTCGCGCGGGTCGTGCAGGCTACGACACGATGGGCACCGTCGTCGTACAGGCACCGGAACACGAAGTAGAGAATCTGCGGGCAGTCGCCAAGGCCGGCGACGATCCGAAGAAGATCAAGAAGATTCAACGCAAGAAGGCTCCCGAGGGGTTTGTGTCCTGGAGCGAAGCGACGTTCGATCGCTTGGTCGCGGCCTCGCCCGAGCCGTTGGTGTCGCGATTCTCGGTCAGCAACTCGATGCTGCTCAATGTCATTGCCCGCCCGGGTAACTGCTTCGACGCGATGCGGCACCTGTTGGAGGACAACCACGAATCGCGTCCGGCGCAGCGCAAGCACATCCTCAAAGCGATCTCGCTGTATCGCGGATTGCTCAGCGCCGGCATCGTGGAACGCCTCGACGAACCCGACGAGTACGGCCGCATGGCTCGGTTGACGATGGACCTGCAACGCGACTTCGCCTTGAACCAGCCACTCTCACCGTTCGCCTTGGCGGCATTCGAACTTCTCGACGTCGAATCCGACAGTTACGCACTCGATGTCGTCTCGATCATCGAGTCGACGCTCGACGATCCGCGTCAGGTTCTGATGGCGCAGCAGCACTTCGCTCGTGGCGAAGCGGTTGCGCAGATGAAGGCCGACGGCATCGAGTACGAGGAGCGCATGGAACTCCTCGAAGAGGTTACGTGGCCGAAACCGTTGTCGGACTTGCTGTTCCCGGCTTTCGAAATGTACCGGGGTGGCCACCCGTGGATCACCGAGTTCGCCCTCTCCCCCAAGTCCGTGGTGCGCGACATGATCGAACGCGCCATGACGTTTGCCGAGTTGATAAGCCATTACGGACTCACCCGGTCCGAGGGCCTCGTCCTGCGCTACCTCGCCGACGCCTACCGCGCGCTGCGACAGACCGTCCCGACGGAAGCGCGCACCGAGGAACTCGAAGACATCATCGAGTGGTTGGGCGAGCTGATCCGTCAGGTCGACTCGAGCCTGCTCGACGAATGGGAGTCACTCACCGACCCCGGAGCCGAGGCAGATACGGAAGAGGTTGCGTTCGGCGCCGACATTCCCCGTCCCATCTCGGCGAACCCGCGCGCATTCCGCGTCATGGTGCGCAATGCGATGTTCCGACGCATCGACCTCGCGTCGCGTCGGCAGTGGAACGAGCTGGAAAACCTCGAGGACGGTATCGACGCCGCCGAGTGGGAGGAGCAACTACTCCCGTACTTCGAGGAGTACGCAACAATCGGAACCGGGCCATCGGCGCGCGGGCCGGCGCTCTTCCAGGTCACCGAAGAGGGTGAGTTCTGGCGGGTGCGGCAGGTGCTCGAGGATCCGGAGGGCGATCACGGATGGGCACTGCTTGCCGTCGTCGACATCCCGGAATCGGATGCCGCGGGTGAAATCGTGTTCGACGAGCTGAGCGTCGTAGAAGGCTAGCGCCTGTGCGCCTTTCTGGTAGTCGGCGCTACCAAAAAGGCGCACAGGGGGCGTCAGCCCCTTCGAGCCTTCCGCGGCTGGTTGCGGCGAGCAGCGCGCTTTTCCTTGATGCGAACGTTCTCGGCCCGCACGTCGGCCTGAACAGCGCGTTCCTTTTCGAGCCATTCGGGCTTCTCTTCGAGGAGTGCGGCGATCTGATCCGTGGTGAGTGCTTCTTCGACGCCGCCGCGGGCCAGGCCGGCGATCGACACGCCCAGCTTGGCTGCGATGACCGGGCGAGGATGCGGTCCGGTGCGTCGCAGCTCCAGCAGCCACTCCGGCGGATCGGTCTGCAGAGCGGTCAGCTCGTCACGAGTCACGTCGCCTTCCTGGAACTGCGCAGGTGTTGCTTCCAGGTACACACCCAGCTTCTTGGCAGCCGTCGTCGGCTTCATCGTCTGGGGAGTTTTGTTCGACGTCATGCAACAAGAGTAACCAGCCGATACGGGTGCTTTTACCAAGGCGGTAGCCTTGCCTGGTGACAGACGCGGATAGTCAGGCAATTTTTCGACTCGCGTACGCCCCGGGGGTGACGCCCACCAAGTGGGTCCGGGTGTGGCACGAGCGGCTCCCCGAGGTGCGTCTGGAACTTGTTCAGTTCCCGGTTCTCGAACTCGAAGCTGCACTTCGCGCCGGTGAAGCAGATGCAGGTTTGGTTCGACTGCCGATCGACCGGACCGGCATCAGCGCCATCTCGCTGTATGCGGAAACCCCGGTGGTGGTGGTACCGAAAGATCACGTGTTCACTACTGTCGATCAGATTTCCGTCGACGATCTGGCCGACGAGATAGTGCTCGATCCGCTCGACGACAGACTCGACTGGCCGACCCGTCCCGGAAAGACCGCCGCCGAGCGACCCGCGACCATCGCCGACGCCATCGAGTTGGTGGCCGCCGGCGTCGGAGTTGTCGTGGTTCCCCATTCGCTGGCGCGGTTCCACCATCGCAAGGACCTGACCTTCCGTCCGGTGGACGGTGCGCCCGAGGCTCCTGTGGCTTTGGCATGGATGGAGTCCAAGACCACAGATCTGGTCGAGGAACTTATCGGCATCGTGCGGGGCCGAACGGCGCAGAGTTCCCGCGGCCGAAACGGTGAGCCGGCGGAGAAGATCAAGGGCTCCGTCAAGGCCAAGATCGCGGCCCGCGAGCGTCGCGCAGAAGCTGCCAAGAACGGGCAGAAAGCTAAGGGCGCCGGCACCGCAAAGAACATATCCGGACGCAACGCCGGTTCCGGTAAGGCCAAGGCGGGCGGCAAATCAGGCAGCGGCAAGTCCGGTGGGACCAAGAGTTCGGGTGGCCGGTTCTCCGGAAAGCAGAAGGGCCGCTAGGGCTTCAACTGGCAACTCGGAGGATCGCTGCCGGACAATGCTGAACTGATCAGGCGCGACAGACTCGGGCTGTGGTCTCGCGAATTGGCGCATCGTCGAACTCCGTCGAGCATGATGAGAGTATGACTCCCGCGAGTTCTTCAGCCCTCGACGAATTGGTAGCGGCACTCCCCGAGGGAGCCGTCCTGCTGGATCCGGACGTGACCGCGGGCTACCGCCAGGACTGGGCTGCCGATCCGGCCGCCGGCCACCCCGCTGCCGTGGTTCGCGCTACGTGCACCGAAGACATCCAAACCGTGATGCGATGGGCAACCGCCAATCGCGTACCGGTGGTTCCCAGAGGTGCCGGCTCGGGCCTGTCCGGTGGATCCAGCGCCGTCGACGGTTGCATCGTGGTCAGCACTGAGCGAATGCGACAGATCACGATCGACCCGGTCGCCCGGGTGGCGGTTACGCAGCCCGGTTTGATGAATGCCGAGGTCAAGAAAGCAGCCGCAGAACACGGACTCTGGTACCCACCTGACCCGTCGTCCTTCGAGATCTGTTCCATCGGCGGCAATGCAGCCACCAACGCCGGCGGACTCTGCTGCGTCAAGTACGGAGTTACCACCGACTACGTTCTCGGACTCCGGGTCGTGCTGGCGGACGGTACAGCTGTCAGCCTCGGAGGTCCCCTTCTCAAGGACGTCGCCGGACTCTCACTCACCAAACTGTTCGTGGGCAGCGAGGGCACTCTCGGCATCATCACGGAAATCACGTTGCGTTTGATTCCCGCGCAGCCGCCCGCATCAACCGTCGTCGCGTCGTTCGACTCAGTACAAGAAGCTGCCGACGCGGTCTTGGCGATCACCAGCAACATGCGTCCGGCGATGCTCGAGTTCATGGATCACGCCAGTATCAATGCTGTCGAGGATTCGGTACGCATGGGTCTCAACCGCAAGGCTCACGCACTACTGCTCGCGCAGTCCGACGCACCCGGCGCGGCAGGCGTGCTGGAAATCGAGACGATTGTTCAGGCGTGCGAAAACAACGGAGCCACCGAAGTATTCGCCACCGATGACCAGGCCGAAGGTGACGCTTTTGCGGCGGCACGGCGAGCGGTGTTCCCGGCCGTGCTCGCGATGGGAAGTCTGCTTCTCGAAGACGTGGGCGTTCCCATGCGCGCACTCCCCCAGCTGGTAACCGGGGTCGAAGCCATCGCAGACGACCTCGACGTCCTGATCTGCACGGTGGCGCACGCCGGAGACGGAAACACCCACCCGCTCATCGTCTTCGACCCCGCAGACCCGGACATGTCCGAACGCGCACAGATCGCATTCGGACGGGTGATGGATCTCGCCATCGCGCTCGGCGGCACGATCACCGGCGAACACGGGGTGGGTCGACTCAAGCGCGACTGGCTGCCGTCACAGTTGGGTGAAGACGTCATGGCCCTCAATCGCAAGGTCAAGGATGCGCTCGACCCGCTGGGAATTCTCAATCCCGGAGCGGTCATTGCCGTGAAAGAAGGCTCTCTCGACTAGCTTTCACGTCGACGTCGAACGAGTTACGTCATCGAGGAACCGTCGGGCTGACCGAACGGACCAGCTCGGCCAGCTGACGGAATCCTTCTGCTCGGCCACTCGACGAGCGGAACACGACGCCGATCGTGCGACCGGGAGCTGGCGAAGCGAAACGCGCCGTCGACAAGTCCCCGCGTCGAACCTCCACTGCAACAGCCGATTCCGGGACCAAAGTCACCCCGAGTCCCCCGGCCACACATTGCACGACTGTCGCGAGAGAGGTAGCCCGCGTGTCGCCGGCAAGCGGATGGGCGTCTACCGAACGGCACAGATCCAACGTCTGGTCACGCAGGCAGTGGCCGTCGTCGAGCAAGAGCAACGGCAGCGCGTCGAGCACGTCCGCCGTGAGATCGACACGTCCGGCCAAGGAATGATCGTTCGGCACGACCATCACAAAATCCTCTTCGTACACAGGAACTTCCACCAGGCCAGGTGTTCCGGCAGGAAGCGCCAACACCGCGACGTCGAGCGCTCCCGATCGCAGTGCATCGAGTAGGCGCGCCGTTTGATCCTCGACTATTTGCGGCGCCAACGACGGCAACTTCTCGCGCAGCTCCGGCAACAACCCCGGAAGAATGTAGGGCGCAACGGTCGGGATCAACCCGATGCGTAGCGGTCCGGTCAGAGAGTCGCCGGAGCCGGCCGCGCTCGCGACGAAACCGTCGGCAGCTTCGAGAATCTGCTTGGCCTGACCGAGCAAGCGCTGTCCGTCCGCGGTCACGAGCACGCGTCGCGTACTGCGTTCGATCAGTTTGACCCCTAGTCCCGCCTCGAGAGCTGCCAGCGCCTGCGACAGTGTGGGTTGGCTCACACCGGAACGCGCTGCGGCAGTACCGAAATGCCGATACTCGGCGACCGACACGAAGGCACGCAGCTGTGACAAGGAAGGTTGATAAGTCTGATCAGACATGCCTATCAGTGTAGTGCCACCCATCACCTTTACCTTTTGAACGGTTTGATGCAGAATGGACTCATACCAAAAAGCGCCGGTCACAACCTCGACACTCCAGTCGAAACCGTCCGACCCGCTGACGGTGACAAACCCTCTCGATCCAGCACGTTCGGCCGTCACAGTCCGAACAGCCGGATCGTGTGCGCAAGAAATTCCTGTTCACGAGACACGTAGGAGAATGAGACACATGGCTCTGCTCACAATCGGCGACCAGTTCCCCGCTTACAACCTCACGGCTGTCATCGGCGGCGACCTGTCCAAGGTCGATGCCCAGCAGCCCGATGACTACTTCACCACCGTCACCAGTGACGACTACGCAGGCAAGTGGCGCATCGTCTTCTTCTGGCCCAAGGACTTCACCTTCGTGTGCCCCACCGAGATTGCTGCATTCGGCAAGCTCAACGAAGAGTTCGCAGACCGTGACGCTCAGGTTCTCGGCGCTTCCGTCGACAACGAGTTCGTGCACTTCCAGTGGCGTGCACAGCACGAAGAGCTCAAGACCCTCCCCTTCCCGATGCTCTCGGACCTCAAGCGCGAGCTTGCCGAGGCCACCGGCGTCCTCAACGCCGACGGCGTTGCAGACCGCGCGACGTTCATCGTCGACCCCAACAACGAGATCCAGTTCGTCTCCGTCACAGCCGGTTCCGTCGGCCGTAACGTCGACGAGGTTCTCCGCGTCCTCGACGCTCTCCAGAGCGACGAGCTGTGCGCATGCAACTGGAAGAAGGGCGACCCGACCATCAACGCCGGCGAGCTCCTGACTGCGAGCGTCTGAGTATGAGCGTCGAGAACCTCAAGAACTCGCTTCCGGAGTACGCGAAGGACCTCAAGCTCAACCTGAGTTCCATTGCGCGCACGACGGTCCTGAACGAGCAGCAGTTGTGGGGAACGCTCCTCGCAACGGCCGCAGCCACCAAGTCTGCGTCCACGCTCAAGGAGATTGCTTCCGAGGCTGCCGACAACCTGTCGGCAGAGGCATACAACGCCGCTCTCGGCGCAGCGTCGATCATGGGCATGAACAACGTCTTCTACCGCACCAAGGGCTACCTCGACGGTAAGTACGACGACCTTCGTGCCGGCCTGCGGATGAACATCATCGGCAACCCGGGCGTCGACAAGGCCGACTTCGAATTGTGGTCGCTTGCAGTGTCCGCGATCAACGGCTGCAACCACTGCCTCGAAGCTCACGAGAACACCCTCCGCCAGGAAGGTGTCGACCGCGAGGTCATCTTCGAAGCGATCCGCGCCGGTTCCATCGTCGCGGGCGTCGCACAGGCTGTCGAAGCCAACGAGATCCTCTCTGCCGCACAGGTCTGATCACTCGGACCTGAGTGCAGTTCGACGAGCCCTCCCCACCGTGAAGGTGGGGAGGGCTTTTCGCGCGCTAGGGTGGACCGATGGGTATCGAGGTGAGTGTGGTCCGGGTCTTCACGGACGAGAACGGCAAGCACGGGAATCCGTTGGGAATCGTCGACGCGTCCACGGTTGCAGAATCGGATCGACAAGCCGTCGCGAAGGAACTCGACTACAGCGAGACCATCTTCATCGACGTTCCGGATGACGGCGCCTCGCGTGCGCGGGTCCAGATCTTCACTCCGGCAGCAGAACTCCCCTTCGCCGGACACCCGACCGTCGGTGCCACGTGGTGGCTGGGCGAACAGGGCCGTCGCGTGAGCGCCCTCGACGTTCCTGCCGGCAGTGTCGACGTCCGCCAATCCGGCGCTTTGACGTGGGTACGCGCGCGTGCCGAATGGGCACCGGAATTCGCGATCTATCCGATGGACACGGTGGACGACGTCATCGACGCAGATCCGTCCGACTACGAGGCGGATCATTCGTATCTGTGGGCATGGCAGGACAAGCTCGAAGCTGCCATCCGCGCACGCATGTTCGCACCGGTGATGGGAATCGCCGAGGACGAGGCGACCGGATCTGCAGCGCTGCGCATCACGGACCGATTGAGGAAATCATTGCTCATCACCCAGGGACGCGGATCGGTCCTTCACACGACCTTCTCTCCGGAAGGTTGGCTCGAAGTCGGCGGCCGCGTCGTCGCCGAGCCGTCACGAACCTTGTGAGTACCCGGCGGGATTGCGTCCGGCCTCGCGGTCACGTGCACTCAGTGATACCGAGATCTCGTCACCGAGCGCAACTCCCGGCGCGAGGGGCAACTGATCTCCACTCCAGAACTTGCCCGGGTCGAACCAGTTGACACGACGATTGCCGACGAGCAGACCCATCGCTTCATAGGTCTTGGCAACCACTTCGGCGCAGTAGGCGCTCTCGACGGCCACTGCCGATACGTCGGACTTCTTGCGCAGCTTCGGGATTCGGCCGCCGAACCAGCGCGAAGCAAGCTTGGCCGTCGACGGGAAAGGCGTACCGTCCAGCCGCGCGATCGTCTCGAGCAGAGCGTCTTCCTGCTCCCGGGTGACTTCGTGGTCGAGCTGGCGCAACCATCCACGCTGCCCGTACTTGGCGCCCCAAACCTGAACGGCCGATCGCAGATCGTGCAGTTGGACACCACGCTGGAAGCGTCCGGTCCACATGTCCTGCAGCGAGTGACCGAGTTCCGCATGCCACATCAGCGGCGGGAGGTCGTCGATCACGACCGACATTCCGACGTGGTTGACGGGGCTGTTGGTCAGTGTCTGAATGGCCCGGTCCGCCGTCGACTCTCCGCGGAAGATCCAGATGTCGCCCGTGCGGGTCGCCGCGGCGGCCTCGTCGAGACTCACCTGCGAAAGCAATCGTCGGTCCATGCCTCTAGCGTAGAGGGATGAAACTCCGTACTCCTCTGCGCGCCTCGCACGTTTGGAAACTGGTCGGCCTCGCCGGTGCAATGGGCGTTGCCGCCACCGGGGTTCTCGTTGCGCGCGGCGAACGCCAGCGTCGGGCCTACTCTCCGGACGAAATTCGCTCGGTACTGCACGAGCGGTACACCCAGGCCTACGCCAAGCAGTCGGAACAAGAGGTTCTGGAACTGGAACCTGCGCCCAACGCTGTGCGGCGCCGAATCGAGAAACTCTTCCGGCGCCGCAACTGACATCAGCCGAGGGCTGCGAGGATCCCTGCTGCCATCTCCGCGACCTGATCATCGGTCATGACAAACGTCGGCGAAATCTGCATCGCACCCTGACCCGCAGCGCGACCCGAAATACCGTGCTCACGAAGCGTCTTCACAAACGGCAACGCCTCCGCCGGATCAACCAACTGCACCGCAGCGACCGCACCGAGCCCACTACGAACCTCCGCCACCCGCGGATGCTCCGCCAACGGCTGCAGATGCGTATGCAACGACGCCTCCAGACGCTTCGACTCCGCGAGCAGATTCTCACGCTCGAGAATGTCGAGGTTCGCCATCGCCGCAGCAGCAGCACCGGCATGACCGCCGTAGGTGTACCCATGACGCCACCACGAACCCGCATAGAACGGCTCCGCCACCCGCGGCGCGATGAACACCGCACCCATCGGAACATAACCCGACGTCAAACCCTTTGCCGTGGTCATCATGTCGGGCTGCAAATCGAAACGAGTAGACGCGAACCACTCACCACCGATCCGGCCGAAACCGGTCACGACCTCATCGACGACAAACAGAATGTCGTGCTCGCGGCAGATGTCACGCACCTCCGCCAGATACCCCTCCGGCGGAAGATACACCCCACCCGCACCGATGATCGGCTCCGCGAAGAACGCCGCGATCTTGTTCGCACCGATCTTCTCGATCAACTCGAGCAGACTCTTCGCATCATCCCAGCCGACCGTCGCCGCATCCGCCATCAGCTCGCCGTACCCCTCACGGTTCACCGGAATACCCGCCAGAGCTGTTCCCGCAACATGCATTCCGTGATACGCCTTCTGACGACCGACGATGATCGCCTTCTCCGGCTGCCCCACCTCGTGCCAGTACCGGCGAGCCAGCTTCGCCGCAGTGTCCACCGAATCCGAACCACCCGAGGTGAAGAAGATCTTGCTCCCGGCAACCGGCGCGATCGTCGCCAACCGCTCCGCCAACACCTGCGTGGTCTCGGGAACAAAATCACCGAAATTCGAGAAATGAGCGATCTTCGACAACTGAGCCGCCACCGCATCCGCGATCTCCGTGCGCCCGTGCCCGACATTGGTGAACCACAGGCCCGCCGTCGCATCCAGATACCGCGTGCCCTCGCGGTCCCAGATGTACGCGCCCTCACCGCGTGAGACGACAAACGCGCCGTTCTTCTCCACAGCGCCCATGTCCGCGAACCCGTGCCACAATGCCGAAGCCATCATTGTCCCCTTCGAATACAAACGATGCTGGTGTGCAAACGATGTGCTGCGACTATATCGACACCAGGAATCCGCGCACGACGGCGCTCGCCCGGCACCGGCTTTCACGGGCGCACCCGTAATCTGTCGACCATGACTTTTGCCGACAATCTTGCCGCACTGCCCGCCATCGATCATCTGGCCGCCATCGAGGTACTCGACGCCGACGGAACCGTCGTCGACACCGTGGAGAACAAGCCCGGAAAGTCCGGCTCGGTCAAGGTGTACAACCATCTCGCTCAGGTCTACGGCGCGCTGACACCCGAAGCCGCCTCGGCAGGACTGACGATCTTCGCCGAGCACACCGAGGACGCGCGGGCGAACCCCGGTAAGCATCCGAACGTGGACCGCCTCGAGCAGGTGCTCGCCTCCGGCAATCCCCTAGGACTTCGCAGCGTTCCGTCCGCGTAGCCCGGCTCCCAGCCGTCCGACGGCATTGACTGCCAACGCCATCAGGGCCATCGCGATGCCCAGTACGACGAATCCGATGAACAGGGCCAGATAGCCCTGGTGGCGAGGATCCATGAACGGATACGGATACCAGTCGACGATCGAACCTCGGATCAACGTGTACACGCCGTACACGACCGGGAACAGCAACCACTGCAGTGAACGTGCTTCGGAGATCCTGTGCCTCGAGGCGAAGAACACCCAGTCGAGCAGCATGACCAACGGAAGAATCCGATGCAGTGCCGAGTTGATCCAGGCATCGTTCAAATTGACGTCGATATCTGCCAGGAGGACGGCATAGATGATGCCGGTGATCACCATGTACAGCGTCACCGCCCCGCGGATCGACTGCCACGCCTGCGATTGTGGATCTCGAATTGCACCGACCAGCAACACGATCACCGCAAGAATGTTGCTCTCGATGGTGAAGTAGCTCAGATAGTTCGACAGAGACAGCTCAGCCGCGTCACGGATCGGGATCCACAGCAAAGCGGCAAGTCCGAACACAGCAAACAACAGTCTCAGGGCTCGCACGGCGATCGGCGTCGACAAGACAGGCACCGATGACTCATTTGCGGTATTTGTCGTCACTGGTCGATATTTGCACATCAGCACGATCTGCGAGCGGTAGTTGTGAACGCGTTCGATAGGCTGTCATCAGCATGTCTACAACACCACCGGCCCCGCTCTCCCCCAAGCGGAGTGACCTGAAGAGCGCGCTGGCGCAGGTCTCACTCCGCGACGAGAGTCGACTCCGTCGCAAACTCGACCGTGCCCGCACACCAGACGCTTTGGTGGCGCTGGCCGAGGAAATCGAAACGGCGCGCACGCGGTTGGCCGCACGCTCCGCCAATGTTCCCGCAGTCTCGTATCCGGAAGCTCTGCCCGTCAGTCAGCGCAAGGACGACATCGCGACCGCGATCTCGGAGAATCAGGTTGTCATCGTCGCCGGCGAGACCGGCTCGGGTAAGACAACCCAGATCCCGAAGATCTGTCTCGAACTCGGACGTGGCGTCCGCGGTCTGATCGGACACACACAGCCGCGCCGGTTGGCAGCACGCACCGTTGCCGAACGTATCGCCGAAGAACTCGACACCGAACTCGGCGACGCCGTCGGATACACCGTGCGGTTCACCGACCAGGTCTCGGACCGCACCTACGTCAAGCTCATGACCGACGGCATTCTCCTCGCCGAAATTCAGCGCGACCGTATGCTCCGACGCTACGACACGCTGATCATCGACGAAGCGCACGAACGCAGCCTCAACATCGACTTCATCCTCGGTTACCTGGCTCAGCTGCTCCCCCGCCGACCCGATCTCAAGGTCATCATCACGTCGGCGACCATCGATCCCGAGCGCTTCGCCAAGCACTTCGCTGTCGACGGTAAGCCCGCGCCGATCGTCGAGGTATCCGGGCGAACATTCCCTGTCGAAATGCGTTACCGGCCACTGACCGTCGAATCCGGCGACATCACCTTCGACCGCGATCCCGTCGACGCGGTCTGCGAGGCGGTCGACGAGCTGAGCGCGGAGGGCGAAGGCGACATCTTGGTCTTCCTCTCCGGCGAACGCGAGATTCGCGACACCGCAGATGCTTTACGCGATCGGCGTCTTCGCAACACCGAAATCGTCCCGCTGTACGCGCGGCTGTCTGCCGCCGAGCAACACAAAGTGTTCTCGCCGCACACCGGCCGACGCGTCGTCCTTGCCACCAACGTGGCCGAGACCTCGCTGACCGTTCCCGGCATTCGGTACGTCGTCGATCCGGGAACCGCGCGCATTTCGCGATATTCGGTGCGCACCAAGGTTCAGCGGTTGCCGATCGAGCCCATTTCGCAGGCGTCAGCTCGTCAGCGTTCCGGGCGTTGCGGCCGCGTCGCCGAAGGAATCTGCATCCGCCTGTATTCCGAGGAGGACTTCGAGTCACGGCCGGCATTCACCGAACCGGAGATCCTGCGAACCAACCTCGCATCCGTGATCTTGCAGATGACGGCCCTCGGCCTGGGCGACATCGCGGCATTCCCCTTCGTCGAACCGCCGGACCAGCGCGCCGTGAAGGACGGAATCGGACTCCTCGAGGAACTCGGCGCCATCGCGCGAGGTTCCGAGGCCAGCCACCCCGAACTGACGCCGGTCGGCCGCGAGCTGGCCCAGATTCCGGTGGATCCGCGGATGGCACGGATGCTGGTGGAAGCCAAGAACAACGGTTGCCTTCACGAAACCCTTGTCATCGTCGCGGCGTTGTCCATCCAGGACGTTCGCGAGCGGCCCGCCGAGTTCCAGCAAGCCGCCGACGAAAAGCACGCCCGCTTCAACGTCGAGAACTCCGACTTCCTGGCCTACCTGAAACTGTGGGACTACTTACGCGAACAACGTAACGATCTGTCCTCCAACCAGTTTCGCAAGATGTGCCGGAACGAGTTCCTGCACTGGCTCCGCATCCGCGAATGGCAGGACCTGCACGGGCAACTCCGGCAGATCGCCCGCGGTCTCGGCTGGACAGTGGGAGAGACACCGGCAAGCGAGAACGCGATCCATCAGTCGCTCCTTGCCGGATTGCTCTCGCATATCGGGCTACGCGAGGGCGAGAAGCGGGACTACCTCGGCGCCAGGGGCAGCCACTTCGCGATCTTCCCCGGATCGGGACTGTTCAAGAAGCCACCACGCTGGGTCATGGCCGCCGAACTCGTGGAAACGTCGAGGCTGTGGGCGCGCATGTCAGCGCGTATCGAACCCGAGTGGGCTGAAAAGCTCGCCCCGCACCTGGTGAAACGGACCTATTCCGAACCGCACTGGTCCTCCAAGCGCGGCTCGGCGATGGCATACGAGCGGGTCACTCTCTACGGAGTTCCTCTGGTAACCGGCCGCGCAGTGACGTACTCACGAATCGATCCCGAGGCCTCTCGCGATCTCTTCATCCGCCATGCGCTCGTGCAGGGCGAATGGCAGACGAACCACAAGTTCTTCCACGAAAACCGTGCACTCCTCGACAACGTCGAGGAACTCGAGAACCGCGCGCGCCGACGCGACATCCTCGTCGACGACGAAACTCTCTACGAGTTCTACGACGAACGGGTCGGCCAGGAAGCGGTGTCCGCCAGGCACTTCGACCAGTGGTGGAAGGGTGAGCGGCGCAAGAACCCCAGTCTGCTGACGTTCACGCCGGAAACCGTGGTCAACTCCGACGCGGCTGCCGTCCTGGGCGGCGAGTACCCAGACGCTTGGCGCCAGGGCGACATGCAGTTTCCGCTCACTTACCAATTCGAGCCGGGAAAGGACGACGACGGCGTCAGCGCGCACATCCCGGTCGGCCTGCTCGCGCAACTTCAGCCGGTCGGCTTCGACTGGTTGGTCCCCGGTATGCGCGTCGATCTGGTTACTGCTCTGATCAAGACGTTGCCCAAGAACATCCGACGCGCTGTCGTGCCCGCACCCGACTACGCCGCCGCAGCGTTGGCAGCAGTCAAACCTCGATCCGAGCCGTTGATGACCGCAATGGCCCGCGAACTCTCGCACTTGGGCGGGATCCAGATCGACGCCAAGGACTTCGATCCCGCCGCGCTGCCCGACCATCTTCGGATGACGTTTGTCGTCGAGGACGAATCGGGCAAGGTTCTCGCGAAGGGCAAGGATCTGGCGCAGCTACGACGCACACTCGCCCCGCGCGTGCAGAAGGAAGTGGCCAAGGCGGCAACCGGAACCGAACGGGCAGCGGCAACCGTCTGGACATCCGAAACCCTGGGCGCATTGGAAGAGACCATCACTCGCTCCATCGGCGGACAGCAGGTGACCGGCTACCCAGCTCTGGTGCCGGAGAACGGCGGAGTTGCCGTTCGTGTCCTGAGTACGCCGGCCGCGCAGGCGCAGGCGATGAGGGAAGGTACGCGGGCGCTTCTCCTCGCGGCCGTTCCCACCCAACTCAAGGCAGTGACCGCCGGCTTGTCGAACACTCAGCGTCTGGCTCTCGGCCAGAATCCGGACGGCGGCTTGGAGGCCCTCGTCGAAGATTGCCGGGTGGCAGCTGCCAACGAAGTGATTGCGGCCCACGGTGGACCGGTACGCACGCCTGAAGCGTTCGATGCCCTGGTGAAGATCGCACGCTCCGAACTGGCCGGACGCGTTTCCGCGATCCTGCGCATGATTGTTCCGATCCTCGAACAAGCACACCGACTGAGCGTCGTGCTGGACCGCTCGCGCGGCGAGGCAGCCGACGACGTCCGAGAACAGCTGACCTCACTGCTGTTTCCGGGATTTGTCGCCGAACTGGGATCGGCCCGTCTACGCGATTTACCGCGGTATCTTGCCGCAGCAAAATTCCGTCTCGAAGCTCTGCCCGCAAGTGCACAACGAGATCAGCAGGCTATGGATGTCCTCGACCGGGTGTACGCAGCGTACGACCGGTTGTTGAGTTCGCTTCCCGAAGAGCGTCGCACTGCTCGAGATGTCGACGCGATCAGTTGGATGATCGAGGAACTGCGCGTGAGCCTGTTTGCGCAGTCCCTCGGTACACCCACACCGATTTCCGAAAAGCGAGTCCTGAAAGCTATCGAAGCGATCAAGCGTTGATGTTCGGCGAGAATTGCGCGATCAGTAGATTGTCTGAATGTTGACGTTGGTGAGGAAACCGCCAAAGGTGGCAACAGTGTTGGCGA
Source organism: Rhodococcus sp. YH3-3 (assembly GCF_001653035.1). NCBI lineage: Bacteria > Bacillati > Actinomycetota > Actinomycetes > Mycobacteriales > Nocardiaceae > Rhodococcus > Rhodococcus sp. YH3-3. The sequence goes on along the minus strand of NZ_BCWH01000003.1, from coordinate 674,793 downwards.
ACCCGAGGGTTACCAGGCTGTTCACGACTCCGAGAACTGCAACTAAGTTCATAACGCCTCCGTGAAGATCCGAGATGCGGACGAACGTACCTGGTAGACACTAAGCGAATAACGTGCCCGATTTGTTCGATTGTTCGCTTTGTGTTCTCAGCGTTACCTAAGACCGCTCTGTGCTCTCAGCGTTATCTGAGGCGAAGGCCTCAGTCAACGGAAACGGTCTCGGCGCCGGGAGCCTTCTCGGCGGCACGGGTCTCTGCATGCTCGCGCATGTCGGTGATCTCACGTTCGAAATCCGCAGCCGAGCTGAAGGACTTGTACACCGATGCGAATCGCAGGTAGGCGACTTCGTCGAGATTTCGAAGCGGATCGAGGATCGCGAGCCCTACCTCGTTACTGGGAATTTCGGCAGAACCCGAAGCTCGAACGGCATCTTCGACCTGTTGGGCGAGCAAATTCAGCGAATCGTTGTCCACTTGGCGGCCCTGGCATGCGCGACGCACACCTTTGACAACCTTTTCTCGGCTGAAAGGCTCCGTGACGCCGCTGCGCTTCACGACCGAGAGAACTGCCGTCTCGACCGTGGTGAATCGGCGGCCACACTCGGGGCACGAACGGCGCCGCCTGATCGCCTGGCCCTCGTCGGCCTCGCGCGAATCGACCACTCGGGAATCAGGGTGCCGGCAGAACGGGCAATGCATCGGGGTTCCTTCGTTGTCGCCGAAATGGCCGCAACTCAGATTCGCTACCGACTGCAAATCCTCCGACGATTTACAGAGCAGATCCACGTACTCAACGCGACCACCCGAGGTGGTGGGACTGTCAAGTGGACAGCTTACTCGCTGTGAACGGACTGCTCTCACGCTCGGTACGCCCCCGCCTGGTACGGGGTAGGTCAGCGCCCCGAGGCCGGCACGATCAGCGTTTGTCCCACTGACAGTCCGGAACTCGACATCGCATTGAGATCCATGATCTGCTCGATCACCGAACCGACAGCCTGGCCAGGTGCAACCTTGGCAGCAATATCACTGAGGGATTCACCCGCGGCAACGCGAACCACTTCGGTCGCGCCGTTTGTCGCAGCTACGTCACCACTCGACAAAGCGCCGATCCCCACCAACGCCAACACTGCGAATGCGGTGAATACGGCGCCCAGGAAAACCGTCTTCCAACTGACATCCTCGGCGGCCACTTCATGTTCGACCCGTGACACACCGACCCTGTTTCGGTGCGCGAAACTTCCTCCGTACGGGCGTGACGAATCGTGCTCGCTGTCCCACCGGCGAGGAGATTCGCGCAATGAACGCGAACCTGAAACCGCGCCCACCGCCGGAACCCGGCGAACGACGGCCGCCTGCGGTTCGTTGTCGACATCCCTGGCCACGCCATGCATTTCGGCCGCTCCGCGCCGTTCGAAGGACACAGCGTCTGCATCGGGCCCATAGAACGACGGGTGGTACTTCAGTGCCGACGTACCGTCGAAACCAAACGCGTCGAAACCAATCGCGTCGTCGAAAACCCTGTTGCTTTTCAGTGCTGCGTTACCCATCGTGACCTCCGCTGGTCGACACCGATCGATGTGTTCGATCATGCGTTCGATGGAACGCATGTTCGAATTTCTACCACGCCTGGCCGACAATGTCTCTACTTGGAGCGACACGAATCGAACAGATGTTTGAAACCGCGAGCAAATCCGGCTAGATTCGTGTCAGACCACACAGCGGGAATTGCGAAAGCCTCCGTGTTTGTCGACAGCTCGAATGTTGGCAGGAGGCACCGACAGGTTTCTGCGCGACTTGCACCAGGCACTTTGCAGGCACTTTTGCAGGCAGTTTTCAGACACGACTTCTTCAGACACGACTTCTTCAGACACGGAGGCAACAGGCCATGAAGGACGATCGCTCCAGCACAGCCGCGGAGGCAGGAGCTTCTGCAGTTCCGTCTCCGTCGAGCGAGACGCTCACCGAGCGTCAGCGGCGCGTTCTCGAAGTGATCCGCGATTCGGTGACGGAGCGCGGGTATCCGCCGAGCATCCGCGAAATCGGGGATGCGGTGGGGCTTACCTCCACGTCGTCGGTCGCGCATCAACTGCGAACGTTGGAGCGCAAGGGCTTCCTTCGACGCGATCCCAATCGCCCTCGTGCAGTCGATGTTCGGGGTCTCGACGAGGTTGCGGCCGATACCGCCATCGCGTCGGTGTCGAAGCATTCCGGCGAGTACAACAGTGCCGACCCGCTGCCAGAGCCGGCGTTCGTCCCCATCCTGGGCCGCATCGCTGCCGGCGGACCGATCCTCGCCGAGGAAGCTGTGGAGGATGTGTTTCCACTCCCCCGCGAGCTCGTCGGCCAAGGTTCGCTCTTCATGCTCAAGGTTGTCGGTGAGTCGATGATCGATGCAGCGATCTGCGATGGCGACTGGGTTGTCGTCCGTCAGCAGAACGTCGCCGAGAACGGTGACATCGTGGCCGCAATGATCGACGGCGAAGCCACCGTGAAGACGTTCAAGCGTACGAAGAAGGAGGTGTGGTTGATGCCGCACAACGACCTCTTCGAGCCGATTCCCGGCAACAACGCCGTCATCTTGGGCAAGGTTGTCACGGTCATGCGGAAGATCTGAATTCGCTCGCATCCCACGACCTAAAGACTCTGGGCCCCGGCATCAGCCGGGGCCCAGAGTCTTTTACGTGACGATCAGCGGTGCATCACCCGAATCAGAGGTTCAGCGAGCGTCCGATGATCTCCTTCATGATCTCGGTTGTGCCACCGTAGATGGTCTGCACACGAGAGTCCATGTACGCCTTGGCAACCGGGTATTCCTTCATGTAGCCGTAGCCTCCGTGCAGCTGGAGGCAGCGGTCGATGAGCTTGACCTGAGCTTCGGTGGTCCACCACTTTGCCATCGCAGCTTCCTGCACGGTCAGCTTCTCGGCATTGAGCTGCTCGATGAACTTGTCCACCAGGATGCGCACTGCCGTGGTCTCCGTTGCCAATTCGGCCAGTACGAATCGGGTGTTCTGGAAGCTGCCGATCGACTTGCCGAATGCCTTGCGGTCACGGCAGTACTGGATCGTGCTCTCGAGAACCGATTCCATTGCGGCGGCAGCAACGACGGCGATCGAGAGTCGTTCCTGGGGAAGGTTCTTCATCAAGTAGAAGAAGCCCATTCCCTCTTCGCCCAGCAGGTTGGCAGCGGGAACGCGTACGTCGGTGAAGCTGAGTTCGGCGGTGTCCTGAGCCTTCATGCCGATCTTGTCGAGATTGCGTCCTCGCTCGAAGCCGGGCATGTCCCGCTCGACCACGAGGAGGCTGAAGCCCTGAGCACCCTTGTCCGGGTCGGTGCACGCGACAACGATGATGATGTCGGCGTTGATTCCGTTGGTGATGAAGGTCTTCGAACCGTTGAGTACCCAGTGGTCCCCGTCGCGAACTGCTTTCGTCTTGATGCCCTGCAGGTCGCTACCGGTACCCGGTTCGGTCATCGCGATCGCCGAGATCAGCTCACCCGACGCGAATCCGGGTAGCCAACGCTGCTTCTGCTCCTCGTTGGTCAACTCCAGGAGGTACGGCGCCACCACGTCGTTGTGCAGCGTGAAGCCGATACCACTGAAGCCACCCTTGGTGGTTTCCTCGGTGATGATCGCGTTGTAGCGGAAATCCTTGACACCGCCGCCGCCGAATTCCTCAGGTACCGCGGTTCCCAGGAATCCCTGCTTTCCGGCCTCGACCCAGACGTCACGATCGACGATGTTCTGCTCTTCCCACTTCTCGTGGTTCGGTGCCACGTGCTGTGCCAAGAACTTCTGGTACGACTCCCGGAAGAGTTCATGTTCCGGTTCGAACAGGGTGCGCTCCACGCCGACTCCTTGCAATTCGATATACGGCACTTCAGTGATGTACCCGGTGGGGACGATGTACCCGGTCGGGATATTTTCGCTGAGACTGGGCACGCCGAAGTTCGCGGGCCCACGTCACTGCCTCCGACGGTAGAACCTGTTGCGATACCCGTCGATGACCCGAACGATCACGATTCGTGACTGTAGCGGTTATCTGTTACTCGAAGTACGGAATTTGGCGAGGTATCGCATGATCGGGTAGGCGACGAGGATGCCGATCGACCCCCAAGCGATGCCGCCCAGCTCGACCGAACCAATGGTCAGCGTCAGGTTCCCGATGCCGGCAACCAGTGCGGCAGCGGCGACGGTCAGGTTGACCGGATCGGTGAAGTCCACCTTCGCTTCCATCCAGATGCGCACACCGAGAATGCCGATGAGTCCGTAGAGAACCATCGTCGCACCGCCGATGACGCCGTTCGGAACCGTGAAGACCAGTGCACCGAATTTGGGCGAAAATGCCAGGATCACGGCGGTGGCGGCCGCTACCCAGTACGCCGCGGTCGAGTACACACGCGTCGCTGCCATGACACCGATGTTCTCGGCATACGTGGTGGTTCCGGATCCGCCGCCGGCGCCCGCCAAGGTCGTGGCGAGACCGTCTGCAAACAGCGCATTTCCGGCCAGGTCATCGAGGGACTTACCCGTCATGGCGGACACCGCTTTGACATGTCCGACGTTCTCGGCGACCAGAACGATCACCACGGGCAGCGCGAGCACGATCACCGACCAGTCGAACGACGGTCCGTGCAGACTCGGCAGCCCGAACCAGTCGGCTTCGCGCAGAGCGGACACTCGTTCACTGTCGAGACCACCGATGACCGCGGCGAAGACCCAGCCGATCACGACGCCGACCAGAATGCCCAACCGGCCGAGCAGCCCGGGACCGACGACCGTGACCAGCAGGATCGAAACGAGCGTGACCGTGGCGATCAGCGGCTGCGATTCGAAGGAACCGACCGCCGTCGGAGCGAGGTTGAGACCGATCAGCGCGACGACGGCGCCTGTCACTACCGGCGGCATGACGGCGTCGATGACCCGGCTGCCGATCAGACGTACGGCGACGCCGATCAACATCAACACGATGCCGACGGCCATGACGGCACCGAGCTGCGCGGCCGGGCCCGATCCTGCCGACGCTGTCAGCGGGGCGATGAACGCGAAGGACGAACCGAGATAGCTCGGGATCCGGCCCCGGGTGATGAGCAGGAACAGCGCGGTGCCGATACCCGAGAACAACAGCGTCGTCGTGACGGGGAAGCCGGTGATGGTCGGAACGAGCAGTGTCGCTCCGAACATCGCGATGACGTGCTGCATCCCGATCCCGATGGTGCGCGGCCAACTCAGTCGTTCGTCCGGCGCCACGACGGCGCCGTCGGCGATCCGCTTGCCGTCTCCGTGGACAGTCCAGCCGATTCCGCCGGCCCCGGTCATTGTTTCTCGTTCGATCACAGGTCGAAATACTAGAGGTCAGGCGCTCGGTCTCCGACCGAGACCAACGAAACCAGTTCAGCTGATTGCGTCGGCCGCCGCTTTGCGCGCTGCCACCGGATCACCGGTTGCCAGCACCGCCGCCGCAGCCGCCTCACATTGCGCCATGGTGACTGACCCGACCTTCGCTCCCACACCCGCGACCGACGCCGCAGCGCACGACAGCGAGGAAACTCCGAGTCCGGCCAGAACACACGCCAACAGTGGATCGGCGGCCGCCTCACCGCAGACGCCGACGCGCTTGCCTGCCGCCTGACCGGCCTGGGCCGTACGTGCGACAAGGGCGAGCACCGCGGGCTGCCACGGATCGGTCAGGTCGGCGAGTTCGGAGGACATCCGATCAGCGGCCATCGTGTACTGAGCGAGGTCGTTGGTACCGATCGAGAGGAATTCGACGTGTTCGAGAATCTGGTCGGCCAACAGCGCCGCCGCCGGGATCTCCACCATCACACCGGGAACAAGATCGCGTGCCCGCACCGCATCGGCAAAACGTTTCGCCTCGGCCGGGGTGGCGATCATCGGTGCCATGACCCACGGGGACGAGTTGGTCGACGCCGCGGCTGCCGCGATCGCGTCGAGCTGGCGGTCGAGAATTCCCATGTCCTGCCAGGCGATTCGGACCCCACGAACGCCGAGTGCCGGATTCGCTTCCTCTTGATGGTTGGCGAATTTGAGCGGCTTGTCCGAACCCGCGTCCAACGTGCGAATGATGACCTTCTTTCCTGCGAAGGCCTCGAGAACTTCGGCGTAGATCGCCGCCTGCTCGTCTACGGTCGGTTCGGTCTCACGGCCGAGGAAGCAGAGTTCGGTCCGGAAGAGCCCGATGCCTCCCGCTGCGGTCAACGCCGCGGCGCGAGCGCCCGCGCCGTCTTGAACATTGGCGAGAACGTCTACCGGCCGACCGTCCGACGTCCGGCCTGGTCCGGTCCACGTGCTGACGCGTTCGCGATCGATCCGGGATTGTTCGACCAGTTCGCGCGCCTGTTCGGGATCCGGCTCCGCGATCACGTCGCCGGTGGTTCCGTCGATCAGAATCGGTGTTCCGGCCGCGATGGATTCCAATTCCTTCGCAGCCACGATGCACGGGATGCCCAACTGCCTCGCGATGATTGCCGTGTGGCTGGTCGGGCCGCCGAAGATGGTCACGAGTCCGATGATCTTGGTTGCATCGAGGCCCGCGGTGTCCGCAGGAGCCAGATCGTCCGCGCACAGCACCGACGGCGTCTCGGGCATCGGAACTCCGGGTTCGGGCAATCCGGAGAGTTCGGCGATCACGCGGTCGCGGATGTCCTCGAGATCGGTGACGCGCTCGGCCATCACACCGCCGACCTTGGTGAACAGCACCACGAACTGCTCCGTCGCCGCGATCGCAGCCTGCACCGGGGGCACTCCGCCGGCGATCGACTTCTTTGCCGCCCCGATCCAGCCGCGATCGGCTGCCATCGCTGCGTTGGCCTGCAAGACCTCGGCGGCCGCGCCTGTGGCTTCGGCAGCCCGTCCGAGAAGGCGGTTCTCGACAGCCTTCGCTGCTGCGACGAAGGCGTCTGCAGCGGCCTCTCGATCGGCCTCGTCGAGTGCGGGCGCATCGGTGACGAGTTCTGGTCGGCTGGACGGCCAGATAGCCGGGCCGTAGGCAATTCCGGGCACGACGGGGGTGCCGTGCACGGTGATTCGGTTGAGCTGTTCGGTCATCTGTCCTCCTTGAGCGATGGGCCCGGTGTCACACCGGATCACCTCGAGCGCGTAAAGCCCTCACCTTCGTTGTGACGAAGATTACTCCCAAGTCTTGACATGTCAACACACTCGGGCGTAAAACAACATAAAGCAACATTCACTGTGATCCACAACGCACCGTCGGATCACATTTCGGAATCGGAGAGCACGTGTACGCGGAAGAACGCCAACAAGCGATCGGCACCATGGTGTCGCAGCGCGGACGCATGTCCGTGGCGGCGCTGTCGGAGACCTTCGGTGTGACCACCGAGACCGTGCGTCGCGATCTGGCCTTCCTCGAGCGGATCGGACAGATCAGGCGTGTACACGGCGGCGCCGTTCCGACCGGATCCCTCCACGTGACCGAACCGGGCATGGCGGAACGCGATCAGACCCGCGCGCAACAGAAGGACCGGATCGCCCGCTGCGCGGTCACCTATCTCCCTCCTACCGGCGGCAGCGTCATCTTCGACGCGGGCACGACCACGGGCCGCATGATCCCCGAACTTCCGACCGAGAACGACTTCACGGCCGTGACCAATTCCGTGCCGATCGGCGCACGACTGGCATCGATGAACTCGATTTCCCTGATCCTGCTCGGCGGACGAGTACGCGGGGTGACGCAAGCCGCGGTCGGCGAGGACGCTCTGCGCCTGCTGAGCACGTTGCGGGTCGACGTCGCCTTCGTCGGAACCAACGCGATCAGCGTCGGGCACGGACTCTCCACCCCGGACAGCGAAGAGGCCGCCGTCAAACGAGCGATGGTCAAGGCCGCCAATCACGTTGTCGTGGTGGCCGATTCCAGCAAAGTCGGCCGCGAGCACTTGATCAGCTTCGCACCACTCGACAGCATCGACGTCCTCATCACCGACGAAGAGATCAGTCCCACAGACACATCCGAGTTCCACGACCACGGAATCGAGGTGGTGATCGCATGATCGTCACACTGACAGCCAACCCGAGTATCGATCGGACCGTACAACTCGAGCAACGGCTCGAACGAGGCTCCGTCCTACGTGCCCACTCCACTCGCAGCGACCCCGGCGGCAAGGGGGTCAACGTCGCGCGTGTTCTCGCCGCAGCCGACCTCGACGTGCTCGCGGTGCTACCGGGAAATGGTGGCGATCCCTTGCTCTCGGCGCTCGCAGCCGGTGGGATTCCCCACATCGGCGTCGCCACAACGGGTCCGGCTCGCACCAACATCACCATCGCCGAACCGGACGGGACCACGACGAAGATCAACGAACCCGGCGCAACGCTGTCCGGTTCGACGCTCGACGCCCTGGCACAGGAGTTGATCGCCCGCGCCGATACCGCACTGTGGTTCGCGCTGTCCGGCTCACTGCCTCCCGGCGTTCCTCTGGGGTGGTACGGCGAACTTGTCGCGGCGCTGCGCGATCACCCGTGCAAGGTAGCGGTCGACACCTCGGACGCCCCACTGACGGCACTCGCCGAATGCTTCCCCGGCTCGGCACCTGATCTGCTCAAACCCAACGGCGAGGAACTCGCGCAACTGACCGGCGTCGACGGCCACGTCCTCGAACGTGCTGCCGAGAACGGTGATCCCGGGCCTGCAATCACGGCGGCACAGCGATTGGTCGACCGCGGCGTCGGCAGTGTGCTCGCCACACTCGGCGCAGCCGGTGCCGTCCTCGTCACG
>NZ_BCWH01000003.1:515118-665805 GCF_001653035.1 Rhodococcus sp. YH3-3 | reverse complement strand
GGGTTCGACCAAGGAAGATGTCATTCGTTCTCTCGCAGCGCGATTGACTGCAGCGGGGCGGGCGAGCGACGCCGCGGGACTGGTCGACGCCGCACTCGCTCGCGAAGCGCAGTCCGCGACCGGACTGCCCGGCGGAATCGCAATTCCCCACTGCCGCGCCGAGGCTGTCTCGTCCGCGTCCCTGGGGTTTGCTCGACTCGATCCGAAGGTCGACTTCGGTGCACCCGACGGCCCCGCCGATCTGGTCTTCCTGATCGCGGCGCCCGAAGGCGCCGGGGCCGAGCACATGAAGCTGCTCTCCTCCTTGGCCCGAGCACTCGTCAGGCCCGCGTTCGTCACGTCACTTCGTGAAGCGTCGACGCCGGACGAGATCGTGAGACTGGTCGACGAGGTACTCAATCCCGCACCGAAGGATCCTGCAGCAAAGGCTGCGGCAGCGACACCCCCGGCACCTGTTTCCACCGGGAAACACGCTACCGAGGAGACCCCGGCACCAGCGCCCGCGGAGCGTCACATCGTCGCGGTCACCGCCTGCCCGACCGGAATCGCTCACACCTACATGGCGGCGGACTCACTCGTCGCCGCGGGTGAACGCGCCGGCATCAAGGTTCACGTCGAAACGCAAGGTTCGAGCGGAAGCACCCCCCTTGACCCTTCGGTGATCGCCGGAGCCGCCGCGGTCATCTTCGCCACCGACGTCGGAGTGAAGGGCCGCGAACGATTCGCCGGTAAGCCCGTCGTCGCTTCCGGTGTCAAGCGGGCAATCAACGAGCCGGACAAGATGCTCGCAGAAGCGTTGCGCGCCTCCGAGAATCCCGGCGCCGCCACCGTTGACGGCACCGCCGCAGCGGCCGCGGATTCCGATGCCGGTTCCGTAGGGTTCGGCACCCACCTCCGTCAGGTCCTCCTGACCGGTGTCAGCTACATGATCCCGTTCGTCGCGGCCGGCGGTCTGCTGATCGCACTCGGCTTCCTGCTCGGCGGATACGAGATCTCCGGTCCGGCCAAGGACATCGTTCTCAACAACTCGATCACCAACCTTCCCGACGGTGGTCTGGCCACCTATCTCGGCGCAGTGCTGTTCCAGATCGGTTCGTTGGCATTCAGCTTCCTGGTGCCCGCGTTGGCCGGCTACATCGCCTTCGCCATCGCCGACCGGCCTGGCATCGCTCCCGGCTTCACAGCCGGCGCGGTCGCCGTGTTCGTCGGTGCCGGTTTCATCGGCGGCTTGGTCGGTGGTCTCATCGCCGGTGTCGTCGCGCTCTACATCGGCCGGATCGCCGTCCCGCAGTGGCTGCGAGGCCTGATGCCGGTGGTAATCATCCCGCTGTTCGCGACGCTGGTCGTCGGAGCACTGATGTTCATCGTCCTCGGGCGTCCGCTCGCCGCGATCACCTCCGGTCTCACCGACTGGCTCAACGGACTGTCCGGCAGCTCGGCCATCTTCCTCGGCATCATTCTCGGCCTGATGATGTGCTTCGACCTCGGTGGACCGGTCAACAAGGCGGCTTACGCCTTCGCCGTCGCCGGACTCAACGTCAACGACCCGGCCACTTTGCGCATCATGGCGGCTGTCATGGCTGCCGGTATGGTTCCGCCGCTTGCCATGGCACTTGCCTCGACGGTGCTGCGTCCCAAGCTCTTCAGCGAAGCCGAACGGGAGAACGGAAAGGCTGCCTGGTTGCTGGGTTCGGCATTCATCTCCGAGGGCGCGATTCCGTTCGCCGCTGCCGACCCGCTTCGCGTGATCCCCTCGATGATGGCGGGCGGCGCGGTCACCGGCGCGCTGATCATGGCTTTCGACGTCACTCTCAGCGCCCCGCACGGCGGGATCTTCGTCTTCTTCGCAGTCGGCGGAATCGGCTGGTTCCTGGTCTCGCTCGCCGCGGGAACCGTGGTAGCTGCGCTCGCCGTCGTCGGAGCCAAGGAGTTCTTCCGCAAGGGGCCGTCCGATGCCGAACTCGACCCCGAAATCGTGCCCGCTGCGGCATGATCGACAGCAGGCAACACTGCAGTCACCACCTGAGTCACCAGATCTGCCCGAACACCCCATAACGTCCGCAACGACAGTTCTACAACGAGGAGATCCCATGCCCAGCAAGACAGTTGCCGTCGGTTCCGCAGTCGGCCTCCACGCCCGCCCCGCCGCTCTCATCGCCGAAGCAGTCGGAGCCTCCGGCGCCACGGTCACCCTCGCAGTCGCCGACGGCGAACCCGTGGATGCAGGTTCGGCACTGATGATCATGACGCTCGGAGCCGCCAAGGACACCGAAGTAACCATCGAGTCCGACGACGCCGACGCACTCGCCAAGGTCGCCGAGCTGGTAGCCGCTGATCTCGACGCCTGACCCGATGTCAGTCGGTGCTGTGTAGCGGGCCGGACACTCTCACGGAGTCAGTGCGAGTGTCCGGCCCAGCCAGTCCATTTCGAGTTCCAGAGCAGTGCCCCACACATCACCCGAGTGCCCGCCGGGAAGGGTGTAGTAGTCCACGTTCATGTCGGCGGCGCGTGCAGCCTCGAACATGATCTCCTGCTGAGGGCGGTAGATGTCGTCGTCCTCACCCGCGACAAATACACCCGACAACTGCGGATACCGATTCTGCGCCATCAGGTCTCGGGCGTTGACCGCGTCGAACGCGCTTTCGTCACCGTCGAACATGGCCGCCACGGTGTCCTCGTGATCACCGGTCGACGGTTCGTCCTGGCCGGAGAAGTCCAGGAACGACGGGTATCGGTCCGGGAAGTTCACGGCCATCTCGATCGCGCATGTCCCGCCGTAGGAGAACCCACCGATAGCCCATTGCGCAGCGTCCGGATTCACTTGAAGGTTCGATTCGATCCAGTTCGGGACGTCCTGGTCCAGATACGTCGCGACGTTGCCGAGGGCAGAATCCATGCAGCCGGGGTTGGCGTCGTAGTCCCCCAACGCGTCGGGCACCACCACGACGGGAGCAAGCCCGGAATGCCTCGACGCATAGGCGTCGACGGTGGTCGCGAGCCGGCCACTGTCCAGCCAGTCGCTGGGGCTGCCGGGCTCACCCGCCACCAACACCAGTACGGGCAACTCGGCACGCGGATCGGCAAGATAGGCCGGCGGGAGATACAGCGTCGCAGGCCTCGCGTCGAATCCCGAAACGTTTCCTGGAATCGCCGCTTCCGTCACGACACCGTTGCTCGGCATCCGCACCGGAACCTGCCAATGAGTTTCGGTGGGCAGTCCCCGTTGTACCCAAGGTTCGGCCCCGGGGAGCGAATCGAAGGCAACGTTCTCGACCGACCCGACCGGCCAGTGCCCGACCAGTGAGCCGAGCGTGGGATAGGTGCCGGTCTGCGCGTTGACCTGACCCACTGCGACGATCGCGGCCAGCCCGGCGAATGCCGTCACCGAAAGGCCACGCGCAAGCCCTGGGCGCCGAAGGAGAACGAGTGCGGCGCCGATGACTCCGAACATCGCCAGCGCTATCCAGACAAAATTCGACGCCGGTAGCTGCGCGGGCAGCGGCCGAAAGCTGAGCCACACGAACGTCGCACCGGTGGCTGATCCGAGCACTGACAGACCTAGCGCGACCAACGCGGCCCGACGCGGCAACCACCGAAGCAGAAGCAACGTGCCGACGCCGACGATGACGGAACCCACGAGCAGCGCTGCGGTGATGTGTCCGTGCTCGAGTGACATACGCGAGAGCCGCGTCAGGAGTTGATGCCCGTGCATTCGTTCCAGTATCCACATCTACCGTCGGTCTGCGAATTCGTGGAATTATTTGGGAATCAGCGGCGTCGTCGAAATCTCACGAACGCCGCGCCCCCGATCGCACATCCTGCCGCGACCAACCCGGCCCACACGAATGTCCACGGATCGACCCCGACACCGACCGAACCGTCAGACGAGTCAGCCGTCGCTTCTGTCGCGTCCACGAGCGCTCGCATCACGTACACCGGCGGCAACGCTCCGCCGGCAGATTCAGAACCGATCAGAACATCGCCCGCATCGTTGAATGCCACCGCCTCACCCTGAGGCTCCTTCGGGAGCGGGATCCGCAGCGGTTCGGTACCGGTGAGCGTCGCGCCGATTCCGCCGTCCACGACTTCGTACAGGTACAGGTCGGAGTAACTCCGAAGTGCGATCGCCGAACCGTCCGACGACACCGCTCCCCCGGTGAACATCACCGACACGGGCTTCTCCGGTCCGAGGGACACGGCTCCGACGCGCTCGAGCGGCGTCGGGCCGGGCTGCGCCAAGTCACTCAGTTTCTGATCCCCGATCGGTGTGTAGACACTGCTTTCGCCGAACAATTCCTTGGTCACGACAAAAACGTGGCCGTCGGGGTCTAGCAGTATCGACTCGGTGTCGTGCGCACCGTCCGGGTACGTGAGGCGGTGCAACGTACCGTCACCGGAATCGAGGTCCATCGTGATGAACGCCACTGTTTCGCGGGTCCGGAGGTTGTCACCGGTGTCCGACAGAACGAGCGTTCGCCCACTCACCGCAAGATCTTCGACGTCGTAAGGATCTATCGGGACCGGAATCTGTTTCTGGACAACACAGTTCAGGTCCATTTCGAATACGAAGTCGTCACTGCCGCCGTCGCCCATCGCGTAGATCCGATCGTCGACGACGACCATCCCCGACAACTCCTGGAGCGCAGGATCGGTAGGCGTACAGAGTGGGGCGAACTCGCTCGGTTCGAACGACGACGCCTGTGCGAGCGCTCCGGGAAGCAGTGCGGTTGCCGTAGTCGCAGCAATCACCGCGACCACGGCCCCGAAACTACGCACTAGGTGCGTACTCGACCAATGCCGAGGCCAACATCTGTGGCACGCGTGCGTGCACCCGCGTGCCGGCCTCTTCGTGAGTCGATTCCAAAATTGTTCCGTCCGAGTGGATTCGAGCCATCAAGTCACCGCGCGTGTACGGCACCAGCACGTCGACCTCGACCTCCGGCCGAACCAGCACCTCGCTGAGATGTGCTCGTAGTTCGGCGATTCCCTCACCCGTACGCGCCGAGACGAACACGGCACCAGGCAACAGACCACGCAGTTGCGTCAACGTAACCGGATCTGCCGCGTCGATCTTGTTGACCACGATCAACTCCGGCGGAGCCTTCGAATCCGTCTCGCGCAGAACATCGGTGACGACTTCCCGCACAGCCTTGATCTGTTCTGTCGGCAACGGATCCGAACCGTCGACGACGTGCAGCAGCAGATCCGCGTCGGTTACTTCCTCGAGAGTCGAGCGGAATGCCTCGACCAACTGAGTCGGCAGGTGTCGCACGAAGCCGACCGTGTCGGTGAGTACGTACTCGCGGCCGTCGTCGAGTGCTGCGCGGCGAGTGGTCGGGTCCAAGGTGGCGAACAACGCGTTCTCCACGAGCACACCCGATCCGGTGAGCGAATTGAGCAGACTCGATTTGCCCGCGTTGGTGTATCCGACGATGGCGATCGACGGGATGTCGCTCTGCAGTCGACGTGTGCGCTTGGTGTCGCGAGCGGCCTTCATGCCCTTGATCTCGCGGCGTAGTTTTGCCATGCGCTCACGAATACGACGGCGGTCCGTCTCGATTTTCGTTTCACCGGGACCACGCAGACCCACACCGCCGTTACTGCCGGCACGGCCACCGGCCTGGCGCGACATCGACTCGCCCCAACCACGCAGACGCGGGAGCATGTACTCCATCTGAGCAAAAGCGACCTGCGCCTTACCCTCACGCGAAGTGGCGTGCTGAGCAAAGATGTCGAGAATCAGAGCTGTCCGGTCGATGACCTTGACCTTGACGATCTTCTCCAGCGCAGTGAGCTGCGCCGGCGTCAGCTCACCGTCGCAGACGACGGTGTCGGCACCGGTCGCCAGCACAACTTCGCGCAGTTCCTGCGCCTTGCCGGAACCGATGTAGGTGGCAGCGTCAGGTTTGTCGCGACGCTGAACCAGTCCTTCGAGGACCTCGGAGCCGGCCGTCTCGGCAAGTGCGGCCAACTCGGTCATGCTCGCCTCGGCCTGCTCGGCAGTTCCCTGCGTCCAGACGCCGACCAGGACAACTCTTTCGAGTCGAAGCTGGCGGTACTCGACTTCGGTGACGTCCTCGAGCTCGGTCGACAGACCGGCCACGCGGCGCAGGGCGCCGCGATCTGCGAGTTGCATCTCACCGGTCGACGGGTTGCCCGATGCGGACGCTGCCGTGTATTCGGCTTGCGCGTACTCGGACTGCTCGTGAGCGGTGGACTCTTCGTTTTCATGTGTGTTCGTCATACAAGATCCATGGTCCCACGAAACCTGGCCACGGTGCATCCGTATTTCCTGCAGGCGTATTTCCCGCGGGCGATATCACACAAGCGATTGCCACCAGGCATCGCTGATCGTCCCGTTCGCCACCAGAACCGAGGGCCCCCGCAACGACCCTTTGCCGCCTTCGACGGTGACCTGCACCTCGCCACCGAGCACGCGCACCAGTACCGAGCCTTCATCGCGGCCGTCGTACCTCAGCGCCGCGGCCGCCGCTGCGACCGTTCCGGTTCCGCAGGAACGAGTCTCGCCCACACCACGCTCGTGTACGCGCATGTGGACCCCACCGTCGTGGATCGGCGTCACGATCTCGATGTTGACCCCGTGCGGGAAGAACCCGGGATCGAAGCCCGGAGAAACACTCAAATCGAGCGCACTCAAAACTTCTGCCGTCACGTGCTCGTCGACACACGCCAAATGCGGATTACCGACGTCGATCCCGACGCCGGCGAAGACGCGGCCGTCGATTGTTGCCGAGCTGGTGCCGAGGTCCTTGATCGGGCCCATCGCCACGGTCACGTCACCATGCGTGGCGTCGTAGCCGTGCACCACGACCGGACGCGCTCCGGCGCGGCTGCCGACCACGAACTCGTCCTTGCTCTCCAAGCCCGAGGCCTTGAGATAGTGGGCGAATAGGCGAACGCCGTTTCCGCACATCTCGGCGATGGAGCCGTCGCTGTTGCGGTAGTCCATGAACCAGTCTTCGGCAGCGACGCCGTCGGGCAGCGCACCGAGCACGCCCGCGTCCGCAAGTGCGCCTGCCCGGGCGACACGAAGGATGCCGTCGGCGCCGAGGCCACGCTGACGATCACACAACGCTGAAACTCGCGCCGACTCGAGATCGATCCGAACGTCGAGGTCAGGGAGAACAACGAAGTCGTTCTGCGTGCCGTGGCCCTTACTGAAATCCATGGTCGCCATCCTATCCGGACCTACCGAGCGATTTACGCAGGTGACGCGGTGACCACCACGTTCTGTTCGTAAGTGAAGCCGGACGGCAACGAGGGATCCGGCACCGTCGCGCCCCCGCAGGTCACCAGGACAAGCCTGGGCGCACCGGATTCGGAGAAGAACTCCGCAGGCAAAGCCACCTTTTCGTACAACTTCAGACTCGCTGCGTGATAGGTGAACATCGTTCCGGTGTCGTCACTGACATAGATCGGTGTTCCAGGCTTCATCTGGTGCAGCGCCCACAAGGCGCCGTGCGTGCGGTCACCGTCGTCGACGTGGCCGGCAACAAGATTGGTACCCTCCGAAGATCCGAACTGCACGCCGTTGGTGAAATGCGAAACCTTGTCAGGATGCGGAAGGATCATTCCGCGGTTGGCGCCGAACCCACTGGTCACGATATCGGCTCGCACATCCAGATCGGGAATCGCGAGCGTGTTCGGCGGCAGATCCGTCGGCGCAGGCGCCCAACTCGCCCCTGGATCGGTTGGGGCTCCCACATCGAAGGGCGCTTCGGGAACAGGTGCGCTGATGGGCTTCCCGGCCGCACTCACCGCAAAGTAGATCAGTACCCCGCCGACCGTGAGAAATGTGACGAGCAGAAGAACCAGCGGTAGCCGACCCGCGCGTCGACGTTTCGGATGCGCGTGCGCCGCGGTCTGCGCCATGCTCGTTGTCCTCCAGTCCGTCGATCGCGAAACCGATCGATCGCGAAATAGCTAACTGTAAGATAGCTGATCCGCTCGATCGTGTTACAGACCGCGATCTGCGAGCGCCGCGAAAGCGGAGTTGGGCAGCTCCGGATCGGCACCGTCGAGCCAGTGCACGCGTGCGTCACGACGGAACCATGATCGTTGTCGGCGAACATAGCGCCGTGTCCCGATGAACGTCCGTTCGAGTGCTTCGGCCAGATCGTATTCACCGTCGAAATGTGCGAGCACCTGTGCGTAGCCGATGGCTCGCGGCGCGGTGACGCCATCACGCAATCCTTGCTCGACGAGCACGGCAACTTCGTCGACAAGTCCGTCTGAAAACATCAGCTCTGTTCGCAACCGAATCCGGGCGTCGAGTTCTTCCGTATCCCGATCCACGCCGAGAATGCGGGTTCCCCATCGAGGATCACCGATCTGCGGCGCCGAGGCCGCGAACGGCAGACCTGTCAGCTCGACGACCTCGAGCGCCCGAACCATCCGCCGACCGTCCGTCGGCAGTATCGACGCCGCTGCTACCGGATCAGCAGCAACAAGCGCCGTATGCACCGCACCGACCCCTCCTTCGGCGAGCACCGCCTCCCACTTCGCACGAACCTCGGGATCGGTTGCCGGAAAGGACCATTCGTCGAGCAAAGACTGGACGTACATCATGGATCCGCCGACGATCACCGGAACCTTGCCCGCCGCGATCAGATCCTCGGCGATCGCGATCGCGTCGCTTTGATAACGCGCGACGGTGGCGGTCTCCTTCACGTCGAGAACGTCGAGCAGGTGATGCGGAATCCCACGGCGCTCGGCCGGTGTCAGTTTGGCGGTCCCGATATCCATGCCGCGATAGAGCTGCATCGCGTCGATGTTGATGATTTCACCGCCGAATTCCTCGGCCAGTGCCAACGCGAGATCGGACTTTCCCGACGCTGTCGGACCGACAACTGCGATCGGGCGAAGTTCTTCAGGGACGTTCACGGCCGCCACGTCCCGACGTGGTAACCGACGCCGAACGGCGCATCGCTGTAGTCGACCGTCGCGCGAGGATGGGCCGACCGAGACGAGCCCGTAAAGACACCGGCCAGGACCTGCCACGCCGCGCGCCCCTGGGCTCCGACACTGCGGCAGAGCCGCGGATCGAGAGCAAGCAGCGCCTCCGGGTCCCCGGCCGTCAGGGCGTCGTCGATGGCCGACTGCACACCCGCGGCGCGCTCGTCGAAGCTTCCTGGCGCCTTTGCCGTCAGCGTGGACGCACCGTCAGCAACGATCAGAAGCCCTTGCGGTCGGTTGTCGCTGTCGAGTTGCTTGCGCAGCTGCTGCCCGAATTCACGACATTCATTCGCCGACGCCTTTGCACTGACGACGTGCATGTCGACGGTTATCTCCACGTCTGTTCGGCCACGCAACCAGCCGGCAACAAGGGCGCACAGTTCGAGAGATGGCACCGGTTCGCCTGCCGCATCCGCGTCCAGTGACGTCCGGACATCGGCGCCGAATCCAGCGAACGTACCGATCTGCCCACGTCCGACGCCCGATCGCCAGAGTTCGCCTGCTGCTTTCTCGGGTTCTGCATTCTCGGAGTCGACACCGACGCCCACCCAGTGAACCGCCTCGTGAGAGAGCCGGCGCACGGCGGCTATCGCTGTAGCGCGCACCTGAGCGGACTCGGCCGAATCACCGGACAATTCCGGCACGAGTAACGGCGCCGAGGGGACGAGAACAGCGGAAGTCAACACAGTTGCCACGCTAGTCGACCCCGAGGTGGCGACCTCACACCCTCTTACCTGATTCAATAGTCGGAGAACGTGAGTACCGGGTTCAATGGAACCAGGAATGCGATCAGGCAGCCGTGACGCGCGGCAGAGACGAGGACCGATGACCGAGAACAGTGAACCCACCACCGGCGCCGACAGCAGTTCGGCCAGCCCGAGCCCGGCAACACCCAAACCCGGCGCTCCCAAACCTGGTGGACCACGCCCCGGTGCGCCCCGCCCCGGAGCACCTCGCCCCGGACCAGCAGCCTCGCATGCCGTCACCGCCGCACCGGCCAGCGACCCGAGCAAGTTCGGACGCGTCGAGGAAGACGGAACCGCCTGGGTGAAGACCGCTGACGGTGAACGTCAGATCGGTTCGTGGCAGGCCGGCGACGCCACCGAGGGCCTCGCCCATTTCGGTCGTCGCTACGACGACCTCGCGACCGAGGTCTCGCTACTCGAGGCGCGACTGACGTCGGGCGCCGGAGACGCCAAGAAGACCAAGGCTGCCGCCATCGCTCTGTCCGAATCCCTCTCGACCGCTGCAGTAATCGGTGACCTCGACGCTTTGGCTCGCCGACTCGACGTGATCGTTGCCGGTTCCGACGAGGCCGCAGCGCACGCGAAGGAAGAGAAGGAACAGTCTCGCGCGGCAAGCACCGCCCGCAAGGAGGCCCTCGCAGTCGAGGCCGAGCAGATCGGCTCGGAGTCGACCCAGTGGAAGACCGCGGGTGATCGACTGCGCGAGATTCTCGACGAGTGGAAGACGATTCGCGGAATCGACCGCAAGGTCGACGACGCGCTGTGGAAGCGGTACTCCAAGGCTCGCGAGTCCTTCAACCGACGACGTGGAGCGCACTTCGCCGAACTCGACCGGGATCGTGCGAGCGCCCGTTCGACGAAGGAAGAACTGGTCGAGCGCGCCGAGAAGCTGTCGACCTCCACTGAATGGGGACAGACCGCCGGGGAATTCCGCGATCTGCTCAGCGAGTGGAAGGCTGCCGGCCGCGCACCGCGCGAGGCCGACGACAACCTGTGGAAGCGCTTCAAGGGCGCTCAGGACGTGTTCTTCGCCGCGCGCAACGCTGCTGCATCCGAGCGCGACGCCGAATTCGAGCAGAACGCAGTCGCGAAGGAAGAGCTGCTCGCTGCCAATGCGAACATCGATCCGGCGCACGGACTCGAGAACGCCCGCGCAGCGCTTCGCGACCTGCAGGAGAAGTGGGACGCGATCGGCAAGGTGCCGCGCGACCGAATGCAGGAACTCGAAGCGAAGCTCCGGGCCATCGAAACCAAGGTGCGCGACGCGGTCGACGCCGAGTGGCGTCGCACCGATCCGGAAGCACTTGCCCGGGTCGCGCAGTTCAAGGAGCGGGTGAGCCAGTTCGAGGAGCAGGCCGCCAAGGCTCAGGCTGCCGGCAAGACGAAGGACGCCGAGAAGGCTCTCGCTCAGGCCAAGCAGTGGCGTGAGTGGGCCGAAGCTGCCGAAAGCGCCGTCAACGAGTAATCGACGACGAGCTGTAAAGACAACAAAAACGCCGGCTGACTCCGAAAGGAGTCAGCCGGCGTTGTCTTGTGCTTTGGATGGACGGCCTGCTGTGTCAGCCGACGTTCCATTCCTGATGCTTCTCGGCTTCGGCCGCAGCGATCCGGCGTTGCTCCTCGGCGGCGAGCTGAATGTTGGTTCGTGTCCAGACCACCTTGAGCCAATGGAACGTCAAGAACACGACGGCAAACCATCCGATGATCAGCCCGATCGACGGTCCTGCCACATTGAAACCGGCGGGAATGGTCTGACGCGACCAGACGGCCATCATGCCGAGAGCACTCGCCACGGCACTGCCGGCGAGTGCGACCCAGGCCAGACTCCAACGCCGCGTGACCAGCGCGAGCATCGAGAATCCGATGCCGAAGATGACGACGAACCACACGAACAAGCGTGAGAACAGTGCAATCCGTTCGGTTTCCGCGTCCTGGTTGTACGCGAGCACATCCCAGCCGTTCGCAACTCCCGCATGGGGCAGGGCAAGGGTGCCGACCAGCACGAGCACCGCAACCGCGACAACCATGGCGCGCACACCCGGATCGATTTCTCCCGCGACCTTGCGTTCCGCGTCGTCGAGATCCTTGCGGTAGCCCTCGAAGGCGTCGTCGCCCGGCTGTGGTGTCGTGTTCTCGTGTTGCGAGGTCATGCGTTGCATCCCATCTGGACGGGTTGTGGGGCCGGGGCACCGATCTTCGGTAGTCCGAGACCTACACCGATGGGCGGGGTCTTGGGTGTGATGCCCTTTTCGAAGGAATCACCGGCGCGGGTCCGACGGTGCGTGAGCACTCCGTCATCTGCCACGAGGTGATGAGGGGCTCCGTGGGTGACGACGACCGTCACCACGTCACCGGGTCGGATTGTGCCGTCGAGGTTTCCCTCGGGGCGGAAATGCACCAGGCGACCGTCTCGCGCGCGACCACTGAGACGTTGAGTCGCCGCGTTCTTCCGACCCTCCCCCGCTGCCACCAAGAGTTCGACCTCGGTGCCGACGAGCTTGCGATTCTCCTCGATGTTCACTTCTTCCTGAACGGCGAGCAATCGCATGTAGCGTTCCTGGACAACCTCTTTGGGAAGCTGATCGGCCATCTCCGCCGCCGGCGTGCCCGGGCGCTTGGAGTACTGGAAGGTGTAGGCGTTGGAGAATCGCGCCTTACGCACGACGTCCAGCGTCTCCTCGAAATCCTCCTCCGTCTCCCCCGGGAACCCGACGATGATGTCCGTGGTGATGGCGGCGTGCGGCATTGCGGCGCGCACCTTCTCGATGATCCCGAGGTACTTCGACTTGCGGTACGAGCGCTTCATCGCCTTGAGAACCTTGTCCGAACCGGACTGCAACGGCATGTGCAGCTGCGGGCAGACGTTGGGAGTGGTTGCCATCGCTTCGATGACGTCGTCGGTGAACTCTGCCGGGTGCGGCGATGTGAACCTGACCCGTTCGAGGCCGTCGATGTGTCCACATGCCTTCAAGAGGGAAGCGAAGGCTCCGCGATCGCGCGGTTGTTCCGGATCGGCGAACGACACGCCGTAGGCGTTGACGTTCTGTCCGAGCAGGGTCACTTCCGAGACACCCTCGTCGACGAGCGCCTGCACCTCGGCCAGAATGTCGCCGGGACGTCGATCCACTTCCTTGCCACGCAAGGCCGGAACGATGCAGAACGTGCACGTGTTGTTACAGCCCACCGAGATGGAAACCCAACCCGCGTAGGCGGATTCGCGCTTGGCTGGCAGTGTCGACGGAAACGCCTCCAGCGCGTCGAGGATTTCGACTTCGGCGCGCTGATTGTGGCGCGCGCGGTCGAGCAGCGCGGGCAGCGAGCCGATGTTGTGAGTGCCGAAGACGACATCGACGAACGGCGCCTTCTTGACGACGGTGTCACGATCCTTCTGCGCCAGGCACCCACCGACCGCGATCTGCATGTCGGGGTTCGCCTCCTTGTTCGGGGCGAGCTGGCTGAGGTTGCCGTACAACTTGTTGTCCGCGTTCTCGCGGACCGCACACGTGTTGAAGACGACAAGATCAGGATCGGTTCCGGTCTCCGCCTTCGAATACCCGGCGTCCTCGAGCAGACCGGACAGTCGCTCGGAATCGTGGACGTTCATCTGACAGCCGTACGTCCGCACCTCGTAGGTGCGAACAGACTTCGCAGTCGGCTCCGGAACTGCAGTCGGCTCCGGAAGTGCAGGGGACATTTCGTCGATCAGTGACACGCTTCAGCCTAGCTCACGTCCACTACGACGTGTAATAACGCCCTGATAAACAGCCGAAACGCGACATAAACGTCGTCACAGTAAAATTTCCATTACATATGGCAAGAACCATGGCGAAATCACGGGCGTCGACGCAAACTACGCCTAAGGTTCTCGTTTATGACCCAAGCCGACGATGCGACGACGCCGACCACCTCCGGCGATTCCACATCCATGATTTCGATGACCTCGGTGAACAAACACTTCGGGGAACTTCACGTCCTGCAAGAGGTCAATCTCGAAGTACCCAAGGGCCAAGTGGTGATCGTCCTTGGTCCGTCGGGCTCCGGTAAGTCGACTCTGTGCCGCACCATCAATCGCCTGGAACCCATCGACTCGGGCACCATCGCCGTCGACGGCAAGACGCTCCCCGAGGAGGGCAAAGCACTTGCCGCACTTCGTGCCGACGTCGGGATGGTCTTTCAGTCCTTCAACCTGTTCGCACACAAGACGATCCTCGAGAACGTCATGCTCGCACCGATGAAGGTCCGCAAGGCGAAGAAGGACGAAGCCAAGAAGACGGCGCAGGCATTGCTCGAGCGCGTCGGTATCGCCAATCAGGCCGACAAGTACCCGGCGCAGCTTTCCGGCGGTCAGCAACAGCGTGTCGCGATTGCTCGCGCTCTTGCGATGCAGCCGAAGGTGATGTTGTTCGACGAGCCCACCTCCGCTCTCGATCCCGAGATGGTCAACGAGGTCCTCGACGTCATGACTTCCCTCGCCAAGGAAGGCATGACCATGCTCGTGGTCACGCACGAGATGGGATTCGCCCGCAAAGCCGGCGATCGTGTGCTGTTCATGGCTGACGGCCAGGTCGTCGAAGACACCACGCCCGAAGAGTTCTTCACCCATCCCAAGTCGGATCGGGCCAAGGACTTCCTCGGCAAGATCCTCACGCACTGATTACAGTCTCCCCTCCGACAGTCCTGTCCTCGTCCACAAGACAACTTGCTCGACTGCACCGTTCACCTCGGCTGCACCGTTCATCTCGACTGCACTGTTCGTGTGTCGACAACTGAGAGGATCTTCATGAAGATCAATCGTTCCGTCCGTTTCGGAATCGGAATCATGGCCATCGCGTTCGCTGCCACGGCCTGTGGCGGCGGCGAGGAGAACAAGTCGATCACCGAGAGCGCTTCCGACGGCACTCTCACCGTCGGCATCAAGTTCGATCAGCCCGGCCTCGGTCAGCGCAACCCTGACGGCACCTTCTCCGGCTTCGACGTCGAGGTAGCCCGTTACATCGCAAACGAACTGGGCGTAAAGCCCGAAGGCATCACCTTCAAGGAATCTCCGTCAGCCCAGCGCGAGACCCTGATCCAGAACGGCGAGGTCGACTACATCGTCGCGACATACTCGATCACCGACACGCGCAAGGAAAAGGTCAGCTTCGGCGGCCCGTACTTCATCGCAGGCCAGTCGCTGCTCGTTCGCTCCGACAACACCGACATCACCGGCCCCGATTCCCTGACCGGCGGCAAGAAGCTCTGCTCGGTGTCGGGTTCGACTCCGGCGCAGAACATCCAGGACAACTACGCCAAGGATGTCCAGCTCCAGCCGCTCGACACGTACTCCGCTTGTGTCGAGGCTCTGCGTAACGGCGCTGTCGACGCTGTCACCACCGACGACATCATCCTCGCCGGCTACGCTGCCCAGTACCCGGGCGAGCTGAAGGTAGTCGGAGAACCGTTCACGACCGAAAAGTACGGCGTCGGCCTGGCCAAGGACGATTCCGAGGGTCGCGGCAAGATCAACGACGCCATCGAGAAGATGATCTCCACCGGCGCATGGGAAGAAGCCTTCAACAACACCGTTGGCGCTTCGGGCTACCCCATCCCGGCACCGCCCACCGTTGATCGTTACTGACCTGCTTTTTTCACCGTCAATCTCGCTGCGGCTCCCCACTTCGGGAGCCGCAGCGCGTGACGCCACCAACGGAGATCCCGTGATCTGGGGAGACGGCAAGTGAACCTTCTGAGCAAGTACGGCGACCAGATTCTGGAAGCCTTCTGGACCACGATCCAGCTGACGTTCTTCTCCGCGATCGGCGCCGTCATCATCGGTGTCCTGATTGCGGCAATGCGCGTGTCACCGGTCCCGGTCGCCCGATTCCTGGGTACCGCGTACGTGACCGTGTTCCGAAACACCCCCCTGACACTGATTCTGCTGTTCTGCCTGTTCGGTCTTTCGCAGACGCTCGGAGTCAACCTCGCCAAGTCGGACTCACCGACGTTCTTGACAGACAACAACTTCCGACTCGCCGTACTCGGCCTCAGTGTCTACACCGCCGCGTTCGTGTGTGAGTCACTTCGATCGGGAATCAATACCGTTCCGGTCGGCCAGGCCGAAGCGGGCCGATCACTCGGTCTGTCGTTTGCACAAAATCTTCGGCTGATCGTCTTGCCTCAGGCTTTTCGCGCGGTCACAGCACCGCTGGGTAGCGTGCTGATCGCACTGACCAAGAACTCGACCATCGCCGCGGTGATCGGCGTTTCCGAAGCGTCAGCGCTGATGAAGAAGATGATCGAGAACGAAGCCGCGATCTTCGTCGTCGGTGGAATCTTCGCTGTCGGTTTCGTGATCCTGACACTTCCCATGGGCTTGATCTTCGGCAAGCTGAGCAAGCGATTCGAGGTTTCACGATGAGCAACCGCGCAACAGTTCTCTACGACGCGCCCGGTCCGAGAGCGCGAAATCTCTACCGATTCGCGTCCCTTGTCGTCGCCGCACTCATGGTGGCAATCGGGTACGTCGTCTACCGCGCGCTCGACGAAAAGGGCCAGCTGACAGCAGCGAAGTGGGATCCGTTCCTCGAATCCACCTCGTGGACAACGTATCTGATACCCGGTATCCGAGGGACGTTGATCGCGGCTGCGATGTCCATCGTCTTCGCGCTCATCCTCGGTTCTGCCCTGGGTATCGGTCGACTCTCCGAGCACAACATCATTCGGAAGATCTGCGGCGTCATCGTCGAATTGTTCCGCGCGGTACCGGTGCTGATTCTGATGATCTTCTCGTATCAGGTGTTTGCCGAATACGAAGTCTTCAAGTCGAAGTACCTCGCACTCGCCGCAGTCGTGGTGGGCTTGACCCTGTACAACGGTTCCGTGATCGCCGAGATCGTCCGCGCCGGAATCAACTCACTCCCCCGTGGGCAAAGTGAGGCCGCCAAGGCACTTGGCATGCGCAAGACGCAGATCATGGTGACAATCCTGCTCCCCCAAGCGGTTACCGCCATGCTCCCGGCCCTGATCTCGCAGATGGTCGTGGCGCTGAAGGACTCCGCCCTCGGTTACCTGATCGGGTATGTCGAGTTGGTGCGTCAGGCCCAACAGCTCGGCACCTTCTACGGAAACTTCTTGCCGGCGCTCATCGTGGTCGCAGCGATCATGATCGCTCTCAACTCGGCTCTGACCTTCCTGGCAACCAAGGTGGAGAAGCGCCTGCGTTCGGGAAAGCGAAAGGGCAAGGGCCCCATCGCGGCGCCGTCCGCCGACCCCGCCGTTTCGGTTCCGGGCATGGACTTGACCAAGCCGTGAATCAGATGGAGCCGTGAGTCGAATCCAGCCGCGTTAGCGCGAATACACAACAGGGCGGGGGTACCACCGAATTTCGGTGGTACCCCCGCCCTTTTGTTCTGAATGCTGCACTTCGCTACGAGTCGGTGACCGCCGCCATCTCGGCTTTGACCACCTCGTAGGACATCCCAGCTGAATATCCTTTGCGTGCCAGCATCGAGACCAGTCGACGCGTGACCTTGTCGCGATCATCGACGGGCTTGTTCTTCAGCTTCCGCCGAACCAGCTCCGCTGCTCGCTCGCGCTCGTCTTCCGGATCGATCTGTGACAACGCTTCGGAAGCGGTGTCCTGGTCGATTCCTTTGAGCCGCAACTCGACTGCAAGCGCACGCTTTCCCTTGCCCGAGTACGTGTGCCGCGAATGAACCCATTGGTTCGCGAAGTCCGCGTCGTCGATCAACCCGATTTCTTGGAGTCGATCGAGGACCTTGGCAATGATCTCGGGCTCGAAGCCGCGCCCGCTCAGCTTTGTTTCCAGCTCGGAACGACTGCGCGCCCGGTCGGTCAGGAGGCGTAGGCAAGCATCTTTGGCCTGCGCCTCCGTCCCACCTTCTGCGCGTTGCGACGGCTTCTCGGATCGTTGACGGGATCGACGCCGAGGAGCGCCGTACTCTTCACGAGCATTCTCGCCGTTGTCACCGTCGTCGAAGCTCATGACTGAACTCAGAAGTCGGCGGGAGCTTCGTCGGTTGCAGTGACGTCAGCACCGATACCGAGCTTTTCCTTGATCTTCTTCTCGATCTCGTCGCGGATATCGGTGTTCTCCAGCAAGAACTTACGAGCATTTTCCTTGCCCTGACCCAACTGGTCACCTTCGTAGGTGTACCAGGAGCCGGACTTGCGGATGAACCCGTGCTCGACACCCATGTCGATGAGCGAGCCTTCCTTGCTGATGCCCTGGCCGTAGAGAATGTCGAACTCGGCCTGCTTGAACGGCGGCGCGACCTTGTTCTTGACGACCTTGACGCGAGTGCGGTTACCCACTGCGTCGGTACCGTCCTTGAGAGTTTCGATACGACGGATGTCGAGGCGGACCGAAGCGTAGAACTTCAGTGCCTTACCACCGGTGGTGGTTTCGGGAGAACCGAACATCACGCCGATCTTCTCGCGAAGCTGGTTGATGAAGATGACGGTGGTGCCCGAGTTGTTCATGGCACCGGTGATCTTGCGCAGCGCCTGGCTCATCAGTCGAGCCTGCAAACCGACGTGGCTGTCACCCATCTCGCCTTCGATCTCGGCGCGAGGAACAAGAGCGGCCACGGAGTCGATCACGACGATGTCGAGGGCGCCTGAACGGATCAGCATGTCGGTGATTTCGAGGGCCTGCTCACCCGTGTCCGGCTGTGAGACCAGGAGTGCATCGGTATCGACGCCCAGCTTGGCTGCATAGTCGGGATCGAGTGCGTGCTCCGCGTCGATGAACGCCGCGATGCCGCCGTTGGCCTGAGCATTGGCAACTGCGTGCAGTGCCACGGTGGTCTTACCCGAGGACTCCGGGCCGTAGATCTCGATGACGCGGCCACGCGGCAGTCCGCCGATACCCAGCGCGACGTCGAGCGCGATGGAACCGGTGGGAATGACGGCGATGGGCTGGCGGACACCCTCACCCAGGCGCATCACCGAACCCTTGCCGAAGTTCTTGTCGATCTGCGCCAACGCGAGGTCGAGTGCCTTGTCCCGATCAGGTGCCTGTGGTGCCATCGTGATCCCCATCCTTGTTTCAGTCTTCAGTGCCTGCCTGAGCAGACTCCGTCTCTTCAGCGCCTGCCTGAGCCGACCCTGTTGGTGTGTTGCGATCAGAGTAGATCCGGCCACCGACAGACTTTTCGATCTTGCTTTAGCGCTTGTCGATCACCGCGTTTGTAGGTCACCGCGTTTGTAGAACATCGAAAGTTCGCAGTTACCAAAGGAGCGTCACCACCGAACAGCTTCAGCATAGACGAACACGTGTTCGAACAGAAGATGGGAGACGTTCGACACGCCGAAGAATCAGCGGCGGGCGGGTGGTACGTCGAACTCCACACAGAGCGCACGCCACACCTCGCGAGGCTCCCAGCCTGCTTCGACGGCCTCCGCGGCAGTCATTCCGTCGAGACTCTGGAGTACATGGTCGATCAGCATCGAGTCGCCTCGTACCTGCCCGAACTCTTCGCGCACCATTTCATGAAATTCGGTCAACCGCACAGCCGCCACCGTAGTCCACAGAGCGGTGCACCTGCATTCAGGCGCAACGTGCTCACGCCGTCACACCACCGTTGACCACCTGTCGGCACACCGCCACCGGATCGGTGACCTGCGACGCAGTCGCGGCAGCCGCTCTCGCAGCTTCCGCGAATCGTTTGTCGGAGAGCACCTGCAGTACGGCATCGCGAATCGACTGAGCATCTGCGGGCCGCACGATCACCGACGTCCCTGCCCGCGCAGCGCGATTGGCCAACTCCCACTGGTCCCCGCCCCCGGGAACGACGACCGTCGGCACGCCGGCCAGCAGGGCCTTCGCCAACATGCCGTGCCCGCCGCCACATACCAACACCGACGCGTCACGCAGCATCGTGTCCTGGCGTCCGAGACCTGCACGAACCCAATCAGGATGCTCACCTTCAGCCCCGTCGAGCATCGACGCGATCAGCCGCACACCGGCTCCGCCGAGTCCTTCGACCGTGCCCTCGAACATTCCCACTGCGCCGGTGTGCGCCGTGGAGGGCGCCACCATAACCAGCGGTTCGTCACCTGGCGGTGGATCCAGAATCACCTCGGTCGGCTCCCACAGAAGCGGTCCGACGACGTGAGCGCGCTCCGGCCAGTCGGGGCGAGGCACTTCGAGTGCCGGAAGTGTTGCGATCAGCCGCGCTTGCGGACCGGGATCCAGAGCGGGCAGTCCGACACCGACACGGGCCTGGGATCGCTGGGCCAACCCTTGCTTGATCGAACGTCCCGTCGCTGCGCGCATCAGGGTATCGCGGAGTCGACCACGAATTCCGACGCCGGGAGCGAGCCCACTGCCGATCGGCGGCAACCCCCGTGAAGGTGAGTACAGCGGGTGAGGCGAGAGTTCCACCCAGGGGATGCCAAGTCTTTCGGCGGCCAATCCGCCTCCGGCAGTGAGGATGTCGGAAACGACGAGATCCGGGGAGACGGACTTCAGGTCGGGAAGCAGTTCGGTGGAAATATAGGCGGCGCGCGAATGAATCCGAGCGCCTGCATCAAGATCGTCGTCTCCCGGCCGCGGGGCCAAGCCCTTGAGCGGCTCGGCTTCCACGCCGGCTGCTCGCGCTGCCTCGACCCACCGGGTCCCCGTGTACAGGATCGGTTCGTCGCCGGCCTGGATCAACGCCAGCGACAACGCTATTGCGGGAAAAGCATGACCCGGGTCCGGCCCGGCAACAACGGCTACACGCACCGGATCAGAGTGTCACACCGAGTGAAAGGCTTGTTCCGCCGCACCCAGTGCGCGTTCGCGATCCGAAGCCACCAATCCGATTCTCGTCCTGCGATCGAGGACGTCGTCGACGTCGAGGGCGCCTTCATGCGACACCGCGAAATCGAACTCGGCACCGCAGATCTCCAAGTCCGCAACCGACCGGAGACGATCGCCGCTCGCCGCGGCAACGACCTCGGCCTCGGTGCCGTATCGCGCCACCAATGACGCGGGTGCCTTGATCTTCTTCAATTCCGCCGGTGATGCAGCGCCTACCAGCGGCAACGCGCGTGTCCGACATGCCCCGGCGCTCAGCGACCCGACCTCGACCGCAGCGTCGACGGCGTCTTCGGCCATCTTGCGGTACGTCGTGAGTTTTCCGCCTACCACCGTGACCAAGCCCGAGTCCGAACGGACTACAGCGTGATTGCGCGAGAGGTCGGCCGTCGAGCCTTCACCGGTGTCCAGCAGCGG
This sequence comes from Rhodococcus sp. YH3-3, assembly GCF_001653035.1. Taxonomy (NCBI): domain Bacteria; kingdom Bacillati; phylum Actinomycetota; class Actinomycetes; order Mycobacteriales; family Nocardiaceae; genus Rhodococcus; species Rhodococcus sp. YH3-3. The sequence continues at coordinate 644,861 of NZ_BCWH01000003.1, read as the reverse complement.
ACGCAGACCCGCGAAGGTCCCCAAGACGTCCCCACGGGTCAGCGGAACTTCCAACGCCGTGTTCACGGTGTCGAGCAGGAAGTCGATCTCGTCCTCTGACGCCGACGGCACGTCTGGCACCGGTCCCGGCGCTGCTTCGTCGGTCAACCCGAGGTAGATCCGGCCGAGCTGGGCGGGCAGGGCGAAGACGAAACGGTTGGTCTCGCCGGGAATCGGCACGGTCAGCGCTGCCGTGGGGTTCCCCAATCGCGCTGCATCGAGCACCAGGTGCGTCCCGCGGCTGGGGCGCAGGGTGATGCTGGAGTCGACCTGATCAGCCCAGACACCGGTCGCATTGACCACGACGCGGGCACGCATCAAGAACTCGGATCCGGTCAACTCGTCGCGCAAGGTGGCCGACGTTCCGGATACGTCGTATGCACCGACGCGGGTCAGGATTCGCGCGCCGTGCGACGCTGCGGTTCTGGCGATACCGACGACGAGGCGGGCGTCGTCGATGAGCTGCCCGTCGAACGCGGTCAAGGCGCCTCGTAGGTTCTCCTGCTTGACCGCGGGAGCCAATTCGCGCGCCCGCGCAGCGCTGACCGTCCGTGATCTGGGCAGCACCGAAGCCGGGGTTCGCGCCGACATGCGCAGAGCGTCACCGGCCAGGAAACCGGTACGCACCAGGGCCTTCCCGAAGAACGACGTTTCGGGCAACAGCGGTACGAGTTGAGGCATGGCGCGAACGAGGTGCGGCGCGGTGCGCGTCATGAGGATGCCGCGCTCGACCGCACTTTCACGCGCTATACCGACATTGCCGGAAGCCAGGTACCGAAGGCCGCCGTGTGCGAGTTTCGAACTCCAGCGGCTGGTGCCGAACGCGAGGTCGTGCTTTTCGACCAGCGCAACACTGAGCCCACGAGTCACAGCGTCGAGAGCGACACCGACACCGGTGATTCCGCCGCCGATCACCAGGACGTCGACCGAATCGCCGTTCGCCAACTGCTCGAGTTCACGAGTACGCCGTTGTGCGTTGAGCGCTGAATCGCTGCCTGCTGAATCTAGGGGGCTCACAGCTATTCTCCCGAATTCTTGACGGGTGCCAGATAAGCAGCGACCGCATATCGAAGTTGCTCGACCGACGCATCGGAGGAAAGCTCCGGCTCGAGAGTCGGCGCAGAAATGACGACGGACTGAGCCATCAGTAGAACCATCGCCGCGATCTCGTTGACGCTTCCCTCGCGAATCGAACCGTCTTGTTGGCCGGCCGCGACAACGGATGTGATCAGCTCGAGAATCGACTTCTGGCTCGCGCCGAGCCGGTCCACGATGTAGGTCGTCAGCAATTCTTGATCAGCTTGCCGAATTTTCACGAAGAGCGGATGGTCGCGAATCTGGCCGACGACGTCACCGATCGCCTCCACGAGCAACGTGCCGGCAGACCCGTTGAAGGTCACCTCGGGCAGCACCGATCGGATCTCCCGGGTGAGCAGGTCCGCGACGACAGCTCGCGTGTCCGGCCATCGCCGGTAGACCGTCGGTCGGCTCACGCCGGCGCGACGCGAGATCTCGGCAAGTGTGGTTCGCTGCATTCCGAAATCGAGGACACACGACCTTGCTGCGTCGAGAATCACGTCGTCGATCTCGCGGCTGGGGATGCGCTGACCATCTGCCTTGCGAGGGGCAAATGAGTCATCTGCGTTACGGATTACCATCGTGTGTAACACAATACCGGACAAGTCACCGGTAATCCCGTCGGGACTTGCGATTTCTCTCGCTCAGAGATCATCAGAAATAGTACAACTCGAAACCAACTGCTCGCTCGGCGTCGAAACCAGGCTTCGGTCCGCTGACCATGTCGATCTGTGCGCGCGCCTGTTCCCGGATCGGCGTGGAACTCAGCGCCGCCAGATATCGCGCATGTTCCGCGAGCGAATCCACGGCGCGATCGACCGTCGACGTCACGTCGACGCAGTGTGTGGGAGTCATCGTATTGACCGCAACCCACCGAACACCGGGCCACGGCGCCAGTCCCTGCGCCGTCAACGAGGGAAAGATCCATTCGTTTGCTGCGTCGGCAGTTGCGTCGAGAACGCTGATCCCGAGTGCACGGTGATCTGCGCTGTTCAGATAGCCGGGGCCCCAGGTGTGGGAGAAGTTCATCGTCACCACCAATTCCGGACGGTGGCGGCGAATTGCTGCGGCGAGAGTCGAGCGCAACTCCAAGCCTTCCGCGAGACGACCGTCGGGCAGGCCGAGGAACTCCACCTCACCGACACCGACGATCGCGGCCGAGCGACGCTCTTCTTCCTCGCGGATCGGGCCGGACTCCTCGGGCGACAGACCGGCGATTCCGGCCTCGCCGCGCGTGGCCAGGACATATCGCACGTCTTTGCCGCGATCGGTCCACTGCGCCACTGCTGCGGCTGCGCCGTATTCGATGTCATCGGGATGCGCCACGATGACAATCGCGCGCTGCCAGTCCTCGGGGAAGTTTTCCATAGGGCAGATCTTGCCCGTCAGAACCGCGAAGCGGGCGAATTGTCGTCACTTCCCGACATCGCCTTCACCAGGAAGTAGATTCCGAAGCCGACAGCGCCGACCACCAGAACCCAGAAAAGCCCCTTGATCAGCGCACCGACCACCGCGAGTGCGACCCACACCAGTACGACGGCCAAAACGATCTTCCAAAACATGCTTACCTCCAACGTGCCGTTGAATAATCAGTCGAATCGGACAGGTGCTGCGTCGTCCGTAGAACCAGCCTGACAGGTCTGGCGTGACAAAGCAGCAGCTCAGCGGCAAGTTCAGGTAAAGATCAGGGTTCACCCCGAGACCGGCCCTCACGCAGGTCAGGTGTCCAACCCATGGGAGCTTGCTCCTGGCGTAAACTCGCGAAGTTCGATCCCGTATGCCGAAGGAGCACGTCCGCAGTGTCTACGACCCGTTTCCCCGCTCGCGATCTCGCGCATGTAGCCGTCTTCGCCGCACTCATCATCGCGCTGGGCCTACCCGGGTCGATCAACATCGGCATTTCCGGCGTGCCGATCACCCTTCAGTCCATGGGCGTCATGATGGCCGGCGCTCTACTCGGACCGCGCAAGGGTGTTCTCGCCGTCCTGACGGTCATTGCTCTGGGATTGGTCGGTCTACCGGTCCTTGCCGGCGGTCGCACCGCACTCGTGTCTCTATCGAGCCCGACAGCCGGATTCCTCATCGGTTGGATCCCGACGGCGTTTGTCATCGGATGGCTGACCGCCAAGATGCTGCCCAAGTACCGGATCATCGCGGGCATCGGCATCAACCTTCTCGGCGGCGTCGTCGTTCTCTACGCGTTCGGCATCGTTGGAATGATGGTCCGCGGACACATGAGCTTCGTTGCCGCATGGTCGGCCAACGCCGCCTTCATCCCGCTCGACGCCGCAAAAGCAGTCGTCACCGCGTTGGTCGCGTCCCAGGTTCACCGGGCATACCCGGCACTACTGCGCGACTCGGTGATCTCGTCGAACAAGACCGTGGTGGCGAATTAATCTCCGATGAGTGAGATCGTCTTCGAGAACGTCGGACACAGCTTCGGTGAACGAACGGTCCTGCAGCAGATAGATCTGCGACTGAGCGAGCAGCGAATCGGAATCGTGGGTGCGAACGGAAGCGGCAAGTCGACGCTCGCTCGCATGATCAACGGACTGGTCGTTCCGACGGAAGGACACGTCCACGTCAACGGCTTGGACACGGCGAAGAAGGGCCGCGACGTACGCAAGCAGGTCGGATTCGTCTTCACCGATCCCAATCACCAGATCGTGATGCCGACGGTTGCCGAGGACATCGAATTCTCGCTCCGCCGTAGCGGATTGGGCAAAGCCGAGCGCGCCGCAAAGGTGGCCTCGGTGCTCGAACGCTACGGCCTCGCCGGGCACGCCGACCATCCCACCCACCAGCTTTCGGGCGGGCAGAAGCAGCTACTCGCGCTCGCGGCCATCATGGTGACAGAGCCGAACGTACTCGTCGCCGACGAGCCCACCACGCTCCTCGATCTTCGCAACTCGCGACTCATCAGCTCGGTGTTCGAGTCACTCGATCAACAACTGATCGTCGTGACCCACCAACTCGACCTCCTCGAATCATTCGAACGGGTGTTGGTTGTCGACCAAGGCCGTGTCGTCGCCGACGGCTCCCCCGCCGACTCGATCGGCCATTACCGGTCGTTGGTCTCGTGACCACTCTCGGCGTCTACCGGCCGGGCACATCGCTCCTGCACCGGATGCCGACGGGGATCAAGCTCTTCGCCTTGGTCGTGGCCATCCTCGCCGTCTCGATCTTCGTGCGCGAGCCGTGGCAACTGGCAGCTCCCACGATCGTCGTTGTGGCCCTGTACGCGATTGCGCGCATTCCTCCGATGACTGCGATCCGGCAACTGCGTCCGGCGCTGTGGATGTTGCTCTTCATCGGGGCGTTCCAGCTGATAGTCGCGGGATGGCAGCGAGCGGCCGTCGTGTGCGGGGTTCTGATCATCTCGATCGCCTTCGCGGCGATCATGGGTCTGACCACACGGATCTCCGAGATGCTCGACGCGATCACCCGGTTCCTGACACCCTTGCGACGCTTCGGGGTCAATCCCGAACGGATCGCTTTGCTCCTCGCAATGACGATCCGGTGCATCCCGCTGATGTTCGAGGTCATCACACAGGTGTCCGAGGCACGCAAGGCGCGAGGGCTCGGATTCTCGCTGCGATCCTTCGCAGTTCCGGTCATTGTCGGCACCCTGATGACCGCGGACGCAATGGGTGAAGCATTGGCGGCCCGCGGCGCCGACGACTGAGATTTCGAACAGGTGCATCGATCAGGCGCGAGGACCGATCAGTTGTACTTGCGGGTGATGTCGTCCACCTCACCGATGGCGTCGGCAAGCGCCGAGAGTCGCTCGGCGGCCGCGTGCAGCGCCGAGAGTTCTCGGTTGAATCCCACCAGAGCCGAAGGGCTGTGAGGCGCTGTCAATGCAGCTGCGGAGGTCACCAGATCCTCGTACTGATCCAACCCCGACTGCAACTCACGAACTGCGCCGTCGATGGTGGGATCAAGAGGTTCGGTCACCTTGGGTGTAGCGGCCACGGCGCGTTCCATCGCGACGACATCCGAAGACACCGCGAACATCGCTCTCAATGCCGAATCGGCGGTAACAGTGATTTCGTCCAACTCACCGGGGTCGATGGTGTCGGCGCGCCTGAGCACACTCAAGATCTCGAACAACGAAGTCTCGGCGCCGATGAGGCGAGACATCGGGATGAACGCGCGAGACGACGACGGTGGCAAGCGCCGGCGAATCGGCGCCGACGGCGGTGGGCCGGAACTCATCGAACGGTAACGACCGACCGCAATGACGGCGGGAACCGCGAACAGTGCCGCCCCCCCGCCTGCCACGACCACCGACCACTCGGGGGCCGACGCAACCGCAAGGCCAACCGTGCCGACCACTGATCCGCCGGACATGAAACCCCAACGCTGAGCGCGTCGACGTGCACGGGCTCGTTTGCGCTCGAATTTGGCGCGCGGGTCCTGCCACCGCCGAGCGGCATCCGCCGCAGACAGTCCGACCTCGCGCAATGTGTCCGCGGTGCGTCCCAACGCTCCGAAGGCGCCGGATACGGAAACGGGAACGGCCGACCGGGGCTCGCGCCCAGATCGGCCGTCTCGTGAAGAAAACATCAGAGCATCACTGCCGACATCGAGGATTCGGCTACTGCCCGGTCTGACCGGCAGCCGGGGGCTGCTTCTCGACGGACGGAGTCGCAGGAGTGGCTGCTGCGCCGCCGGACGGCAGTGCCTCGCCCTTCATGGAAGCACGAATCTGCTCGAGGCGACTGTGCCCTGCCATCTGGACCGAGGCCTGCTGGACCTCCATCATGCGGCCTTGAACGGAGTTCTGGGCGAGCTCGGCAGAGCCGAGTGCGTCGGCGTAACGCCGCTCGATCTTGTCGCGCACAGCATCGAGGCTGGGTGTGTTGCCGGGAGCCGACAGCGTGCTGTCCATGGACCGAAGGGACTCGCTCACGCGCTCCTGCATCTTGGCCTGCTCCAGCTGGCTGAGCAGCTTGGTGCGCTCGGCAACCTTTGCCTGCAGAGTCATCGCGTTCTGCTCGACAGCCTTCTTGGCCTGAGCGGCGGCCTGCAAGGACTGGTCGTGCAGTGCCTTCAGATCTTCGACGCCCTGCTCGGCCGTCACCAACTGGGCCGCAAAAGCTTCGGCAGCGTTGGTGTACTGGATCGCCTTGTCGTTGTCGCCGGCAGCAGCGGCCTGATCGGCGAGGTTGACGGCCTGGCGCGCGTTGGCGTTGAGCTTTTCGACCTCGTCGAGTTGACGGCTGAGCTTCATCTCGAGTTGACGCTGATTACCGATCACCGACGCAGCCTGCTGGGACAACGCCTGATGCTGGCGCTGTGCGTCCTCGATCGCCTGCTGAATCTGAACCTTTGGATCTGCCTTCTCATCGATCTTCGAATTGAAGAGCGCCATCAGGTACTTCCAGCCCTTGACGAAAGGATTAGCCATTGGTTTGATCCTGCCTCCATCTGATGCGCCGCGCCGAACGCGACCCGGAGCGCGACCGTCGCGCACCGAAACAAGGGCTGCGCCCTATCTGCTCTGACCCCACCTGCTGGAAACCGGCGGTTACGTACAAAATCTATCGGTTACGGCCGGTAGTGGCTACGCCGCCGCCAACCTTCGAGCGTTCGGCGCCGGAATCACGACGCGGGTGTCGCGTGCGATTGTCGGCGAACCGGAAGCCGACACGGCGGGTTCGGCGACCTGTCGACCAGCGACCGGAGCGCTCTTCTTCGTGGCCAGGGTCTCGCTCACGTCGACCAGCACGTCGGACAGTGGGACTGCGAGCGCATCACAGATCGCCGCCAACAGTTCGCTCGATGCTTCCTTACGTCCACGTTCCACTTCGGACAGATAGCCCAAGCTCACACGCGCGCTGTTCGACACCTCACGTAGCGTGCGGCTCTGCGAAACGCGCGTACGCCGGAGACTGTCACCGATTGCCTCACGCAATAGCAGCGCCATCTCGCTCCTCCTTCATCCGTGACCTCATCGTGCATGGTCGTACGTCTTCACAATCGTCAACGTCCGAACACATCCGATTGGTTCCCGAGCCTATCGTGCCGCACGCTCTGCGACACGATCACGTAACCGCGACACGGCAGTTGCGACTGCGGTTGTCCGAATCTCCCACCGTTCGCCGCCGAGCGCGAGGGGTACGCATTCGGTTCCGTCCGGGCCGGCGATACCGAGAAACACCGTTCCGACCGAGTGTCCGTCCTGCTCACTCGGACCGGCGACTCCGGTCAGTCCGATACCCCAGTCGGCGCCGCACCTCGTCCGGGCGCCGAGCGCCAAAGCCACGGCGGTGCTCTCGGACACGGGGCCGTCCGTTGCCAGACGCTCGGGATCCACGCCCGCCAGCGTCGCTTTCAGGTCGGTCGCATACACGACCAGGCCCCCACGCAGCACCGCGCTCGACCCTGGCACGGACGCGACCGCAGCCGTGAACAAGCCAGCCGTCAGAGATTCGGCGGCGGCGACAGTCTGCCTCGCGGCGCCAAGGGCGTCGACGAGTTCGACCACTCCGAGTGCGAGCAGCGGGTCCGTCATGACTCGACTGCGCGAACTCCGGCGCGAAGCCTGATCGCCTGCACGATGTATTCGATTCCCGTCGCCACCGTCAGCACGACGGCAGCAGCCATCAGCAATCCGCTGACGATGTCCCAACTGCTCGGCAGCGGGCAGAGGTAGAACCCGATCGCGACGGCCTGCACGAGGGTCTTGAGCTTGCCGCCCTTGCCCGCCGGGATGACCGCGTGCCGCAGTACCGCGAACCGCAACAGCGTGATTCCGAGTTCTCTGGCGATGATCACTCCGGTCACCCACCACGACAGGTCACCGAGAACCGAAAGACCGATCAGCGCGGCGCCGATCAGTGCCTTGTCCGCGATCGGGTCCATGAGTTTGCCGAAATCGGTGACCAGACCGTACTTCCGAGCCAATTGGCCGTCGATCCGATCCGTGATCGCGGCGACGATGAACACGCCCATTGCCCCGAGACGCCACCACGTCGAGTGTCCGCCGTCGACGAACAGAACAACGAGAAAAACCGGAACGAGAACCATTCGGACCATCGTGAGAATGTTCGCGATGTTCAGCAACGGAACCGGGTTGTCCGCGACAGGTGTGCCGTCGGACGGGCCGACGGCGGCGCGATGGGCGTCGGTCTGATCGCGCGGGGTACTCATCGGATCACCGCACAGGCGGTGAGCCGAACCCGGGACAAAGCCGAGCGGCGCGGGAATTGCGTGGGGCGGACAGGCACGCGACTTAGAATATCGGTAGGGCCATTGACTAATGTGCACCACATGACTTCGACCGCGCCGACCTATACCGAGAGCCAGTTGATCGTGCGTCGCGCGCGAACGTCGGACATCCCCGAAATCAAGCGTCTGATCGACATCTACGCCGGCAAGATCCTCCTCGAGAAGAATCTCGTGACGCTGTACGAGGCAGTCCAGGAGTTCTGGGTCGCCGAGCGAGGCGGCCAGGTAATCGCTTGCGGCGCACTGCATGTGCTGTGGGCGGACCTGGGTGAGATCCGCACCGTCGCAGTCGATCCGACTGCCAAAGGCCAGGGCGCAGGTTTCCACGTCGTCGACAAACTCATCGAGGTCGCCAAGGAATTGGAGTTGGAACGGTTGTTCGTTTTGACGTTCGAGACCGAGTTCTTCCACCGTCACGGATTCGCGGAGATCGACGGCACCCCCGTCACCGCCGAGGTCTATGCGGAAATGTGTCGGTCCTACGACGCCGGCGTCGCCGAGTTCCTCGATCTGAGCTATGTGAAACCCAACACACTCGGCAATACTCGCATGCTCCTGACTCTCTGAACCGTTCAGACTCTTCACACACCACCCTCTCGATCACCAGCCCCGAAAGCGGTTCACGATGTCGTTGTTCCTCGTCGAATACACCTACGCGCCCGAGAAGAACGCTCAGCGCGACGAAGTCCGTAGCGATCACCGCGCGTGGCTCGCGGATCTGGTTTCCCGCTCGATCGTCTTGTCATCCGGCCCGTTTGCAGATGGAAACGGCGCGCTGATCATCGTCGACGCCGCAGACGCCGACACCGTTTCCCTCCTCTTCACCCACGATCCGTTCGCGATCGCCGATTTGATCGAGAAGGTCCGGATCACCGAGTGGGTTCCGGTGTTGGGTCAGTTCAGCGCCTGAGAGCCCCGGCCCCGGCTTACTCCCCCGCCCGGTCGCGAGTCTTCAACAGGCTCGCGACCGTCGTCACCGCCAATACTCCGATGATCACTCCGAGTGAGAGTGCCGTGGAGATTTCCGGGACGGAGACGTGTTCACCTCCGTTGACGAACGAGAGGGTGTTCTCGTGCAACGCGTGAAGTACCAATTTCACACCGATGAACGCCAGGATTATCGAGAGCCCGTACGAGAGATAGACCAGCCGTTCGAGCAACCCACCGATCAGGAAGTACAGCTGCCGTAGACCCATCAGCGCGAAGGCGTTGGCGGTGAACACCAGATACGGTTCCTGGGTCAGACCGTAGATCGCCGGAATCGAATCGAGCGCGAAGAGCACGTCGGCAAACCCGATTGCGATGAGCGCCAACAACAACGGTGTCACGACGCGCTTGCCGTCGATCCGGGTGATCAGTTTGTCCCCGTCGTATTCCTCGGTTGTCGGCAGCACCCGCTTCACGAGTGAGATGATGCGACTGTCGCGCTTCTCCTCGGCTTCCTTCTCATGCCCGTGATCGCGGATCAGGGTGTACGCGGTGTAGATCAGGAACGCACCGAAGAGGTAGAACACCCAGCTGTACGCATTGATGGCGGCCGCACCGACTCCGATGAAGATTCCGCGCATCACCAATGCGAGGACGATGCCGATCAGCAGGACTTTCTGCTGGAACTCTCGCGGGACGGCGAACGTCGACATGATGATCACGAAGACGAACAGATTGTCGACCGAGAGCGCCTTCTCCGTGACGTAGCCGGCGAAGTACTCACCGCCGTACGTGGTGCCCCAGATCCACATCACGACGAGGCCGAAGACGATGGCGATCGAAATGTAGACCGTCGACCAGAATGCGGACTCCCGGAAGGTCGGCGCATGCGGAGTGCGGACGTGGGCGAAGAAGTCGAAGACGAACAGGCCGAGGATCACCACGATCGTGATTCCCCAAGCCAACGGCGTCACATGCACGGGTTCCTCCGGTCGTCTGTCGACGGCTTCTCCGCCGAGGTGTCCCTACTCGTCTGCAGGTGCCTCATCCGGGTCGCCGCCGCGTATCGACCACAGCAGACCGTCGAGCTCCTCGGGCTTCATGAGCACCTCGCGTGCCTTCGAGCCCTCGCTGGGTCCGACGACGCCGCGGTTTTCCATGAGGTCCATCAGTCTGCCGGCCTTGGCGAACCCGACTCGTAGCTTGCGCTGCAACATCGACGTCGAACCGAATTGACTCGTGATGACCAATTCCACGGCCTGCAGGAGGACATCCATGTCGTCCCCGATGTCAGGATCGACGTCTTTCTTCTCCCCTGCCTTCTGCGCGGTGACACCTTCGGTGTACTCGGGCTCGGCCTGGTTCTTCGCGAAGTCGACAACCGCCGAGATTTCCTCGTCGGTGATGAACGCGCCCTGCATACGGGTCGGCTTACCCGCGCCCATGGGCAGGAAGAGGCCGTCACCCATACCGATGAGCTTCTCGGCGCCGGGCTGATCGAGGATGACTCGCGAGTCCGTCAGTGAAGACGTCGCGAACGCCAGACGCGAAGGCACGTTGGTCTTGATCAGGCCGGTGACGACGTCGACGGACGGGCGCTGCGTTGCCAGCACCAGGTGGATACCGGCAGCACGGGCTTTCTGCGTGATGCGGACGATTGCCTCTTCGACGTCGCGCGGCGCGGTCATCATGAGGTCTGCCAGCTCGTCCACGATCGCCAGGATGTAGGGGTACGGACGGTAGACGCGCTCGCTGCCCAGCGGGGCGGTGATTTCGCCGGACTTGACCTTGGAGTTGAAGTCGTCGATATGACGCACCCGGTTGGCCTGCATGTCCTGGTAGCGCTGTTCCATCTCCTCGACCAACCAGGCCAGCGCTGCCGCTGCCTTCTTCGGCTGAGTGATGATCGGCGTGATCAGGTGCGGGATACCTTCGTACGGCGTGAGCTCGACCATCTTGGGGTCGATGAGGATCATCCGTACTTCTTCCGGCGTTGCTCGGGTGAGCAACGAGACGAGCATCGAGTTCACGAAGCTCGACTTACCCGAGCCGGTCGAACCTGCCACCAGAAGGTGGGGCATCTTTGCGAGGTTCGCACTGACGAAGTCACCTTCGATGTCCTTGCCCAGACCTATCACCAGTGGGTGGTGATCGCGTCGGGTGCTCGGCGCGTTCAAAACGTCGGCGAGGCGAACCATTTCGCGGTCGGAGTTCGGTACCTCGATGCCCACTGCGGACTTACCCGGAATGGGGGCCAGGAGGCGGACGTTGTCGGTTGCCACGGCGTACGCGATGTTGCGCGCGAGCGCGGTGATCTTCTCGACCTTCACGCCTGGGCCGAGTTCGACCTCGTAGCGCGTCACCGTCGGTCCGCGGGTGAAACCGGTAACAGCGGCATCGATCTTGAACTGTTCTAGGACTTCGCTGATCGCCTCGATCATCGCGTCGTTCGCAGAACTGCGGAGCTTGGGCGGGTCTCCCTCGATCAGCAACGTCGTCGGCGGGAGGTTGTAGTCGCCGTCGGTGACCCGATCGGTGACGAAGTGTTCCTTCTCCTCCGGCTCCGGTTCGGGTTTCGGCACGGGCTTGGCGATGGGGACCGAACGCGCAGGCACCTTGGGGCGCGGTGCCGGCGTCTCCACGACGGGCGCTGCCGCAGCCGCGACGGGCTCGTCGGGTACTGCGGTGTCGTCGGCGTTCCACAGACCGAGGACTTCGGTCTTCTTGTCTCTGGATTCGAACTCGTCCGTCGGGTAGTTGTCGATCGGTGCGCGTCGGCTGGTCCGCTTGGCGGGCTTGAGCGGCGGCTCGGCGTAGGTGTCGACCGGGTAGCCGTCGGCGTCGAACAGTGAAGGATCGTAAGCAGATTCGCCGTAGTGGTGCTCACCGTCCTCGTCGAATTCGGATCCGTAGTCGCCGTATTCATCCGAGCGATACGAGGCGCCGAAGAAGGACTGGAACTTGCTCGGCACCTCACGCAGAGTCGTTCCGGTCAGAAGGAGGATTCCGAATCCGGCGGCGATGACCAGCAGCGGCGCAGACAGCCAGACGGTGAGCCCGTTGGTGAGCGGGCCGCCCACGACGTATCCGACAAACCCTGCGCCGTTGGAGCGACCGGTGGCGTCTGTCGGTGAACCCGAGATGATGTGCCAGAGGCCGAGCGCCGGCAGACCGACCAGCAAGGATCCCATGATCAGTCGGGGCCGGATCTCAGGTTTCGGTTCGGTGCGCATCAACAGGATCGCGAGGCCGACGCCGACGATGGGGAGCACGGCCGAGGCCGCGCCGAAGATCGCCCGCACGAGGGTGTCGATGCCGCCGCCGATCGGACCACCGGCCTTGAACCAGACGCCACCGGCGATGACGACGCTGAATGCGATCAGGCCGAGCCACCCGGCTCCGATTCCCTTGCCCACAGCGGCCAACGGGCTGGCCCGCTGAGAGGTTTTCGATACCGGGCGTCGCGCGGCCGACGACGTACCGGACGCCTTCTTGGGCGCCGGCTTGGAGCCTTTGCCCGACGCGGGGCGCCCACCAGCCCTGGCCGAAGTCGTGACATTTCGAGGAGTCGATACGGTTCGCGTGGTGCGCGAGGCACGAGGTTTTGCGGTTGCGCGCGCGCTCGGAGTAGAGGCTGACGACCTGGTCGATGCCCTGGACGTAGACGTGCTTGTACTGGATCCCCGGGCGCTCGACTTACCTGCCATGGAGTTCAGGCTAGTCTGTGCGACCCCATCTGGACCATCCGCAACACCAGCAACACTGGTGGCGAGTGCGAAACGTGATCTTCACAACCCGTCTGTCGAGCTCGGCTCCGGCAGAAGGGGGCCATCAGAAACTGCGATCGAGCGCCATCACGGATTGAACGTCGGCCAGTTCACCTTTGGCTTCGATCTTCACCTCGTTGCGACCGAAAGCGTGCAGCAGCAACTCGGCGGGTTCACCCTGCAGGACAACACTGCGAGAGCCGGATTTGTGGACGACCGCACTCTCGCCGGACGGAAGTTCGAAAATGACCTCGACAGCGGCTTTGCGGTAACCCATCTTGCCGATCTGCCGGGCGTACTTCCACAGCTGAGCCTGCCGACCCTCCGACAACGGACGCGGCGCCCAGTTCAGATGTGCGCGTCGTACATCTTCGTGGTGGACGAACATTTCCGTGGTATTCACCTGCGCGTCGAGCCAGTACATCGGCGACCACCGAGGCGGCCCACTCCGAACGTCGTCGAGGATCTCCTCCCACGGACGCGCCGCTGCGGCCTTACGCACGCTCTCGGTGTGACCGGCAAGAGGGCTCAACATGATTCCGGGAGCGGCGTCGAGACGCCGCTCCCGGACTATCAGATGTGCTGCCAGGTCACGATTGGTCCACTCCCCACACAGTGTCGGAGCATCGGGGCCGAATTCGACCATGCTGTCCACCAGGGCGAGTCGTTCGTCATGAGCGAAGGTCACCTTCGCCAAAGTACTCGAACCGGACCGGGTTCGAGCGGAAGCGACCTGCTGTGCCGAATCTACGGAACCGCGATGACCGTCGGAATGATCATCGGACGGCGGCGGTACTTGTCCGCGACCCAGCGTCCGACGACGCGGCGCACCGACTGCGCGATGCGATGAGCGTCGATGACGCCTTCGCTCGCCAACCGGGCCAGGTCCGATTCCACGAGATCCGCGGCAGCCTTGAGCGCTGTCGGATCGTCGGAGAAGCCGCGACCGGACACCTCGGGGGTGCTGACCGCACGGCCCGTCGACTCGTTGATGACGATGGTGATCGCGATGAAGCCGCCCTCACCGAGCACGAGGCGATCGGACAGCGTCGGCTCACCGACGTCACCGACGGACAGACCGTCGACGTAGACGTGTCCGACCGGTACGCGTCCGACGATCTCGGCGAGGCCGTCCACCATGTCGACCACGACGCCGTCCTCGGCCAATACGATGCGCTCTTCCGGCACGCCGGTTGCCTTTGCCAGCGCGGCGTTGGCACGCAGGTGCCGCCATTCACCGTGGACGGGCATGGCATTGGTGGGCCGAACCGCGTTGTACAGGTAGAGCAACTCACCGGCGGACGCGTGGCCCGAGACGTGAACCTTGGCGCTCTGCTGGGTCACGACGGTGGCACCGCGCTTGGCCAAACCGTTGACCACGGCAAAAACGGAGTTCTCGTTGCCCGGGATCAGCGAAGACGCGAGAACGACAAGGTCGTTGGCGCGGATGTTGATCTGACGGTGTTCGCCGCGCGCCATCCGCGAGAGCGCTGCCAACGGCTCACCCTGCGAACCCGTCGAAATGAGCACCAGGCGATCGTCGGGAAGGGTGGCGGCGGTGTCGATGTCTACGACGAGGCCGTCGGGCACCGTCAGGTAGCCCAGATCCTGGGCGATCTGCATGTTGCGGACCATCGAGCGGCCGACGAAGACGATGCGGCGGTTGTACCGAGCGGCTACGTCGACGACCTGCTGGATACGATGCACATGGCTGGCGAACGATGCCACGATGACGCGCTGCTTCGCCTTGCCGATGACGTTGTCGAGCACTCCCCCGATTTCGCGCTCGGGTGTGACGAATCCCGGAACCTCGGCGTTCGTCGAGTCGACGAGGAACAGGTCGACGCCCTCGTCGCCCAGGCGGGAGAATCCGGCGAGGTCGGTCAGGCGGCCGTCGAGAGGCAGCTGATCGAGCTTGATGTCACCGGTGTGCAGTACGACGCCGGCGTCGGTGCGAATCGCGATCGCGAGAGCGTCGGGAATCGAGTGGTTGACCGCGAAGTACTCGCAGTCGAACGGGCCATGGGTGGTGGTGTTTCCCTCGACGACCTCGACCAGGTTCGGACGCAGGCGATGCTCGCGGCACTTGGCGGCAACGAGAGCGAGAGTGAACTTCGCGCCGATGACCGGAATGTCCGCGCGCAGACGCAGCAAGAACGGCAGAGCACCGATGTGGTCCTCGTGTCCGTGAGTCAAGATGACGGCTTCGACGTCGTCCATACGGTCTTCGATGTAGCGGAAGTCCGGGAGGATCAGGTCGACGCCAGGCTGCTGGTCCTCGGGGAACAGCACACCGCAGTCGACGATCAGCAACTTGCCACGGTGCTCGAACACCGTCATGTTGCGACCGATTTCGCCGATGCCGCCCAGCGCGACGATGCGCAGACCCGATGCCGGCGCCTTCGGGGGTGTTCCGAGGCGACCCGTGGGATCGACGGCCGGACGGTTCTCGGGGCGCTTGTTTCCGCGCCCGTTGCCCGACTTCGATGCTGCCGGTCGGTTACCGCCGGAAGATTTGCGCGGCGACCTGTCTTCGGTCGACTTCTTGGGTGCAGCAGATTTGGTGGCAGTGGACTTGGTTGCTGCAGATTTGGTTGCTGCGGCCTTCTTGGGCGGGGCGGCTGCGGCGGGGGCCGCTTCTGCCGCCGGCGCAGCTGGTGCCTCTACCGGTGCGGCCTTTGCGGCCGTTTCGGGAGCCGGAGGCGAAGGCGGACCGGCTTGACGACTGGCACTACGACGTCGGGGGGGACGGGTCATTTACAAAACTCCTGCCGCATGCAGATCGGCGGCAAGACCGTCGATCTGCTCTTTAGTGGGTGCAACCTGCGGAAGGCGTGGTTCTCCGACATCGATTCCGATGAGTCGCAGACCCGCCTTCGAAGCGCTGACACCGCCGAGGCGGGCAACGGAACGAATCACAGGGATCAAACTGAGGTTTATCTCGCGTGCGCGGGCGATGTCGCCGGACACGAACGCGGTGTGAAGGTCACGGAGACGACCCGGAACAAGATGGCCGATGACGCTGACGAAGCCGGTGGCGCCGACAGCGAGCCACGGCAGATTCAGCGGGTCGTCGCCGGAGAAGAACTGAAGCTCGGTGGTGCCGATCAACTCTGCGCCGGCGTTGAGGTCGCCCTTGGCGTCCTTAACGGCCTTGATTCGCGGGTGCTCGGCGAGTCGGCGGATCGTCTCGGTCTCGATGGGAACGACGGAGCGGGGCGGAATGTCGTACAACATGACGGGCAGGTCGGTCGCGTTGGCGACGGCGGTGAAGTGTGCAAACAGTCCGGCCTGGGGCGGACGTGAGTAATACGGGGTGACGACGAGCAGACCGTGCGCTCCGGCGCGAGCCGCGTCACGTGCGAGTTCGACGCTGTGAGCGGTGTCGTTGCTGCCGGCGCCTGCAACGATCTTCGCGCGGTTACCGACGGCGTCGATCACTGCGCGGAGCAGGTCGAGCTTCTCGGACTCGGTGGTGGTGGGAGATTCACCGGTGGTACCGGCAAGAACGAGGCCGTCACAGCCGTTGTCGACGAGATGGGCTGCGAGGCGCACTCCCGCGTCGACGTCCAACTTCCCGTCGGCAGTGAACGGGGTCACCATCGCAACGGAAATGGTGCCGAACGGACGCTCGACAAGAGAAGCGGAATCACCGTAGGTCATGGTCAGAAGGTTACCCGGTTCAGCTCTTACTTCTGCACACGAGTCACGACTCGGCCGCAAATGCGCTGACGGCAATTTCCGATCCGTCGCTTCCGCGAAGAATCTCGTAGTCCCCGAACACATTTGGCGCGACATCACGAAGCTGACGCAGGCACTCGACCGCGACTCGCCGGATCTCGACATCCGCATGTTCGGTGGCACGCATCTCGACGAAGTGCCGCCAGGCCCGATAGTTCCCGGTCACGACCAAGCGCGTCTCGGTGGCGTTGGGCAGCACCGAGCGCGCAGCCTGCCTGGCTTGCTTGCCCCGCATCGGGGCACCGGGCACCGATTGCAGTTTCCCTTCGAGGGCAGTCAGCAGTTCCCCGTAAGCGCGACGGCTTTCATCGGTGGCATTCAGAAACAGTGCTTCGAGCTCGGGATCACCTTCGACAGCAGGAGGCACGACGACGTTTGCATCGTTCTCACGGACGAATCGCTGCGAGAGTTGCGAGTACGAGAAGTGCCGGTGACGAATCAATTCGTGAGTGCACGAGCGCGAGATACCGGTGATGTAGAAGCTCACTGTCGCATGCTCGAGCACCGAAACGTGTCCGACCTCGAGCAGATGCCTCAGATAGCCGGCGTTGGTTGCGGTTCGCGGATTCGGCTTGGACCAACTCTGGTAGCAGGCTCGACCGGAGAACTCGACCAGCGCTTCGCCACCATCCGCGTCCGTCTCCCACGGAATGTCCTCGGGCGGGAAGAACTCGGACTTCGCCACCAACTGCACTTTCAGTGACACCGTGTTCGGCACAACCCACTCCTCGACAAGCACGAAACGACCAGCACGAAACCCGGGCGCCGTTCGCCTCAGGTGCTGGGCAACTCTATAGCGGTCGACCGCCCTCGATACCGAGTGACGTCATCACATCCTTGACTGACGTCACTTTTGACGCCACTGTGGTGTCATGGACATTTCGGAGTACACCGCAAAGCTGCAGAACGACCTCGCCACTGCAGCCGAACTCGGCGACGATCACACGCGCCGGATTGCGGCGTCGTTGTCCGCCGCCATCGAACCCTCGGTCCGCCTGGTCTTGTTGGCCGCGGCGACGGAACTGGCCAAGGAGATCGGGGCGAAGCTGGGCGACCGAGAGGTCAAGGTGAATCTCGACGGAAGCGAATTTCTGGTCGACGTCGTTCGCCCGCCGAACTCGACCGGCGGCGAGGGTGCAAACGAGAAGGCAGACGACGAGAAGAAGGACTCAACCTACTCGTTCGACGACGTCAGCGGAGATATCAGCCGGGTGACGTTGAGGATGATGGAGCAGATCAAAGCCCGCGCCGAGGAGGCCGCCAATCAGAACGGAGTCTCCCTCAACTCGTGGGTTTCACAAGCCGTCCAGGGCGCATTGCGGGACCAGATGCGCAAGAACGGCATGGACTAGCTCGACGCCAACCCGATCACCGAATGATCTAATTGCGCAACTGCAGTAATCACGAACCGTTGCCGCAAGGCGAGAAGGAGCACGTTCATGGCCGTTTCGGGCGTCAAGGAATTCGAGATCAAGGCTGATCCGGAAACGGTGATGAAGGCCGTAGCAGCCGTCGATCGGCTGCCGGAGTGGTCGTCTGCACACAAGAAGATCACCATCGAGAGCACCCACGACGACGGTCGCCCCCATCGCGTTCGCATGGCCGTGTCCATTCTGGGAATCAACGACGAGCAGGTAGTCGACTACACCTTCGAGGGCGACGAGAAGGTGACCTGGACCCTCGTGGAGAGCGGTCAGCAGAACCAGCAGGACGGCTCGTACGTCTTGACTCCCACCGACGGTGGAACCAAAGTCACCTTCGAACTGACCATCGATCCCAAGATCCCGCTGCCGGGCTTCCTGGTGAAGAAGGCACAGAAGACGGCGCTGGAAACAGCGAGCAAGGGCCTGACGAAGTTCGTCGAAAACTTCTGAGCGCACACGCAATTCAGGCGGCCCTTACTTCCGGCGTTCATCGCCGGGTAGGGGCCGTTTGCCGTGAAGCCGAGCTGTGTTTTCGCGGAAGTCCCTGCCGATGTTGAAGATTCGCCGGTAGCCGGGGACCGCCCGGAGTAACGTCGGCCGCGTGTCCGCCGAGACCGCAGAGCCCAACTCCATGGCACCCGTGCGCATCCTCGTCTACAGCGACGACGCACACACGCGCGAGCAAGTTCGGCTCGCTCTCGGAGAGCGCCCACATCCGTCGATGCCCACCATCGACTACATCGAGGTCGCGACGGCACCGATCGTCGTAGCCAAGCTCGATGCCGGCGGAATCGACCTCGCCATTCTCGACGGCGAGGCGAGTCCGGCGGGCGGCATGGGCGTCGCGAAACAACTCAAGGACGAGATCGCCGACTGTCCACCGATCCTCGTACTGACCGGTCGACCCGACGATGCGTGGCTGGCGTCGTGGTCGAGAGCGGAAGCCTCAGTGCCGCAGCCGATAGATCCGATCGAACTTGCTTCCACCGTCATCGCGCTTCTGCGTCGACAACTGAGCCGGTGAGCACCCGTTGCAGCGGTGATTCGTTGCGGCGCCGACTACTTCGGACTTTCGAGAGCGAAACTCGGCACCCCGAAAACGAACCCAATGTCGGAGGCCTCCCCTAGTGTGGGTGTCGCAGGTCACATAAGTATCGAATTGCTGGCAGTATCGAAATCGAACGGCACCTTCGGGCTGGGCGGACATCCGCACAGCGGAGAGGAGTTCGGGTGACATGAACGCTTACATCCCCATTCTCGTCCTCGGGGTCATCGCGATGGCCTTCGCTGTGGTGTCGGTTGTTCTCGCGTCCGTGGTCGGCCCGAAGCGGTACAACAGGGCGAAACTCGAAGCCTACGAATGCGGAATCGAACCGGCACCCCGTACCGCCGGTGGCGGGCGGTTTCCCGTCAAGTTCTATCTGACGGCAATGCTGTTCATCATCTTCGACATCGAGATCGTTTTCCTCTACCCGTGGGCGGTGCATTTCGATTCGCTCGGCTTGTTCGGCCTCGCGGCGATGGGCCTTTTCATAGTCAACGTCTCGGTGGCATACGCATACGAATGGCGACGAGGCGGTCTCGGTTGGGACTAGGCCAGCGGACACAGGTACAGCACACATACGTCAGACAAAACCGGTCACACCGCAGCTGTTACGACTGAAAAGAGTCGGTTATGGGTCTCGAAGAAAAGCTCCCCAGCGGATTTCTACTGACCACTGTCGAGGGCCTGGCAGGGTATGCCCGCAAAGGATCACTGTGGCCTGCCACCTTCGGGCTCGCGTGCTGCGCGATCGAGATGATGGCAACCACGTCAGGTCGCTTCGACCTGGCGCGGTTCGGCATGGAGGCATTCCGCGCGTCGCCGCGACAGGCAGACCTTCTGATCGTGGCCGGGCGGGTCAGTCAAAAGATGGGGCCGGTACTTCGTCAGGTCTACGACCAGATGGCCGAGCCGAAATGGGTTCTGGCCATGGGTGTGTGTGCGTCGTCCGGCGGTATGTTCAACAACTACGCAGTGGTACAGGGCGTCGACCACATCGTGCCGGTCGACATCTACTTGCCCGGCTGTCCGCCGCGGCCGGAGATGCTCCTGAACGCGATCATCGAACTGCACCGAAAGATCCAGGAGATGCCCCTCGGCGTGAACCGCGAAGAGGCACGCGCGGCAGCCGAGCGCGCCGCACTGGCATCCACCCCCACCATCGACATGAAGGGGCTTCTGCGATGACCGCGGGCAACAACGGATCGAGGGGGATGTTCGGGGTCCGCGGCAGTGGTGACACCTCGGGCTACAGCCGGCTCGCCCCGCCGATCTCAGTAGAGGACAAGGCCTCTCGACCGTTCGGTGGATACTTCGACGAAGTTGCGGACTCCTTGGATGCCGCATTGCGCAGCGCGGGCAGCACTTTCACCGATGCAATCGAGCGGGTAGTGATCTTTCGAGACGAGATGACGCTGCATGTCGAACGGTCTCACCTCCCGCAGGTCGCGCGCAGACTGCGCGACGAATCGGAACTGCGCTTCGAACTTTGCCTGGGTGTCGATGGAGTCCACTATCCGCAGGACACCGGTCGCGAGCTCCACGCCGCATATCCATTTGCTTCGATCACGCACAACCGCCGGATCAGACTGGAAGTGTCCGTGCCGGACTCCGATCCACATATTCCGTCCATCGTCGGGATATACCCCACCAACGATTGGCACGAGCGTGAGACCTACGACTTCTTCGGGATCGTCTTCGACGGTCACCCGGCCCTGACCCGTATCGAGATGCCCGACGACTGGAAGGGCCACCCACAGCGCAAGGACTATCCGCTCGGCGGTATCCCGGTCGAGTACAAGGGCGCCCAGACTCCTCCACCCGACGAGCGTAGGTCGTACAACTGATGAACGAGACGACAGGAAGCAACTCCGGTGCCACGACGGAAACCGTCGTCACAGCATCGGGTCAGGACTGGGACGACATCGTCACCGCGGCCGCTCGCCAGCGAACCGGCGAGGCCGAACGGATCGTGGTCAACATGGGCCCGCAGCATCCGTCCACTCACGGCGTCCTGCGCCTCATTCTCGAAATCGAGGGTGAGACAGTCGTGGAAGCTCGGTGTGGAATCGGCTACCTGCACACCGGAATCGAAAAGAATCTCGAATACCGGAACTGGACGCAGGGCGTCACTTTCGTTACTCGAATGGACTACCTGTCACCGTTCTTCAACGAAACCGCGTACTGCCTCGGAGTCGAAAAACTTCTCGGCATCACCGACGACATTCCCGAGCGAGCCACCGTCATTCGCGTGATGATGATGGAGCTCAATCGAATCTCGTCGCACCTTGTCGCCCTGGCAACCGGTGGAATGGAACTGGGCGCCGTGACGGCGATGCTGTTCGGATTCCGCGAACGCGAATTGATTCTGGACGTGTTCGAGACGATCACCGGACTGCGGATGAATCACGCCTACATCAGGCCTGGTGGTCTCGCTCAGGATCTACCCGACGGGTCGGTCGCGAAGGTACGAAAACTGTTGAAGGTCCTACCGAAACGGTTGCGTGACGTCGAACTGATGCTCAGCGACAACTCCATCTGGAAAGCCCGCACCCAGGGAATCGGATATCTCGATCTCACCGGCTGCATGGCGCTCGGCGTGACGGGGCCGGTCCTACGCGCCACGGGTCTCCCCCACGATCAGCGTCGAGCGCAGCCCTACTGCGGCTACGAGAACTACGAGTTCGACGTCGTGACGCACGACGGATCCGATTGCTACGGAAGGTACGTCATCCGTGTCGAGGAGATGAAGGAGTCCCTCAAGATCGTCGAGCAGTGCCTCGACAAACTGCAACCGGGGCCGGTCATGGTGGACGACAAGAAGATCGCCTGGCCTGCCGATCTCGCTGTCGGACCGGATGGCCTCGGCAATTCGCAGAAGCACATCGCCAAGATCATGGAGTCGTCCATGGAGGGTCTGATTCACCATTTCAAACTGGTCACCGAAGGAATCCGCGTGCCGCCCGGCCAGGTGTACGTCGCCGTCGAGTCCCCGCGTGGCGAGTTGGGTGTGCACATGGTCAGCGACGGGGGAACCCGGCCGTACCGCGTCCATTTCCGGGATCCGTCATTCACCAACCTTCAAGCGGTAGCGGCGATGTGCGAGGGAGGCATGGTGTCCGACGTGATCGCCTCGGTTGCCAGTATCGATCCCGTCATGGGCGGAGTGGACCGATGACCGGCCCGAACGGCTCGTCACGGGTGTTCATCGAACTCGGGCCGCGCCCGGACGAGCCCACGCAACTGGTACGCCCTGGCGCACGATCGAGTTATCCGCCTGACGTACTCGCCCGACTCGACGCCGATGCCGAAACCGTCATCGCTCGTTACCGTGAGCCTGACGCCGCGGCGACCACCAGTCGATCAGCCCTCCTGCCGCTCCTTCATCTCGTGCAGTCCGAGGACGGGTACATCACCCCGGCCGGGATCGATTTCTGCAGTGCCAAGCTGGGTTTGACCGGCGCCGAGGTTGCCGCCGTTTCCACCTTCTACTCGATGTATCGCCGTGGTCCGACGGGTGAGTATCTGGTCGGAGTCTGCACCAACACGCTGTGCGCGATCATGGGCGGAGACGACATCCTCGCAGCACTCGAAGAGCATCTCGGGTCAGCAGGCTCCAGAGACGAAGGCGGACACTCCATCTCGACGTCCGACGGCAAGATCACCCTCGAACACATCGAGTGCAATGCGGCGTGCGACTACGCCCCCGTCATGATGATCAACTGGGAGTTCTTCGACAACCAGACTCCGGAATCGGCGCGCTCACTCGTCGATGCGCTCCGCGCCGGAGAGCGCGTGACACCCAGTCGCGGTGCCACACTGTGTTCGTTCCGACAGACCGCACGCACCTTGGCCGGGTTCCCCGATACGCGAATCGAAGCAGCCGAAGCACAAACAATCGGCGGGGCAACTCTTGCCGGACTGCGTATCAGCCGATCTCACGACGACAACCCACCCGGTTCGGCCTCAGCAGCCGACGCTCCCGGCGAAGGGAAGTGACATGACACTCGCCCCCGTCCTGAGTCGCTACTGGGATCAACCGAACTCGTGGACTCTCGACAGCTACCTTCGTCACGACGGCTACCAAGCCCTACGCAAAGCGCTAGCCATGTCCCCCGACGCCGTGATCGAAACGGTCAAGGACGCTGGCCTTCGTGGGCGCGGTGGCGCCGGTTTCCCGACGGGCCTCAAGTGGAGTTTCATCCCACAGAGCACCGAAGACAAGCCAGGAGACGGCAAGCCTCACTATCTCGTCGTCAATGCCGACGAGTCCGAACCGGGCACATGCAAGGACATGCCGTTGATGATGGCGACCCCACACACGCTGGTCGAGGGAGTCATCATCGCGGCGTATGCAATTCGAGCGGCCAAGGCGTTCATCTACGTCCGGGGCGAGGTGGTCCCGGTCCTGCGACGTCTGCAGACCGCCGTGGCCGAGGCCTACGCGGCCGGATACCTGGGCCGCAACATCCTCGGTTCGGGATTCGACTTGGATCTCGTCGTGCACGCCGGAGCAGGCGCGTACATCTGTGGTGAGGAGACAGCCCTCCTCGATTCGTTGGAGGGACGACGCGGTCAGCCTCGACTGCGGCCGCCATTCCCCGCCGTCGCCGGCCTCTACGCCTGCCCGACCGTCGTCAACAACGTCGAGTCCATCGCGAGTGTGCCGTCGATCGTCCTGGGCGGCCCGGAGTGGTTCCGGTCGATGGGAAGCGAGAAGTCGCCGGGGTTCACGTTGTACTCGCTCTCTGGTCATGTCACCACTCCCGGCCAGTACGAGGCGCCGCTCGGCATCACGTTGCGAGAACTTCTCGACTACGCGGGCGGCGTTCGCACCGGGCACACCCTCAAGTTCTGGACTCCCGGCGGATCCTCGACTCCGATCTTCACCGACGAACATCTCGATGTCCCACTCGACTACGAGGGCGTCGGCGCGGCGGGATCGATGCTCGGCACCAAAGCACTGCAGATATTCGACGACACAACCTGCATCGTGCGTGCGGTGCTGCGGTGGACCGAGTTCTATGCCCACGAATCTTGCGGTAAATGCACGCCGTGCCGCGAAGGCACGTACTGGCTGGTGCAGATCCTGCGTCGGCTCGAAGGCGGAACAGGTACTGAAGCTGATCTCACCAAACTTCTCGACATCTCGGACACCATCCTCGGAAAATCCTTCTGCGCGTTGGGCGACGGAGCGACCAGCCCGATCATGTCCTCCCTGAAGTACTTCCGCGAGGAATACGTCGCGCATTTCGACGGCAACGGATGCCCGTTCGATCCTCGCCGGTCCGTTCTCGCGACAGGAGCGTTCGTCTCATGACTGCAGCCGACGCTACCAAGGCCGACACGGCACCGCCCACTGATCTGGTCACCCTCACCATCGACGGCCGAGAACTCCAGGTACCCAAGGGCACGTTGATCATTCGCGCTGCAGAGATGATCGGCACCCAGATTCCGCGGTTCTGCGATCATCCCCTTCTGGATCCGGTCGGGGCGTGCCGCCAGTGCATCGTGGAGGTCGAAGGTCAACGCAAGCCGGTGGCGTCCTGCACGACACCGGTTGCGGACGGAATGGTCGTCACCACGCAACTCACGTCGCCGGTGGCCGAGAAGGCGCAGCGGGGGGTGATGGAACTCCTGCTCATCAACCACCCGTTGGACTGCCCCGTGTGCGACAAGGGCGGCGAGTGCCCGCTCCAGAACCAGGCGATGTCGACCGGTCGCACCGAATCCCGGTTCGGTGAGGAGAAAAGGACCTACCCCAAGCCCATCCCACTCTCGTCCGAAATCCTGCTCGACCGCGAGCGTTGCGTCCTCTGCGCCAGATGCACACGGTTTTCGGGCCAGATCGCCGGCGACCCGTTCATCGATCTCCTCGAGCGCGGCGCGCTTCAACAGGTCGGGATCTACGCCAACGAGCCCTTCGAGTCCTACTTCTCGGGCAACACCATCCAGGTGTGCCCGGTCGGCGCGCTTACCAGTACGGCATACCGATTCCGGGCGCGACCGTTCGATCTGGTGTCCAGCCCCAGCGTGTGTGAACACTGCGCCGACGGATGTGCTCAGCGCACGGACCACCGTCGCGGAAAGGTTCTCCGCCGTCTCGCCGGGGACGACCCCGAAGTCAACGAGGAATGGAACTGCGACAAGGGCCGTTTCGCATTCACGTACACGACCCAAGGTGATCGGATCACCACTCCCCTGATCCGCAACGCTGACGGCGAATTGATTCCGGCGTCGTGGCCCATGGCACTCGACCTCGTTGCGCGATCCTTCGCGCAGGCCCGCGGTGACGCAGGCGTACTCGTCGGCGGACGCTCTACCTTGGAGGACGCCTACGCCTACGGCAAGTTCGCGCGAGTTGCTCTCGCTACCAACAACATCGACTTCCGAATCCGTGCTCATTCTGCCGAAGAGGCAGGTTTCCTCTCAGCACACGTCGCCGGCCGCACACTCGAAGAGTCGGTGACGTACCAGGACCTCGAGTCGGCCCCGGCCGCATTGCTGGTAGCTCTCGAGCCCGAGGAGGAGTCACCGATCATCTTCCTGCGGCTACGCAAGGCCGCACGTTTCGGCAAGACGACGGTGCTCTCCAGCGCGCCATTCGCTACGCGCGGCCTGCAGAAGATGGGCGGCTCTTTGCTTCGGACCGTACCCGGAAGTGAAGCAGCTCTGATGGATTCGTTGTCTCACCCCAGCAGCGAGGAGGGCCAGCTCCTCCGGCAGCCCGGTGCAGTGATCCTGTTGGGCGAACGACTCAGTGAGGTGGCGGGCGGCTTCGCCGCGGCGGTACGTCTCGCCGAAGCGACAGGAGCTTGTTTGGCTTGGGTCCCACGCCGCGCTGGTGATCGCGGCGCCGTCGAGGCCGGCGCACTACCGGGATTGCTTCCCGGCGGACGCCCCGTTGCGGACCCGGCAGCACGTCGGGAGGTGGAATCAGTGTGGGGGGCCTCCATCCCGGCATCCGACGGGCGCGACGCCGCGAGTCTGCTGGATCCGGGGCAGACGACTGCTGCCCTTCTTGTCGGCGGCGTCGAATTGAGTGATCTCCCGAACCCGGCGAAGGCAAGGGCCGCGATCGAAGCAGCAGGTTTCGTGGTGAGTTTGGAGATCCGTCACAGCGGAGTCACCGAACTCGCCGACGTCGTCTTCCCGGTGGCACCGGTCGCCGAGAAGCCCGGAACCTTCCTCGATTGGGAAGGCCGCGAGCGCGTGTTCGACACTGCGTTGAGAACGACAGGAGTGATGCCGGATCAGCGCGTTCTCCACGCGATCGCAGCCGAGATGGGCATCGATCTGGGCCTACCCGACGCAGATTCCGCACGCTCGGAGATACATCGCCTCGGCGATTGGTACGGATCGCGCCCCACCTCGCCTCAGGTCCCGTCAGGCACCATGCCCACACCGGCACTGGGCGAGGCAGTGTTGTCGAGTTGGCGAATGCTGCTCGACAACGGCCGATTGCAAGACGGCGAGCCCAACCTGGCGGGTACGGCACGGCTCCCACTCGTGCGTTTGTCTGCCGAGACCGCTGCCGAGATCGGCGCCGACAACGGCGATCACGTTGCGGTGTCGACTGAATCCGGTTCCATCACATTACCGTTGGAGATCACCGAACTCCCGCCTCGAACAGTCTGGCTCCCACTCAATTCACCGGGTAGCACGATCTACGAAACGCTCTGCGTTACCGCGGGTTCCGTGGTGAAGATTGCGAAGGCGGGAGCGCAATGACCACCCACGAGTACGGGACCGTCGCAGCTCCGGTCGACCTGTCGGCGTTCGGGCACGACCCGTGGTGGTTGGTGATCGGCAAGGCTCTCGCCATTTTCGTGTTCCTCGTACTCACACCGCTGGTGGCAATTTACGCGGAACGAAAGGTCATGGCACGCATGCAGATGCGTGTCGGACCGAACCGCGTCGGCCCCCGTGGAATGCTCCAGAGTCTCGCTGACGGAATCAAGCTCGCCCTCAAGGAGGGCATCACACCGACCGGCGCCGACAAACCGATTTATCTCCTCGCGCCCGTCATCGCAGTCGTGCCCGCGTTCATGGCCTTTGCCGTCATCCCGTTCGGTCCGCAGGTGTCGATCTTCGGAACCCTTTCACCCCTGCAACTGACCGATCTGCCGGTCGGAGTTCTCTACATCCTCGCCGTGACTTCAATCGGTGTGTACGGGATCGTGCTTGCCGGCTGGTCGTCCGGATCGACGTATCCACTACTGGGCGCACTTCGATCGACCGCGCAGGTCATCTCCTACGAAGTAGCAATGGGGCTGTCCTTCGCCGCAGTCTTCCTCTACGCCGGCACGATGTCCACGTCCGGCATCGTCAGCGCCCAACAAGGTGCCTGGTACGTCTTTCTCCTCCTGCCGTCCTTCCTGATCTACGTGACAGCCATGGTCGGCGAAACCAACAGGGCTCCCTTCGACCTTCCCGAGGCCGAGGGTGAACTGGTGGGTGGGTTCCACACCGAGTACTCCTCACTCAAGTTCGCGATGTTCATGCTGGCCGAGTACGTGAACATGGTGACGGTGTCCGCTCTGGCCACGACACTGTTCCTGGGCGGGTGGCACGCCCCGTTCCCATTCAACCTGTGGGACGGCGCCAATTCCGGTTGGTGGCCCGTGCTGTGGTTTGTCGCCAAGGTGTGGGGCTTCCTCTTCGTCTTCATCTGGTTGCGCAGTACCCTTCCGCGGTTGCGCTACGACCAGTTCATGAATCTCGGATGGAAGATTCTCATCCCCGCTGCCTTGGTGTGGGTGATGGTGATCGCGACCGTTCGTGCGTTCCGCAACGAGGGTTACAACACCTGGGTCGTACTTCTTTGCGTCGCACTGGTTCTCGGAGCTGCGCTCCTGATCGTGTTGGCCGGGACTTACCGCAGCCGACGCCGAACCGCCGCGTCGGTCACCGCTGCGGGGAACATGCCTTTCGATGCGATGTCGGGCGGCTTCCCGGTTCCACCCCTACCTGGTCAAACGCTGCCGACCCGAAAACTACCGGGTCAGAACGTGCCACCGCCGCGGCGGACAGATGTTTCCGACACATCGGAGGACTCCCATGCCTGATTTCCTCGGACCTATCGCGGGTTTCGGAGTGACGCTCTCGACCATGTTCAAGAAGCCCGAGACCGAGTTCTATCCGGAGGAGAAGCGCCCCACCGCGCCCGGATACCACGGTCGCCATCAACTCAACCGGTATGCGGACGGACTCGAGAAGTGCATCGGTTGCGAACTGTGTGCCTGGGCCTGCCCCGCCGACGCGATCTATGTCGAGGGTGCTGACAACACCGAAGAAGAACGGTTCTCCCCCGGCGAGCGTTACGGGCGGGTGTATCAGATCAACTACCTGCGGTGCATCGGCTGTGGCCTCTGCGTCGAGGCTTGCCCCACTCGGGCTCTCACCATGACCAACGAGTACGAGATGACCGACGACAACCGAGCCGGATTGATCTACGAGAAGGACCGCCTTCTTGCGCCCCTGAAACCCGACATGGCAGCGCCACCACACGCGCTGCGTCCCGGCACAACTCAGGACGACTACTACCGCGGCGACATCACAGCAGCTCCCGAACAGCCAGCACCCGAGCAAGAGCCGAACCCGGAGACCGAGAAATGATCGCGTCGGTCACGACCACGATCCTGGCGGAGGGAACGATGACATCGACCTCCACCGGCGAGGCGGTGCAGTTCTGGATCCTCGGAACCCTTGCGGTGATCAGCGCTTTGGGCGTGGTCGCCGCCCCCAAGGCCGTCTACTCTGCGCTCTTCCTTGCAATGACGATGATCATCCTGGCCGTCTTCTACATCGTGCAGGGCGCACTGTTCCTGGGTGTCGTCCAGGTCGTCGTCTATACCGGCGCAGTGATGATGTTGTTCCTGTTCGTCCTGATGCTGGTCGGCGTGGATTCTTCGGACTCCTTGGTCGAAACGCTACGGGGACAACGCGTCAGCGCGATCGTGATCGGCGTCGGATTCGGGCTACTCCTTATCGGCGGCCTCGGAAATGCGTCGATCTCGGGGTTCACCGGATTCACCGGACTCGACCAGGGCAACATCGACGCTCTCGCCGATCTCATCTTCATCCGCTACGTCTGGGCCTTCGAACTGACCGGCGCACTGCTGATCACGGCGACACTTGGCGCAATGATGCTCGCGCATCGGGAGAAGATCGGATCCACGCTCAGCCAACGCGAACTCTCGCAGCAACGATTCGCGTACCTGGGCAGCGATGAGAGCAATCCCGACAAGGGCTCGGCCACTCCCCTCCCCAGTCCCGGCGTGTACGCACGTCACAACGCAGTGGACATGCCGGCACTGTTGCCCGACGGAACGTTCTCGACCCTCTCCGTCAGCAGCGCACTCACTCCGCGTTCCCCGGATCCGAGTACCGGTGAGGAGTCTGCGCGATGAATCCCGAGAATTACCTGTATCTGTCGGTCCTGTTGTTCACCATCGGGGCTGCGGGAGTCCTCCTGCGACGCAACGCCATCGTGGTGTTCATGTGTATCGAATTGATGCTCAACGCCGCCAACCTGGCATTCGTGACCTTCGCGCGCATGCACGGCAATCTGGACGGCCAGATCTTCGCCTTCTTCACGATGGTGGTAGCTGCTGCCGAAGTAGTCGTCGGCCTGGCAATCATCATGATCATCTTCCGATCTCGGCGTTCTGTATCCGTCGACGACGCAGACCTGCTGAAGTACTG
Organism: Rhodococcus sp. YH3-3; assembly: GCF_001653035.1. Lineage (NCBI taxonomy): Bacteria > Bacillati > Actinomycetota > Actinomycetes > Mycobacteriales > Nocardiaceae > Rhodococcus > Rhodococcus sp. YH3-3. The sequence continues at coordinate 614,901 of NZ_BCWH01000003.1, read as the reverse complement.
ACATGTCAGGAGGAATCACGTCCGCCATCTGGTTGCTCCCCGCCCTGCCCCTGTGCGGCGCCGCTGTCCTGTTGCTGGCGGGTCGTCGCACGAACGCGTGGGGCCACCTGTTCGCCTGCGTCATGGCACTCGCGTCGTTTGTCGTCGCAGTGGTGTTTTTCATCGCCATGCTCGGCCGCGACACCGCCGACCGCACCGTCACCGAGCACCTGTTCAGTTGGGTCCCGGTCGACAGTCTTCAGGTCGAGTTCGGACTGCAGCTTGATCAACTGTCGATGTGTTTCGTCCTGCTCATCACCGGTGTAGGTTCGCTGATCCACATCTACTCGGTCGGCTACATGGCGCACGACCCCGAGCGTCGTAAGTTCTTCGCCTACCTCAATCTCTTCCTCGCTGCGATGCTGCTCCTCGTGCTCGCCGACAACTTCCTCGGGCTCTACGTCGGCTGGGAAGGCGTCGGTTTGGCGTCGTACCTGCTGATCGGTTTCTGGCAGCACAAGCCGTCGGCGGCGACCGCTGCCAAGAAGGCTTTTGTCGTCAATCGGGTGGGCGACATCGGATTGATGATCGCGATGATGTTGATGTTCAGCACGTTCGGCTCGCTCTCGTTCAGCAGCGTCTTCGCCGACGCGTCTGGTGCAAGCGAAGGTGTCCTGACGGCGCTCGGCCTGATGCTCCTCCTCGCTGCATGCGCGAAGTCGGCGCAGGTGCCACTGCAGTCGTGGCTCGGCGACGCGATGGAGGGCCCCACCCCCGTCTCGGCGCTGATTCACGCGGCCACGATGGTCACGGCCGGCGTCTACCTGATCGTGCGCTCCAATCCGATCTTCGATCTCGCACCCGACGCTCAACTCGTGGTTGTCATCGTCGGTGCCGTGACGCTGCTGTTCGGTGCGATCATCGGCTGCGCGAAGGACGACATCAAGAAAGCGCTCGCCGCATCGACCATGAGTCAGATCGGATACATGGTCCTGGCGGCGGGCCTCGGACCAGCTGGATACGCCTTCGCAATCCTTCATCTGATCACCCACGGATTCTTCAAGGCAGGCCTGTTCCTCGGCGCGGGTTCGGTGATGCACGCGATGAACGACGAAACCGACATGCGGCGCTACGGCGGGCTCCGAGCGTTCATGCCACTGACTTTTGTCACGTTCGGGCTCGGATACCTTGCCATCATCGGTGTTCCGCCGTTTGCCGGGTTCTTCTCCAAGGACAAGATCATCGAGGTTGCGATCGGCGAGGGTGGCGTCAAGGGTGTTGTGCTGGGCATCGTCACCCTGTTGGGTGCGGCCCTCACTGCCTTCTACATGAGCCGCGTGATGCTGATGACCTTCTTCGGGAAGGCCCGCTGGGAGAACCAGAAACCTCACGAATCTCCGGCAGTGATGACGTCTCCGATGATCATCCTGGCGGTGGGGTCCGTCGGCGCCGGGATGCTCCTGACCATCGGGTCCAGCTTGCAGAACTGGCTCGAACCGGTTGTCGGCTCACATCACGTCGAACCGCCGATACCCGCATGGTCGATCACCGCGCTGGCGCTGCTCGCAGTTGCCGCCGGCGTCGCGATTGCGTATCGCGAGTACGCCACCCGGGAGATTCCACTTGTGGCACCTACTCCGGTTTCACCGTTGACCGGTGCGGCTCGCCGCGATCTGTACGGTGACGCCTTCAACGAAACGGTGTTCATGAAGCCCGGACAACAACTCACCAAGTCGTTGGAAGTGTTCGACACCAAGGGAATAGGCGGCGTCGTGGGCAGCTTTGCGGTGGTCGTCACCGGGCTGTCCGCGCTCACGCGGAAGCTACAGACCGGGTTTGTTCGCTCGTACGCGCTGGTGATGTTTGTCGGAGCAACACTCGTGGTCGCGACAATGATGGCGGTGACACTGTGGTGATCGAAGCGGCGGTGAGCGACTCTGTGACCAATACCGGCTTCCCTGCGCTGACGGTGCTCTGGTTGCTTCCGCTCATCGGAGCGGGTGTAGTCCTCGCTCTGCCGGCACGGTCGTACCAATTTGCGAAGTCTCTCGCATTGGCTGTGTCCGTGGCAGTCCTGGTGGTCGCCGCCGTTCTCGGAGTTGCGTTCGACCGCGGCGGCGAACAATTTCAATTTGTCGAAAGCCACAGCTGGATACCGGCTTTCGGTACCAGCTACACACTCGGACTCGACGGGATCGCACTCGTTCTGGTTCTTCTCACCGCCGTGCTGGTGCCGTTACTCCTGATCGCGGGCTGGAATGACGTCCCGGCAGACCCGGCATCACCCAAGAGAATGCCGCACACCTATTTCGCGCTGATCCTTGTTGTCGAGTCCATGGTGATGATTTCGTTCAGCGCCTTGGACATTCTCTTGTTCTACATTTTCTTCGAGGCCATGCTGATACCGATGTATTTCCTCATCGGCGGGTTCGGCGGAGTGGGCAGATCTCGCGCAGCCGTGAAGTTTCTGCTCTACAACCTCCTCGGCGGCCTGGTCATGCTCGCTGCAGTCATCGGCCTGTATGTGGTCACCACGCGCGACGAGAGTCCCTTCGCCAGCGGCACTTTCGACTTCCGGGCGATCGCCTCAGCGGCAAACAGCGGTGAACTCGGTGTGGGACCCGGGGTGCTCAACGCCTTGTTCCTCGGATTCATGTTCGCGTTCGCGGTGAAAGCACCGCTCTGGCCGCTGCACAGTTGGTTGCCGGACTCCGCGGTGGAATCGACTCCGTCGACAGCAGTGCTGATGATGGCGGTCGTGGACAAGGTGGGCACGTTCGCGATGATTCGCTACTGCCTGCAACTGTTCCCGGAGTCGTCGTCGACCTTTGCACCGTGGATCATCACGCTCGCCGTTATCGGGATCGTCTACGGCGCAATACTGGCGATCGCGCAAACAGACGTCATGAGACTGATCGCCTACACGTCGATTTCGCACTTCGGCTTCATCATTCTCGGAATCTTCGCGATGACCAGCCAGAGCCAGGCGGGTTCCGCGCTGTACATGGTCAATCACGGAGTCTCCACTGCGGCTCTGTTCTTGATTGCGGGATTCCTCGTCTCGCAGCGAGGTACTCGATCGATCGCGGCGTACGGCGGCGTCCAGAAAGTTGCACCCGTACTTGCCGGCACATTCCTCGTTGCGGGGTTGGCAACGCTGTCGCTGCCGGGTCTCGCGCCGTTCATCAGTGAGTTCCTGGTGCTGATCGGGACGTACTCGCGATACCACGTGGCCGCTATCGCGGCGACTGCCGCGCTTGTCCTGTCCGCGATCTACATACTCTGGCTCTACCAGCGCATGATGGGCGGACCTGTGAAGGAAGAGCAGGGAACGATCCGCGACCTCGCTCGACGCGAACTCGTGGTGGTCGCCCCTCTGATCGCACTCCTGTTGCTTCTCGGCATCTACCCCAAGCCTGCCTTGGACGTCATCACTCCTGCAGTGAGCCATACGGTCGTCGACGAGGCTCCGACCCCGCTCGTCGCCGACCACGAAGGAGGTGCCCACAAATGAGTTCCTTCAACGACGTGACCGTCCTCGGCTCAGCCGGCACGGCGTCACCCAGTGTCGAATACAGCTTGCTCTCGCCAATGTTGATCGTGTTCGGTGTTGCGGTTGTGGGCGTACTCATCGAGGCATTTGCACCCCGGCGTTTTCGATACCCCGTGCAACTCGTCCTCGGTGTCGCAGGCTTGGCGGCCGCATTCGTGGCAGTGCTTCTGCTCGCCGGCACGCGGTCGACGGCGATGATGGGTTCTGTAGCGGTCGACGGTCCGACCCTTTTCCTGCAGGCCACGATCCTTCTCGTGTCGATCCCCGCAGTACTGCTGATCGCCGAGCGAGGCTCGGGCAACACCGCCGAGGTGATCGCGCAACACGACGCGCTCGGCGGTTTCACCCCTCAAGCGTCGAGCGTCCCCGGAAGTGTTGCGGAGCAAGAAGCAGTGAAGGTGGGTATCGCCCAGACCGAGGTCTTTCCGCTCACCCTCTTCGCTGTCGGCGGCATGCTCCTCTTTCCCGCGTCCAACGATCTGCTGACGATGTTCGTTGCGCTCGAAGTGTTCTCACTGCCTCTGTATCTCCTGTGTGGTCTGGCACGCCGACGTCGCCTGCTCTCCCAGGAAGCTGCGCTCAAGTACTTTCTGCTCGGGGCATTTTCGTCGGCGTTCTTCGTTTTCGGAATTGCGTTGCTGTACGGCTATGCCGGGACGGTCACGCTCTCCGGTATCGCCGACGCAGCTCGCAGCGGGTCGGGTACCGACGCCTTCCTGTGGCTCGGGACAGCACTCGTGGCCGTGGGATTACTGTTCAAAGTCGGTGCCGTGCCGTTCCATTCGTGGATTCCCGACGTCTATCAAGGGGCGCCGACGCCGATCACCAGTTTCATGGCTACTGCGACCAAGATCGCCGCATTCGGTGCCATCCTTCGTGTCTTCTATGTGGCTCTGCCCAACGAGTACGTGAACTGGCGTCCACTGATGTGGGCGGTCGCGATTCTCACGATGGTTGTCGGATCGATCGTCGCTGTGACGCAATCCGATATGAAGCGGATGCTCGCGTATTCGGCCATCGCGCACACCGGATTCATTCTGACCGCTGTGGTTGCGGATTCGGACGCCGGCCTGGCCTCGGCGATGTTCTACCTTCTAGCCTACGGATTCAGCACCGTGGGCGCGTTCGCCGTCGTGAGTCTGGTTCGGGACGCAGACGGTGAGGTCGCGACGCTCTCGCGCTGGGCCGGGTTGGGCCGGCGCTCACCATTGGTCGGAGTTGTCTTTGCACTGTTCCTGCTGGCTTTCGCCGGGATCCCGTTGACCAGTGGGTTCATCGGAAAGTTCGCGGTGTTCAGCGCGGCAGCCGAGGGCGGGGCCGCACCTCTCGTGATCGTCGGCGTCCTGTGCAGCGCGATCGCCGCGTACTTCTACGTGCGAGTGATCGTGTTGATGTTCTTCACCGAATCGGCCGCAGACGCTCCGACCGTCGTGGTGCCGAGTGCACTGACCAGCAGTGTGATCGGCCTCGGCGCCGGTGTCACGCTCATCCTCGGCATACTCCCCCAGCCGGCGCTCGACCTCGCCGAGCGTGCAGCGGACTTCCTGCACTGAGCCGATGGGTGAATCTGATTGCGACGCCGGACTGCCGAGCACCATCCGGTCGCCATGGTTTGTCGGGTTTTCAGCGGTAGCGATTGTCCATCTGATCCTCAATGCCGCTGATGCTGCGCCCTGGGACGGGATCACCAAGGTCATGCTCGCGCCGATTCTGGCTGCCTGGGTTGTCGCCCGACGCGGACCTCGAGTTGTGGCTGCGGCACTGATTGCCTGTGCTTTCGGAGACCTGTTCCTGATCTGGGACTCCACGTTTGTCATCGGCATGGCAGCCTTCGCGATCGGTCACCTCTGCTTCATCCGATTCTTTCTCTCACACGGCGCTCTTCGGGAGATACGAAGGCGGCCATGGTTTCTGTGCGCTTACACCATCGCTGGAATCGCTCTTGTGTCGTACACCTGGCCCGGTCTCGAACCTGAACTTCGAATTGCCGTCCCCGTGTACGCCGCAATCCTGGTGGGAACTGCATCAACCGCACTGGCGTACAACACGATCACCGGTATCGGCGGCGCTCTCTTCCTCGTCTCCGACGCCTTGATCCTGCTCGGTCAGGCGAACAAGTGGCAGCCCGCCGCTGCGGGCATCTGGATCATGACGCTGTACATCCTCGCTCTGTTGCTTCTGACAGTGGGAGTTCTCGGCCGGAGTAACACGCCAAACCGTCCATTAGCTCAGAGGCTGTAAGGATCAGCAGCCAGCCGGACATCTCTTCATATGACCCCGAAATCCGAGGAACAGCCGCCGCCGAGCGGCGAAGAGCGGTTCACCGCCCTGTGGGACGCCTACGCCGGTCGGGTGTTCGCGTATACCTGTCGCCACGTTGATCATCACAGCGCGCAGGAGGTTGTCTCCGAGACGTTCCTCGTTGCCTGGCGACGCTTGGACGAAGTGCCCGAGCATGCACTGCCGTGGCTGTTGGTGGTGGCTCGAAACACCGTGAACAACAACCGTCGCAGCGTTCGGCGCCTTGACGCGCTCACCGAGAAGATGGGACGCATCGAGCAGATTGCGGCATCGACGCCGGGCGCCGACGTCACTGTCACCGAACGCACGGAACTGCTCGAAGCACTGGCAACACTCACCGTCACCGAACGTGAAGCCCTGCTCCTGACTGCCTGGGACGGGTTGACCGCCACCGAAGCCGCGCGGGTCGCTGGGTGTTCGGTTCCGGCCATGCATGTTCGTCCGTTTCGCGCTCGGCGTCGATTGCGCGCCGGGTTGACTTCAGAATCCGACACCGTAATCCCGATGAACACCGCCCGACCTTGCGCTGCCGCCGAACACGGGAGTACCCCATGACCAAAGATCCGCTCACCACGCTCGAGAAGCTGCGGCCGAGCGATACGGTTTCCGCCGAACTCTGGCCCGAGAACGTCCAAGATGCCGCACGCACCCGAATCATGGCTACCGAAAACAACATTGGGGCAACCAAAGCTCCACGCCGTCGCGTCGGTGCCATCGTTCTCGTCGCGGCGATCTGCGCAGCAGTGGTGGTGGGCTGCGCCGCTGCCACGGGGATGATGCCGAAAGCGTTCACCGACATGTACTCGGGTTGGCAGACGATGCCGGGAACCAACGGCGGAATAGATCCGTCCACCGCCGAGCGGGTCGGGTCCATTCCCGGACCTGACGGAACCTTGTTCAGCGTCTTTGTCGCCCACGGCGCCAATGGCTGGAGGTGCGTCGCCCCGGTTTTCGAGGCGTCAGCCGACATCGACAAGGTTGGTCCGTCGAAATTCATCGGCCTCGGACACGGCTGCAGATCAATTGACTTGTACGGCGCAGATTCATTCGGGGGCGGCGCCGGGTACGAGGCCGGTCCGCACGAGGCGACCTACGACGCAGGAGCGGGAGGTGCTGTCCGAGCCGAACTTCACACCGCAGACGGCCAGATCTATCCGACAATTCTTGCCGAAGACCGCTTCTACGGATGGATTCCCCTGTCGCTCACGTCCCCTCGTCCAACCCTCGTCGGATATGCCGCAGACGGGACGGTCGTCGGCACCCGGTGAGCTGTCGGTACCCTCGAAAGATGACTGCACACGCCCCGAACGAGCGCATCCCCAGCCAGTGGGAAGAGATCACTGCAGCCGACTCGACGCATTCCACACGATATGTCGAGCGTTTCCGTTCCATGAGAGCGGACGGCAAGGACATTGTCGGGGAAGCACGTTTGATCGACGCGATGCTCGGACGCGGTGGCCGGGTTCTCGATGCAGGGTGCGGGCCTGGCCGACTCGGCGGTTATCTGCACGACGTCGGGCATGTGGTTGTCGGAGTCGATGTCGACCCGGTTCTCATCGCTGCCGCAGAAGAAGACCACCCCGGACCGACGTGGCTTGTCGGCGATCTCGCCGAACTCGATCTGCCGGCCCGCGGTGTCGAGGCGGATTTCGACGTCATCGTGTCGGCAGGCAATGTGGTGGCGTTTCTCGCGCCGTCCACCAGGCAAGCAGTATTGTCAGGATTTGCTCGTCATCTCGCTCCGAGCGGCCGAGTAGTCATCGGATTCGGTGCCGGCCGTGGCTACGAGTTCCCCGAGTTTCTCGCCGACGCGACCGCGAGTGGCCTCGAGGCTGATCTGCTGCTCTCCACGTGGGATCTTCGCCCGTTCAAGGAGGATTCCGAATTCCTGGTCGCGGTGTTCTCCCGCGCCTGACCCGGCACTTCCCCCGCAGTCCCTGCGATCCGTCACACAGCGATCAACTCACCCTGATCACAATGGTGGCGACTGTTGTTCACTACGAACATAATTGGATCAATGCGGGTGTGGCCGAGCGGTAAGGCAGCGGTCTGCAAAACCGTCCACGCAGGTTCGACTCCTGCCATCCGCTCCCCTTGCGAACCAGCGACTCATGTCGCAGCCCCAACCTAGGAATGACATTCGGTGCACGCAGCCTGCATCGCTCCGCTCCGCCTCCGCGCAGAGGACTGCGGACAGTTACCCTCGATCGATGCACCCTCTCCCCGAGACAGGACAGTTACCTCCCGGACCGATGGCTTTGCAAGTGGAACACCTCTGCATGGCGTTCGGCGCGAAAGTTGCTGTGAACGACCTTTCTCTTGCGGTGCCCTCAGGTTCGTTGTTCGGTCTGGTTGGGCCGAATGGTGCGGGAAAAACGACCACATTGTCGATGGCTGTCGGATTGCTTCGTCCGCACTACGGTCGCAGCCTGGTGTACGGCTACGACGTGTGGAACGACCCTGTGGCAGCGAAGAGTCTGCTCGGCGTCCTACCCGACGGTTTGGCGCTACCCGCCCAGTTCACCGGTCATGAACTACTCACCTATTTCGGGCGACTGCGCGGTATGCCAGAGGACGTCATCGCGTCACGACGCGACGAACTGTTGGCCGCGCTCGATCTCGCCGATGCAGGTGGAACGGTCATCGCCGATTATTCAGCGGGCATGACGAAGAAAATCGGGTTGGCCTCGGCCTTGTTGCACGGCCCTCGCTTACTGGTACTGGATGAGCCGTTCGAAGCTGTCGACCCCATTTCTTCGGCCGGAATTCGGAGCATTCTGCTCTCGTTCGTCCACTCAGGTGGCTCGGTCATTCTTTCCAGTCACGTGATGGCCCTTGTCGAACAACTGTGTACTCACATCGGAGTCATCGCAGACGGTCGCGTCGTGGCTTCAGGAACGGTCGACGAGGTGCGCGCAGGCAACACTCTCGACGAGGCATTCGTTCGCCTGGTCGGTAGCCGCAGTCCCAGTCCCGACGGACTGTCATGGATGCGCGCATGACCACCACCAGCTTTTCACCGACACACTGGAACCCGTCGGTCTCTGTGTGGCGCACTGTTCTCCGCATGCGCATGACCCTCTACAAACGTCAGTTCACCGGTGGAAGAGCTGTAATCAAGGTCATTGCAGCGTTGTTCGGGGTTCTGGGGGCAGCGCTACTGTGCCTACGAGCTTCGGGAAAGAACGGTGTTTCTCCCGATCTCGTCAGCGGCACAACCAGTCTCGCACTTTCGGCTATCGGCGTGATGTGGATCTTGATGCCGATCATGTCTGGTCTGTCAGATGACAATCTTCACCCCAGACATTTCCAGCTACTCCCCCTGGAACCCGTCCGACTCGCCAGAGCACTGTTCTCGACGTCGCTGGTCGGTATGACCGTGCCGATTACCGCGTTGGCTGCAGCAGCGATTCCAATTTATGCCGCTACACACCACCCTGCCGCACTGCCATTGGCCATTATCGCTTGGCCCGCAACGGTCCTGCTCATTGTCGGCACCTCACGGGTCGCGATGCTGGCGATGTCGCAGCTCCTGCGGAGTCGTCGCAGCCGCGAACTGGGACTGTTGGCATTCGGCACGTTCTTCGGCGGACTGTATCTGCTGCAATTTCCGCTGCAGAGTCGCCTCGGCACGGTCGTGGACGGCGACGTCACGTGGCCGCTCACGGTCGCGCATTCGATCCCGTTCGCGTGGGGAATCACCAGTGTCGACGCAGCAGCAGGAGGCGCCTGGCTCCTCGCCGCCGGAGCAGTCCTCGCCCTGGTGCTGGTCGATCTCGCACTGCTGTGGTCATGGCAACGCCTGGTCGTTCGCTACTTCAACGGGAAGGTCGCAGAATCAGCGGGCGCCACTTCCGTGCAATTGAAGAACCAGGGCCGCGACATTCGAACCGGTTGGCGCGCATCCCGACTGGGCACCGTCATCTCTCGCGAGCTTTCGCTCTGGCACGGAGACATGCGCCGACGAACACAACTGCTCTCCGTTGCCATCATGACCTTGGTCTCCGGCTTCGGACCGCTGATCTCGTCATCGATCCCCTTCTCCGCCGCATGGGGTGCCTGGTTCCTGATCTACCTGGCAATGGCAGCCGGATCGAATCTGTACGGATTCGACGGCGCATCGATCTGGCATCTGGTGATGATCCCCGAAGCCGCTGCCGCTGACGTCCGGGGCCGACAAATCGCGTGGGCGATCGTGACGACACCCTTCGTGGTCGTCGCAACAGCTGCTGTACGGATCTTCGGGGACCTCGGGACCGACCGACTGGCCGTGCCGCTCGCCGTCGGCATTTCGATGATGGGAGTCGGTGCAGGACTGGCAGTAGCGATATCCGCCAAAGCCCCCTACCCGGTCCCGGAGATGAAGAAGTCGTTCTCCCTCAACACCCGTGGATCCTTCAATGGCTCGTCCTTCGGACTGATCATCCTCGCCATCGTCATCTTCGCCGCGACAACGGCGCCCGGCGTGCTACTAGGAGCGCTGCTACCGAACCCGGTGAACTATTTCGCCATCCCTGTCGCTGTTGCGATTGGTGCACTTGGTGCTTGGATCGGAGGCCGCGTCGCGATCACCCGTATGCAACGCGAGCCGGATCGGATTCTGTTCGCGGTTACCACCGCATGATCGTTGCCCAGATAGTCCGAGAATTTCTGGGCGTCAGCGCAGTAGCCGCAACTTGCACCAAAAAACTCAGTCTGGGCAATCGGATTATCAGGGAGCCAGGTAGCGCAGCTCAACGGGTTCGGTCCTCGCATATCGCCGCCGGGCTTTCGTGACATAGCTTCCGCTCGAGCCGAACCATTGCCCTGGAAACATCGCACCACCAAGATGTTTGGCATGCCCCCGGAGCACTACGGTTCCGTACGTGTCGCCGAACGTCCCGGCCGATGCGGGAACTGCGCGCACCCCGCCCCTTCGCTGGAGCGTGGGTGGATCGAGCGCTGCCTCAGGTTCGCACCGCAGCCCGCTCGGTGTGCAGAAATCCTGGTGATGGACCACTACACCGGAGCGATGGAATTCTGCCGGTGCCGACATCCGTTCCACGGGTCCTGATCGCGCCGGATCCTCGAGATCCGCTGTCGAGCCGAGTCCCTCGGCGCCCCGGCTCAACAGCGAAATCACACCTGAATCAGCTCAGCGAGCTCAGCAGCGGCTCGAGAAGCTTGTAGAGCTCGAAGATTCCGATGATCGTTGAAATAGAACCCATGATGATCCTCCGTGATTCGTGAACTTTCCGTGACGTCGCGTCACAGGCAGAAAGCTAACAAACCCGGCATTCAAACGGGGACCTTGGATGTGTCCGGCAGATGAACTCCCTGCTCGGAGAAGCATTTTGGTGACCAGCGTCACGCTCATCGAGAAATGAGCCCCATCGTCACATCGCCTGACACCAACCGACGGTAGCAGCAAAAGTCTGCCCGTTGCGATCTGGCGATACATGGCACCATTTCCACCCCATCCGACTCTTGCTTTGTGCGCTGAATCGCATTACATTTCTCCACAATAACGGTACGCGTAACGAAATAACGAGACGGTCTACTTCACAGCCCGATATATCCAGTGCCACAACCCTTCCGGGCTCTTGGAGGGGCGGCGTTTCGTCGCGTCCATAAGCTCCTCACTCCCCGATCGAAAGAGAGCACGATGACCACAGAGAGCGTCTCCGGCAATCAGCCGCGACCGGTAGCAACTATCGCAAGCCTGACCCTGCTGATCGCTGCCGTGGCCGCGCTCGAAAGCATCATCGTCCCCGCACTCCCCCTGATACAGAGAGACTTCGGAGTGACGGCCGACGTCGGAGCGCTCGCATCCGTCGCTCTGACGTTGAGCACTGTCCTCGTCACGCCGATGGCCGGGCGAATAGCCGACGTGTACGGCGCCCGCCCCACCTTGCTCGCTATCACGACAATCGTTGTCCTGGGCGGCAGCGTGTCCGCTCTCGCAACGATCTTCCCGCTGTTCGTCCTCGGCCAATTTCTCCAGGGATTCGGGCTCGGGTTGCTTCCCGTGAGCTTCGTGGTCCTACGACGCACTTTGTCCTCGGACCGACTGAAGACGGCCACGGGTTTGCTCGGGGCTGTCGTAGTGGCCGGCGGCGCTCTGGGAGTCGTGCTGGCGGGACCCGTCGCGGAAAACGTCTCACGCAGCGCGATGTATGCAGTTCCGACCGCGTTCGTTTTGCTCGGCGCAATCGCTTTTGCCGTGAGCACACCACGAGATCACATGTCGAACGTCGGCGGCCGACTCGATTGGCCGGGAGCGGGCGGATTGGCTCTGGGGTTGTTGACGCTGACGGCGTGGCTTGCGAGCGCGTCGAGCAACGGGTGGGGCGCACCGACGTCGATGCTGCTGGTTCTCGCTTCCGCTGCCGTGTTCACGATCTGGGCCAGGTATCAGAGCCGGACAACCGAGCCGATGGTCGACCTGACGATGATGCGGCATCGTTCGATGTGGAGCGCCGTGGTCGTCGGCGTGGTTTTCGGGTTCACCTACGGCGCTGTTGTCTATCTACTTCCGCAACAACTCGCCGTGCCGGCAGAGAGCGGATTCGGCCGCGGTGCATCGACAAGTGCCATCGGAATCCTGCTGTGCATCGGTTACGGCGCAGCGGTGATCGCGTCGGTGATTTCCGGAAAGCTCGCACAACGGGTCGGCACGAAAGCCATTGCGGTAGCGGGAGTTGCCTTCCTCGGCCTGAGCGGCGCCGTCGGGGTCTTTGCAACCACGATGTGGCAGATCGTTGTGGTGCTGATCCTTGCGGGTACCGGCGTTGCCGCCGCGTCGACGGCAGTGTTCGTCATCTCCGCCGACAGCGCACCGGCAGACCGCGTAGGTGTCACGACGGCAATAGTCACGATCGCCAGATCGCTGGGTTCTGCTGTGGGAACCCAAATTGCCGCCGGGATCATCGCGAGCGCGACTTCATCCGGCGGCCTTCCCCAGCACTCGGCATTCGCCACGGCTTTCGGAGTGGCGGCAATCGTTGCGATTGTCGGACTCGTTGTCGCGGTGACGATGCCGAAACCGGCGTCAACCGATGTTCAGTGGTCGTCGTCGTCCTCGTCGAAGTCTGCGACTCCGCGCTTCCAGTAGCCCGTGATCAGGTAGTCGCCCGAACTCAGGCCGAGTTCGTCGCGCACGAATCTGCGAATCGGCTTGAGACTGGTGGCCTCACCGGAGATCCAGGCGTAGAGGCGCTCACCTTCGGGCACGGTGACCGTCCGTACTGCCTGCTCGAGCAGATCCGAGTGACCGGCTGGGACGTCACCGCGGTGCAGCCATCGCACCTCGACGCCTTCCGGAACAGTGAGTTCGATTTCCTGTGAAGGGTCGGTGATCTCGACGAACACCCACCCGGCGGCAGCAGCGGGCATCATCTCGAGCCAACGAGCAATGGCAGGAAGGGCGGTGATGTCACCGGCCAGCAGATAGCGGTCGTACGTCCACGGAACCACGACGCCACCGGGCGGACCTGCCACGTGCACCCGAGTGCCGACGGTCGCCGCCTGAGCCCAATCAGAGGCGTACCCACCTTCGTGGAGCGCGAAGTCGAGGTCCAGCTCCCCCGCCTCGGCGTCGTATCGACGGACGGTGTACTCACGCGAGATCGGCAATGGACGAGGCCACTTCAGGCTGAATCCGTCGCGTTCGGGTAGACGTAAAGTTCCGTCTGCATCCGGGTAGACCAGGCGAACATGCTCGTCGGGAGCGTGCGATTCGAAGCCCGCCAACTCCGGTCCACCCAAGGTCAGACGCAACAGTCCGGTCCCGACCATTTCGCTGCGAACAACTTCGAGTTCGCGAATGCCGATGGGGTACGGCACTTTTGCGCCGGTGGTTCCCGCCAGAACTTCGGCGATGGTCGCGAGGTGGTCTCCTCGGTTCATGAACTACCTTCCTTTTCCGGCGGAGCATTCCCCACCGGCACAGTGTTTTCGGAGAGATCGACTTCGTTGATCTCCGAAGTTACCCGGCGCACCGAACCCAATGCTGCCAGGAGCACCAGGCCCAGTGTCACACCGGCGAGCCCCAAGACCAGTAGCGCGGCGCCAGGCTCGAGCCACTGCCCGAGGAACCCGGCTGCCATCGAACCGATCGCCGTACCCGTGACGGCTTGCACCATCCACAGACTGGACACGCGTCCGCGCAATTCGTCCGGCGTGTTCTGTTGAAGGACTGCAAATCTCAGAATGTCGTTGAGTGCGCGGCCGAGGCCGAATCCGGCCAGGCCCAGGAACGCGACAATCGCTGCTCCCGACGCACCCAGTACCACCAGGCCGAGAGGCATCAGCGCAACAGAGATCAACATCGCGGCGCCGTTGCGGTGGACTCGTCCGGTCCAACCGCTGGTGAGGGAACCGACCACAGCGCCGACAGCGGGGGCGCCGTAGAGCAGACCGAGCATGGTGGGTCCGCCGCCGAGAACCTGGTCGACGAAGGCAGGCAGCAACACCATCGGCCCGCTGACGAACATGACCAACAGACCGCTGATCAGGATGCCGCGAATGACTGTGTGCGTGCCGGCGAATTTCACGCCGGTCACCAGCGCGCGCATCGGGCTTTCGTGATTCGTGCCCGGTGCAGGGGAAGGGCCGATGGCTTGGAACAACGTGACAGTTGCTGCGGTGGCCACCGCAGCAACAAAGTATGTCGCGGGAATGCCGCCGGAGGCGATGATCACGCCGGCGATTGCCGGCGAGATCATCGTCCCGATGTCGGTGGTCAGCGCTACCAAAGCGCCGGCCGCAGCCATCTTGTTGCGCGGCAACAACGTCGGCATCAAAGCCATCAAGGCCGAGCTGCTGACACCGCCGGCCAAGCCGTCGACAGCTGCCGCGACGTAGATGACCCACATCGACGGGTGTGGCAAGAGCGCGTTGCACCCGAGAATGACAAAGCCGAGACCCGCAGCACTGCGGGCCAACTGGATGGTGCGTCGCCGATCGTAACGGTCAGCGAGCACGCCGCCGAACAGGCTGCCGAAGAACATGGCGATGGCCATCGCCGTGGACACTCCGGCAACCTGCAAGGTCGAGCCGGTGAGCTGGTACGTCTGCGCGGGGACGGCTACGACGAGCAGTCCGATCCCGAGCAGCGAGATCAATCGTGCGGAAAAGGCGTACCTGAAGGGACGGCTGGTCCGCAAGGGTGAAACATCGATCACCAGCCCACCGAATCGAGTCATGCGAAGGTCTGGCCGATCAGGTCGAGGGTAGCCATTGCGCCGTCGTAGTCAGGACGGTAGCTGCTGGCGGGGAGCTCGAACGTCGTGCCTGCCTTGAAGGACGGCAACTGCGAGTAAAGCGGATCGGTGGCAAGTTCGGCCATCGGGCGACCGGACACCGGAATCACAAAGGCGACAGGAGCATCGGCGACCTGCGAGAGCAGTTCCGGGCTGACCTCGAACGAGTCACCCGAGCCGAAGAGCTGCGGGTTGCCGGCCTTGGCCATGACGTCGTCGGCCTTGAAACCGAGCTCGGCGAGCATCGCGGGCAGCGCGGCCGTCGGCGGAACGAGGTACGGCTTGTTGCTCGAGACCGAGAGGAAGTAGACGACGTTGCCCTCGGGAACCTTGATCTTGCCCTTGACCTCTTTGACCTTGTCCTCGTATGCGCTCATCAGCGCCGGAACCTGGTCGGAACGGCCCGCCGCGTCGGCGACGATTTCGAGCTGCTTGTCCCACGCGGCGACCGTCTTGGGGACCAAGACGGTGGGTGCGATAGCAGTGAGCTGATCGTAGAGTTCCTCGGACTGAACAGAGGTGATTCCCTGGCCACCGCCGATGATCAGGTCGGGCTCAGCCGCCGCGACGGCTTCGATGTTGAGCTGCTCGCCGGCCGGCAATTCCTTGGTGCCCTGCGCCTTTGCGGCGTCCGCCCAAGCCGGCGGGAATCCACCGTCGAGGTTCGTGACACCGAGGACGCGGGTATCGGTGGCAACCACCGGTGCGTCCAGGGCGTACAGGTATCCGGCGAGACCGCCGCTCAGAACCACGATGCGCTCCGCCGACGCGGGCACGGTGACCGAGCCCTTCTCGGTCTCGATCACGCGGGTCGTGGGCTCTGCAGCCTTGGTCGGTTCGTCGTTCGAATCGCTACTGCAACCGATCATCGCCACGAGTGCGACGATCAGCAACCCTGCGATGGCGACGAATCGTCGCCAACTCCGTATCGCGAGGGGCGGTGTGGACTTCATCATTGAGCTCCCATTGTGTTTCAACTGTGTGGTTTTCGAACTATGTGGCCGTGCGTTTCGACAAATGGCTGTCGAGCAGCGGGGCAATCGCCGCCCACCCGGCTGGGGTCACCAATCCGGCGTGGTCGTACGGCAGATGGTGTACTGCCATGTCCCGGTCCCCGCGGACTCTGCGCCAGCGATCGGCCAGCAGCTGTCCGGACGCCTCGGCGTCGGCGGTGATCAGAGTAACCGGTCCGTCGTAGGTTGTGTCGGTCGAGCTGGCCACGAGCAAACGAGTGGCATCAAAACCCGCCCGAACAGCGTCGACCAGTCCCGGTGTCTGAGTGAGGATCTCGGGTGGCAGGGCGGCGGCCAGATCTCGGTCGTCGGCATCGTCGCGACCGTGATCGTCACGATCTCCCAGTGGATGAGTATCGATCAGACCGGCGAACTCCACTGTCTCGCCGATATCGACCAGCTGAGCCGCCATCGCGGCAACGACGTTGCCACCGAACGAGTAGCCGAGCAGGTGGTACGGCCCGCTCGGTTGCACGCCGCGAATCGTGTCGACGTACATCGCTGCCAGTTGGTCCACGTTCGTCGGTTCGAGTGGCTCCCCGGCAACTGTGGGCAGTTGCAGGCCGAACAGTGGACGGTCGGCCTCGAGAACACCGGCCAAAGGCGCAAAGGGCCAAGCGAATCCACCGGCCGGATGCACGCAGAACAGTGGTTCTCCGCTGCCTTCGGCTCGCAGTGTCAGGAGGCGATCGCGACTCAGATCGATTTCGGACGCCGACTCGTCAAGGTGTACTGCAAGTTCTGCAACTGTCGGACGGGCCATCAGCGTTCCCACACCGACGCTCACCGACAGGTCGTGCTCCATCTCCCCCACCAGTCGCATAGCTCGCAGCGAGTCGCCGCCGAGATCGAAGAAACTCTCTTCGGGATCGACTGCCTCGACGCCGAGTACCCGCGCAAAGACCTGGCACAGTTGCCTTTCCATCTCGGTTCGCGGTGCTCGGGCCGCTGCTCGGGCGGGGGGTGCCGGCAACGCACCGCGGTCCAGTTTTCCGTTGGGCGTCAACGGGATCGAATCCACGACGACGATGTCCGACGGAACCAGGTGTGCCGGTACGCTTTCCCGCAACGCAGCTCGCAGATCGACTGGATCAGCGCCGGGTTCTTCGATGACGTAGCCGACCAGTCGCGGCGGCGCACCGCCTTCGCTACGGACTGACGCTGCCGCTCTCAACACTCCCGGCAACGACGCCAGCGCGGATTCGACTTCACCCAATTCGATCCGAATGCCTCGGATCTTGACCTGATGGTCTGCGCGACCCAGATATTCGAGTTCGCCGTCGCGGCGACGCAGTACAACGTCACCCGTGCGGTACATGCGCTTGCCGACGGAGTAGGGATCAGCAACGAACACAGCGGAGGTCAACGCGGTCCGGTGAAGGTAACCCATCGCCGTTCCGTCTCCGGACATGTACAGCTCGCCCGCCGCTCCGATCGGTACCTCCCGCAGACCCGAATCGAGTACCCGCGCAGACGCGTTCAGAATCGGACGACCCAAGCAGGGTGTCTCGCTCCCCTGAACCGGGGATCCCATCGCGTTGATCGTGAACTCCGTCGGCCCGTAAAGGTCGTACCCGTCGACACCGTCCTGATCGCGCAATCGCGACCACAACTCGGCAGGTACAGCTTCTCCGCCGAGCATCACCAACACCGGCGTCCGCTCACCGTCGAGGAGACCGGCGGCCATCAGTTCCCTGGCATACGAGGGGGTTACATTCACGACGTCGATACCGACTTCGCGGTAATGCTTCACCAGAGACGCGGGGTCCAGTCGCGCCTGCTCGTCGATCACGTGAACTTCGTGCCCCGCGAGCAACCAGAACAGTTCCTCCCACGACATGTCGAACGAGAACGAGACTGTATGCGCGATGCGCAGACGTCGGCCACCCACACTGTTTTCGGTCGGAGTGAATATCTCGGCCTTGTGATTGTGATACATCGTCGTCAACCCGCGGTGACCCACCACGACGCCCTTGGGTTTTCCGGTACTGCCCGAGGTGTAGATGACGTAGGCAGGCTGGTCCGGTGAGGTCGGCCCGCAGACCGCAGCCTCGTCGACAACTGGTGCCGAAGACTGCCCGTCGAGTACCCCGGCCACGTCCGGGTCGTCGAGTACCAGACATGCCTGTCCATCGGGAACTACGAGGTCACGCGTCTGAGTCGTGGTGACTACCAGCGCCGCATCGCTGTCGAGGATGAGTTCGCGCAGGCGTGCCGGCGGGTGAGCCAGATCCAAGGGAAGGTAGGCCGCTCCGGTTCTCATGACGGCGAAGATTGCGACGACGTGATCGGCAGTACGCGGAAGTGCGAGCGCGACAACACGGGTCGGTCCCCCGCCTGGTACCGACTGCCCCAGCGCCGACGCGAGTATCCGTGCCAGTCTGTCCACCCGAGAGTTCATCTCGGCTGCGCTCAGTGTGACGTCTCCGAAGACCAGCGCCGTCTCGTCCGGAGTTGCCGCTGCCCTTTCGCGCAGTAGTGCGTCCACGCTACCGCCGGCCTGGTCCGGCCGTGGCATCACGACGTGCTCCGAAGCGAATTCCGCGGGGGTGCGCGAAAGCGGAACCGCCGTGTCCGCCACCGTGGCGGTGTCGGAATTCGCCATCACTTCGAGAATCGTGATGGTGCGGGACAGGATGTCCTGAGCCACGTCGTGCGGAATCAGGTCAGGACGGTTTTCGAGTGTGAGCGCCATCGCCGCGTCCCCGACACCCGGATCCACGTCGAGCGTGAGCGCATAGTGCGTGCCGTCCACCGCATCGAACCCGACGATTCCACTGCGACCGAACGTGTCTCGACGTGCCTGTTCGTCGCGAGGGGTGTTGCGGAAAACGTAGAGCGTGTCGAAGAGCGTGGCGAACCCTGCACTTCGCTGCACGTCGCCGAGCCCGAGATGGTGATGCCCCAGCAGCGAACCTTGTTCACTGAACAGGCGTCCGAGCAACGCCGAGATCTCCTCGCCTGGCCGGACCCGGACACGCACGGGAATGGTGTTGAGCGCCAAGCCCACCATGCGGTCGGCGCCCTCGACCTCGGGTGAACGTCCCGAAACCGTCGATCCGAAGACCACGTCGTCACGCCCCGTCACGGCGCGCAATGCCAGGCCCCACGCCGCAGAGACGACGGTGGACAGCGTCACTCCGCTACGTCTGGCCAGCTCGCGTACGTGCTCGGTGATGCTCTGTTCGAGCTGAACCCGGGTGAACACCGGCAACGGAGCGCGCCCGCCTGATCCCGTACCACCCACGAGTGTGGGTTGCTCGAGATCCGCGAGGTAGTCCTTCCAGGACGAGATGGCGTCCGTGCGATCCGCTTCGGCGATCCATCGCAGGTGATCACGGAAGTCCGCAGGCTTGTCGAGCGCGCCGTCGAGTCCAACCGGGTCCGTGCCGTGTGTGCGAGCAAACTCGTAGAGCGCAAACAACTCCGCGTACATCAAGGTCTGCGACCAACCGTCGGTCAGCAGGTGGTGCTGAGTGAAGACGAGGTGCGCTCCCCCACCTGGCAACCAGACCAACACCATTCGAATGAGTGGCGGCGCACTCAAGTCGAACAGCCTGCCGAATTCAGCCTCGTCGACGGCGCGGACCTCGATATCCAAGTCCTCGGGTGCGACTGCGCTCAGATCGATTTCGCGGAAAGGCATTTCGGCTGCCCTGGGCACGAACTGCACCGGAGCGTCGAAACCGGCGTGTGTGAAGCCGGCCCGCAGGTTCGGATAGCGCCGCAAGAGCGCATCCCCCGCTGCTCGGATTGAGCGAACGTCGACGGCGGCATCGGCGGAGAACTCGAATCGCGGCTGCATGTGATAGACATCCGTGCCGCCGGCGCCGTCGAGAACCGACTGGAAGTACATGCCTTCCTGCAAGGGACCGAGTGGCAGCACGTCCTGCCAGCCCGGGCTCAGCGACTCGAGCCGTGCCCGACGATCCGCATCGACGGCTACGAGTGGGCTCGGCACACGATCCGGCGCGGTGTCGGGCAATGCCTTCCGGTCCACCTTGCCGTTGAGGGTGAGTGGTAGTGCTTCGAGCACCGTGATGGTCTGCGGCACCATGTGTTCGGGTAGGAGCCGCGCAATCTCCTTGCGCACCAGTACCGAATCGAGCGTGGTTGCACCTTCGGGAACCACATATCCGTGCAGACTTCCGGTACCCGCCGCATCGACGCGAACGGTGGCTGCCGCGCGGAACACACCTGCCACCGATCCGAGCGCGCCTTCGACCTCGCCGAGCTCGATGCGGAAACCACGAACCTTCACCTGATCGTCAGCACGACGAAGGAAGTGCAAAACCCCTCGCCGGCGTCGGACCAGATCGCCGGTGCGGTAGAGGCGTGCCCCCGGCAGAGAAGGATCGGCGACGAACCGAGCGACGGTCAGATCGGGGCGGTTCAGGTATCCGCGGACCACCTGCGCACCGCCCAGATACAGCTCGCCCGCAACGCCTTCCGGAACCTCACGCAGGTCGTCGTCGAGGATTCGCACGTGCACATCGGTCCAGGGCTGACCGATCGTGACTCGGTCGCCGGTCGTGATGACCGAAGATGTCGCCCACACCGTGGCCTCGGTGGGTCCATAGACATTCCGGACCGAAGCAGCGTTGGCCACCAGATCGTCGGCCAGATCCTGCGGGAGGGCTTCCCCTCCCACCAGGGCTCGCACCATGGCGAGTCCGACTGCGTTCTCGTGTTCGGTGACCACTCGCCACAGCGCCGGCGTTGCCTGCATCACTGTCGCATCGCTTGCGATGATCAACGCCGACAACGCATCCGGGTCGCGAACCGTCCTGCGGTCTGCGATCACGACAGTCGCGCCCGCCGCGAGCGGGCACAGCAACTCGAGTGCCGCGATGTCGAACGACACCGTTGTCACCGCGACGATGCGATCGCCCGGCCTGATCCAGCAATCCTCGAGTACCGTGTCCGCGAAGGCTGCGAGGTTGCCCGTCGAGACCATCACGCCCTTGGGGCGACCCGTCGAACCGGAGGTGTGGATCATGTAGGCGAGGTGATCACCCGCCGCGGGCGGCGGAGGAAGCACGACACCCGAGTTGGTGAACTCACCGTCCACGAAGACACTCGTGGCGACCGTCAACGGAAGTTGCCCGGCGCTGTCGATACTGGTCAGGACACACACCGGAGCCGCGTCCTCGATCATGAACTCGAGCCGCTCAGTCGGGTAATGGACGTCGAGTGGCAGGTACGCAGCGCCGATGCGGAGTACCGCGAGCAGTCCGGCCACCAGATCCGCATTTCGATCCAGCGCGACGGCGACTACCTTCTCGGGTCCGGCGCCGACCGCGAGAAGTTCGCGGGCCAGCTCGTCGACGCGCGCCGACAGTTCCCCGTAGGTAATTCCGACCTCGCCGGAGATCACCGCGATGTCGTCGGGGTGGCGGCTGACGTGTCGAGCGAACAACTGCGAGATCCCCGACGGCGGCGTCGCGCGTCGGCCCGGGTCGCGATCCGGCTTGTTTTCCGCCAGTCGCAGATCCGCGACGACAGTGCTGATTTCGTGACCGAGGACCGCGATCACACCGTCGAGCAATGCGTCCGCAGTCGCGGCGTCGAACAGCCCGGCATCAACCGTCAATCGAAGTTCTGTTGCGGTTCGGACGAATTCGAGGTCGACGTTCTTTCCGGGCGAGTGACCGACACGGGCAGCGAACAGGCTGCTCGTCGGACGCACGAGTAGATCGGCGATTCGGTCGAGGCTGACATCGGAATGCGCAAGTGCCTCGGAGACAGCGTTTTCGACTCGCCGAACGACATCGGCAATTCTCGGCCGACCGGACAGGTCGACCCGAATCAGGGTGTCAGTCCCTTCCGAGACCAGTCCGACCGCAAGGTCCCGACCACCGCCGAAGCTGTTCAGCGTCGCCGCCACGGCGGCCAACAGCACCGCGTCGAATCCTGGTTCGTCACCGAACCGGGCATCGCGTAGCTGACGGAGGTAGGTGTGCGGGCGGTACTCTTCGCCGCGCGGGCGGTCATACGGAAGGTCCGTTTCGAGGGGCAGGTCCGCGAGCGTGCGAACCCAGTAACGCTCGTGATCAGGATTTCCCGCCACCGCCGGGGCGCGGAACGTCGCCACGGTCACGACGGGTCGATCGACGCCAACGACCGAATCCGGCGAGAACTTCGTCCGATCGACGCGTGCGGCCATGGCAAGACCGAGGGGGGTCGGGGTGTCGAAGACATCCGAGACGACGACGCGAATTCCCAGCTTGCGCAGGCTTCCCACCAACCGCATCGCAGTGAGCGAGTGACCGCCGAGAGTGAAGAAATTGTCACCCGGATCGACGTCGGGAATCTCCAACACCGTTTCGACACAGGCGCACACTGCATCAACGACCGCGGGATCGACATCGATCGCAGGATCGGACGCGGCCACCTTTTTCGTGACAGCGACATTTTTCGCGGCAGACACCGCATCGGCAACGGACGCTGCCTGTCGGACTACCGTGAGCACCGCGGATGCGGGAGCTGTCGGCTCGGTCAGCAACCCACGCAGGATCTCCGCGAGCCGTGTGACCATTCGCTGCGCCGTGGCGTCGGAGACAACTGCCGGATCGTGGTACAGAACCAGATCCAGACCGGTGCTCGGCGGCGCCATCAACGTCATCGGATAGTGCGTGACTCCGCGGTTGGTGAATCCCTCGACCCGCAGTGTGTGCGATGCAGGCTGTCCTGCACCGGAGTTCGGGAAGTTCTCGAACACCAGGAGCGTGTCGAACAGTTGCCCGATTCCGGCGATGCGTTCGATCTCGGCCAAACTGGTGTGTTCGACGTCCACGATGTCGAATTGGGCGTTCTGGAGATCGACGAACTGATCGAGCAAAGGCCGGTGCGCGACGATGTCGAGGCGGGCCGGAATCGTGTTGCTGAACAACCCGACCATTCCCTCCACCCCCGAGAGTTCGGCAGGTCGGCCGGACACCGTGGCCCCGAACACGACGTCCCACTGTCCTGTCGCTTCGGCGAGCGCTGCTGCCCACGCACCCTGAACCAGGGTGTTGACCGTCAGCGCTCGCGCACGGCCGAGTTCGATCAGCGCTTCGGCGTCCGATGTCGCGAGAGGAACCTCGAGCGCGACGGGCACACTTCGCGGCGCTCCGGCGTCGGCAACGAGAGTCGGCGCGGTGAGCCCACGCAAACGCTCGCTCCACGCTGCGCGGGCAGAGTCCTGATCGCGGCCGGCGATCCATGCCAAGTAGTCGCGATACGGCGTCGGCGCAGGGAGGCGGCTGTCGCCGTCGTGGTAGACGTTCATCAGCTCGCGCAGGACGATCGGAGTCGACCAACCGTCGGTGAGCAGGTGGTGAGCGTTGAGGACCAAACGGTGCACCCCGCCGGGCAGCCGAACCAGTAGTGCACGCAGCAGAGGCGGTGTACTGACGTCGAAGACATGCTTGGCGGCCTCGTCCTCGAGCTGATCTGCAGAGCGGAATGCAGTGTCAGCTGGAACGGAGGTCAGATCGACCGAACGCCACTCGACTTTTGCGCCGCGCGGAATGATCTGAACGGGCCGTTCGAACTGCTCGTAGTGAAAAGCTGCGCGAAGGTTCGGGTGCCTGTCGATCACGGTCTCGAACGCGTCGGCCAACTTCGCCTCGTCCAGTGGCCCGGAGAGGTCGAAGCGTGCAGTGAGCGTGTAGACGTCTGCGGCTCCGTCACGGACCGCATGGAACAGGAGACCTTCTTGTAGCGGCGAGAGCGGAAGGACGTCGGCAAGCGGTCCGTGGACGGCTTCGAGTTCGTTGATCCCGGCCTGATCGACCACCGCGCCCTGGCCGAAGATCGTCGCCGAGCAATCGGAAGGCGTCAAACCACCCTCGAAGAGCGCGGCATGCGCGGTCAGGGCAGCGAGCGCACGTTCCCAATGCTCTTGCAGCTCGACGATCGTCGCGGCGTCGAGCACTGAACCCGCCGCAGTCCATTCGACTGCCAGCGTCGGTGATCCGTCCTCACGGACAAATGCGTTGAGCGCCAGCACTTCCGACATTGCCTTGCTCGCCGGTTCGATGACCGCGAATGGATCCTGCTCCGGCAATCGCCATCCGGTTCCGGGTAGGGACGGGAAGCGGCCGAGATAGTTGAGCAACAGTTCAGGTGTAGCGCACGCGGAAAGGTCAGGTGCGGTGTCGCGATCCAGATGCCGCAGAACTCCGTAGCCAACTCCACCTCCGGGTACGGCGCGTTTTGCTTCCTTCACCGCACGAAGCAGATGCCCGGCAGCTGCTCCGCCGCTCAGTGCGTCGGCAAGATCGTCTGCGGTGAGCAGTGCATCGGTGGGAACCCGAACGGGGAACTCACTGGTGAACCACCCGATGGTTCCGGCGAAGTCGGTGTCGCTGGTGAGCGCGTCGCGGCCATGACCTTCGACGGTAACTGTCTGCGCGGGCAGCCCAGTCAGGCCGCGACTGTGCTGCCATGAGCGCAAGGCAAGCATCAATCCCGCGAGAAGCACTTCGTCGGTCTTGGCTCGATACGCCGCCGGAAGCGTGGTCAACAGCGCGTCCGTGACGGCCGGGGGCGCAACAGTTGTCGTGCGAGTGGCGGTTGCGGTCACGTCGATCTTCGGGTCGAGACGACGACTGCCGATCGCCTCGTCGTCCGCCTGTACCGACGCGGACTTCCAGTACTCGAGCTCTGACGCCCTGCTGCCAGAGGCCCCGAATTCCGCGAGCAACCCTGCGTATCGACGCCACGAACTTCCGCCTGCAGCCAACCGGGCCGACCTACGCTCGCGCGCTGCATCGGTAGCTTCGCGGAGGTCTGGAAGCAGAATTCGCCAGGACACACCGTCGACGATCAAATGGTGAGCCACGACGATCAATTGGTCGGGTCGACCGGCCTCGGTATTGACCAGTACGACTCGCAGGAGTTCACCGGCGCGTGGGTCGAGACTCGCCGCCGACGCCTCCGCGAGCTCTCTGATCCGGGACGGCTCGGAGGTGTCGGACACCTCGCGAACGAGTCCCTCGCTGCGCACTGCACCGGCGTCCCGGACGATCAATTCGGTAGTGCCGCTGTCGTTGTCACGGCGCAGGAGCAGGCGTAGAGCGTCATGGTGATCGAGGATCGTCTGCACGCCGGACTGCAGGTCACCCAGTGAAAGGCTGTCGTCGATGCGCACTGCGGTCCACTGCGCATAGCCCGCGATTGCCTCGTCTGCCGAATTTTTTTCGATCAGTGCTCGAACGATCGGCGGGGCGATCACGGTGCCGGTGGCCACGTCCGCAACCGAGGCTACGGCGTCGGCGTCATCGGCAATCTCACGTGCCGCAGCGGCGATGGTTCCCAGATCTCGCTGTGCCAGTAGTTCTTTGGGAGCAACGATTAGTCCGCGCACCCGCAGGCGACTGCTGACACTGATTGCCGTGATGCTGTCACCACCGAGGCCGAAGAAGTCCTCGTCCACGCCGACGCGTTCGCGGCCGAGCACCTCGGCCACCACGTCACAGAGGATTTCCTCGCTCGGTGTGGATGCGGCGCGACCTGCCGATTCGGCAGCCGGGGCTGGTAGTGCCGCACGATCGAGCTTTCCGTTCACCGTGACGGGTAGTTCGTCCAGAACGACGATTGCGGCGGGAACGAGATGATCCGGTACGCGACCGGCGAGGTCACGGCGCAATTCTTCCTGCGGCGGAAGCGCCGCGCCGGCGGCGGCTACAACGTAGCCGACGAGGCTGGGCCGTCCCCCATCCGTGCGGATCAACGCAGCAGCCGCGCCGATTCCGGGTACCGATCCGAGAACAGCCTCGACCTCGCTCAACTCGACTCGATGTCCGCGAATCTTCACCTGCTTGTCGCTGCGACCGATGAAGTCGTAGCCCCGCCCCGGCACCCACCGCGCCACGTCCCCGGCGCGGTACATCAGATCTCCCGGAGCCCCGAAAGGATCTGCGACAAAACGCTCGGAGGTCGCGCCGGCGCGGCCGAGGTAGCCCCTGGCCATTTGCGGTCCCGCCAGGTAGAGCTCACCTCGTTCACCGTCGGCGACCGGCTCGAGCGCGCTGTCGAGAAGGTACGCACGGGTACCCGCGAGGGGGTACCCGATACGCGGTCCGGCACCTTCGACCGTGGTCACGATCGCGTCGACCGTCGTTTCTGTGGGGCCGTACAGGTTTCGAGCCGGAACACCGGATTCGATGATCGCGTCCCACAGTGCGGGCGGTGCCGCCTCGCCACCCACGACGAGGAGCTGCAACCGTTGCGTACGCAGCAACCCGTTGTCCACCATCGCTGCCGCCATCGACGGCGTCGTGTCGACCACGTCGACGCAATCTCGCTCGAACGCCGCGACCAGAGCAACCGCGTCCTTCTGCAGTTCCTCGTCGTATACGTGCACACGATGACCACACAGCAGCCACAACAGTTGATCGAGAGACGCATCGAAGGCGAACGACGCTGTGTGCGCGGTGTGCAGTTGACGGTTCCCGACGCGCTCGGCGGTGTCCCGGTAGATGGTGGCGCGATGGTGGTGAAGCAGGTGCGCCAATCCACCGCCTCTGACCAGCACACCCTTGGGCTTGCCTGTCGATCCCGAGGTGTAGATGACATACGCCAGGTGATCACCATGCCGTGCTGTCGCCAGTTCACCGAGTTCGAGTGGAAGCTCGGAATTAGCACGGAGTTCTTCGCGGACTGCGTCGGAATCGATGACGAGGGGGTCGGGCCGAGAACCTCCGACGAGTTGCTCGGCCAGAGTGGAAGTGGTGATCACGACCTTCGGCTGCGCGTCGTCGATCAGATCTCGCAACCGCTCGGCCGGGTGCTGCGGATCCAGGGCCACGTACGCTGCGCCCGCGTTCAATGTCGCGAGCAGAGCCACCACCATCTCGGAAGTACGCGGAAGCGCAAGTCCGACAATGTCGTCCGGGCCGACATCGCGGGCCCGAAGCAACCGGGCGAGCTTGTGGACGCGGCCACCGAGTTCTGCGCCTGTCAAACGTTCGTCACCGCACACGAGGACTGTGTCATCCGCGTGCTCGACAACGATGCGGTCGAACACGTCGGGAACGAGTTCGACCGAGCCGGGCAGCGGTGCAGTTTCGCGGCCGGCGAGAATCCGCGCGGCTTCGGCCGCAGGCATCATCTCCACCTGACCGACGGCAGGATCTCCCTCCCCGACCATCGCGTTGACGATGCTGACGAAACCGGCGAGGCGACGCTGAACCGATTCCCGAGTATTGGTACGCGCGTCCACTTCGAATCCGAGTAGAACTTCGCCGTCCGCAATGGGCGTCACCGTCAAACCCAGGTCCTCCGGCGGTCCCCCGGCGACGTTTCGCAGTACACCCACAGCGCCGGCGAAATCGAGGGCGAAGTCGAAAGCCTTGAGATTGATTCCGATCCCGTGAAGCAGTGCGCCGGTTCCGGCGACGCCCAGGTCCCGAGCAAGATTCTCACCGCGGTAGCGCTGGTGTGCGCGCAGGCTTTTCATCGTGGCGGCCACCTGCTTGCTCAGGTCACCGAGTCGATCGTGGCTGCGAATCGTCAACCGGAGAGGCAGAACGTTGACTGCCATGGCCGGCGTCTTGAGTGCCGTGCGACCTACGCGCGCCATGAGTGGCATCGCGATGACAACATCCGTCTCGCCGAGCAGTCGGTGGAGAAACGCGCCGTAGCAGGCGATCAGTGCCTCGGCCCACGTTGTTCCCGTCGCGTCTGCCACGTCTTTGAGGCGGTTGAGGGCGTCGGCGGTAATGATCTCGCGAACCTGGATCGTTCGTTCCGCCGGACCGGTGACCTGCTGGCCGCGTCCGTCCAACGCGGGCAACGGCGTCAGGACATCACGCCAGTAGTCACGATCTTCCGCGAACTGCTCGCCAGCCCGGTACGCCTCGTCCTCGCTGACCAGATCTGTCATAGAACCGAATCGCGTTGGTGCGACGTCGGTTCCCTTCTTCGCGGCCGTGTAGTGCGCGGCGACACGACGCGAAATCATGGCTGCGCTGTAGCCGTCGACGATCAAGTGGTGATAGAGCTGGATGCACCAGATCTCGCGATCGGAGAGCCTGATCAGCGAGTACGTGTACAGCGGACGCTCCACCATCAGGCGGCAGTACTCGGACGCCCGGCTGCGCTCGGCGTCGACCAGTGCGTGCGCCACGGCTACGGGATCGCGCTCGTCACGGACGTCGGTGATCGGGATGATGCCAACCGGCTCGTCGGAGATGTACTGACGCGGGCCGTCCGCCGTCTCGATCATCCGCAGCCGCATGGTTTCGGCTTCACCGATCGTCGCCGTGATGGCGGCTGTCAGCAGTTCGGTGTCGATCGGTTCGTCACCCGAGATTTCGAGCACCTCGCCGACGAGGTAGCTCCGAGATTCGGGATCAAGCCTCTGTGCGTTCCAAATCCCGAGTTGAGCTCCTGTGAGAGCAAACGTAGCTTCGCTCGCCGCTCCGGAGTTCGAACCTGGAAGAACGCTCACACTGATCCCCTCGTCTGTGGACACACGTCACCCAAGGGTGACCTAACGTCGTTTTGGGTAGCCTAAACTAAATGTCAACGAATCGGGGAATCCGCCTCGCCGGTGACCCGAGAACCGACGACTCCCGACGCGTTAATCGGAGGACACGCGCTTCTACAACCGCTTGCGGGACAGTCTCTTTCGTGAATCGAAACGAGAAAGTGAAGGCTAGTCCATCAGCGTTGCCGCGACGGTTCCGCCCAGTTCATAACAACCATCGCGGACAGATTTGTCCACGCTCACAGTCACTTCGAGCGGATCCGCCACCGCGACCAATCCGAGCCCGGTGGCGAGTTTGCGCACCGAGGACACTGCACCGGCAGTGTCGTTGTTGCCGTGAACCCACAGGCCGTACGGTCGATCCGAAACCGCGCCGAGGCATTGGTAGTACGTGGTGTCGAAGAAGTATTTCAGCGCGCCCGACATGTAACCGAAATTGGCGGTGGTACCGAAAAGATAGCCGTCAGCAGCGAGGACGTCGGGCACCGTCGCCGCCAACGCCGGCATCACCTTCACCTCGACGCCCTCGATCTCGGGATCGCGAGCCCCGGCCAGGACCGCATCCAACAATTCGTGGGTTGTCGGCGAGGGCGAGTGGTGAACCACCAACAGAGTCTTCACACACCTGACAATACGGCGACGGGTGGCGCACCCGTCGCCGTTCACGCCTACACCGAAACGGTTTCCGCGCTCATCGCCTTGACCAGGTCGTCGGTTCGGGTGACCGAGGCGCAGCGCCCGGCCGCGTACTCGAGCGCACCGACATGCTCGTCCAGGGAGAAGTCGGCTACCGCGTCGCCCACGAAGAAGATCTGCACGTCTTGCATGAACCCGTCCAAAGCGGTAGTCAGGCAACCGATGTGGGCATAGATTCCGGTGATGATCAGCTGGTCACGCCCACTCTCGCGCAGCCGCTCACGCAGATCCGTCTTGATGAAGGCGCTGTAGCGCCATTTTGTGAGCATCACGTCGTCCGGATGCGGAGCCAACTCGGCGATCACGTCGGTGTGAGCGGGATCTGCCTTCAGACCCGGTCCCCAGAAATCCGACAGCAACGCACGCTCCTCGGGATCCTGATCACCGGGTTGCGCGGTGTAGACGATCGGGATTCCGGCAGCTCGCGCCGACGAACGAAGCCGGTCGATGTTCGGAACCACGGTTTGGAGCGGGTCGACGCTTCGGTCGTACGCGTTCACGAAATATTCCTGCATGTCGTGCAGAAGCAACACCGCTCGGGAAGGATCGAGAGCCCAGTCGACCCGATTCTGCGGAAACTCGGTGGGCATCTCGTATCGCACTGCTGTGGGTAGCGCCATGATGAATCTCCTCGAAAATGTGGGGGTGGGAACCGATCAACTCGACAGAGTCTGTGCGGCAATCGATTCGCTGAGAACACGGCGCAAGGCCGCCTTGCTGGTCTTTCCGACGCCGGTGACGGGGAACTCGGTCACGAACTCCACTCGATCCGGAACCTTGTACGCCGCAACGCCTCGGCCTCGTATGTATCGTTTGATCTCGCCGACGGTCGGCACATTTCCGGAAATCACCAGGACAGCACAGGTTCGTTCGCCCAGGTACTCGTCGGGAACAGCGACGACGGCCGCATCGTGGACAGCCGGATGCGAGAGCAGGTGGTTCTCGATCTCCTCGGCCGCAACCTTCTCACCGCCGCGGTTGATCTGGTCTTTTGCGCGCCCCTCGACTATCAGATGTCCTGAATCGGTGACGCTGACCAGATCGCCGGTGCGATAGAAACCTTCGGCGTCGAAGACCTCGGCATTGTGCGCATCCGCCCGGTAATAGCCACGGATCGTATACGGACCCCGAGTCAGTAAGTGCCCCGTGGTTCCGGGCGCGACGAGCGCGCCTTCGTCGTCGACCACACGAACCTCGTCGTCGGGTGAAATGGGCCGGCCCTGAGTGCTGACGATCAATTCTTGCGTGTCGTCGAGGCGGGTGTAGTTGACCAGCCCCTCGGCCATCCCGAACACCTGCTGGAGGGTGCAGCCCAGCTCCGTGGGTACGCGTGCAGCGGCTTCGGCGCTGAACTTCGCTCCGCCGACGCCGAGAACCCGCAAGCTCGACAGATCGTGATCTGCCTTACTGGGGGCGGCCATCCAGGCCAACGCGATCGGTGGGACCAAGGAAGCGTGCGTGACTCGCTCTGATTCGATCAGACCGAAAGCTGTGGAGGGCATGGTGTCCGGCGCCAGAACCACGGAGCCGCCCGCGTGGAGAACACCCAGGATGCCCGGCGAACTCATCGGAAAATTATGCGCTGCAGGAAGAACCACCAGCATGCGCGTCGAGTCGTCGACGCCACAGATCGGGTTGGACGCTCGCACCGAGTAGAGGTAGTCGGCGTGCGTTCGCGGAATCAGCTTCGGAACACCGGTCGTGCCACCGGAAAGCTGAAGAAAGGCGACCGACAACGGATCGACGTCGGCAAGAACGGGAACCTCGTATCCGCGCAGCGAATCGAAACCGACAAACTCTTCGGGGTCACCGGCCACGATCACAACAGGCGGAGTCTCGAGGCCTTCGTTCACCTCACGCGCCAGCGCGCGGTAGTCGAACCCGCCATGACGGTCAGCGACGATATAGGCAGCGACATCAGCGAACTGGCAGAAGTATCCGATTTCGGTTCGGCGATGCGCCGGCAACCCGAATACCGGCAGGGCGCCGAGCTTCAACACACCGAACAATGCTTCGACGTATTCCACGATGTTCGGCAGCTGCAGAAGCACCCGGTCACCGGCGCGAACACCCAAGCCGGACAGGCCTCCGGCCACGGCCGAGCTGCAACGATCGAGGTCGGAATATGTCAGCCGTGTCTGTGTGCCAGAGGCATCGCTGCCGACCACCGCTTCGTTGTCGGGATGCCGTGCGGCCGCGGCCGTGACGAATCCGGCCAGCGTCTCGTCAGTCCAATAGCCTCGTTCCCGATAATGCGTCACCAAATCGGGTGGATACTGTGCGACGGGTGCCAAGGGCTCGCGAGCGATCCTCGAGGTCATGCAAGTGACTCCTGTTCGAAAGTACTGTCAGCAAATACGTCTCACGCTTTGAGCGTCGCTCCACCGTCGACGTACAGCGCCTGCATGGTGATGTGGGCCGCCCGGTCGGACAGCAGGAAGTGCACCGAGTCCGCGATATCGTCTGCGGTGGCCAGTTTTCCGAGCGGAATACCCAGGCGATAGCTCGCCAGATTGCCTTCGATGACCGCGTCGGCACCCGAATCGTCGGAAGGGTCCGACCACAATGACCGCTGCATCGCTGTGTCGGTGGATCCCGGAGCGACCACGTTGACACGAATGCCGTCAGTAGCCAGCTCCAGTCCAGCGGTTCGAACCAACATGGTGGCAGCAGCTTTGGACGAACCGTAAGCACCCATCCCGATACGTGGGACACCGGCCGCGTTCGACGAGACGACCACGATCGCCCCGGCCCGACGGCGACGCATTTCCAGTCCCACGCTTTGCAGCACGTTCAGCAATCCGAAGACGTTGACGCCGAATATCTTCCGCCACTGGTCCGGATCGGAGTCCAGCACCGATCCGGTGTCGAGAATTCCGGCGACGTGCGCGAGCGCGTCGATCCGGCCGAACGTGTCCATCGTCGAGGCCACTGCAGCGTCGACTGCCTGCCGATCGGTCACGTCCACGACGTGACTCTCGATATCGGCGCCTTCGACGATTGTTTCTGCCAATTCCGCAGTTACCCGCTTCAATTCGACGTCGTCGCGATCGAGCAACGCCAGCGAATACCCGTCGCGCGCAAGCGTACGGGCCACTGCGGCGCCGATCCCCGCCGCAGCACCGGTGACCACGGCGATTCGGCGCTCGCTCACTGCGGGCACAGGACCTGAACCCAGGCATTGATCGTGGGCTCTTCTGCCAACTCCGCGAAGTCGGCATCCGCGCCCGCTCCCCGCCACCGTTCGACGAGCGTCATCAAGCGAACCGAGTCAAGGCCTTCGTCACCCAGGTCCGCGTCGTCGCCGAGTTGTTCTGCCCTCATCGACAGAACCTCGGCGACGTCGCGCACGATCTGGTCACGGTCCACGGTGTTGCTCATCGGTCTCCTCGAGTAGTGGTCGACGCGCTCAGATCGAGCCAACCCAACCCTCGTGTCGACCCCGTCCGCACGCCTTGACTTTAGGCCAGCCTAACCATAACGGTACGGAAGTACACAACCCGGGCGCTCGCAACACAAATTCACCCAAACTAAGGCTAGCCTCAACATAACAAGCAATCTGTCGAACTGGAAGGGTGTCCATGTCAGCACTCGCCGAAGTCTCCGAATTCCCGTTGCGCAACAACCGGACTGACGATGAAACGGACTCCGTTTTCCTGCTCTCACGTAGGCAAACGTCGATCCGCACTTCGGGAGTAGTCGAAGAATTCGACTCGGCCTTCGACGCTGCCGAAGCCCTCAAGACCGGGCGCATCGACTCGGTCGTCGGCGCCCTGCCGTTCTCCCCGGAGACGCCGTCCGCCCTCACCGCGCCGCTGAGTTTCACACGAGTCCGCGGTGATCTATATCACTCGAGCATCCCGTCACTACCCACTTCGCGGGTAGCCGGATTCGAACCCAGCCCGCAGATCCACACCGACAGGGTCCGCGGAGCCATCGAGCGACTTCGAGCAGGCGAACTCGACAAAGTTGTCCTCGCACGCTCCCTGACCATCGAGGCCGAGTCCACGATCTTCCCCGCCGCTCTGGCCGAGAAACTGATTGCACTCGATCACGCGCACAACGGTTTCTGCGTCGACCTGTCCCCCGCCGGAGGAAAGTACCGCGGGCGATCGCTGGTCGGTTCGACGCCCGAGGTTCTGATCGAAAGGCGAGGCGGCGTCGTCACCTGCCACCCGCTGGCGGGCTCGATTGCACGCCATCCGAATTCGGATCAGGACGAGGCGAATGCCGAGCAACTCCGCGCGTCGACCAAAGATCTGGCCGAACACGCGTTTGTCGTCGACTCCATCAGCGCGATACTCGGACCACTGTGCACGTCCTTCAATGCACCCAGCGCACCGGAAATCCTTCGGACACCGCAACTGTGGCATCTCGGGACCAAGATCGAAGGTGTCCTGATCGACCCGAGCCTGACCTCGCTCGAACTCGCAATGGCGCTGCATCCGACTCCCGCTGTCTGCGGCACACCGACGGTCGCCGCACGCGAGCACATCACCGCAACCGAAGCCGATCGTGGGTTCTATGCCGGTGCCGTGGGCTGGTGCGACCGGACTGGAGACGGCGAGTGGATGGTTGCTATTCGTTGCGCCGAGATCGCAGCAGACGGCCTCTCGGCGCGGGCCTACGCCGGCGGCGGCATCGTCGCTACTTCCGACCCGGAAATCGAATTGAGAGAGACCAGTACAAAATTCCGCACGCTACTCAGTGCGTTCGACCTCGCTGAACACCAGCTCTGACAGGGCGTCACTTCTTCGAGGTGTTCAGGGCAATCGCAGCGTGAACGAGTGCCTTGAACGCCTTTTCGTCGACGGCTTCGCCCTCGTGGAAATCGATCGCCCGTCGCGTATTGCCCTCGAGGCTGGAGTTGAAGAGTCCTGAAGCGTCGTCGAGTGATGCGCCTTTGGCAAAGGTCACCTTCACTGCGCTCTTGTAAGTCTCACCGGTACAGATCAGTCCGGCGTGATACCACACGGGAACACCTCGCCACTTCCATTCCTCCACCACATCCGGATCCACTTCTTTGATCAGAGTTCGTATCCGGGCGAGCATCTCGCCCCGCCAGTCTCCGAGTTCCTCGATTCGCTGGTCGATCAACCGAGACGGGGAATCTGCGCCTTGCTTGTCGGACTCACTCTTCGCCATCGCTTCGTCACTTCCTGCTCGTCGCCGCCGATCTCCGGTGAGTCGAGTATCCCCTCCTGCACGCGGATTCACTCGGTGAATCACTGACGCATCACGACGTCTCGGCATAGGCGATTTCTTGCAGTTTCTGTCAAAGTGAGACGGACGTCCAGTATTCTCTGGGTACTAAGTCCCGATTCTTCGGCCTGGAGGACTGCATCGTGATCTGGAATCGACCGCTCACCCACTCAGTCGCTTGGGCTGCCGGATCGGTTGTTCTCGCCGCCGCGATTGTCGGCGTTCACACTGTTCCTGCGGCGGCGCAACAGGCCCGCGTCTTCGACGTACTGTGCACACCCACCGATGCAGGCCTTTCCGAGCTGTCCGGACTCACCGTCACCGCGGCCGGGATGTACGCAATCGGCGACAGCGGCTCCGACGATCGGGTCGCCGAACTCGATTCGAACTGCCACGTGCAGCGCTGGATCAGGGTGGGCACCCCTCGTGTCGACGTCGAGGATCTGTCGTCGACTCCCGACGGCCATCTGTGGCTGGCAGACATCGGCGACAACAACGCGGTACGAACGTCGGTCGGGCTGATCGACCTCGATCCGGCTTCAGGTGCGGCGACCTCCTACCCCCTGGTCTATCCCGACGGCGGGCACGACGCCGAGACACTACTTATCCAGAGCGACGGGGTTCCCGTCATCGTCACCAAGGACTACCTAGGTGCAAGCGTGGTCTACACAACCGCTGAGCGACAGCAGTTTCAGGATCTGAGTACGGGCTCGCCGACCATGTTGGCCAAAGTAGGTCAGCTCAGATTTACTCCCACCCTCACACCCGGTGGGCCCGTCCCCCACGCCGGCACGATGGCTGTCACCGGCGGCGCCGTGAGCAAGGACGGCACGGTGGTAGCGCTCCGCACGTATACCGACGCTTACCTGTACGCAGCTCCCGACGGCGATGTCGTGAAAGCGTTGAACACCAACCCGATTCGCGTCCCCCTTCCCGACGAGCCACAAGGTGAGGCGATCGCGTTCGACGCTGCCGGTGATCTGATCAGTGGCTCCGAGGCATACCGAGGGCCATTACCACCAATCCGAATTCTTCGCGGCGCCAGCGACATCGCACTGTCGGGCGGAGCGAGCGGCTCTCTCGGGTCGTAGTCGATTCGCGTCCCCGGGAAAGCGGACAGGCGCCGCTATCATGGCCGAGTGAACAAACAACTTCGAGCGACAGTGGTGGTCTCGGCAGTTCTCGCACTGGCTTCGTGTGCGAATTCCCTCGAAGGATCACCGCGCCCGGATGCGTTTGTTCCGAGCATCGACAACCCGGATCCGTCCGAAGCCATCGACGGAGTTGTCACGGTCGACTACCCAGCAGCCCAACACGTACGCCCGAACGAACGCGTGGCGTACACATATTCACCGCCCTTCGGCGGCCGTCATGACTCGGTCTGGGCAAACTGCACCGGAGTTGTTTATCCACAAGCGATTCGGACCGAGAATGCGGTCCATTCTCTCGAGCACGGGGCCGTGTGGATCACGTACAACCCCGACCTCGTCTCGAGCGAGGATCAGGCTCGCTTGGCACAGCGAGTCGAGGGCATGAGCTACACGTTGATGTCGCCGTATCCGACCCTGGATTCGCCGATCTCGCTGCAGTCTTGGGGCCGTCAGCTCAAGCTCGACAACGCCGCGGACGCGCGCATCGATCAGTTCGTCTCGGCTCTGCGCGTCAACCCGAACACGTATCCCGAAGTGGGCGCGACCTGTTCGGTGCCGGTGACGAGCTTCGACCCGAACAACCCGCCGCCATTCGACCCCACCACTCCGGATCCGTCATCTCCCACAACTGTTCCGGAGCGGTAGCGTCTCAGCAGGCCCCGCTTCGCGGCGTAGACACCTACTTGCCTCGTGAACGGCGTTCCAGTTCGACTGCCCGTCGCATGGTTTCCCGAGCCCGGCTTCGGTCACCGGCATAGTCGTAGGCGCGAGCAAGTCGGAAGTTCTGCTTCCAGTTGTCCGGGTCTGCTTCCCAGTCGACCTTGATCTGGGCGAACAACTCGTCGGCAGCCGCTCGCTCGATCCGGCCCGAAGGCAATTTCGGAAGCGCAGACGCGTCGACAGCGAGGCCCTCGTCGTGAATCTGCTGCGCGAGGCGCTGGTGCGTGAAGCCGGCACGGAGCGTGGCGATGACGAGCCACAGCCCCAGGAACGGCAGGATCAGCACGCCGATCCCGAGACCGATCGCGGCGCCGCCACCGTCCTGGATGAGCTGGATTCCGCGCTGGCCGAGCAGCACGAAGTACACCGCGAGCGCAATGCAAATCGCGACGATCAGTGCGACGGTGCGAGTGGTCTTGTTCCGGGGGGGGAGCCGATCTGGCGGACACCGAGCAGAACGCCCGGCGCGAACGAATTCCGGTCGATCGAGTCGTGGCGAATGGTCAGTGTCTCGCCCTGAGTTCCGAGAATCACTTCCTGATGCGCGACCAGTCCGGCCATCCGCACGGAGTGAACCCGGACGCCGTCGACGTCCGCTCCGCGCGCACCCTCGAGCTCGGTCGTGGTGGCGTCAGGGCTGCGTCCCACGCCTGCTTCCGCGCGAGCCTCGGCGATCATCGCGGCCGTTCGGTATGCGGTGCCCGAGGGAGCATCTGCCTTGTTGGGGTGATGGAGTTCGATGACCTCGACGGAATCGAAGAAGCGCGCCGCGGCAGCCGAGAAGCGCATCAACAGCACAGCACCGATGGCGAAGTTCGGGGCGATCAGAACACCCGTTGCCGGCTGGGCGTCGAGCCAGGACTGAACAGTCGCAAGCCTGGACTCGTCGAAACCGGTGGTGCCGATCACTGCATGAATTCCGTTGGCCACGAGGAATTCCAGATTTCCCATGACGACGTCGGGGTGCGTGAAATCGACCACTACCTGAGTGCGGGTGTCGACAAACGTCTCGATGCGATCACCGGTGTCGACCTGAGCGACGAGTTCCAGATCGGGAGCAGCTTCCACTGCCTCGCAGATCGCTCGACCGACCTTGCCCTTGGCTCCCAGAACCCCGACCCTGATGGGTGCTGCACTCACGTCTTCCACGCTCCGTCCGATGCATTGTTTGAGGTGAAGCCTACGCAATCACCCCGATGCGCTCACCATCAGTCGGGCGGGAGTTATGTCACCACTGGCACACTGGACGTAGTGAGCAACCGTCCGCAAGTCCGCGAAACCGGCAACCTTCGACCACTCGAGTTGGCAACGGGTGCCGTCATGGCCGGATTCACGGTCGCGTTGTCCGTCATTGCCACGGTCATCCCCATGGCCAGCGCCCTCAACCTCGTGGCCGCCGTTCCGATGGGAATTGTTGCCCAGCGCTTCCGAGTCCGCGCCGTGACGACGGCCGGTATCTCGGCCACGGCAGTCGCCTTTGTCGCGGCGGGTTCGGGATCTGCGGCGGCGGTCGCATTGAGCGCTCTCCTCGGCGGAATCATCGGTACGGTCAAGCGGCGCGGTCTCGGCTTCGTCTCCGCATTGCTGTCGTCATTGGTCATCGGGCCCGCGCTGGCGTTGTTCTCCATAGTCCTGTTGCTTGTTCTCGCTCCGCTGCGCACCTTGTTGTTGACCTCGCTCGAGAACACCGCGTTGGGCGTGGCCGAGATCTTGAAGCGTGCCCCCACACTGGTCGGCGCAGCCGAATGGATCGAGAACAGCATCGGCTCGATCATCGACTACTGGTGGTTGTGGATCGGCGTGTCCATCATCTCCGGAATCGTCCTCAGTACCGTCGTCTCCTATTTCGTCCTCGGCGCCGTCCTCGACCGATTGGCTGCACTCCCTTCGGCCGACCCGCTCCAGACAGCACCCGACGACCGTCCGATCGATCCTCTGCCGGTCACTTTCGATCACGTGGGCTTCACCTATCCGGGTGCAACGACACCGGCCCTCGTCGACGTCAACTTCACCGTGCGACGAGGAGAGTTCGTCACCGTCGTCGGCCACAACGGCTCGGGCAAGTCCACACTCACCCGGTTGCTCGCCGGTCGCGCGCCGACTGTCGGGACGCTGACGAGACCCGGGTCCGCCGGTCTCGGCCGACACGGCGGAACCGCCGTCGTCCTCCAACGACCCGAAAGCCAGATCCTCGGAACCCGCGTCGCGGACGACGTCGTCTGGGGGCTCCCCCCCGAGTCGCATCCCGACGTCGATGCACTGCTGGCCGAGGTGGGACTCGCGGGCATGGGTATGCGTGAGACCTCCGGGCTGTCCGGTGGCGAGATGCAACGTCTGGCTGTTGCAGCCGCGCTGGCGCGGCGCCCCGCTCTGCTGATCGCGGACGAAGCCACCGCGATGGTCGATCAGGCCGGCCGGGAGGAATTGGTCTCGCTCCTTGCCGAACTTCCGCGACGCCACCCGATGGCCGTGGTACTGGTCACCCATCACCACGCCGACACCCGCAACGCAGATCGGGTGATTCAACTACAACGCGGACGGCAGATCGATCACCAACCAGGTTGGATGACGTCGACGTTCGGGGGTCCTCCGTCTGCGCCGTGGCCGGTCAGCACTCGAGCTGTCCTCCAACTCACCGATGTCACCCACACGTACAACGACCGGACTCCGTGGTCGCGGCGCGCCTTGTCGGACGTCAATCTCACAATCGGCGACGGCGACGGGCTGCTGGTTCTGGGCGGCAACGGTTCCGGTAAATCGACTCTGGCCTGGATCATGGCGGGCTTGATCGCACCGAGCAAGGGAACCGCAGTCTTCGACGGCAAACCCGTCTCACGCCAACTCGGCACCGTCGGTCTCACGTTCCAGCATTCGCGACTGCAGCTGCAACGCCGAACCGTCGCCGAAGACATCGAGGCCGCCGGAGGTCCGGAGATCGGATCGGTGCAAGTCTCGTGGGCGCTCGACGCCGTCGGACTCGACCGTCACATCGCCGGCCGCAGCATCGACGAGTTGAGCGGCGGACAGATGCGACGCGTCGTCCTGGCCGGTCTCCTCGTGCGCCAACCGCGGGTACTCATCCTCGACGAACCGCTGGCCGGTCTCGATCCACCCGGTCGACACGAAATCCTGAACGTACTCAGGTGGATTCGTCGGAACGGAACCGCAGTAGTCGTCATCTCCCACGATGTCGACGGCATGGACGCCGTGTGCAGCAGAACAATTCGACTGTCGGAGGGTCGCATCCTCGACCCTGCCGCCAGCAGCGCCTTGGAAGGATCGACGACGTGACAACACTTCTGCGCGAAGTCCCGACTTCATCGCCGATCCACCGATTGTGGGCCGGAACGAAGATCGTTGCCGTCGTTCTCGTCAGCATCGTGGTCGTGACCGCTCCGTCCTGGCCGGCGATAGGCGTCGTACTCGGATTGTTGTTGCTGACCGCGGTGATCGGACGCATCCCCCCGACTGCAGTTCCGCGACCTCCGTGGTGGTTGTGGGCGCTGATCCTGCTCGGCGCGTTGATCAATCTTCCGATCGGCCTCGACGCAGTGTTCATCTACCTGCAAGCTGTGACGTTCGGTCTTGTATTGCTCTGCGTCTCACTGATGTTGGCATGGACCACGTCGATGAGCGATGTGGCGCCGGCACTGGCAACGCTCGGTAGACCGCTGCGATTCCTCAAGATCCCGGTCGACGAGTGGGCGATCGCGACGGCCCTCTGCATTCGTTCACTTCCGCTCTTGATCGACGAGATGCTCACCCTGGTGGCGGCGCGACGACTACGCCCGAAAGCTGTGGTGAACAGCGCTGCCGACAATTCGATAGTCGATCTGATCACCACGACCATGTCGGTGGCAATTCGGCGCTCTGCCGAGATGGGTGAAGCGATCTCCGCTCGCGGGGGCACCGGTTTGATCGCGGCGTACCCCAAGCGCCCTCAGCTCGCCGACCTGTTCGCGCTGATCGTCGTCATCGCCGCGTGCGTCAGCGCGGTTGTTTTGACTCTGGTTCTGCGCTGATCGGATCACCGCTGACAGAATTTCCCTGGGCGATGATCGCAGAACCCATCCAGCGCCGTAGGTATCGCCGCAGTTCCTCGTCGCTCCGCTTCGGGTCGCCGGGCGCGAGGAAAAACGACTGCATCGTCCGCAGGACGTATTCGACCAGTTCCTGAAGTGATGCGTCGTCGTATCCGAAACGCACCCAGTCCACGTCGAAGCGGGTGATCATCGCCATTCCGAAGGCCTGCGCCTCCTGAGAGGTCAGACCCTCGGGATGAAGACTCGAATTCGTGCTGGTGAGCAGAATGCCGAGATGCGGCGTTCGGTGGACCTGGGTCAGGGTGTAGACGACACCCTCGGTCATCGCCTCGACGGGATCTTCGATGCCGCTCACGTGTGTGGTGAGCCGATCGAGGTAGCCGTCGACCGACGCGATCGCCGCTGCCCGCATCAGAGCGTCAGCGCTGGGGAAGTATCGATACACGGTCTGCCGGATCACGCCCAGTGACTCGGCGACGTCGCCGATGCTGATTTCCGAACTCGTCCGTCCGATCAACTCGACCGCGGCCTCGACAATGCGACGAGACGCATCTTCGTCACTGTCCGGTGGATTGCCGCCCCACCCACGCCTTCGTGCCACTGCCCACTTCCTCGCTCGAACGAGGCTCGAACCATGTCTTTGCGCTCGAA
Source organism: Rhodococcus sp. YH3-3 (assembly GCF_001653035.1). NCBI lineage: Bacteria > Bacillati > Actinomycetota > Actinomycetes > Mycobacteriales > Nocardiaceae > Rhodococcus > Rhodococcus sp. YH3-3. Next base: position 573,869 of record NZ_BCWH01000003.1, on the reverse strand, counting down.
GTCCAAGAGCCACAGGCTAACACAGGCAGGTTTTGCATCTGCGCCCCTCGAATTCACTCCCCTCGCCGAAAGTGAACATACAACTGCACACCAATATGTATGATTACCGCCACACGTGGCTTCGAGTGCCAGAGCGGCCACCTGACCAGCCCCTCCGAAAGACGAGGTTCGACAAGTGACCAACCTTCAACCCCGAAAAATGGACTTCGGATTCGAGGATCAGGACGTTCCCTTCCTGTGGAACCCGGAGAATCCGGCCTGGTCGAGCATGTCCAACGCGGTCTCGTTCCTGGCCATCGGTTTCGAGAAGATGATCGTGAAGATGATCATGCAGACCAAGTCGCGGATCAGCGATCCTGAAGTGGCCGAGGAAGCCGTGGCGTTCATGCGTCAGGAAGGCCATCACTCGACCGCGCACCGCCAGCATGTGAAGGCTCTGATCAGGCGCTACCCCGGACTACAGAACACGCTCGACGCTGTGATCGGTGAATTCGATCTACTGACCGAGGCGACCTCGCTGAACTACCGGCTTGCATACACCGCGGACCTGGAGGCGACCTTCACTCCGGTGTTCAAGCTGATGCTCGACAACGAGGCGACCTTGTTCCGCCCGGGAGACGACCGCGTCGCGTCGCTGTTCATCTGGCACTTCGTCGAGGAGGTCGAGCATCGCAGCTCGGCTCTGATCATCTTCAATTCCGTTGTCGGAAGCGAGCTTTACCGGATGCGGATGGCACCGTCGATCTTCGCGCACGTGATGAAGGTGATTCGTATCGCCTGCGCAGGCTTCAACCAGCACGTTCCGCTCTCCGAGCGGCAAGTCGACTCACTGTCGATGTTCGCCACCCACCGCACCAAGCAGAAGATTCTGACGTCGTTCGCTCCGTATCTGACCAAGGGCACGATGCCTCGCGCCTTCGATCACCTTCAACTCGGAGAACAACTCGTTGCACTCGGCGGTGTCTTCCGCAGCCAGATGCCCAATCACAACCCGGACCACGAGAAACTCCCCGCACTCGCCGACCAGTGGTTCAAGCGTTACGACGACGGCTACGACTGCACACGCTGGTACACCGCCGAATCTCAGGCACAAGCCGAGTCGATCACGTCAGGGGCCAACTGATGGCAGAACACTGCTCCCCCACGTTTTCCCAGCTCGCAACAGAACTCGGTTTCTCCTGTCAGGAAGCAGGTGGACTCGTCGAGTTCCGTAACCCGGCGGCGCTGGAGAACTGGACCCTGCCCGTCCTCGAATGGACCATCATCGTCGGCTCGGTGCTCGCACTGGTCCTGGCGATCGTGCGGTTGCGCCGCAACGGCGACCCCACCAACCTGGTCCTCTGGTTCGGCGCCACCGCCTACCTGTTCATCATCGAGCCTCCGCTGTACTTCCCGGCGGCGTTCGGCATCGAAGAACAAGTGGACACGATGTTCGCGCACAACGTGTTCACCGTCGACTTCATGTGGGGTCGACTGCCGCTGTACATCGTTGCCATCTATCCACTGATGGCGACGTTGGCCTTCGAAATAGTCAGAATGCTCGGCGTTTTCCGCAGATACGGTCCACTACTGGGCGCTGTCTGCGTCGGCTTCGTCCACCATGCGTTCTACGAAATCTTCGACCACCTGGGGCCCCAGTTGCGGTGGTGGGAGTGGTCGACGTCGAACCCGATCAACCAACCCATGTTCGACGCGGTTCCACTTCCCAGCGTGGTCGTCTTCGCCGCGCTGTGGCCGATGTCGTTGGCATTCTGCGTCCAGTACTTCGTCGGACGGCACGTCGATGCCGGCAAGCACTTCTCCGGACTTCAATTGGTATGGCGCACCATCGTGATCGGCCTGCTGGCCTCGCTGGGTACGTTCATTCTCCCGCTCCCGGCGACGGTCTTCGGTATGGGAAGCGACACTGTCCGCGGGTTCCTCTACGCCGCTGAACTTGCAGTCCTCACAGTGGTCGCGATCGTGGTTCTCGTCCGCCAATGGACGCACCTGCGCTCGGCAGAATCGAACACTCCTGCACACACCAACAGGTTCGTGCAGATCTACAGCGTGGTGTACCTGGTTGTCATGGCCGTCCTGTGGGCGAGTGCGCTTCCCGACTTCTTCGACGCGGTCGACGGTTCCACCAGCGCTGGAGATCCCATCGGGAACCTCTGGTACACAGTGGCGTGCTTCGTCATCGCAATCCTGTGCGTGAGCGCAACTTTCACCATTCCGAAGCGGAACTCCGGGACGGCCGACGCCGAGCTCCTCGGGGCAAACTCAGCGACTCCGGCTACCTAGGCGACCGGGACGAGACCGCTCGGGTCTCGTCCCGGTTTCTCGGTTTCACGGGACGCGGTGAGTCCACTCTTCGGTTCTGAACTTCGTGTCCACCAGCTTGCGCGCCTGCTCCAACTCCGAGTCCGTGTAATCGCTGTCGTGGGTGTCGTATTGACCTCGAAAGTGCTGCGCAAACGACTCCAGGATTGCTGCACGCGTCATTCCGGTCTGCGAACGCAGCGGATCGACGCGCTTGGCCGCACTCTTGGTTCCCTTGTCCGACATCTTCTCTCGTCCGATTCGCAACACCTGCGTCATCTTCTCAGCGTCGATGTCGTAGGCCATGGTCACGTGATGGAGCACAGTGCCGGACGCGAATCGCTTCTGAGCGGCGCCGGCGATCTTGCCCTTGTCCGAGGCGATGTCGTTGAGCGGCACATACCGAGCGTTGATACCGACCTCGGCAAGCGCTCCCATGACCCACTGATCGAGAAACGCGTAGGACTGCTCGAAACTCAAACCCTCGACCAATGACGCCGGTACTGCCAACGAGTACGTGATGCAGTTGCCCGGTTCCATGAACATCGCGCCGCCACCGGAGATTCGGCGCACCACCCCGATGCCGTACCGCGCAGCCGCCTCGGAGTCGACCTCGTTACGCACGGACTGGAACGATCCGATCACGACCAAGGGCGAGTCCCAGTCCCAGAAACGCAATGTCGGCGGACGCTCACCCGATGCGACCTCACGCGCGATGACCTCGTCCAGCGCGACGTGCATCGCGGGATCGAGAACCACCGGCGGGATGAGGTCGAAGGTGTGATCCGCCCAGCTCGTGGCGTGGCCGAGTGCGCGCCGGATCGCGATGCCGACCGACTGCGGCGTGAAGCCGATCATCGAGACGGACCCGTCGAGCGCAGTGGAGATGGCATGCGCCAACTGTTCTGCATCCGAGTCGGCGGGCATTCCGCGCAACGCCGCGTTGATGTCGTCGAGCGCGCTGTCGGGCTCGAGGAAGAAGTCCCCCGAGACTGCGACTTCGGACAGCCGACCGTCCGCCACCTCGACGTCGACCGCGACCAGTTTTCCACCAGGAACCTTGTACTCTCCACGCATCCGTCCAGCCTATCCCTGCGGGATTCTCTGCGGTGAGCGCCGTCGAAGATCACACCGCGCGCGCAGTGCGCATCTGTTCGGAAGGCAGGGCGACCAAGTAACCACACCTGTAAGTCGCTGCGGGGCTGCACAATCGCGCGGACGGGACCGTACGTGTCGATCCCTGGCCATATGGCCGAGCAACGGCCCTGCTTCTGCCGACAGGCGAGATGATCTCTGTGGTGGGAGGATTGCCACAACGAGCCAACTCCCTGGCGAGCCACAACGGAGGTAGACATGAAGGTCCCGGCGTTCCACTCGACGGTTCCTTCGGATCTCGACGTCTATCACGACAACGAAAGCTGCATTTTGGCCGCGCGCATCGCAGTGTCCCATCGTGCGCCCGGAGTCGACGGCCGACCGTGGTGCACTGCGTGTGCGTCTTTGGACTGACGAGCGACCACCAGCTCACTCACACCCACGTCGCCGATTCGGGGACAACCCCGTTGGCCCGAGCATTCGCATCGATGACAGCGCGGAGCCACACTGTCAGACCGGTCTCGACCTGCTCGTAGAACGCGGTGAATCCCGGATCGGCCACGTACATCCGTCCCAGACACACCTGCATCGAATGTGTGCAGTCGAAGTAAACCCCGATCGACGCTCGGTGCCGTTCTGCCAGCAAATTCGCCTCGCCGCTTCCCGGTTCGACACCGGATCGGCAGGCCAGCGCCAGATCTTCGTTGAGCGTCTCGACGCAGTCGGCGATCTTCTGCCAATCCTCAGCGGTCCTACCCGCCGACCGTTCCGCGTGCTGCGCCCACTGCGCACTGTCACCCCAACGCTCGTGCGCCTCAGGTCCCCATGACGGCTGCCAGTGTCGGCCGAAGATCGAGACCTGCTCGTGTGCCGGCAACAGCACACCCGACTTCCTGGCATCGATGATGCGATCCAAGGACTCGCCCAGTTCCTCCAAGTCGGCTATCCGTTGCCGCAACTCGGCGCGCTGCCCACGCAGCGTCTCGTCCACGTGGGCTGCGGGCGCATCGAGCAATATCCCGATCTCGTCGAGCGACAAACCCACGTCACGGTAGACAAGCACCCGGCCGATGCGGCCGAGGTCCGCGTCGGTGTACAGCCGGTAGCCCCCGTCACTGCGCCCGGACGGGCGCACCAAACCGATTGCGTCCCAATGATGAAGGGTACGTACGGTTATGCCTAGTCGTGATGCGGCAGCACCGACAGTGAGAGCACTGTCTGCCTCGTCTCCGAAGAGTTGGTCCGTCACGTGATCCAGTCTGACAGACGCGGTTCGGGAGGCCACAGCGTCAGACCTCGGTTCAGTCGTCGGGTCCGTCAATTCCCATGCCTCGCAGATGCTCGGCCTCGGCACTGTTCGGGTCGTACGGACGAGCGGCCGTCATGATCACGCGCGCGTTCTCCGGTGTCACAATCTCCAACTCCAGTGAATTCCACGGCTTCAGATGTGGACCGCTGGTGCATCCGGGCCGCAATTCCTCACACGCCTGTGCTATCTGGTCCATCTGACTCAGCACACACGCAAAGCTCACACTGACGGACGGTGGTGAATCTGCACATTCGCCGGGCACGAGCAGAACGTCTTGAAATGCCCAGCGTCGCAGGTGCGTCAGTCGATCCGGTACCGAAAAGAGGTCGAAGAAACCGAGCCCACGGATCCAGAAGTCGGCAGATTCGGCCAGATCCGATGTCGGAACCGACACGAACATGGGCATTCCGTAGAGACCTCGGAACTGTTCCGGAGGCACGGCGTCTATAGCGGGGACAGGGACGGGGCTGATGTCGAATGCTGGGTAAGTATCGGTCATGAAGTCATCGTGAGCCCTCACGCTACGTCAGGGTCAAATCGTGTGAAATCCGATCGAATCAGATTGCGCGATCACACCGTGCGTGCGAATGCGCCGTCGTCTGCGAATACCCGTTGGGCAAAGCGTTCGCCGATGAGACGGTGCGTCGCAGCGTCCGGATGGAGCTGATCGGGAAGCGGCAACTCTTCGTTCTCGGCCGCACCATAGAGATCGCACCCGTCGACGTAATGCAGATTAAGATCATCCGCCGATCGCTGGGTTACGATGCGCGCCAACTCTTCCCGAATAGAGCGCAGCGTCAGCTTTCCGGCTGCGCGCTCGGCGGGATCGCCGGTAGCAACGAATCGCATTTCGCCTCTGGCAAGCGCGTCGAAATCGAATGCACCAGGTCCAGGCGTGTCTTCGTGAATCGGGCAATAGACAGGCGAGACGACCAGCAGTGGAGCCACTGGATGGCCGTCGCGGACCGTGTCGAGGAAGCCGTGCATTGCCGACGTGAAGGCCCGCAGGCGCATCACGTCGGAGTTGACCAGATTGATGCCCATCTTGATGCTGATGAGGTCGGCAGGAGTGTCTCGCATAGCGCGGGCGACGTACTGGTCCAGCAGAGCGCTGCCGCTGAACCCGAGGTTGATCAGATCCACGCCGCCGAGGGAGGCTGCGAGAGCAGGCCAAGTGCGGGAGGGACTTTCAGCGCCGGAGCCTTGACTGATCGAGCTTCCGTGATGGAGCCACACATCACGCTTCGTGCCGACTGCGAGTTCGAGCGGGGCGTCGGTTCGCAATGCGACAAGTTCGGTGGTTTCGTTGTGCGGCAACCAGATCTCGACGGTCTTGGATCGCGCGGGCAAGTCCGCGAAGCGGATGGTGCTGACGGGTCCGGATTGTCTCTGAGCGGTACCGGTCGCCATGTCGATCGTCACCGTGTTGCCACCCTCAGCGATTGCGTGCCCGGTTGGTTCGCCGTCGACGATCAGGTCGTACACCCCTTGCGGCCTCGGCGGAGCACCGATGTAGATCATTTTCGTGGGCAGAGTGTCGAGTTCGATGGCCGTAGCGCTGGTTCGGAACACCAGCCGCACTCCGGACGGTTGTGATTGCGCCATTGCCATCTGCCCGTCAGCGAATTGCGTGCGAGCTCTGGCAGGCAGACGGTGTGTCAGCACACCGCGTTCGGTCCGCTCGAGCTCGAGGGCTCCGCGCACGATGTCCCCGGAAATTGCGGTAGTAATCCAGCTGCTCTGGCTGTTCATCTCATTCACCTGTAGATAAGTTGCGAAGGTTTTAACTACAGCACACAGTAATTTGCCTATACTATTTAGGCAAGCGGTTTCACTTCTCGACGAACAGGACCAACGGACATGCCTCGCGCAGGACTGACACCCGAACGCCTCGCCGTGGCGGGCGCCGAATTGGCCGACGAGGTGGGCTTCGAGCAGGTGACCGTATCGGCGGTCGCCAGAGCGTTCGACGTCAAGGTCGCAAGCCTGTACTCCCACGTGAAGAGTTCGAACGACCTCAAAACCAGAATCGCGCTGCTTGCCTTGGAAGAGATGGCCGACCAGGCTGCCGACGCCGTGGCCGGTCGGTCCGGCCGCGACGCCTTGACCGCCTTCGCGAACGTGTACCGCAACTACGCGAGGTCACACCCTGGTCGGTACGCCGCGTCACAGATGCGCCTTACCCAGGAGGCCGCGGCCGCGAGCGCGGGCTTCAGACACTCGCAGATGATGCGATCGATTCTGCGCGGGTACAACCTCACCGATCTCGATCAGACCCACGCAGTTCGGTTGCTCGGCAGCGTTTTTCATGGGTACGCCAGCCTCGAGCTGGGTGGATCGTTCAGCCACAGTGCACCGGACAGCGCCGAAAGCTGGGCAAGAATCCTCGAGGCTCTCGATTCGATGCTGACCAATTGGCCAGCGTCGAGTCCATGACCAGGCGTGATTCTTGCGCGCCAAGTTCTTGCGCCACTTGGTGATCGCACACGGCCAAGAAACCTCGGGCCCACCCCAGGAGCGGCGCCACACAATCGCGCGCTCCCGCAACCACAGGTCGCACTGGGACAGAAGAAGGTCCGAGTAGGCAAGAAGCCGGGCGTGGAGCTCCGCTTAGAGGAGAAGCTTGGCGCGCAGAGAGTCGACAGTGCCCTGGTCGACGCCGAGGCCCTCCCGTACGTAAGTATCCATACCGCCGTAGAGCCGGTCCACCTGTGCATACGCCGCATCGAGCCACGACAGGTCCACCGCGTCGTCCCGGCCCAGGTACGTGTTCGACGCCATGAAATCGGCACTGATGAACTCACGCGGGACACCCAGAATGGTCAGCAGGATCGCGGTACCCCAACCGGTGCGGTCCTTCCCTGCACTGCAGTGGTAGACGGTTGCGCCGTCGGAGTTGTTCGCGATCGCAGTCAGCAGGTCACGAAAGGCGACATCGGAACCCCGGTAGTTGACCATGAACGGGTAGCCGATGCTCTGGCCGATGTTCGAGGTTCCCTTGACTGCGCCGTCGATCAACGCGCGACCGAGGGTCAGGGGAACGAACTCGTGGAACGCGATGCCGTGTTCGATACTGACGACGTCGGCGACCTGGTAGGTGACCCCGGCGGGGATCCGATCAGGATCCTCCGCACGTTCGGAGGCGTTGCGCAGGTCGACGTCGAGGGTCAGGTTCGCGGCGGTGAGTTTTGCCAGATCAGTCTCATTGAGCGAGCTGAGCTTGTTGGAACGGAACCCGACCCCCGCCGATGTCGCGGAAGTTCCGCGCCTCGTCGAGCCTGATCTCGGCCGCGGACGGCGGTGGGATCTCCGGCAGCGGCGGTTGCTCCCCGGACGATCCGAACTGACTCGAACCCAATTGCAGGTCGCCGCTCGAGGCGGAGGCGAGTGTGGGGCCTGTCAGGGCCGCACCCATGGCGACCAGCGCAGCGAGGGCGATTCCGAAAGGGCGCGCCCCTCGGCGGCGCGTGTAGACAGTTGTCACCTTCATCCTCTCATTCGCTGTGCGGGATACCCCGCGCCCCGCAAACTCCCGTGCGAGATTACAAGGGTGGCACGCTCCTCGTCCCGACTTTGCTCCAGAAACCGGACATGTGTTCAGGTGCCCGGCCAGCCGCCATCCGGCAGGAAGAAACTCTTGCCCGTCACTGCGTCGCCATCGACCACGCCGGGCCCGTTCGAACGACAGACCGCGGCCGCGGCGGCAGCCGTAACTGCACAGCGCCGAACAACTTCACTGTCGAGCAACTGCACGAATCTCCACCTCGAGCTGGTAACCGTTGGGACGAAATCAATCTCATGCGCTACCTGCCGTCGACCATGACCAGTGCAGGCTGAGGAATGTCGGACGAAGCGTCTGCGAGAGCAGCAAGAGTGCCGTCGAGCGCGACAAGGTCCGCACGACGACCCGGCGCCAAGATCCCCACCCGTCCTTCGTCATGGACCAAGTACGCACTGTCCACAGTCATGGCCTGCACTGCACGCTGCACTCCGATCCGTTGGTGGGCGCCAAGCACGGCACCGCCCATGGTCAGCCGATTCACAGCAGTCCTAATCGTCTGGAGGGGATCCATCGGCGTTATCGGGCAATCCGAGTGCAGCCCGAATTTCAAGCCGATGTCATCGGCGCACGCCAGCGGGTCCAGGTTGCCGGCTCTCTCAGGACCGAGGAAACGGTCACGGTGACGATCGCCCCAATGAAAAACATGGTTGACGAAAAAGCTCACCCCGATCTCGGCATCACGTATCGCCTCGAGATCCGCAGGCCTACTCACCTGGCAGTGCTCGATACGGTGCCGCGCTCGACGTCCGTCACTGCGGTGCGCACTGCGCAGCGCCGCGATGGCGGCGGCTACAGCCGCATCGCCGTTGGCGTGCACCGCGACCTGACCTCCCTCGCGGTGCACCTGGAGAACCATGTCGTCGAGTTGCTCCTGCGGATAGAGCAGATCACCGTGATGGTTCGGGCTGCAGGTATACGGAGTTCGCAAGGCTGCAGACAATCCTTGAATGGACCCATCCGCCCAGAATTTGGCGCCGGCCAGGCGGAAGCGTGACCCTGGGGCCGGTGCAGCCGTGAAAGCGATGTTCCTTTCCTCCAGTTCTGCGATCGCGAGATCACCCCGAAGGAAGCCAACCGTGTGCACGGGCATCTCGCCCATGGTGTCCAGGGCACGATAGGCGGCCAACTCCTGCATGCCCGCCGACAGGCCGACCCCTAGATCGTGGACGGTCGTAATTCCTCGCGAACGCGCCAGTGTCAAGCTACGCAGCAACGCGGTCTGCACCTCTGCCTGTGTCAGGTCTGGTATCGCGCCGCTCAACCGTGCCACGGCGTCGATTTCCCAGGCCATCCCTGTGAGCCTCCCGTCCGCCCCACGCGGAAACTGCGAGTCCCCGGGATCCACCGTCGATTCGTCGATGCCTGCAGTTGCAAGCGCAACAGTGTTTGCCACCGCAAAGTGCCCCGAGATGTGCAGAACGATGATCGGGCGGTCGGTGCAGACTGCGTCGAGGTCATCGCGTGTGAGATGGCGACCTTCTCGAAGTTGTGTGTCGTCGTACCCCCATCCACGTATCCAGCCGTGAGTGGGAGTGGAGTTCCGCAGAGCCCCTTGGATATCCGTGATCGAGGCGCACGGTGGCGTCCGGCAATCAGCCCATCCGTCAGTCAAGCCGGCGTAGGTCGGGTGAATGTGCGACTCGATCAGCCCCGGGATCACAGTTGCGCCGGCGAGATCGAGCCGACGAGTTTCCGGTCCGGCGTACTCCCCCATGTCCTTTCGACTTCCGGTGGCGACAACCAGGCCTCCATCGAGGACGAGCGCCTCTACCTGGGGTGACGCAGCGTCTTGGGTGAGGATTGCATCTGCGGTGAGTAGTGTCCGAGTCATCGGATATCCGCCTTCGTGGTCGGGGCTGCGGGGCAAGGCACTGGTGCCGATCGATTTTCTGCACGGAGGCCCGAAACCGCTTCGACAGGAGGCCACATCACCCGAGTGGCGGACACGAACAACACGTTCAGAACGAGCGCTGCGGCACCGATGTTCATGCCTTTGTCCGCCAACCACATCGATACCGTGCCGTGTGTGTCGAGGTACAGCCAGAGCACCAGCACGTCGCCGAGCACCACGCCCATCGCGAGCGCTGCCGGTCGCAGCTTCCATCCGAAGATCATCGTCGCGAACACCACCACGGCCTGGGTCACCCCGTAATACGCGGTATTCACCAGCGTCAGCAGCAATTGGGGTGCGGCGAGGGTGAGGATCAGCGACAGGCCGAGGTAGGCGACGATGACCCCGCGCACCCACACTCTCTGACGTGATTCGGGTATTCCAGGAACGATGTTTCGCGAGACGATCGAGCCGATTCCCAGCGCCGAGCCACACAGAACAACGATCGCGCACAGTGCCGCACCACCCGCCACCACTCCGGTCAGCCAGTCCGGGAGCACGAGACGGGACAGTTGCAGGAGCACCTCATTGGACTCTGCGCCCTCGAGCTTGTTGGGCAGCAATGAAATTGCGCCGAAGGCAGCAGCGACGAGGAAGGGATACATGAGCATGTACAGCGGGTTGAATCGGGCGACTCGCTTGAGGGTTGCCTCGGACTTCGCCGATAGCACCGCTTGCACGATGAAGGGGAAAACGAAAAAACCGAGTGACTGGAACACGATTGTGGTGAGAACGAAGGTCAGCGACGAACCGGTGACGGTGGATTGCGAGGCCTGCCCGGCCCCATGGGATGCCGCATCGGCAAAGAGCTTCGTGATACCGCCCGATTTGGCCGTGGCGGCCAGTCCGATCAGGATCGCTCCCAACAGCAGAGCTGCGTCCTTGACGTAAGACACGAACGCCGGTGCACGCACACCCGAAAGCAGGAGGAAGAGCAGAGCAAGCGCAGCGCCGACGAAAACCGCCACCGTCGGGTTGATGGTGATGCCAAGTCCGCTCAGTGCGACCTGGAGGCCGGCAAGCTGCAACTGCCCCCAGGGAATGAGGAAGACTACCGAGGCAATCGCGATTGTCAGTTCCAACCCGCGCGACCGAAAGTGCCGCCCGGCCACATCGGGCAGCGTCATCGCGTTATACCGCTTGCCTGCCCGCCAGAGATAGGGCGCAAAGAAGTATCCGATCGGGTAGGCAAGCAAGATGTATCCGATGAACCAGACGCCGTAGCTTGCCCCGTGGGCGTACACACCCCCGGGAAATCCAATGAGCGTGCCGATGCTGTAGGCCTCACCTGCTCCCAGGATGAAAACCAGCACGGGACCGAAAGACCGCCCGCCCACGAGGTAGTCGGAGATCTCTTTTTTGCTTCCACGGCGTGAAAGCACTCCGGCGCCGAGCGCGAGGAGTAGCACGAGCGTAAATGTTGCAGCGATCATGTCGGATCCCCGATCTCGGTCTTGGCCTGAGCCAGTTCGTTTCGTTCCGCTTCCTCGAAGTCCTTGCGGTCAAAGAACTTCCATGCCAAGTGGAGACACAACGAGGTCAGCGGCATCCACAGGAAAAGCCACGCGAACAAAATGGGAAATCCGAGAACAGTCAGTTCGGATCCGGAGAGCGCAACTATCCCGCCCAGCACCCCGACGAACGGAACTCCGATTGCGAGCAAGGCACTCTTCGCCTCGTTGGACATGATTGTGGCTCCTTAGCCGTTGATCGATCCGGAGCAGATGAGGCGAGGGGCGTTTTGCCGTCGAATCGTCGTCCGGTCTAGCGTTGAGTGTGCCTCCCGTCACTATGGCGGGACCATGGGTGAACCCCGGAATCCACGACGCTCGTTCGTGAAATTCACGGGACGCAAGACCAAGCACGCACAAAGGAGTAACCCCGTGGACGTAACCGACGTCGAAGAAGAAGACACGATCCGACGGTTGTGTCGCGAGGTTTCCGACGAGCTCGAAGCGCTCACCGAGCGCGCGGTACAACAGATTCGCAGCGAACTCCCGGCCTACTCCGCGGTACCAGTGGCCGAGCAAGGCAACTACATCCGCAAACAGTTGTCCGCAATGCTGTGTGCCGTCGCCGAGAACGAAACGATCACCACAGAAGACACCGACCGAAACCGCGAACTCGGGCGCCGTCGCGCGATGCAAGGGCTCCCCCTCTCCGATGTCATCGAGACCTATCACATTGCATCTCGTGAGCTCTGGGACACGATGGTCCAGCGGTCCACGAAACCAACACACGAGCTGCTGCAAGCAGGCGGCAAACTTTGGGACCTCGTTCACGCCGCGACGAGCGCAGTCGCAGTCGGACACTCCGAGGCAACGCGCAGCGAGCAGGCCATCCGCGCCGGCGTTCGATACCGATTCTTCGAAACACTGCACAGTGCAACGGATATGGAACTGAGCAACGCCCGAGAGCTGGCACAAACCCTCGGATTCGATACACAGAAATCGTTCCAAGCACTGTCGGCCGTCGAGGACGAATGGTCAGAAGCACAAGTGGAACACCTGCAACGAACCCTGGATTCCGTGCATGTTGTCGCGCATTGCAGTCGACATGGCTCCCGAGTAATCGTGATGTGTCAGGGCGAACCAACCGAAGTCATCCACGCAATCATGCGAGATCATCCACGAACGTCACTAGGTATCGGGATGCCCCGGGTCGGGCTCGTCGGCGCAGCTCAAAGCATCACCGACGCCGAGCGCACATTGCAGTTGGCGACAGCGCCGGGCACGACGGTCAGTTTTGCCGACGAATGGCTCATCGCCACTCTTGCCACCCACCAGGACGAGCTGCTGCCGCTTCTACAGGCCGGGGCATCTGTGGCCGAAGAGCACTCACATCTGATGGACGCCGTCCGCGCCTTCGCGCGAAGCGGGTTCTCTGTCAGCGCCGCCGCCCGTGACATCCACCTACATGCGAACTCTGTCACCTACCGACTCGACCGCTGGCAGCATCTGACTGGATGGGATGCGCGAACCCTCGACGGCCTGATGAAATCCATGGTGAGCCTCGAATTGTTTCATCGTAAAACGCTCGCCAAGATCTGACACCGAACACAGTCCGCTTTTCCTCGGCACACTGAACCGCGCCCGTGCTTGTCACGCGGGGTCGGAGTCGAGTCGATTCCGAAGCCAAGCACCCATATCTAGCGCAGCACGCCGGGCAACAGGCGTTGGATGGTTTGTAAATCCATGCGGGACATCAGGATAGAGACGCAAGTCGACGTCGTTTCCGGCCGCCGACAGTCGCGCCACCATGGCAAGGTTCTCTGCCAGGACCACGTCTTCTGATCCAACGACAACGAGGGTCGGCGGCAGGCCGCTGAGGTCGCCGAATGTCGGAGAAATATCCGGGAGAGTGCGATCATCGACATGGCCGACGTAGGCTTCGATGAAGTATTCGTCGCTGATGGTGCGGCCCGCGGGAGTCTGGGCACTGACGTCGTACGTGCCCGCTTCCAGCACCGCACCCGAAAATGCCTTGGCCAGACCTCGATCACGAAGGCGCAGCAACGTCGTCGTCACCAAGGTTGCTCCCGCCGACATGCCACCGATGGCGAGCCTGGTCGTCCCGAACCGTTCGGCAGCGACCTCAAGCAGCCACAAGGCGACTGCCTCACAATCGTCCGGCGCTGCCGGCCAAGGGAATTCCGGTGCAAGCCGGTAATCGACGGTAACCACTACCACCCCGACCTCGTCGGCAAGTCTCATGCTTCGGGCGTCAGCGTTGGCCGCTGAACTCATGTAGAAACCCCCACCCGGAAGATACAGATAGACCCCGTTGACATCGCCGTCTTTCGGAGTGACTACGCGCACCGAAACGGATCGGCCCTCGATGTCGAGTGTGTGTTCAACAGCCCGGCTCGCCGTGGGATCAACCACCCTGGATGCTCGCACCACAAGCAGTTCCTGCAGGGAACTCGGACCGACACCGGCAGGCCGCGACGCATAGAACGCTCGCGTACTCGCCAAATCGTCACGAGGCATTTGTTCGATCAGATCAGTCAATGCAAGCTTCACCAGGGCTCCCTCGGGTCGAGACTTGTCGACAATGATGACACCTCCAGCAGGAGCACGTGTCCGACGTGTTCTCGGCAACGCGGGGCCGTGACAGGTATGAGCAAACCGCGCCGGAAAGAGGTCTTCTCACGCTAGCCTCGACTCGGAATTGGACGTTTGTCTAGAAAGGTCGATGGATGCGTGCGCTGTTGCTTGCCACCCTCGCAATCCTGGTCCTCCAGATTGCAACTCCGGCGGCGAACGCTGCACCACCGGATCCGGGCTGGACTCTCCCCCAACTGACCGTCGCAGATCGAACGATCAAGGACGTCGACGGACGAACGGTGTTGCTCCGCGGCGTGAACGCCAACGGTCTCAATGACTACGCAACCAACGGCACCGGTCTACCCACCGTTACGCCGCTGGGAAGAACGGACTTCGCGCAGATGGCAGCGCTGGGCTTCAACGTCGTCCGGCTCAACGTCGCGTGGTCCCTCCTGGAACCGACCCGCGGTGCATTCGACACTGCGTACGTCGACCGCGTTCGAGTAGCGGTCGAGGATGCAAAAGACCACGGCATCTACACCGTTCTCGACATGCATCAGGATGCATGGGGCCCGTACGTCGGCACTCCGAGCGACCAGTCGTGCCCGTCATTCATGCGGCCGGGAGTCGGCTGGGACGGCGCACCCGAGTGGGCAACCCTGACCGGCGGATGGACAACCTGCAACATCGGTGGGCTCAGGGAAGCCGCACCCGCGATCGCCCATGCCTTCCAGGCGTTCTACGACGACGAGCAAGGAATCCAGAGTCGCCTCGTCGCGACGTGGGCGCGGTTGGCTGCCGAGTTCAAAGACGAACCAGCTGTAGCCGGATACGACCTGTTGAACGAACCGAACCCCGGCCTGCGCGATCCATTCACGGCAGCTGATCAGATCGGGCAGTTCTACAAGCGGGCCACCGACGCCATCAGACAGGCCGAAGCAGGAGGATTTCCACACCTCGTGTTCTTCGAGCCCAGCGCGATCTGGTCGGCTTTCGGCCTCGACGCGCTGCCTCCACGCCATTACCTGACCGATCCCCTGGTGGTCTTCTCGCCCCATCTCTACAGCGAATCGATAACGGTCAGTAGCGAATTTCCCGGAATCGAAGACGGATTCAAGATCGCCGACCTCGCTGCCGCCTGGTACGACGCACCGTTGTGGACGGGTGAATGGGGTTGGTTCGGCGACGCCGACGAGCAGAGAGCAGACGTCGACCGCTTCGTCGATGCCACCGACAGGTACCGGATGGGCGGCGCGTGGTGGTCGTGGACACAAGCGTGCGGTGACCCCCACCCGGTTCGCGACGGCAATACCCACCAGCCGCAGGGAAATCTGAATCGCATCGACTGCCCGTCCGGTGAATCACTCGGGCTCGTAGAGGGATTCGCCGCGCCACTCTCGCGAGCGTATCCGCGGGCAGCGCCCGGCTCGCTGACGGAGGTATCGCGTGACGGGTTTGACGGGAGCGGCACCGGACGGGTCGAGGCCTGGTACCCCGGCACCGACCGGCCACAGCTCGAGACCACGAATCTCTCCGACGTCCGACTGTCCCCGATCGAGGGCGGATGGCAACTGATCGGTCACGCCGACGGCGACTACGCGGTCAAGCGCGCCTGATCGAACGATCATCCGGGAATCGCGCGTTCACACCACGCGAAAGAGCGGGTATCAGAAGATTCCGCCAATTCCCTTGCCGATCAGAACAACTCCGACGACCAAGATCAACACACTCATCACCGTGGTGTTGTTGTCCTCGAGCCAGACTTTGAGATTGGCCAATGGCTTTCGCAGGCGATCAGCAGCCACCAGGTATCCGATGACCGGGATCGCGACAGTTGAACTGGCGATGACCGTGAATACGAGAATCGAGGTGATCGCTCCGCTGGTCGCCAACGACGCCGAGCCGATCGACACTCCGGCCGCGATGCACATGAGCAGGTTCTTCGGGTTGATCGCGGCGAGCGCGAATCCAAGGCCCAATCCCTTGACCGCGGTCATCTCGTCGACGGCTTGCATCCACTTCGGTGTTTCGTGCTCGCCGCTGCGCCCCCGCCACTGCTTGACCCCGACGGCCAACAGAAGGACACCGAGAGCTAGTTTGATCCACGAAACCGTGGCGGACGGTCCGTCGTCTGACGTGCTGACGGCACTGGACAAGATGACGAAAAGAACTGTAGCGATGAAGATTCCGAGTAACCAGCCCACCGCGAACCCGGCGCTGGTGCTACCCGCTCGCTTGGAGAGCAACATCAAGATAGTGGCGATGACGGCCACCGGCGACACGGCGACACCGACGGCCAATGGGAGAAGTTCTCCGACAACGGAACCCATGTCAAAACTCATTTCTGATTGCGGCAAGCAGGATAGGCAGTAGGCGAGAAAAGCCGCCCCTGTCCGCCACGACGGACAACAGAGCACAGCCGATACCGCTGCGCGACAATGCTGACACTGCGAGCGCCTGCGTAGTTCATGCCTCATTCGAAAGGGATGAGTGCCTGAACCGCAGGCCTCGATTCCCCACCGAAGATCGCGAAAGACTTGGCCAACGGTGTGTCGGCTGCGCTCGCAGCAGAGCGCAGCCGACATCATCGAGGAGGATCACCAGACACAATCTCGAGTAGTGACCTCACGCGTAGGGACGGGTTACTTCGCGCAGCCACTGCCCTCGAACGCGAGCTTGGACGTATATTGCCCGTCCGGCAAATACTCTCCCATCACTGCCTTCTCGTCACCGGGCGTCTTGGTGTCGTGTGCAGCGTGGCTGAAGTCCTTGGCCGGCAGCATGTTCCGCATGATCAAGAGGGAATCGTCGGGATGCCCTGCGCCGTCACCGGCCGGCGAGAGCGAAAGCCATGACACCCCACATTCCTTCGTAGCGTTTGCGGGTCGGTCTTCAGGGAGCGACGCGACAATCGTGTAGCGACCATCCGCATCAGTGGCCATCTGCTCGTCGAACAGACACGTCGCTACCTTCGTCGTTGCCAGCGATTCATTGCTGCACATCGACCAGAACCGCATGTCGACTGCGCTGTCGAGATTCTTTGCGCCGCCTGTCGTCTTCGGAGTCCTCGGCAACTCTCCCGGGTCTGCTGCACGGATAGGTGACATCTGATCTGTGGTGCCGAGAGGTGCCGCTGGAAGGATGTGCACCATGCCGAAGCCCTATCCCCGAGAGTTCCGTGAGGACGTTGTTCGGGTTGCCCGCAGTCGCGAGCCCGGAATGCTGTTGAAGCAGATCGCCGCCGACTTCGGGATCAGTGAATCCTGCCTGACGGGTTGGCTGAAAGTGGCCGATATCGAGGACGGAATCAAATCAGGAACTACCGGTGAGGACGTGGTCGAGAACCGGGAACTGCGCAAGCGAATCCGGTTGCTCGAGCAGGAGAACGAAGTCTTGCGCCGTGCTGCCGCCTATCTTTCCCAGGCGAACCTGCCGGGAAAATGATGTACCCGCTCGTTCGTGAGCTGGCCGAGGACGGCATTCCCGTCACGGTGACGTGCCGGGTACTCGAGATCGCTCGCCAGCCCTACTACCGGTGGCTGGCTGACCCGGTGACCGATGCCGACCTCGCGGAGGCCTACCGGGCGAACGCTCTGTTCAGGGCCCATAAGGACGACCCGGAGTTCGGCTACCGGTTCCTGTTCTACGAGGCTCGCGACGTCGGCCAGGTGATGGCCGAGCGCACAGCGTGGCGGATCTGCTCGAACAACGGCTGGGGGAGGGGGTTCGGCAAGAAACGCGGAAAAGCCAAGCGCCCGGGGCCTGCGGTCCACGACGACCACGTCCAACGCAACTTCACCGCCGATGCTGCGAATCAGCTGTGGTTGGGCGACATCACAGAGCATTGGACGAGCGAAGGCAAGCTCTACATGTGCGCGTTCAAAGACGTATTCTCCAACCGGATCGTTGGCTACTCCATCAGCGATCGGATGAAGTCCCGGCTCGCGGTCGATGCGCTCGACAACGCCGTCGCCCGCCGAGATTTCGTCGCAGGCTGCGTGGTCCACACCGACAGAGGATCGCAATTTCAATCAAAAAAATTCGTCCGCGCTCTGAGCCGCCATCACATGGTCGGCTCGATGGGCCGCGTCGCTGCGGCCGGCGACAATGCCGCCATGGAGAGCTTCTTCTCTCTACTGCAAAAGAACGTCCTGGACCGCCGCCCCTGGCGCACCCGTGACGATCTCAGGATCGCGATCGTCACCTGGATCGAAAAGACCTACCACCGCCGACGCCGCCAAGTCGGACTCGGCCGATTGACCCCCATAGAATACGAGACCATCATGACCACACCAGCCACTCAGGCTGCGTGACTCAACCTGTCACCTGATCGTGCAGCAGACCCCCCCGAAGTACTAGAACTTCGCCGAACCCACGGTTGACTTCGGCGGTGACGTAGCTGTTGTCGATGTTGGAGTACTGCCCGCCCACCCGCTGGGGTGTGCCATCGCATTTGCCGAGATAGGTACAGCCGAGCGTGAACTCGGCGCTGTAGTACGCCCGCCAGACTGGTGTCTGCTCGGAAGGGAATGTCGCAGGCTTGCCCGGTTGGTCACGCAATGCCTTGTACGTGTCCAGCGACAGCGAAGCCGGCTTCAAGATTCCGTTGTCCGCACCGACCGCTGAACACAGATCCTGCCCGCGCAACACCTGACCACCGGAAAGGTGCAGCTCTGGCTCCGGCAGTCCAACGCCGCCGGTGAGATCACGCCCGTTGTCCGGCAGGTAGATGCGATAAAGCAGGCTTATCCGGTCCTGACCTGGCACACCGGCATACAAGGTGTTGGGTTTCGGCTCAACAGGCGAGGCCTCGTTGAGGACGGAAGCCGTGTACGACCTGGCACTTTCGTTCGATCGATCGGCACCGGGAAGATAGGTGTTGCGCGAACCTGCGTCGGGAGCTGTCGAAATGTCATTGAGGACGGCGGTCGGCATCGCGGTTGCTGCGTTGTACGAGTTCAACGACTGATAGCGCGCATGCGCATACTGCCCTCGGATAACCAACTCGGCGTTCTCGGGGATTGTGAACTGCGCAGCCCAGTAAATCGCCGCAGTGTCAGGAAAGGCGTAGTTGAGCTGTGGGTCCGCGCGCTCGGGATTGATCGGCACGGACCAGAAGCAGGTCGACACCGGATGCTCGACGTCCGGTCCGCCGGATCCGAAATCGACAGAACCAGATTCGGATCCGCTAGCCGAACCGGTTCCTGATCCGGATCCGCTCGACGAACCGAAATCGACAGATCCGACCGCCGGCGCGGCAACCGCGGACCCAGCCCCGGCAAATACAGTGATCGCGCTCAGCGCCACCGCAGCTACGAGTGTTCTTGATGAATGCATCGCGCTCCTTGTTAGATAGCTGACAAACAGTGATAGAACGATCTAGAGCGAGTACTCCCGGTCCAACGACGAGAGACCGTCACGAGGTCCGCACTCCGCACTACTACTTGGTGGGTTGAAAGTCGTTCGTCAGAGCGCCGCGAATCGCGTCGGTGTCCGACTGAGACCAGTTGTCGGGGTGCAGGATCCGCGCCCACATGTCCGCCGCCTCGGCACCGTAGTTGTGCCCGTGACCTGGCGGAACGTCCGCCGAGAAGACCATGTCGAGTGTCACCTGCCAGAATGTCACGAACGGTATCCACGTCATTCCCGGATCGACATCACGGCCGAGAGGCTCGGCAAGCCAGTCCGGCTTGTTCAGAAGCAGGTCGAAAGACCACCAGACAATTGGGTCGCTGGCGTGCTGCCAGTACATGACGCGTGAGTCGTTCCACGGCGCATCCAGTTCGAGATCCTCCGGATAGGCAGCGAAACGAATCGACTGCCCGTCGTCGATCACCGGCACGGCTTCCCGTGAGCCGGAGTCACGACTGCTGGTGATCTCCTGCCATTGAGCGGTGAAGTTCGGAGTCCCCGACCACAACGCCCCATCCACCCGCGTCGCCATGTCCTGTGCTCCCGCGAACGCGGCCTGTCCCCCGTACGATCCGAGGCTCTCGCCGAAAACGACAAGCTTGGGGCGCTTGTCGAGCGGCAGATCGATCCACTTCGCATAGACAGAGTTGAACAGCGCCCGGCCTGCGGCCATCGGGGTTTCGCGATCGGCGATGAATGCCAAAGGGCTGGGAAGGAACGAGTACTGCATCGCCGCGATGGCGGTGTCGCCGCCCTGGACGTATTCGAAAGCGGACGCCACGTCGTCGTTCACCCAGCCGCGGCCGGTGGTGGTCACTACTGCCAGGACGGCACGGTCGAAGCCGCCGGTGCGCTCGAGTTCGTTGACGACCCGCTGCGCGACACCGTCGACGGAATCCGACGACTCACGGCCGGCGTACACGCGGATGGGTTGCTTCGCGTCCCGGCCGGTCAGCGCGGAAATCTGCACCGCAGACGGCCCGCTACCCATGAAAGTGCGACCCTCCTTGCCCAGCGAATCCCATGCCTCGGCAGACATGGGTGAACCACTGCGTTCGGCGATCAGAGGCTGGTCGATACCATCGGGCGTGTCGTTGTCCGCGCCGGAGAAACTCCAGTTCGCAAAAGCGATGAGCCCGTTGTAGAGGGCACCGTTGACGACGAAGATCGCCAACGCGAAGACGACGACCAAGCTCGCGACTTTCGCTGCTTCCTTGGGAACAAACCGCAGAGCAACGGCAGCGAGCCCTCTGGTGAGATACCGCAGACCACGACCCACCTCCAACAAGGTCAACCACACCACCAGCGAAATCAGCAGCACCAGAAGATAGTTCGCCCGGTTCACGCGAGGCGCCTCGACCAGATCACGGACGATCTGCTGCCACCACGAACCCAAGATCAGAAACAGAGGCACCAATATCACTGCCAGTACGGCGAGTACGGCCCAACCGATCCGCTTGGTCCGGTCCGACCATCTCGGTTCGACTCCGCATTTGCGGATCATCCACGCCACGCTCACACCGATGCCGTACCCGGTGGCGACGGAAATACCGGTTGCCACGCCCTGCAGGTACCACGCGCGCGGTAAGAGGGACGGGCTCATCGAGAGGACGAAAAACACCAGACCGAACGACAACCCGACCGAGTGCAGCGTCTTGCCGTAGCGCCGCACACCTTCCCACACACGTTTCATGCCCGAATCGTAAGTGCGCCAGAAAGATGAAATGCGCCTCTCATCCCTTTCGAATGAGGCGCGAACTACGTCGGTGGAAAGTGTTCGCTATTCCGCGTCATGCACCGAAAAGCTTCGACCCAACGGCAATCACGGACAAACACCGGTGGTGCGTTGACAGATTTCACACACGCGAGTCCGCGTACACTGTGTGGGGTCAATCCACTCAGCACGTACAAATTCGGCGCGATTCTCATGGCGGCAAAACGAGGAAACCTACCGATCGAACTGAGCAGTTTCGTCGGTCGCCGGTCCGAGGCCAAAGAAGTCCGACGCCTGCTGTCGGACTACCGGCTCGTGACCCTTACGGGCCTGGGTGGGGTCGGCAAAACCCGCTTGGCGCTCCGTGCCGCCGATGATTCCTCTCGTGCGTTCCCCGGGGGCGTCTGGTTCGTCGACTTCAGCGAACTGCGGGAGCCGGCACTTCTCGATCAGACGATTCTTGCCGCACTCGGAGTACAAGACCGATCTACGCGGTCACCGCGATCGGTACTGATCGGCCGTCTCGTCGACGAACGGGTCCTGCTTGTTCTGGACAATTGCGAACACCTCATCGGCTGGGTGGCCGACACCGCCGCCGAACTCCTCCGGTGCTGTGCCCGATTGGCACTTCTGGCGACCAGCCGAGAACCGCTCGACATTCCCGGCGAGATGGTATTACGGGTGCCGCCTCTGCGATTTCCCACCGAGGCGCCGTCGCCAACCGACACCCGTGATGGTGATGCGATGATGCTGTTCGAGCAGCGGGCACGTTCCTCCGTGACGGACTTCCGCATCACCAGCGAGAACAGCGCGGCTGTGGAGAAGATCGTCCGCCGGTTGGAAGGACTACCGCTGCCGATCGAGTTGGCGGCTGCCCGACTGAGGGCGATGTCGGTCGATCAGATCCTGCAAAAACTCGACGACCGCTTCCAACTGCTGACGCGGGGCAGCCGGAACGCTCCAGCGCGTCAACAAACGCTTGCACAGAGTATCGACTGGAGCTTCGATCTGTGTACGCCGCCGGAGAAGTCGTTGTGGGCGAACTCGAGCGTATTTGCGGGTAGCTTCGATCTCGGGTCCGTCGAAGGAATTCTCGCCGACGAAGCACAGAACGACGACTTGGGCGATCTCGTGATGTCCCTTGTCGACAAGTCGATCCTCATCCGTGAACAAAACGGCTCGTACGTCCGCTACCGCCTACTCGAGACTCTTCGCGACTACGGGCGTGAACTGGTGTCAGTCGACGAGTGGGTCTCGCTGCAGCGCAGGCACAGTGAGTGGTTCAGGCAACTCGTCTTCCGCGCCGGAGTCGACTGGACGGGGCCGCACCAAATCGACTGGATGACGCGGATCGACCGCGACTTACCCAACGTGCGCACCGCGTTGGAATTCGGTCTGACCGAACCCGACTCGGTCGAAGCCACATTGCGTACCGCAAGTGCCTTGCATGATTACTGGCTTGCACGTGGTCGATTCAACGAAGGTCGCTACTGGTTGGGTCGCGCCCTGGCCGAGGTGCCCGAACTGACCGAGGGCACTCTCGGTGAGGCGGTAGTCGAGGCCGCCGCGACAGGCGCACTGCTGGCAGCCCTCCAACGAGATATCGCTTCGGCGACAAGCATTGCCGAAGAGGCTCGGCGACAGGCCGAGATGCAGCGGAACGACGACGGTCGCGTACTGGCGCGGTACACGCTCGGATTCGTCGCGGTCGCCGACGGCGATCTCGTGCGCGGCGCCGAGTACCTGGAGCAGGCTGTCGCAGCATTCCGGGCAAACGACGACATCGCCCGTCTGGTACCCGCGCTCTACTGGTTCGCCTTCGTCGTCGACGCACTCGGCGAAACCGACCGGGCTGCAAGCATTTACGAGGAGGAGTTGGCCCTCACCGAATCGCGCGGCGAAATCTTGTGGCGGTCGATGACGATGTCGGACTACGGATCCGCCCTGTGGCGTCATGGCAACCACGCTCGCGGTATCGAGCTACTCGAAGATTCTCTCCGATTGCTTCGAGGGCTGGGTAACCAGTTCGGATGTGCATGGTGCCTCGAGGAAATCGCGTGGACGCTTGTCGACCGGGACGCAAAGCTGGCAGCCACACTGATGGGAGCTGCCGACACGCTGTTCACCGCCACGGGCAGCCCGATGGAAACCTTCAGGAGCATGGTCCCGTACCACGAAAACAGCGTGACCGAGGCTCGTAACCGGATCGGAGACAGGGTGTTTCAAACAGCATTCGATCATGGACGAGCTCTGACTCTCGACGACGCAGCGGCCCGCGCGCTGAGAGAGCAACCGCCCGGTGGATCACCGAAATCGGCGGCTGACGAAGTGCTGACTCCGCGGGAGCAGCAGGTGGCCGAACTCGTCGCACAGGGCCTGACCAACCGAGCAATCGCGGACAAGCTGGTCATTTCTCAGCGCACTGTCGACGGCCACGTCGATCACATACTGAACAAACTGGGGTACGACTCGCGCACCAGGATTGCGGCCTGGGTGCTCCAGCACACAAACGACTTCCGCAACCCTTCGACCTCGTGACGGTCGGTGTCTTCGATCGATCGCGGCGCGGCGGGTAACCCGGCCGAATCCTGTCGCAAGAATCCGACCGTCGAAAGTTTGCTCAGCCTTCGTGATCAGCGAGAGTCCAGTGTCCCGCACCGCGCAGTTCGAGTTGTCGATTGTGAAAAACGTCGAGAGTGCTGCGATGCCCGACGCTGACAATGATGCTGTCGGGCAGTTCACGGCGAAGGATGTCGTAGAGCGTGTACTCGAGGCCTTCGTCGATTCCGGATGTCGCCTCGTCGAGAAATGCGGTTCGCGGTCGGATCAGGAGGACTCGGGCGAACGCCAACCGTTGTTGTTCGCCCGGCGACAGAATTCGAGTCCAATCAGCCGGCTCGTCGAGCCGACCGATCAAATGTGCGAGATGCACCTCGGCGAGCGCGTCGTGGAGCCTGCGGTCGTCGAAGTTCGAGCGCCCGGTGTTCGGCTGACCTGAGGGCAACTGGTCCGGATATGCCAAACCCGCGCGCAGAGAACCCAATGGTAGGTATGGCCGTTGTGAGAGGAACAGGACGTCTCCGACCGGGGTGGTCACGGAACCGTTTGTGTACGGCCACAACTGCGCGATGCTGCGGAGCAGCGTGGTTTTGCCGCTACCCGACGGACCCTTCACCAGCAGTGCATCGCCGGGCCCCAGTGACATGTCGAGTTCGGAGATCAACGCCTCACCAACCGGCGTGCGCACGTCGAGTCCCCGAACAACCAAATGACTGCCAGCGGAGAACGCGTCGAGCACGGGAAGTGCGCGGGCACGTCGATTGGCATCGGCGAGCCCGGTCAAACGGATCAGTGTGGCCCGGAAACTTGCAAAATCGGCATAAGACTCTCGAAAGAACGACAACGAATTGTGCACCTGGCCGAATGCTTGAGCAGTTTGCATCACGTCGCCGAAAGTGATCTGCCCGCTGAACAATCGAGATCCCTGGACCAGAAACGGAAACACCACCGCTGTCTGATCCACTGCCAGATTGAAGCCACTGAACTTGAGCGTCCGGAAGACGATCGCCCACATATTGCGGATCACTGCAGCAAAACGTAGTCCGAGCGTGCGTCGTTCGACGTTCTCTCCGCGATAGAAGGCGATGCTTTCGCCGTACTCCCGTAGTCGAACCAACGCGTACCGGAAGCTGGCGCCGAGTTTCTCGTTCAAGAAGTTCAGCATGATCAAAGGCCGGCCGATCCAGAATGCGAGTGCCGTGGTCACCAACACGTAGATGTAGACGAGAAAGATCATCGCTCGCGGAATCTCGGCACCGAAAACAGTCAAGGGACCGGACAGATCCCACAGGATCTTGGTGAAGCTGACGATCGAGACCATTGCGGCGACGGCGCCCATGGACAACGTGCGGGACGACGTCGCGAATGCGGTGATGTCTGCCTGAATACGTTGGTCCGGATTGTCGACCGGGTTCTCCAGGAAGTTTCCGCGATAGTAGGCGCGGCCGTCGAGCCAATCGTCGGTCAATGTGTCATTGAGCCAACTGCGCCAATTGATATCGAGTGTTTGGCCTACCAGGTAGACGACGAGTGAGCTAGCGACGTGGACTGCGGCCAATATCGCGAACCCTCGCAGGTAGTGCCAGAAAGCGGTTTCGTCGAGGTTCTGAATGGCGTCGTAGAAATCCTTGTACCAGTACGAGAACAACACCGTCACGCGGACACCGAATATCGTGAGCAGCAGCAGTAACGCGAGAATCGACAGCGGCATGACGGTGCGCCGGGGATCGAAGTAGGGCCAAGCCATTCGCCGAAACTGGTTGCCCCAGACGGTATACCGAGCAAGCAGCAGCGCGGTGACGACGAGAACTACTACCGTGATCGCATATGCCTCTGCCAACCACAGTGCGCTGTCCGTTACCGCGCTACCCCAATTCACCGTAGCCTCCGTCCTGGAGGGGAACTGACGATCACATATCGGTCGACAGCATTCGGTTCGCGATCCGCAATCCCGAGTCTTCCGCGGCATCCAATGCACGTGATTGCTCTGCCGTTATCCTGTCGCACACCCAATCCCAGTGCATCGTCACCACAGCGCCGGGGACGGGCATCGCCGCAAGCGCGTTGCCCTCGACCCTCCACCGCACTCTCTGCGTTGCCGGTCGGCCGCGTGCGAGTTGCTCACCGTCGAACTCGAGCGGGGACGAAACCACCAATGCATGCTCCTCGCCGACGTCCTCGACCACTCCCCATCTGATCCGGCAGTTCTGGAGGACGGACAGTGGGACCGCACCGCGCTTCCGAAGAAGCTTGACCCACGGATACACCAGAAATACGTGAAAACTGTGGTGCGCGAGCGCGCGGTCCCGACCCCCGAGGACGGGGAGGAACCCGGTGTTCTCCCGTTCACCGAAGGCTTTTCTCAGGTGCTGCAACAACTTCCCCGAATCGAGAGAGTCGAGGAGATCACCTCCCACCCAATAGGCTTCGATCACTCGCGAATCCAGGGGGTCGTCGATGCCCGCTCCTACAGCCAATGCCTCGAGGTACGGCCACGCACCGTCGAATTGACGAGCGCGATCACGGTCGCCGCTGCCCGAGTTGCCGCTGGCCAGACGAAGCAGCACTGAAGGATCGTCGGGTCCGCAGTAACCCAACTCGTTCGGCGGATACGCGTAGCGGGCAAACAACGCCGGCCCGTTCATACCGACGGCAGTCATCAGCAGATCCGAGGAAGTTGTTCACCTGCCGGCAGATCCACTACCCGATTGCCTCCCAATGCCGTACGCGCCACCACCATTGTGCGATGTTCGGCCACGCACTCCCCGATCACGGCGGCTCCCACACTCAGTGGATTGCCGTGCATCGCTTCCAGAACCAGGGCGGCATCTTCGCGTGGAACGAAAGCGATCAACTTGCCCTCGTTTGCGACGTACAACGGATCCAAGCCGAGTAGCCCACAGGCGTCGCGCACGTCAGCGGGAATCGGCAGATCTCGCTCCACCAGCGCAACCCCGATGTTCGACGCCTGAGCGATCTCGTTGAGGGTCGCGGCGACTCCGCCCCGCGTAGGGTCGCGCAGGACGTGGATGTCGACACCGGTGGCAATCATGTCGGCCACCACGCCGTTCAGGGCCGCACAATCACTGCGCACTTCGGTCCCGAATTCGAGACCTTCGCGACAACTCATCACGGCCACGCCGTGAACGCCGATGTCGCCGCTGACGATCACGACGTCACCCACTTGTGCGCGAGTGGGGCTGATGTCCACCCCGTCTGCGACAATCCCGATTCCTGCGGTGTTGATGAAGACTCCGTCGCCGTGACCGGCATCGACGACCTTGGTATCACCTGTCACCAGCCGAACGCCGGCAACGTGCGCGGCCTCACCGAGCGCCTTCGCGATTCCCGCGATGTCGGTCAGTGCCGTCCCTTCTTCCAGGATGAATGCCGTCGACATCACCAATGGCTGCGCTCCAGTCATCGCCAGGTCGTTCACCGTTCCGTTGACAGCGAGATCGCCGATAGTTCCGCCGGGAAACACCATGGGTTTGACGACATACGAGTCGGTCGAGAACGCGAGCCGCACCCCGCCGACGTCGAATACGGCCGAGTCACCGAGTTCTGCATCGGCAGCGCTTCCGAACGAGGGCAGGAACAGGTGCTCGATGAGCTCGGCGGACATCGCTCCTCCACCACCGTGCCCCATGACGATGTTCGGCGAATCACGCAGCGGCAGTGGGCAGACCCACGCCGACAAGTCCACGACAGCGGTCTCCTCAGCCGGCATGACCCGCCTCCTGAAGTTCCAGGCGCCGGTACAGGTAGTACGCGGCGCACGCCCCCTCGGACGACACCATCGTGGCACCGAGCGGATTCCGCGGAGTGCATTCCTTCCCGAAGGCACTGCACTCGTGTGGCTTGATCAAACCTTGCAACACTTCTCCGGAACGGCAGACGCTCGACTCGTCAGTGTGGATATCGGTCACCGAAAAACGCTCTTCGGCATCAAAATACGCATACTTCGGTGCCAGCTGCCAACCGCTGTCCGGGATCGATCCGATGCCGCGCCACGTCCGGTCCGACACGGCGAACACATCCTCGAGCATCGCTTTCGCTGCGGTGTTGCCCTGCGCGGTGACGGCACGGGCGTAGGCATTTTCGACCTCGTATCGACCCGATTCCAACTGCAGCACCGTCTTTCGGATGCCCTCCAGCAGATCCAGCGGCTCGAATCCGGTGACGACGATCGGGACCTTGTACTTCTCGGCCAGCGCCGGGTACTCCGACGTTCCCATCACACTGCACACATGCCCGGCCGCCAGAAATGCCTGCACGCGGCACTCTGGCGAATCCATGATCGCGGCCATCGCCGGCGGGACCAGAACGTGCGAGACGAGTAGCGAGAAGTTCTCGATACCCAGGCGATTGGCCTGATAGACGGTCATGGCGTTGGCCGGCGCGGTGGTCTCGAATCCGATCCCGAAGAACACCACTTGCCGGCCCGGATTCTCCTTGGCAATAGTCAGTGCATCCAACGGTGAGTACACCACCCGCACGTCACCGCCGGCGCTCTTGATGCGGAACAGATCCGACGAACTCCCCGGAACTCGCAACATGTCCCCGAAGGAGCAGAAAATGACATCGGGTCTTGCCGCGATTTCGAGAGCTTTGTCGATGATCTCGAGCGGGGTGACACAGACCGGGCATCCGGGTCCGTGGATCATCTCGATCTGTTGGGGAAGTAATTGATCGATGCCGTGTCTGATGATCGAATGTGTCTGACCACCACACACTTCCATGATCGCCCATCGCCGTGTGGCCAGCGCACGGATCTGATCCAGCAGTTTGCCGGCCAGTTCCGGATCGGAGAACTCGTCCAGATATTTCATGATTCCGTCTCCTTCGGTTCGATCCCCGCGGCCCGGGCAGCCCTTTCGAACCCGTCACCGAATTCCTCTTCCAGTACGCCGAGGTGCTCGAATTCCGCCAGCGTGCTGCGAGCGGATTCCTCGTCGAGTCGCTGGATGGCAAATCCGACGTGCACCACGACGTACTCGCCGACTTGGGCGCCCGGAATGTACTCGAGGCACACTTCTTTTCGGACGCCACCGAAGTTCACCACCGACATCGTCGTTCCGTCGCGTTCCTCCAGGGACTCGATACGTCCCGGTACGGCTAGGCACATGACACAACTCCTGACCTCATGACGAACTCCCCACCAGCACTTGGCCGTAGGCGAGACCGCCGTCGTTCGGCGGCAACTCCAGTCCTGTCAACGGCGTGAATCCAGCGTCTGAGAGCAGAGCACACGCCCGAACGAGCAGTAGCGGGTTCTGAAAGACACCTCCGGTGAGTACTACCTCGTCCACTCCCGCCAGTTCCCGGCCACGAATTGCCCACTCGAGCACCAGGTGCGCTACGGATTCGTGGAAACGGGCGCCGATCACTTCAGCGGGCAACTTCTCCCGGAGATCGCGGACAACAGCCCGAATGACCGACCGCGGATCTGCTGTCCACGAATCGTCGTCCGACTGCGTCCAATCGAAGGTGTACCGCGAACCGGCGCTGTCGACTCCCCTCGACACCCCCTCCAACTCGATGGCAGCCTGCGCTTCGTAGTCGACCCTCTGACGGACCCCGGTCAGCGAGGAGACTGCGTCGAACAACCGCCCCATGCTCGAGGTGTCCACGCACCCGAAACCGGTTTCCATCTGGTGAAGTAGGACCGACTGCTCTCGGGGCGGACAG
The DNA here is from genome assembly GCF_001653035.1 of Rhodococcus sp. YH3-3. NCBI lineage: Bacteria > Bacillati > Actinomycetota > Actinomycetes > Mycobacteriales > Nocardiaceae > Rhodococcus > Rhodococcus sp. YH3-3. The sequence continues at coordinate 544,289 of NZ_BCWH01000003.1, read as the reverse complement.
GCTGCCACGGGCGCGAGGTCGGATTCCCAGTCCAACCCGGCATGCCACAGGTGGGCGAGCGCCATTCGGTACGGCCGTTCCACTCCGGCATCGCCACCGGGCAGCAGTACGTATCCCAGATGCGCGAGACGGCGATAACCCTTGTACGTCGCCAGCAGTAGTTCCCCTCCCCACACTGCGCCGTCCGCCCCGTAGCCGGTGCCGTCGAACGCTATTCCGAGAACTGGTTCGCTCCCGTCCCGGCCGTTCTCCCCCATCACGGAAGCCACATGTGCGTGGTGATGCCCGACGATGCGCACCGGTCGGTCACCACTACGACTGCGAGCCCACGAGGACGAGCGATACCGAGGATGCTCGTCACAGGCGATCTGGTGCGGCACCACCCCCGTGATCGATTCGAAGTGACTCTCCGACGCAGCAAAACTGTCGATGACAGCGAGGTCGCCCATGTCCCCGATGTGCTGACTCGGCCACACATATCCGTCCTCGGCAAGACAGAAGGTGTTCTTCAGGTCGGCCCCGACCGCCAAGGTAGGCGGTACGTCGAACGGCGCGGTGACGGGCAGCGGAGCATATCCGCGCGAGCGACGAAGCAACTGTCTTCCACTGCCGACTATTCGCATCACCGAGTCGTCACACGGCACCAAGATCGGACGGTTGTGGGTCAATACCCCGTCGGCCAGGTCACCCAATCGTTCGAGATCGTTGTCGGAGTACAGAATCGGCTCACCGCCGATGTTCGCCGATGTCATGACCAACACCGCTGGGCCCGCCTCTTCTCCGGCCAAACCCAGAAGAAGATGCTGAATCGGGTTGTAGGCCAGCATGATTCCGATATCCGGAATGCCGGGGGCAATCAAGGGGGAAAGCGCGTATCCAGACGCTTTGGCAACCAGCACAATCGGGCGCTCGCGCGAGGACATGGCATCAGCCTCGGCATCACCGACCACACCCAACTCTCTGGCTTCTGGCACATCGCGCACCATCACCGCCAACGGCTTGCTTGCTCGATGCTTGCGTTCACGCAACTCGTGAACCGCGCGGTCGTCGCGGGCATCACAAGCCAGGTGAAATCCTCCGATTCCCTTGACAGCAAGAATCTTCCCGTCTCGCAGTAGGGATCGGGCTCGTAGCAGTGCACCCTCACCGGTCACGGCGGGCGCGTCCCCTTCCACGAACGATAGCGTTGGACCGCACTGCGGGCAGGCAATCGGTTGCGCATGAAACCGGCGGTCGGCGGGATCCACGTACTCCGCCGCACAGTTCGCGCACAACGGGAATCGCTTCATCGTCGTAGCGGCCCGGTCGTAGGGCAGCGATTCGATGATCGTGAATCGCGGACCGCAGTTGGTGCAGGTGATGAATGGATGACGATATCGCCGATCGCTCGGATCAGTCAGTTCCCGGAGGCAGTCGTCGCAGATCCCGACATCCGCCGGCGCCAAGGTTCGCCCGACCGACCCCGCATCCGTCTCGACTATGCAAAACCCCTCACGACCAACCGGCCGCGAGTCCTCGCGCTCTACCGACTCCACCCGTGCCAGCGGTGGGGGGCGGTTTCGCACCCGAGCGACAAATGCATCGATTGTCTCTCCGTCGCCTTCGACGTCGATCACGACACCGAGAGCAGAATTTCCCACCGAACCCGACAGTCCCAGTTCGGTGGCGGTCGCATGGACGAACGGCCGGAAGCCCACCCCCTGGACTACGCCACGAACGATGACACGGCAGGCGATCTTCATGTCCCGACCTCGCCGTTACCAGAACCGGAGAGGACTACCTCACCGTCGTGGCCACCACGGCCCATCAGTTCGAGGCCGGCCCGAGCATGGCGAGCTCCCTGCTCGTCGACCTTCTCGACTGCAAAGCCCATGTGGATCACCACCCAGTCACCTGCCGTGACGGTGCCTTCGTCGAGCATTCCGATGTTGACCTTGCGTGGTGCCCCCTCCACGTCGACGAGAGCGAGTTGACCTCCGTATCCGTCCAGTAGTTCGCGTACCCGTCCCGGAATCCCCAGACACATGACTCACACCTCCGGCCCCAGTGTGGTGGCCTCACAGTCCACGTCGATGGACCGGACGAGTGCCAGCACCGCAGAAGCGGCTTGCCTTACCGAATCACGCATCTCCGCACTCAATCCGATTCCGTCGCCGATCGATTTCGCATGTGCCCCCACCACGAACGTCCGCGGGAGTGTTCCGCCGAGGGCCTGCAGGCTGGCAAACACCGAACTCGGATGCATCGAGTGCGCGTCGAAACCTCCTTGCGGGCCTTCACTTTCGGGGTCCACTTCGATGATCGCGAGCTTGCCCGGGACTCCGGTCGCCGGTAAGGCATCGATCAGGACCAGGGCGTCCCACGACTCCAACAAGTCGTACGCCAGATGCACGCCCCGAATCCCGTAGTCGACCAGGTGAGCTCCCGATGGGAGATTCTCATGCTGCAGCGCCCGAACAACTTCGGGGCCGAATCCGTCGTCTTCGAGAAATATGTTTCCGACACCTGCAATCAGCACGCGCACAGCGCTTTACATCTTTCGCATTCGCAGATAGCGCTGGATGTCCGGCATCGACACCACCAGGACGATCGCGGCTGCGATCGCGGTGGCGCCGAGAAGTGCCGTCGACAGCAATCCCATGCTCCTCATGGCGAGTTCTCCTCTCGATAGCTGTGAAGTTCGATAGCTGTGAGTACGTCACGCGCTGTCGCGCGGCATCGGCTCTATCTCGTCCGGCGCGAAGTACAGGTAGCGGCCGTACCAGTTGTGCAGATCGGCGGCCGGATCGTCCAACAGTGTCACCCCAACATGAATGTCGCCGTCCACGTCTTCATGAATGGTGGCGACGTGGGCGATCCGGCCGTCGAAGAACAGGTCCTGAGCATCAGCGCGGCGTGAGGGGTGGAGCCGAACTGTACTTCCACCAGAGACACGGACGCCGTTGATCAGAACTGCGTCGGTGCGTGGTTGGACACTGGTGTCGGCTTCCGGGGTCCACCAGTCCACACCGTCAGGCACCTCGGGTATCAGATCAGAACCGGCGTGCGGATTTCGCAGCACACCGTGCAGGCCGGCTAGATCGTCGTCCGTCAATCGCTCACATCGGTCGATGATGTCGGCAGCTCTGGAGTCGGTAGCTCGCGCCCGCGCCTTTTCCTCGTCGGTCATGGCAAGGATTCTCAGGGTGAGAATTTCGTCGATCTCGGTCGAGTCGAAGAGAGATCCCTCGCTCTGCGGCGCAATCTCGGGAAAGTCGTACAGGATGATCGGTGACACCAGAACGGTGGGAGATGTGCCAGGGTGAGTGGGGTCCTCGGTCCCCGCAAGCACCGGATAACAGCGATTTTGCCGCAACTGCTCCGAGTGATCTGCTTCTTCGAACAACGACAGGAACCTCGAGCCTGTGCAGTTCACAATGACGTGAGTCCCCAGCATCGATTGCGCGGTGGCCGTGCCCTTGTCCCGTGCGTCGACGCTCGTGGCGTTCATGATCGTCACGGAAATCACCGTGCGTCCGTCCCCGGCGGAGGCGCTCACTGCCAAGAGGCCATTCACCGGAAGCCGTGTCCGAACGATACGTCCGACCACCCTGCCCCGAGAGTCCGACAAAGTCTCTCCTTCGACAACTCCGGCCGCACAGAAGGTTTCTTCGACGCCGGCCTCGAGTTCGTCCAGACCCCACGGACCCAACACGATCTCGGACTCGGTGGCTTCGTCCCACGAGATCGACTCCCGCTCGCCGACTACCAACCGATCGACCGGGATCCACGCCCCGCCGGCGCCGAGTCGTTCAACCGTCCGCGACTGGTGGTGCAGAAATCTCACAGTCGCAGAAACTTCGACGCCGTTCCGCTCGAATTCGCCGAGCAGACATTGCGCGGACATCGACGGTTCCTCGCCGACTCCGACCTCGGCGGCGCCGGGCGGTCCGAGAACCCCGAACTGCCAACGGGATTGATTCTTCGCCGAGCCGGCCCGGTAGGGATAGAGAAGATATCCCTCGTACAGGACGGCGTCGGCCACGGCCCGAACGTCGTGATCCATCCCCGTTCGAGTCATCGCGGCACCTGGCTCGCCGTCAGCAACTGCCGCACGGCTGAATCGAGGTCCGTGAGGCCGTGCGCTGCCTTGAACCGCACGAGATCGGCAATCGTCTCATGGTCGAGGCGTACCCAACCAGACGCCGGATAATGCGCAGCCATCAGCTGTTTCCACACGTCGACCGGCAATTCGTAGGCAGCAGATCTGTCCCACGGGATCTGCTGCACGGAGAACCCACGCGGTCCGTCGGTGAATACCGTGCCGCTCAGTAGAACCACGATCGGAATCGTTCCGTCGCCGAGTGCGTGCATGTACTTCGACGCCGTCACCGAGAAGTCGTACGTACACGCCATGGGTAAGGCCGCGACCGTTGTTCCGGTGAATCCTTGAACGACCGTGGAACATTCCATCCACAGGAAGGTGCGCAGCGTACTCGACCAACGCTCCCGCGGACCGAAGAGATCGCGCAGACCTTCGCCTTCGGCGTCGGAGTACGGACGGCGGTGTGGTTCGATTCGTACCTGCGCGCGCAGAGCCACCGCACGGACGGTCGTGCCGGTGGATTCCGACATTCTCAATCTCACCGTCAGATTCGGCGTAACCGCGTACGGTTCCACCTCCATGTTGTCGACCGAGAAGTCGAGAACAGTCATGCCGACCTGCTTCGCGCCTCGACGCGCCCGAAGAACTCGTCCACTGCGCGTGCGGCATCCTGGCCACCGTCGAATCCGCGCCACACGGTGCGCAATCGTCCCACCAGTTCGTAACAGGCGTCGATGGGAACAACGAAGCATCTCGGCGATTGTCCTGACGTGGGCACCGACACGATCAACGCCTCGACGTCGGCCCGCATCTGCGAGAGCCCCGGATTCTCCGCGAGCACAGTCTCGAACGAGTCGATAGGCAACTCGGATTCGGTAGCTCCGGCCGGTCCCGGATAGAAGACTATGTACTTGTCGAGGAGTGAGTTGCGGAAGAAGAATGCCAGGCCGACGGGGATTTCCAGAGACTCCCACCGGCCAGGGCCGAGGTCGAAGTCCGGAAACTCGAGGTACCGATCGGGAACCGCTTTGTATCGAAGGTCCGCGTCGACCGGTGCAAAGAGTAGATAGCAGGGTCGGCACACGCACATCAGGCTCCGGACCTGTACGTCCACGACGTGCTGGTGTTCGTCGCCTATGCCCGCCGCACACATCTCACACCTCGGTCCGGTCGGAACGACACGCGACGAGGCGATTCGTGTGAGCACCTCTCCCACAGTGACTTTCATGACGGGGCTGCGTTCACGGCTAGGTCACCGGTATCACAGAATCGTCAGCAAGCGCGACCGAGAGCACTCCGTCGCGAATCAGCACCGGCACAGGCGCCAGGTGCTCGGAGCCGGTGCCCACCCGCGCTCCCGCCCCGTACACACTGAAGTGGGCAGAGCACGTCGGACAGGTGAGGACAGCGGCGTCTCGGGCAGGACGGCCCATCATGCGTTCGAGCACAGCCCCCGCCATCGAGTGCTCACACACCGGGCAATGGTCGCGATACGCGTACAGATCGTCACCGGAGCGGCAGACCAACAGATCGGTGCCCGACACGCGGAAGCCCGCGACCTCTCCCACCTCGACTTCGGCGAATTCGGGGACCTCCACCCAGTGCGTACCTCCCCCGTCGGCGTGAACGTGCGAGAACAGGGACTCGACCGAAATCACACCCGACTTCAGCTCGTGCGAATCCGGTGTTTCGACGTCGATTCCGGTGGTCTCGGGTGCCGCCGCCTGCACCGCGTCCTGGACCGCGGTTTCGAGGGTCACCGAGGACGAAGGGCAACTGTTACAGCTTCCGAGAAGCCGTAGTCGCACCACGCCGTCCGCCACCTCGATCAGTTCGACGTCGCCTCCGTGCGAACCGAGGTACGGACGCACGCTGTCGAGCGCAGTGCGGACGCGGGTCTCCACGTCGTGCGGGTGAAGTCCGTGCACCAGTAGCAGGCTGGACACCAGATCGTCGCGAACCATCGCATCCATCGTGGCCGGATCTGCCAGAGCGACGGTGCGTTCGAGTGCTGCGCCGTACAACTGCACGACTTCACGCACCAGTTGCTCGGCGCGATCTCTCGCCACCGGGCCTGCGCCGGTGTTGGCCTGCAACAACGTCTCGATGCGCTCACCTGCTCCGCGCCAGTAGTCGGCCGATTGCTCCATCGATCACTCCCCGGTCACGGACTGCGTCGGAGAGTGCAACTTCTCCAGGGTCTTGCCACCGCCGAGATACATGTGAACACCACACGGCAGGCAGGGATCGAAACTACGCACGGTCCGCATGATGTCGATGCCCTTGAAGTGGTCTCGATCGTTCTCCTCGAAGATCGGCTGACCCTGCACGGCATCCTCGTACGGACCGGGGGTTCCGTAGCTGTCGCGCGGGCTCGCATTCCACGGTGTCGGTGGGTACGGGTGATAGTTCGCGATTTTTCCGTCACGAATCACCATGTGGTGTGAGAGAACTCCGCGGACGGCTTCGGTGAATCCGCAACCGATACCCTCGTCCGGGACCTCGAACGACTCCCACGTCTTGGTCCGGCCGGCCCGGATCTCGACAAGCGCCTTCTCGGCGAAATGAAGGGCAGCCGCGGCTGCGTATGCCTGGAAATACGTTCGCGCGCGGTTTCTTTCGAGGGTATTGCTGCCATGTTCGGGAATCTTCCACTCGAGCGAGACAGGACCCTTCAGTGCTGTTTTCGGAAGATTGATCTTCACACTGTGTCCGGTCGACTCCAGGTATCCGATGTCGACCAGGCCGGCCAGAGCGGTGCTCCACAGACGAGCCAATGCTCCCCCGCCCGTGTCCAGAGCAAGGTTGTCTTTTCCGTCGAACCATCGCGGTGACATGACCCAGCTGTACTTGTCCTCGAGGTTCCGCTTCTGCGGGTGGGGGTTGGTGTGCTGATTCCACGGGTGCCTGCGATCGACCGGGTTACCCAGCGGATCGGTTTTGACGAACATCTCCTGATCACTCCAGTCCTCGTAATACGAGGAGCCCAGCATGATTCGGATACCGAGGTTGATGTCCACCAGATCCGTGGTGACCAACTTTCCGTCGACAACCACACCGGGAGTGACAAACATCTTCCGGCCCCAGTCGGTCATGTCCTTGTAGGAGAAATTGCAGTACTCGGGGTCTTGGAACGATCCCCAACAACCCAGCAGGGTCCGCCGCAGGCCAACCTTTTCGTAACCAGGCATCGCCTGGTAGAAGAAGTCGAACAGGTCGTCGTGCATCGGCACGACCTTCTTCATGAATTCGACGTACCGCATCAGCCGCGACATGTAGTCCGTCATCAGTTCGATCGTCGCGACGGTGCCGACGCCGCCGGGATAGAGCGTCGACGGGTGAACGTGCCTTCCCTCCATCAAGCAGAACATTTCGCGAGTCGAACGCGAGACTTGCAACGCTTCGCGATAGAACTCACCCGTGAACGGGTTGAGAGTCCGCATGATGTCCGCGATCGTGCGATACCCGTGCTGCTCCTCGTGCGGGCAGCGCGTGTTCTCTGCCTGCGCCAGCACACCGGGATTCGTCTCGGAGACCATCTTCTCGCAGTAGTCGACGGCGACAAGATTCTCTTGAAAGATGTTGTGGTCGAACATGTACTCGGCGGCCTCGCCGAGATTGACGATCCACTCGCCCAGATGCGGCGGCTTGACGCCGTACGCCATGTTCTGTGCGTAGCACGAGCATGTGGCGTGATTGTCACCGCAGATGCCGCAGATACGACTGGTGATGAAATGCGCGTCGCGCGGGTCCTTCCCCTTCATGAACAGGGAATACCCACGAAAGATCGACGACGTGCTGTGACACTCCACCACTTCGCGATTGGCGAAGTCGATCTTGGTGTAGATACCCAGACTGCCGACGATTCGGGTGATGGGGTCCCACGCCATCTCGACAAGACCGTCGCGGTCTGCAGTCGAGGTGGGTTCGGGAACGATGGCCGTCATTGCAGTGCCTCCCAGAGACGTTGCTCACGAACTGATTTGAATGTATCCGGTCGGTCACCACGTACGCGTTGCACCGGTGAGTAATTTCGACCCGCGCTCGCGCCAGTGCGGTTCCTTGTCCAACGTGTTTCCGGTGATCCGGCGGAGACTGTGGATCACGGACCCGTACATTCCCACCGCATTGGTGGAGAGTTTGCCGCCAGGTGGTTCATCCATGAACGGCATGAACTTGTCGGGGAATCCCGGCATCGTGCACCCGATGCAGATCCCGCCGACATTAGGACACCCGCCGACTCCGTTGATCCAACCACGTTTGGGGACATTGCATTTCACGACCGGTCCCCAACATCCGAGTTTGACGATGCACTTCGGTGACCCGTACTCCGTCGCGAACTCACCCTGCTCGTAGTACCCACCACGGTCACAGCCCTCGTGTACGGTGGCACCGAAAAGCCACTGCGGGCGCAGGGATTCGTCCAAGGGAATCATCGGCGCCTGATCAGTGGCCATGTACAGAAGGTAGGTCAGGGTCTCGGAGAGGTTGTCCGGCTGAATGGGACACCCGGGAACGCAGACGATCGGGATGCCCGCCTTCGATTTCCAGGTCCACCCGAGATAGTCCGGCACGCCCATCGCACCGGTCGGATTGCCGGCCATCGCATGTATGCCGCCGTAGGTCGCGCACGTACCGACCGCAACTACCGCAGTGGCTTTCGGTGCCAGCTTGTCGAGCCATTCGCTCGTGGTGACCGGTTGGCCGGTTTCGCGATTGTTCCCGAAGCCGCACCAATACCCCTCGTCGTGAAGTTTCTCGTTCGGTATCGATCCTTCGACGACAAGAACAAAGGGTTCCAGTTCTCCGCGGTCGGCTTTCCAAAACCACTCCAGGAAATCGTCAGCGCCACCCTGCGGTCCGCATTCGAAGTCGATGAGCGGCCAATGAACCGCTACCTGCGGCAGGCCGGGCAAGGCGCCGAGCGCGATCTCCTCGATACTGGGTTGCGTGGCTGCAGTGAGCGCCACCGAATCTCCGTCGCAACTGAGACCGGCATTGATCCACAGCACGTGGATCAGAGTTTCTTCCGCTTTGGCCGCTGCGCTTGCGGGGGTAGCTGCGCTTTCGGAGGCAGGTTCCGCCGTGGTGCCAGCAGTCGATTTTTGTGTGTCCATGTCAGCCGCTTTCACGGGTGCACTTGCGCCTTGACTCTCAGCGCCGCGACTGGCCTGACACGCTATGGCCTCAAGACTCTGTGGCCTCGAATTGCCGCGGCACCGAAACGCTGACGCCACCGGAGTCGAACCTCGGCCCACTTGCGTGGCACCCACTCATTTCATTAACTACCCGAGCAGATCAGTTGTCAACGGCCACCGGAGAAATCGCCGAACGACTACCGATCCACTCGTACCACTCGTCCATGCCCTCACCTGTCGTGGCAGACAAAACAACAACGCGCACAGCAGGATTGAGTATTCTCGCCTGCTCGACGCAGGCATCGACGTCGAACTCGACGTACGGGAGCAAGTCGATCTTGTTGATCACCACGAGGTCCGCGACAGCGAAGATGTGTGGGTACTTTTTCGGCTTGTCTGCCCCCTCCGGCGTCGAAATTAGGACAACCTTGCCTTCCTCGCCGAGGTCGAAGAGCGCGGGGCACACCAGGTTTCCGACGTTTTCGATCAGAAGCAGCGATTCTTCAGCGGGATCCAAGGCGCGCAGTGCGCGGTCGATCATCGCGGCATCGAGGTGACATCCGGCCCCGGTATTCACCTGCACCACCGACGCGCCGGTCTCTCGGATCCGCTCGGCGTCGAGCCGGGTTTCCTGGTCACCTTCGATCACGGCTATCGGTCGCTGACATCCGAGCTCCCGGATAGTTCGCGCCAGCAACGTTGTCTTCCCCGCGCCGGGGGAACTCATGATGTTGAGCGCCGTGATTCGGCGGCTCCGCATCCACTGACGATTGTGAACCGCAATGCCGTCGTTCTTGGCGAGCACCTGTTGCTCGAGAATCACGGTGTGGTCGGGGTGGCCGTGCTCATGGTCATGCTCGTGACCGTGCCTATGATCGTCGTGTTCCTGCTCGTGTTCTCCGTCTGCGACTACCGACACCCGAGGTCCTGTGGTGTCCCCGCACCCACACGTCGCGCACATGCTCAGCTCACTTCCATCGACAGGATCCGTAACTCTCGGCCGGCAAGCACCTCGACATCAGCACTGCCGCATTCACACAGCAAGAACATGTCGGGCGGCGAGAACATCACGCCGCAGCTTTTGCATCGCGCGCTGGTTGCAATCTCATCGATGTGCAAGCTGGCACCTTCGGCGTGAGTACCCGCGGTGACGACGTCGAAGCAGAACAGCAGAGAGTGTGGAACCACCGCGCAGAGTTGCCCTACTTCAAGCCGCACGCTCGATACTCGTCGCTCGCCGGCACGCTCACACACGGCTTCGACCACACTCTGCGCAATGGACAGCTCGTGCACGGTGAAACCCACGATTCGTGATCCGGAAACCTCCCTTCCACGATAAGCACCAACGGTCTCTGTGCGTAACCCGTACACGAAAACAGGCTGCGATCCGCAACTAATTGCGGATCGCAGCCTGTGACAGCGTTATTCGTGTGACGAACGCCGGCGAGAAGGATTACGGGTTCGGAACCGGCACCTTCGTCGTCGTGGTCGTCGACGCCACTGTCGTAGTCGGGGGCGCCGTCGTTGCATCCGTTCCCGCTACCGGTGTGGTCGGAACTGTCGACGTCGGCGTCACTGCCGCCGAACCCGTCGGAGTGGCAACCGCTCCCGATGTGACCGACGCCGATCCTGCCGCAGGCACCTGTGACGTGGTTGCGGGCGCTCCAGCAGATCCCGTGGAGCCAGTGGTCCCGGCCGGTGCCTGACCGGTTCCGGTGCCTTCAGCCACCGCGGCGTCGCCCTCAGCATTGCCGTCAGCCATGTAGGCATCGACAGCAGCACTGATCTGTTCCGGGGTCGGCTTCGCAGTTGTGTCGACGGGCTTTCCTTCCTTCGCCTGCTGGGCGAGGTAGGTGAGCCAGGCCGCTGCGTACTCAGCTGAAGTCAACGGCTTGCCGTTGGCCGCATCCGCATCTCGCCAGTAATCGAAGTGGTGTCCGACGTCTGGAGCGAGTGTCTGCTGGTAGGGGTCGCTCAAGATCACGGGAATCGTGTTCTGGTTGGTAGCAATCAGACCGACAATCTCCTTGAAAAGCTTCTGCGGCAGATATGCCAGCGGAGACACCTTGTCGGTGGACACCGTCTCGCCCTCGGCTACCGGCGCCGGCGCGGGTGTTTTTCCGGGCTTGTACTCCGGATCCGAGACCTTGAGCATCACCTGAAGGAATGTCTCGTCACTCTGCATCCAGTTGGGATTGGACGAAATGTCTGCGAACGCCTCGAAGACGATCTGGCCGAACACCACCGCGACGTCCTGACCGGTGGCCGGGTTCAGACCCTGCGCTTCGAGTTGGTCGATGTTCAACTGCCGACCGACATTTGCCGCCAAGATCAACAGAGAGATGTTGCTGGGAGCCGAGCAGGTGAAGTCACCGTCCGAGCAGAAGGACGCGACCTTGCCGTTCAGCTTGCCGAAACCTCCGGCAGTGCCGGGGAGTACACCTTCGCCAGGTGTCGCGGAGGTTCCGTTCTGGTACTTCGTATTGAAGTTATCCGGGTTCGTGAACGGATTCGTGGCACCGAGGAACGTGCCGTCGCCCGCTTCACGGCCTGCATCCGCCAGCATGACCACACCGACAACCTTGTCCGGGTCGACCCCGAACTCGTTGTTCTCCTGCGTACCGATGTCCATCGCGACGCGACGCACCACATCGGCGCCTTCGCTGTACCCGACGATCGAGAACTGAGTCTTCGGGCATTCCTTGGCGATGGCACTCATCACGGACTGCGTATTTGCAGCGCCGGCAGCGACGGCATCCTCGTAGGACGCCATGTTGGCCGGGTACGCGATGTACACAGCCGCGTACGAGCCGGGCTTGTTCGCGTTGACGGAGCCTGCCGGGTTGATCACCTGGTCGACGCGTTCACTCTTGTAGTCACCGGACAGCGCGGCCGGCAGCGGCTTCCCGTCGGCTCCCAGCAACATCTTCACCGTCGAAGCGTCCGGTGTGTCGTGTCGACCGGCAACCGCAATGCTGACCATGTCGTGACACTCGGTGACCGACGACGTCAATTGTGTCTCGATCGTGCGTGACTCCGGAGAGTCCACAGCGACCGCAACCGCGACCAGTGCGGCCACGCCGAGCGCTGCGGGCGCTACTGCACCCGCCAGTATTCGATGTCGCGAAAAGAACCCACGAACCGGCATATCTTCTCCCCAATCAGCTTTTGGAAAACGTACGACCGACCCCCGGGGCGTCACGCAACGTCATTCGAGTAGTCGTCCAGTACGAGAGGAGCGTTACAACGGGTAACGATTTTCCGCGGCGACTCGGGAGGGCATCGGGGGCGCAAACGCCTCATTTCCGCTGCATAACACCGACGTGCACCTACTCCGCGTCGAAGATAATGACCTGTCGGATTGCTTTTCCGTCGGCGAGTTCGTCCATGCCCGAATTGATGTCGGCCAATTCGATTCGCGAGGAAATGAGCTTCTCGACCGGCAGCTTCCCGTCGCGCCACAACTGCGCGTAGATCGGGATGTCGCGGGACGGGACCGCCGATCCCAGGTAGCTGCCGATGATGGTCCGCGCTTCGGCGACCAGTCCGAGAGGTGAGATCGACGAGCGCGCGTCAGGCGCCGGCAACCCGACCGTGACGGTCGTGCCACCCGCTGCCGTCGCAGCCACCGCTGTCTCGAAGGCCCGAGCATTTCCCGCGGCCTCGACGACGATGTCTGCGCGAGCGCCACTCTCGGACAGGCCGGACGGTGTGAAGACCTCGGTCGCGCCCAGTTCCAGCGCCTGAGCCAGCTTGGACTCCAGTGCGTCGACGCCGATGACGTTCTCGACCCCGAGTGCCCTCGCCGTCAGGATTGCGGCCATCCCGACGCCACCCAAGCCGACCACCATCACGGTGTCTGCCGGGCGAGGCTTCGCCGCGTTGAGGAGCGCTCCCCCACCGGTCAACACCGCGCAACCGAGTACGGCTGCAATTTCGGCCGGGATGTCGTCGTCGACGGGAACAACCGACTTGGCGTTGACCACAGCATGCGTCGCGAAACCCGAAACACCGAGATGATGTTTGACGTTCTCGCCGGAGCGCCGCAGTCGTTGCGCGCCACCGAGCAAACTGCCGTCGTTGTTGGCAGCGCTACCCACCGTGCAAGGCATCCGGCCGTCAGTGGCGCATCCCGCACATTCACCGCACCGCGGAAGAAAAGTCATCACGACGCGGGTGCCCACCGACAACGAATCAACTCCGTCGCCGAGTTCGATGATTCGACCTGCCGCCTCATGGCCCAACAACATCGGGACGGGTCGTACCCGATTCCCGTCGACCACGGAGAGGTCGGAGTGACAAAGCCCGGCAGCTTCGATCTTGACCAGGATCTCACCCGGGCCCGGGGATTCGAGGTCGAGTTCCGAAATCGAAATCGGAGTCGACTCTGCGAAGGGACGCTTCCGGCCGATCTCTTCGAGCACTGCACCACGGATCTTCAACTGCACACCCCGATTTCGATAGTTCGAACTACTTGCCCACGATCCCGCGTACCGACGCGGGGAGGTCACGAACCCGCTTGTACGGACCCACGACGGCGGCTGCAAACGGCCTCGTCAACAGCACCTGCGCCACCTCGAGCACCTCTTCGGAGGTGACTGCGTCGATGGTCGCGAGCGTCTGCGCAACACTGCGATGGTTGCCGTAGTTCAGTTCGCTGCGACCGATACGGTTCATGCGTGAGCCTGAATCTTCCAGTGCCAGAACCAATCCGCCGCGCAGCGATCCCTTGGCGCGGGCGATCTCGGCATCGGTGATTCCGTCCGTCGCCACGTTCGCGAGTACCTCGCGGATCACCGTGGCAACCTCCCCGAGGTTCTCCGGCTGGCAACCTGCATACACGGAGAACGCTCCGGTGTCCGCGAAGGTGTCGACGCCCGAATAGACGGAGTACGCAAGCCCGCGCTTCTCCCGAATCTCTTGGAACAGACGAGAACTCAGCCCACCGCCCACTGCGGCGTTGAGCACAGACAGCGCCCAGCGATGGCCCTCATGCCGGCCGAACGCGCGTACCCCGAGCGCAAGGTGGACCTGCTCGCTGTCGCGGTGGGTCAAGCTCAGTTCAGGCATCGTGCGCAACCGCAGAGTGCCTTCGCGCCGCGGCGCCGGCTTGACCCCGCGCTCGAGATGTCCGGCAAATGCACGGCGAGCGAGCGTCACTACCTGCTTGTGGTCGACGTTTCCCGCTACGGCCAGCACCATCCGCTGCGGTGTGTAACGCCGAACATGGAAGGAATGCAACTGATTGCGCGACATCGACTCGATCGATTCGACGCTACCGATGATCGGACGGCCGACAGGATGATCGCCGAACAACGCGGTCAGGAACGCGTCGCCGAGCAAGTCTTCCGGATCGTCGTCACGCATCGCGATCTCTTCGAGCACTACTTGCCGCTCGACGTCGACGTCCGCGGTTCTGCAACGCCCTCGCAGCACGACGTCGGCGACAAGGTCAACCGCCATCGGAAGGTCGTCGTCGATCACGTGCGCGTAGAAACAGGTGTGTTCCTTCGACGTGAATGCATTGAGTTCGCCGCCCACACCATCCATGACCTGCGCGATGTCCAACGCCGTCCGTGACGGCGTCGACTTGAACAGCAGGTGCTCGAGAAAATGCGCGGCACCGGCCACACTCGGCTGCTCGTCGCGCGAGCCGACTCCGACCCACACACCGACGGAGGCGGAACGCACACCGGGAATGAACTCGGTGACGACGCGCAGGCCGCCGGGAAGGACCGTGCGCTGTACTCCGGATTCGGGAGTCGCATCGATCGGCGATTTCAGCACAGCGCTGCGGCTGCGCGTGGTGTTGGGAGTGGTCTTTGCCATGAAAAGGTTCAGCAGTCCTCGGTGCAAGTGGTCAATCAGGTATCTACAGGCTCTGTGTCTACAGACAGTACAGATGCGGCCCCGCACGGAAATCCGCGCGGGGCCGCATCAGAGTACGAAGTGAGATCTACTCGGAAGCAGCCTCGTCGGCGGCCGGAGCGGCAGCCTCGTCGTTGCCCTCTTCGACCGGGATCAGCGAGATCTTGCCGCGAGCATCGATGTCGGCGATCTCGACGCGGATCTTGGATCCGACGTTGACCACGTCTTCGACCTTGGCAATGCGCTTACCGCTGCCCAGCTTCGAGATGTGCACCAGTCCGTCGCGTCCCGGCAGGAGCGAAACGAAGGCACCGAAGGCGGTGGTCTTGACGACCGTGCCCAGGAACCGCTCGCCGACCTTGGGGAGCTGCGGGTTGGCAATGGCGTTGATCATGTCGATCGCGGCCTGTGCAGACGGTCCATCGGTGGCGCCGACGAACACGGTGCCGTCGTCTTCGATGGAGATGTTGGCACCGGTCTGCTCGGTGATGGAGTTGATCATCTTGCCCTTGGGGCCGATGACCTCACCGATCTTGTCGACGGGGACCTTGATGGCCGTCACGCGGGGAGCGAACGGGCTCATCTCGTCCGGGGTGTCGATGGCTTCCGCCATGACCTCGAGGATCGTGGTCCGTGCGTCCTTGGCCTGCGAGAGTGCACCGGCAAGGACCTGCGACGGGATGCCGTCGAGCTTCGTGTCCAGCTGCAGGGCCGTGACGAAGTCCTTGGTACCTGCGACCTTGAAGTCCATGTCGCCGAAGGCGTCTTCGGCGCCGAGGATGTCGGTCAGCGCGACGTAGCGGGTTTCGCCGTCGACCTGGTCGGAGACCAGACCCATGGCGATACCGGCAACCGGAGCGCGAAGCGGCACACCGGCGTTGAGCAGTGCGAGCGTGGACGCGCACACCGAGCCCATCGAGGTGGAACCGTTGGAGCTCAGAGCCTCGGAGACCTGGCGAATCGCGTAAGGGAACTCTTCGACGCTGGGCAGAACCGGCATGAGAGCGCGCTCGGCGAGTGCACCGTGACCGATTTCGCGACGCTTCGGCGAACCGACGCGGCCCGTCTCACCGGTGGAGTAAGGCGGAAAGTTGTAATGATGCATGTAGCGCTTGGTGGTCTCGGGACCGAGCGAGTCGACCTGCTGAGCCATCTTCACCATGTCGAGAGTGGTCACACCCAGGATCTGGGTCTCGCCACGCTCGAACAGTGCGGAGCCGTGTGCGCGCGGGATGATCGCAACCTCGGCGGACAGCGAACGGATGTCCGTGACGCCGCGGCCGTCGATACGGAACTGATCGCGCAGGATGCGCTGGCGAACCAGCTTCTTGGTGAGCGAGCGGAACGCTGCTCCCAGTTCCTTCTCGCGGCCTTCGAAGTTGGGTGCAACCTGCTCGAGAACCTCGACCTTGACCTCGTCGGTCTTGTCGTCGCGTTCCTGCTTGCCGGCGATTGTCAGTGCGGCATTGAGCTTTTCGGACGCAGCAGCCTCGACGGCAGCAAAAACGTCGTCCTGGTACGCCGGGAAGACCGGGTAGTCACCCGTGGGCTTTGCAGCCTTGGATGCAAGTGCTGCCTGTGCAGCGCACAGGCGTGCGATGAACGGCTTGGCGGCCTCGAGGCCCTCGGCGACAATGGCCTCGGTCGGCGCCTGAGCGCCGTCGGCGATCTTCGCGATGACGTTGTCGGTGGCCTCGGCCTCGACCATCATGATCGCGACGTCGGCGTTGTCACCGCTACCGGAAACGACGCGGCCGGCGACGACCATGTCGAAGACGGCGTTCTCGAGCTGATCGACCGTCGGGAATGCAACCCACTGGCCGGTCTTGTTCTCGTCCGAGACGATGAGTGCAACGCGCACGCCACCGACGGGTCCGGAGAACGGCAGGCCGGCGATCTGCGTCGACGCGGAAGCGGCGTTGATGGCCACGACGTCGTACAGATCCTGGGGGTTGAGGCTCATGACCGTGACGACGACCTGGATCTCGTTACGGAGACCGTCGACGAAGGACGGGCGCAGCGGCCGGTCGATGAGGCGGCAAGTCAGGATCGCGTCGGTGGAGGGGCGTCCCTCACGACGGAAGAACGAACCGGGGATGCGGCCCGCTGCGTACATGCGCTCTTCGACGTCCACCGTCAGGGGGAAGAAGTCGAAGTGCTCCTTGGGGTGCTTGCTGGCGCTCGTGGCGGACAGCAGCATGGTCTCGTCGTCCAGGTAAGCAACGACGGCGCCGGCGGCCTGCTGAGCAAGGCGTCCGGTCTCGAAACGGATGGTGCGGGTACCGAAGGACCCGTTGTCGATCACGGCGGTGGATTCGAACACGCCTTCGTCGACCTCTACTACGGAATTCTCTGTCATTCTTTTCTCTTCACTTCCCTCTCGTCTTCGCCGTACCCGCGCGGGCGTTTCCACCCTCCTGGTGGAAACTGCGCACCGAGGGACGTCCCCCTCTTGAATTGCAGACGCTCCTTGCGATGCGAGCGATTTCTGCTTCGGGACGTCACGACGTTCGGGCGGCCGTCGATCGAAGTCCGCCGGAGCTTTCGGGCACTTGCCCGGTCCGGAGAACCACTACCGACAACCGACACCACGTTCTCTGGTGCATACGGTGTGCTGGCTGCGTACTGCACAACTGCGCCTAGACAACTGCGCCTGGACAACTGTGCATAGCGCCGACAGCGGAAACTGCCTTGCGGCAGCTAACGCCGAAAGCCAGCGAAGCCCAGTATATGCGTGGCTTCGCCGGCTGACGGAGTGTTCGGCAAACCGAAGCATGCCGTGTTGCTTTCGATCAGCGTCGTGAGAAAAATCTAGCGACGCAGGCCGAGACGCTCGATGAGCGTGCGGTAGCGAGCGACGTCGGTCTTTGCCACGTACTTCAGCAGACGACGACGGCGACCGACCATCAAGAGCAGTCCACGACGCGAGTGGTGGTCATGCTTGTGGGTCTTGAGGTGCTCGGTGAGATCGGTGATGCGCTTGGTGAGCATTGCCACCTGAGCTTCAGGCGATCCCGTGTCGGTCTCGTGCAAGCCGTACTCGCCGAGAACGGCCTTCTTTTCTTCCGTGGTCAATGCCACTTGATTCACTCCTGTGATGACGTTTGCGTGAAAGGAACTAGATCGGGCGCGGCCACCGCAAACCGCAGCACGCACCGAGAGAAGATCCTACCAGCAGCAATGAGGCGCTCTCGCCCACCTGGAGCGAATGTGGCGGCCGCCACTGACACAGGAGGAACTCAACCGACGCTGCGCTCTGCATCCTCACTCAGAATCCGGCGTGCGCGTTCGACATCTCGGTTCATTGCCGTGATGAGCGACTCGATCGAGTCGAACTTCTCCATACCGCGAATCCGCGAAACCAGGTCGACCGCGACGTGTTGTCCGTACAGGTCAGCTTCGGTGTCGAGAACGTATGCCTCGACGGTTCGGGTCCGGCCGGAGAAGGTCGGATTGGTACCCACAGACACCGCGGCTTGGTATCGGCGACCGGGAACGACGGTTCCGAGTTCCTCGCCGGCACCGAGCACCGTGAACCACGCCGCGTACACGCCGTCGGCCGGAATCGCCGAAAACATCGGCGGTGCAACGTTGGCCGTCGGGAACCCCAACTCGCGTCCACGCTTGTCACCGTGGACGACCACACCTTCGACACGATGTGGACGGCCCAGAGCTTCGGTAGCCGCTTCCATGTCGCCTGCGTCGACGCACGAGCGGATGTAGGTCGACGAGAACGTCACCGCATGCTCGGCGAGCAGCTGGACGCCGTCGACGGCAAAGCCGAAGCGAGCGCCCATTTCACGAAGAAGATCGACATTGCCGAGCGCCTTCTTGCCGAAGGTGAAGTTGTCCCCCACCACGACCTCGGCGACATGTAGACGTTCGACGAGAATCTCGTGGACGTAGCGCTCCGGCGTCAGCTTCATGAAATCAGCGGTGAACGGCATCACGCAGAACACGTCGATGCCCAGATCCTGAGCCAATTCCGCACGCCGTTGCAGCGTCGTCAACTGGGCTGGATGACTACCCGGCCGCACAACCTCCATGGGATGCGGGTCGAACGTCATCAACACGCTCGGAACACCACGTTTGCGGGCAGCGGTAACCGCTCTCGCTATCAATTGGGCATGCCCACGATGCACACCGTCGAACACACCGATAGTGAGCACACAACGACCCCAATCGGCCGGAACTTCGTCGAGACCACGCCATCTCAGCACGATTGGCAGCCTACGGGTCCACCGGCGGCGGGTCACGTTCGGACCCGCCCAGCGAATCACCGCTGTGCTGCCGCTCACGTACGGAAGTTCCGGATTTCGTAGCCTAAGCTAAGCGTTGTGGCAGCTCACAAGACCGGAACCTCGGAAGCATCATCGACGTCGGACGGCGACAGCACTTCGGCGCACGACGCGGCAATCGACACGCTCGCACTCTCGTCGGTGGCCCAGGACTACCTCAAGGTCATCTGGACTATCCAGGAGTGGTCCCACGAGCGGGTTTCCACCAAGCTCCTGTCCGAGAAAATGAGCGTCTCGGCCTCGACGGTGTCCGAGGCGATCCGCAAACTCTCGGACCAGGGCCTGGTCGATCACGCCCGCTACGGATCCATCGCCCTGACCGACAGCGGCCGCGCCGCCGCCGTCTCCATGGTCCGGCGCCACCGGTTGATCGAGACCTATCTGGTTCAGGAACTCGGATACGGCTGGGACGAAGTCCACGACGAGGCCGAAGTCCTCGAACACGCCGTTTCCGATCTGATGATCTCGCGGATGGACGCCAAACTGGGCTTCCCCGAACGTGACCCGCACGGTGATCCCATTCCCGCCACCGACGGTTCGGTGCCGACTCCCCCGGCCCGCCAGCTCAGCGACTTCGCCAACGGTGAGCGGGGCCGCGTTGCCCGGATCTCCGATTCCGATCCCGAAATGCTCCGGTACTTCGATTCCGTCGGCGTCAGTCTCGATGTCGAGATCACCGTCGAGGAGCGCCGCGATTTCGCCGGGACAGTGTCCGTTCGACTCGGCGACAGCCCCAACACCATCGACTTGGGAAGTCCAGTCGCTCAAGCAATTTGGCTCGTCTAGCCGAGGTAGTCAAAGCGGCAGTCGGTATCGGCGTTCCACGGGCCGGACGCCGTCGGTCCGGGTCCAGTCGGCGAGCCTCTCGTCGACGTACACCCACCCTCGACGCTCGTACAGTGCGATCGCCGGCAGAGCGTCGTCGACGACGTCGAGCGCCAGTTCCAACCGACTCTCGGCTGCGAAATCCGTCACGGCGTCGAGTAGCGCATCGCTGAGGCCGTTTCCACGTGAGCCAGGATGAACGAACAATCGCGACACGGCTATCGATCCCGCGGTTGTGGGCGCACCTGCGACCTCGCTGTCGACGGCCACATGACCGACAACACGACCGTCGCTCTCACCGACCCACGCCTTCACCACCGTGGGCGAACTGAGCCAGCGGTGCGGGTTCTGCGGCCACGTGTTCGGATATCCGTCGCACTCGTGGACCTGTGCCAGCGCATCGACGCAACCGTCGAGGTCGCCGTCGACACGCTCGCGGACGATCACCCGCGAAGCGTCGCCGGTCGCACGACCATCACCGAACTGGCGCGTCGACCCTTCTCCTGCAGAAGCGCAATCGTGTGACCGGTGGGATCGATCGCCGCACAGATCCCTTTCATCCCGATCGGCTCGAGCCAGCGCCCTTGGCTGATCGCCTCGGCTTCCTCCGCCGTGATCTGCCGATGCGGAAAGGCTGTCTGCGCGGCCTGATCGATGTCGAGGCTCACACCCGGCTGCTGCGCCAGATCTTCGAGCGTGCGCGCATGTTCGAGAGTGAACGGCCCGACGCGGGTGCGGCGCAATGCCGTCAAATGACCGCCGACGCCCAATTCACGACCGAGGTCGCGGGCGAGCGAGCGGATGTACGTACCGGACGAGCACTCCACGTCGACGTCCAGATCGACGAATCCTCCCGGGACATTTCGCCGCGCCAGAACCTCGAAAGTCGACACCGTTACCGGGCGAGGCGCGAGTTCGACGGTTTCTCCGGCTCGCACCAGCGCGTGTGCGCGCTGACCGTCGACCTTGATAGCACTCACGCTCGCCGGGATCTGCTTGATGTCTCCGGTCAGCGTGGCCACGATCGCCGCGATCTCCGCGTCCGTCACTTGCGATGCGTCTGTGGAAGTCAGGACCTCACCCTCGGCGTCGTCCGTGTCCGTCGCTGCACCGAGGCGAATGGTCGCCGAATACGCCTTGGTGGTCAGCGCCAGGAGTCCGAGCAACTTGGTCGCACGCTCCACACCGAGAACAAGGACGCCGGTCGCCATGGGATCCAGCGTCCCGGCGTGTCCCACCTTCCGGGTGTTCAACAACTTGCGGCACCGAGCGACCACGTCGTGGCTGGTGATACCCGCCTCTTTGTCGACAATCAGAATTCCGGCGCCGACAAGACCGGAGGAAGGCTTTTCACGAGCTGACACGTGTGCCGATTCTGCCAGTCGCGCTCACTGCACCGAAATTGCCGTCAGGATGAGTCCGTCCGACACCAACCACCTGCCGTCGAAAGAGGTGAGCGGCGGACCGGACGTCGCCTCACCGGGGACCAGCAGACGCGAGTTGAAAGTGCCGGACGTTTCCGACTCCGCCTCGAACGTGATGTGGGCGTCCTCGAAACCCAACCAGCGCCCGGTGAGCGGAAACCACGCCTTGTACGTGGCTTCCTTCGCGCAGAAGAGCACTCGATCCCAGTGCACCGGACCGCCGGTTTCCTGAGTGTCCAACCACGTTCGTTCCGCCTCGATGCTGACCGCGGGCAATACCCCGTCCGGCAGCGGGCCGTGCGGTTCGGCATCGATACCGAGTGAGCGGACCTGCATGGAGTACGCCAGGACAGCGCCGCGGTAGCCGTCGCAATGGGCGAGGCTCCCGACCACTCCCTGCGGCCAGAGCGGCGCACCACGCTCACCGCGCATGACAGCGGCAGACGGAACACCGAGCTTGCCCATCGCCTGACGCGCAAGGTGCCGGGTGGTCACGAACTCACGACGACGCTTCTCGACCGCGCGGCCGATCAACGCCTCCTCACTGGGGTGCGGAACCAGACCGGGCGGATCCACGAAGGCCTCGGCCGTCGCAACTCCACCGGGAAGAATCTGTTCGATCACGTAGCGATACCTCTCAGCGTCCGGCGCGCATGCGCTCGACTTCGGCTTCCTGCTCCGGCGTGACCTTGAAGTGGCCACCCCACTTGTTGAGCGTTCCCGGCGGGTACTCCGGAACGGGAAGAATCTGACGCAACAACTTCTCCGGCAGTCCACGCCGACGCCACTCCCGCGGGTATCCGAGTGAGACTTCCTCGAAGCGGACGCCGTCGTAGTACGTGGTTCGAGGGATGTGCAGGTGCCCGTACACCGAGCACACCGCGTTGTACTTCACGTGCCAGTCGGCGGTCGCGGTGGTTCCGCACCACAGTGCGAACTCCGGATACATGAGTACGTCCGTCGGCTGCCGGACCATCGGGAAATGGTTCACGAGAACGGTTCTTGTTCCTTCGGGAAGCGCATCCAACCGCGCCTGGGTGTACTCGATCCTCGCCCGGCACCATGCGTCGCGCGTCGCATACGGCTGCGGTGAGAGTAGGAACTCGTCGGTGGCGACGACGTTCTTGTCACGCGCGATCTCGAGCCCGTGTTCCTTGTCTCGCGCACCTTCCGGCAGGAAGGAGTAGTCGTAGAGAAGAAACATCGGGACGACCGTGACCGGTCCCTCGTCTCCCTCCCACACCGGGAACGGGTCCTCGGGTGTGATGACGTCGAGTTCGCGGCACATGTTGACCAGGTACTCGTAGCGCGGCGCTCCGTGAATCTGAACCGGATCCTTGGCGGTCGTCCACAGTTCGTGGTTGCCCGGAATCCAGATGACCTTTGCGAATCGGCTGCGAAGGAGCTTCAACGCCCACCGAATGTCGTCAGTTTTCTCGGAAACATCTCCGGCGAGAATGAGCCAGTCGTCAGGCGAATCCGGAAACAGTTCCTCCGTCATCGGCTTGTTGCCGTTGTGACCGACATGAATGTCGCTCACCGCCATCAGCTTTGCTGCCACGATCCCTCTGCTTCCTCAGTTGAACTTCCGCGCTTCGCCGTCGCCGGACCTGTCACGGCCCACTTGCCGGAAAACGCTCGCCACGACACCGCGACCATCCGAAGTACTACGAACACGGTAAGCCCTGCCCAAATTCCGGCCAGCCCCCAGTCGTAGGCGAGAGAGAGCCAGATCGCGGGCAGAAACCCGAGAACGGCGCACAGCATGGTCGCGTTGCGCAGAAACACCACGTCCCCGGCGCCGAGTAGAACACCGTCGAGTGCGAAGACGATTCCCGCCACCGGCATGATCGCGACGAAGAACCACCATGCGATCGACATCTGACCGAGCACCTCGGCGTCGGACGTGAAGAGTCCGGGGATCACGGAGTGGCCGGCGGCGAAGAAGATCGCGAGCACCACGGCAAATACCGTCGACCATGCGGTGATCCGCCAGGTCATCCTTTTCGCCGCGGCTGCGAATCCACCGCCGAGCGCCGCTCCGATCAGCGTCTGAGCTGCGATCGCCAAGGAATCGAGAAGGAGCGAAACCAGGTTCCACAGTTGGAGGACGACTTGGTGTGCACCGACTACAGCCGCACCGAACCTCGACGCCACTGCAGCCGCGGAAACGAAACACGCTTGGAATGCGAGGCTGCGCAGAATCAGGTCACGGCCCATCAGCATCTGCGCCCGCATGATCGCAAAATGTGGTCGAGCCGAAACCGGTTCACGAAAGAGCGCCCAGGCGAACAGCACACCCGAAATACTCTGGCCCACCAGATTCGCAACAGCTGATCCTTCGAGTTCCAGACGCGGAGCACCGAGCAAGCCATGCACCAGAATCGGACACAACACCGCCGAAATACCCAGGCCGACAAGGACGAACCGCAGCGGTCGCACCGTGTTCTGAACCCCGCGCATCCAGCCGTTGCCGGCCAGGGCCACCAGGATGAGTGGAACACCCAACACCGCTATCCGGAGCCAACTTTCCGCAGCCGCGGCGATGTCGGGAGTCCCGGCCACCGCCGAAGTCACCCACCGCGTCGCGCTCGCGGCCCGCCCCGTGAAGCCGTGCGGCCCGCGCCGTGGTGCCGTACGACAAGAAGGTCAGCTGCGTACTCACCAACGACAGGATCAGACCACCGACTGCCAATCCGGCCAGCGGAAGCGCCCCGAGTCGGCCGACCACGGCGATGTCGAACAACAGATAGAGGGGTTCGGCCGCCAGTACCCCGAGTGCCGGAAACGCCAGGGAAAAGATTCGACGCCCAGTGACGTCGAAATCAGCTGCCGAAGATCCCGCCGAGGTGGCGTCAGATTCGCTCAATGCCGCGGATTCAGCCGAGTGCCGCGACGAGCGCGGCAACAATCTCGTCGCTGGAACTGGTCGACGTGTATCCGGCCGACAGCCGGTGCCCGCCGCCACCAAGACTTTCAGCGACCGCCGACACGTCGATCGCCGACTTTGCACGCAACGAGATCGACCAGCTTCCGGAAACCGACTCTTTGAGTACTGCGGCAACTTCGGCTTCCGAAGTGGTTCGCACGATATCGACGACGCTCTCGATCTCCTCGGAGCGAAGATCGCCGATGTCACTGCGTCGGATGACCGCGTACACCAGCCCACGGCCGTCCGCGGCTTCCGGGACCAGCACCGCGGACCCGAGTACCGAAGCCAGCATCGGCAACCACCCGAATGGATGGGTGTCGAGCAGCCTTCGCGCAATCGCGTCGCCGTCGATGCCGGTCGCCAGCAAACGCGCCGCGAGCACGTGCGGAAGCGGACCTCCCCACCGGAAGGAGCCGGTGTCGGTGACCAGTCCGGCATAGAGACAGTGCGCGATATCGCGATCGATCGCGACTCCCCACGCATCGAAGAATCGTGCGATGAGCGCCGTCGTCGAAGCCGCGGCTTCGTCGACGACGTTGATACTTCCGAATTCGGAATTGGAGCGATGGTGATCAAGGACGATCGTGCGATTCGCGCCGGCGAGTCGACTCGACAACTCACCGAGACGGCCCTCGCTGCCGACATCCACCGTCACCAGTACATCGACACTTTCCCGAACATCAGTGGGCGCCACGAGCAAGTGGAGACCGGGGAAATCGCGCATCGACTCGGGCAGCGCCGACGGCCGACTGAACGCGACCTGCACCGAAATGCCCCGACGCTCGAGAACGAGACCGAGCGCAAGTCCGCTGCCGATCGTGTCCGCATCCGGCTGCACATGGCAGAGAATTGTCACCGTGTGTGCCGATTCGAGAACCTCGGCCACCTGAGCGAACTTCGCCTCGCAGGGGTCGACGTCCGAAAGTGCGGTGATCGTCATTCTCGGTGCGCGTCAGTCGGCTTCACGAACATCTGGCAACGCCTCGTCTTCGTCCGAAGCCACTCGCGGCTCCTTGTACGGATCTGCATCTCCGGCCGGCTGTGCATTCTCACGCGCCTTGGCGACCTCGTCGTCGGCGGCCTTGGCACGGGCCAGCAGTTCTTCCATATGACGCGCGGTGTCGGGAACGGTATCGGCGACAAACGTCAGAGTCGGTGTGAAGCGAACTCCGGTTCCGGCACCGACCTTCGAGCGCAGAACACCCTTTGCCTTCTCGAGACCTGCGGCGGCGGCTTCCACATCGGGTGCGGAATCGACCTTCTCGCCCATGACTGTGTA
The DNA here is from genome assembly GCF_001653035.1 of Rhodococcus sp. YH3-3. Lineage (NCBI taxonomy): Bacteria > Bacillati > Actinomycetota > Actinomycetes > Mycobacteriales > Nocardiaceae > Rhodococcus > Rhodococcus sp. YH3-3. The sequence continues at coordinate 518,441 of NZ_BCWH01000003.1, read as the reverse complement.
GTACACCGTCGCGTCGTGCAGATCGTTGGTGACCTTGGTGTCCGTGATGGTCACGAATGCGAGTCGCGGATCCTTGATCTCGTGATCGATCGCGGTCGCGACGATGGTTCCGATACGCTTTGCCAACTTGCGTGCCCGGGCTGGATCTACCATGACTGTCAGTCTCCTCTACCTGGCCACTCGAATCGAGGTGACTCGATCGATCAAAGTTCTGGTTAACAAGAATTATTACCGACAACAGTCTCGTCCATCGGCTACCCGGCAACCAAATCACCATCCACCCGCGCCTGCCGAACCCACAGCACAGACCGATCGCCCTTTTGTTGGTAACGTCCGGTCGATGACGCGATCAAGAATCACCGCATCGATAATTTCCGGAGGACTCGTTGCGACTGCACTACTTTGCTCGCCGGCAATCGCGTCGGCCGACCACAGCGAGTTCACACCGCTTCCATTGACATATTCGTTGGGAAGGAACAACACCCTTCCTTGTAGCGGACAACTCACGGGCTACGTCCAAACCCCGCACGACCGTCCAGGCATTGCAGTCGTTTCAGTCTCCTGGACTTCCTTTTTCGACAGCCCGTGTTCGATCACCGCCTACGTCAATTATTCGAACCGCGACACTCGCACCGGTGGAACGAGAGCAATCGACTTGACGCACATCTCTGACGGATCCGGTTCGCTGCGGGGTGAATCGAGCCGCCAGATATCCATTGAGGTCGGGGCGGGCAACGCGGGCCTCAATCTGACCAGCGAATCGCTCACATCAACCTTGATCGATCCGGGCGCGTCTACCGTGCGGTTCGTAGTTGCATGAAGTAGTGCGCCGCCTACGGGGAAGTCCTCGCCAAGGGCGCCCCGCGAATCACGCGCTTCCTCACCGGAGCCGAATCCCTTGCCGACGAACTCGATTCGTTACGGCGTCTGGAAGAGTGGCTAAGCGACACAGATCGGTGACGCTCAGTCTTCCGGGCCGAAAATTCGCCTTCGCACAGCCAGCAACTGAATCTCCGGACGCTCGGCGACCGCCCGCTCACAATGATCGAGAACGTCGTGCAGGTGATCGACGGACGAACTGACCACACCGACTCCCACGAGCGCACGACGCAGGCGTCCCTGCTCCCCCGCCTCCGCTGCACTCACGCCGAATCGACGGAGTTCCGTCAGGATCGGCGACAGCATCGAACGCTTTTCCTTGAGTGAGTGGACATCGCCGAAAAGGATGTCGAACTCCAGTGCCCCTACAAACATTTTCCCCCTAGACAGAGCCGAATGGACTCTCTCGGACTTGTATGTTCAAGTCCGAGAGAGTCCATGTCAGCTAGTACTCACGTGCGTCCGCCCCAACGCCCGTGTCGACATAATCAGTCGCGCGGCTTCTCGCGAAGCTCGTAGCACTCGAGAACGTCACCGATCTTGATATCGGAATAGGTGACGGTCAAACCACATTCGTAGCCTTCGCGAACCTCGGTAGCGTCTTCCTTCTCCCGCTTGAGCGAGGAGATGGTGACCGTCTCGGCGATGACCTTGCTGTCGCGGATGAGACGTGCCTTGGCGTTGCGACGGATGCTGCCCGACGTGACCAAGCAACCGGCAATGTTGCCGATCTTGGACGAACGGAACATGGCGCGGATCTCTGCCTTGCCCAGCTCGACCTCTTCGTACACCGGCTTGAGCAGACCCTTGAGTGCCTTTTCGACCTCGTCGATGGCCTGGTAGATCACCGAGTAGTAGCGAATGTCGACGCCCTCGCGGTTCGCCAGCTCCGTTGCCTTGCCTTCGGCGCGGACGTTGAAGCCGATGATGATCGCGTTGGACGCAGCAGCCAGGTTGACGTTGGTCTCCGTGATGCCACCGACACCGCGGTCGATGACGCGCAACTGCACCTCGTCGTCGATCGGAATTCCGAGGAGAGCCTCTTCGAGGGCCTCCACGGTTCCCGAGTTGTCACCCTTGAGGATCAAGTTCAGCTGTGAATGTTCCTTCAGAGCTGCATCGAGATCGTCGAGGCTGATGCGCTTACGACTCTTCGCTGCAAGCGCGTTGCGCTTACGTGCGTTGCGACGGTCCGCGATCTGACGAGCGATACGGTCCTCGTCGACCACGAGCAGGTTGTCGCCTGCACCGGGGACCGACGTGAAGCCGATGACCTGGACCGGACGTGAAGGCAGTGCCTCGTGGACGTCCTGACCGTGCTCGTCCACCATGCGGCGGACGCGGCCGTAAGCATCGCCAGCAACGATCGAGTCGCCGACCCGCAGCGTTCCGCGCTGAATGAGCACGGTAGCGACGGGGCCGCGGCCACGGTCGAGGTGCGCCTCGATGGCAACACCCTGAGCGTCCATGTCCGGGTTGGCGCGCAGATCCAGGGAAGCGTCGGCCGTCAACAGCACTGCTTCGAGCAGTGCGTCGATGTTGAGACCCTGCTTCGCCGAGATGTCGACGAACATGGTGTCTCCGCCGTATTCCTCGGCCACCAGTCCGTACTCGGTGAGCTGCTGCCGGATCTTGTCCGGGTTCGCGCCTTCCTTGTCGATCTTGTTCACCGCGACCACGATCGGCACGTCGGCCGCCTGGGCGTGGTTGATCGCTTCCACCGTCTGCGGCATGACGCCGTCGTCGGCTGCGACAACAAGGATCGCGAGGTCGGTGGCCTTGGCACCACGAGCACGCATGGCCGTGAAGGCCTCGTGACCGGGGGTGTCGATGAACGTCACGAGACGCTCGTTGCCCTCGAGCTCGGTCAGCACCTGGTAGGCACCGATGTGCTGCGTGATGCCGCCGGCTTCGCCCTCACGGACATTCGCCTTACGGATCACGTCGAGCAGACGGGTCTTACCGTGGTCGACGTGGCCCATGACGGTGACCACAGGCGGACGGGACTCGAGGTCCTCTTCTCCGCCGGCGTCCTCGCCGTAGGTGAGGTCGAAGCTGTCGAGCAGCTCGCGATCCTCGTCCTCCGGGCTGACGACCTGCACGACGTAGTTCATTTCGCCGCCGAGCAGCTCCAGCGTCTCGTCGTTGACCGACTGAGTTGCCGTGACCATCTCACCGAGGTTGAACAACGCCTGCACGAGTGCTGCGGGGTTCGCGTCGATCTTGTCCGCGAAGTCCGACAGAGACGCGCCGCGAGCGAGACGGATGGTCTCGCCGTTGCCGCGTGGCAGCCTGACGCCGCCGACTGCGGGAGCCTGCATGCTTTCGTACTCGGCGCGCTTCGCCCGCTTCGACTTACGTCCACGGCGAACTGCTCCGCCGGGACGACCGAATGCACCTGCCGCTGCGCCGCGCTGACCGGGACGGCCACCGCCGCCGGGACG
>NZ_BCWH01000003.1:251745-514516 GCF_001653035.1 Rhodococcus sp. YH3-3 | reverse complement strand
CGACGGTGCGCCGGGCTTTGCCGCGGGGCGAGCCGCCGGAGCGGCTGCGCCGGTCTCGGACTTGGTTTCTGCTCCGCCTGCCGACGGGAATGACTCCCGCAGACGACGGGCGACGGGCGCCTCCACTGTGGATGACGCAGACTTCACGAACTCGCCTTGCTCCTTGAGCGTTGCGAGTAGTTCCTTGCTGGTGACACCGAGTTCTTTAGCCAACTCGTGCACGCGGGCCTTGCCTGCCACTGCTCTCCTCACTGATGAGGTCGAGCAGGAGGCATCCCACAGAAGTGGGTCCCGCACGACCTCGGGTTATCGCCGATGGACGTTCATCGTTGGTGCTTCACGGTGTGCTCATGAGTGCTTGTGCCTGTTCTTCTCGAGAGGTACTGCTTTTGTGTGAACTGCGTCGACCAGCTGGTCGACAGCGGACGTGTCCAGATTTCCGGACACTCGCAGTGCTCTGCTGAATGCTCGGCGCCGCTCTGCCAGGCTCAGACAACTCGGATCCAGGTGCAGCCATGCACCTCGACCGGGGAGTCTTCGCGATACGTCGGGGACGAGCGGGGAACCCTCCGGCCCCTGCTCACCAACCACGACCCTCAACAGATCGACAGCCGACCCTTGTTCCCTGCATCCCACACACGTTCTGACCGGCGAACCGGGTTTCACGCGCGCAGAATCCGAGGACTCACGTCGAACCATTGTCCACTCTACCGCCGAACCGTCTCGATCACTGCATTCCACCGTTATCCGTTGGACGTGGCGGGCCGGTCGGACGCGTCGCCAACGGGTGCCGCATCGCTACGAATGTCGATACGCCAACCCGTCAACCGCGCAGCCAGGCGGGCATTTTGACCCTCTTTTCCGATGGCCAACGAAAGCTGGAAATCGGGCACGATGACACGGGCCGCACGAGCCTCGGGATCGACGACAGTGACGGAGACCACTTTCGACGGGGAAAGTGCGTTGCCCACAAACGTCGCGGGATCTTCGTCGAAGTCGATGATGTCGATCTTCTCCCCCGCGAGTTCGCTCATGACGTTGCGGACGCGCTGACCCATCGGGCCGATGCATGCACCCTTTGCGTTGAGCCCCTGCACACGTGAGGCGACGGCGATCTTGGAACGATGCCCCGCTTCGCGCGCGACGTTGATGATCTCGACGCTGCCGTCCGCAATCTCTGGAACCTCGAGTGCGAACAACTTGCGAACCAGGTTCGGGTGGGTCCGCGAGAGGGTGATCTGTGGGCCGCGGGCTCCGCGAGCAACCCCGACGACGTAGCACTTGATGCGCTCACCGTGCTCGTAGTTCTCGCCGGGAACCTGTTCTGCAGGCGGCAACAATCCTTCGGCGCCATTGGATTCGCTGCCGATTCGGACGACGACCATTCCGCGGGAATTCGCACGCGTGTCACGCTGAATGACACCGCCGACGATTTCACCCTCATGGGTCGAGAACTCACCGAAACTGCGCTCGTGCTCGGCGTCGCGCAGACGCTGCAGGATGACCTGGCGTGCGGTGGTCGCCGCGATGCGTCCGAATCCCTCGGGAGTGTCGTCCCACTCCTCACCGATCATGTTGCCGTCGGCATCGGTGTCGTGCGCCATCACTCGCACCGAACCTGTCTTGATGTTGACATCGATCCGAGCGTTCTGCTTGTGCCCCTCGGTGTGGCGGTACGCCGTCAGCAGCGCGGTCTGGATCGTGGCGATCACAGTTTCGATCGAGACACCTTTTTCGGCTTCGATCGCTCGCAACGCTGCAATGTCGATATTCACTTGTCGAACCCTTCTTCGTTTTCTACGTCTTCTAATTCTGCTTCGTCGTCTTCGACACTGTCCACGCCCGAGTCCTCGGTGAGGTCAACCGCATCCGAAGGAACTGCGCGCCCCTCCGGGATGCCGCCCGCGAGTTCCAACTCCGCCTCACTGGGCTTCGAGAACTCCACCTGAACTACAGCCTTCTGAACGTCGCCTAGTGCAATCTCGCGCACGGTCGGTCCGCCACGGCCACCGATGACAACTGCCACGGAATCGTCGTTCATCGTTCCGATACGGCCCACCACGGTCTCGCCGGCCAGATCGATTCGCGCTTTACGTCCGCGAGCCCGACGCCAGTGACGATCGAGCGTCAGTGGGCGATCGATTCCCGGGGAGGTCACCTCGAGGGTGTACGGCGTTTCACCGATTTCCTCGAGGGTGTCGAAAAGTTCCGAAACGAGTCTGCTGATCTCCGCGGCGGCATCGAGCTCGATCCCGGCATCGCTGTCGACCATGATGCGCACCGCGCTGTGCTTGCCCGCACTGGTCACGACAACGTCGTCGACGTCGTAACCCTGGGTGTGCACGAGTTCGGAGATCAGCTCGATCACCCTCTCCCTGGATGGCACCGGCATCTCGCGAACTCCTCATTTCAGTTGTCGTCGATTGTCCGACTTGTGTCGACTGTCGACGTGGGCGGCTGCGAGCACGAAAAGACACCAGGTGCCACATGCTGCAAGCATCCAAGAGTACCGCTCATTGCGCGTCTCCGTGACCAGAGTGCCCGACGCACGTCACACTTGAACACGTGCCGCGGATTCGAACGATCGGCCGACCACCTGGCACGATGGACTGGTGCTGACGCCCATGACTACTACCCCACTCTCCCGGCGGAGTGCGCTCAAGATGACGGGAACAGCAGCGTTGGGCGCTGCTGCCTTCTCGTTGTCCGCCTGCACCGACAACGGCACAGCGGAGGCGGCTGCAGAAGTCGACCAGCTGACGGCCCAGGCCGATCGAGCCCGCTCCGACGCGGCAGCCGCAACCGCCGCCATCGCACTCGCACCGGACAAGTCGGCATCACTGACCACGATCAGCGCCGAACGCACAGCGCATGCACTCGAACTCGACGCCGAGATTGCGCGAGCAGCGGGCAGCGGCGCCGCTACGACCACAGCGCCCCCGTCCACCTCGGTCGCAAACGCTCCTACGGGCGTCGAAACCTTGAGTACCTCGCTGGCCGATTCGGCGCGCAGTGCCGCGGATCTCGCTCGGACGATGTCCGGCTATCGCGCGGGCCTGCTCGGTTCGATCAGCGCGTCGTGCTCGACTCAGGTAGCGGTGTTGCTTCCGTGATCATTTCGCACACCCGTCGATCCGAGAGTTCTGCCTTGCTGACCGCAATCGAATCAGAGAATGCCGCGATCTTCGCTTACGGAGTGGTTGCCGCGTTTTCGAATCCTGCCCGTGTCAACGAGGTTGCCACGCACACAGCAGCGCACCGCGCACGACGTGATGCGCTGGTTGCCCTGTCGACCGACGCGGGCGTGACCCCGCCGACAGCCGCGGCAGCGTACGAGATCCCGTTTCCGGTGACGGACGCCGTTTCCGCGGCACAGCTGGCAGCACAGATCGAATCCGACACCGCCGTGACCTACCGGGCATTCGTCGAACAGGTCGATACCGACCAACTCCGCACGTTCGGAATCGACGGCCTGACCGATGCGGCTATCCGCGGCGCCGGATGGCGGTCCGCGCTGGGAACCGCTCCGGCCACCTCAGCGTTCCCGGGGGACCCGACTTCGTAACTGCTGTGCGCCTTTATTAACCGCCGGCGGTTAATAAAGGCGCACAGCGGCTCAGGCCTTGCGATGCGAGGGCACGAACCACGCCGCGACAACCGCAACCAATACGAAGCAACCGCCGACGCGCAGTGCAGGTGTCAGCGCATCTCCGTAACCGAGTGGCGTGAGGGCACCGCCGGCGGCAAGGAAGACTGCAGTGAGAACCGCGATTCCCAGTGCAACACCGATCTCACGAAGCGTCGAGTTGGTCGAACTGGCCGTTCCGTGATCAGGCTCGTCCATGTCGACGAGTACCGCCGTCGAGCTCGGCGCGAAGGTCAGGCCCATGCCGATGCCCGCCATCAGTAGAGCCGGAACCAGCGACCCGTACGTCACGTCGGGACCGATCAACGCTGCCAACCAGAACAATGCTCCGGCCTGGAGCAACAGACCGGTCAGCAGAAGCGAACGGAGCCCGACCTTCGGCGCCAGAAAACCGGCGAGAGGCGCGAAGATCATCGGCGCTGCCGTCCACGGAAGCGTCCGCAGGCCTGCTTGGAACGGGCTGTAGCCCATCACGATCTGGAGGTACTGCGAGAGCAGGAACACCGCCCCGAAGATTCCGATCGAGAAGGTCAAGCCGATGACGTTCGCCATCGAGAAGCTGCGTGAACGGAACAGACGTAGGGGCATCACCGGATGCGAGGTCTTCATCTCGCGAAGAACGAACAGTGCCAACGCGACTGCGGACCCGACCAACGACGCAACTACTCCAAGCGATCCCCAGCCGTCGTCGTTGCCGTGAACGATCCCCCACACCGCCAGGAACACACCGAGTCCGGCGAGTGCGACACCGGGAAGGTCGAGAGGCTGTGTGCGACCGGTCGATTCGCGCAGCGCGTACAACGCGAGAGGAACAGCGACGATCGCAACCGGCACGTTTATCCAGAAGATGCCCTGCCATGAGAACCCGTCGACTACTGCTCCACCGACAACCGGACCCATCGCGATTCCCAGCCCGGAGACTCCACCCCACACGCCGATTGCCATGGCACGCTTGGCTTCCGGTACCGCTGCCACGAGGAGAGTGAGTGAGAGCGGCATGATCGCGGCAGCGCCGGCGCCCTGAAAAGCTCGGGCCGCGATCAGCAGGCTCGGTGTCGTCGACAACGCCGAAGCAATCGACGCCGCCGTGAACAGCCCGATCCCGAATACGAACATCTTGCGGCGCCCCCACCGATCGCCGAGCGTCGTCGCCGAAAGCATCAGCGTCGCAAAGCAGAGCGTGTACGCATTCATGAACCACTGAAGTTGCCCGACGGACGCATTCAGCTCCTTCTCGATCACCGGCAGCGCGCTCGTCATCACGAGGTTGTCGAGGGTGGCCATGAACATGGGCAGAGAGGCAGCAACCATCGCTATCGCGATCGGAACCTTACGTCCTCCACTGCTTTCCGACCCGGATGCGGCGTCCGATCCGGACTTCGTCAAAACGGTCATCGTGATTCCTCGAGTGAAGGTGCCTTAAGGCATCGAATGATTACTTAGGTCGAAACTAAGCTATCCGGTGATAACGTGTCAACATGTCGATCGGTGCAGCTGAACCACGTACCCGCAGGATGAGCGCACCGGAACGTCGCGCGTTGGTCCTTGCCGCGGCAACGCGAGCATTCGCAAAGGGTGGATACTCGGGGACCAGTACGGACGCCGTCGCCAAGGAAGCCGGTGTCTCGCAGCCCTACGTCGTGCGCATGTTCGGAACCAAGGCAGATTTGTTCCACGCAGTGTTCACGCGCGCGCTCGACGAAATCGTCCGCACCTTCAACGACAAATTGGATACGGTCACGATCGATCCGAGCAATCCGCAGTTCTGGGCCGAACTCGGATCCGCCTACGGCGAGCTGGTTCTCGACCGAGATCTACTGCTTGTCATGTTGCACGGCTTCGCCACCAGCACCGATGATGTCGCCGCCGTCTCCCGGAACGCCATGTCCGGCATCTACACCTTGCTGCGCGAGCGCACCGGTTGCACACCCGAGCAAGCGCGTTTGTTCATCGCGAACGGGATGCTGATCAACAATCTGCTCGCAATGATGGCGCCCGAACACGCCGAAGAAGATCCAGCCCTCGGCGAGCTCTGGGGCAGCGTCTTCAGCGACTCGACTGCGATCACGCTCACCGGCGACGAATCCTCGAGCGAAACCGACACCGATTCCTGACCGGTCACTGGGAAAAACTACACACATGTGACTGAGGACACCCTACAGTCGATCCGACATGTCTCCGGGAAACCCAGACGAAAAGGACCGACGTTGGATCTCGCACAACGCCTCGACGCGCTCGAACAGATCGAGGAAATCAAGAAGCTCAAGCACGGCTACTGGCGAGCATGTGACGCCAAGGATCCAGTTCGGTTCCGCAACAGCTTCATCCGTTCCGGAGCGTCGATCGACTACGGACGCCTCGGCGCCTTCGACGACGCGGGGCCGATGGCGGACATCTTCGAGAAGATCGCTCTTCGCAAGGTCGACGGCCGGTACGCGGTCCTCGACATGCATCACGGATTGCATCCCGACATCACACTGACCTCGGAGACGTCGGCGGTGGGGCGATGGGCTCTGCAGTTCCGCCAGATCGACACCGTCGGGCGCACCGAGAAGTTGATGACCGGCGAATACGACGACAAGTACGTGATCGAGGACGGTATGTGGAAAATGAGTCAATGCCATTTCACGGAGGCGTGGTCGATCACCACTCCCCTGTCCCCGGACGCTGACATCGCCGAGGGTTCGTTGGGTGGGCGGCCATGACGACGAACGGAAAAGTTGCGCTCGTAACCGGTGCCAGCCGGAGCGTCGGCAAGGGCATTGCCCTCGCTCTGGGAAGCGACGGGTGGACGGTGTACGTGACGGCACGAGGAACCGTGGGCGCCGACGGCCCACTCGATCGCACCGCGGTGGAGATCACCGAGCGCGGTGGTCACGGCATTGCCGTGCAGTGCGATCACAGCGACGATCAGCAGATCATCAACCTGTTTGCCCGCATCGCCGAAGAGCGGTCAGGCCGCCTCGATCTTTTGGTCAACAACGTCTGGGCAAACCCGGCGGGTTATGCAGGCTTCGCCGATCCGTTCTGGAAGAGGCCGATCGACGATTGGGATTCGCTGATCGGAATCGGACTGCGCGCCCACTACGTTGCTTCGGTGGAAGCGGCGAAGTTGATGGTTCCCCGGGGCAGTGGAGTGATCGGCAACATCTCGTCGTTCGGCACCCGCGGGTACCTGCACTCTGTCCTGTACGGGATGTCGAAGGCAGGTTTGGACAAGATGGCCGCGGACATGGCTGTCGAATTGAAGGGGACCGGCGTCACCGCACTTTCCTTCTGGCTCGGGTTGATCCGCAACGAGCGGATGGAGGCGAGTGGGATCGAGAGCTTCGAAGGCTTCTCACTGGCCGAGGCCGAAACCCCGGAATTCGTCGGCCAAGTCATCACTGCATTGGCCAACGATCCAGAAGTGAACGCGCGCAGCGGTCACACACTGATCACCGCCGAGACGGCCGTCGAGTACGGAATCACCGACGCCAACGGGAAACAACCGGCGTCACACCGCAGTGCCTTCGGTGGCGGCCCGCTTTTCTGATTCATCAGTAGCAGTGGTCGCGTCGCGTGCCGGCACAGCACGCGGCGCTGCCACTCGCGCCTTCAGGGCAAGCCAGGCACACCCGATGACGACGACACCGCCGGCCACGATCGAGGGTGACAACGTCTCACCGAGTATCAGCGCCGACCAGGCAATGCTGAGCACCGGTTGAACCAACTGTGTTTGGCTCACAGTGGAAATGGGACCGATCGCCAGACCCCGGTACCAAGGAAAGAACCCGAGAAACATACTCACGCATCCCAGGTAGGCAAACGAAAGCCACGAATTCACATCGGCAGAGACCGGAGCCTGGGCCATGGACGCCACCGTCAACGCAATCGTGACCGGCAGTCCGAGAATCAATGCCCAGGCAATCGTCTGCCACGACCCGATCTCGCGGGCCAGCAACGCACCTTCCGAATATGCCAGCGCTGCACACACCACCGCGGCGAACAGAAGAAGATCAGCGAGATGAAACGAGCCGAGTCCGCCGTTTGCAATCGCCACGAACCCTACGACCGATACCGCGCCGGCGGCGCTTGCCCACCAGAATCCCTTACTGGGACGCTCTTTTCCTCGGACGACCGCAAATACCGCGGTCGCAGCGGGAAGTAGCCCGATCACGACTGCCGCGTGACTCGCCGGCGATGTCTGCAACGCAAACGTGGTGAACAGTGAAAACCCCAGTACCGCACCAACAGTCACGAGTGCGATGCGCAACCACTGCCGAAGCGTCGGAAGCGTCGCGCGAGTAACCGACAGCATCACAATCGCAAGGGCCCCGGCAACGACGGCGCGGCCCGCACCGACGAACAGGGGGTCGAGATCCGCGACGGCGACCCTCGTGAGCGGAACGGTGAACGAGAACGCCAGCACACCGAGCAAGCCCCACCACAAACCGGATCGAGACGATGGCATCGGTAGCGGTTCCTGCGGCGCGACGATAGCGCTACTCTTCATACTCATGTTTTACGATAGCAGTAGCACGCCAACCAGCGAAACTGGCATTTCAGGTGCGCACCCGTGTGCAGGAGATAGAAATTGCTCCGAGCAGTCCGACGAGCGCGAAAGCGTAGAAGCCCCACGGCACGGCGTAACCCGCACCCAGGAGGACTCCGCCCAGGATCGGGCCACAGATCGCACCGACCCGGCCGACACCTGCCGACCATCCGAGCGCGGTCGCGCGAATCTGAGGTGGGTGATTGGCGCTCGTGAAGGCGTAGACCAGTACCTGCGCGCTGAATACGAAGCATCCGGCGAGGAAGACCATCACGTAGATTCCGAACGACACCTTCACACTCAGAAGCGCCAGGAACAGTGCAGCTCCGGCGAACCACACGATGGCTGCAGTCCGCGGGCCGATCTTGTTCGCGACGCCCCCGGCGATCAACAGCCCGACGACGGCGCCGGCATTGAGGATCAGAAGGAACGTCAACGACGCCCCGAGGTTGTAACCGGCCTCACGCATGATCGTCGGAAGCCATGTGTTCAATCCGTAGACGAGCAGCAAGCCCATGAAACTGGTGATCCAGATGGCGATGCTGTTGCGCAAGAACTTCGAAGAGAACAGTGCGCGAACGGGATTGGCGGCTTCGGCGCGCTCAACTTCGGACGTGGGCGCAATCTCGAGTTCGACTCCGCGACGGGCAGCGATTTCCTCGGCTTCGGCACGCTTTCCGTGAGCGAGAAGGTACGACGGGGATTCCGGCAGATACCGCAACATGAGTGGAATCAGGGCGACGGCAGGAAGTGCGCCCACAACGAACATCGCTCGCCAACCGAAAGGTTCGATCACGACGAGCGCCAGCGCTGCGGTGGCAACGGCGCCGACGTGGTAGCCGGTCATCAGCATGGTCGACGCAGATCCACCGCCTTGTTTCTTCGAGAATTCGTTGACCAGAGCCAATGCCGTCGGTAGGGCGCCACCCAGCCCCACACCGGCAAGGAAGCGCAGCAGCCCGAAGATGAACGGATTGGGCGCAATTGCGCACAACAGAGTCAGAATCGAGAATGCGGCAACGGCGTACAGCAGCGCGCGGCGTCGACCGATGACGTCAGTGAGAGTGCCGATGACGAGGGCGCCGATGGTCATGCCGATGAGCCCGAAGGTCGAGATCATCGTAATCGTGCCGGTACTCAAACCCCACGCGTCGTAGTCGAGAAGCGAAGGAATGACCGCGCCGAGTACGACCAGGTCGAATCCGTCCAGAAGCACAGCGATCCAACACAACGGTGCTACCCACATTGCGGCACGCGCCCCAGGCGAACCGGTGATTGAACTCGACTGCGTATGTGCGGTCATCGGATCCTCGACATTCACTGCTTGTGGGCGTTCGCGACCGGTTGGGATCCAGTAGTTCGGATCGAAACGTGTTCGCATTGCGAACGCCTGTTCATAATGAGCACATCGATTGTGTACGGAGTCACAACGCCATGTCAAACGTCGCGGTAATCTCGAGGAATGGCACTCTCCGAAAATGAGCGTGAACAGTTCCTGGCCGAACCCCACATCGGGGCGCTGTCCGTGGCGGACGGCACCGAGCGCGGTCCGTTGACCGTCCCGATCTGGTACCTGTACTCACCCGGTGGCAAACCATGGATCCTCACGGGCAAGGATTCGCGAAAGGCACGACTCATCGAGTCGGCCGGGCATTTCTCGTTGATGGCCGAAAGGCTCGATCCGACAATCCGTTACGTCAGCGTCAGCGGATCCGTCGACAAGATCGTTCCGGGCACCGACGAGATGCTGGTCGAAGTCTCGCGGCGTTACCTGGCTCCGGACAAGGTCGACGGGTATCTCGAATTCGCGCGATCGCAGTTGGGCGAACAGGTAGCGATCTACATGAATCCGCAGCACTGGCTGTCTGCGGATCTCGGGGCGATCTGACAATTCTCAGAAAAGCGAAGGCTCGGCGCGCCGGAGTGGCGCGCCGAGCCTGACCTGCATGTGGAGGGCTCTATGTCAGCTCTCGGTGAAGAAACGCACCCGATTGAGTCGATGACCGCTCGCCTCGAAGCCGAACAATGCGATGGCCGGTTCCCCGCACACGATGACGCTCGCCGTCACGGTGCGACCGGCAACCAGCATCTTGCTCTTCGTCACGCCGGTGAGCAGAGCGTTGACATCAGCGTTGGACAACTGCGTCCCCGCCGGAAGCTCGACGGGTACCGGCGGCGTTCGGCCGACAGCGGCCGCATCGAGGAACCGCGACGCTGCCTTCTTGCCTTTGTCTCCGACGCCGAAGATGCCGCGCGAGAACCCGAGCGCCCCGCCGATCCCCTGGTTCGAGAGCAACTGCGGCGTCAACTTCGCGGCCGCCTTCACCCCCGCCACACCAGCAGTCGCGAGCTGGCTCAACATCGTCGCCAATTCCCAATGCGCGTAGAGGGTTCCGATCCGCAAGGAATCGGGCTCCCCCACCAAGTCGTAGCGCAAGTGCATCGGAACGTCGAGAACGACTCCGGTCGACATCTCGGTAGCGAGGCTCAGATCGCGCCACACCGTCCGGCCGCACACGATGTCGCGCTCGACATGGAAGGTGATCGAATTGGGGGCGATGAACGTGTCGTAGAAACTCTCGATCGCCGCCTGACCGTTGTGCGGACGTGAACCTACAGGGTCGTTGACCTGTCCGTCGCCGGCAAACAGGGCCACCCAGGTCGAGCGGTCATGCGCGCCGACGGCTTTCGGGGATCCCTCCACGACGGCCATCAACTGCTCGCGCGTCACCGGCGCGGTCATGCGCGCATCTCGTATGCACCGTCGTACGCCTTGACCTGCTGCCACACCCGGTCGAAGCGTTCACTGTCGACAACAGGCTTCCGCACCGCGGCCAGGGCCCACTTCTGCTGCTCGGGTGTCGACGACGGCTTTCCGTGCAGCGCGATCGCGTATCCCGAGAAGTCACGAATCTGGAAGTCGAAGATCTGATCGACAACGTCGGCGTCGAGCCCGCTGATCTCGGCCTGTTCGAGAATCAGATGACCGTAGACGACGAGAGAGAACAGGTGCCCGACGTTGAGCATGAAATCGAGATCCTTCTGCTGCTGCGCGTCCGGCGCTGCAGCAGTGAGCAATTCGGTGAGCGCGATCGCCTGCTCGTAAAAACGGGCGACGTTCGGAATCGAAGAGTGCTTCTCGTAGACGGGCTTCCACTCGTGGAACTGAATCTTCGCAGCGCCGCGGGTAGGCCCCTGGTTCCAGAAGAACTCGTCGTCGGCGGCGTCGTCGCGCGTGACGATCTCCGGGAACTGCGCCGAGTTGAACAGATAGTTCGGCAAGAACTTGAGAATCAGGCCGACGTTGACGTGGACGGTGCCCTCGAGCTTGGGCAGCGTGCCGATCATCTGCGCTGCCTCGCGGAAGTACGTTGACTTCTCGTATCCCTTGGCTGCGATCACATCGTGCAGCAACCCGACCACCTTCTCACCTTCGGAGGTGACCTTGGCCTTGGTCATGGGATTGAACAGCAGGTAGCGACGGTCCTCGAGGCTGGCGCTGCGGAAGTAGTCGACCGCCCGCGCACTGAACTGCTTCATCGCGATCAGACGTGAGTACGCGTCGACGAAGGCGGCGCGAACGTGGGCAAAATCCGTGACGGGATTGCCGTACAGAATTCGATTCTGCGCGTGAGTGATTGCCTCGAAGAACGCATGCTCGGTGATGCCGATGGAGCCGGTGCAGAGGTTGAACTTTCCGACGTTGACCGTGTTGAGCGCGGCCTCGAATGCGGCGACGCCGGTGTGCAGAATGTCTTCCTCGCGCACCGGGTAATCGTCGAGGCGGAAATTGCTGACATACATCTGCCCGCGCAGGACGTTGTCCACGAGCTGATAGTTCGGATGTGCACTGTCGGCGACAAAGAACACGTAGCCTTCGGGGCCCTCGACGTCGGTACGACGCCCGAACACAGACACCATTCCGGCTACGTTGCCGTTTCCGATGTAGTACTTCTCGCCGCTCGCGCGGAAGGCGACGTCGCCGTCGGTGGGAGTGAGGAGCATGTCGGTGGAGTACACGTCGGCGCCGTGGTCGCGCTCGGACAGCCCGAACGCCATGACACCACCGTCGGCAAGTTCCTGCGCTGCACGCTTCTTCGCAGCGTCGTTGTCACTCATCCAGATCGGTCCGAGTCCGAGGATCGTGACCTGCCAGGCGTACCAGTAAGCGAGTCCGTAAAAACCGAAGATCTCACTCAAGGCCGCGTTGCGGGCACCGTCCCAACGACGGTTCTCGTCACCGTCGGCGAATGCCGCCGGAGTCTGGAACGTCGCGAACAACTTCTCCTTGCCGACGAATTCGAGAAAGTCGGAGACCCACACGGCGTCGAGGTCGTCCTGAAGCAGTTGCTTCTTACCGCGGCTCTCGAACCATTCGATGGTGGCTCGCAGCAAACGGCGGGTCTCCGGATCGAACTGAGCGGGGTCGTAAGTATGGGGGTTGAAGAGCAATCCATCGGTGCCAGACACGTCATTACCTTTCGTCGATGACGCTAAACTACCAGCGGGTAACTTTCCGCGGTGCGATTCATGGAAGACCTGCGATTCTTCGCGAATGCCACAGGTCCATCGGATTCCACGTGCCCGCCCGAGCACGCGTGATCGGGTAGCACGCCAACCCGAGCAACAACGCAGACATGTGGCCGATGGCGGTGAAATTGGTGGCGAAAATCAGAGGTACACCGTAGAAGAGCAACAGCCCCGCGAGATAGACGTATCGCCACGGATCGACGATGCGGTACACCAGAATCCCCATGATGCCGGCCAGACCGTAGCTCACACCCACGTCGAGAGTGTTGACCGCCGACTCCGCCACGTATCCGTGCCGAATACCTTCGTACAGAACACCTTCGCTGATGTACGTGGCTCCGACGTGGGCGATGACGACAACACACAGCCACCGCCACGTCCCGAGCCAACGCTCAGCCGTTGCATGAAAGATGGTGAAGAGAACCAGGTATCCCAACCAACCGCCACCTTCGAGCCAGAAGGCACTTGAGAACAGGACTCGCAGCGGGTCTTCGGCCAGGTGATGCAGATTGGTCGAGCGCTTGCCGAGAAAACGCTCCTCGACATTGTCGGGCAGATGCCGAAGGAAGAGCGTGGTGAACAGCAGGGCCAGCAACCAGACGTAGGTACCGGGAGCACTGCGCACCCATCGCCATGCCGCCTTTGCTGCCCCCAGCATCCTCACCGCTTCGAGTCTGCGCTCACTCGTTCACTACTGCAACGGCAAACCCGTCCCATCCCTTCGAACCCACGGTTTGAATGGCGGTGCCGTCGAGTTTCGGCTCGGCCGCGATCATCTCCAACACCGCTCGACTCGCTTTGACGCGCTCGTCGTCGATATCCGGGTTGGACACATGTCCCCCACGCACCACGTTGTCCACGATGATGACGGTTCCGGGATGCGAAAGGGCCAACGCCCACCGCACGTACTCGGTGTTGTTCTCCTTGTCGGCGTCGATGAAGACCAAGTCGAAAGGTCCCAACTCTTCTTTCGCGATCAACGGGAGACTGTCGAGCGCAGCGCCGACGCGGATGTCGACACGGTCAGCCAGTTCGGCACGCTCGATATTCGCCCGAGCGACATCCGCATGGGTGGGATCGAATTCCAGCGTGATGACCTGGCCCGAGGGACCGACCGCGCGAGCGAGCCAGATCGTGCTGTATCCGCCGAGCGTTCCGATCTCGAGAACATTGCGCGCCAAGCACATTCGCGCCAGAAGGTTGAGGAGCTTGCCCTGGTTCGGCGCCACGTCGATGGGCGGGAGACCTGCCTCGGAATTGGCGGCGAGTGCCGCGTCGAGAACCGGATCTTCACCTACCAACGTGGAAACGAGATAGCCGTCGACTTCTGCCCAATCCGGTTCGCGTTCCATAGCCACGATTGTGGCAGAAAAGAAGGGCCGCCGCAGACACCTCGGAAGGTGACTGCGGCGGCCCGGACAGCTATTCGAATCAGCCGCGAACTGCGGCGATGATCTCCTCGATCGCTGAATTGGCGTCGATCTCACGGCTCTCGCCGGTGAAGCGGTCGCGAATCTCGACCTTGCCGTCGGCCCAACCACGGCCGACGACAACGATCAGCGGAACACCGATCAGCTCGGAGTCCTTGAACTTCACGCCCGGCGATGCCTTGCGGTCGTCGAGGATCACTTCGAGTCCCGCGCGGTCGAGCTGCGCGGCGAGGCCTTCGGCGCCTTCGCGAGCGGTCTCGTCCTTGTTCGCAATGACGAGGTAAACGTCGGCCGGTGAGACCTCAGCGGGCCAACGCAGACCCTTCTCGTCATGGTGCTGCTCGGCAATGACGGCCACCAGACGCGAGACGCCGACGCCGTACGAACCCATGGTCGGGCGGACGGGCTTGCCGTTCTCGGCGAGGACGTCGACGGTGAAGACGTCGGTGTACTTGCGGCCGAGCTGGAAGACGTGCCCGATCTCGATACCGCGAGCCGAGACCAGCGTGCCGGCTCCATCGGGAGAGGCGTCGCCGTCACGAACCTCGGCGGCTTCGATGGTTCCGTCAGGGGTGAAGTCGCGACCGGCAACGAGGCCGACCACGTGCTTGCCGTCTTCGTCGGCGCCGGTGATCCAGCTGGTGCCGTCGACGACGCGCGGGTCGACAAGGTAGCGAACTCCGTTGGCCTGCAGCGCCTTCGGGCCGATATAACCCTTGGCCAGGAACGGGTTGTTCTTGAAGTCGGTCTCGGTGATCATCACGAACTCGGCCGGCTCCAGCGAAGCCTCGAGGCGCTTTTCGTCGACCTCACGGTCGCCGGGGATGCCGATGCCGAGAAGTTCCCATTCGCCGCCGGGCAGGCGGGTCTTGACCATGATGTTCTTGAGAGTGTCGGCGGCGGTCACGGTACGGCCGAGATCAGCGCCGTTCGCCCAGTCCACCAGGGTGTCGATGGTGGGTGTGTTCGCGGTGTCGTACACCTTGGCTTCGGGCAGCCCGTCAAACGGAATCGAGTCGGGAACGACAGTCTTGACGGCCTCGACGTTTGCGGCGTAGCCGGATTCGAGGCAGCGGACGTAGGTGTCTTCGCCGATCTCGCTCTCGGCAAGGAACTCCTCGGACGCGCTGCCGCCCATCGCACCGGAGGTGGCCGAGACGATGACGTACTTGACGCCCAGACGCGTGAAGATCTTCTCGTAGGCGCCGCGATGCGCCTGGTACGACTCCGTCAGGCCTTCGTCGGTCAGGTCGAAGGAGTAGGAATCCTTCATGAGGAACTCGCGGCCACGCAGAATGCCGGCACGCGGACGCTCTTCGTCGCGGTACTTGGTCTGCACCTGGTACAGGGTGACCGGGAAGTCCTTGTAGGAGTTGTACTCACCCTTGACCGTCAGAGCAAAGAGCTCCTCGTGGGTCGGGCCGAGCATGTAGTCGTTGCCCTTGCGGTCCTTGAGGCGGAACAGGTTGGGGCCGTACTCGGTCCAGCGGTTCGACGCTTCGTAGGGATCGCGCGGGAGCAGCGCAGGCAGCAGGATTTCCTGTCCGCCAATTGCATTCATTTCTTCACGGACGACACGCTCTACCTCGCGCAGCACCCGCAATCCCAGCGGCAACCACGAGTAGACGCCTGGAGCGATACGACGCACGTAGCCGGCGCGAACCAGCAGTTTGTGGCTGGCAACTTCGGCGTCCGAGGGATCGTCACGCAGGGTACGCAGGAACAGGTGGGACAGACGGGTAATCACGAGGTGT
Organism: Rhodococcus sp. YH3-3; assembly: GCF_001653035.1. Lineage (NCBI taxonomy): Bacteria > Bacillati > Actinomycetota > Actinomycetes > Mycobacteriales > Nocardiaceae > Rhodococcus > Rhodococcus sp. YH3-3. The sequence continues at coordinate 498,622 of NZ_BCWH01000003.1, read as the reverse complement.
AAGGATAGTCGCCGCAGTCGGCCGAGCGGGCCTCGGTACGGTTACAGCGTGCTTGTACTGCTGCCTCCCTCAGAAACCAAGTCCGACGGCGGCAAGGATGCGCCCCTCGATCTGGCCGAACTGTCGATGCCACAGTTGACCGAAACGCGCGAATTGCTGGTTCAGACGCTGGTCGATCTGGCCGCTGACGTCGAGGCGTCGTGCGAAGCGCTCGGGCTCGGTCCGACGCAAGCAGACGAAGTGGAACGCAACGCCAAGCTGTGGGTGTCCGCGACGCGGCCCGCACTGCAGCGCTACACCGGCGTGCTCTTCGACGCCCTCGACGCAAAGTCGTTCACCCGCGCCCAGAAGGCGAAGGCGCTCGATCGGATCGCCATTGGTTCCGCTCTGTTCGGTGCTGTCCGCGCAGGAGATCTGATCCCCGCCTACCGCCTTTCCGGCGGGTCCAAGCTGCCCGGAATGGGCACGCTCCGCTCCCTGTGGAAGCCGGAACTGCCGAAGGCGTTGGCTGCCGAAGCCGACGGGCTGGTCGTCGATCTGCGATCGGGTACGTACCAAGACCTCGGTCCCGTTCCGGACGCCTTGATTGCAACGGTCCTCACCGAGAAGCCGGACGGCACCCGGACGGTGGTCAGTCACTTCAACAAGCACCACAAGGGTCTGCTCGCCCGTGCGCTGGTGGTCTCGCGCGCCGAACCGACCGATATCAAGGGTGTCGCGCGGGTGGCGTCGAAGGCCGGCCTGCGGGTGGAAATCGCGTCGGAGCGTGAACTGATCATCCTGACGGATTGATGGCTTCGTCTGTCAAGTGCCACAGAAGGTTTGGAATGTTTCGCTGAAAGACTGCGGAGCCGCCTCGGTGTAGTCAGCCCACTCGTCGCGTCGGTCGAATGGATGCGTGACCACCTCCAGCAGCTTCTCGAAGGGAACGAGGTCGCCGTCGGTCGCGGCGCGCAGGGCAGCGTCGAGCCGATGATTACGCGGAATGTACAGCGGGTTGACGCGATCCATCGCGCTCGCGGTCTCCGCGGCCCCTTGTCCGTTTTCGGTCAGGGCTCCCTGCCACCGCTGCAACCAGGGCGCGATGTGCTCCCGTGGCACGAGTTGGTCGAGAGGCGCCGAATTTCCGCGCAATTCGTCCGCGAGAGCGCGGAAACTGCCTGTCCAATCAGCTCCGTGTTCCGCCAACAACGTCAGCAGATCGTCGACGAGCGCCCGATCGCCAAACGGCTGGGCCAGACCGAGCTTTTCCGCGAAACCGGCAGCATAGTGTCCCTCGTAGCGCTCGTCGAAGGTCTCGAGAACTGCCGACGCCGCGGAAATCGCATTGTCGGGTGCGGAATCGATCAGCGGCAACAGTGTTTCTGCCAAGCGCGCAAGATTCCACTTCAGTACAGCGGGCTGATTGCCGAACGCATAGCGGCCCCCGTGGTCGATCGAGCTGAACACTGCCGCCGGATCGAATGCGTCGAGGAAGGCGCACGGACCGTAATCGATGGTCTCTCCCGAAATTGTCGTGTTGTCGGTGTTCATGACCCCGTGCACGAAACCGATGAGCATCCACCTCGCCACCAGTGACGCCTGCGCCTCGACGACCGCCTCGAGGAACCTCAGATAGCGATTGTGTGTACCCGTTGACGGAAGTTCGGTCAGCTCCGGGTAGTGCCGGGCGATCGCGTAGTCGGTGAGCGGCTGCAAGACCTCGCCCTGCCGGGCCGCGAACTCGAAGGTCCCAACGCGTAGGTGACTCGACGCGATCCGTGCAAGCACGGCACCGGGTTCTGCGCCGTTGCGGCGAACGTCTCGGCCCGTCGCCACCACCGACAGCGCGCGCGTAGTGGGGACACCGAGGGCATTCATCGCCTCGCTGACGAGATATTCGCGCAGCATCGGCCCTACGACCGCATACCCGTCGCCGCCCCGAGAGAACGGTGTGCGCCCGGAGCCTTTCAGATGCAAGTCCACTCGCTGCCCGGCACTGCTGACGAGTTCGCCGAGTAACAACGCCCGACCGTCTCCGAGAATTGGTACATACCCACCGAACTGATGACCCGCATACGCCATCGCCACCGGTGTGGCCCCGACCGGCACCGTCGAACCGGACAGGACGCCGATCCCGTCCACACTTCGCAGCGCTGCTACGTCCAATCTCAACGACGCAGCCAACTGCTCGTTCAGCACGAGCAACTGCGGGTCGGGCGCGGCAGCACCTTGCCACGGCACCGTCAGAGCGCCGAGTTCGTCGGCGAACGTGCTCTCGAGGCCGGCCACGATGGTGACCGTGTCTGCTGTGGATTCCTGGAATGCGGCCATCACACGAGAGTAGTCACCGTGCGACAACCTATCGATCAGCCCTGATCGATGTACGACTCGAGCTGATCGCGTTCGCTCTTGAGCTCGTCGATGCGGCTCTTCACCACGTCACCGATACTGACGATGCCGAGGAGGTTGCCGTCCTCGATCACCGGCAGATGCCGGATTCGACGCTCGGTCATGATCGCGGCAATGCTGTCCACTGCGTCTGCCGGAACGCACGTGTACATCAGAGCGGTCATGACCTCGGAAACCTGGATCCCGAGAAGGTCCGGGCCACGCTCGTGCAGGCGTCGAACGACATCGCGTTCGGAGATGATGCCCACCACCGCGTCGTCGTCGACCACCACCATGGCTCCGATGTTGTGGCGGGCAAGATCGCACAGCAGCCCGTTGACCGTCGTGTGGGCGTCGATCGTGACGATGCTGTTGCCCTTGTTTCGCAATATGTCCGCGATCCGCATCACGGCACCCCGATCCGTCGAGACTCTCGGCACGTCCTGCAACGATCGTATCGGCTAGCGAAGCGGAAAAACAGGACTGATCAGGCGATTCCCTGAGCTGCCTTCTCCGCAGCCTGAGCCTGGGCTACCTGAGAAGGTGTGAACCTGATGCACAGCGCCGCGATACCGGCGAACACGGCGCAGACCGCGCAGCCCACAAGTGCGAAGGTGTACCCCTCTCCGAGTGCGATCAATTGCGCCGGATTCATGTCCGCTGCCTTGCCCGAAGTGCCGCCGAGCGAGAGCGTCTTGGACGTCGCCATTGCACCGATCACCGACAGCGCCAATGGTCCACCGAGCGTCTGGGCAACTTGGGAGATTGCGGTCAGCGGGCCGATCTCGGTCTCCGGGACACCGGCGATCGCGCACAGTGGCAAGGGCACCATCGCGAGGCCGATACCGAATCCGATCCCGATCACGGGCACGAACAAGTTGGCCAGGTAGGTGGAGTCGGAATCGAGAGTAGAGCCGTAGAGGAGTCCGACGATCATGATCACGACGCCGGTGAGGACCAGCCAGCGGGGTTGAACCTTCACGGCGAGCTTGGAAGCAACCGACGCGGCGGCGCCCAATCCGAACGCGAACGGAATGACCGCGATACCGGCACGCAACGGCGAATACTGCATGATGTCCTGCACGAACAGTGCGACGAAGGCCGTCATGCTGAACATCGCGCCACCGACGAAGAAGATGGCGAGGAACGTCGCGACACGGTTGCGATCGGCGAACAACGAGAAGGGCAAGAGCGGGTTGTCTGCAGTTCGCTCGACAAAGAGGAAGGCGGCGAGGGCGACCAATCCGGCCGCCAATGCACCGATGACGGCGATGCTCCCCCATCCCATTTCCGGGCCTTCGGTGAGAGCAAAAACAACACCGGTACAACCGAGGGTCGCGAGGATCGCGCCGGGGACATCCAAAGCCAGACGCGTCTGATTCGTCTCGCGAAGGGCGCGGAACGCCATGCCGACGAGCGCGATGCCGATCGGGACGTTGATGAGGAAGATCAGACGCCACGACACCTCGGTCAATGCGCCGCCGATGATCAGACCGGCGATCGATCCGACGCCCGTCATGGCGGCAAAAATCGCGATGGCCTGATTACGAGCCGGACCCGCGGCGAAAGTCGTGGCAACAAGGGCGAAGGCAGTGGGCGACGCCACGGCTGCGCCGACACCTTGAAGCGCCCGCGCTGCGATCAACATGCCCTCGTTCAGGGCGAGTCCACAGAGCAACGACGCCACCGTGAACAGCGAGACTCCCGCGATGAACATCTTCTTGCGTCCGAACGCGTCGCCGAGCCGACCACCGAGGAGCATGAGCCCACCAAACGCAAGCGCGTAGGAGGTCAACACCCAGTTGCGGCCGCTGTCGCTCAGCCCGAGGTCGGCCTGCAATGGCGCCAGAGCGAGGTTCGCGACAGTACCGTCGAGCACCACCATCATCTGCAAACCACTCAGGACGATGATGGCAAGCCCGATGACTCGAGTCGCTACCGGGGCATTCGCCGAAGCGGTTTCAGATGTTGGGGAGTCAGACACAAGACTTCACGTTACCCAGCGTCGACGGAAAAGCCCGCGACCGGCCCGATCACGATGATCGCCGGAGGCTTGATCTCCTCGTCCTTGACGCGCTGAGCAACGGTCGCCAGATCGGCCCGAAGTTCACGCTGAGTGCGCAGCGTGCCCTCTTGGATGACGGTGACCGGCGTGGTTGCCGGGCGTCCACCGTCGACGAGTGCCTTCGCGAACTGATCGATGCGCTCGACCGCCATGAGCAGCACGATCGTGCCGCGCAACTTGGCCAGCGCCGACCAGTCGACCAGCGAATCCGGATGATCCGGAGCCACGTGCCCACTGACGACGACGAACTCGTGGGTGACGCCGCGGTGGGTGACCGGGATGCCTGCGGCCGACGGGACCGAGATCGCGCTCGTGATTCCGGGCACTACGGTCACCGGAACGCCGGCAGCGGCACACGCTTCGAGTTCTTCGTATCCCCGTCCGAAGACGTACGGGTCCCCGCCCTTGAGGCGGACCACGAACTTGCCTGCCTTCGCGTTGTCGATCAGCGCGGCGTTGATGGCCTCCTGAGCCATGGCACGGCCGTACGGGATCTTCGCGGCGTCGATCACCTCTACGTCCGGACCCAGTTCGGCGAGCAACTCCGGCGGAGCCAATCGGTCGGCCACGACGACGTCGGCGCGGGCGAGCAAACGGCGTCCGCGCACGGTGATCAGATCGGGATCACCGGGGCCACCACCGACGAGAGCAACACCCGCAGCGGCAGGCTCGGCCGTATCGGCGAGCACGCCCGACTGAAGACCCTCGACGACGGCGGTGCGGACCGCTGCCGAACGACGGTGATCGCCGCCCGCCAGAATTCCGATGCTCATACCGTCGTACTCGGCGCTCGCGGGAGTGACGGCGGTGCCGTGCTTCGCGTTGTCGGCGCGCACGCAGAAGATGTGGCGACGCTCCGCTTCGGCGACGATCGCCGCATTGGTTTCCGGCTCGTCGGTCGAGGCGATGGCGTACCACGCACCTTCGAGGTCGCCGTCGGCGTACGGACGCTCTTCGACCGTGATCTGACCGGCAGTGGCCATACCTTCGACGGCTGGAGTGAACGCGCGACTGATGACGTGAACGCGGGCACCAGAGGCGACCAGCAGTCCGAGTCGGCGCTGAGCCACAGTGCCGCCACCGAACACGACCACGCGTCGATCGGTCAGGTTGAGGCCGACCAGGTAGTTGGTCTCGTCTGCGGTGGACTCGCTCACTCGCACTCCGTTTCGTTGTCAGAATTGGTCAAGCTGGAGGGAACTTTACGGGCCGCGGCCACGGTCACTCCATCCCTGGCAGTCTTGGCCAGCACAAGTCGGCCGCCCCCGGACGCGAGGATCGCAGCCGCTTCCGCGACGCTTGCCGTTCCGACGGCGTTCTCGACGCGAGGCGATGGTGACGGAACTTGAACTCGCGCAAGTACGTCCGGGGCGAAACTCACAATCGGGACGTTCAGTTCAAGGGCCGCTGTCAGAAGAGCCGAAGACTCAGCTTTTGCCGCCACAGTGGCGAGTACCACGATCTTCCCTTGCGCCGCGGGCACAGCCTTCACCGCAGCGACGATGTCCTTCGCGGTGACACTCGTCGTGAATCCCACGCCTATACAGAGGTCATCGCCGTGCGGCATCGACGAACTTCGCGATCGATTCGGGCTGCCCCACCGGATGAGTGTGCAGATACGACGCGTGGACGCCACCGCGAACAAACCCTTCGCGGACACTGCCGCCGTCCCAGGGCCGCCACCCCCACGCACTTCCGCAACCGTCCGCGTCTGCCGAGACGAGAGACGTTCGGTGGAACTCGTGACCGGTGACGCGGGAGCCTGCGTCGAAGAGGCTGGAGTCGCTGATCGCGACTGCTTCGCGATACCCGAGGGTCAGGCGTTTCCCGAACGTCGCATCCACTCCGACCACACCGGCCATGCTGTGACCGTCCAAGCTGCGAGCGAGGTAGAGCAGGCCCGCACACTCTGCATGAATCGGTGCACCGCCGTCCGCCAGATCGCGAACCTGCTGCAGCAGAACGGTATTGGCCGCAAGGTCTACCGCGTGTTCTTCCGGGAAGCCACCGGGAAGGACCAGAGCGGCAGTTCCCGCAGGAAGCTCGTCCCGCAACGGGTCGAACACCTGCACGTCCGCGCCGGCGGCAGTCAACAGCTCCCGGTGCTCGGCATAGCCGAAGGTGAAGGCCGGGCCACCCGCCATGGCAACCACAGGCCGAGACTCTGCGTGTGCGCCGACCTCGGCAACCGGATCCCATGCAGCTGCACTCACGTTCGAGGCGGCCAGTGCGCGAACAGCACCCAGATCGACGTGCGAGGCAATCAAGTCGGACATCGCGTCCACTGCGGCCACAGCGGCGGCGCCGTGCTCGGCCGCCGGAATCAGGCCGAGGTGCCGGGAGGGAACTTCGAGTTCCGTCAACCGTGGCACAACTCCGAGCACTGCGACGCCGACCTTGTCGCACGCATGACGCAACACCTGCTCGTGACGAGCGCTCCCGACGCGATTGAGAATGACGCCGCCGATGCGCACACCTGCGTCGTAGGTCGCGAAGCCGTGGAGTACGGCGGCCAGACTCTGACTGTGCCCACGGGCGTCGATCACGAGGACTACCGGCGAACCGAGGATCGACGCGACCTGCGCCGTCGATCCCTCCGCCGACGGCTGCGAGTTTGCCTCGTCGATCTTCCCGTCGAACAGACCCATGACGCCTTCGACCACGGCGATGTCGCAACCAGCGGTTCCATGCCGGTAGAGCGGTCCGATGCGATCCGGGCCCACCAGAACAGTGTCGAGGTTGCGTCCGGGCCGCCCTGCCGCGAGTCCGTGATAACCCGGGTCGATGTAGTCCGGCCCCACCTTGAAGGGCGCAACGCTGCTACCGGACCGTCGCAGCGCGCCGATCAATCCCGTTGCCACCGTAGTCTTTCCGCTACCCGAGGCAGGAGCGGCGATCACCACGGCCGGAGTGGAAGGACTTACCATTCGATGCCCCGTTGGCCCTTTCGGCCGGCATCCATCGGGTGCTTGATCTTGGTCATCTCGGTCACGAGGTCGGCGGCGTCGATCAACGCCTGCGGGGCGTCGCGTCCCGTGATGACAACGTGCTGGTTGCCCGGACGATCACGCAGTGTCTGCACGACCTCGTCGACGTCGACCCAGCCCCACTTGAGCGGATAGGTGAACTCGTCGAGGACATAGAATCGATGTTCCTCGCTCGCAAGCCTTCTCGCGATCTCCTGCCAACCCTCCGCAGCGGCAGCAGCATGATCTTCCTCGCTACCGGCCTTGCGTGTCCATGACCAACCTTCGCCCATCTTGTGCCACTGCACCGGCCCACCGACGCCGGTTTCGTCGTGCAGGTTTCCGAGCGCGCGGAACGCGGCTTCCTCTCCGACCTTCCACTTGGCACTCTTCACGAACTGGAACACGCCGATGTCGAACCCCTGATTCCAGGCACGCAGCGCCATGCCGAAAGCGGCGGTGGACTTACCCTTTCCCGGGCCGGTGTGCACGGCAAGTACCGGCGCGTTACGACGCTGACGCGTGGTCAGACCGTCGTCGGGAACTGTCTCGGGAACACCCTTGGGCATCGTGAACTCCTGAACTGGGATCTAGGCTGCGGCGCGGACGACACCCGCGACCTGCTGCGCTGACAATTCGGCGAGGCGGACGTATCCGCCACGTAGTTCTCGCGCCAACTCCGCCGCCAGCCCCAGACGCACGAGGCCGGTCTCGCAGTCGACGACGATGGACGCGACGGACGCGTCGGCGAGAAGATGCGCGGCGACGCGGGCGCGGTGCAGCGCGTCCTTGCCGCCGGTTGCCCGGCCGTCGGTGAGTGTGACGACGAGGGCGCGACGCTGCGGGTCACGAAGTCGTTCACGCAGAACCACTTCGCGAGCACGCAGGAATCCCTCTGCGAGTGGGGATTTGCCGCCGGTACGCATCGACTGCAAGCGACGGACAGCGATGTCCACCGAAGATGTCGGCGGCAGTACGAGCTCCGCTTCACGACCACGGACAGTGATGACGGCGACCTTGTCGCGGCGCTGATAGGCGTCGCGGAGCAACGAGACAACCGCACCGGTGACCGCGGAGAGGCGGTCGCGTGCTGCCATCGACCCCGACGCGTCGACAACGAAAACGATCAGATTGCCTTCTCGCCCTTCACGTATCGCGCCGCGGAGGTCAGCCGGTGCCAGCCGCAACCGTCCAGCAGTGCGACCACGGGCAACTTGAGACTCGGCTGCGGCAAAGACCGTGCTCGTCAGATGCAATCCGTGCCCACGCTCCCGCGTGGACCGCACAACTCGTCCACGGGACGACATGGACCGCGAGCGTCGTCCCGGTGCACCTTCACCGACTCCCGGAACTTCGAGGAGCTTGGCCTTGAATTCGCCGGCCGGTGGAGCCGAGGGACGATCGGTGGCGCGCACTCCCCCACCAGGTCCGTCAGGGTCGTCCGGGCCGTCGTCGTCAGGCCCGTCGTCGTCCGGCCCTTCGTCTCCGGGACCGCCGTCATCGGAGCCGCCATCTTCCGGGCCACGGTCTTCGGGATTCTCGGGAGGTTCGGGCTCTCCGTCGCGCGCGTCGTCCTCTACCTGCGACTGAGCATCCTGATCGGCCTGCTCGAGCGCATCGTCCAACTGCTGCTGATCCAAGCCGGGCTCGTCGAACGGATCGCGGCGGCGGCGATGCGGCAGCGTCAGTTCCGCCGCTACTCGTACGTCCTCCGCAGTGACTTCACTGTCGCCGCGCCAGGCAGCGTGGGCCGTCGCGGTGCGCGCCAGCACCAAGTCCGCGCGCATACCGTCGACGTCGAACGACGCACACAGCGAGGCGATACGACGCAGTTCGCGGTTGCTCAGCTCGACCGAGTCCAATTTCTCACGCGCCGTGAGGATTTCGGACGCCAACTCCTCATCGGCGGATACGTACCGAGCGACAAATGCATCGGGGTCACGCTCGTAGTCGAGTCGGCGACGCACCACTTCCATGCGAATGTCGACGTCGCGGGAAGCGGCGACGTCGACAGCCAGACCGAAACGGTCCAGAAGTTGCGGACGCAGTTCTCCCTCTTCGGGATTCATCGTGCCGACGAGTACGAACTTGGCCGGATGCGAATGGGAGATGCCGTCACGCTCGATGTGAACCCGGCCCATCGCCGCGGCGTCGAGAAGCACGTCGACCAGGTGGTCGTGAAGCAGATTCACCTCGTCGACGTACAGAACACCCTGGTGAGCAGCGGCGAGCAGTCCAGGTTGGAATGCGCGCTCACCGTCACGCAGAACCTTCTCCAGGTCGATCGAACCGATCACCCGGTCTTCGGTGGCGCCCACGGGCAGTTCGACCAAGCGGGCCGGTCGTCTCGTTCCGGCGTCGTCGACCGCGGGCAGCAGCGCAGTCAGCGCGCGCACGACCGTCGACTTGGCAGTTCCCTTCTCACCGCGGACCAGGACCCCACCGATCCCTGGATGCACCGCACACAGGATCAGCGCCAATCGCAATTGATCCTGGCCGACCACAGCACTGAACGGGAAGCCCGCCACTGGTCGATCTTCTTCACTTCGCACGTCGATATCCCTCCACCTCTCGGTTTCCTCGCCGAGAATTTGGCTGCACTCGAATGTCGCGGCAACCTGGCTGAGATCTCCCGGTTTATCGGTAGAGGAGAGATCTTTCACAGTGGCGGGACCGCGCCTGGATCGAACAGGACTTCCCCGCGAACATTCGGTATCGAAAAAACCCTAGTCGGCTCGCTTTCCCACGAGCCGACCAGGGTCAATTCTCCGACAAACTAGCTGACGGCCACGAAAGGCTCTCCCCCACCACGACGCATCGGGGTGTGCGGGATGCCGTCTTCGATGAACTCTTCGCCGTCAGCCTTGAATCCGTGCTTGGCGTACATCTCGACCAAGTAGGTCTGGGCGTTGATCCGACACGGCGCTTCGCCGACCTCGGCCAGTGAGGCCTGCAGGAGGCGGGTCGTGTGGCCCTGGCCGCGAGCCTGACGCGACGTGCACAGGCGTCCGATTCGGAAGCTCTTGTTTCCGTCGTCGTGCTCTTCGAGCAGCCGGAGCGTGCACACCACCTGGCCGTCCTGCTCGAGCCAGAAGTGGCGTGTTTCCGTCAGCAGGTCCCGCCCGTCCAACTCGGGATACGGGCAAGCCTGCTCGACGACAAAGACCTCCACTCGAAGCTTCAACAACTCGTAGAACGTCTTGTTGTCGAGATCGAGTGCCCATGAACGCTTCAAAGCTGCTGTTGCCGTCATGGGTTGGACTATCACACAGTCGCGGCGGTATCCGCGACCGGAGCCGATTCGGAAGCACCGGCGGAATCGAGCTCGAGAACCTTCGAGGACCAATCCCAGACCTGGTTGAACAGGCCTTCGTTGTCGGTGAGCTTGACGCCGATGGACGGAACCATCTCGCGGAGCTTGCCCTTCCAACCCTGGAACTCGGTCGGGAAGCAGCGCTCGAGTACGTCCAGCATCGCCGGGACGGCCGTGGACGCACCGGGCGAAGCACCGAGCAGGCCGGCGATGGAACCGTCCTCAGCGGCGACCACAGCGGTACCGAATTCGAGGACACCACCCTTGCCCTTGGCACGGCGGATCACCTGGACGCGCTGGCCCGCGGTGATGAGTTCCCAGTCCTGGGCCTGCGCCTTGGGCGCGAACTCACGCAGATCCCAGATGCGACCGGCTTCGTTCTTGGCAAGCTCGCTGACCAGGTACTTGACCAGGCCGAGCTCGCTGACACCGACACCGAGCATCGAGAGGATGTTGTTCGGCTTGACCGAGCCGGGCAGGTCCGTGACGCGACCCTGCTTGAGGAACTTCGGCGACCAACCAGCGTAGGGACCGAACAGCAGACCCGGCTTGTTGCCGATGACACGGGTGTCCAGGTGAGGCACCGACATGGGCGGGGCGCCGACGGCAGCCTTGCCGTAGACCTTGGCGCTGTGCTGGTCGATGAGTTCGGGGTTGGTGCATCGCAGGAAGGCACCGCTGACCGGGAAGCCACCGAAGCCCTTGGCTTCCTTGATGCCCGACTTCTGCAGCAGGTGCAGGGCGCCGCCACCGGCACCGACGAACACGAAGCGCGAGCGAACGGTGCGCTTTTCACCGGTGCGACGGTTGGTGACCTTGACGGTCCAGGACTTGTCCGAGTTCTGGGTCAGGTTGGTGACCTCGTGGCCGAAGTACATCTTGCCGCCGGTCTTGCCGATGTAGCCGATGAGCTGCTTGGTGAGCGCTCCGAAATCGACGTCGGTGCCGTCCTGGCTCCAGTTCAGGGCGATGGGATCGGAGAAGTCGCGTCCCTTGGCCATGAGCGGCAAACGCTTGCTGAACTCGGCCGGATCGTCGATGTACTCCATACCGCGGAAGAGCGTGTGGCCGGCAAGTGCGTCGTAACGAGCACGGAGGTACTTGGCGTTGGCCTCACCGTGAACGAAGCTCACGTGCGCGATGGGGTTGATGAATTCCTTGGGCTGTGTCAGGACGCCCTGCTCTACCGCGTGTGCCCAGAACTGGCGTGACACCTGGAACTGCTCGTTGACGTTGACGGCCTTCTTGATGTCGACCGTGCCGTCCGAGTTCTCAGGTGTGTAATTGAGCTCACACAGGGCTGAGTGACCGGTTCCCGCGTTGTTCCAGGGGTCGCTGCTCTCGGCTGCGACGGCATCGAGCCGCTCGAAGGTCGAGATCGACCAATCGGGCTGCAGCTGGCGCAGCAATGCACCCAGCGTGGCGCTCATGATGCCTGCGCCCACGAGCACTACATCCGTCTTCGTCTCTACCGCGTTCTGATTCGACACTGGAGAATCGACTTCCTTGTCATTAGCCGTGCGCGCATCCGCCTGCTGTGTTACGCCGAATAGGTTACCCGTGCGTACACGCGCGGTTCACCACCCCCAATTGTGCTCTACAACGCGCACTCGAAACGACGATTAGATTGTGATTTGTGACTACTTGGGTTCCAGACGTCCTCGGTGACGGATATCAGCAGCTGACGATCCCGCTCGGAACGGATCCGGACGGCGAAGGCGAGGTGGACGCAACACTGGTCCGCTACCAACCGCAGAAGGAGGCGGTGAAGACACACCGTGCCGTTTTGTACGTGCACGGCTTCACCGATTACTTCTTCCAGAAGCACCTCGCCGAGCACTTTGCCGAGCAGGGTTACGCCTTCTTCGCACTCGACCTGCGTAAGTGCGGCCGCTCCCTCAAACCGGGGCACACAGCTCATTACGTCTCCGACCTTGCGCTCTACGACGCCGAACTGAACGAAGCGCTGCGCATCGTCCGCAGCGAGACCGAGGGCAGCGAGGTGCTGCTCATGGCGCACTCCACCGGCGGTCTGATCGTTCCGCTCTGGCTGAACCGTTTGCAGCGCAAGCCCGGTGGCAGCGACGGCGCCGGAATCTGCGGGCTGGTACTCAACAGCCCCTGGTTCGACCTTCAGGGTCCCTCAGTGGTTCGCAACGTCGGTACTACGGCGATCGATGCGCTCGGACGGGTATCGGCGAAGACGGTGATCCCGGGAACTGGGCTACCGACTTACGGTTCCAGTCTTCATGTTTCGGCCAACGGCGTCTGGGATTACAACCTCGACTGGAAGCCACTGGCAGGCTGCCCCGTTACCTTCGGCTGGATGCGGGCCGTCCGAGCGGGTCACGCAAAACTTCACCGCGGCCTAGACATCGGAGTGCCCGCGCTGATTCTGCGCTCGAAGAAGTCGCAGTTCGCGAAGGCGTACAACCCGAGCGTCGACCTCGCCGATTCCGTGCTCGACGTCAAGCAGATCGCACGTTGGGCCGGTTGCCTCGGCGATCGCACCACCATCGTCCCGATCGACGGCGCCCGTCACGACGTGTTCCTTTCGACCGAGAAGCCCTTGGCCACAGCCTTTTCCGAACTCGACCTGTGGTTGGAGTGGCTCGACGGCCACCTCACCCCGGCCGCAGAAAGTTCGGCAAGCACAGCAAGCAACACACAGGAGATCGCGCAGTGACGCACTACGACCTTGCAATCATCGGCAGCGGATCCGGAAACTCGCTGCCAGACGAGCGGTTCGACGGCAAGAAGATCGCAATCCTCGAAGAGGGCACCTTCGGCGGAACGTGCCTCAATGTCGGGTGTATCCCGACCAAGATGTTCGTCTACGCCGCCGAGGTGGCACGCACCGTCACCACTGCCGAGAAGTACGGCGTCGACGCCACTCTCGACGGCGTTCGTTGGTCCGACATCGTCAAGCGCGTCTTCGGCCGCATCGATCCCATTTCTGCAGGTGGTGAGCGGTACCGCAGCGAAGACAGTCCCAACACCACCGTCTACCGCGGCCACGCCACGTTCACCGGCGACAAGACGATCGACACCGGAACCGGCGAGACGATCACCGCTGACCAGGTGGTCATCGCAGCCGGTTCGCGTCCGATCATCCCGGACGAGATCGCGTCGAGTGGTGTGAAGTACTACACCAACGAAGACATCATGCGACTGCCCGAACTTCCCGAGCACCTCGTGATCGTCGGCTCTGGATTCATCGCCACCGAGTTCGCACACGTGTTCTCCGCGTTGGGTTCTCGCGTGTCGATCATCGGTCGCAGCCAGCGACTGCTGCGGCACCTCGACGACGAGATCTCCGAGCGCTTCACCGAGTTGGCCGAACAGAAGTGGGACGTCCATCTGGGCTCCCCCCTCACGTCGGTACGCGGCGATGGCGACAACATCGCCGTCGAACTGGCAAATGGCACAGTCGTTTCCGGTGACGTTCTCCTCGTCGCGGTGGGTCGTCAGCCGAACGGTGACCTACTCGGTCTCGACAAGGCCGGCGTCGAACTCGACGACAAGGGCTCGATCGTGGTCGACGAATACCAACGCACCACCGCCGAGGGCGTCTTCGCACTCGGTGACGTCTCCTCGCCGTACCAGCTCAAGCACGTCGCCAACCATGAAGCGCGCGTTGTTCAGCACAACCTGCTCCAGGACGCGTGGAAGGACACGTCCGGGCTTCGCAGCACCGATCACCGCTTCGTACCGGCAGCCGTGTTCACCGACCCGCAGATCGCCGACGTCGGAATGACGGAGAAGCAGGCTCGCGACACCGGACTCGACATCACCGTCAAGGTGCAGGCTTACGGCGACGTCGCGTACGGCTGGGCGATGGAGGATCAGGAGGGCATCTGCAAGGTGATCGCCGAGCGCGGCACCGGACGCATCCTCGGCGCCCACGTCATGGGTACGCAGGCTCCGACCGTCATCCAGCCGCTCATTCAGGCGATGAGCTTCGGTTTGTCAGCTCAGGACATGGCGCGCGGCCAGTACTGGATCCACCCGGCCCTGGCCGAAGTGGTCGAGAACGCGCTGCTCGGCCTCGACATCTGAGCCCCGCAGCCCTTATGACGCCGAAAAAGCGGGCACTCCTCGCAATGGGAGCGCCCGCCTTTTCGTAGGTCAGAGTTTCACCAGGGGCTGGTACGCAGCACGATCTCGGTTGCGAGTTCGGCCGGTGCCGACTTGACGACGTCGTCGACACCCGGAAGTTCCGTCACGCGGAAGTCGGAGTACACGAAACGACCGCTGGCGTCGGCGATGGCCCGACCTCCACTGCCCACGACTACGGTGGTCGGAACCTCGACCGGCGGTACGCCGGCAATATCGCTGGCCGACGGATGTCCACGGTCCACGGCGATCAAACTCGCGAAGCGGCCGAACTGACGTGCAGCCAACAGCCACGCGAGATCGGCGCCCTCCCGGTGACCGACCAGGTTCACCCAGGCGATGTTCAACTCGTCCAGAAGTACCACTGCCGAGGTCTCGTCGAGATTCTCGATCGATTCCACCGCGACGGTCCGCAGATCCGAATGGTGCAGTCGCTCACACACATCGTCGTACAAGTCGACGGGGTCGCCCTTGCCGGGGAGCAGGAGTACCGCATGCTTGCTGACCGGCCCGTCGATCCGAACGGTGCACGAACCACTGCCCACCGCTACTCGAGTCAATTCCATGTCTGGAAACGGTACGCGATCCACACAGTGGAGGACCCTGGAGTCGACAGAAGTATGACCACTCATACATTCACGCGCCGCTGCGGGCCCGATTTGTTCGCTCTTGGCCCCCTCCCTTCCGAGCGAAAGTGGCTTTCGGCGCATCTGAGGCGACGGGCGTACCGTTCGCTCGAAAGTGGGGGTGGGCCGAACTCCAGTGGGGCGCGGCTCTAGGTACCGGACGGCTTGGGGAGCCTCGTCATTCCGTAGACGTGATCAGCGCGCACCGTGAGGATCTGTCGACGCTCCGCAACCATCGCTTCGCGGTACTCCTCCCAATCGGGATGCTCCTGGCCGCTGATGTCCCGGTACAGCTCGACCAGGGCGTCAGACACTTCGTCGTGAGGATCGGCCGCGACGGGTGTCACCACGGCAAGTCCTTCCATCACGGCGTAGCTCCAGAAGTCGGGCGCGCTGACGTGAAGGGAAACCCGCGGATCGCGGATCGCATTTTTACTCTTGGCGCGATCGGCAGTGATGGACACGGAAGCCGTCTTCGACTCGTCATCCCAGCGGTAAATGATGTTGGACAACTGTGGGCGGCCGTCACGCTTGACGGTTGCCAACACACCTTGTTTTCCCTCGGCCACGAGTGCGAACAACGCTTCGTCGGTGTCTGTGTCATTGCTCATGTCTGCAGCAACGACGCCGTGCGGCCGGTTTGTTCCGGAGGCAGTCCAGTTCGAAGATCGCGGACCGCAATCGCGCGATGTCTCTTCCCCCGATGGACGACAGCGGACAAAGATGGTCGACATGGCAACTTCTCGCGACATCCTCCGGCTGACTGCGTTCAGTTCGGATCCGGCCGGCGGTAATCCGGCCGGCGTAATGCTCGACGCGCGTGGACTCGACGACTCCGAATTACAATCCGTTGCAGCCGAAGTCGGGTATGCCGAGACGGCGTTCCTCATCGAACCGGTACTCGGAGGCAACCCGCGCCACAGCCGGATCCGGTACTTCTCCCCTATCGCCGAAGTACCGTTCTGCGGTCATGCCACTATTGCGACGGCCATCGCGCTCACCGAGCGAGACGGTGACGGAACCTTCACATTCGAAACACCGATCGGACCGGTATCCATCGACACGGCGACCGACGAGGACGGAACGTCCACCGCGACCTTCACCAGCGTCGAACCATCGGTCTCGCCGATCGATCATGCTGTACTGACAGCACTGCTCGGGCTCATCGGCGTCGATTCGTCTGCGCTCGACGCGCGGTATCCCGCAATGCTCTCGTACGCCGGCAACACGCACCCGATCGTCGTACTTCGTGATCAGGCAGCCTTCGACGAGTTCACCTTCGATCCATCCGCAATGCGAACTCTGATGGACGCGCAGGGGTGGGCGGGCACGGTGACGATCCTGCATCCCCTCGACGACAACACCTTCGAAGCTCGAAATCTGTTTCCGGTGGGAAACATCGTCGAGGATCCCGCGACCGGGTCCGCAGCGGCGTCGACCGGCGGTTACCTGCGCAAACTCGAACCCGCGGCCACTCCGCGGCGGATCACCATCCACCAGGGCCGACACGTCGGGCGTCCCAGCGTGCTCGCGGTCGAGATCCCGGTCGACGGCGGTATCGCGGTCACCGGCACCGCCGTGCCGACAGACGACCCCCGGTAACCACCAGCGATGAGTTTCTCCCGGCCGGCGGGTCTATTCACCAGAGCGACGTCACAAGACCATCGCATCGAGCCGGGAGAACATCATGTCTGCAATCGCTTCAACCGCACACAACCTCCACCTCACCAAGCCGCGTGCCGTACTCGGGGCCACGGTCATGGCCCTCGTCGCCAACCTGATCCTGTGGTTGATCGGCCTGGCATCGGGCGGATCGTTCGAGATGACAGATCAGGGAAAGGTGGCGAGCGTAGCTCCCGGCGGGGTCATCACACTTACGGTAGTGCCGTTGCTGGTCGGTTTGTCGCTCGCAATGTTGATCTCACTGAAGTGGGAGCCGATCATCCGCATCGCTCAGGTCGTGGGTGCAGTGTTTGCGCTCGGCACCATCGCCCTGACGATCGCCGCGGACTTCGACGCCGCCAGCACGGTCACGCTCGCGCTGATGCACGTGGTTGTCGCCGCGAGCGTGGTCGTCGCGCTCGAGGCCGTACGTCGGTCTCCGTCGAACTAGACCGCGGTAGGCGGCGCGGAATACGTCTCGACGATCTCGGCTGCCACGTCACGCAACTTGGTGTTCGTGGTCTGAGACTGCTTGCGCAGCATGTGAAATGCGGTGTCGGCGTCGATTCGATGGATGGCCATCAGCATGCCTTTGGCCTGTTCGATCGGCGCCCGAGTCTCGAGCGCGCGTTGCAGGGCGTCAGCTACGGCCTTGGCAGATTTGAAACGGGAGAAGTCTCCGATCGCGCGTGAGACTGTTGTCGTGAGAATCTCCATGACTTCCGCGTCGACGCTGTCGAAGGCCGCTGGGGCACGTCCGTACAGGTTGAACGAACCGAGTCGCTGATCCGGCGTGAAGAGCGGCGCCGCGAGAAAGGACTTGATCCCTTCGTCCTTCGCGGCCGCCGCGAACCGCGGCCAGCGTTCCGCGCTGGTCTCGGCATCAACGACTACGGTTTCACCGGTTCGAGCCGCGTGCAGACATGGTCCGTCGCCGGCGTCGTATTGCTCGATGTCGACGCGCAGGGTCCGCGAATCGGTGTGAACGGCGGTGTAGGTCTGCCCGGCAAGATCGATGGTGACGCCGATGCTGTCGGCGCCGTCGATGGCGTCGTTCGCGATTTCGACGGCGCGCTGGAGCAGAACCACGAGTTCGTCCTCGTCGCCGATACTTCCCCCGAGCGCTGCCAGCAACTCTCTGACCGCACGTGCCGTCAGCCGAGTTTCCGCAGCCTCGACGGCGACGTCAGCACCCGTTGCCGTCGCATCGTCCGGCAGTACCGACGGCACCGAATCCTCGGTTCTCGGGTCGAAGCCTCTGGGGTCGAAAGCGGTATCCACGACGAAGCATTCTTCCAGTTTCACGGGCACCAAGGAGAGTGAGTTCGGTGACAGAACCCGGCAAACCGCCGAGTCGTCATCGCCATCGATCGAGTGCGACACCGAGATTCCGCCTCGCCCGAGTGTGCTGGCCACGAACCGCGTCCGGACTCAGTTCCAGGACAACAGCGATCTGCGGATACGTCATGCCCTCCACTTCTCGCAAGACCCAGGCGGCGCGCTGACGCAGTGGCAGGCGATCGAGTTCGGATTCCAGGGCATCGAGAAATGCTGTGCCGCAGACTTCTTCGCTCGGATCACGCAAACGGGGATCAGCTTCTTCCCGGAGTTCGTCCATATCGGCGGCGCAGGAGCCGACTTTTCGATAGAAATCCGAGATCTTGCGAGAACAGATCGCGAACAACCAGGTCTTGGTGCTCGAGCGCCGCTGAAACCCCGGAAGTTGGCGCCACGCAGCGACGCAGGTTTCCTGGACGATGTCGTCGACGTCACTCTCGCTCGCGAGCAGTCGACGGGCAAATCGATACAAGTGCGGGCCGTATCGGCGGACGATGACGTCGAAGGCCGCGTGATCGCCGAGCATTGCCGAGTCGACCAGCACCTCGTCACTGAAGTCGGTCAGCAAGCCGTCGAATTGATCTGTCACCGCGCACACTCCTACTAGGGAGCCGTCGCGGGAGTGAGGCCTGGCTATTCTACCGCGTCCACGTCGACACCCGCGGGAGCGCTCTCAGGCTTCGAGTGCGGAAGCAATGACGGGGAGCCCGATAGGCGCCCCACCGTTGATCAGTTTCTCGAGTAGATCCTGATCGAGGTGCTGCTCGACGAGATCAGCGAGAAGGTCGAGTTGTTGTTCTCGCACCGCGGCAACCGCGGTGTCGGGTGCAGCAACAAAACCGGGAACCGCGAGCTCACGCAGCAGGCTGCGCCGAAAGTCGTCACTTTCCAGGAGACCGTGCCAGTGTGTCCCGCGAACAGGCCCTCGCACACTGCCTTCCGGCATACCGCTCGAGTCCGCCAGCAATGGGTGGTCCCCGTTGCGCACGACGCGTCCGTGATGAATCTCGTACCCGGACACCGAGATACCGTCTGCCGTACCGGTCATCTGCGCCAGCACCTTGTCCGGAGCGAACTCGACATCGAGGTCCAGCAGACCCAGTCCCGCGGTGGTCCCTGATCCTGATTCGACGTCGTCGACGATGGAATTACCCAGCATCTGGTAACCGCCGCAGATTCCCAGGACTGCTTGCCCGCGACCTGCTCGCGCGACGATCTCGTCGGCCAGGCCGCTACTTCGCAACCACTCGAGGTCACTCACGGTGGACTTACTACCGGGGATCACCACGAGGTCCGCGTCGCGAATTCGCGACGGATCGGTCACCCACGAAACTGCCACGCCCGGTTCACATGCCAGTGCCTCGACGTCCGTGGAGTTGGAGATGCGCGGGAGCCGAACCGCAGCAACGGTGAGCCAGGCCGAACCGACGGGTGGGCCCGGGCGCCCTACCGGGGCATTGCCGGTGACGCCAAGCGAATCCTCGGCGTCGAGCCAAAGATCGTCGGCAAACGGGATCACTCCGAGAGTGGGTCGACCGGTGAGGCTGCGCAGTTGTTCCAGTCCGGGTTCCAACAGTGCAACGTCACCGCGGAATTTGTTGATCACAAATCCCGCGATCAATGCCTGGTCGCTGGGCGAGAGCACAGCAACGGTCCCGAACAGATGGGCCAGGACGCCGCCGCGATCGATGTCACCGACGACGACGACCGGAATCCGCGCAGCCTCAGCCAATCCCATGTTGGCAAGATCCGTTGCGCGCAAGTTGATTTCGGCCGGTGAACCGGCGCCTTCACAGATCACGACGTCGAACTCGGATCGAAGCGATTCGAGATCTTCGGCCACGACGGCGCGAAGCCACTGCCGATGCTGCATGTAGTCGCGAGCACCCACTGTGGTCATCGCCTTGCCCCGAACAACCAATTGCGACGTGCGGTCACTTCCAGGCTTGAGCAGCACCGGATTGAATCGAACACTCGGCTCCAGACCGCATGCACGCGCCTGAAGTGCCTGCGCACGGCCGATCTCTCCGCCGTCCAGCGTGACCACGGAGTTGTTCGACATGTTCTGCGCCTTGAACGGCGCCACTCGGATGCCTCGACGCGCCAACATGCGACACAATCCGGCCACAAGAACGCTCTTGCCTGCGTCGGAAGTAGTGCCGGCTACCAGCAGAGCGCCGCGCATCTCCGAACTCAAGGCAGGGTGAGAATCTCTGCACCGGTCTCGGTGACCACCAAGGTGTGCTCGAACTGCGCCGTCCACTTACGGTCCTTGGTGACGACGGTCCAACCGTCCTCCCAGATCTCGTAGTCGATACCACCGAGGTTGATCATCGGTTCGATCGTGAAGACCATGCCCGGTTCGATGATCGTCTCGACCGCGGGCTCGTCGTAGTGCAGGATCACGAGGCCGTTGTGGAAGGTCTCGCCGATTCCGTGTCCGGTGAAGTCCCGGACGACGCCGTACCCGAACCGATGGGCGTAGGACTCGATGACACGTCCGATCACGTTGAGCGCGCGGCCGGGCTTGACGGCTTTGATGGCCCGCATCGTTGCCTCGTGTGTGCGCTCGACGAGCAAGCGGTTCTCTTCGGACACGTCACCGGCGAGGAATGTCGCATTGGTGTCGCCGTGTACCCCGTTGATGTACGCGGTGACGTCGATATTGACGATGTCGCCGTCCTGGATCACAGTCGAGTCGGGGATTCCGTGGCAGATCACCTCGTTGAGAGACGTGCAGCACGACTTGGGAAAGCTCTTGTAGCCCAACGTCGACGGGTATGCACCGTGGTCGAGCATGAACTCGTGTGCGATGCGGTCGAGTTCGTCGGTCGTGACACCGGGAGCGACAGCCTTGCCGGCTTCCTGCAGCGCGCCTGCAGCGATCTTGCTGGCGATGCGCATCGCCTCGATCGTTTCCGGCGTCTGAACCCAGGGCTCGTTGCCCTCTTTGGCGGTCGGCTTCCACGCGTACTCGGGCCGCTCGATCTTCGAGGGCACAGCGAGGACGGGAGAGACGGTTCCAGGGACCAATGGGGTACGCACAGACATGCAGAACAGCCTAGACCTCGCGTCGCGCGTCAGCCGGATGCACTCCAGTTCCGGAAAACCGGGTCGACGAGAATTCTGACGGGGGTCGACATCGTCTGTCCGAATTCCTCGAAGAGCACGTCGCGAGATTCGAAGGTGCCCAGATCGCGGTCGACGAATTCGGAGAAGTCCAAGCAATCACACGAAACAGACTTGCCCCAACTGATCGGAGCGCGTCCGATCGCGTCGAACAGTGTCTCCTCGCCGGTGTTCGTGAACGGTTCGAGCGCTGAGACCACCGCAGGTGAAACGATCTCGGAGATGTCCTGCCAGCGTCCGTCGACCAGAAATTCCGGCCACGCCAGCAGCACTGACTTCGGAATCACCGCATGTAGACGCCGAAATCTCGGGTACCAGAATTCCCCGCGTAGTACGAGACCGCGTACTCGGGTGGCGATACCTCGGCGGCGAGCCAACGCTTCGACGATAGCCAGTCTCTGACTGCAGGATCCGCGCTCTCGACTCAATGTCACCGAGACGGGTTGCCGGTCGTCGAGGCCGTACACCGGCCGAATATTTGCAGCGACGCTGCGATGCGCCGACACCAGGAACTCCTGCGCCGACTGGATCGCACCTTCTGCAATGTCCTCGTAGAGGCGGGCCACGTCGTCGTGGCCCCAGTCGAGGATCGGAGTTGCGGCCACATCGCCACCCGACGCGTCGTGGCGGATGTCACCTTTGCGGATTCCACCGAGCAGTACGCACGTCATGTCTCAACCGTAGTGCGCGACCGGAATCCGTGGAGCCTGACAGAATCCCAACCGTGAAGAAATGGCTGTTGTTGATCACCGCGATCCTTACCGAGGTGTCTGCGACGCTGTCGTTGCGCGCCGCCCTCGATCACCCGGCTTGGTACATCGTGGTCGTCGGCGGATATCTCGCAGCATTCACCGCCTTGTCGTTCGTCCTGCGGGAGGGCATGGGACTCGGTGTTGCATACGGAATCTGGGGCGCAACCGGAGTTGTCCTGACCGCAGTATTCGCAACGGCCCTTTTCGGAGATCCTCTGACGGCCACCATGGGCGTCGGGATTGCACTGGTCATCGGCGGAGTGCTGTGCGTCGAACTCGGCTCTCAGGCTGCCGCCGACAGCGGGCCGGCGGACCCAGCATGACCTTCGTATTTCTGATCGCTGCAATTATTTCCGAGGTCACCGCGACATTGTCACTACGGATGGCGTCGCAGGACGGCAGCGACAAACGATGGCTCGCGGTTGTCACCGTGGGGTATCTCGCCGCTTTCGCCTTCCTGGCCCTCGCGCTCGACGCGGGCCTCACCATCGGCGTCGCATACGGAATCTGGACCGCATGCGGAGTGGCGTTGACGGCAATCGCATCCCGTATTCTCTTTCGCGAACCGCTGACCAGGCTCATGATGGTCGGGATCGGCCTCATCGCGGCAGGCGTGCTTCTCATCGAACTCGGTGCGAGTCACTGATCGCTGCCCACATCAGTGTAAGGTTTACCTAACTTTGCTCTGGAGGTAGTCCACGGTGCTGATCCCTGCCCTTCGTGAAATCGACGACGGTCCACAGCTGGACGACGATTCCCACTTACGGGAATCCGACCGCCACACTCCGATGGCGCGCGCCGTCCCGGCGCCGTTCCAACTCACGACGTACATCGTCGAGACCGACCACATCACCCGGTGGCCAGAGCACGCTCACATCGAGCACGAACTGATCTGGTCCGACCGCGGTGTCGTCAACATGATCATCGACAATCAACTCTGGACCGTCACGCCCGGCGTCGGCCTATGGATCCCCCGCGGGGTCCTCCACGAAGGTCAGGCAAATCCCCACGTCGCATTCCGCGCCACGCTCTTCACCCCCGAGCTGTGGACCCCCGCCTGGAACGAACCGTGCATCGTGACACTGAGTGAGGCAGCCCGGGCACTGCTGATACACCTCGCCCACACTGGAATGCCTGCAGAACAACGCCTTCGGGCACAGCAGGTTTGTGTCGATCTCCTCACCCCGGCATCAGCACCTCACTTCGACGTACCGATCCCCCGAGATCCGCGGCTACGGATGCTCGTCGACAAAGTGCTGTCGGATCCCGCCGACGATCGATCACTCGATCAGTGGGCTCACGTTCTCAATCTCAGCCGACGTACGGTCACCCGGATTTTTGCCGCGGAACTCGCCTTGAGCTTTGCGCAGTGGCGCACTCTGGTTCGTATGAGCACGGCCCTCGGCATGCTCGGGACTGGAATGAGTGTGAACGCCGTCAGCCGCCGTGTCGGTTACGGGACGTCGAGTTCCTTCATCGCCGCTTTTCGCAAGACGGTCGGCTACACCCCCGGCAATGCGCTCGCCGCTGTCAACTGACTCGAGCCTGACCTGTTGTCGACATCGGCTGGCCCCTTCGCTACACGCACGCGCCCTACATTCACTTAGGTAAGCCTGCTCTCATGCGCGTACTGCGCTGAGTCGTGCAAGCACTTCCCTGATCAATCCCGAGGAGTTTCGCGTGTTCAGATCTGCCCGTCAGAGAATTCGTCCCCAGCGGAGGCGACGAATCGTTGTTGCGCTCATGCTGGCGGCGGCACTGCCTCTGACCGCCTGCACACAGTCGTCATCGGACGCCCAGGAAAACAATTCATCGGCATCCGCCGTCGAGGACGGCGCCTATCCCGTGACGATCAAGCACGCTTTCGGCGGGACCACCATCGACAAGGAGCCGACACGGATCCTCACCCTCGATTCCGCAGCGGCAGACACGGTCATCGCCCTGGGTGTCACTCCGATCGCGATGCAGAAGGACTCTTGGGCCGGCGACGCCGACGGGTTCCTGCCGTGGACCCGCGCCGAACTCGAAAAGTCGGGCCAGACGCTGCCCACGCCTGCGCCGTACTACTCCGACAGCGGCGAGCTACTGTTCGAGCAGATTCTCAATGCCGCGCCTGATCTGATTCTTGCCCCGTACTCGGGCTTCTCCGAGCAGGATTACCAGCGCCTGAGCTCGATCGCCCCGACCCTCCCGTACGACACCAAGCCGTATCAGCCCAGCTCGTGGCAAAACCTCGCCACCGATGTCGGCAAGGCACTCGGGCGTCCCGCTCAAACCGCGGCGCTGATCAAGTCGGTTGAGGAATCGGTCCAGGAATCGAAGGCGAGTCATCCCGAATTCAACGGAGTCACTTTCGCCTTCGGTTCCTACATCCGTGAAGGAGAAACCGAAACCGCCATCTACGGTCCGGACGATCCGCGCGTCAAGTTTGTCGAAAACCTCGGGCTCACAGTCGCTCCCGACGTGGTGAACGGCGCCAAGAACTTTGCCGGCGACTCGTTCCTTTTCGGCATCAGTATGGAAAAGCTCGACACGATCGACACCGACGTGTATCTCGGTTGGGCAAGCGATCAGTCGGAAGTCGACAGCACATTGGCCAACACTCTGTTCTCGCGGTGGCCGGTCATCGCCAACGGCAAGGACCTGTGGATCACCGACAATCGCCTGACTGCAGCGACAATGTACGTCAGCCTTCTGAGTGTTCCGTGGGCGACCGACGAACTCGTGCCACAGTTGACCGAACTGGTCGCAAAATAGCAGCCCGCTCGGTCTGATCAAGCAACTGAAGGCCACTCACCGCGAAGTGTCGCGAAAACCACGGTGTCGGTCCACTCGTTCTTGATCCACGCGTTCTGCCGAAAATGTCCCTCTCGCCTCATACCGATCCGCTGCGCGAGTCGCGCCGAGGATTCGTTTCTCGAATCCATTCGCGCGACCACGCGGCGCAATCGGGGTGTCGCGAACGCGAGGTCGATCAGAGCGGTCACTGCTTCCGTCGCGAATCCTCGGCCGCCGAACTCGGGCGAAAATGCCCACCCGAGTTCGGCGGTGTGCTCGACTTCGGCTGTGCAATCAGATTCTTCGACTCGCCAAGCACTCACGCTTCCGACAACCCGGCCCCCGTACTCGACAACAAGTGCCACCGCGCCCGATGCCAGGTCGCGGCGAGACATTCTGGTCTGCACGGCCTCCCGAGCCTCCGCGAGACTCCAGGGTTCGTTGAGCAAATATCGGCATACGTCGCTGCGCCCGTAGAAGGTGAGAAGATCCCGGTGATCGCCTGGGCGGTAGGTACGGAGCACCAGCCGGTCCGTCCGGATCACACCCGGTGCAGGCCTCATCGCCACACCTACGTCCGCCATATCCATGCCGTCACGGTAGGTTCTTTCGAATTCGTAGGCGAATGAATATCGCAATGCTGTGCAGCGCTCAATGTTTGATTTGCCCTCCGACGGGCTACTTCACCACCGTAAAAGGTCGGGACAGGGAAATATGCCAGGCTATTTCGCGCTTGAAATCTAGGGGCGGTCATGTCCGAGGATTCACTGGTAAAGCAGGGTGTGGCAAAAGGAAGCGCGCTGGGCGGAGCCGTTCTCCTCATCACAGTCGGCGTGCTCGAAATCCTCCAAGGCATCTCGGCGATATCGGAGGACGACGTGACAGTCGTCGGCCCGGAATACACGTACCAATTCGACCTCACTTCGTGGGGATGGATCCACCTCGTACTCGGTGTGCTCGTCACCGCTGTCGGAATCATGCTCTTCACCGGCGCGACGTGGGCACGGGTAGGCGCGATAGTCATCTGTTCTCTGTCGATCCTCGCGAATTTCCTGTGGCTACCCCACTCGCCGTGGTGGTCGATCATCATCATCGCGCTCGACGTATTCGTCATCTGGGCCGTCGCGACCTGGAATACCGAGGTCATCTGAGGTCACCCGCCGAATCATCTTCGCAGTTCAGCATTTCAACTGTGCGCCAGTAGTTTCCGTCCCGGGAGGACCATCATGGCAAACGGCACGAGCGACGGACCACTCCAGGAGGACGAACGTGCCGAACTAGCCCGGTTGCGCGAAGAGGTAGCAACACTTCGCGAGCAGACTCCCAGCGCCCGCGAAACGACCGTCGAGAAAGTCTCCCGACCACCTCGACATGGGCTGCGGTGGACCGCGGTGACAATCCTGCTGGTGCTGGTCGCACTGCTCGCAGTCTTGTCGGTAACCACCCGCTTCGTACGTAGTCAGATCCTCGACACGGACCGCTACGTCAGCACGGTAGCGCCACTGGGTGAGAATCCAGCCGTGCAAGCGGAGATCACGAATCAAGTCACGGACGAGATCTTCGATCGCGTCGACGTCGAAGGGCTCACCACCGAGGCACTCACAGCATTGACGGACGTGTCGAATCTCGAAGCCAACACCCCTCGCGTGGACCAGGCGTTGGTGGGTTTGGCACCGGTGATCGCCGGCCAGGCGAAGAGTTTCGTCCACGACACAGTGGCCTCGCTCGTTCGGACGCAGCAGTTCGAAGACCTTTGGATTCAGGCGAACCGAGCGGCGCACAACTCCCTCGTCGCCGTCATGACCGGAAACTACGGACCCGACTCGGTCGAGGTCGACCAGAGCGGAACGGTCAGCATTTCACTGAGCACGATCATCGACCGGGTGAAAACGGCGCTGACCGACCGCGGCTTCGCTTTCGCAGACAAAATCCCGTCCGTGGACAAGGAGTTTGTTCTCTTCCAGTCCCCCGAGCTGGTGAAGGCGCAGCGAGCCGTCTCGGCACTCGACAAGGTCTCGGCGGTGCTGCCGTGGTTGGGAATCGCTTGCGCAGCAGCCGCTGTCGCCGTTGCGCCAACCGGTCGCAGGCTTCGTACGCTGTCCCTGGTCGGACTGTCGATTGCGTTGGGAATGCTTGTTCTTGCGATCGGAATTCTGATCGGGCGCGCAATCTACCTCGACAGTGTCCCTACCGATATCCTCTCGCCAGACGCCGCCACCGCTGTCATCGACACAGTTCTGGTTCCGCTTCGGACGAGCCTTCGCGCGGTTGCGGTCCTCGGTGTGGTGGTGGGGCTCGGCGCCTACCTGATCGGTGGGTCGTCGTCGGCGATCGCCGTTCGTCGAGGCTACGGGCAGGCGTTGGACTTCGTCCGGCATTCTGCAAGCGGCCGAACGCCGAATCAGGTGGAGCGGTGGGCCAATCAGCTTCGTGTCCCACTGCGCTGTGCCATCATCGGCATCGCCGCCCTGTTGCTGCTCTTCTGGCGCTACCCCACCGGATTGGTCGTTGGTTGGATCGTCGTCATTGCGCTCGTTGCTCTCGTCGCACTGGAAGTATTGGTTCGTCCCGCACGCGCCGCCGCGCAGGACGCCGCGCCTGACGACGGCGGAACCGACGACGCCAGGCCCGGGGCAGAAGATACGAAAACTACGCCAGCGCCTTTGCCTTGATGGCCTGGAATTCCTCTTCGTTGATCGCGCCTGAGTCGAGAAGCTCTCTGGCGTCGGCGATCTGCTGAGTCGGCGATTTCCCGGCGACCTTTCGAATGTAATCACTCTGCGCGTGTATGTGCTCTTGAGCGGCTTCCATCGACCGCCTCGTCATTCCGTCATTCTTGACGACCACGTAGATCATCGCGGACAGGAATGGAATGACGAAGAGGAATATCATCCACAACGCCTTGGCCCAGCCTGAAGTCTCGTGATCACGGAACAAGTCGGTGATGATCGAGAACAACACGCTCAAGTACGCCACAAAGGCAAAGCAGACGAAGATGAACCAGAAGAATTCCCAGAAGCCTTCCATGTCAACGCTCCCTGTACTCGGTTTTACACATCAGGAGTTCGGGAGGCTGACGTTCCGCGCCTGAGCTCCTGCATTCGGCCAGAACTCCCTGGTCCAAGGTCATTTCAGTATGCGCCGACGATCCCCGTTCCGGCTACAGCTCGAGAGAGTTCAGACTCGCCGACCGCTCATCCATTATCGGAATCACGATTCTCCGATCCGAGATCTCTTGTCTGGCCGCCTTTTCGACCAGAAGAGGCACGAAGTCGCGGATCCGACATCCCGCAAAACGCTGGTGAATTGTTCGCACTCTGTTTTCGATCTCCGGTGGAGGAACGGCGGGATAGCGGGAAATCAGGCGAGTGATCACCCGCTCGACGTGGAGCAACTCTTCGTCGCCAGTCATCCATTAATGGTCGTCCGTCCAGCCGAGCACGTCAAGACTCGGAAAGGGTTCGAAAACAACACGATTCGGGTCTCGATTGCGAAGAGAATAGGTTCACCGAATATGGGGCATACACATAAGGGCGGACGGTTCCCCGCGCGCTCGCGTTGCGCTCATGATGCCAGGGAGTGGAAGTGGGAAAGAACGCTCGGATTCTTCACGACGACACCCCGTCGACCCTTACCGACGACGCGCCGCCCGTGGCACAAAAGCCGATGAAGAACAAGGTGTACCGCCGCAAACTCAAGCCGTTGCACGGCGAACTCGTGGCTTTGCAGGAGTGGGTCAAATCGTCTGGAGCCAAGGTCTGCATCGTATTCGAAGGTCGAGATACCGCGGGGAAGGGCGGTGTCATCAAAGCCATCACCGAGCGAGTGAGTCCGCGAGTGTTCCGGGTCGTTGCGTTACCCGCCCCGACCGAGCGAGAGCATTCGCAGATGTATGTCCAACGCTACGTCCCGCATCTTCCGGCTGCCGGTGAGATCGTCATCTTCGACCGAAGTTGGTACAACCGTGCCGGTGTAGAACGAGTAATGGGCTTTTGCACCGAAGAACAAGCACATCAATTTCTCCAGCTCATTCCGACCGTCGAACGCGCGATCGTCGAATCGGGAGTCATTCTGCTCAAGTACTGGCTCGAGGTCAGCGAAGAACAGCAGCTCTTACGTCTGCAGAGCCGGATCGACGACCCTCGAAAGATCTGGAAGCTGTCGAATCTCGATCTGAAGTCGTTCAGTCATTGGTACGACTACTCGCGTGCCCGCGACGAGATGTTTCGCTTCACCGACACCGGCTGGGCGCCATGGTATGTCGCAAACAACAATGACAAGAAACGCGGACGACTCAACATCATCAGCCACATTCTGAGTCAGATCCCCTACGAGCCCGTGCAATCCACGGACATCACCCTGCCGAAACGGCAGAAGGCTCACGGCTACCAGACGCCCAAACAACCGCTGCACTGGATTCCGACCCGGTATTGACGATCGCCAAGGAAAGGATGTGCGGTCATGAGCCCCACGCCGTGGCATGCGCAGAGTGGCGAATCAGTCGTGTCCGTACTGCAGTCGGACCCGGAGCGCGGACTGCAGTCGGATGAGGCCGACCAACGGCGACGACGCTACGGGTCGAACGAAATCACCTCGACGCCACCGCCGTCGACGTGGTCGATCGCGCTGTTGCAGCTGAAAGATCCGATGAACTTGATGCTCGTCGCCGTGGCCGCGGTCAGCATCGCCATCGGTGAAGTGCCGACAGCAATCGTGGTGGCGGTGCTCGTCGTGCTCAACATCGTCCTCGGAACTCGACAGGAGTTGAAGGCACGGGCGAGCGTCGACGCCCTCGCCAAGATGCAGACGCCCCAAGCACGGGTCATTCGTGACGGGAACCTGATACAACTCGACGCTACCGAACTGGTGCCGGGTGACATCGTCCAAGTCGAGGCAGGAGACATCATCGCTGCCGACGGACGGTTGCTCGCCACCACCACCCTGGAGACGCAGGAAGCCGCATTGACCGGGGAAAGCGCGCCGATACCGAAGGACCCGAATACGCTGAACAACGAGGATATTCCGCTCGGAGACCGCAGCAATCTGGTCTTCCAGAACACCTCGGTCACCCGCGGCACGGCGACCATGGTGGTCACCGAGACCGGGATGCAGACGCAGATAGGCCAGATCGCGTCGATGTTGTCGGCGGTCGCCCCTGGCAAGTCGCCACTTCAACGTGAATTGGACTCTCTCACCAAACTTCTCGGAATCATCGCGTGGACGGCAGTGATCGTCATCGTCGTCATCGGGCTCCTTCGTGGGCAGGACCTGACTACGCTTCTGCTCCTTGGTATCGCAATGGGAGTGTCCGCGATTCCGACCGGCCTGCCAACATTCGTCCAGGCGATGCTGGCCTACGGTGCCCGTCAACTGGCCGACGCCAAGGCCGTCGTGAAGAACCTGACCGACGTCGAAACACTCGGCGCGACCAGTGCAATCAACTCGGACAAGACCGGCACGCTGACAATGAACCAGATGACCGTCCGATCGCTGTACGTCCACGGCCGTTGGTACACGGTCGACGGCGAAGGCTACGCCAAAGCGGGAAGGATCACGCAGGTTGCCGGCGAGGCACCACCCGACTTCACCCTTCTCGCATACGGACTGTGTCTCGACAGCGATGCAACGGTTTCCGATTCCGGGGAAGTTGTCGGCGACCCGACCGAGGCCGCGCTCGTGGTGCTCGCGGCAAAGATCGGTGCCGACGCCCCACTCACCAGACGGACCTACCCGCGGGTGGCGACGGTTCCGTTCGATTCCGCGTACAAGTTCATGGCCACGTACCACCACCTCGAAGTCGACGGCGTAAGTCAGTTCGTCGGATTGGTCAAAGGCGGACCCGATGTCGTCCTCGCTCGGTGTTCTTCGGCCATTCTCCCCGGCCGTCGGCAGGTCCCGATCGAGGAAGTCCGAGACGAACTCACTTCAGCAAATCAGTCCATGTCCGAAAAGGGTCTTCGGGTGCTGGCATTCGCGGTCAGACGCCTCGACGGACGGGAAGACGCTGTCGTGGCCGACCCCATGTCCTTTGTCGAGGACCTGACGTTTGTCGGTATGGCAGGCATCATCGACCCGCTGCGTCCGGAGGCGGTCGATTCGGTGCGAACCGCACACCGGGCCGGCATCGAGGTCCGCATGATCACCGGCGACCATGCCATCACCGCCGCAGCGATCGGTGCCGAACTCGGACTCGGCCCGGGCTCGGTGGGCGGCGGCGAGTTGCAAGCGATGACCGATGAAGAACTGTCGACCGCGTTGCCGAACCTGCACGTGTTCGGCCGCGTCACTCCGCAGGACAAACTTCGCTTGGTCGATGTCATGCAGAGCGGTGGCGCCGTCGTCGCGATGACCGGAGACGCGGTCAACGACGCCGCCGCGTTGAAGAAGGCAGACATCGGCGTCGCCATGGGCTCGGGCAGTGAGGTGACCAAACAGGCGGGCAAGATGGTGCTCACCGACGACAACTTCGGCACCCTCATCACCGCGATCACTTTGGGCCGCAACATCTACGGAAAAATCGTCTCGTACATCCGCTACCAGATGTCGAAACTCTTCTCCTTGGTTCTCCTCTTCCTCGCTGCGAGCATCTTCAACATCAACGAGGGTGTGGCACTGACGCCACTAATGGTGCTGTTCCAGCACTTCTTCATCACACTGTTCCCCGTCGCCGTGATCATGCTCGACCCGCCGCCACCGGATCTGATGAACAAGCCTCCGCGCGATCCCAAGATGCCGATCGCACATCGAAGCGCAGTCGCTCAGTGGCTCGCGTACGGTGTCCTGCAATTTGCCGTGACACTCGCGGCGATGCTTCTCGCACCCGGTGAAACGAGTACTTCCGAGGCGAATGTTCCCATGACCACAGCATTCGTAGTGCTCTCTCTCGGTTCGATTCTCGCGGGGCTTACCATGCGGCGTGATCCCGAGTCCGGCGTGGTTCCACCGGTTCTCGGTGCCATCAAGATCTTGACGATCCCCACGGTCGTGACCGTATTCGCCGTCGAGGCGGGCGTCCTCCAGGACCTCCTCATGACAACCTCACTGACCGGCGCCCAGTGGCTCGCCTGCCTGGGTTGGTCGCTGATCATCCCGGTTGTCGTCGAGCTGGACAAGGCAATTCGACGCCGCCGCCTCGCACAGGCACCTGCGCCCCTCCCTGCGACCACCGCGGTTGCCCCCGAGCGCGCCCGTTCGCTCCACTGAGGGAGGACAATCAAACGATGATGTGGGCGGAGAGTCTAGGTCGGCTACCGGGCGTCGCGACTGCCCGTGGGTATCGCCGCGAGTGGTTGCGAACAGACGTCACTGCCGGACTCGTCTTGACTGCCCTGCTCATCCCGGCAGGCATGGGCTACGCCGAGGCCGCCGGGTTGCCTGCGTACGCCGGGCTGTACGCCACCATCGTGCCTTTGCTCGCCTACGCGGTAGTCGGGCCCTCGAAAATCCTTGTACTCGGACCTGATTCGTCACTGGCGCCGCTGATTGCCGCCGCGGTCATACCGCTGGCAGTGGTCGGCGATTCGGAGAATGCGCTTGCACTAGCCGGTGTTCTCGCCATTCTTGTCGGACTCATCCTCGTGATCGGCGGATTCCTTCGTCTCGGCTTCGTGACCGAACTCCTCTCGAAACCGATCCGCCTCGGCTACCTCAACGCCATTGCACTCGTCGTCGTAGTTGGTCAGATTCCCAAGCTGCTCGGATTCTCCGTCGACGCGTCCGGTCTACTCGGTGAAATCGGCGGGATCTCAAAGGCCCTGGTGGGTGGCGACGTCGACCCCCTCGCTGCCGCCATCGGTGTCGGTTCGCTAGTCGTCATAGTCGCCTTCCGGCTCTGGGTACCTGTTGTTCCCGGCGTTCTGGTGGCCGTTGTCGCGGCCATAGTCTTGTCCGCTGCCGCCGGTCTCACCGATGACATCGGCATGGTCGGCGCACTGCCGGAAGGACTCCCCCTCCCTTCCGTCGGTGGAGTCACCTGGCAGGACGTCGGCCATCTGATCGGGCCCGCCGCCGGTATCGCATTGATTGCCTTCGCCGACACCGGCGTTCTCTCGCGCACCTTCGCCGCCCGCCACGGCGAGGACGTGAACGGCAGTACCGAAATGAAGGCGATCGGTGTCGCGAACGTGGCCGGCGGGCTGTTCGGCGGGTTTCCGATCTCGGCGAGCGGGTCACGAACTCCGGTAGCCGAACAGAGTGGGGCGCACACACAATTGGCCGGCGTCGTCGGGGCGCTCGCGGTCCTGGTGTTCGTCCTCGTCGCTCCCGGACTCACGGCATATCTGCCCGATGCAACACTGGCCGCCGTCGTCATCGTCGCCGCGTGTGCACTGATCGACGTGGGCGGCATGGTCCGCATGTGGCGCATGAGCACCGTGGAATTCGGCCTCGCCGTCGCGGCGTTTCTGGGCGTCGCCCTGGTCGGTGTGCTACAAGGCATCCTTGTAGCGATCGGACTGTCCTTCGCAGCGGTCATCGCGCAGGTATGGCA
Source organism: Rhodococcus sp. YH3-3 (assembly GCF_001653035.1). Lineage (NCBI taxonomy): Bacteria > Bacillati > Actinomycetota > Actinomycetes > Mycobacteriales > Nocardiaceae > Rhodococcus > Rhodococcus sp. YH3-3. Next base: position 465,019 of record NZ_BCWH01000003.1, on the reverse strand, counting down.
GCCACATCGAACCGAACTCGTCGAGACGGGCGAACCCGCCGGATTCCACGACATCGAACGCCATCCAGATGGGCATCGCATCCCCGGCCTGGTGTTGGTGAGGTTTGACGCGCCACTGTTTTTCGCGAACGGCGAGATCTTCGACGAGTACGTTCGCTCCGTCGTCGCCAAGGCGCCAGATCCGGTCGACTGGGTGGTTATAGCCGCCGAACCGATCACCGGACTCGATACAACGGCAGTCGACGAACTCGTCGATCTGGATACATTCCTCGAAGGCAAAGGAATTCGGTTGGCATTCGCAGAGATGAAAGGTCCGATCAAGGATCGACTCATCCGATTCGGAGTCGGGGATCGATTCGATTCGACGCACTTCTACCCGACCGTCGAAGCCGCCGTGAACGCATTCCGCACCCGAACCGGCGACTGACAAACGCCAGGCAGTCGGGAGCCGTGGCTGCATTGGGTACCGTTTGGTATGGGATTCACGACGGACAATGTTCCGGCACGCCGTATCGCTCAGGTCGCCGGCGTGGGCGGTATCGCCGTCGGCGTTGTCTCGCTGATCGCGTTGTACTCCACCAAGCCGATCAACCCGTTGATCGCCGTGGCCTCCTTCGTCCCGATACTGCTTGCGGTCACACTCGCAGCGTCCCTGATATGCCTGGTCTTTCGCCGCTGGATCCTGCTGGCGATCTCGGTGGTACTGATTGCGGTGGGCGCGTCGGTGATCAGTCCACTGTATGTGGCAAACAGTTCCGAAATCGACGGGCCGACTCTGCGCGTAATGCAAGCAAACCTTCTCTTCGGGCAGGCAGATCCCGCCAGTTTGACTGCGACGGTGCGCGAGAAGGCAGTCGACGTCCTGACGGTTCAGGAACTGACCACATCACTCGAAGGCTCTCTCAGAGATCAAGGACTCGAGCAACTGCTGCCGCATCACTACTTGGTACCGGACGAGGCCGGCGGGGGTGGCGCCGGTATTTACAGCCGTTATCCGCTGACGGACACTCGGGAATTGAACGGATTCGGACCGACCAATCTTATTGCCGAAGTGGGCTTCTCAACTTCGTTCACCCTTCTGGCGGTTCACCCCGGACCGGCGTACGTGACCCCGCCCGACGTGTGGACTGCCGAGCTGAGCACTTTGCGAAACGCGCTCGACGCTGCTGCCGCCGAGGAAACCGTCATCGTCAGTGGCGACTTCAACACCACATTCACGCACAAGCAATTCCGTGACCTCCTCGATGTCGGCTACTCCGATGCCGCAGACCAATTGGGAGTAGGCATCGTGCGCACCTATCCGGCGGACAAGAAATTTCCCGCGATCGTCGGCATCGACCATGTACTTCTGCGGGGCGGTCAGGCGAAGTCACTCGAGCGGATCGAGATCGAAGGTTCCGATCACTTCGGCTTGATCGTCGACGTGGCGATCCCCAACTAGTCGGAGAGCACCCGACCCGAGCGAACGCGTTGCGGATCACCCGTGCTTCGGCATGCTTCGACCCGACACATCGATCGTCCGATGCAGGTGATGCGGCGTACGCAGGACGATCGACCGGTCCACCACGGATACGCCCGGAAACTGGTCGGCGAGATAACCTTCCAGACGCTGCACGTCGTCGATCGAGCGCAGCCACACCGCCAATGCGATGTCGTAGCTGCCGATCGTAGAAGCAACAAGCCTCGCCTCACGCAGGTGCGAAAGACGCTGAGCAATTGCCTCCTTTCGCCCGTCGAGACGTAAGAAGTACCAGGCGTAGACCGGCCAGCCGGAGTAGGGCCGAGCAATCTCCGTGCGGACGACCAGTCGCCCCGTCGACAGCTCGTGAGAAAGGAGCGCCCCAGCGCGAGTCGGCGTGACTCCGAGGGCCGCAGCGAGTGCCGAGACGGTGACACGTGGTTCGCGAGAAAGAATGTCGAACAGCTGCGACTGTTCCTCTTCGCCGGCGCGTACACCACGAATCTTTCCCGCCGGGGCCGACTCGAGCGCGGCAATTTCTTCCGCATCGAGAGCACGTAGACGCCAGTTCCTCGCGTCGGAGTTCGCCGAGGACACGATCTGAGTTCGCATCGCGGTGATCATCGGCAGGGATTGTGTTCGCTCCAACACGTACCTGGACAATTGATCGAGGTCAGTGCAGGTGAGCGTGACGAGCAGATCCCGATTGCCGGTTGTGAGATCGACTGTGAGAACTTCGGGATCGTGCGCGATCTGTTCGGCAACGCTCATGGTCTGTGCCGGTGCGCATTCGATCTCGAGAAGTGCGGTCGCCGACACGATGGGTCCACCACGGTACGCAGCGATCCACGCTATTCCTTGCGAGTGCAGACGCTCCCAACGCCTGGTCAGGGTGACCGGGTCGGAACCGATCGCGCGTGAAAGCTCGGACCACGACGCTCGCGGCCTGATCTGCAGTGCGTTCAACAGCCGAAGATCGTCGTCCTTGAGCATCTGATCCTGCACCGAGGACCTCACTTTCAAAAGAATGCTGCACCGAAACAGGATCGAAACGCGTCGATCCTAACTTCATCACATCAATAGTCCACCAAATCCTGAGCCTCGAGAACGCTTACTTCTTGCGTTCGTTCGCCCCCTCGAGAAAGACACCGACATGACCGAAGCATTCCCTGTCTCGCATGACGATTCTCCGGTCAGCGATCAAACCCCGACGCAAAAGATCGTTTTCGCCTTGAGGTCGCCACGGCTGTGGATCGTGGCGATTCTGCTCCTCGCGCTTGCGGCAGGCGCGCAACTGATCGGCCCCGCAGTGATTCCCGTCGGCGCTGCCGCCATCACGATCCTGCCCATGGTGTGGGGACTGATTGCCGGCGGTGTCGTCTCGAGCCAGAAGTGGAAACCACTCGGCCTCGACCTTCAGGCTGCAGCCTCGGCAATCATGGGCCTGGCTGTTCTCTTGCTTTGTGCAAGGTTGTCTTTCACCATCGGCCCGAACATCCAATTGTTGTTCGAGGCGGGCCCCGCACTGCTACTGCAGGAATTGGGGCACTTGTTCGGCACTATCGCTCTCGCACTCCCGCTGGCGGTACTCCTTCGGATGGGGCCGGCCACCGTCGGAGCAACCTTCTCCATCGACCGCGAGGGCTCCTTCGCGATGGTCAGCGAACGCTACGGCCCCGATTCCGACCAGTACCGTGGAGTCCTGTCGATGTACGTCTTCGGCACTCTGTTCGGTGCCGTGCTGATCAGCCTGATTGCGTCACTGGCTACATCCTTCAACATCTTCGACCCCCTCGCATTGGCGATGGGTGCCGGCGTCGGATCCGGCTCGATGATGGCTGCCGCTGCCGCCAGCGTCGTTTCGGCGCACCCCGAGATGGCCGACCAGGTACTCGCCGTGGCGGCCACATCCAACATCATCACCGGCCTCCTCGGCGTGTATGTCGGCATGTATGTCGCACTCCCCCTTGCTGATCGAATCTACGGCGCCCTCACCAAGCGCTCGAAGACGACCAGCGAACGGAAAGCCGACACTGCCCCACGAGCGGTTGCGCCGAGCGTCACCGTGCCGCTGACCACGATCGTTCCGATTCTGTTCGTCGGTGGGGTCATCGTCTCCTCGATCGCAGCGGGTGGCGTATCTCGATCGATCATCGTCGGTTACTTGATCCTCACCGGATTGTTGCTCCTGGGCGTCGGCGTGGCCCGCCTGACCCGCGGCAAGATCGCGGCGATGATCGCAATCATCACCATCGGCGCCTTGGCGACAACACCGTGGTCCCCCATCGGTGATTTCGTCTCGAGCACCGTCGGGACTGTCGACTTTCTCTCGATCTGCACCCTCACCTTGACTGTCGCAGGTCTCAGCCTCGGCAAGGACCTTCCCTTGCTCAAGACGATCGGCTGGAAGATCGTGCCCGTCGGAATCGTCGCGATCCTCGCCTCTTACCTACTTTCCGTGGTCGTCGCGGAGTTCGCGCTGGGCCTCTGGCACTAGAACTGCACCCGAAGACGCTGAGAACCGAAGACACCGCGATCCGAAGACACAGAGAACCAAAGATGTTGAAAGGAAGCAATACCCATGTCCATCGCTGACACCCGCACCCCCACGGACTCCGTTTCGAGCACGATCGAGAAGTGGGCATCACGCCTCATCGACGTCAGCCACACCATCCATGCTCACCCAGAGTTGGCATTCGAAGAGCATCATGCGTCGGCCCTCTTGGCGGACGCCGCGCAGGAAGCCGGCTTCACGGTTACTCGCGCCGCCTACGGCCTCGAGACGGCATTCGAAGCGGTGCGGGGCTCCGGCCCTTTCCGCGTCGTCGTCTGCGCCGAGTACGACGCCCTTCCCGACATCGGTCATGCGTGTGGACACAATGTCATCGCCGCTGCCGGACTGGGAGCAGCTGTCGCGCTCGGAGAGGTCGCGGAGGAACACGGCCTGACCGTCGTCCTTCTCGGTACGCCGGCCGAAGAACATGGCGGCGGGAAAGTCTTGCTGCTCGAACGTGGCGCATGGGAGGGCGCGGCGATGTCGATCATGGTCCACGGCGCTGCAGGTGAAGACGTCAGTTGCACCGTCACCGGAACGCAGGCAGTCGACCGGTTCGACGTGACCTACACCGGACGAGCCGCACACGCGGCCGCTGCGCCACACAAGGGCATCAACGCAGGCGACGCCGCCACGATCGCCTTGGTCGCCATCGGACTTCTCCGTCAACAACTTCCGTCCGACGTCAGGCTCAACGCCTATGTCGAGCACGGCGGCGAAGCAACAAACATCATTCCGGCCTCGACGTTGGTGCGAGCGGAAGTTCGGGCCGCAGAACTCGACGTGCTGTTGGACGCCAAGCGTCGTATGCTCGCCTGCTTCGAGGGCGCAGCTGTGGCCAGCGACTGCTCCTGGTCGACCGAACGCGCCGAACCGCGCTACGAGGAGCTTGTTCAACATCGCGTGCTGGCGACGATCTGGGACGAGGAGATCGCGAGCCTGGGCCGCACCGCGGCCGCCCGAACTCCCCTGACCGGCGGCTCGACAGACATGGGCAACGTGTCGAAGGTGGTTCCCTCGATCCACCCGATGATCGCGTTACGCGGCGTTACCGGAGTTCCTCACACGATCGAGTTTGCCGCTGATGCCCGCTCCGCAGCGGGCGACGAAGCTGTTTTGCACGGAGCAATTGCAATGGCACGCACTGTGATCCGAGCCGCCACCGGGGACTCGCGCTCCAACCTCCTGACGATTGCGGCCCAGCGCGAGTCAGGAGCGACTACCGTCACGAGCGCCGAATGAGCACCACCGGCGTCTATGTTTCCGCGCTCGAATTCTTCTCCATCGGCATCGGGCCCTCCAGTTCACACACGGTCGGTCCGATGCGAGCCGCCCGCACTTTTGTCGGCGAGCTCTCCGACGCCGGCTTGACCGCGTCGGTCGACCGAATTCGCTGCAATCTGCACGGTTCTCTCGCCGCCACCGGAATAGGGCACTGCACTCCCGACGCGGTGATCGCGGGACTTCGTGGGTTGGATCCTGAAACGTGCGAGCCGAACGACGTTCACGGGCGCTGGGCCGAGCTCTCGGACGGCGGATCGGTGAAGCTCGTCGGCGGCTCACTCGGGCACGTTGTGTTCACTCACGAGGACATGGTGTTCGAGCCGCTCGTTCGCCGTCACGGGCACCCCAACTCGATGACACTGACCGCCTTCAGCGGTCGCGAAATCGTCTGTACGAGTACATATCTGTCGATCGGTGGCGGATTCGTACTGCGCGCCGGAACGGAGACGCAAGCAAGCGCGCATTCGATCAACTCACGCTATCGAACCGCGAAAGAGCTACTGGCGGAATGCGGCTCCGGAACTATCGCCGAGTTGGCACTGTCGGACGAAATCGCGATGCACGGCCAGGATCGGGCATTCACCGGCATCGACGCGATCTGGTCCGCGATGCGCGCATGCATCGAACGCGGCACCCAGACCGAAGGTGTATTGCCCGGGCGTCTCGGAGTTCGCCGAAGAGCACGGTCTGCGAACATTCAACTGGAACAACGTAACTGCGCACCCTCCTCACGCGAGTGGCTGACCGTCTACGCCATGGCGGTCAACGAAGAAAATGCAGCAGGTGGCCGCGTGGTAACGGCTCCGACGAACGGTGCCGCAGGCATCGTGCCGGCAGTGCTATACCACCACATACGTGCGGCGGGCGCCGGTGTTCACGACGTTCGAACCTTTCTCCTCACCGCTGCCGCAATCGGATCGATCATCAAGGCGAATGCCTCGATCTCGGGCGCGGAGGCGGGGTGCCAAGGCGAGGTCGGAGCTGCCTGCGCGATGGCGGCAGCCGGCTTGTGCGCTGTCATGGGCGGATCGCCACGACAAATCGAGAATGCAGCTGAGATTGCCATGGAACACCATCTGGGGCTGACCTGCGATCCGGTTGGTGGCCTGGTCCAAATCCCATGCATCGAACGAAATGCCGTAGCCGCCTCGACTGCAGTCACCGCAGCTCAGCTCGCATACCTCGGTGACGGGACGCATGTGGTGAGCCTCGATACCGTCATCGAAACCATGCGCCAAACCGGAAACGACATGTCCGTGCGTTACAAGGAAACCAGTGAAGGCGGGCTCGCCGTCAATGTCGTCGAGTGCTGAGGAGGATGTCGACGGCAGCGGCGAGGGCGGGCGGACGCCGTCGCCGGAAATATCATCCTCTCGAACGATGAAGTCCGGTGTACCGATTTCTACACTCGGTGACATGACTTTGTGGACGGTGACCAGATGATCGCTCATCACGCTGGAGGAATCCCACTGCACAATTCTTCACGGCACAACACTGCGGGGCCGTCGCGCTCGACGCAGTCCTCAGGTCGCAAGATCGCCGCGTTGATCGCGCTGGTCGCCGGTTTCTCCGCTGCCTTCGTTCTCGCCCCGGGCATGCTGACGAGTAGGCCGGGTGATGGGTACGCAGACCAGGGAGAACTCGTCGAGACGGTCCGCGCCGCGTTCGTCGAATACTGGAGTTCCGGTGTCCAAGCCTTCTCGCCGAGCTTGGAGTCCGCTGTCGACTACTGGCTGCGGTACCACGTGGCCAAGGCCGTGATCGCGGTAATCCTGCTGACGGTTCTGCTCGCACTCGGCCGGATGCTCAAGGCGTCGTTCGTGAACGCCGGCCCTCTGACGGCTGGAAAGAAACTCGCATTCGTCTCGGCGGGAGGGCTGGTCACGCTCCTCGCGATGTTTTCCTCGGTACTCGTGATGGCAAATATCCAAGGTGCCGTTGCACCCTTCTCTTCGCTGATCTCGATGTTGCCCGTGGCCCAGGCGGATGGGGCACCTGGCGACACTGTCGGGCAGGTCCGCCAACAGCTCGCTCAGTCGACGGGCACCGGAAACCAGCAAAGCCCTGTCCTCGAACTGATGATCAGCGACTTCGCGCGGTATCACTTGGCCATGGCGGTGATCGCGCTGATCGCGGCAGCAATATCACTGATCGTGACTGTGGTCGTGTGGGCACGCTTCGCGAGAACGGCGCGATCCGAGCGACGGACGAGATTCGTGTCGGGGTCGATCGGTCTTCTCGCTGCACTGTTCACGCTGGGATTGATCGTTGTCGGCGTAGCAAATATGGGCACCGCGGCAGACCCGGCACCCGCGCTGGCGGCGTTCTTCAACGGCGGACTCTGACCCAAGTCAAGGGTTCAGGCCAGGGTTCCGTAGTCCCCCGGTACCGGTTGAGGAGGTACCTGGGGACTGCGTCTGCCGTACCCGGGGTCGATGTGTGAGTGCCCTCGGGCAGGCAGAGTTCGACTCATGAAAACCGGAGCAAGACGCATCCTGCTTGTCGGCCTGTGCAGCGCCATGGTTGGAGCTGTAATCAGCTGCAGCACGGACAAATCCACAGACACATCCGACAAGATCATGGACTCGACCATCACCGACCAGCTCGATTCGATCGTCGACGCAGCGGTGAATTCGACCGGGATTCCCGGTGCGATGGTGGGCATTTGGGGGCCCGACGGCAACTACGTCAAGGTTGCAGGAGTCTCGGATACGGCAACCAAAGCGCCGATGGAAACCGACTTCTACCACCGGATCGGTAGCGTCACCAAAACATTTACCGTGACCGCCCTGCTGCAATTGGTCGACGAGGGAAAGATCGGTCTCGATGATCCGATCTCCAAGTACGTCGACGGCGTCATGGAAGGCGATGCGATCAGCCTGCGCCAGCTGGCGGGGATGCGCAGCGGCCTCGTGGCCTACACGACGTCCGAACAGTTTGTCATGGATGTTCTTTCCGACCCTCGCCGATCATTCACATCCGAAGAGCTCTTCGGATACGTCAAGGACCTCCCACTCCAAATTCGACCAGGAACCACTGTCGACTACTCGAATACCAACACCCTTCTGCTCGGCATGGTCATCGAGAAGGTCACCGGCTCAACACTGTCGGAAGTCATCGACACCAAGATCACCACACCACTCGGAATGGAGCACACCAGCTTTCCCACCACCAACGCGTTCCCGAACCCCCACGCACAGGGATACACCAACCAAACACTCGACGAATCCGTGACCGCAGCAACGGACTGGAACCCGTCGTGGGGAGGCGCCGCGGGCGCAATGATCTCGTCGTTGGACGACATGCGCATCTGGGTTCCGGCCTTGGCCAAGGGCGATCTCCTCGCCGACGACACTCAGAAGCAGCGCCTGCACACCGAGCCCCTGGGCGAAGGGGACGACAACTCCGGGTACGGACTCGGATTGTTCAACAGCGGCGGCTGGATCGGTCACAACGGAAGCCTGCCCGGCTACAAAACAGTCTCGGTCTACCTGCCCGAGAAGGACACCACCCTGGTCGTCTTCATCAACACCGACATCGACGGAGAGACCGACCTGACCAGCGCTTTGATGGTGCCGATCACCAAGTTGATCAGCCCGGGCAACGTCTACGGCTGATCACCTCGGGTCCGATCGACAATTCGGACGAAAGTGACATCTCGGGTTTCGATCTGTCGATAGGCTCGACCGTCGACAGATCGAAACCCGAAAGAGGCACTCATGGGATCGTTGAACGACTGGCTTCTCGACAGCGACAGCCCGCTCGTGGGGATTGTGGGTGGCATCCTACTGACGATCGCAATGCTCTCCGGCGGTTCAGGCATGTAACCCACCGCTCCCGATATGGCTCCGCACAGGGTGGACGTTCAGTGCGTGATCTAACGAACATGTTCGTTACGAACATGTTCGTGTACGGTGAAATCATGCCCACTCAGCCAACAGGTACGTCGAGCCGTCGCAATCGTCCGGCCAAACCCGCTCTGACACGCGAGGGCATCGTCAGTACCGCGGTGGAAATCTTGCGGTCGGAGGGCTTGCAGAAATTGACGATGCGTCGACTCGCCCTCGAACTCGACACCGGGCCGGCATCGATGTACGTGTACGTGCGCAATACCGCCGAATTGCACGCCGCCGTTCTGGACACACTTCTCGGAGTGGTCGACCTCGCCGAAAATTCCTCCGGCACTTGGCAAGCTCGCCTTGAACGGGTGTTGACCTCGTACACGGCCGTGCTGTTCGATCATCCCGGTCTCGCCCAGTCGGCACTCGTTTCCCGACCCAGCGGAGTTCACTACGTACGCCTGCTCGAGCGCCTGCTGGCATTGCTCGACGAAGGCGAAGTCCCTCCAGGTCAAGCCGCGTGGGGCGTGGACTTGCTACTGCAGTACGCGACGTCCACTGCTGCCGAACACTCGGCGCCGAACAATTCCGCCGACGCGGATGCCCGATGGAGCGCGTTGACCGACGCAATCCAGAACGCAAACCCGCAGACGCACCCACTCGTCGCAAGGCATGCGACAGCTCTACTTGCCGGTGAACCCACCGCGCGCCTCTCCTGGGGATTCCGCACGCTCATCACGGGCATCGAGAACACCCCACTCACTTCTTAGGAACCCACCATGAACCACTACCCCATCGCAATCATCGGCGCCGGCCTCGGTGGCCTCACCCTCGCCCGAGTCCTCCATCTCCGCGGAATCGATTCGGCGGTATTCGATCTCGAATCCGGACCGACAGCCAGAACTCAAGGCGGGATGCTCGACATCCACGAAGACTCGGGTCAGATCGCGCTTCGTGCCGCCGGCCTCTATGAGGAGTTCCGCTGCCTCGTTCATCAAGGCGGGGAAGAGACACGCGTCCTCGATCGAAATGCCGTCGTGCACCTGAGCGAGCAGGACACCGGAGACGGCGACCGCCCGGAAATCGACCGCGGCCAGCTGCGTGACCTACTGCTCAGCTCAATTCCGAAGGAAACAATCCACTGGGGAGCCAAGGTCCGCAGGGCTCATCCGTTGCCGGATGGTCGACACGAAGTTCACCTCGCGGATGGAACCCACTTCACCACCGATCTCCTGGTCGGCGCCGACGGTGCGTGGTCGAAAATCCGTCCATTGGTTTCAAACGACACTCCTGCCTATACCGGAGTATCTTTCGTGGAGTTCGACCTTCACGACGCCGACAACCAGCACGCGAAGGCCGCTGAAACAGTAGGCGACGGAATGATGTTCGCGCTCAGTGCCGACAAGGGCTTTCTTGCCCACCGTGAGACCGACAACAGTCTGCACATCTATGCCGCCCTGCGAGTTCCCGAGAGCTGGGCAGCGAGTGTCGACTTCTCCGACGATCACATCGCGAAGAAGGTTCTGCTGGAACACTTCTCGGACTGGGACGAGTCACTGCGTTCACTGATCGTCGAAGCCGACAGCTCGCTGACCCCTCGCCCCATCCATGCCCTTCCCATCGGCCACAGTTGGAGCCGTACTCCCGGGGTCACTCTGCTCGGGGACGCGGCACACGTCATGTCGCCGTTTGCCGGAGAGGGTGCGAACCTGGCAATGCTCGACGGCGCGGAACTCGGCCAGGCGATCGCGTCGCACAGCAGCACGGAGGAAGGGCTAGCTGTCTACGAAGAGCGCCTATTCCCACGCAGCGCCGCATCGGCACAACAGTCCGCTGATGGACTGGACATGTGCTTCGGCGAGAACGCACCCCAGGGGCTCGTGGACATGTTCACCTCACTCCCGTGACCTGACAAACTCGGATCAGGTCGTCACGTCCACGTGGGCAAGCGACGAGGACAAACCGCGATGGGCTTCAACTTGATCGAGTAGTTGGTGGGCTTTCTGCTCAACCACGGACACTGCATCGGCACCGGCGACCCAACGACGTGGGGGTAGCGGCGAATCGACAAGTGCCACAAGTGCCGCGGCAAGTTTCACCGGATCCCCGCCCTGGGCACCGTTCATACTCTTCCACGCTTCGACGGTCTCGCCAGTCCGAGCGTCGTAGTCGTCTATCGACAATTCCGGCCAGACCGACGACGCACCCTCGACAAGCAGTTCGGTCCGGAAGAATCCCGGCTCCACGATCATCGTCCCGATTCCGTACGGTTCGACATCGAATTGCAATGATTCCATCCAACCCTCCAGCGCAAACTTCGACGCCGCGTAGGCTGCGCAAAACTCCTGACCAACCAGGCCCGCAAGCGAGCTGACAGTCACGACACGTCCACTCCGTTGCCTACGCATTACCGGCAACACCGCCCGTGTCACATTGATCGGCCCGAAAAAGTTGGTCTCCATCTGAGCGCGAAGTTGCGCCGGACTGACAACCTCGAAGAACCCGGCGTAGAAGTTTCCGGCGTTGTTCACCAGTACATCGATTCCACCAAATCGTGCAACTGCCGTGTCCACCGCAGCATATGCGGCTTGTTCGTCGGTGATGTCCAAGGCAATCACCAACAGGTCGTCATGCTCACCGATCGCTGCAGAAACACGGTCCGCATCACGCCCCGTTGCCACCACCGCGTGCCCGCCGGCAAGAGCCGCCTGAGCAATGTCGACTCCCATGCCCCGGCCTGCGCCGGTTACGAACCAGACTTTCTTGTCACCCATGTTCACTGTCCTCCCGTTTGATGGAGTCCAGTACAGAACAGATTCCACGGGCCTGGGAGTGCCTATCGTTCCCGGTAACAGCAGACCCCCTCGACGCCCCTCCTACTCGCGAAGAGTCGTCAAGAAGGCAATACGGTCGCCGCGGTAGAGCGAACGAACGCGCTCGATCGGCACACCCTCCGGATCGACGGAGGTCCGGTGCAATAGAAGCATCGGCATCGAGGTGGTGGACTCGACGAGGGTTGCCTCCCGCGGTGAAGCGAGCACCGTCTCGATCCGTTCGGTTGCGGAGGCAAAGACCACGCCGATGGAACGGATAGCCGCGTACAGCGACGTCGTCGCATCGAAAGCGTCGAGCATCTCACCGAACCTGCTGTCCGGCAGGAACGTTGATTCGAGTCCGATCTTCTCTCCGTCGGCGAAGAGAACACGCTCGAGGTGAACGACGCTGTCACCTGGTTCGATACCCAATTCCGTGGCGAGACCGTCGTCGGCCGACATTCGTTCGAAGGTCACAACCTTACGACTGGGTACTCGCCCAGCGCTCAGAGCACCTTCGGTATAGGAACGAATCGATAGCGGCTGAACCAACTTCGGACTCGCGACGACAGTGCCCCGCCCCCGCCGCTCGATTCGCCCTTCGACAAGAAGATCACGAAGCGCTTGACGGACCGTCTCGCGAGCGACTGTGAACCGCGCCGCCAATTCCCGCTCGGACGGGACTGCGTCGCCCTCCTCGAGCCCACTGAGAATGGTCTCGATCTCGGTGCGCACCCGGTAGTACTTCAACTCCGGTTCGATCACGACGCTCGAGGTCCCCGGCCCGGTGGACGTCTGCTGATTCATGGCGCAAGCGTACAAGAATTCGGTCTATACCAATTGTTAACCTGGAGTTCGTCTCGATTCCCCCTATTGGTCTAGACCAAACGTCACTATCTCTACATGCGAATTTTGATTGTGGGCGGAGGGATCCTCGGAACGGCGCACGCCGACGAGGCAATCCGTCGGGGACACGACGTCATCCATCTCGAACGTGAGCCCGAAGCCCGCGGTGCCACGGTACGGAACTTCGGCCTCGTCTGGGTATCCGGGCGAGCCCCGCACGAACTCGAAGCTGCGCTGCGCTCGCGCGAACTGTGGGCAGACCTTGCCGCCCGTGTCCCCGGCGTCGGATACCGCCCAGCCGGCTCCATCACCCTCATGCGCACCGAGGAGGAGGTCGCGGTCGCGCAGGAAGCGTTCTCTCGGCCGGACGCCGACAACCGAGGGTTCGCGCTTCTGGATCCCGACGCCGTTCGCGTCGTCAACCCCGCGCTCCGGGGCAAGTTTCTCGGCGGACTGCACTGCACGCTGGACGCCGCTGTCGAGTCACGGCAAGCGCTCCCCGCCATCCGTTCTTACCTCGAATCCACCGGCCGTTACACCTTCCACGCCGGAACGGAAGCCCGCGAGATCACGACGACCACCTCCGGCGCACACATCCGCGACGACCACGGTCGCAGCTTCGACGCCGATCTCGTGATCGTCTGCCCCGGAGCAACACTCGGCGGATTGGCTCGCGATCTCGCCGGCGATCTCCCGTTGCGCCGTGTGCGCCTGCAGATGATGCAGAGCGCCCCACTCGGCGAAAAGCTCACCACCGCAATCGCTGACGGTGACAGCTTCCGTTACTACCCGGGTTTCGCCGGATCTGCCCTCGATCACCTCCGTACAGTACAGCCGCAGGAACCGACTGCCGAGGAGCACCGCATGCAACTCCTGTGCGTGCAGCGCTTGCACGGCGGGCTGACCATCGGCGACACCCACGAATACGAGGAACCCTTCGACTTCGATGTCGACGAGGCGCCCTATCGCCATCTGTCCGGAGTCGTGGAAACACTTCTGGGACGCGATCTTCCGCCAATCGTCAAGCGTTGGGCGGGCGTCTACAGCCAGTGCATCGACCCCTCACAACTTGTTCACCGCGCACAAGCCGCCGACAACGTCTGGGTGGTTGCCGGCCCCGGTGGCCGCGGTATGACGCTCGGCCCGGCACTGGCGGAACAAACCGCCGACCAGCTCGGTCTCTGAATCTCTCCGACAAGAAAGACTTCTCATGTCTCCGATCACCCTTGCCGTTCTCGACATGGCCGGCACCACCGTCGCCGACGACGGACTGGTTCTTCGCGCCTTCGCTGCCGCCGCTGAAGCCGGCGGACTGCCCGCCGAAGGCCCGGAAGCCGACGCCGCTCGCCAGTACGTCCTCGACACGATGGGCCAGTCGAAGATCGTCGTGTTCCGGGCGATCTTCGGTGACGAAGACCGCGCCCAGGCCGCGAACGCCGCCTTCGAAACCACGTACGACTCCCTCATCGACCAGGGCCTGGCCGAACCGATCCCCGGCGCCGAGAAAGCCATCACCACTTTGCGCGAGGCCGGCATCAAAGTTGCCTTGACCACCGGGTTCAGCCGATCGACCCAGGACAAACTCCTCGTCGCGCTCGGCTGGAAAACCCTCGCCGATCTCACCCTCTCCCCCGCCGAGGCCGGTCGCGGTCGACCGTACCCGGACCTGATTCTGACTGCCCTGCTCAAACTTTCGATCGACGACGTCCACCAGATCGCCGTACTCGGCGACACGTCCAACGACGTGCTCAGCGGCATTCGTTCCGGCGCATCCATCGTCGCCGGAACTCTGACCGGCGCACACGACGAGCAACAGCTTCGCGACGCCGGAGCCACCCACATCGTCCCGTCAGTGAAGGAGTTCGCCGAACTCCTCACCCACTCCTGATCTCACCTCCGAAAAAGGAATCGTCATGCGTCTACGCCCGAGCATCGCTGCGGCCGCTCTCGCCGTGTCCGTCCTTTCGTTCACCACTGCCTGCGGTGGCACCGGCACTGCTGCCGGATCAGATACCGACACCGTCACCGTCTACAGCGCCGACGGTCTGTCCGGTTGGTACAAGGGAAGATTCGACGCCTTCACCGCGCAGACCGGTATCGCCGTCAACCTCGTGGAAGCCGGATCCGGAGAGGTCGTCTCCCGCGTCGAAAAGGAGCAGTCCAACCCACAGGCAGACGTGATCATTACGCTGCCCCCGTTCATCCAGAAGGCCGACGCCCAAGGTCTGCTCGAGCCCAGCGGAATCGACACCTCCGCCGTTCCTGCCGGAGACAAGGACGACGCCGGCAAGTACGTGCCCGTCGTCGAGAATTACCTCTCGTTCATCGCCAATCCGACTGCATCACCCGCCCCACAATCTTGGGACGATCTGCTCACTGACCAGTTCAAGGGCAAGTTGCAGTACTCCACGCCCGGCCAGGCCGGCGACGGCACCGCGGTGCTCTTGCTGCTCCAGCACCTGATGGGTAAGGAAGGAGCACTCGACTACCTCGGAAAGCTCCAGGCCAACAACGTCGGACCCTCGTCTTCCACCGGAAAGCTCCAGCCCAAGGTCAGTAACGGAGAGCTGCTGGTCGCCAACGGTGACGTCCAGATGAACCTCGCCTCCATCGCCGACGACGGATCGAAGTTCGACATCTTCTTCCCCGCTGGAGCCGACGGCACTCGCACCACCATTGCACTGCCCTACGTGATGGGCCTCGCCAAGAGCGCACCGAGCAGCGAACAAGCCAAGAAGTTGATGGAGTTCCTGCTCTCCGAAGAATCCCAGAAGACCGTCGCCACCGATGCACTCGGCGTATCGGTCCGCGAGGACGTCCGAAGCGCTGCCGGTGAATCCACCGACAAGAACACGCCTTCCGGAGTTCTGCAGGGCGTCAACGTGTGGACCCCGAACTGGAACGACGTCCTCAGCTCGCTCGACGCCGACATCGCCGCTTACCAGAAAGCCACCGGGAGCTGATCATGGCAAGAACCAGACTGGGGCGGACGCTCCCCGAGACCGTCGGTGTTCACGGAGCGATCGAACATTCTGCTCCGGCCATCACCTTCGATCGCGTCAACGTCGCCTACGGCCGCGGGAAGACCGCAACCCATGCACTCGTCGATTTCAATCTGCGAGTGGCACCCGGTGAAACTGTGGCACTGCTGGGGCCCAGTGGATCCGGCAAGTCGACCGCCCTGAAGGCCCTCGCGGGATTTGTCCGCCCCACGTCCGGTTCCGTCAAGCTCGGCACCCGAGACATCACCAATCTGCCTCCCGCACAACGCGGTATCGGCGTCGTCGTTCAGTCGTACGCTCTCTTCCCGCACATGCGAGTATCCGAAAACGTAGCCTTCGGACTCCGAGCCCATCGCGTGCCGCGGTCGGAGATCGGCACTCGCGTGGCCGAAGCCCTGGACATGG
Organism: Rhodococcus sp. YH3-3; assembly: GCF_001653035.1. Lineage (NCBI taxonomy): Bacteria > Bacillati > Actinomycetota > Actinomycetes > Mycobacteriales > Nocardiaceae > Rhodococcus > Rhodococcus sp. YH3-3. Next base: position 448,817 of record NZ_BCWH01000003.1, on the reverse strand, counting down.
TCGGGATGTCGGCGTACGGAAAGCGGCTTCCCCGTGAACTTTCCGGCGGTCAACAGCAGCGAATCGCCATTGCCCGAGCGTTGGCAATTCGCCCTGGAGTACTCCTCCTCGACGAACCGTTGGCCGCCCTGGATGCTCAACTTCGCGAGAGCATGCTCGGCGAACTGGCGAGACTGCGCGCAGCACTACCTGACACAGCCATGCTCTACGTGACGCACGATCAGAGTGAAGCCCTGGCGCTCGCAGACCGTATCGCAGTGATGCGCAACGCCAGACTCGCGGACATCGACACCGCTGAGGCCTTGTGGAAACGTCCGCCGTCCAGCTTCACCGCGGCGTTCCTCGGGGGTGCCAACCTGCTGCCCTGCACCGTCACACGCGTCATCGGCACCTCCGCGCTGGTCTCGATCGGTGGCACGCCGTTCACTGCTCACGCCCCGCAGCCCGAGATCGGGCACATCGAATGGGAGTCCGACATGGACGCCTACCTGTGTGTTCGTCCACACGCGGTAGCCGTAACCGGTGTCGGCGCACGAGGATCATTCCCGGCGCGCATCGTCTCGAGCGTCTGGCGCGGTTCCACGACGCGTCTGACGCTGGCTGTACGTGGCCTCGACGATGTCCGCGTCGACGCGGATGTTCCAGGGCACGACGAACGACCGGTCGACACCGAAGTGGGCGTCGTCCTGCCCACGGACGGCAGTGTCCTGGTTCCGGCGGATCGCCACCCATGACGACAACCCTGGAACGCCCCGAAACCGCTGCGCCCCAGCACAAAGACCCGATCCCGTGGCGCCGGATCGGCTGGACGCTGCCACCACTGCTTCTTGTCCTCGTGTTTGCTGTCTATCCCACCGCACGTGTCCTCACGGAATCTCTGAGCACCGCAGATGGCACAGGGTTGTCCACGTGGTCTTCGGTGGTCGGTTCGGAACTGTTCAGAACCGCGCTCTGGCGGACCATCCAAATCGCCGTGGCGTCGACCCTGGGTTGCCTGATCCTGGGCACCTTCCTCGCCTTGGTGCTTGCCTTCGTTCCGTTCGCCGGATCCAAGGTGGTGGGGCGATTGATCGACACGGTGCTCGCCCTGCCGTCTTTCCTGATCACGCTGGCGTTCACGTTCCTGTACGGGACAGCCGGCGCCGTCAACGCCTTGATCGTCCGCATCACCGGCGATGCGAGCGGCCCACTGAATTTCCTCAACACTCCGTTCGGTGTGATCGCGGCCGAAATCACTTTCTTCACACCCTTTGTCGTGCGTCCGCTATTGGCAGCGTTCACCCAGATTCCGCGTGAACAACTCGACGTGGCAGCCAGTCTCGGCGCGTCACCCGTCCGAGTTCTGCGACAGGTGGTGATGCCGGAAGCGTGGCCGGCCCTCCTGGCCGGTGGATCGCTCGTACTTCTGATGACACTGAATGAATTCGGCATCGTGCTCTTCACCGGAGCAAAAGACGTCGTAACTCTTCCGGTCCTCATCTACACCCGCGGCATTGTCACCTTCGACTTGCCCGGCGCAGCAGTGATCGCGACGGTCCAGGTCGCACTCTCACTCGGCCTGTACTGCCTCTACCGATTCACCTTCAACAGATTGATGGGAGGCAGCCGTGCTGCTGTGGACACGAAGCTCTAGGGCCCTCGTACTCGGATTCTTCACCCTGGTCGTCGCGGTGGTTTTTGTCGCGCCCATCGCCACCGTCGTCGCGGCTGCCTTGGCCGGATCGTGGACCGGTCCACTTCCGTCGAATCTCGGCGGCAAGAACTTCTCCACGGCGCTGTCCGACGAGAACTTCGCCAGCCTGATCGTCAGTTTGCAGACTGCATTCATCGCGGGGGCATTGGCTTTGATCGTCGGAACGTGGGCCGCGCTGGCCGCGCGTGAGGCACCGATGTGGCTGCGGCGCATCACCGATGCCGTATTCCATTTACCGATTGCGGTTCCGTCGGTCGCGATCGGCTTGGGTCTGCTCATCACTTTCAACGAGCGCCCGCTACTGCTCGGCGGCACCAAGTGGATCGTGATTCTCGCTCACACGGTTTTGGTGCTTGCCTTTGCCTTCAGTTCCGTATCGGCCGCGCTCGAACGGCTCGATCCCGCCTACCGTCAAGCTGCCGAATCACTCGGCGCCGGCCCGGTGCGGGTGCTGACACGGGTAACGCTACCGCTGCTGCTCCCAGCGTTGGGTGCGGCCACCGGGCTTTCCATCGCACTGTCGATGGGTGAGCTGGGCGCAACGGTCATGGTCTACCCGGCGACATGGAAGACCTTGCCGGTCAGCATCTTCGGACTCACCGACCGTGGCCAGGTATTTCTTGCCGCAGCAAATACGACACTGCTGCTTGCAGTCACCCTGGTCGCCCTCATGGTGGTCGGCAGAATTCGTCGGCGCTGACCTTGCTGTGCGCCTTTATTAACCGCCGGGGGTTAATAAAGGCGCACAGCAGGGTTTATCCCTTCCTCAAGATGTACCGCTGAACCTTGCCACTCGGGGTCTTGGGCAGGTTCGGAACAAAGTGCACTGTGCGCGGGTATGCGTGCGCTGCAAACTTCTTCTTCACCAGGGTTTGCAGTTCCTTCTCGAGTTCGTCGTCGCCGTCGACGCCTTCGCGAAGTACGACGAACGCTTCGAGGACCTCACCGCGCAACTCGTCGGGCATGCCCACCACGGCGGCCTCGATGACGTGCTCGTGCATGACCAGCACGCTCTCGACGTCGAAGGGACCGATGCGGTAGCCCGCCATGATGATGACGTCGTCGTCGCGCGAGGAGAAGAAGAAGAATCCGTCCTCGTCCGTCATTCCCGCATCACCGGTGATGTACCAGCGGCCGTCTTCGCTGAATCGCTGCTTCGTCTTCTCCGGCGCATCGACGTACCCGGTGAACCACATCAACGGGCTGTTGTGAGTATCGATCGCCACGCGGCCCTGAGTGCGGGCCGGTGCAATGTCATCCGAATTGTCTTCCAGCACAGCGGCAGACCAACCCGGCAACGGACGGCCCATGGATCCGGGACGGACATCGTCGCGAAGTCCGTCGGCCCAGGCGTTGACGATGAACATGCCGTGCTCGGTCTGGCCGTAGTGATCACGGACCTCGACGCCCAACGAGTTCTTCGACCACGCAACAACATCCGGAGTCAAGGGCTCACCGGCCGAGGAAGCGCGGCGCAGCGAGATGCCTTCCGGAACGGGAGCCTTGTCGGCACGCAGACTGCGGTAGACGGTCGGAGCGGCGGCAAAATTGGTGACACCGAACTTCTCGATGATCTGCCACGTCAGCGGCGCGGAGAATCCGGCGTGCAGCAGAAGGCTTCGCGTGCCGGCGGCAAGCGGGCCGAGCAACGCGTAGTACAGCCCGTACGCCCAGCCCGGATCTGCGGCGTTCCAGAACACGTCGTCCTCTCGGACGTCGAGGCCGAACTCCTGGTATGCGTGGAACGAGGCGAGCGCGCGCACCGGAACCGGCACGCCCTTGGGTGTTCCCGTGGTGCCACTGGTGAACAACTGCACCATCGGTGCGTTACCGCCGACTGCCTGAGCAGCGCCCTTCGGGTCTTCGGCATCCTGAGCTGCGACAAGTGCGTCGAAGTCCAACTCGTCACCGGCCGCGCCGCCCGCGACGATGACCTGCCACGCTGCGTCGGCGGGGATGTCCTCTCCCGGCGCGAGCTTCTCGAGCTGATTGGCGTCGGAAATGACCACCTTCGCGCCGCTGGCGGTCAAGCGGAAAGCGATGGCCGGCGAAGCGAACGCCGTGAACAAGGGCACGTGGACTGCTCCTAGGCGCCAGATTCCGAGGAGCGCGACCACCAGGTCCGCAGACTTACCCATCAAGGTCGCGACGTTGTCACCCGGCTCGACTCCGAGGTCGGCCAGAGCTGCCGCGAAACGCGCCGACTGCTCACGTAGATGACCGTAAGTGAGGTCCACCGAGCTAAGGTCTGCCTCGACGACGGTGAATGCAACGCCATCCGCGGGATGCCGATCGCAGAGCAATTCTGCGGCGCTGGCATGCGGGGTGTCGTACTGGTCCAGCAGCTCGCGCACCCGTGCGGTGGGATCGGTGCTCATCAACTTGCTCCTTATCGATCGTCGTATGGTTGGCCCGACCGGTTACGTTGGCGGCTCGTCATACGTACTGTTCACCCCCTATGATCTAGCTCACAAGAGAACTTCACTACCCCCAGAAAGGGGTACCTGCGTGAACCGACATGCTTCGTCACTTCTGCGCCCCCGCGACGGGGACGCAATGCGAGGTGAACTCCGAACAATCGCAGCTCAGGGCGTTGTTCCCGTGCTGTTCGGAGGCGAGGTCCAGGACGGAACCCTGCACCTGAGCGAATTCGTCGGCACCCGCACCAACAACCTCAAGGGCTTGGCCATCCCGCCGCGCTCGGGCATGGGCGGACGCGTCGTAGCCCAGGGTTCACCGATCACCGTCAACGATTACGGCAATTCGCAGTCCATCACTCATCACTTCGACCGTCCTGTTCTCAGCGAGGGCCTGCATTCGATCATCGCCGTTCCGGTCATGGTTTCGGGAAAATCGCGCGCTGTGCTCTACGCCGCGATCCGCGATTCCGCTCCCTTGGGTGACCGAACAGCAGACGTCATGGTCGGCGCATCCCGGCGTCTCGGGATGGAGTTCGCCATCCGCGACGAAGTCGATCGTCGCCTGCAACTACTGCAGGCCGCCGCCGCGACTACCGCCGACGGTATGTCTTCGGAAGAGATCCGCGGAGTCCACGCCGAACTACGCAGTGTCGCCCAGACCGTCACCGACACCGACTTGCAGACCAAACTCCGCGGACTCTCCCAGCGTTTGGCCAACCTGCTGCGTCCTACCGCCGACGCCGAATCCGACGTCACGCTCACCCCGCGTGAAGTGGACGTTCTCTCTCAGGTCGCACTCGGCTGCACCAACATCGAAGCCGGCCAACGGCTTTCCCTTCGCCCGGAAACAGTCAAGAGCTATCTGCGAAGCGCGATGGGAAAGCTGGACGCGAGCTCACGCCACGAAGCCGTGGTGACCGCCCGGAGGTTGGGACTGCTCCCCTGACGGGTCAGTAGCCTTCAGGCAGGGCGGTGAGCATGTCGCGGGTGACTGCGACGGCGTTGTCCGAACTTCCGCCCCGCACAACCAGAGTCGCGAATGCCAGGTTCCCGCGATAGCCGACGAACCACGCGTGCGATCCCCCTTCGACCTCGGCTTCACCGGTCTTGCCGTACACCTCACCCTGATCTTCGACGCGTTCTGCAGTACCGCTGGTGACCACGAGTCGCATCATGCCGCGCAGGCCGTCGACCATGGCGGGCGAGATCGCCGGGCGCTCACCGTCGATGGTGGTTTCGCGCCCTGAAATCAGTTGCGGCACCGGAGTCGAACCGTTCGCGACCGTCGCCGCTGCCATCGCCATTCCGAACGGACTGACCACGACCTTTCCCTGACCGAACCCGTCTTCGGTCCGCTGCACCAGGTCCGACGCCGGCGGCACCGAACCGGAATCGATGGGCAATCCCACCACGTTGTAGTCCTGGCCGATGCCGAACTGCGCTGCGGCAGTGGTCAACGTGTCTGGTTGCATCTCGCTGGCCAGCTTGGCGAAGGACGTGTTGCACGAACGCGCGAAGGCCGTTGCCATCGGCACCGTGCCGAGTGAGAACTCGTTGTAGTTGGGGACGCTGCGCTCACCGATCTCGATCCGGCCCGGGCATGGCACCATCGTGTCGGGGGTCGCCTGACCGGTCGAAATTGCGGCGCCTGCCGTGATGATCTTGAACGTCGAACCGGGCGGGTACTGACCCATCGTCGCGACCGGTCCGTCGCGGTCTGCTGCCTTGTTCTGTGCGACAGCCAGGATCGCCCCACTCGACGGTTCGATGACCACCATCATCGCCTGATCCTTGTTCACGTTCACGGCACGCTGAGCAGCGATCTGAATGTTGCGATCCAAACTGATACTGAACGACGGAACAGGTTGCGGCGCAGTCTCGGTCAGCACATCGGTGTCGACGCCGTTCTGGTTGACCGTGACGACACTCCAGCCGGCTTTGCCGTCGACCTCGTCGATGATCGTCTTCTTGATCTGCCCGAGAAGGTCGGGCGCGAACTCCGGGTCCGTCGAGACGAGATCCGATTCGTCCGAGACAGATACTCCCGAAATGGCTCCCAGTTGCGCCGATACCTGGTCGTAGTCGTCACTGCGCAGGCGGGTCACCAGATAGTCGCCCTTGACGGCCGTCGAAGATTCGGCGATCGATTGACCCGTCAGCGAAGAATCGAAGCGACCGAGAACACTTGCGAGATTGTTTGCGGAACCGATGATGTCGTTGCTCTTGGAGCGATCGAACTTCACTCGGTAGACGATTCCCGGCACCAGGACGTCGGTCCCCGAATGCTCGTTGACCCGCGCTCGCGGCGCCGCGGTTGCCCGCAACGACATCGTCTGCTTGTCACCGAGACGCGGATGAACGTCCGTCGAACTCCACCGCACGGACCAGTCGCCGTCCTTGCGTCCCATCTGCAGCTCGCCGTCGTACGTCCACACGCGGTCCTTCGGAAGGTGCCACTCGTAGGTGTAGCCGACCGTCGCAGTGTCACCGTTCATCTTCACCGACGTGGTCTCGGCAGTCATCGACTCGGCCTGGAGCGCATCCCAGGTGTCACTCAATACAGGACCCGCGGAGTCAGGCCGGTCCGTCAGTTTTGCTGCCTCGTCGATATCCCTGTCACCGAACGCACTCAGGAACTGCTGCGCGACGGGCTCGGGGCCGGCGGGTTTCGGAGTACACGAACTGATCCCCACCGCCAAGAAAATCACGGTGCAGGAGGCCAACAGTTGGGCCGAGCGACTACGAGAGAAATGCCGAGTGTTCATCGAGCCCCATAGTAGGGCGACAAATGCTCCACCCAGCGTAGGCGCGACCATTGCACGCAGCTTGTACGGTCAGTCGAGCAGCACCGTCGAGAAGGTCGCGACCTGTCGGAACCCCACCCGCGAATAGGTCGACCGCGCAATCGTATTGAAGCTGTTGACGTACAGGCTCGCAATGCGACCGGTCGCCATGATCGACTCCGCTACAGCCGCTGTACCGGTCACGCCGAAGCCCTGCCCACGAAATTCCGGGTTGACCCACACACCCTGGATCTGGCCACAGCGAGCAGACATCGAACCGACCTCCGCCTTGAAAACGACCTGGCCGTCCTCGATGTGCGCCCACGCTCGACCAGCGGCGATCAGGCTAGCGACACGGTGCCGGTATCCGCGCCCACCGTCGTTGGCACGCGGGTCGACTCCGACCTCTTCGATGAACATCGCGATCGCGGCAGGCAGATAGATCTCGAGTTCGTCCGAGCGAACCTGCCGGACCAGCGGATCCGACGGACACGCCAACGGCTCGGAAACCGCGAGCAACGGCTGTTCGGGGCGCACCTCCCGCGCAGTTCCCCAGTCGAGCTCGAGCATCTCCCACAGCGGCAACGCCAATTCGGCGCGGCCGACCACCGACGAGCACATGCGCGGAATCCGACAGGCACGGTCGGCGAATGCCCGAATGTCATCCGGATCGCCTCGAAGCGGAACCAGATTCGCCCCGGCAAAGCACAGTGAGGACAACGGCCCGCCTCGACTCCACAGCTCGCCGTGAATCATTCGTGGGTCGACGCCGCATTCTTCGACGCGCGCGGCAATCATGCAGGCCGCCACCGGATCGGCGTCGAGTACCCGTCGGACGTCTTCGAGATCTCGACTTCCGACCTGCTTGGCTCCGAGGAGTTTGAGCATCCGTCAACCCCCTCGACTCGACTGCGCGTCCACGAATATCACTACCCGATCATGATGCACTCAGATTGCCACGAACCTGACACCGACGGGGAAGATTCATCCGGCAATCACTCAACTCACGGTGACGACCGGCGCACCCTCCGAAGCGTCACCCTCCATGCTTTCGGCAATTTTCATCGCCTCTTCGATCAACGTCTCGACGATCTGCGCCTCGGGCACCGTCTTGATGACCTTGCCCTTGACGAATATCTGGCCCTTGCCGTTGCCGGACGCCACACCGAGGTCGGCCTCACGCGCTTCACCCGGTCCGTTCACGACGCAACCCATGACTGCCACGCGCAGCGGGATCTCCATGCCTTCGAGGCCGGCGGAGACCTCGTCGGCGAGTGTGTAGACATCGACCTGTGCACGGCCGCACGAGGGGCAAGAGACGATCTCGAGCTTGCGGGGACGCAGGTTCAGAGACTGCAGAATCTGGTTACCGACCTTGATTTCCTCGGCCGGCGGGGCCGAGAGCGAAACCCGGATGGTGTCGCCGATACCCTCCGCGAGCAGCGCACCGAAGGCGACCGCGGACTTGATCGTGCCCTGAAACGCCGGCCCTGCCTCCGTGACGCCGAGGTGCAACGGATAATCGCATTTGGCGGCGAGTTGGCGGTAAGCCTCGACCATGATCACCGGATCGTTGTGCTTGACGGAGATCTTGATGTCACCGAAGCCGTGCTCTTCGAACAACCCGGCCTCCCACAGCGCGGACTCGACCAACGCTTCGGGCGTCGCCTTGCCGTACTTCTCCATCAACCGAGGATCAAGCGATCCCGCGTTGACACCGATACGAATCGGAATGCCTGCATCACCGGCAGCCTTGGCTACCTCTTTGACACGGCCGTCGAATTCCTTGATGTTGCCCGGATTGACGCGCACCGCAGCGCATCCCGCATCGATTGCCGCGAAGATGTAGCGCGGCTGGAAGTGGATGTCGGCGATAACCGGGATCTGGCTCTTCTTCGCAATGATCGACAACGCGTCCGCGTCTTCCTGACGCGGGCAGGCGACACGGACGATGTCGCAACCGGACGCGGTCAGTTCCGCGATCTGCTGGAGCGTTGCATTGACGTCGTGCGTCTTCGTGGTGCACATGGACTGCACCGAGATGGGGAAATCGCTGCCCACACCTACCGTGCCGACCTGCAGCTGCCGTGTCTTGCGTCGAGGAGCAAGGATCGCTGCGGGTGCCGAGGGCATTCCCAGTCCGATAGGGATGGTCACGTCTGTGCCTTCTTTCATAGCTTCACTGCAAGTTTAGCCGGGCGATCGCCGCACTACCGCGCGGCAACCGTCACCCTTCTCACACGGTCAGAAGATCTTGATCGGATTAACGATGTCAGCCGTGAGTGTCAGCAACATGAACGCGCCACCGATCACGATGAATACGTAAGTAATCGGAAGGAGTCGCGTGTAGTCGACCGGGCCGCCGGGAATCAAGCCTCGGCGGGCGCGGAACCAATCACGGATCTTCTCGTAGAAGACCACCGCGATGTGACCGCCGTCGAGCGGCAACAGCGGCAGGATGTTGAAAACACCGAGGAAGAAGTTGATCGATGCGAGCAGTCCGACGAACGTCGCCCACTGTGCACGGTCCGCCGCTTCACCGCCGATAACGCTGGCACCAACCACGCTGATCGGTGTGTCCTGGGCGCGTTCGCCGCCCGTGATCGACTCCCACAGAGCCCCCACCTTCGACGGAATGTCAGCCAACGCCTTTACCGAGTCGACCATGATCTGGCCGGTGAAGTCGAAGGCCGCCGGAACAGCAGTGAGCGCGTTGTACTCGATCAGATTGCTGACACCCTCAATTCCGACAGCGCCTACCTTTGCCAGTTCCGGCGTTGTGCTGCCGTCTTTGGCTACGTAACGCTCAACCGGCGATACGTCGACCGGAACTTGAACAGTCTCGTCGCCGCGCTCGACTGTGAGCGTGACTGTCCCGGACTTGTCGCGGATCGCCGCGGAAACCTTGGCGAAAGTGTCCGTCGGTTGACCGTCCACCGCGACGATCCGATCGCCGGCAGCAATTCCGGCTGCCTCCGCCGGGCCGGTACCGGTGCAATCCGCGAGTTTCCACCCCTGATCCTGTCCGAGCTGCGTCGGAGCAACACACGTCACGCCCTTGACAACAGGCGGTGCCGGCTCCGTACTGGTTCGACCCCAACCGAGGAGCAATGCGTAGATCAGGAGGAACCCGAGAATGAAGTTCATCGCGATACCGCCGGACATGACGACGACGCGCTTCCACGCCGCCTTCTTGTACATCGCGTGCGGCTCTTCTTCAGGCGTCATCTCGTCGAGGGCCGTCATGCCCGCGATGTCGCAGAATCCGCCCAGCGGCAGCGCCTTGAGGCCGTACTCGGTCTCACCTCGACGGAACGAGAAGATCTTCGGTCCGAAGCCGATGTAGTAGCGGCGAACCTTCATTCCCAAAGCCTTGGCCGTCCACATGTGACCGGCTTCGTGCAGGGCGATGGACACGCCGATGCCGAGGGCAAACAGCACTACGCCCAGTGCAAAAACCATGAAAGCTCTAGCCCTCCTGCTTCACGAGCTGACGCGCTCGTGTGCGTGCCCAGCCGTCTGCGGCCAGAACGTCGTCCACGGTAACCGGTTCTGCGGACCATTGACCTGCATCGTCGAGAACAGCAGCCACCGTGCGGACGATCGCCGGGAAGGAAATGACACCGTCGAGGAATGCCTGAGCCGCCACTTCGTTGGCCGCGTTGTAGATCGCGGTGAAGCAACCTCCGGATTTGCCTGCGCTTCGCGCCAGATCGACGGCGGGGAACACCGACGAATCGAGCGGCTCGAATTCCCAGGTGGAGGCGGTGGTGAAGTCGCATGCCGACGCCGCACCTTCGATGCGGTCCGGCCAGCCGAGAGCGAGAGCAATCGGGAGCTTCATGTCCGGTGGACTCGCCTGTGCCAGCGTCGATCCGTCGAAGAAGGTCACCATGGAATGCACGATCGACTGCGGATGCACGGTGACGTCGATGCGGTCGTAGTCGATCCCGAACAGCAGGTTCGTCTCGATCAACTCGAGGCCCTTGTTGACCAGAGTTGCCGAGTTGAGGGTGTTCATGGGGCCCATCGACCAGGTGGGGTGCGCTTTTGCCTGAGCCGGATTCACACTTTCGAGATCCTCGGCGCTCCAGCCACGGAACGGCCCACCCGAAGCGGTGAGAACCAACCGGGCCACCTCGTCGCCTGTTCCACCACGTAGGCACTGGGCAAGCGCCGAATGCTCCGAGTCGACCGGCACGATCTGACCCGGGGCGGCGGCTTTCGTCACCAGCGCTCCGCCGGCGACAAGCGATTCCTTGTTCGCCAGCGCCAGGCGCGCTCCCGAGTTCAAAGCCGCCAGTGTCGGTTCGAGTCCCAAAGAACCGACGAGCGCATTGAGGACAACATCGGCACCGCTGTCCCGAACCAGTTCCGTCACGGCGCTCGGTCCCGAACGGGCGGTTACCGATTCCAGCGCCGATGCCGCTGCAGGATCGGCGACGGCGACGTCCGTGACGCCGGTTGCACGAATCTGTTCGGCCAACAACTCGACGTTGTTGCCGCCCGCTGCAAGACCGACTACTTCGAAACGGTCGGGGTTGGCAGCGATGACCTCCAGCGCTTGGGTACCGATCGAACCGGTACTGCCGAGGAGGAGGACGCGGGTACGTGTGGTTTCCTGCACTCGCCCATTGTTCCTGATAACACCTGAGAACAACCTTATCGACGCCCAACTACGTACGACAGGCAGTCGTATGTCACCATATTGGGCAGTAGTGCAACCGAATGAGCAGGAGGATCGACCGTGGCCGATACCCAGTTGGACGTCAAGTCCAGCGCCCCCGTCGTGGTCTCGCACGTCGATGAGGCCGAGGTTCCCTCTGCCGCATGGGGGTGGAGTGGTGAAGGACTCAAGTTTTTCCGTTTCCTCGGATGGTTCTTCGCAATATTCCTGCTTCTGATGATGATCGGAAACCATCACGGCAAGGTCGAGGATCTGTGGCTCATCGGCACCGCCGGATTGATGATCTTCATTCTGGTCCGCGACATCGTCATCCGTCGCCGCCCGCGCTAGAAACCTGACAAAGAGAAGGCCTCCACCAACGAAAGTTCGTGGAGGCCTTCTCTTTACGTGTTTCAGGCCTGGAACGCTTCAGTTCTCGGCTGCCAGCTGGCCACAGGCTGCGGCGATTTCCTGACCGCGCGTATCGCGCACCGTGCACGAGACGCCCTGGGCGATGACCCGACGCACGAACTCACGCTCGACGTCCTTGGGGCTCGCGTCCCACTCGCTGCCCGGAGTGGGGTTGAGCGGAATCAGGTTGACGTGCACCAACCCGCCGAGTGCTTTCTTCAGCTTCTTGCCCAGCATGTCCGCGCGCCACGGCTGATCGTTGACGTTCTTGATCATCGCGTACTCGATGGACACACGGCGACCGGTCTTGTCTGCGTAGTACCGGGCAGCCTGAAGTACCTCCGACACTGACCAGCGATTGTTGACCGGGACAAGAGTGTCGCGCAGTTCGTCGTCCGGTGTGTGCAGCGATACCGCCAGCGTGACGCTCAGGCCTTCGTCAGCGAGCTTGCGGATAGCGGGAGCTAGGCCGACGGTCGAGACCGTGACGGACCGCTGAGACAGGCCGAGGCCGTCGGGTGCAGGCGAGGTGATCCGTCGTACCGCTGCCACCACGCGCTTGTAGTTCGCCAAAGGCTCGCCCATACCCATGAACACGACGTTCGAGAGGCGTCCGGGGCCGCCGGCAACTTCACCGTCGCGCATGGCAGCCGCTGCCTCGCGAACCTGATCGACGATCTCGGCGGTCGAGAGGTTGCGGTCGAGGCCGCCCTGACCCGTCGCACAGAACGGGCAGGCCATTCCGCAGCCTGCCTGACTCGAGATGCAAAGTGTTGCCCGGTCGGGATAGCGCATCAAGACGCTTTCGAGCAGCGTTCCGTCATGTGCCTTCCACAGGGTCTTGCGAGTGTCGCCCGAATCGCACGCGAGGTGCTTGATCGGGGTCAACAAGGTCGGGAACAGCGACTCCCCAACCTTCTCGCGCACCGATGCGGGGAGATCGGTCATCTTCTCCGGATCGGCTTCCAGCCGCGCGTAGTACTGACGCGCCAGCTGATCGGCCCGGAAAGCCGGAAGGCCGAGCTCTTTCACCGCTTCTTTGCGCTCGGCGGAATCGAGATCGGCGAGGTGCCGTGGAGGCATTCCGCGCTTGGGTGCAGTGAAAACGAGGGGAAGAGAGGCAGCCATAGTTACACCATTGTCCCATTGTTTTGGGGTGCTACCCCACTGCCACCCGATTGTGGCCGGATTACCCGTGCAACTTCGCGCAGGTTGAGTGATGATCATGTCATGTCAACCACACCAGAGGATCCGTCGAATTCCCCCGTGTACGGCCCAGCCGACGGTTTCGGCCCCGATCCGGAACTTCCGAAGGTGGACGAGAACAAGGCAGTGGAAAAACACGATCCGGAACCGACACCGACGCCTGAACCGGTGCCGACCGGAACGTCGGTCACCGACCGAACCAGGGCTGCGACGACCTGGGTTGGCCTGGTCATAGGCGCAATTGTGCTGATCTTACTGCTGGTGTTCATCCTGCAGAACCTCGAGAGCGTCTCCGTCAAGATCCTCGCCTGGCAGATCGACTTTCCGCTCGGAATCACGATCCTGCTTTCCGCCATCGCGGGCGCGTTGATCATGGCGTTGGCAGGTGGCGTTCGCATCATTCAGATCCGGCGCGCAGCGAAGCGGCAGATGTGACTGAAATCTAGTTACGCAATTGGGTCGATCGATGGGCCAGCAGGCATCATTGATGTCGTGGAAATCACCGGAAAGGCCCTGATGTGACTACTCACATGGAGAGACCTGTGACCTCGCGAATTGCCCCGCAGCAGGCAAGATCCTGGCTCCTCGTCCCCGCGTCCAAACCGGACACCTTCGACGCCGCACTCGCGAGTGCGGCCGACGCCGTCATTCTCGACCTCGAGGATGCCGTCACCGCACCCAACAAACCAGCTGCCCGCCGCGATGTCGCCGCATTCCTGAGCGAACACAATCACGCCTGGGTTCGGATCAACGACGCCACGACACCGTTCTGGGAAGAGGATCTGGCCGTACTCGCGGGCCTCCCCGGACTCGAGGGTGTCATGCTCGCAAAGACCGAAAGCGGTCAGCAGGCCGACGCCACGGCCGAGCGACTTCCCGACGGCACCAAGATTCTTGCTCTCGTCGAATCCGCGGTGGGACTCGAGGCTGCGCCCGAGATCGCACGCACTGACGGCATCTTCCGTCTCGCATTCGGCAGCGGCGACTTCCGGCGCGACACTGGGATGGACGACTCCCCCACGTCGATGTCGTACCCGCGTTCGCGGCTCACCATCGCCAGCCGCGCGGCACGCATCGCTCCGCCGATCGACGGTCCCACGCTCGGCCCCGATCTGGATCTGCTCGCCCGAGACTGTGCGATCACCTTGTCACTCGGCATGGCCGGCAAACTCTGCATGACCACCGCGCAGACTGCCCCCGTCAACGCGGGACTGAGTCCCTCCGTGGCCGACGCGATCTGGGCTCAGAATGTCATCGACGATCTCGGCGAAGATGGCTCACGCGTGCGCGACGGCAGCGACTTGCCCAAGCTCGCCAAGGCGAAGAAGATTCACAAGCTCGCCACCCTGTTCCACATCCCCACCGATCACTGATTTTTTTACTACTGAATCGGTGCAGAAAACGTCAGGCGCTCAAGTCGGAGCGCCTGACGTTCGTCTTTTGAGCCCGCCTTCACGCAAGTTCGAGTGATCGTGGTTTGGACCGAACATGGATCCGGTATCGCACCGTGAAGCCCAATCCCGTTACTTGCGAGAACGCACGCTCGGCAGTCTTCTCGGTGAACTCGATTCCGAGTACCCGCCGCATATCGTCTCGATTCTCGAACTCCCACCGGGTCTCGACGCGCGTGAGCGAGAATCCTTGAGCCTCGAAGAACGCTTCGACCGCCGCGGGATCGTATTTGGGCAGATCCGCCCTCATCCACTCCCCGTACGGGCCGGCGCTCACATCGAGATCCACGATCAGCAGGGCTCCCCCGGGCCTCAGGATGCGCATTGCTTCACGAATTCCCGGGCCGCAGCCTTTTCCGAAGAAGTACGCCGTACGGGCATGGACGAGATCGACTGAAGCATCCACCAGACCCGTGGACTCTGCTGAACCCTGGACTACGTCGATCGACGCCGAATCGCGGGTTCGTTCCCGCGCGGCCTTCACCAGCGGTGCGTGCGGCTCCACTCCGACAACACGACGGGCAGTACGAGCGAACTCCGGTAGATGGAACCCCGCCCCACAGCCGACATCGACGACATCGCGTCCAGTCCAGTCGACCCGGGCTCGCATCGCCGCCCAGAGGGAACCGTCGACGTCCTGCGCGCGGTTCTCGATTTCGTACACGTCCGGCCAATGCCAGATGTTCGGACTGGGAATGGGCTTGGATCGGCCGGAGAAGAAATCACGCACGAGAAATCAGACGAGTGCGTACAGAATCAGCCAGGTGACAAATGCCGACGGCAGGAGTGAATCCAGGCGGTCCATGATTCCGCCGTGGCCGGGAAGCAAGGTTCCCATGTCCTTGATGCCGAGTTCACGCTTGATCTGCGATTCGATCAGGTCGCCGACCGTCGCGACTACCACCAGGACGACACCGAGCAGGACGCCGATCATCGAATTCGCGTCGAGTATCAACGTCACCGAAAGCAAACTGCCGATGACGCAGAAAATGAGGGAGCCGACGAATCCCTCCCAGGACTTCTTCGGGCTCACAGCGGGCACCATCGGATGCTTCCCGAACAGCACTCCAGCCGCGTAGCCGCCGATGTCGGAGCACACGACACCGATCATCAGGACGAAGACGCGACCGGGGCCGTCGTCTTCGAGCACCATCAACGCACCGAATGACGCCAACAGCGGGATCCACGCCAGAACGAACACCGTGATGGAGGTGTCTCTCAGGAAGTTCTTCGGGGTCGCCTTGAGGCCGTGGTCGAACAACCGCCACACCATGCATACCAGGACGGTCGCGGTGAATCCGCTGAGCACCCCGACCGGTCCCCACGGCCAGCCGAGCCAGATCGTGGCTTGCCCGCCGACGAGAAGCGGAATTCGCGGCACCTCGATGTCGGCTTCACGAAGCCGCGTGGTGACCTCCCACGTCGCGATGAACATCGCGATCGCAACGACGGCGATCCATCCGGGGGGCAGGAAGATCAAAGTGCCGATGACCAAGGCGCCGAGGCCAGCTCCGACGCCGATGGCGGCAGGTAGGTTCCTGCCCGCCTTCGACTTCGGCGGTTGCGCGCCCTCAGCGCCGCCCGTAGGCCCGTCCGTGACGGGACCACCGGCGGTTCCCTCTTGTGCGTGCACCCAAACTCCCTGATCTACTCCCGACGACAAACACTGCAAATGAGGAGGCTATACCTCCATCAACTCTGCTTCCTTGTGCTTGACGAGTTCCTCGACCGTGTGCACGTACTTCGCCGTGGTCTTGTCGAGTTCTTTCTCTGCGCGACCGACCTCGTCCTCGCCGGCTTCACCGTCCTTCTGGATCCGGCCGAGTTCGTCCATCGCCTTGCGGCGGATGTTGCGCAGCGTGACCTTCGAATCCTCGCCCTTGGACTTGGCCTGCTTCACCAGTTCACGTCGACGCTCTTCCGTGAGCTGCGGAACCGAAATGCGGATGATGCTGCCGTCGTTGGACGGGTTCACACCGAGATCCGAGTTGCGGATCGCCGTCTCGATCGCGTTGAGCTGCGAAGCCTCGTACGGCTTGACGATGACCATGCGGGCCTCGGGGACGTTGATGCTCGCGAGCTGCGTGATCGGCGTGATCGAACCGTAGTAGTCGATCACGATGCGCGAGAACATACCGGGGTTCGCGCGTCCGGTGCGAACCGAGCCGAGATCGTCCTTGGCTACCGTGACAGCCTTTTCCATCTTCTCTTCTGCCTCGAAGAGCGCTTCATCGATCACGGCTGTTCCTCCATGTTGTTCTGCATCATTTTTTGGGTGTCACTCACGACTTGATCAGGGTGCCGATCTTCTCACCGGACACCGCGCGAGCGATGTTTCCTTCGGTGAGGAGGTTGAACACCATCATCGGCATCGAGTTGTCCATGCACAGGCTGAATGCCGTCGCGTCCGCGACCTTGAGCTCACGTTCGATGACCTCACGGTGCGTGATCTGTTCGTACATCGTCGCGTCCGGGTCGAGACGCGGGTCGGCCGAGTAGACGCCGTCGACAGCCTTGGCCATCAGCACTACCTCGGCACCGATCTCCAGCGCGCGCTGCGCAGCAGTGGTGTCGGTGGAGAAGTAGGGCATACCCATCCCGGCACCGAAGATGACTACGCGCCCCTTCTCGAGGTGCCTGCGTGCGCGAAGGGGGAGGTACGGCTCGGCGACCTGGCCCATGGTGATGGCCGTCTGCACGCGAGAATCGACGCCCGCCTTCTCCAGGAAATCCTGCAGAGCGAGGCAGTTCATGACGGTGCCTAGCATGCCCATGTAGTCGGAGCGCGCGCGATCGAGGCCACGCTGCTGCAGTTCCGCCCCGCGGAAGAAGTTTCCGCCGCCGATGACCACTGCAACCTGTACGCCCGATCGAACGACCTCTGCGATCTGCTCAGCCACCTTGGTGACCACGTCGGGATCGAGACCGACTTTGCCGCCTCCGAACATTTCGCCGCCGAGTTTGAGCAGGACCCGCTTGAATCCTGGACGTTCGTTGGCTGGTTCGGACATTGTTCTCCTCAGTTCGATACAAGACCTTGTAGGTCCTTCATTCTTCTTCTGCCGCCGAATCGGACACCGCGGCATAGGAAAGCCCCCGGGACTCGTCCCGAGGCACTCTCATCCTGCCTCATCGGAGGCCCCAGGTACACGTAGACCCCGCCGGTAGAGCAAATGCTCTTCAGGCGGGGTCCATGTGTGCGGGCTCCGAATTAAGCGGAGGCGCCGACCTCGAAACGCACGAAGCGCTTGATGGTCACGCCTGCCTCGTCGAGGATCGCCTTGACGGTCTTCTTGGAGTCCGTGACCGAAGACTGCTCGGTCAGAACGACGTCCTTGAAGTAACCGTTGACGCGGCCTTCGATGATCTTCGGCAGTGCCTGCTCGGGCTTGCCTTCTGCGCGGGCGGTCTCTTCGGCGATGTGACGCTCGGAAGCGACGATCTCCTCGGGAACCTCGTCACGCGTGACGTACTTCGCCTTGAGTGCTGCGACCTGCATTGCAGCGCCGCGAGCGGCCTCAGCAGCAGCATCGCCTTCACCGGTGTACTCGACGAGAACGCCGACAGCGGGCGGCAAGTCGGAGCTGCGCTTGTGCAGGTAAACGGCAACGGGGCCGTCGAAGGAAGCGACGCGGCTCAGTTCGAGCTTCTCACCGATCTTCGCGGACTGCTCCGCAATGACGGTGTCGATGGTCTTGCCGTCGAGCTCGAGCGCCTTGAGAGCGTCGAGGTCAGCAGGCTTACCAGCAGCAGCGACGGTCACGATCTCGTCGGCCAGCTTGATGAACTCGTCGTTCTTGGCGACGAAGTCGGTCTCGCAGTTGATCTCGATCATGACGCCGTCCTTGGCGACGACGAGACCCTCAGCGGTGGTGCGCTCTGCGCGCTTTCCGACATCCTTCGCGCCCTTGATGCGCAGCTGCTCGACGGCCTTGTCGAAATCGCCGTCTGCATCTGCGAGTGCGTTCTTACATGCCATCATTCCGGAGCCGGTGAGCTCACGGAGCCGCTTGACGTCAGCGGCGGTGTAGTTCGCCATGATTAGCGAGCCTCCTCATGTGTCTGTTTCGGACCTAGGACTAACGGTGAAGCACGGCCTAACGGTGAAGCACGGCCTGACGGTGGTGCTCGGGCCTAACGGTGAAACGGCCCTGACCAAAAGAACTCTTGGTCAGGGCCGGTTTCAACGAATCAGGCCTCGGTGGCCGGTGCCTCTGCGGCGGGGGCTGCCTCAGCCTCTGCAGCCGGAGCTGCCTCAGCCTCTGCGGCCGGAGCTGCCTGCGAGAGCAGTTCCTGCTCCCACTCGGCGAGGGGCTCGCCTGCGCCGGCTTCGGGCTTCGCGTCCTTGTCGGCGCTCAGTCCTGCACGTGCCTGCACACCTTCGGCAACCGCGGAAGCGACAACCTTGGTCAGCAGTGCTGCGGAACGGATGGCGTCGTCGTTGCCCGGGATCGGGTAGTCGACGAGGTCGGGGTCGCAGTTGGTGTCCAGGATCGCGATGACCGGGATGTTCAGCTTGCGAGCCTCGGCAACTGCCAGGTGCTCCTTGTTGGTGTCGACGATCCACACCGCGGAAGGAACCTTGGCCATGTCGCGGATACCACCAAGGGTGCGATCCAGCTTGGTCATCTCACGCGTGAGCATGAGGATTTCCTTCTTGGTGCGACCTTCGAATCCACCGGTCTGCTCCATTGCCTCGAGCTCCTTGAGGCGAAGCAGACGCTTGTGAACGGTGGTGAAGTTGGTGAGCATGCCGCCGAGCCAACGCTGGTTGACGTAGGGCATTCCGACGCGAGTCGCTTCGGAAGCGATGGACTCCTGCGCCTGCTTCTTGGTACCGACGAAGAGGACGGTGCCGCCGTGGGCAACGGTCTCCTTGACGAACTCGTACGCCTTGTCGATGTACGTCAGCGTCTGCTGGAGGTCGATGATGTAGATGCCGTTGCGGTCGGTCAAGATGAATCGCTTCATCTTCGGGTTCCAGCGACGGGTCTGATGTCCGAAGTGGGTTCCACTATCGAGCATCTGCTTCATGGTTACGACAGCCATGGCTGTGTACCTCAAACTTTCAATCCGGTTGATGCAGGCGATCGGGTGATCCCTGCCCTGGCACCCGCACGGCCGTCGGACCTGTTTCGTGAGAACCAGGACCAGCCGAGGCCGGAAAACGTGCGCGGGCGCGCGAAGTCGGACTGTGCGAGCACAGACCGCTCGACAAGTGTACGTCCTCGTCCCCCGATGCCATAACCACCCCGGAAGCAACAGACCGAACCGGCGGTTGTGGATCGGCGGTTACCTTGTGGATTACCCGTCTGATCTGCATTGAAGCGTGCGCTACTCCACGCAAGATCAAGGAATGACGATGTTGCGCGGAGCTCGACGAGGCGTGGCCTTCGCCGTGATCTCCTGCTGTGTCGCCGTAGGCACGGCGTCAGCAGACACGCGATTCGACTGGCCGCTCGCTCCTCGGCCGCACGTGGAACGCGCTTTCGACAAACCGGCCGAGAACTGGCTGCCGGGTCATCGCGGGGTCGATCTCGGCGGCAGCGCCGGCCAATCCGTCCTCGCGGCCGGTGACGGCATCGTGGTGTTCGCGGGAGTGGTCGCCGGAAAGCCGACGGTGTCGATCGATCATTCCGGCGGCCTACGCACGACCTACGAACCCGTCACCGCAGTCGTTCGCACAGGTGAACGCGTCGCAGCCAGGTCAGTGATCGGAACCCTCGAAACCGGGCACGAAGGGTGCGCTGTCGAAGCATGTTTGCACTGGGGCTTGCGCAGAGGACGCGAGTATCTCGATCCACTCGGACTGGTTCGGTCGCAACCGCTCAGGCTCAAGCCATTGAAAGGAGGCTGATCGGTCGCAGAAATCGGTCGCAGAATCAGTGCCACTCGGAAACGGCGTGCCGACCCACAGCGTCCGCGAAGTCGTCGGCCACCATCGCTGCCAGTTCCATGAACGCTCGTCTGGTGGCCGGTCGCATCAATTCGAGGTCCATCACCGACCCCTCCGCGAGATGCTCGTCGAAAGGAATGACCTCGACGGCGCGGCATCGACGCATGAAATAGTCCACCAACGCGTCCATGTCGATGACGCTCGACCCTGGTCTGGCGGCGCTGATGACGACGACGGTCCGCTCGACCAGATGGCCGTATCCGTGCAACTGAAGCCAGTCGAGCGTTGCCGCTGCACTGCGCGCTCCGTCGATTGCCGGCGAACTGACCAGAACCAACGAATTGGCAAGATCGAGAACGCCGTTCATCGCCGAGTGCATGATCCCGGTACCGCAATCAGTGAGGATGATGTTGTAGTAGACCTGCAAGATGTCGATGACCTGGCGATAGTCGGCCTCGCTGAATGCCTCCGAAATCGCCGGATCCTGCTCACTCGCCAGCACCTCGAGACGACTCGACGACTGGGATGTGTGCACTCGAACGTCCGAATAGCTCTTTATGTCCGGTCTAGCAGCAATCAGATCGCGCACTGTCGAATTGGTCTGCAGCGGAACACGTTGTGCCAAGGTCCCGAAATCGGGATTGGCGTCAACCGCCACGACGCAGTCACCACGCAGCGAAGCAAACGTCGCACCGAGTCCGACCGTGACCGTCGTCTTGCCCACTCCCCCTTTGAGCGAGAGCAGAGCGACTCGGTAGTCGTTGCGGATCGGCTGCTCGATTCGGGCGGCCAGTGCACGGTTGCGCTGTTCGTTGGTCGAATCCCCCAGATTGACCACACCTCCGGTCGCACGATGCAATCCCCTACGCCAGCCGCCACGCGGCGTCCGTTTCGGGCGTTTCAGTAAAGCTTCGGCAACCAGATCCTGGTTTGTCACCTGCTGTTGGCTCGACGGTGGCGGTGGCGTGGACCAGACCTCTTGCAGTCGCGCCACAGGCTCCGGCGTCGGCGCCGGCTCGGGAGCCGGTTGCGGCGATTCGGACAGCCAGGCTGGTTGGCCGCTGTTCGGCAGGTGCTTCACATCTTGGCGGTTCACGAATCCCCCGGATATCGCATGTAATCGAGTGTCTCGACACGACGATCGAACTTTGCCGATTGTTCACTCTTCTGAGCTGCGACGCTACCAAATACCAGCCGAGAACTCGCGTCGCTCCACAAATCAGGCGCGCGGATGGGCCTGATCGTGGACGGATCGAAGCCGTTCGACCGACACGTGCGTGTACAGCTGAGTGGTCGCCAAACTCGCATGACCGAGGAGTTCTTGGACCACACGAAGGTCCGCACCACCCTCCAGCAAATGTGTCGCAGCCGAGTGCCGAAGCCCGTGCGGACCCATGTCGGGAGCCCCTGGAATTGCAGCCATGGTTTCGTGGACCACCGAACGCGCCTGACGCTGATCGAGCCGGCCGCCTCGAACTCCGAGGAGCAACGCTCGCCCGGATCGATCCGAACACAGCGCGGGTCGTCCGTGCTCCAGCCAGCCGTTCAGTGCCGATTCTGCGGGCAGGCCGTATGGCACCGACCGCTCCTTGTTCCCCTTGCCGAGAACACGAAGCAATCGTCGATCGGCATCGACCGACTCGACGTCCAGTCCACACAACTCGCCGACGCGAATTCCGGTGGAGTACAACAATTCCACGATGAGTCGGTCTCGCAGGGCGAGCGGCTCTTGTTGCTGCGCACCGCTTTCCGCCGCATCCATTGCGTCGAGGGCCTGGCTCTGACGCAGCACCGTCGGCAGCGTCCGGCGAGCTGGTGGAGCCGCCAGACGTGTGCCCGGGTCGACGGAAATGCGTCCGGTCTGCGCGAGCCACGCAGTGAACCCACGCGCCGAAGAAGCCCGTCGAGCTACCGTCGTACGGGCTGTTCCTACGGCATTCTGGGCGGCCAACCACGAACGCATGACACTTAGGTCGAGGCGGTCGAGATCTGCATTCTCCGAACCCGCGGAGAAATGGGTCAGCAATGCCCGCGCGTCACCGACGTAGGCGCGGATCGTGTGTTCCGACCGGCCTCGGCTCAGTCGGAGGTGCTCGGCATACGCATCGAGGTGAACGCTCAAGCTCGCCGGCAATGCGTCAGTCATGAACACACGCTCGCTCGCCGCGATTGAAACTGCAAGCTCCCTCGCCGATAGGGTTGATCGGTGAATCGAGCAATTCCTCTGAAGATGTTGTGCGTACTGGCACTGATTTCCGCAATCGCTCCACTGTCCATCGACATGTACCTGCCCGGCCTACCGTTGATGGCGGATGCACTCGACACTACTGCGGCCAGCGTTCAGCTCACGCTGACCACCTTCATGGCAGGCCTCGGAATCGGCCAGCTGATCATCGGTCCGATCTCCGACGGACTTGGCAGGCGACGAATACTGCTGGCCGCGACAATCATCACGGCACTGAGCGGCGCGGCATGCGCGGTGGCGCCGAACATCGAGTTTCTCATCGGTGCACGACTCGTCCAGGGCTTGAGTGGAGGCGCTGCCATCGTTCTTGCCCGCGCTTGTATTGCCGACCGAGCGCGCGGCGACGACGCAGCGAAGCTCTTCAGCATCATGATGATCATCGGCGGTATCGCTCCCGTCGTCGCGCCACTGATCGGCGGCGCACTTCTCGGCCCCGTCGGGTGGCGCGGGATCTTCTGGGTCCTGGCGGTCGCGGGCGCTGTAATGGTGGCTGGTGTCGTTTTGCTCGTTCCCGAGACACTTCCGCCCGAGCGACGCCACGGCGGCGGATTGAAGGCCCTGATCTCGAATCTGCGATACGTGGTCCGCAATCGGCACTACCTCGGATATGCGCTCGCATTCGTCTTCGGATTCGGCGCCTTGTTCGCGTACATCTCCGCGTCACCGTTCGTCGTTCAGAACGTTCTCGGGCTGAGTCCGTCACAATTCTCGATCGCGTTCGCAGTGAACGCCACCGGAATGGTCACGGCAGCGATGATCACCACTCGCCTGCTCGGTCGCGTCGGAGCACGCACGCTGCTGCGTTTCGGGGTGTGCCTACTCCTCATGGGCGGCGCCGTATTGTTCTGCACCAGCGTGGTTTTCAGTTCCACGAATACCTGGTTGATCTTGGTCCCACTGTTCGTGGCAATTTCGAGCATCGGGTTCATCATGGGCAATGCGACCGCTCTCGCCCAAGGAGAGGTCACCAACGCGGCCGGGACCGGTTCAGCGCTGATGGGAGCGGGCCAGTTCGGCTTGGCGGCGCTGGTTTCGCCGTTGGTGGGAATTGCGGGAGAAGACACGGCAGTTCCGATGGCAATCGCAATTCCCACCTTCGGAGTTCTCGCGGCCGTTGCGCTCGTGTTGCTGACTCGCGGCACGGCCGCCGCGAGTTAGTTTTCGGCCGCAGCGAGTTCGGACTTCCAGACCCGGAAGCCCTCTTCGGTGCGACCACGACGCCAATAGCCGGAAATAGAAGCAGCCGACGCCGGGACATTTCGTTCCTTGCGAATGTACGGCCGGAGGTTGTGCATGACGGCTTGCGCTTCACCGTGAATGAACACGTGCGGTTCGCCCGGCAACCACTCGAGCGCCTTGACCGCGGCGACAACCGGAGCGTTGTCGCCCGCCAATTCTTCGCCGACCGCGTCGGACGATGCCCCGCGATGCAGCCAGGTCACGGCAATACCTTCTGGGGCATCGAGCGCGATTTCGTCTTCCGGTCCCCCGACCTCGACGACGGCGTAGCCGACCGCATTCGGCGCCAATCGCGCTATCGACGCGGAAATAGCGGGTATTGCGGTCTCGTCTCCGACGAAGAGATACCAATCAGCGGTTGGTGACGGCGAAAACGCGCCACCGGGTCCCCGCAGAGTAATCTCAGCGCCCGGCTGAACTGACGCGGCCCACGGACCTGCGACACCCATGTCGCCGTGGACGACAAAATCGATTGCAATCTCTTTGGCATCAAGATCGTACGAACGAATCGTGTAGGTGCGCAGTGTCGGCTGATCAGGAGTGCCGAATTCGATCTTTACATAGGAATCGCTGTATTCGCTGGGAGTGAACGACTCGAAGCCTGGTCCCCCGAGAAACACTCGTACCATATGGGGGGTCAATTGTTCGGTCCGCAGAACCGTCAATGCAGTTGTCGGCTTGGCCACAGAAAGATCCTTCCGAAAGTTAGTGTTACCTAACTAATGTACACGACAATTGCAGCACGAGGGCGAAATACCTCGCCGGCGACTCCACATAGCGCTCTGTCGACCTTTGTGCAGAGCGAAAGAAACCGACCAATCTGCTGGGTAAATTCGGTGCTGTTTAGACGAATTATCTGATCAGCTTCACACGGACGACCTGTCGGACAAAGCTGTCCGAGAACTCGGCAAAGCAACAGTAAAATACACCTCTGGCTCCCGGCGAGTTCGCCGAGAGCCAGAGGTGTATTTAATTCAATCTAGTGTGCAGCGTCGAAAGCGTCGATGATTTCCGCTTTGATACGCCCACGCGGAGCAACTTCGTAACCGTTCTTACCTGCCCAGTCACGGATGGCCTGGAGCGTCTCCTTGGAGCGTCCGGAACCTGATGTGGCCTGCGGAGATGCAGCCTGAGCCTTCTTGCCGCGCTTCCCGCTCACCTTCGCAGCAGCCTCCACGAACGGCTTCACCGCAGCGTCGAACTTCTCTGCATTGGTGGCGCGCAGATCGATCACGTAATCCGTTCCCTGGTAAGAGAACTCAATTCGATCACCGAATCCATCGTCAATCGGCTTACCATCAAGGTCGTCGATGAGTTGCCGAATCAGCTTCTCAGCCATTGCACTCCTCTTTCAATGATCGATTCAATTCTCCTTCACAATACACAGATAGAGCGTTGATGAACAAAAGAAGTTCGAAAGCCTTCACCGTTTCCGAACAGACTCAATGGTCCGAATTAGCAGCGGGTTAGCGGCATTGCCTCGACCGAACACGACCCTGAAAATTCTGCACATTCATCCCTCGGATGCCGGGTGTCAATCAATGCCCGCCGTCATCGTGATCCAGACTAATCGGACTTCCACGCACATTGACCTGAGGCTTTCCTGAGACCCGTCGAACTTGCAGGTCGGGTCGGCGAAAGCATCGAGAATTACATTGCACACAGTCGAGCAAATTCGTGAAAGATAGCCCTGACGTGCCATTTTCGATGCGCTGCGGGTATTGACGATTCACGGTCTTCACAAACGATTAGTGAGCATCGCCACGCATGGTCTGACGGGCGCAGAAGTAGTTCACGTACTACCGCGTCCGAAACCAACCACTGGAATCAGAACTTGCAAATCCCTCCAGTTCGAGCAGAGGAAGAGTGGCACGAACCTGAGCTATGAGCAATCCCGATTCCTCGGACAACTCACGCGTACTGCGAGACCCCGTTCCCGGCAATGCTTCGTATACCAATCGAGAATTGCCTCGCAATGCGTCGATGTCACGCGTCGCGGCCGCATCCTCCGCGGAATCCCCGACACCAAATGGGCCTGACGCTTCGACTACATCCACGGCATTGGAAACGAGTTGCGCTTCACCTTCGCGGATCATCCGGTGACATCCGGTCGACGATGCCGAGGTAACCGGTCCGGGCACCGCCATCACGGGACGGCCTAACTTCCGAGCCCAATTGGCGGTATTGCGTGCACCACTGCGCCAACCCGCCTCGACCACCACTACTCCGTCCGACAACGCAGCTACCAGTCGATTCCTTGCCAGAAACCGGAACTTTGCAGGTGTTGTGCCCGGTGGATATTCACTTATCACTGCACCCGAACTCGCTATCTGTTTGAGTAGTCGCGCATGCCCTGACGGATACGCTCGATCCACGCCACAGGCCAAGACAGCCAGTGTGGTTCCACCTACGCCCAATGCAGCGCGGTGCGCGGCCCCGTCGATACCGAAGGCCGCCCCGGAAATCACGGTCCATCCGTCGACAGCCAGGTCACCGGCAATCTCTGCCGTCACGTGTTCGCCGTACGCAGTAGATGCTCGCGTGCCGACAATCCCAACCGACCTCTCGGTCAGATCAACCAAATCCCCGGACCCCAACACCCACAACACAAATGGCGCCGTCTCACCCCCGGAGGCATCGAGTCCGTCGAAGGAAAGCATTCGCCACGCCGGCCAATCGGCGCAGTTCGGTGTTACGAGCCTGCCACCCATCGCCTCCATCAGGTCGAGGTCTCGTTGGGCTGTGTCGATGTGAGCGCGGGCTCGTGTCTTCTCCTCGATCGCGGGTGGCAGATCGCCGTTGCGGACCGCCCTCGCAGTTTCTTCGACCCCGAGCTCGTCGATCAACATGGACATATACGCGCTTGGGCCCTGCACGACGCGGGACAGATATGCCCAAGCGAGTAGTCGCGGATCGTGCGCAGTCATTGGAATCCCCTGTCTCGGAAGTCGAGTGCGGTGACAACTTGGTCTGGTCCGGGCATCGCCTCACCTGCCAGATCGGCGACACTCCAGGCAACCCGCAACGCTCGGTCCGCCCCACGAGCAGTGATGACACCTTTACGCAGCGCCCGTTCCACCGGCGCCAGCGCTGCACGCGAGAGTCTGAACTTCTGTCTCAACGCCGGCCCTGGCACCTCCGCGTTGGTCCGCCACCCGTACTCACTCCACCGCTGGGCTGCAGTGTCTCGAGCTGCCGCCACGCGCGCACGAACATCGCTGGTGCTTTCCCCCACTTCGTCGATCAGCGCTCCGGTTGCTACCGCCTGCATCCGGACCCTGATGTCGACTCGGTCCAACAACGGGCCAGACAATTTCCCCAGGTAACGGCGACGCGCCGCGGGTGCGCAGACGCAGTCCGCGTCTCGCGGCGGCGCGCATGGGCACGGATTCGCGGCCAGGATCAGCTGGAACCGCGCCGGGTACCGAGCAACTCCGTCCCGCCGGGCGATTCGCACTTCCCCGTCTTCGAGTGGTGTGCGTAGCGCTTCGAGCACCTTCACCCCGATCTCGGCACATTCGTCGAAAGATTGTGAAATGCCCCACACGTTGATACAATAAGGGGTACAGATGCAAGACCGAATTACCAACTCTCCCAACACCTTCGCGGCAATCTACTGCCGAATCAGTAGCGATAAAACAGGCAAAAGCGCTGGAGTCGAACGCCAGCAATCAGACTGCCGCGTAATGGCCGATCGCCTCGGCCTCTCGGTTCAGCACGTACTCGTAGACAACGACATCAGCGCGTACTCCGGAAAGCCCAGGCCCGGCTACAAACAGTTGCTGGAGCTGATGAGGACAGGCGCTGTCGGGACGGTTCTGGCATACCACCAGGACCGCTTGCAGAGATCTCCCGTCGAACTCGAGGAATATGTCGACGTATCCGAGATCCATCGTGTGACGACCCACACCGTTCTTGCCGGCCACATTGACCTGTCCACACCCTCAGGCCGTTTCAACGCCCGGATCATCGGTGCGGCGGCCCGGTACGAAGTCGAACACATGATCGAGCGCCAGCAGACCGCCAAGTTGCAAGCCGCCAAGGATGGCAAGTACCTCGGAGGGCAACGCCCCTTCGGCTTCGAGCCTCAGCGCAAAGCTATCCGCGAGAGCGAGGCCGCCATCATCCGTGACATGTACGAGAGGTTCGTCGTCGGGCGGTCATGGTGGTCGATTGCAGTCAGCTTGAATCAACGAGGAATCCGAACAACCCACGGCAAGGACTGGAACTCACTCAAGGTTCGCAACGTCTTGATCCGACCGATCAATGCAGGGATCGTGCTGCACAAGGGTGTCGAGTATCCCGCCCAGTCACCTGCAATCCTCAGCCCAGACGAGTGGGCGAACCTCAAGCTTGCGATCGACATCAGCCGAAGGAAGTCACCTCATCCCGGACGGGCGCGCAAGCATCTATTGAAAGGGTTCCTCATCTGCGGGGCCTGTGGCGAGAAGATGTTCCACAAAAGCAAGCAGCAAAGAGACGGGTCGTACAAGACCACGGCCGCGTGTGGAAAGACTGACAACCAAACGGGTCGCCAGCACGGATGCGGGAAGGTTTCGCGAATGGTCGAGCCGATCATCGACCTGGTTGTGGACTCAATTATGTTCCGTCTCAACTCACCCGAGCTCGCTACGACACTCCACAAACACAAGACGAGCGCAGACACGTTGAAGACACTGAACGACCAACAGCGAGCCTTAGAATCGTCAATCAACGAGATCACGGATGACTACTACGTCAACAAACTTCTCACACGCGAGCAGTTCGAACGCGCAAAGACGCAGGCAGACAACGACTTAGCGCTCATCACCAAGCAAATTGATGCCGAGTTAGTGAGCGAGGCAGTCAACACGACAGACGTAAGCGGCGACCTCCGTGAACGGTGGGAGAACGAGACACTTGAATGGCAGCGTTCACTGTTGTTTCTACTCATTGATCGGATCTCTGTCCACCCCCTCCCTCGCGTGTCGGGTTACAAGTACCCAAAGTACAAGTCTAAGTGGAGGTTTGATCCTGAACTGATTCAGATTGAATGGAAGGCGTAGGGTACTTAGCGGTCAGGTACTCAGTGAGAGCATCAGCGGCCTTCCTAGCAGTGGCCCAACCATCCTCTTCGTCAGTAAAGTTCAAGATGCGGCGGGCATAGATTGCGCCGTATACGTGGTAGTTGATTGCTACTTGATCTTCGTTGTCTAGAACCGAATTCAGGTATCGCTCTACAACATCGATTGCCTCTTTCACGAAGAGTCCGGCAGTCACGTCTACGCGCGCCAACGGAAACCGAACATCTAGTTCGACACTAACCCGATAGCCGATCAGAATGGCGTAGAACAGCCGATCCCTGAGAACATTGGGTGCGGAAAACTCCAAATCGTCTGGTACGCGATGACTTTCGATGGATTGATCAAATGCACTAGGCGCAGCATCCGACGTTGTCAGTAGTGAAATCGCGTCCGCGGACATCACTCTCAACCTTTGCCAGGATTCATGAAATTCCTGCGGCGGCTCTTCGTGGACCACTTCACTCGGAGCAATAAGGCGAAGCAAGTAGGCCCTCACAGCTTCGTCAAGCCCGTGGAAGTAGCTATAGAAGGTCGGAGTGCTGATGCCTGCCGCCTTCGCCACATTGATCACGGTAAACATCTTGCGGTCATCCCACCTCTGCTCACCAAGCGCGTCAAGGATGAAGTTCCGCGTCCGCCGACGCTTGGTTCGTGCGCTTGCAGTCATTGCAGCATCCCGAGGAACGTCTGAGCGATCAGTCATGCCCGTAGCGTACGTCACTTGTCGGCGCAAGCTATATGCCGCGTGTCAGATTTGCCGTTCGATGCTGAACTTTCTCGTTGACGACGAACTTCACAGCTGTTACGTTCATTCCAGATCGCAAGCCAACGGATCGACGCAGATTGAAAACTCCACACAGGAAGCGCCTTCAACCGCAGTTCGATACAGGCGGTTTGAACGTCGCTTCCAACCGCTTCGCACCGCGCCACTTGTGGCGGTGCCTCAACTCCCACAAGGAGATTCAAGTGAAGAAGCAACTTACTCGCGGTGAGTACAACGGGACACCGACCGAAGTCAGCACCACATCACCGAGCGGGCTGTTGGAACAGTACGCACTTCGGGTGGCACTGGAACAAGAAGCTAACGCCTTCGAGTACATGGCCAGCACGGACAACTTGCACTGGGCTCTCAATATTTCCGAGGCCGGACGTGCACGAGTAGGCAATGACGAGGTTGGCAATGCCATTGTTCACGGTTTCGTGACGGCATTCGCGTCAAACGTCACCGAGCGCCAGCGCCGACGCATGATGGGGCAGTGACCATGGAAATGATCATTGCAGCGGCAGTCATCGCAGTCTGGTTTGCTGGCATGTTCTGGTGGGCCTTCCAGCGCAACAAGTCTCAACCTGATAGTCGGCGCGAAACCACAGTTCAACCCGCGCCACTCTCAGTCCACGATCGCCGTCTGCTCGATCAAGACGCCGATCGCATGGAGTACGTACGCAGCATGATCGCTATGAATCGCGCACTTGATGAGTACGTACTCCGCACTCCGAACGCGATGAAATATCGCCATTAGGTCGCAGGACCACTTACGGGGACAGGAGACGCTGCCTGTCCCCGTAAGTGTGGCGACTTTACTTCACGTCTCAGGTGGCATCTGCCGCGTAACTCTCGATTCAGATCCACTCAACCGAGAGTCGCCGAATGAACATCGGAAGATACTGAAGCCCCGAAGGGTAAATCATGGAGCTGTTAAGCGCACTTGCATTTCTGTTCATCCTAGGTGTTGTGGGTATGGACGTTGCTGACGCGGGACTGAAGGGGACGGGCTGGTCCTCGGCGTAAGAATGGGAGTTGCGACACAACCGTTCTCGACCAAAAAGGACCAGCCCTGTGACACACCGTAATGCCCCACTTACTGTTGAAGGAAGACGCCGCCTGATCGAGCGGTGCCAGAGTCGTCCGATCGCCCACGTAGCCGCCGAAATGGGTATCTCCCGCCAATGCGCCTCCAAGTGGGTCAACCGGTATCGCAAATACGGTGACCTGGGAATTCAGGACCGGTCCAGCGCACCGAAACATCACCCGACTGCCACAGCAACGGAGGTCGTGGCCGAGATCGAAGCGATGCGCCGGACCCGGAAATGGTCGGCCTCGCGCATCACGTTCGAACTGCGTACCGACGGCATCGTCATTGCTCGTCGAACAGTCACGAAAATCCTGCGGAACCTGGGATTGCACCGTCGCCGGTTCATCGACCCGAACGGCGAAACCAACCGAAAACCCCAGGTCATCGCCGCCAAGCGACCTGGTCAGATGGTCCACGTCGACGTCAAGAAAGTCGGGAAGATCCCGGACGGCGGCGGGTGGCGTGCCCACGGCCGCGGCTCCGACAAGGCCAAACGATCCCAACGCCGGAAAACGAAGAACAAGCAGGCCCGTGTCGGTTACACCTACCTGCATTCCGCGATCGACGGCAACACCCGCCTGGCGTACACCGAGGCCCGCGACAACGAAACCGCAGCAACAGCCATCGATTTCATGAACAACGCCCGATTCTTCTTCGCCGCCCACGGCATCACCCGTATCGAGCGCGTGATCACGGACAACGGATCATGCTACAGGGCAGCAGATTTCACATCTTCACTGCGAGAAACGCGGCACTACCGCATCAAGCCGTACACCCCGAAACATAACGGGAAGGTCGAACGCTACAACCGTATCCTCGCCGAAGAACTGCTGTACTCCCGCGAGTACACCAGCGAAGCCGAGCGGCGCACTGCCGTCGAAATCTGGAATGTTCACTATAATTACCACCGACCGCATTCAACACGCGGAGGACGACCGCCTGCCGCTTACCGCCGGCATCGCGTAACTAACGTCCGTGCCTCGTACACCTAGGAATCCCGATCTGGCTGGTACTCCTCGCCCTCGCCTTCTTCGACAAGCGCCTGAAGAGACGCGCAGTCAACGAGTACGTCCAGAAGGTCGAGGAGCGAGCCGCAACCTACGCCAATGAGGCAGAGATCATCGACCAGTACTTTCGAAGGAGGTACGACTCATGATCAAACGCCTTCCCTCCGTTGCCGCGTCGATGATCGGCATCGCGATCGCTCTTTCGATCGCGGTGCCGGTCATCCAAGCAGCAGCTCCCCTGATCATCACCGTGGTCATCGCGATCGCCGTCTCGGTCATCGCATGGCGAGCCGCAAAGTTCTACCTGCGTCTCTAGCCGTCACTTTCGTCAAGTGACGAATTATCAAGAGTGTGTCAAGCTGGGAGTAGACAATGATCGAACGTCTACTCCCAGTCTTGTACCCACCAGATCCCCTTGAGAGGGGCGATTCCTGATGGGCTTCTTCTCGAAACATCAACGCGCGTACGACACTTCGCGTGACTCGTTCATCCTCACCTTCCAGCCTGAGCTTCCGGAAGAACGTGTCACTGCGTTTCTCCGCTCGATCGGCACGTCACTTCTCCCCGGCTCTCACGCCTTCGATGGCACACCGACCATCGTCTTCGAGGTTGTCGTCTCCCCCAACGGGATTCAGCACATCATCCGTTTTCCGAAGGGGAAAGGGCAGTACCTCATGAAGATGCTGCGAACTTCGGTAGACGGCATCGGATACCAGGAGTACGACGACAAGGTTGCTTACAAGTACGACTACGGCGTCTCGATCAAGATGCACAACGGGGCAAGAACTCTGGCCTTGGCGAGCGAATCTGATTACAGCGCTCGGCTTCTCGGTTCGATGCAAGACGCTGTGGAAGACGGCGACGAACTGATACTGCAGTGGGTGATCTGCCACTCCAACGCGAAACGAATCGCTCACGGGACAGAGAACGTCTCAAGTGCCAACACCACCATCTGGCAGGCCTTGATGGGCAAGACCATTGCTAGTCCTGAAGAGATCGGTGATCGTCGGGCGAAGCAGTCTGATCAAATGTTCCTGGCAACGGGGCGTATCGCTGCAAAGGCCGCCAACCAGAAGCGAGCGATGCGTCTCGTGAACGATGTCGTGACTGCGCTGACCAGCGAATCGGGTGCAGCTTACTTCAAGACGAAACCTGTCGATCCGGTGAAGCTGTCGGATCAAATTGAGTTTGCCCGCACCCCGTTGATCATGACTGCTGAACTTTCGACCAAGGAGCTGAGCGGAGTCATCGCCTGGCCCATGGGTTCTCGTGTGCCTGACATTCCAGGGTTGGTCAGAGGGACAACACAACACCGCCCACCGACAAACGGGGTTCCTCGAAGTGGGCTGGTGCTTGGTCGCAGCACGATGCCCGGAGTAGAACGCCCGATCGCACTGGACTGGGAGAAAGCGCTCACTCACCTGTACATCGGTGGGGCAACTGAAGTCGGTAAGACAACGCTTGCTGAACGACTCTTGAGACAGACGATCGACAAGGGCTATGGGGCTTTCGTGTTCGAGTACGAGGGCAACCTGCTCAACAAAGGGCTCAACCAGGTTCCCGCACACCGACTCGATGATGTGATCGTTATCGACTTCACTCGAAACCAGTTCCCGGTGGGGTTGAACATCATCAAGCTCGGTTCGCCGAGTCTAGTTGCAGGACAGCTCACTACCTTGCTCGAAGCGATCTACCCCGACAACAAGAGCGTCTACACACGAAAACTGATCAGCCACATCATTCCCGCACTCGAAGTCGTCCCCAACGCGACCCTCGCAGACGTCCTGGTCATGGCGAACCCGCGTAACCCAGTCGAACTCGCATGGGCACGCGATGTGGCCGGCAAGCAGAAAGATCGCCCGATCAAGCAGTTCCTCACCGACTGGCTCGGCAAGAGCAAGGAAACACGAGAGAAGGACAGTCAGGCGCTCGAAAACCGACTCTGGGAGATCTTGACGCCTGCCGAGTCGCGATACTTGGTTACTCAAGAAACGTCGTCGTTCGATCCGTTCGACGTGATCAACAACAACCGTCTGTTGTTCGTGAACTTCGCAGGAGTATCGGAACAGGTCGCATCGTTGATCGGCAGCTTCATCGTGTCGGCGCTGTGGCGAGCTGCAAGTGCATCAGCCCCTGAGAAGCTCAACCTGATGTTCATCGATGAGTTCCAGTACTTCAGCAGACTGAACTCGGACTTCGAGGACATGCTTGCCACCGCCCGTCGTAAGAAGCTCGGACTAGTCCTAGCAACTCAGTACGTTGAACGCCTCCCGACCTCAACTCAAGACGCGATTGCAGCGAATGCCCGTTCGAAGATTATCTTCCAGTCCAGCCCGAAGAGCGCACAGATCCATCAACGTGACTTCGCAGACCGCACGATCACTGCAGAACAGATCGTCAACCTGAAAGCGTTCGACGCCCTTGCCCGAATCAACACCAAAGAGGGCACGAGTAGGCCGTTCACGATGCACACCTATCCCGAAGCGATCGGCTACGGGCACGGCCAACGCGCCTTCCAAATCTCGGAGCAGAAGTACGGAAGGAGTATCGAGTCCATCGATGCTGCGGAAGTTCAGCGTCGTAGACCAACTATGCCAACGCAGCAGTCGCACAAACCCATTGGCACTTCAACATACGACGTGCCCGACGATCAGAACCGGGAGATCAAAGATGACGCTGCAAGCTGAAGCAGTTACCACGATTGAGAAGCTGGTCGAAGATGCGCACGAGATGGCAAGTGCTGTAGACGATCTACGCGAAGAGAATCCCGCACTCGCGATGATCATGCTAGTCAGCCTGAACGCCTACCTGGAGCACATTCAGTTCCGCATCAGCCAAGCCGTCCAGCACTCACCATGACCGACCTGCCGATTGGAGCAGTGATGACAGATCTTCCGCCCGTCCAGATCCTCGACAACCTCATCGATCAGGCATTTGCGATGAGAAAACTTGGACAGACGATCACACGAGTCAGCGAAGAGCTGATCTTCGAAGCCGAGAAACATCGTCAAGCGATCGAGCAATACGGCACTGAATCACTTCTGCGATTGTTCCAGGTCTCCTACAACTTGAACGAACTCAGAACTGCTTCGACCACGAATGTTCTTCAGCCACTACGAGCCTTGAGGATGGGATGATCATCATGGATGAACAGCGCACTGAATGGCAGCAGATCAACGACTCCATCTTGACCTACTTCGTCAACTTCACCAACGAGGGCGGACGCCCGATCATGGATGTAATCAAGGAGTGCTGCGAGAAGATCGAAGCGGGTACTGCCTCCCCAAACGAAGTCGATCTCGTCGAGTGGTTCAAACAGGAACTTGAGCACCGCGTTGAACGCGACAAAGACAGGGCGGCCTGGCTGGAGGATGTTCGGGTCTTCCAAGAGCTCCGGAAGATTCAGGAGGAGACCCGTGGGTGACGCCGATCGAATCAATGACCTGCAAGCCATGGTCGAGGCAGCGGAACGACTGGAGATGCACGCCGAGTCCGTCATGATCGAGTGTCGAGAAATCGCACACGAAGCGCGCCGCATGATGGGAGATGAGATTGATCCGAACAACTATCTCGACTCTCCGACTCGCGCACGCATCCAGGCAATCACTGGTGAAGTCGATTCACTCGCGAACCACGACTTCATCCGAATCCGAGACACCTTGAGAGACTTCACGGACATCAGGTGACGCCCCATCACGTCGATCTACGACCGAACCCCAGCAGACAGTTTCGTTGCTGGGGTTCGGTCTTTCTTGGCTATGCCTGCGTGAGATCAGTAGGCCGCTTACCAAGATGTTTCGCCCACGCTCGCTTACCTTCGCGCACTTCCTGGTACTTGATCGGCTGGTCCGGTGTGAGCGGGTCGCGTCCATCCTTACGTACCCAGTCAAGTGGAACCCAGGCGCTACCGTTCCGTCGGGCGATCAATGCCGGAGCTGGTGCATACCAGTTGCGCTGCAGGGCAAATGACTCAAGCTCGGACAACGAGTCAGACTCTTTCGCAGGATCGAGATCAGTGATCATGAAGTATCGACTCGACTTCCAGACTCCATAAGTTGGCATCCACACACCATACTGAGTGCCCACGACAATCACGCTCACTCCGGCACTCCCCTACCCGTCACGCTGAAAGGCGTTCTCCAGGGGTGACAAACTCCAGTAGCACTCCCCTACCCCGCCGATCCTCCACGGATTAACAGGGGTGAGCAGACAAAAAGACTCCCCCAACCAGATTTCAGCCAGGGGAGTCTGATGCCACCACATATAGCGGCGGAGAAGTGGTGCAGAGACGCTAGTGTGCTGCGTCGAAGGCGTCGATCACTTCAGCCTTGATACGCCCACGGGGTGCAACCTCGAAGCCATTCTTCACAGCCCAGTCACGAATCGCCTGAAGCTGTTCCTTTGAACGACCGGAACCACTTGCGGCATTGGGTGTTCCGCTTCCCTTGCGGGTCTTGCGGGCTACGCCGACCTTCTGTGCAGCTTCGATGTAAGGCTTGAGTGCCTTCTCCAGCTTGTCCACATTCGAGTCACGCAGGTCGATCGTGTAATCGGTTCCCTGGTAGGAGAATTCGACCTTCTGACCGAAGCCATCCTGAATATCCTTCCCATCGAGATCATCGATCAGTTGCTTGATGATGCGTTCAGCCACTTTGGTTCCCCCTTAGGAATTGAACAACAGACTTATTCAGTGAGTCCGAGCGTATCAGAGCTTGCAGGAGACGCCGCGCAACTCGCAGGACTTACATATCAAAAGCGCCTGACAACACGTGTCAGGCGCGACGCAAAATGCTTTTGAGAGCTAATTAGTGCTGCTTCGTTTGAAGTATCCAGCCGCAAACGCGACGATCGCTGTGATTGCAGATGCAACCTCCGCACTGAGTTCGACACCGAACTGTCCGGCAAGCCAGATGAGTACGATTGCGACAGATCCACCGATTCCGGCTGCTGCTACTTTCGATGTTGGGGCTGATGTTGGTTGATCGTATGTATGGTTCATGTTCACCTCCTTATTTCAATCCTGGTATGTATTTGCTGACGAACTGCCCAAGCCTGCGTAGGAGCGATTCGCCTGCTTCTTTGTCTGCGCGCTGCACGCTTTCGAGTTCCATCTTCCGTTTTTCAAGTTCACTGTTTTTCTCCAACGCAATTTCATTCTCATCTCGAAGTTTTTCCAGTTGGGCAGTCAGCTCTGGAGAGACATCCGGTCGTTGAATTAGTTGAGCGATTCTTGCGTTCGCTTCCTGCAGCTGAGCGTTGACTTGATCGAAGTACACGATCTTGTGATTTTGATTCAACCACTCCTCACTGCCTCGGAAGTTATCCATGGCAGATCGCGGCGTCATCCCCACCATACTTCGCGCTGCTGAATCATTTTCAGGTTCGCGGTGCAATCCAGTTCGATACAGTGCTACTCCATCGTCATAGTTCATAACTTCACCTCCTCCCGCTATTGCGGAACTTAAATAGTTGTTTGGATTCAAACGGCCAGACCATCCGTTCTGCCAGTTCGTCGGCTTACCCCAGAATTCGAAATGTAGGTGAGGACCTGTGACTTGGCCGGTGTTTCCCGAGTATCCGATTACCTGTCCTTGACTCACTTGCTGACCCTGGCTCACTGCGAACCGACTCAGGTGTGAGTAAGCGCTGTAAATGTCGCCGTGGTCGAGAAGAATCGCGTTTCCGGCTACTGACAGGAACCCACCATGATTTGCTCCTGGTCCTGCGAAACTAACTCTTCCGTCGCCAGTCGCCCGTACAGCAGTTCCTAGAGAGCATCCGTAATCAATGCCCGTATGACCCAGTTGCCCAAGCGACCTGTAGTAGTCGGGGTTCTCGCCGAACTGTTGCGTGATCCGATCCGAAACTGGCGTTAAGAATCTAGCCATGTCACCTCCTATCTATCCTGATTATCTCCGTCATGTCCTGGCTCTGAACTGCTCCCCAAAGAGCCAGGCCGACCAGGCTGAGCACGAGCACCCTGGTAATCCAATTGGTTGCGATGCTCCACGCTTTGAGCAGGCCTGCCAACTCCGTGCGCGGGACATACGTATCCTCCACTTGTTTCTTATACGCAGTGAAGTCCTCAGTCTTGACGACCGCCAGGCTGTCTAGGCGCTCAATAATCCGACGGTCGTTCTCGACCATCTCGGCGTGCCGTTCGTCTGAATGCTTAATTACTGTCTTAATGACAGCTACATCGGTGACAAGTCGGTTAATCTTTTCTTGGTCATTCATTCAAGCTCTAATCCTAGGATAATCAGCTGTAGAAGCGATTCAACTTAACTTGATACAACTTCCTGGACTGATAGCTCGGATTGTTAACCCCACTGGCATTCTGCTGAACATTAATTGTGTACGTTCCAGCAACAGCATATTGATAGGTCGTCTCTAAACGTATTCCGTTCGGAAACCAAGCCCCCGACCCGATGTTTGTTGTAGTAGATGTCGTACTTAGGATTTCGACTGAACCAGTGCTGTCATAGAGACGCCAGTCGGCTTGCAATGTGCCACCAACGGTAACCTTCGGAAGAAATACTTTTATCTCTACCTCAGTCTTGTCTCGCGGCGTCGTAAAAGTCAAATTCGGACCAAATGTAACAAAGGAACCAGGAGTCGCCACGCTGAATGTCGAAGTATCGGTCGAGTTATATAGCACGTCTCTTGCAGACGCGAGCGACGTGACGGGTATTGAATAATCCGGAATACTCGCTGCAATCCCACCGATCGCAGTGTTCCTCCGGTCGGTAATATTCGAAGTGGCAACTTGCGATACGCTGGTACCAACTAGCACCGTTGCATAGGTATCGTAAGGATTCGCTGCCCCGATAGCGGCCTTGATCTGCGCATCTGTCGGCGCGACAGGTGATACACCTGGAGTTCCAGCCACCGCAGCGAGTTTGTAGATGTTGGTGTTGTTCGTTCCACTTGGCACTGTCACTGACTTATCAATGTAGCCGACGATCGCATCGATTCGAGGATTGCTCACATTGGCCGTTGCGATCGTAACTGTTTCTCCCCCAACGGTATCTATCGCAACGTGGTAGCCGATCTGACCTGGGAACGTACCCTCCCGGATCAGTCCGCTGCCTGGGTTGACGACCACAGCCATACTCGCTGATGCCGTCTGTGTGACGTTTAATCCCTTGAAGACATTCCCTGTAAAGAAGTTCGTCGTGTTGATGAATGTCCCGTAGTAGTCTGAGTTTCCTCCTGCCGCTGGATTGATTAGTAGTTTCGCCATGCCTTTAATACCCTTCTTTCTTTATCATACTAAGCTTGCAGTAAATGAACCAGCCCCATTTGCGGTGAGATAGAACTTGTAGGAAGCAGTCACTGTCGGACTGAAATCGCTCCCGTTTAGATATAGACGAATCTTCTGTATTCCGTTTACAGGTTTTAACCACTCGACGAACTCACCGACCGAATCATTGCTGATTACTTTCGTGTAAGCCATGCTGTAGACCATCCCCATACGATCGGTCTTGCGATCAGCTGGCGTGAAGGTCAACTCGATGATCCGGTTGCCCGTTCCGACCGACGAGACCACGATGTCATAGGTTGACGTCGTGAAGATCGGGTAGCTCCGAACGCTCGAACTGCCGAGCCACTGCACGCTGGTTCGCAACTCTTGAAACTCCCGGTCGAGGTCGATGATCCGGGTGAACAGATACTCCTCAGGAAGTCGATCGATTCGCGTCATGACAACACCTGTATCGAGATCGACGCACTGTCGCTGACGTTGCCGTAGAACTTCAGGTAGACGGTCTTCGTTGTGTCGCCGTTGAGATAGACCAACCACCGCTTCTGCTTGCGATTCGCAACGGGCACAGATCCATCCGTCACGTTGCAAAGCCACGGCTTGATTGCCGGGTTGAACAGCCCGACATCGTAGATGTAGTTACTAGGTCGGTACCAGTTGGTCGAAGTTCCGACATAGAGATATGCGTAGAGCTGCCCGAAGAGGTTGTCCATGTTCGCCGCAGTCAGCGTCACTTCAAGCGACAGTGCCCCGTATCCGGACGGCGCTTGTGGATCTTGGTTGAGCTTGCCTGACCAGTCGTATGCTGCACCCGAATCGAATGGAACCCCTTGAAGAGAAGCACTTCCGGCAATCTGAGCCGAGGTCTTCAAGTCGTGGAGAGTAGCGGATACCTTGTCGAGGGTCGCGCTCAGTCGTTCGTCTGGAAGAGAGTCCAGACGGCTCATCTACGAAATCCTCGCTGTCAGTTGTGTTGTGCCAGCACTCGTTCCGCTCGCGTAGAACTTGACGTAGAACGGAACGCTTCCAGTCACGGCAAACCCAGTGACCCACTGAAGCTTGAGTGGATCGGTTAGCAAGGGCCTCCCCGTCGATTCCTTGTCTCTGGCCATCCAACGCATCATGTAGACAGAGTTCGCCCCGTTGACGTAGGTGGACTTTCCGGGCCTAAGTCGGTTTGCTTCGACTGGCGATCCGCAGAACACATCAATGAACGGGTTGATCATCGGGTAATCCTGCGATCCGTCGCCCGTGTAGAGCAGCAGAAAATCGAGAAGGATGGTGTGGCTCGTACTGCCGGAATTGACGGTCTGCGCGTAGTCCCACGTGTTCGTTGTCTGACTAAGGTATCCGAGTACACCTGACTTACCGCTCACGAACTGACGATTCTTGAACTCGGTGACATCGGCGTCGAGTCGAGTGATCTTCTCGTACAGGATGTTCTCTGGAAGTCGATCTATGCGACTCATGCCAGCTCCCTGTAGTTGTCGAACTTAAGGGTGATCTGCTCGAAGTCGTTCTCATCGAGTCTCACAGTGAGTTGCTCTACCTGGTATTGGCCGGCAATGTCATCGAGCAGCGGATGACCGAGGATCGCAAGAGGGAACCGGTCTCCGATTGATACGAACGGTTTCCCTTCGAAGACTGCGCTCGTGACGACGACCTCAGGTATCTCCAGGATGTCTTTCTCGAGCGCGAGGGCAGCCGACGTGTTCTGATCGAGGGTCGTCTGGATCTCCACGCTGTTGAATTGCTTGATGTCCTCACGGAGGTAGTAGGCCATCTGACTTTGAACATCGTCTTTCGTGCTTCTCAGCTGGTCGTCACCGAATCCTGATCCCAGCCCGATCACACGGTTAAACAGGCTAGTGCCACTTCTGGGAACGACGACAGACTTGATGTTGCTTCCCACTCCCCCGTAGGTCAGTGGTAGATCAGCGCGTACAGCGCCCAGACGCTCGTAGGTCTGAAACTTCTTGTCCCAGGTGAAGGCGAAATCGAAGCGACCATCGATCAGTTCAGTGAGGTTTTGAAGGCTCGTCTTCACATTCGACAGGCTGTAGGTGCGGTCACGGAACTTGCTGGTGAGGTATGGAAACGGCAGCATCAACACCCCGACGTTGCCGTACGGAAGGCTTTGGACGTAGGTGATCATGTCGCGGGCAATCATCGCGGCATCAGTAGCTACGTAGTTCTTCGTGATGTACCGATCCTTAAACAGGTTGAGGTAGCCCTTGCAGGTCACAGCGATGGTGCTGGACTCTTCGCCGAGAGTGACTGGCATATCGACGATTTGTGTTCCGAACAAGTACTGACCGTCGCGCTTGACCTTCACATCGGTTTGATAGACCTGAATGAGATTGCGCGGGTGAGTGTTGATCGAACGCGCAAATGCTTGGAACTCGTTTAGATCCAGTGAAAACTGAAGCGTCTCAGCTTCATTGCGTTCAAGTGTGAACTCGCGGTCCCGTGCCATGTGGCTGATGTCGGCCAACATGTGACCAGACATATCCCACAGCTCAATCTCGTATCGCTTATTTGACAAGAGCATCGGCTAAATCCCCATGACCCCTGGCTTCCAACTCACCTCGCCAACAACGGTGTCCGAGCCGCTGGACGTACGGAGGAACAGCTGGTTATTGCCAGTTATCAACGCGATTGCCGGCTTCTCCGCTGTCAGTCCGAGTACGTTCTCACCGTTCAACAGCACGGTGTGAGCGCGCATATCGATCACTACAACGTCGGTCGGTCCTGTCGTGAACCCCGGCATGGTGAAGGACTGACCAGTGGTCTGGTTGGTGATTGTCGGGCTGCTCATCGAACCTGTCAGAGTGATCACGGGGAACAAGACGACCGTGCCGGTGTTGTTGATGATCGTCGGTTGGGAACCTGGTGCCCATACCAACGGCCAACTCAGAGGCCACGTCAGGCCACCAGAGACGAAACGGTGCAACGGTGTCTTGTTTAATCCGCTGATTGAATCGTCGTAGATCACCGCGTCAGGTGCCATCAGCTCGATGTTGAACGAAGACTTATCCACGATCCGCGAGATCGGCATGTCGAAGTCAATCAGCTTGCAGTAGATGATGTAACAGTTTCCGCCATCTGTGGTGACTCGCATCTCCACGTCACCAGTGCTCAGAGCAGCCTGCAGTTGTTTGCGTCGAGTTTCGTGGACTACTTTGTCAGCGCTGAAAATTCGTCCTGGAAGAGTGATGGGCCTCATGCCGTAGAGCTGTGGGCCGATGTATCCACCTGATTGCCCACTACTGTTTCCGCTCGACGTGCGAATCGGTGGAATATCAAGTCCTGTAATCGAATCGAGGTATGTGTAGTTGCTCGCGTCATTGAGTGCGAAATTGTTGAGTGTTACTTTCATGCTGTAGCCAACTTGAAGCCAATGCT
Source organism: Rhodococcus sp. YH3-3 (assembly GCF_001653035.1). Taxonomy (NCBI): domain Bacteria; kingdom Bacillati; phylum Actinomycetota; class Actinomycetes; order Mycobacteriales; family Nocardiaceae; genus Rhodococcus; species Rhodococcus sp. YH3-3. The sequence continues at coordinate 406,218 of NZ_BCWH01000003.1, read as the reverse complement.
TCGGATCATGCGATCAACATCCACATCGTTGTGGTTGTGAACTTCCTTGATATAAACGCTGTGACCTGCGGGACTTGTTTGAGCGCCACCACCTGATGACAGCTCATTTCTGGTGCGGTAGGCCTGCGTGACTTTCGATCCCTGAGGGAGGTCAACATATTCCGGACCGTGCTCACCGACGAGCGTGCGACCACCAGGTGCGTATACCGAACCGATCGCGCGTCCACCGTTAGGGGCTAACCCCGCCGCCTGGTCTAAACGGATCATCTTGTTCGTAAGGTCCTGCGACTTCGCCTTCCCCTCAAGCGATGTCACATGATCGGCCTGGATTCGGGCATTGCGATCGATCTGTTGCATCGTAATGGCGAGAGTGTTGCGGATTGATCGATCTTTCTCTTCGATTGCCGATTTCATTTGGTCATACGCATTTGCGACTTGCTGAATCGCAATAAGGGCAGCAGCGATAGCGATCGCAGGCATGATGATCGGCGTAGTAATAAGGGTTTTCAGTCCAGTGATGGATAGGACCGCACCTGGAATAGTGGTGGTTGTCAGAGTTGCGAACCCGGCAGTCAGTGCACCGAAGACTGCGTTGAATCCCATTGCAAGAGCCAGCGATCCAAAGGCGAGAGCTAAGCCTACGACGATCGGATTGCCATCATTGAATGCAGTCACCAGACCAGCCACGAACGAGATGACGCCAGAAAAGGCGGCTACCACTAGATTCACGCTGTCAAGAAGGAGTCCGAACGCGACCACGAGTACCGTACCGATGACTGGGAGGAGCGGTTGTATTGCATCCCAGAACTTTACGAACGATGGAATAAGACTGGTATTTACTGTCGACCAGAGCGCGGACAGTTTCGGACTCAAGTATGTTGCGACTTCTGTTCCGACCTTACTCAGTACTTTCCAGATCCGCTCGGAGGTGCCAACTAAACTGTTGAAGGTCGGTTCAACCTTGTTTCCGATGTAGGTAACCGCGCCGGTTAATGCGGGAAGCATCTTCATGCCGAGATCGATACCCACAGTCTCGACTGAACTCTTCAGTGCATCTAGGGCACCCTTGAATCCTGCGTTTTGGGCGGCAGCAAGATCCGCAGAGGCACCTTGTTTGGTGACTGCCTTCCGCATCTTGTCGTACCCCTCGACACCATCCTTCATGACAATCGACGCAGCCCTGATGCCATCGCTACCGAAGATGTCCGCCATCAAGCTGTTCTTCTGCGCATCAGTCTTTCCGTTGAGTGCCTTGGTCATGTCCTGGATGATTTCGCGTGTCGATTTGAGTTGTCCGCCTGCGGTGTAGGCGTTGAACCCGATTTCTTTCATCGCACCGGCCGCAGTGCTCGACGGCGAGATCAACGCCATCAACATTGATTTCACGGATGTACCAGCGTCAGAACCCTTCAGGCCTGCGTTCGCCATGAGACTGAGTTGAGTCACGACATCCTCGACCGGACGCTTGGTCATCGCCGCAACCGCACTCGCCTGGCTGAGAGAAATTCCTAAATCATGGACCCCAGCACTTGATGCATTGGCAGCGGCAGCGAGGAGATCCGCAACACGGTTCGCTTCTTCACCTTTGAGTCCAAACGCCATGAGGGCGTTGCCAGCAATCTCAGCAGCCTGAGCAGTCTCCATCTGTCCAGCTTTAGCCAGTGACAGAACACCTTTGGAGGCAGCCATCGAATCGTTGACAGACAAGCCGGCCTTCGCGAGTTCCGTCATCGCCAAGGCTGCATCGGCAGCACTGACTCCTGGTAGAGAAATATCCTTACCAAGCGCCCGTGACTGTGCCGCAACAAGTTTCATCTGTTCGGCAGTTGCACCGGCTACCGAAGCGAAGATGTTGAGCGACTGCTCGTAGTCAGCCGCGCTTGTAATGGCATACTTCGCAGCGGCCACCGCAGCCACCCCAGTAGCGACGATAGCTACCTTCGCAGCGGCAGCAGCCATCCCCATAGCCTTTGAGGATTTGGCGTTTTTATCCGTACTGTCCGTTAAACCATCAACGGACTTGCCAGTCATGTCGAACTCGTGTCGAGCTGATTTTCCGTCTGCAGATATGACGATATTGATCTTGTTTGCCACGCGGTATTAAAACTCCGACAGCTACTGTTATTGGCGCTGCCTTTCTATCTCTAACCTAACACGCAGACAATGATACGACCATACAAAGAACAGCCGCTAATTTCGGCTGTTTAATCGTCTCTGTTCTTCTAACTGTTCGCGTTTTCTATCCAACGACCAGATTACGTCCGCTTCCCAAATCGCTTCCCATGGTTCTGACGCCATCTGGCTTACAGACAAGCCGAAGCGCTCCCTGTACCTGAACTTGAATACAGATAGCTGCACATCAGCCGGAACATCTTGCGCCAGATCACGCACTATGAAGTCTTCGTACGATCTTCGGAGATCGTCTAGTTCACCCCTTTTAAACCGTAGGTACCAGCACTCACCATGAGGGCACGCTGCTTGAACGTTAAACCGAGCGCCGCAATTACATCAGGTATGTCCTCCACATCGAACATCAATGCCTTCGTTTTACCGGTCCCTTCGTCAGTATTCATGATCTTGCCACCGATTATCAGTTCAGTGAGCTTCTCGTCCATCAATGTGCTCGCTGTGTCGTCCTGCGCTACGCCGAGAATCTTTTCTTGGTATTCGTTCAACTGATCACTGTTCATAGCACGAACGAGAAGGTAGCAACCGTCCCATCCTTGCCCAAAGTCAGAAAGATCAACCCTACGATCAACAACAATATTTAGTCCCATAAATTCTCCAATTAAATATGCCCCTATTTAAGCAAGGGGCATATCATTGGTCAATAGAGATCTACGCAGCTGCGTACGATGCGCGAGGGTTCTTGAGCACAGCTTGGATTGCTTTACCTGCCGTCGTATCGAACTCGCAGTAGAAGCTCACCGTCTGCGTCACGATCTCGTCGCGGTCGCTCGACTTCTCAAGTTCACGGAAGCGCACCTTGGTAGCGATAAACTCCAGACTTGTTGCGTCGTTGGTCATCTTGATGCTCATCGCCTTGATTGCGTTCGAAAGATAGTCGTCTTCCACGTCAGTGCTGAGGTAGCGAATCACGAACTCCCCCTTGGCTTCGAAGACACCACGATCAAACACAGGGTTATCGTCACCACCTAGCAGCAACGTCATCTCCGATGGTCGCTCGATGTTGAGTTTCAGACTCTTGGCAGCAATGGCCGGCGCAGCAGCCAGGCCAGCACTTGAAGATGCTGTCTTGAGCACGATGTTCTTGCTCGTAAACTCTTTCTCAGTTGTGAGCGCGACTACCTCAGTTGATGTCTCACCGATTCGAGCCTTAACTGCAGAGCTGACCTGTACCCAGCCCTTTTCCTCAGCCGTCAGCTCGAACGTATCGAAGGTTACGTAGCTGTGCCGCTTCGATTGGATCGGAGTGACCTTCGCGAGAGTTATTGCGGGTGGGATACTCGACTGATTGACGTTGAACGTGTGCGGATAGATCCCAGTGACTGCCGTTCCGGTCGTGACAGATCCGAAGATCCCTAGTAATGGAAACCCAACGCCAACCTCGGTAACCTTGCCGCCGATCGTTCCTTCGACCCACTTGCCGACAACTGCGCTGTCGTTGATCTTCTCGACAACGCCCAGGGCGCTTTCGTTCTCGATCGTCTCGGTTTTTGACTGTATGTCCTGGTCCAACCAGTGAATCCACGCTTGCGGCGCGACCGTCACTGCTGGATCTGATCCTACGCCGAAGCCAATCGCTTCACGCCTTCCTATGTATGGTTCAGTTGGCATCACCGTCCTCTTCTTTCTTCGTCAGTTCCACTACCTCCTCAAGTGTTTCGGCCTCGATGACCTTGCGCTCGAACGGCAGGAAGAACGTCTGTTTATCTGTTGACTCTTCGCGAGGTTCCTCAGGAACACTCTTGTTTTTCTCTATAGACTTTCCCATGCCCGTAATATATTGCATTCGGCCATTTAAGAGAATAGCTATTGCGCCTCAACGACTTCCGCGACATACTGGACCGAGAATTTCACCCAACCTTCCTGAGTAATGATCCCCTTGTCGCCGTTCACACGCGGGACCATGCCGTACTCGATTTCCATGTCACTCGCTACGGCTGTCAGCCCCTTGGTAGCGAAGTATCGGATCGCATGTTTGACCGTGTTTGGCATGTAGCGCCCGGTCTTGGGATCACGCGCTGCGATGATCTGGCGAATCTTCCTCGATGTCAGGTCATTTGGATTTACGTCGGCAGTCCAGTCGTCGGCCTTGTTGAAGATCACCTTGATGATGATGCTGTCAGTGATGTCGTCCTCACCCCACGTAGCACGAGCAGTGTTGTCGTTGGTCTGGTCAACCACGATGCACGGCAAGTTGAATGCCGGGATCTCATCGGGGTCTCCGTCGTAGAACTCTACGAAGGGACCACCGACGAAGGTCTCCTTCATCAGGTCGACGATCCGTTGTGTTGTTTCCTCGTACATGGCTAGATTCCTCCCTTCGCCTTGATCGTTGCCTCGAGTCGAGCGTTGATGGTTTTCACGATCTCGTTGTACTGAGCGTCCTCGACCTTCATCATCGGGCGGTACGGCATGATCGTGCGCGGTTCATCGCTCTGGTGGTATCGGAAGTGCGCGGCCTTGTTGCTGATCTCAACCTGCAATGGCTGCGCTGCGTAGCTGAACGACCTCTGCATCAGCCCCGTTCGAACCAAGACGGGGCGACCGGGAAACCTCTTGGCCTTCCACGCTGCATACTTCGTACTCAGGCGCGGCCAGCTCTCGCCAATAATCCCGCCCCTGGAAGCAAAGACCTCACCCGAGTACAGACCTTTGAGGTACTTACCGACATCCTTCATCGCGAGTTGCATGTCTTTGAGTTCTAACCCGACATCGTTGAGCATCTTGACGACATCCTTGTCGCCCGAAATTTTGACGCGGACAACAGATCCCGCCATCAGCTAGAACCGATCACCCATATGGAACGCTCGTGGCTGGTCTTCACCTGGCCAGCTAGTGATCCCGCCACCAGCAATCGAATGACCGTCCTCGTCTGAGATGGTCTGATCTCGATCCTGCATTGCTTTGATCTGGTTGCGTGCTTCTTTTAGCTTGAGACTGGCCTGTGAGGATCGCTCACCGTAAGCCGATTGCAGGAGCATCCCTGCAGCGAGCTTGATTGTCAGTGTGCGGATGATTTCAGGGACAGGCTTGAATGGCACTGTGTAGACAGATCCAAGTGCAGTATTGATCTCGCTCTGCGCCGATCGTCGATGCTGGAAGATCAGGCTGTCGTTCAGGTTGAAAGCACTGGTAAATCCTGCCTCAGTGCGGATCTCATCGAGCGAACAGTAGTTACCCCAGTTGGCAGGACCCCATTTGGTGAGCCACTCGCTATCAGAGAATCAATGCGTGTGAATACAGCTGGCAGCGTACTCATTTGGAGTTCGATACGCCAGCGATGAATGACGGTGCCGGTTGTTGTAGTCCTCCTTCCAGTCCTCGATGACCACCCGAGCTTCGAGGAGGCTGTGGAATTCGTTCATGTTCAGGCATTCGTCACGGACACGGTTGTTGAAGGACTCGATGTAGCCGTTTTTCCACGGCTGACCAGGTGGAACGTAGCCGATACCGACCTGATCCTCGCAGAACGTCCTCAGCGCCTCGGAGATGAACTCGGGCCCGTTGTCGCACCGCAGGACCTGCGGTGGGCCGCCCCAGAGCGCGAACGCCTTCTTCAACGCTGCGACGAGGTCCTCTGCCGGGATGGATCGCTCGACAATGTTCAGTACGGACTGGCGGGTGTGTTCGTCGACCATCGACGCGATCTTGAACTTCCGGCCCTCGGTGGTCGAGTCGAACTGAAAGTCGATCGCCCACACAACCTTCGGTGCATCTGCCTCGGTGATCGGAGTAGTCGAGGCGCCGGCCCGTTTACGTATCTTGCGGACGTTCACCCGCAGTCCTTCCTCGCGCCAGAGTCGCTGAACCTTCTTCTTGTTAATCACCCAGCCCGCGGCACGCAAGTCCGCCCACGCCCGACGAAATCCCTTGCGGGCATTCGCTTTGGCCCAGTCCCGCAACCACTTCCGCAGATCGGCATCCGGATCATCCGAGGTGTTCCTTGCTACTTTCTTGCGTTGGGTCGATCGTGGTTGCCCGACGATTCTGCAGGCGAAACGCTGCGAGAGCCCCATTGTTTCCTGGAGCATCATCACGGCGTTTCGTTTGGCGGTCGGGCTCAGAATTTTCCCCGAGCAATCTCCTTGAGGGCAGCCTTTTCGAGCTCGGCTTCGGCGAGGAGCTTCTTGAGCAGGGCGTTCTCGTTCTTGAGTTCCTTGAACTCTTTGGCGTCGTCGGCTTTCATACCGCCGTACTGCTTGCGCCAGTTGTAGAGCGTCGGCACCGAGACGTCGAGTTGTCGGGCGATTTCCTCGACGTCGGCGCCTGTGGCGGCGAGTTCGTCGCCGTGGCGCAGTTTGCGGATGATCTGTTCGGGTGTGTGCCGTTTGCGTCCAGCCATGAGATGAAGCCTTTCATGCCCTTGATCAGGGCGGAAGGATTCTCATAACTTGCGGGTCACTTCACGGGGGTCATGCCACAGTCCTGGCCCCGCCGAGCTTCACTGTCGGTGAGCGCAGTCTCCTCGTTCGTGCTCGCATTAAAATAGGTGCTGCGATACCAAAATCCAGACCCACCCGCCGAATCTGTCATGTACGTCGATGGTTGGTCAGGATCGATGTCACGCGTAGCGAGAACACTGAACAGGTCATCGGCCGGCACTTTCCCGTCCACATTGGCTGCTCGGTAGAAGTGGATCATGTCGCCAAGTACGGCTGTGACATCACCAAACGCTGCGTGAGGGTACTCGAGCGGTGAAACCAGACTCACAGTCGATCCGCCCGTCACGGATGCAACCACGGCCTTCTCACACCGATCACGCGCCAGTTCACCTACGTAGATGATCGAACCAGGTACGTAGCCTTGAGTGCTCGCGACTCTGATTTCTGTTGCGCCCTCGGATACACCCTCAACCAGTGTGGTGCGTTCACGAATATTGTTGAGACTGAATGAATCTACTTGAAGTGTTGTTGCCATGAGAGTTGTTACCGTTTAACGCTTTCCAGTACGGTCGCGCTCGAACTAGACGTCAAGACTGTCGCGTACAACGCCCGGCGTCCGAGATCGTGAACAACTCGACGGATACTGCCGCCGAAAGGGATCTGACCGAATTGCGTTGCGCCGTACATTTCATCTCTGAATATACATCAGATTGTGAAAATGAATACCAGTAAGAGGGCAGCTACAGCGATAAGCGCGCCGATAAGCCCAAAGTCCCAACCAGGAAAAGAGACGACAACCTTCGGGCTTTTGAGCACCGCAGCTGCCTGCGCATTCACAGCCGTCACCTCGCCCAGCGGGTCATAGGTGAACAACCCGATACCTACCTCATCCGCATAGGCGACCGCAGCCTTGCTGTAACTCGACGCTGCAAAGAAGAATAGCGCCTTCTTGGTATCAGTCCCCCGCGCCCCGTACAGCTGCTGCATCTCAGGCCTGCCCGCAGCACCGCCTTTCCACTTCACCTGCGCCAACGCGGATGACGACCGAACGTCGATCCCACCATCTGCTCCTCCAGTTGTAGCGACGGCATCGGTGAAGCCCCAGGACTTCATTTTCTCTGCTGCGTTCAGTTCAGCTTCGTGGGGAGTGGTGATGTAGTTCATCTGACGTCTCTAGTTGGCGGCGTTTTCTGGTACTTGTAGCTCCGCTGGCTCGTCCGCTTCTACCTCTGGATTATCCACCAACCAATCAGCCAATTTCATCTTTTGCGCTTCAAGATTTGCCACTACTTGCTCGTGGTAGGCAATTTGTGAGTCGTAGTAGTCAATGGTCATTTCGGGTGTTTCACCGCCTAGGCCGTCTACTCTGACGAGTGTACCGTCTTCTTTTCTTTGAATATTATATTTGCTTGTGTCGAATGGGTCCATGATTGTTCTCCTTATTGTTTTATGCTGCTGGCCACGGTTCTGAAGTTCTCCATGATAGTATTCCACTGATGTTAGTTCTAGCCGAGCATGATAGATTATTGAAGTCTCTAGTTACAGCAATCACACCACCAGCAGCAATATAACCCACCATTCCGTAATTTCCAGTAGTGTTTATACGATACCCTGCAGGAAGTGCATAGAATATGTTAGCTGTCGCAGATGTTCCACGCAACCCAATAGAAGGGATTATTAGAGTAACTATATTCCCAGTCCTTGCAAGTCGCATACCAAAAATAGCACTTTCATAGTCCCAACCGTTAAGTAAGTCAGACGCTGGAATTGTAGTTGATATATCCCCCACACTCACAACCCACCCAGTATTACCTATGCCTGTTGCTTTTTTCCATTCTATAGCACCATTTGTAGCGTTAGTGTCTATGTAAGTAGAGCCTACAGGAGCAGATACTACGCCGTTAGGGAAGCCAGTGCCTGATATTACTTCTGAGCCAGATATGCGAACTCTGTTTCCAGCCCCGTTAAGATTTAATGTACCGTCAGAAATTACTGAAAGCGTTGAGGCATCAGAAAAGTAGACATTGGCACCAAGTGTCACTCCTGCATTAACCATTCGGATGCCGTTATTTGAGTTGTTTGCTGCTTGCTCAACTCTTATTAGTCCATTTGCGGCAGAGCTAGCCATCCTGAGTTGCCCCGTCATCGTATCCCCAGCCTTATTCACCTTTAGGGCGTCTGCTGCGTCCATTTGGAACTTATTCACAGCATCCTCTGCGGCAGCTGCCGCCACAACCTTCATGCGTCCCGCACTATCCCGTCTTGGTATAGTCCAGGGCGTGGCTGCTGTTTCCGTCATTGGTATCGCTGATTCCACATTGGCCGAGTTTCTACCGTAGATCACGTTGGCCGTACTCGATCTATCTACTTTTCCATTCAATGCCGTCTGCGTAGCGGCACTCACTGGTTTATCTAGGTCGGAGGTGTTGTCTGCGTTGCCGAGGCCTATGTCTGATTTAGTAAGCACTATAGCGCCTTGCTTGCTATTTACTGAATTGACTTCATTCACCTGTGCCCCAGCCTCTATACTGGAGAGCTTCGTTATCGCATCCACACTTCCTGTTTCGATGAATGCCCACAGCAAATCATCTCCCGATACGCTCACCGCAGTAAATGTCGTCTGCCCGCCACTCACGATTGAATGAGGTGCATACGCCCCGTCTACAGACACGGGGTCACCACTAGAGTTAATGACGGTTATCTGTTTATTCTCCACGGGGACGGGCAGTATCCACGAGCCGATCTGAGACCCAAGAGCAATGACGACACTCGCATCCGTAGGAATTTGATAGTTCTCTACGCCATCAGGGACCTCGTACGTGCGTGGAGACAGCTTGGTGACCGCTTCCTCCAAGGCAAGTTCAGATGTCTGTGCGACCAAGGCATCGCGTGCGTCGACGTAGGCTGTGTCGGCTTTTCCTGAGATATCTACTGGCTCAGGGATATTGAGTATGTCTTGGTACTCACCGCTCATGGCAACCTCAGCGAGATCTTCCGGCGACACCTTCTGAGCCACAGCATGCTCAATATCGGTGATCGTCTTCACCGTCAGACTGGCTACCACCCTCCACCCAGACTTCACCTGCATTGGAAGCGTGCCCTCTTGTGCGCGTGTGACTACCAGCTCGTGATCGTTGACCTCGCGTACGTAGGCGATCTCCGCGTTGTCCCGCGTGGGCATCTCTACGTCAGGGGCGACCAGGGTGACTGGCATGTTCGGCTTGAACGGGGCTGCATCTCCTGGCATCAGCGTAAAGGACTCCCCCGTAGTCGAGGGATCTGGAGCGACTCGGACTGTGCCGATCAGTAGGTTGACGTGGTTGTCGAATTGCATCTACTTCTAATTAAGCACAGGACACCCTGATTGCATAGTTCACAACAACCAATCGTGTCCTCCAAACGGATGATTGTGGATTCGGTACCCAAGTGCTTAAATGAACAAGCCATTGCACTGACGACAACTCGCACATTCCATCCAGGCAAGGGAGAATAGCATGTCCGGCGACATCCCAGATTCCTACCGAAAAGACTTCAACTACCTCCGGGATCTCTCAGCTAAGGGAGCGCTCCTGGCGTCCAACAGCATTTACCAGAGCCTCGATTCCAAGGCTCGTAATCTTCCAGGTTTGCGCCGCGCACTCGATTCCCTAAACGTCCGCTACTGACATGGAGCCACGACCGTGATCATCTTGACCCGAGAGCAAGCTGGTAGCGCACTAGATGAGGTCGGTGTGCTGCAGCGCTCTGTACTCAGCGGTGCCGTCGACCCAGTGTCAGCAGGTCGATCAATAGTCGAAAAAATGGAGGGCATCGTTGGGTTCTTCGGCCCATCGACCGAAGTGTACGAAACGATTGTCGAGCCATTGATGTACTGGGTAGTCCATTCCATCACACCATTGTGGATGGACCCCAGCGCCGACCGATCGAAAGCCCCAGGATTCCGCAGCCTTCAGACGACCGTGGGGGCATTTTACGAGAAGTACGAATACCTGAAGTAAGACATGGCTAAAGCAGAACGCACGAGACCGCCCTCATCAGGCGGTCTCGTGTGTTCTGTTGCGTCGTAGCTTCTACTTCGCAGATGTGTTGGTCTTTGTGTCCGGAGCCTTCTTAGCGGCGTCCTGAGCGTCTTTGACGAGCTTCTCAGCTTCAGCCTTGGCGTCAGCGAGCGCTTTCTCTGCTTCCTTGATCTTCAGGCCTGATGCTTCCTCCGCTTTCCCGATGATAGTTTTCGCTTCATCTTCGGCGTCAGACTTGATCTTGTCTGCGTCTTTCTGAGCTTCTGCCACAATAGTTTTCGCTTCATCTTCGGCCGTTTCGACTGCCGAAGTCTGCTCGACTACCGTGCTTGGATCTTGTGCTGCGCCAGCTCGGATCAGTTCGTCAACGATCTTCTTGTCGCCTTCGAACGTGTCCCCTGGTTTGTAGTTTTTGCTATCGTGCTTAACCGCGCTGATGAGTGTTACTTGTGCCATTACGCGATTACTCCCGCAGCCTTCAACGAGGCAATGAGTGCGTTGAGCGCTGTCCCTGCGGCCGTGCCGTCAGCAGCGGGAGTGATAGGTGCGACTGCTGCCCCCTTCTTCACTCCACCGACTACCGTAGCGGTTGCCGCTGGCACTGGGTTGGCAGCGGTGTCTACCACCGCGCCAACGAGTTTCGCTCCTTTGAATCCTGGTTCTATTCTTACCATGTCAATAATTCCTTCGGACTAAGCCACTACGTTTTTTAGAAGGTAGAAAGCTTCAGGGTTCATGATGATGTGGTCGTAGTAGTCGCTCACAACGATCTCAGTTCCTGATGGGTTTGCTTTCACTTCACGTGTTACTTCGCGACCTTCTTCGAGTCGGAACTTGTAGCCACCGTTGAGCTCTTTGCGAGCTGGACGGTTGGTCACGTATCCAAGCCATGCGTTCTTGCCCCATACGCTCTGGAATGAGCTTGAGCCTGTGCCTTCCTTGGCAACGTCGTTCTTCGCACGACCGACGACGATTCGCTCGATGTTGAATGGTCGGAAAAGGGTAAGAATCGCTTCCTCAGTAAGTACACCTGTCTGGCTCCACTTGATGCGATCAAGTAGTTCAGGGTGCAACATCAATGCGCTGAACGCCTCTGACCCCATGAAGAGAGTGTTGTACTGCTTGAAGCCAGCCGTCGCTGAACCGGTTGCTATGTCCTGGAACGGAGTTGAGTTCGCGTCATTCCACTGACTTGCTCCACTGAGAGTAGTGTTCTGTGTGATCACTGATGTGTCAGCGAGCTGAGTTGCAAGCGATTTCTCATCGATCAAGGCGAGCTTCTGGTGAATGTTCTCGACTGCATCTGCTTCAGGCTCGAATAGCTCTTTGGAGAGCTTGTAGTCCATCTTCGTGACGAAGTCGCTGAGTGCGTGCTCCTGAAGAGGTCCGAGTGTGTTGACGCTACGGTTAAGGCTTACACGTTTCGCGAGAGCTTCACCTGTACGAACTGAGCTATTTGGGACGCGAGTCGCATCTTTGCCGTACGCAGCTACTTCAAATGTTGGTTGCGAGACGAGCACTTCAGGGAAGATTATGTCCGAGATGAAATCGCGATCGTTGTTGAGCCACGCGGTGCTGACATTTGTCAGAGCTTGGTCTACATATAGTGGTTGATTTGCCATATTAAGTTGTCAGCCTTTCTTAGTATTTTTCGTTATGTTTTACGTATTCGATCACCTCATTCGCTACACCTGCGCGTACTGCGCGACCGATGACCCGGTTGCCTGCAGTGGTAGTGGCAACTGCCTTACCGCTTGCATCAGTTGTAATGAATGCATCCTTGGCAATTACTGCGTTCGCAGCTTTAACCTTGAATGTGCCTTGACCGTTCGCTAGGACCACCTCGGCAACTCCACCCTTTTTGACCTCGTTATCGAGAACACCAAGGATGTTGTCTGTTGCCGCTGCTGCTAGAACTACTTCGCCGTTAGCATCGAGTTTTGCGATGTGGTATCGCTTGCCTGTCAGGTCTGCACCTGCGACTGCCGTGTATCGGTCACCTGGTTGGTATGACATCTATTTCTCCTCCTCTTTCAATTGTTCTTTTAGATTCGCGTCTGCATCGAGCACTTGCTTACGTGCCGTCGAGTAAGCAACACTGCCTCCTGCTGCACGTGCATCTGCCTGGATCTTGACGACACGGTTGTGGACTTCGGTGCTTGCCTCAACTGAGACAGTGCGGCCTGCATCGCCAAGTTCCTTGCCATCGATCTCGTTCTTAGGAAGGCCGGCTAGAAGCTCTTCGAGGTTCTTGCGGTCATCTCCACGTGATGCAAGTAGTTGTTTCGTCCAGCGAGTCTTGTCGCCGCTCTTGATCTGACCAGCTTTGATGCTGCGATCTACGATCTCTTCCGCATCACGTTGGTCGAGTTGCTGTCGCGCTTCGCGGCCAGCTTGAGCATCAGCTTCAAGCTTTGCTAGACGGTCAGCAGTGATCGAGACACCACCGTTGCGGCTTGCTTCGATCTTGTCCTTCTCTGCTTGTTCTGCAGCAGCTTTCGCGTCTGCTTCCGCTTGCTCTACGGCTGCCTTGTCGGCAGCTTCTTTTGCTGCGTCGGCATTTGCCGCTTCGTCATCAGTCTTTTCGAGTCCGAAAGTTGTCAGCTCTTCCGCTGTGAGGTCTGCTTTATTCTCGCTCAGGAATGTCTTCTCTTCCTCAGTAAGGTCAGCAACTTGTTTTGCTCGAATCTCCTTTAGATCCATAGGTTCTCCTTGATTATGTTTATCACCGTCACCGGCAGCGCTCGCTCTGATTGCCTTCTCAGGCTTGATGCGCGAGGCTGTGATCGGTTTCAGTTTCTTGAAAAGTGGGATGTTGGTGAGGGCAGCACCCGTCAGTACGTTGTTGACGAAGTGGTACTCCTCTTCAGGGTCTTCCCACGGCCAATCGCGTGGGTTGAACTCTGGCGAAAGATATCGCCACTCACCAGCTTTGATCGCTTCTTCAGCGGCTGGAGTCCAGTCAGGATCTCCAAGCAATGCCTCGCCGTCATCACTGACGTAGACATGCGAAATCCAGCCCGCAGCTTTGTCATACGATGCGTGGCCGTAGTTGAGAGGAACTTTCGGATCGTCTGCAACCAGTCCGACGCCCGCCTGTACGTTGGCTGCGAACTGTTGTAGATCCTGTTTGGTGATCTCGAAATCACCGTGCCATGGTGTGTGCCACTCGCCCGTGCGAAGTAGCTCGATCGTCTTTGGTGCCTGACCTGTTGAATCAGCTTTGATTTTTACTAAGTTGTGGAAACCTTTTGCCATGTCATGAATATCATTTACCTGCACCCAAAAGTCAATAGACCATCAGCCTTTAGTGGTAATATTATTAGCGAGGTATAAAAAATACCTCCTTAAGCGCTTAAACCACAAGGAGATATCTTATGGCTAATTGTATCATTAGCGGTTGCGAAATGACTAGCTACTCAAAAAGTATGTGCCGGAAGCACTACGAACGTGTACGAAGAAATGGAACTACGCTAGTCCGTCGCATAGTTGGAAAACACGGACTATATGGCACCCCAGAATATGATGCTTGGCACGCATTGAAAAGTCGGTGCTATAACGTGAATAGTGAAGCGTACAGACACTACGGCGGACGTGGCATTCGCGTTTGCAGTAGATGGCGCACTAACTACCAAGCCTTTTTCACGGATATGGGAAAGCGTCCGAGCGCCAAGCATTCAATCGACAGGATCGACAACAACGGCGATTACAGTCCTGAGAATTGTCGCTGGGCGACGTCAAGCGAGCAGGCACAGAATAGAAGAGCTCCCAAAGGGAACCCGTACGGAGTCCGAGGAGTCGATCACGTCCGTACAACATCCGGGCTTCGATACACAGCGTGCATAGGTAGTGGTGGAAAACTGATAAGGCTGGGTCGATTCGATGATCTTGACGAAGCCATATCTGCACGTATCGGTGCAGAAGCAATCCTCTGGGACGCGTAGTACTGGGAGCTACCATCAGTATTGGTAGTAGACACCGCAGCGGCAACGTGGATGAGCGCTTGGCCGATCCTTGCCGTTGCTGAACAGCTCGTCGATCTTCCGTTCCTCACCATCCAGTGGAGAGCACTGCTTACATGCGCCTGCCAGTGATTCCCACACTTTACCCACCGCGTTCGTCTCCGCAGCGAAGTTCTTCAGCCCCGTTTGATACGCGTTCACACTTTCTGTCTGCGCGATCATCTCTGCTCGTACAGGGTTGTTCACGACGGTCTTGATGCGTTCGATGGCCCCAGCGACATCTTCTCCCCTGGCGATCGACTGTTTGATCGCTTCTCGGATGAGCTTGCGATTCGTCTCCGTCACCTGGCTCACGAGCGTCGCTACCTGTTCACGAGCAGCTACGAGCACTGTTTGAGACAACGACGAAACGCCGATGTAGATCCCCGATGCCAGTTCGCCGGCCTGCGCTCCCGTGGTGGTGAGCATGGTGATCGCATCGATGACAGCCTTCGTCAGATCGAACTCTTCGGCCTTCCACAAGTCGTCGTCTTTGTTGGCGAGTGGGCTGGCAGCAGCCTTGACGGGTTCAGGAACGAGTGACCAATCCACGTACTGTGGCGCTCTCTGAGCTAGGCCAGCGAGATATTCGGCCACGGCTTGCTCTAATCGCTATGTGTCAAGTCAAGTGAGACAGTGACGTTCAGTTGATCTGCGATTCCGAGACCGGTTCGTTGATGAAGAATACGGTCGGCATCTCGGGCGGACTTGGCCGGCGCGAAAACCGGGCAGGGTTCGCGACGTAAGCCTCGTTCAGAGTGATCTGCCGGGCCTCGTCGACCGCGTCAGCGGTCCCGAAGTGCACCGACGCCGGCGTATGCCAGGCAATTCCCGAATGACGGTGAATATGGTTGTACTCGTTGAAGAATCCTTCCAAGAACACTCGTGCATCATCCAGTGATGCAAACGAAGTCGGGAAATCATGCAGGTATTTCAGAGTCTTGAATTGCGACTCGGAGTACGGGTTGTCGTTCGATACTCGCGGTCGTGAATGCGACCGGGTGATGCCGAGGTTGGTGAGCAGTTCCGACACCAATCCTGAGGTCATCGAAGTGCCGCGGTCCGCGTGGACGGTGTGCGGGGCGATGCCGTTGCGCTCGATTGCTTCCGCAATGAATTCAGCTGCCAATTCAGCACTTTCGTGTGCAGCCACGATCCACGACGGGTTGTAGCGAGAGTAGATGTCGATCAGTACGTACAGGTGAAACCACACGCCCTTGGTGGGCCCGCGAAGTTTGGTGATGTCCCAGGTCCAGACCTGTGAAGGTCCGTCGGCGAGGAGTTCGGGGATCGCCTTCGGTGGATGTGTCGCTGTTCGTCGGCGTTCACGGTTTTGTCCGGCCGCGGCGGCGATCCGATACATGCTCGACAGTGAACACCAGTAGTTTCCCTCGTCGAGTTCCCGCGCCCAGATCTGACATATGGCCAGGTCAGCGTTCTTGTCGCTGTTGATGACGGTCAAAACTTTCGCTCGCTCGGATGCGGTGAGCGCTTGGCCGTTGTCCGGGATGGGTCTTGGTTTCCGGGGACCTTGAACGGGTGGTTGCTGGTGACGGTAGTGGGTGGCGCGGGATCGCCCGATCAGGATGCAGGATCGCCTGGTGGGGATTTCGGCGGCTCGCAGGTCGGCGAATGTGCTGTTCAGTGCGTCTTCGGTAAGGGCGGTGTGTCCGTGCTCTCGGAGATGGATTCCAAGAGCACGTGAAGTTTTCCCATGATCTCGAGCGCGGCCTCCGTCTGCGTCAATTGCTTTGCCAGACGAGCGTTCTCGCGTGTCAGTCGGGCCATTTCCTTACGTGTCGCGGCGTCGGTGTCGGGATGGGCGACCGCTTTCGGTCGAGACTTCCCGGCCGCTGCGGTTCTGGCTTGGGCCCATTCTCGGAGTTGAGATTGGTACAAACCTTCGCGGCGCAGGACTGCAGATTTCTCTCCGTGTGGGGCGTTGTTGTATTCGTCGAGGATGCGGTTGCGGTATTCAGTGGTGAAGGTTCTGCGGGTCGGTTTCGGGGCAGGATCCGCCGGCGAATCTGACGGTGTTTCGGGGTTCGGGCTGCTCATCGGTGGTGCTCGTTTCATGCCCTCAGTGAGTGATCTCGGTTGCCTCCGAGTGTCTCACTAAATCCTGACAGAGAGGGAATTCCGCTTCGTGCAATAGAAGCGCTTTGAACGTCTCAGGATGAGCCTTGTAGCTGGGTTGCCAGTCTTCACTTGCTCGGATCGATTGCGTCAGTTCAGATTTGACTCTAAGCAGCGTTGTGCGATCCATAGAGTTTGTCCATTACTGCGTCCTTGAACTTCCGTGCCGTTGAGATCAGTGATGCCTCGATCTTCTTGTCGGTATCTTCGTCGTCAGTTGGCAGATCACCGTAGTTGATCCCCTTAGCTTTGAGAGTCGCACCGTTGTACTGTGCCCCAAGTGCATCCACCCACTTATCGGCGATTGCCTGGTCGTGCGCGACATAGGCCAACGTCATGTGAGGCTTGTATTCACTGAAGGTCTGAACGTGAGGCAACAGAGTCAGTCGATCATGGCCGTCGAGTAATTCAGGTGTGGTCTCAATGTGTGCCACGATCGCGAACTTGTCAGTGAGATCGAAGAACCCGATCTCACTGATCGTGACGGCGTCCATCTTCCACCCATCGAGCACGGTATCGACTTCGTCCTTCCAGACGTTCCCGTTCTTGAGTAAGCCGAATAGCAACGTCACATGAGGCTCGGTCTCAGCCACAGCTCCCATAGCGTGATCGTGCTCCGCCGTGGATTCAACTAGGTCCGACTCGCCTCCCTCAACGTGCTTGAGAACATCGATAGTTTCGGTGTCGAGCATGATGCAGCCGAGTTTGTCAGTCTCGATTCCAAGTCCTTCGTGCAGACCAGGGAAGTCCCGAGCACTTACCTGTGCATTGATCGGGCGCACTTTAGATTTCGTACTTGCTTCGAGCTGCTTGGTCGCAGGCTCATCTTCCTTGATGTCTGTCTTTTCAGGTTGCTCCGGCTCGACCTTGGACTCTGGCTTCACCTGTTCCCGCGGCTGATCTTTGATGTCTTCCGGCATGTCAGGGAAGCGCAACACCTTGCGAACGTGCTCTTCATCCTGGTCAGTTGGAGTGAGAAGCTTCGAGCTGGTCATCTTCGCCACTGCCTCGGTAAGTTCCTGGACGTTCTCTTGACCGATCTGGCCGACCTTCCACTTCGGGTAGTCGGTGACGTTGAAGTTCATGTCGACGATGGCCTTGACCACCTTGTCATTGATCCGAGCAGCTATCTGCGACGCGATCGCCTGGTCTTGAAGCTCAAGCAATCGGCGCTGATCAGTCGATGCAGAGTACGAGCCGCTTGATCCAGCTGAACCAATGTCGATGTACTGCACTGCCATGTTCTTGAGGATCTGGCGATCGTGATGGGAGATTGATTCCTTCGGATCAGCAGTCGTACTGGCCATCATGTCCATAAAGTTGATGTCCCAGCCGTCTGGCTCCTCGATGTAAGCGCGCTCATTTGCTCGCACGTTCTGTGCTGCTGCCTTCGCTTCTTCGCGCATCGCAGGCGTAGCGCCCTTCGGATACTTGATCTTCACGACGCCAAGCGCCTGACGCTCATGCTTGACCGCATCGATTTGGTAGAAGGTCTTCTTGTAGTACCAGTTCTGGTAGGCCGAACGCAGTATCGAGACACCCTGCCAGTTGTCGCCCTCTTGTTGGTGAGTGAGGACTAGGAGCTTGTCATCGGGGATTGAAACCGCAGTGCCATCTGCCTTGCGCTGCACGATCCCTGGACTACCGTCCTCTTGCGTCCACTTCTCGATCGTCGTCTGCTTGCGGTAAGCAATCTTCACCAACACCACACGATCGACGCCGTTGACGTTCGCCCAGTCAAAGACGAGTTCGAACACGGAGAAACCGAAGTCCAGCATGGTCAGAGCCTCGGTAAGAACAGCCTTCCAGTTGAGCACCTGATTGAAGTTGTAGTCGATAAGTTCAGCGGCGGCAGTGTCCTGCTCGTCCTCTCCCCCAGATTCAACGCTCCACTCGGCGGCAACGATCGGCATCTTCACCGCCATCAAGCCCGCATGAACAGTGGCGTCACCACGGCGCATCTCTTCGATCGTTCTCATCAGAGCACGGCCACGAAGCTCCGGTCGATATTCGTCACCAGTAATAATGCCGTTCAAGATCTGAACGCCAGAGTCCCCGAGTTCTAGTGGATTCTTCTTGGAAGTGCCTTTTGCCATCTACCTTCAATGTAAATCAGAACGATGAGCCGAACAAGCCCGAAGTGATTGGGGCGCTTGAGTTTCGATCGCTATCTCCCTGATTTGGAAAGGCTTGGATCGGCCGTAGTGCAACGTAAAGTGCCATGATCACTGCGTCGAGAAGATCCGGGCTTGATCCCAGTCGTTTCTTGATCTTGTCCTTGCTCTCCACTTTCAGAACCTTGTCGGTGATCTCGAAGTTGTGGATCATCGCTTCTTTCTGCAACTCCCTGACATACGGACATCCGCTGTAGTGCTTGATAATTCCCAACTCCACCCCACGGGCGTAGAGGTAGATCATCTGAGAGCGGAGGTTGTCGAAGTTGACGGGCATGGAATCCTCGGCACTGAGCATGACGTCTGGATCTGGCTTAGCACCACTCATGTACTCGTGGACGTGATAGCCCTGCTTAGCGAGCGCATCCACCACGCCAACACCTAGACCCACCGCATCGACTGCCATGTTGTCGAGTCCGTACTCGAACTCAACCGTGTCTTCCACCAGCATGTCTGCCTGGACTGAGGTGTCGATCTGTTCTGTCTTGTCCTTGGTAATCAAGATGTCGGCAATCGTCGTACCGTAGACGAGCGCCCTCACCGATCGATCAGTTCCGCTGCGGGCAACGTCGTAGCCGGCCACACGTAGATCCGTCGCTTCAAGCTTGTCAGTCAGTGATGCGGCCCAGTGCCGGGACTTGAACAGCGAGGTCGATTCATCGCTGAAGTTCCAGTTGTTCATCATGTAGCGCTGAACCCACCAGTCCGGGTTTGTCATCAGGGCTGCGATGTCGCGTGGTGACAACCAGCTGTCGGAAAGGTCGAACTCGATCACCCGGATGTTCGCCGGTAGCGTCCCTGCCCGCCATCGGTCGTAGTACAGCTCCTTCGCCCATCCGTCGTTCGGGTTCATCGTCACAATGGAGATCGAAGGCTGACCAGCCTCGTTGCGACGCCCTTTACGTGAGGTCGCCTGGATGAACATCTCGTACTCAAGTTCGTCGGCTTCATCGATGTGGTTGCCGCTAGCTGTATGAGGCACGGACGTTAGTTACGCGGTGCCGGCGGTAAGCGGCAGGCGGTCGTCCTCCGCGTGTTGAATGCGGTCGGTGATAATTATAGTGAACATTCCAGATTTCGACGGCGGTGCGACGCTGGGCTTCGCTGGTGTACTCGCGGGAGTACAGCAGTTCTTCGGCGAGGATGCGGTTGTAGCGCTCGACCTTCCCGTTGTGTTTCGGGGTGTACGGCTTGATCCGGTAGTGCCGTGCCTCTCGCAGTGAAGATGTGAAATCTGCTGCGCGATAGCATGATCCGTTGTCGGTGATCACGCGCTCGATGCGAGCGATTCCGTGTGCGGCGAAGAAGACGCGGGCGTTGTTCATGAAATCGATGGCTGTTGCAGCGGTTTCGTTGTCGCGGGCTTCGGTGTACGCCAGGCGGGTGTTGCCGTCGATCGCGGAATGCAGATAGGTGTAGCCGAGGCGGGCCTGTTTGTTCTTCTTTTTCCGGCGCTCGGATCGTTTGGCCTGCTCGGAGCCGCGGCCGTGGGCACGCCAGCCGCCGCCGTCGGGGATCTTCCCGACTTTCTTCACATCGACGTGGACCATCTGACCAGGTCGTTTCGCAATGATGACCTGGGGTTTTCGGTTGGTTTCGCCGTTCGGGTCGATGAACCGGCGACGGTGCAATCCTAGGTTCCGCAGAATTTTCGTGACTGTTCGACGAGCAATGACGATGCCGTCGGTTCCCAGTTCGAAGGTGATGCGTGAGGCCGACCATTTTCGGGTTCGTCGCATGGATTCGATCTCGGTCACGATCCCTGCCGCGGTGGCGGCCGGTTGGTGTATTGGTGTGCTGGATCGGTCCTGCAGTCCCAGGTCACCGTACTTGCGGTGCCGGTTGACCCACTTGGATGCGCATTGGCGTGAGATACCCATTTCTGCGGCGACGTGGGCGATCGGACGGCTCTGGCACCGCTCGACGAGTCGTCGTCTTCCTTCGACAGTGAGTGGGGCATTACGGTGTGTCACAGGGCTGGTCCTTTTTGGTCGAGAACGGTTGTGTCGCAACTCCCATTCTTACGCCGAGGACCAGCCCGTCTACTTCAGTCCCGCGTCAACAACGTCCATACCCACAACAGCTAGCGTTGATTCCCTTGATCTTCTTACCGCCGCGGTCCTTGGTTGGATCAGCTTCGACAAACACGATCACCGACTTGTTCGGGAAGGTGATGGTCTTGGCCTGCTGGTTGTAGGTGAAGTCTTCGTTTTCAACCAGACCCATTTTGTCAGCCATCTCTAGATACGACGGAATGATGGTTTTGATTGCAGTGCTTATGTTTTGACGGAAGACAGGCCAGTAGGTCTTGGGGAACTGGAGCGCGATCGAGATGTCGATGTGTGCCGCTACGTCTGTCTTGCCAGATCCGACTACACCTAGAAGAACCAACGTGTCGACCGTTGGATCATTGACCGCTTGGACGGCCTCAATCTGTTTCGGTTTGAGCTGGAGCATCCTCAGGATCTCGTGGAGCGATAGTGCTCATGTAGACAGCAGGTGCCTCAATCCGCTTGCCATCAGAGGTGTGGTCGATCGACTGTTTGTCAGACCAATCCTGGTACTTACCTCGGTAGTTGTTCGTCAGATTGAACTTGGCACCATTCGCGAACGGACCGAACAGCTGGGACTCTGCGTACTCCTCGCACCGTTGCTTGGCCCCTCTAAGCGAGTCCAGAAACTCATCACGATTGGAGTAGTCGAGAAGTGTTTGGCGACTAATCCCAAGCGCCCGAGCGAGACCCGCCATCGTGTACGGCTTCTGCTCAGTCAAGATCGTCCGGGTATCGAACAACATGTTGCCCTGGCCGTCTCGTCCAGTCTCGACAAGTGCCTTCGTCGTGTGTGGGTCGCACTCAGCGAAGTAGTTCTGAATTGCAAGATCAAGTTCCTCGACCGTCTGGTACTTGAGCGGTCGTCCGCCCTTGTTGTTCTTTTCTTCTTGAGGAGTTTTTTCTGCCATGTACTACTATTTACGCACGTCAGGGCGATTTTGTGAAGAGTAACCGAGCTGTCGGACCGTTCAAGTAATGTTACAAATCTGCAGTAACGCCGAGCGCCAGGAGAGCTTTCTGTGTATCCCACTATCGAAACAAGCGTCAGAGAGATCATGACGACGACATGGAAGATCACTGACGCTCGCGTAGTGCCCAAGACCGACGACATCGTAATGAAGGACGGCGGTCGCCGGATCGACGCCACCTATGCGTACGCAGATCTAGCCGGTTCTACCAAACTGGTTCAGTCCACGCTGTACGACGAAACCGTGGCAAAGATCATCCGCGCGTACATCAACTCGGCAACCAGAATATTCCGCGAGTACGGCGGGGAGATCAGAAGCTTCGACGGCGATAGAGTGATGGCAATCTTCATCGGTGATGACAAAAACCGAAAGGCTGTCCGCGCTGCCTTCGCAATTAACTGGGCCGTTCAAGAGGTGATACCGGAGGCGATCGAGGCAGCTTGGAGCGATGGTAAAGACTTCAAGGACATCTCCCACAGGGTCGGGATCGACACGGGTGAGAGTTTGATCGTGCGCGGAGGCGCGCGCAACAACAGCGACTTGATCTCTGTAGGTAGTGCGCCGAATGTCGCTGCGAAACTGAGTGACCTCAAGGAGGGATACTCCATCTACATAACGAAGGCCGTCCATGAGGACTTGGACGATGAGCTGATCCACTTTCCGACTGCATCAGGTAGAACCTCAAACGTCTGGTCGAGGCTGCGTTACGGCCAAACTGTCGGCGACAAGCACGTCGAAGTTTACGGCTCGCACGGACGCTGGGGTGTGTAGGTAGGCAGAACCAGGCGACGCGATTGCGCACGCTAGTCCAATCCTCAGACATGGAAGGTTAACTCTCTTGAGCCTGCTTGATGACATCAACACCCAGATCGAGAAGACGATCAAGACATCAATGACTGTCACGACGCGGTCATCTACTTCGTCAGACACGTCGGTTCCAAAACCAGAAGACCTTGCTTACAATGGCGGAAAGATCATCTCCGCCACCTATCTCTATACCGACATGCATGATTCGTCGACCCTCGCAGCTACGGCATCGCGTGAAGAAGCTGCCCGAGTCTTTCGTGGGTTCCTCAACGTAAGCACCAAGATTATTCGCTCGCTCGACGGTCACATCAGGAGCTTCGACGGGGATCGAGTGATGGGGGTGTTTACCGGCCCCGACAAAGAAGATCGCGCTGTGAAGGCTGCAATGCGGATCAAGTGGGCGGTTGACACTCACGTAACTCCCGCCATCCACGCCGAGATCCCCTCACTGAAATCAAACGGCTGGAATCTCAAACAATCAAGTGGAATCGCCACGGGTAAAACACTTCTCGCGCGTGCAGGATTCCGTGACAACGACGACATGATCTCCATTGGCGTAGCCCCCAACCTTGCTGCAAAGCTCAGTGACATTCGCAGCACTGGCGACGATGCTAAATTCGTGACTCGAATCGGGAAGGGTACTTACTCTGGCTTGTCAGACGTCGCCAAGTTGTCGAATGGAAAGGACATGTGGCAAGGGACATACACAAAGACGTTTGGTGGTAAGGAGTACGCTTACTATCGCTCGTCGTACCATTGGTCGTTCAAATGACTGCTCCCGATCCCGTTGATACGGCCTGGAAGATCCACTCCGCACTCACCGACTGGACGGGCAAGGTCGACACAAAAGCTTCGTTCGCACTGACGATCGAAAGTGCACTCCTCGTCGGAGTGATCACGCTCTCGAGCAAAGATCGAGTGTTCGAGCACCTGAGTGGATGGGCAGTGGTCTGGTACGTCATCGGTAACTCTCTGCTTGTTCTAGGAGTTATCTGTGCGGCCTGGGTCGTTCGTCCTCGACTCCGATCGTCAAACCTCGTGCCCGAGTCGCAAAGCAACTTCATCTACTTCGGTCATCTACGTGAGTTGACTCCCGATACCGTGCAGGACCACCTGGAAAACACACCGATCCTGCCTGCCCTGTCTAAGCAACTAGTGGAGATGAGCAAGATTGCGTGGATTAAGCACCGCATGGTTCAGGTATCGATGACCCTTGCACCTGTCGGCGTCGTCTTCCTAGGGTTCAGCGCAACCTACTGATCGCTGGAGGTGGGGTGAAACTGGTTCAAGCCCCGCCCTCACGATCTTGTCCGTCGTACTGAACACCGCACGGATCGCCTTGTCGTCAGGCTTCGATAGGTTGAGGTGCAGATTCAGGCGTATGGCGACCAGCCTTGATGATCTTCTCCGCTACTCGTATGACTCGGCCGGCAGATTCGGGTGATGGTTTCTGATCTTTCATCCAGGTCTGCACATAGTGGCGACTCTCGGCAGCGTTGAAAAGTGCTAGCGCCCCAAGACGATTCAGGACAATGTACGCGCTGCCTTCGGCCTCAAACTCACGCTCGCCACGGTGCTGCAGATAGTCGGCATGAGCATCGGGAACAGTGTGTCCCGCTTCGATGTGACTCCACTCGTGGATCTTTGTCTTGAACGGGTAACGAGCGACTGGGTTAATCGCATAGTTGCGGTTGATGGACCACCCTTGGATATTTCCGTCGTGGCCTTCGAACGGAACCTCATCCACCTTGAGATTCTGCATGGCGAGAGTCTCGCTCCACTCAGGTAGCTCAATCGCTGGCAGTGGTTCACCCTCCGTGTCAGATGCACGGATCATGCTCTTGGACAGTACGAATCCCGTGAGGCGCTGTTCTTCCTTGCCCTGATCGTTCTCTTCCTTCCTGAAGACTGGACGGCGGATGTAGGCGGCCTTTGAGCCCTTCTTGACGGTGCGCCCATAGTCCTCGCCCCAGCGCTTCAGAGTGTTCACCGGCTCATCGACACCCTGCATCATGAGCAACGCTTGATTGCCGAGACTTAGGTTCACATAGCGGGTGTACGTGTCGCCCTGTTCTCCTGGCATGTTGAGGATCTGGTCAAGTAAGTCGAGGTTGGTCGCTTCCAACAGCTCGGGTGGGACTTCAGCTCGCTTGTATTTTCTTTTGGATTTGGTTCTTTCCATATGGGGCTAGTTAGCTACCTCCTGATTAGTATTGAGGGCGTCAAGACACCTGCCGAAGAATATTTCCTCAGCCACTCTCCGCACGGTAGTAGCGTCGTCCTTATTCGCAAAGGTGCCAAGATTGATGCGCGTATACATTACGTTTATGTAGACATTCCAATTGCTATTTTCTTTATTGAAGTACAGGCCTTTCACTCCCGATGTATTCCTACTGCCAATCCCAGTATTCACTTGCTGTTCGAAATAGGTTGACCAGCGGCAGTTTTCAGGCGAATACCCCAGCGATCCATCAATTCTGTCCAGGGTTGTACCTTTCGGGCGATTGCCCATATCGATCAAAAATCGCTCGAAGCCACCCTCACCTAGCTGTACGAGGCACGGACGTTAGTTACGCGATGCCGGCGGTAAGCGGCAGGCGGTCGTCCTCCGCGTGTTGAATGCGGTCGGTGGTAATTATAGTGAACATTCCAGATTTCGACGGCAGTGCGCCGCTCGGCTTCGCTGGTGTACTCGCGGGAGTACAGCAGTTCTTCGGCGAGGATACGGTTGTAGCGTTCGACCTTCCCGTTATGTTTCGGGGTGTACGGCTTGATGCGGTAGTGCCGCGTTTCTCGCAGTGAAGATGTGAAATCTGCTGCCCTGTAGCATGATCCGTTGTCCGTGATCACGCGCTCGATACGGGTGATGCCGTGGGCGGCGAAGAAGAATCGGGCGTTGTTCATGAAATCGATGGCTGTTGCTGCGGTTTCGTTGTCGCGGGCCTCGGTGTACGCCAGGCGGGTGTTGCCGTCGATCGCGGAATGCAGGTAGGTGTAACCGACACGGGCCTGCTTGTTCTTCGTTTTCCTACGCTGGGATCGTTTGGCCTTGTCGGACCCACGGCCGTGGGCACGCCAGCCTCCACCGTCCGGGATTTTCCCGACCTTCTTGACATCGACGTGCACCATTTGACCGGGCCGTTTTGCGACGATGACCTGTGGTTTTCGGTTGGTTTCGCCGTTCGGGTCGATGAACCGGCGACGGTGCAATCCTAGGTTCCGCAGAATTTTCGTGACTGTTCGACGAGCAATGACGATGCCGTCGGTACGCAGTTCGAACGTGATGCGCGAGGCCGACCATTTCCGGGTCCGGCGCATCGCTTCGATCTCGGCCACGACCTCCGTTGCTGTGGCAGTCGGGTGATGTTTCGGTGCGCTGGACCGGTCCTGAATTCCCAGGTCACCGTATTTGCGATACCGGTTGACCCACTTGGAGGCGCATTGGCGGGAGATACCCATTTCGGCGGCTACGTGGGCGATCGGACGACTCTGGCACCGCTCGATCAGGCGGCGTCTTCCTTCAACAGTAAGTGGGGCATTACGGTGTGTCACAGGGCTGGTCCTTTTTGGTCGAGAACGGTTGTGTCGCAACTCCCATTCTTACGCCGAGGACCAGCCCGTCCCCTTCAGTCCCGCGTCAGCAACGTCCATACCCACAACACCTAGCCATCGCTCTGCAATCGTTCTGCCACATGCGCCATAGCTTTGATAATCTTTCCGATTTGGATTCTGGCACCGACCTCTCATTGAGTTGTAACTATGACGCTCCGGGCTGGTGTATTGTTTTTGATAGTGCGCGTTGCACATCCTCACCGATCTAGCCTGCCGATCACATTCCCCCACGCTGCATGACGACGCTCGCGTTAGGTTGATTGTTGGTTTAGTAGGGTTGGTCATTAGAGGCCTCCTTGTTCTCGTTAAAATGACCTTCACACCAACCCATGACTATCCAACTCGCGCCATCTGTCGGTCGTATGAATTTCCTTGGCGCGATCGTCCCTTTATGTGGCGATTTAAACCCCAATTTCTTTGCGATACAACTCATTACTTCTTATCTCCCCCATATAGGGCTTTAACGTCATCCAGCATGACCATCTTGTCTTCACTACCGTCGGTGAATTTGTAGGTCTGTAGCTGATCGACTTGTTTATTAAATGCCTTCTTTATAGCTTCGATGTTCTGGCGACTTATCGTCTCCATTTTATTGCACACGATACAACTATTGACATGCTCCGATATGCCTTCGTGATTCTCGTGTTTAGTATTCATCCAGTCCTGATCGAACCGATGATTGTCGAGTATCTCTCGTAGCTCTTTATCGAACTCTGACTCTGTAGGGGTGTTAGTCATTACTACCCCCATAGACGCCCTGTCATTCGTTCGTCTTCAGCTTTTTCAACTTCGCGAATCAGTTGAGCGCATCTCTTTGAAGACATACAAAGTTCTCTTGAGTATGTTGGGTCAGCATTACCGTGCATCTCACCTGTCTCTAGATTCCAAATCGTAATTTTATGTGGCGCGAACGCACCGTCACGCAATGTATCTGCCCGCTCCATGAATATCATTTGATTGTCCGGCACGGACTCCGAAACGATCAAATCGAATGTCGGAAGTAAAGATAGATTCTTTAGGTTATATTCAAGCTTCTTCATCCCCGCTCCTCCAAACTCCCCGCGAGATACCCGAACGGATCATCAGCTACAGCGACAGTCTGGGTACGAACCATCCACTCCTCACCCCAAAGTGCTCGGCAGAAGTCGTGGTTCATCAGCAAGATCCCCAGTACTGCACGAGGTGGCATGTTCCACTGGTTAATCAGATCCATGGTTCCGAAGAGTGCAGGGTTGTCGTAGCCGTTGGAGTTGGCGAGTTTGATTGCAGCGCGCAGGGTTTGGGTTGGGGTCATGAGGTGACCTCCAGGAGTTCTGGATTCTCGTGGATGTTGCCGATGACCTCGATGCCACTGACTTGCAGTGCGTCATAGAAGTACTTCTCACCATCCCCGTTGGTGAATGCTTCACGAAACGCGAACGTGGCGGTGTTGTCTCTGAAAGTCGAGATGAACGCCTGCGACCCCTTACCTGGCCAGTTCTTGGTCGCCCTAACTATGTCGCCCTCGTAGATCTCCACGCCGTCCTTATCCTTCAGACCTGTAAACCGATCGAACTTGAAGTCTGGGTCCTTTCTGGCAAGGTCATACAGCGTCGAGATATTGTCGAGAAGCCCCTCGCCTTCAACAGAATCGATAATCAGGGTGAAGGGCGTAAAGTACACGAACCGTTTACCGTCCCATGCTCGGAGTTTGATGCGATGACTCATGCCATCTCCCCCGCCCAGTCCTCATAAGCAGCTTCGAGCTTCTGGTAGTCAGCGATCACCTCTTCCTCGGACTTGTACGCACCTACGTGAACGAAGCCATCGTCGGTTTCAACGAGGAGGTAGTGACCGATTAAGGCAGACGGATCAGCGAGGTCGGCAGACTGGATGGCTTCCTCGAAGTTGGTTGTCAGCTCTTGGAGTTCGGCTTCACTGTTGCTGATCCTGGCGAAGTAACTCGTGGTAGATGCGGTGTCCCCTGAGCTTTGGTTGGCCCAGCCTTCTAGTGAGAGGTGATGCAGGACTTCATCGCGAAGTGAGGAGTACTTGGTGCTGATGTACTCGGGTGTGGATGTCTTTTCTAGATTCATATATTCATGTTTCTCCTATGCAAATAACTATGAGCCAAAAGACCAATAAATGCAATAGCGAAATGATCGGACTTATCCACAGCTTTCAACTTTACTATTGCAATTCTTTAGACTTTGTGTTTAAATAAGTAGCGTAATGATAGTTAAAACAAACGGTTCACTAAATATCCCCCTAACAGCAAAGATCACCCTTACCCCGTACGTTCGCAAGTACGCAGATAAGATCGATTACTTATTCACCCATCAGACGATGGACGGCTACACCCCCTCTTCGAATCGCTAACCCCACCTCGCGATTCTCCCCATTCCCCACCCCCGAGACTCGCCATCCCCTTTCTCGCAATCTCGCATAAAATGGGTCGAAATCCGCATTCGGCTATTTGTCCCGTGCGCGATTTTCCAGAGAATTGGGAGGCCACCCATGGATACCGCCAACACCACCGCTTTCGATAGGTCACGGGGACTCTCCCTTGACGATCTTCTCCCCGAGTCTCAGCGGGTACACACACCAGAACCCGAGTACGAGATCTACGAGCCGGAACAGCCGCCGGCCACCCGCAGGCATCGCCCTCGCTGGCGTCGATGGACGATGGACGTTGCGCTCGTAATACTCACTCCCCTAGTGCTTTCGGAGATGGTGACGCTCTCATACCGATGGTTCACGCCACCTCGGACGTCGTTCATGCTGCAAGACGAAGGCCCGATCGTTTACCAGTACGTGGATCTCGACCACATCAGCCGATACATGATTGCGGCAGTGATCGCTCACGAGGATCAGCGACTTGGTATGCGAGCTGGTGGGTTTGAGATCAGCGACTTGACCTCTAAGGCAAGGGAATACATGGACGGCGATGCTGGAGTAGGTGGATCAACCGTCCCCCAGCAGTTGGTGAAGAATATCTTTCTTTGGCCTGGACGTAGCGCTATCCGTAAGGGACTCGAAGCAGTTATGGCGACAGAGTTCAGCTACTCAATGTCAGATCAGCGGATCTTGGAGCTGTATCTCAACTACGCACAGTTCGGTCCTGGCCTTTACGGGGTCTGTGCTGCGAGTTGGTACTACTTCAACACCCCGCCCTGGTTCATGAGTGAGTACAACGCCAACCAACTGTCGGGAGTGCTGCCTCGGCCCGCGTACATCGAACGTGCAGCAGACGGCGGGATCTACCTCGGACCCGATGCAGATCAGCTCGCTATTGAGAAGGTGAACATAGCCGCGAGGTTCAACCCTGGCTCGATCGCTGCGCTTGGTGGATGGGAAGGCACTGTTGCGACGGTGGGGATTACGGATGCAGCTCTAGATCACGCGGAAGAGCGCGGTGAAGATTCATGCTCGACCATGCCCGACAGCGTTGCTGAACGACTGGAATCCGAATTCGGCCAACGCTGATCAGTCACGAACGTCGTCAGCGATGCGAACAGACGCGTGGATGTCGTCATAAGTGTCAATCAAATCGTTGACGATCGACTGCAACCCACGGTTGAGTTCCCGTTCCAGTGCATCGATATGTAGCTCGAAGAGAACTATCTGATCCATCTCAATGACCGTCGAAACCAGCTGACCCTCAGGTTCCAACACGAAGTACTGACTGAACCCACGACCAAGCTGCTCAGACCGATCCTCAAGCGTCGAAGGGCCTATGAAGTAGCCAAGTTCGCTCAAGCAACGCCTGACGAATGCCATCGTTCGGTCGTACAACTCGTAGATCCCGATCTCTGAATCGAGTCCCATACTGATAAAGAGCCGGTGCATGATGTACTCCCGTGCGCTGATTGGTCCCACCAGCTTAATCACGACCGCGACAGGGCGATTGGCCGCAACAACTAGTAACAGATAACTGCGCGAGAACCCGTGGCACCGGCGTTGCTGACGGTGTGCCGTGGTAAGACTTCACCATGAAATGGCTCCTGATCGTGGTCTTGGTTGTCGGTGTCTTCGTCACCCTCGCTGGCGGCACTGGCATCTTCGAGTCACTGAACAAGCCAGCTAAGAAGGGTTGGTTCGAGTCTGACAAGAGCTTTGCCGACAAGAAGGCAGCGAAAACGTCGGAACTCCAACTTGGCATCAAGATGATGGTCGTCGGCTTGGTGCTTGCGATCGGTTCGGGCGTTGCACTCGCGCTCTAGACGTTGCGAACTAGTTCAGGTGTGCTCTCGCTACGCTGGTCGATGTAGTCACGCCAGTACTCGGGGCGAGGGCAGTAGTTGAAACGAAGGTTCGTCTCGGTGCCTGCTGTTTGGATTAGAAGATTGCCGTAACCGCCAACGAACGCCAACGGTCCCCCACGCTGCACGTTGAGGTCTTCGATCTCATTCCAATCGCAGTGTGTCTCGCTGCTAAAGAACAGACTCCCCCAGTTCTTGATCGTCACACCGCTGTCGTTGAGTGTCATCGAGTGGAGGTTGTAGACGATGGCCGTAACTGCTGTTGAGATCAGGACGACGACGCCCATCAGCTGGAGAATCGCAATCGGTGTCGTGTCCCGTGGGTTCTGAGTGTGAAGGAAGTACGCCAGTCCATAGATGAATCCAGCGATCAGAAGTCCAACCAGAATCAACCCAGCTAGGCCAAAGAGACTGCGCCGGATAATGATTGGTTGGCTACCCATATGTTCTTAACGTACGACAATGCTTGAAATATGTCACTAGGAACGCACAGAAGGCCGCTCGTGGGGTTCGAGCGGCAAAGATGGGTGTGTGGTCATGTCGGCTTACTTCTTCGCAGCGTGACCGCTTACAGCGTTAAGGCCCAGTTCCACTGCGTCGTACTGCTTGATGTAGATCGACTCACGTTCATAAGGGTCATGTTCACTCGGCTTGAACACCTCCAGCACTTCGAACGTGAAGTCGGTGATGCTGCTCGCCTGTACGAGTTGATGGAATGGCGATCCGCTCTGCGCCTTGATGTGCTCCCACCAGCGCTGCATCAACCAACGTGTGGTCACGCCGATGTACCTCTTTCCGCTCGGCTTGTGGGTGATCATGTAGACGGTCGCGGTGTTGTAGCTATCCACCGCCGTTGCCTCGAAGCGGATGTCGTAATGCTTCTGGCACTCGCTAGAGCAGAACTCAGGTGAGCCGCTCATGCGAAACTTCGCCTTCTCGATCTTCGTGTACTCGTTAAGGCACTCCCTGCACCTGTGCGGGGTCAACCAGATGTCATGCCAGTAGTCGTTGAGTTCATGGATGCTAGTGATGAACCGTTCAGTATCAGGCACTTTCGCCGTCATCTTCTCCCGCACCTTCGGCATGTAATCGAAGTCCTTCAGCACCAGCTCTTTGACATCAGCTTTGCTCTCAGCTTCGTAGATCTCGGTGAACACGCGTTCGTGAGCGAAGCCAAAGTTCTGGTCACCATGAAGTCGATCGGTGATGTAGACGTAGAACTTCGCCACGTCAGCCCCTCACCACCAGCTTGTTTCGCCCACGCTTGTTCACGATCCGAAGTCCTGTTCCCTGGAGCGTCGGACGCAACAGGGAGAGAAAGGCTTTCAATCCTTCCGGATCTACCAAACCGACTACTTCCCAAACGCGGTTGAACGCACGTGCCGTCTCTTCGAAGTGTTGGGTGAGTGCCTCTAACGATGAATCGCTGTCAGGTTGAGTGATCTCAAGTTCTACTGACACTGGTCTCAGCGTCGGCGCGTCACGTAGCTCTTCGATCGACGGGGCGATCTTGAGTGTCACTGTCATGACGACTCTTCCAGCAGGTGAGGATGCTCGTAGAGGTTGCCAACTACCTCGCGACCGTCGCAGTCGGCATGAGTCAACCAGTAGTTGTTACCGTCAGATAGATCTTCTTCCAGTGCAAACCACTTGAAGGCCGACGATGACTCGTGCCATTTAACGACCCCTAGTTCGAACGAGTACTCATCAGGCGCTTCTCGGAACTTGAGCCGTACGATGTCGCTGTCGTAGATCTCGATGCCGTTCTTGTCCATTAGGCCGGTGAACTCCAAGAGAGTCAGGTCACGGATGTGCCGCCCTGCGTGTCTGCTCAGCACTCTGCGTGATCCGATGCGGATGTACGACCTTGGATGAGGAAAGTAAGAGAACGTACGCATCTTGTCATTACCGAGGATGACTACGACTTCATCCGGCAGCCAGTCGCCTTCCGGAACTCCACGGTGAAAGTGGCGCAACACAGACCCGTACGACCACCTGACCGATACGACGGGGTAGATCTTTTTGTTGCGACGGTCCCAAGCGCGAAACTTGATCACACGATTCATGACCGCATCCTCATCGAGTGCATTGCCGCCAACTCCTGGGTTCGTACGGCTGAGTAGTCGACAACCTGGATCATGGGAGTGATGACTTGCGGTTCAACCCGCCGCCTAGCGCCAAGCCTCATGACCAGGACGATGAACTGCACGCATTCAATCGACAGCTCACGACCGAATAGGATGATCGAGAGAGTCGTGAAGAAATCAAGGATGTTCTTCTCATCAACCGTCACAGGACTGGCCAGGATCTCCTCTCGCAGAGTTGTTTTCATGACCGCACTCCAACATGCTGCACAGTCACGGTCGTCGTCTTACCCTGCAACGTCCCAGTCTTCTGACAGATCCCCTGTTCTTTGAAGTCACCAAGCACGTTCTCTCGGTGAGACGGACTGTTCATCCAGGCAGCAACAAGACTCGCATCGTCAGGGTATGACTTCGCAAGGTTCTCCCCCGCAGTTGTGTAGCGGTAGCCGGCCTTTTCGATGAAGGTCCAGGGAGTCACGCCATCTGGTGAGGTGTGCGACCAATAGCTCTGTGCGAGCATGTGATCCGCTTTGGCGCACGCGCTCGATCGAAGTGTGTCGCTTGTTGTGAAGGGTTGCTTCCTTGCTTTGGTTCTCTCGGCGTTGACGAGGGATTCGACAGAGTTCTGGCCCTTAGAATCAGTGGACACAGCGGCCGGTCCAGCCAAAGAAGGCTCGGATCTATTCATCGTAGATATTTCAATCGGAATGAACACCACCATAACGACAATGAGACCGACCAACAAGATGATAGCTGCGGGATCGACTGCCGTGAAGTTGAAGCGCTTGAATTTCATGACTTCGCCTCATCACTCGGACACGTCGAGTCGGATGATAGAGAGGCATTGGACTCTGCCCAGGCCTTTTCCCACTCAAGTACACGCGCCATAATCCTTGCGCCGAACGTCTCCTCTTCACGCTTACCTTCCTCAGTGGGAGTTCGTAGTAGTGCCCCCATGACTACCGCTCCTCCTCGATGATCACCGTCCACTCACCATTGCCGCTTACATCGAGGTAGTAGCCGCCAGATGTTTTGTACATCAACGTATCTCCACTTACTGAAGCCATTGTGACCTCAGGGATTCCGCCGTGCTTGTCGAGAGACTTCCCCTCTGCCATCACGTAGATGTTCACGAACGGGCTGTACTCACCGTTCACTGTGTACGTGATCCGTTGCTTGGAGCTGTTCAGCTGGAAGATATCACTGCGCTTGCTTGTCGAGCCGGATAGCTCGATGACCTTGTGCCAGGACTTCTGTTGCGCGGGTGCTGATGTCGAGGTTCCAGTTGGAACTACGAGGCCAGTTGGTTGGTCGCTCTTTTGATTGAAGGCTGCGACGGTGATGAAGGCGACGATTACTAGTAGAAAGACTACGAGGCCGCGGCGGTTCTTATTGGGTTGATCGTATGAACTCATATTGCATTGATTCCTGCTTAATTTTTAGGCAAGGCAGTTTAGGGACTTACCAAGGTCACAAAACTAAACTCGTATTGCTAGTCGTAAGCCTGCCTGACTCACGGCCCGGCTCCTAAAGAACTCACGTGCACCTTCAGCCTCGGTGTCCATCACGGGATCGTCATTCTCTTGTGCGATTTCGATCATGGTCTGCGCGTGATATATAAGTTCCATGAGCTCGTCGTCGTTAACACGAACTGTATTTGATCTTAGTAACCGCTTATATAAGGGATGACGATCGTCGTGGATACTGTAAGCACCACACTCATCCAGTCGACTTCGCAGTTCACTTGCCATCTTGCTTGGTATTGTTACTTGGGTTGTGTTCATAGCTTTATTGCCTTTCTATGATTATCTTTTCTATAAATAACTATGAGCCAAACTAACGATAAATGCAATAGCGAAATGAGAGAAGCTGTGGAAAACTACGACCATAAGTAATCAACAGGCAATCCCGCAGGTCCCCCCGCATCCAGAGTTGCCACCCGCCAACGATAGGGAATGTCTTAGTTTTGAGTCTCTAAGCACTCCCTCTTTTGTCCGGTAAAACGGGGGGGAGTTAATAATCCAGCATTCCCTGAGTAGGTCGGACACGGCGGCTAGATCAGGGATAGCTTGAGTACTAACTCCCTTTTCCAGTTGATCGGTACAAGACTTCTCGGTGGATTCAAGACTTCAGAACACGCAAGAGCAGTAAGGCAGGGATTTGACGAGAAATTGAGCCAGGACTCACCTATTACCCTGGAGTACTCGTATAGTCACCCTGCATGAACGCTGTCGTCTCCCATCGCCCACCATCTCGTCTCCGAACATCCCTATTAGAGTGCTTCTACTGCTAGCTTTCAGGGTGGTGTCGTGGATGTTTTATAGACTTGAGGTAACGGTCAGCACTTCCACTCCGTGCGTTCACCCATATGCGTCTACCTATTCCGCCACTCACTGCTCATGTGTGTTCTGAAGTTGTTATAGACACACACCGACCACCCTCTCTCCGATGGCTAGCCGTGTTGCTTGCGCTCTCATCTAGCTTTGGCATCGATACGTTCTGGATGCCCTCAGAGTCGCTAACTCCTACTCTCTCCATCACCGCGCCCGTACGTCTTAGCGTTTAGTGTCACCCGATGCCCACGTTGTCCTGGAATCTGTCAATCCATGCTCTTACTGGTAATTATCCCAGCGTGGAGGGTGGCGGATGCGTGTCTATAACTTGCCGAATTGTAAAGGTAGCTAGAGTTAGCAGAGCACTATCAGTACAAAGCGAGGGTTGTTACGATACCCCTAAAACGCTGAGCCGTTCATTTCATCACTTCTTTATGCTCGCATCCGAACCGTAACGGTCTTCAAGTCTCCCACGAGATACAAGAAAAGCACCCCTTACGGAGTGCCTTAGCATCTATCTTCACGTCCTATTATATAGAAACCTCAATAAATTGCAACGCCCTCCGAGGTAAATCTCAGGAGCAAGACTTACACCATTTGAAGATAGATGCTTGCTGTACTTCATTATAAGCAGATCGACACAATTTGCAATACTTGACGTTTTCCATATTCCACAATCCCCCGCCTCATGCCATACTGAAGACAGCATGGTGGATAACGAAAAACAACTCCCTCTTACCAACAGACGCATCGTCATCCCTCAAACGCCGTCACCCACCACAGACGCAGCAAGACAAGCTGATCTCGCAGAGAACCTGAAACGCCACAAAACTTTCATGATGAACTACGATCGTCGTAATATGTATAGGAGGCCTAGCCCCGCCCGTAAGGGTGCCTCAGACAAGAAGAACCCCGCTAAGTAGCGGGGTTCTTCTTTAGTTTGCAAGTGCTATGGAGGCCAGCAGGAGGCCGAGCAAACTTATAAACAGTGCGGAGTCATCTCCGGCCGCTCTGCGTCTGTAGAGCACAGGGTTAGGCCTGACCGACTTCTTACTTGGGGCGAGATCCATGATCTCGCCCGTTCTCGTATCAACGATTTGCCGAACTGTCACGTTCGAGCCTCGCAAGCCGCTTTCTATTCTTAGATATACCTGACGATAGACCACTACAAAGAGATGACGGCAGCTGTCCACCCTTACCCATCATGCCTGGCATGCCCTGCAGCTTGTGTAGATTCCTTCTCATATCCTCACCAAGCAGCGACTCGTCCGCATGCCCAGCTTTTACAGACAAGTTATAGGCCTTTATTTCATAGCGCAGTTTTTCAGCCTTGGCTATCTGTTTTCTCAGCCGATCGATCGCGTCCGCGTCATCGTCATAGATTGCGCGGTCTACGGCAGATCGAATGTTACTTGCCTTGGACTTCATCTCTTCTGACTTCTGCGAGTTCTCCACGCCGCGATCCATGGCACCGATTACTCGATCACGGTGTCGCAGAGATGCACGTTCAGAGTGATGCCCTACTAGTACTGGTTGGCCAAACGGTACATCCTTTACCAGATTACGAACCGTAGTGAAGTTGTCTTCTGCCTTGGCTGCTCGTTTCTCTGCCCATTCTTCAAGTCGAGCGGCCCTTGCTAATCTTCGTTCCCTATATGTCATATTCAAATCTCCAGCTTTTATATTGTTATTCAGGTGTCGCCACCTCTATACCTATTATCTCACCACCCCCGCAAATAACCAATAGCCAAAGCGTTGTGCTATCTACCTCAAGAGCTGTGGAAAACTCGACAACAACGCAACTGATATAAAGCCCTCAGGTGACTGCGGTGCACGACGGAGGATAGTTCTCAACTCATCTG
This sequence comes from Rhodococcus sp. YH3-3, assembly GCF_001653035.1. Lineage (NCBI taxonomy): Bacteria > Bacillati > Actinomycetota > Actinomycetes > Mycobacteriales > Nocardiaceae > Rhodococcus > Rhodococcus sp. YH3-3. The sequence continues at coordinate 369,358 of NZ_BCWH01000003.1, read as the reverse complement.
CCCGAGCCTCGTCACAGGCCAGAAAAAGCACGCTAGGGAACACATCGAGCGGGTACTCAGCCGAGTGTTCGAGCGCGTACTTGTAACGGTCGACTTTTTCAAGGATCTGCTTCTGTCGTTCACTGCCCATATCTACCTCCAGCCACAGCACCACTCGCTCGCGCTTCTCCCGCAGTCCAAGCTCGACATACAAATCAGGGCGAAGATCAGCACCAGCAACATCAATCCAACTGTCAGGCTCAGTCCCGTAAGTCAGTACATCCACCCACTTCTCGCGCTCAGCCTGTTTGATTGCCACGTAAGCATCAGCGATTGCGAGAGTGTGGGGGTTCAATGTCCGCTGCGGTCGGTATCGAGTACTTGAGTACATGCGCCAAGCGTTCGGCCCGAGGGCATAGCAATACCGCTGCGATCCCCCACGAGCACCACCAGGCAACATCTGATTGACACGGTGCAGCAAGCCGAGTCCAGTTAGTCGTCGCAAAGCATTTGAGCATGGCGTTCTGGATGCAAGTTCGGAAAAGATCAGGGCATCAATATGTCCGCTGGACAGCTGAGAGAAGCGACTGACCAAGTTGAGGATCTCCCTGTCGCGGGCAAGTAACTGCATAGAAGAACGATACAGGTACTGAACGGCAGCGTGCGGTGGTTCGTCTCCGCTGGTAGGAGGCTCCAAGGGTATGTCTCGACCCTGGGGGCTGCCTGGTGGCTGGTACTGGGTTGAAACATAGCTCATCTCCTTAACATTTAACCACACAATGTCATGAACTGAGTTTTCCACAGGTCACATTTCGCTATTGCATAATTTACGTGTTTGGCTCATAGTTATTAGTGAATCAACGCAGCACATTGTGAGCTGGACAGACTAACCGATTCGACACACAAGACATTAAGCAGGGGGCTGTAACTAAATAGATGGAAGATTCTTAAATTATGAACAAACCGAACGAGAGATACCCGAAGCAAGTCCGCAAATGGGGAACCAAGAAATCAATGTTCAGCGTCCTGTTTCCAGCTACACGAGCTAAAGCAGTCGATGTGCGAGCGGAGAAGCTGACCGAAGAACTTGGGCACACAGTGTCGCGATCCATGGTCCTAGATGATCTAGTGATGAGAGATCCCGACCTGCAGCGGATAGAGAAACAACTTAATAAGGAGATTGCAGATGGCAGAAAAGGAAAAGCAGGAAGAACCAAGCGAGGTTAAGAAGCCAGCAGAGATGCCGGCTGCGCCTGAGCTTCCCCTTCTAATGCCACCAGCCATCGCAGCAGCTCTTGTAAAGCTTCAGGGCGAGGTTAAGACGGTCATCAAAGGCGCAAAGAACGCACACTACGGCAATACTTACGCCGAACTTGCAGACGTCCAAAATGCCGCTCTTCCACTGCTCTCGAAGCACAAACTAGCACTCACGCAGTGGGTGATGTCGAAGGACGGCAAGCACTTCCTCCGCAGCTACCTGGTACACGAATCAGGTGTGGGAGTAATGCATGACACTGACCTTCTACTGGTCAAGAACGATCCTCAAGGACTGGGTTCAGCAATCACGTATCAACGGCGACAGACTACGATGGCGATTCTCGGACTATCTGCAGAGGACGATGACGACGACGGGAACAAGGCCGCCAACCGGCAGGCTAAGCCCACCGACGAACAAATCAGCGAGATCCGACAACTGTGCGTAGATCTGAAGTTTCCAAAGGAGCAGATCGATACTCGTCTCGTGTCCCTCCGAACAGAGGACCACGCAACTGTAGCGATCGCGAATCTACGCAAGCTTGTGTCCGAGAAAGCACGAATCTTGAGGAATGACGAAACGCCTGCCACACCTGTATTCACTGGTGATCGCGACCAAGTTGTACCGAACGAGATCATCGTAAAGACCTCTGGTAAGGACGATGTAGTTCTGAACCTCCAACGACACATGTTGGATCTACCTATATCGGACAAGGCACGGCGCAACCTGGTCGGTCACGTGACTGGAAGTAAGTTCGGGACGAGCAAACCCTTCCTGAAGAACTGTACGGCTGAAGAGATCACCGCGATCGCTGAAGCAGTTGAGGAAATCAAAGCGGGAACGTATGACCTACCACCCGAGTGGACTGATGACAGCATCACTCCCCCGGTAGAGACTGCGTAATGAGTCTCGCCTGGTGGAACGATCCACGGGAGGTTCGTCAATACGAGATGGAAGCTGACGTTCAACTAGACAACCCGAAACCGCTATCAGAGCACGAGAAATCGTTGCTTCAAGCGATAGGGACGCTGCTCGCAGCATCAAGCAGGTCAAACGAGCCAGCGCAATAACAATTAGAGAGGTGGAGACCTCGGGAGAAACCAACTATGCCAGCAAGTGGCTCAACCAAGATCAATAAGGAGAAATTCGACAGCATCGTTGCACGATCGAAGAAATCAACTCCAGAAGAAATCGCAATGCAAACCGGGTACAAGGTATCTACGGTCAACCTCATCCGCCGGGCGAAGACCTGGGAGGAGTTCCAAAGACGCCGGAACGCACAAGCGCAGCGTATATCTGCCAAGAGAGCAATGAACCCAGCACCGCGACCCGTTGCGACAAAGACACACCGCCCACCAAAACCTATGAAGGCTCCTCAGCCCACCCCTGAGCTGCGTCATGATGAAGTGACTGCCCACATGCTCAACGAGGCGTATGAAGAGAGCCAGGCTACGAATCGTCAGTTAACGGCATTGGTCGAGAAGCTATCCGAGCGACTTGAAGATCTGAGCCTGCAACACGACTCACTCAAGCTAGATAACCGACGCAACCAGTCTGCGATCAAGGCACTTCAGGACGCTGATTCTCGAAGCACGGTGGCGATCAACAGGAGCAACCGTTCATGGTTCCCGTGGAGCAACAGGTGAGCGGTACGAAGGCCGGCGGGCTAAAAGCTAGGGACCGTAACCTCGCGAAAGACCCAGATTTCTACAAGAAGATCGGCGCGATCGGTGGACGTCTGGGCACGACTGGCGGCTTTGCTGCCGACCGCAAGCTAGCACGGATCGCAGGTGCGAAAGGTGGACGAATAAGTAAACGAGGAAAGAAGGAGGTGAAGGATGAGCAAATTTAGAAAAGGCGATCAGGTAAGGATGATCAGCAAATCCATCTACGGAGATCTACGAAGCAGCAATGTCCATAAAAGAAGTGTCAACGGAATCTGCTGGATTACCGAGGTTGGCTCCGAGGGCCCTAACACCTATACCGTTCACGAACTTCAGTCTGGTCATGGTGGAGACTTTTTCACTGAGGCAGACTTGCAACCAATAAACTACGGAGTAACAATTATGAAACGACGAACATTTAAACTAACCAAAGAACTACCAGAACTCACCAAAGGCGCACTCGTACAAGAGAAATGTGACGACGGAGACCAGGACTACACCGTCCTCGACCAGAGCTTCATCAAGTACGAAGACGAGCATGGACGCAAGACCGTCACCTACCCCCGCAAAGCTGTTGAAGACGAGCCGAACTACTTCGTCGAGGTGTTTGCCGTAGAACCTGCCTACATGACGCAAGACGAGCTGGATCAGTTCGAGGCATTCAAGATCAGCGCGAAGAAGCCGGCCAAACGCACCTCGATCAAGACCACGGCTGCGAAGCCTGTCGGACGACCGAAGAAGGTGACAACTGCAAGGAAAGGAACAAAGGCATAGTCGTGAGGAATCGAAACATCTCCGGTAGCCGATCGTTAAGGGTGCAGAACACCCGCAATCTCGACCAGTTCAAGACATTGCCAGGTAATCGATCAGTCAATCCAGCTCACGCTGTTGAGCTGCAGAATCTCATACTTGAGAACGGGAATCTGACAGGCCAGTTTCCGATCGTTGTCACCAAGGACATGTACGTCATCGATGGCCAACACCGTCTGGCAGCACTGCGCGAACTTGGATATGACGTTTCATACATCGTGCAACCTCACGCCAATATCGACACCGTTCGACATATCAACAGGGGTGGCCGCAACTGGAGTTGGCGGGACATGGCGGTCTCATACGCTGATCTCGGAAACACCGAGTACGAGTGGTTTCTATCCTTCGTCAATAAGTTTGGCCTGAGCTATCGATGCGCCATGTTGATCGTGGGAGAGGCGGCGTGTGGCGGACGAGGCATGGCGGCAAGCCCGTTCATGGCTGGAGAACTAGTGATCAACGACAGGGCGCGTGCCTACGAAGTCGCAGTACTTCTTCACGAGGTGCTTCAGGCTGCTGGTGCAGATCGTTTCGGCGAGCCGTTCAGCCAGGCTGTTGTCGGTGTCATCAAAAGTCCGCAGTACGACCACAAAACGATGATCCGCAAGCTGACTCGATTCGGTTACCAGCTCCCTGATCGTGCGGTCGTCCTTGAATACAAGCGGCAACTCGAGAAGATCTTCAACAAGGGAGTGGCTGAGGAAAGCAAGCTGAGACTGTTCTAGCAATGACGGGTGAACACCAACCCCGTCACCCACGTTGTCGATCGATCATCCAATTTAAGCCAACCAACACCGAAGGAGGTGATATGAAAGCAACGAAATTTCAAGTAGGACAGAAGGTACGCTGTATTACTCCCAGAGATCCACAGGAGAGTAGAGGTGGAGCTGGCTGGACATTTGGCCGGGTATTCACTATCGCCAGAGTGAGCTCAAATAACTGGAGTGAGAGCGACACCGTCTACTACAACGACACCGATGGCAACGGCGTATACAGCGGGCACTTAGAACTCGTCCGTAGCGTCAAGACGTTTGACAACCTCGAAGTAGGCGATCTGATCGAAGCAGAGTTCGGACAAACCAAGATGGTCATCGACGTTTTCCCAAATAGCGCAGCTCTTAGTAAGGCTGACGATCTCGACGTGGTGGATGCGCTTTGGTCGGTTGCGGAACTAAAAGCTAGAGGCTGGACAGTCAAACAAGACACCCCACCTGAAGAGATCACCGAACTCTCCATAGCCGAGCTAGAGAAGAGGCTCGACCTCACAGCTGGCACGTTGCGGGTGAAGAAGGACTAAAACAGAACGTGGCCGAGCCATGCTAGGGCGGTCCAGATGACCCCGATAGCCCCGCAGATCGCGAAGAACCCACTGAGCGCGGCAGCGGTTGCCCACGCTTTCTCCGTCATCGCCCACAAACTAAAGGCGAAGAGCGCAGCAACCAGCAGGATCGACAAGACAAATTCACCAAAGTTCATCGGATGACCGTACAGGTCCGCCCAGACACCAATCACCAGCAACCACCAAGAGGAGGCATATGCCAAGAGTCATCGCCTATGTGCGAGTCAGTACCAACAAGCAAGACGTGGAGAACCAACTCAGCGGCATACGCATCTTTGCCGAGCGAGAACGTATCGAGATCACTGAGACTGTGGGCGAGACGATCAGTGGCTACAAGAGCGCCCTCACCGAACGAAAGTTAAGCGAAGTACTCGAAGGGCTTGAACGCGGCGACATGCTCGTCGTGAGCGAGACCAGTCGTATCTCGCGTCGGCTTTTGGACGTACAGAACACGATCCATGACCTACTCGATCGTGGCATCGGTGTCGTCGCGGTCAAGGAGAACATCGTCTTCAAGGACGACATCAACTCCAAGGTGCTCGCGTTCGCGTTCGGACTGTCTGCTGAGATAGAGCGCAATCTCATCTCGGCACGAACACGGGAAGCGTTGGCACGTAAGAAAGCTGAAGGCATGATCCTGGGCCGGCCAGTTGGTTCGGGCAAGGTCGAAAACCTCAAGCTGTATGGCAAAGACGAGCAGATCCTCGAACTTCAGCTGAAACGAGTCTCCAAGGCCGCGATCGCTCGCATGTTTGACGTGAACCGCGAAACATTGAATCGCTACATCAAACGTCAAAATTTGGACCGGGAATTGTTATGGAGACGCCACAACAAAACCACCAATTAGTAAATATATGCAAGATCTGCTGGACGTAGTTGCGACATCAAATCGCAGCGAAAGTCAATGGGAAACTTGTTCACAGGTAGCAGCACATTGAAATAGAAAATCGTCAAGTGAACAACTTTTCTCTTGACAAACCGCTGGCATTGCTGGCCGTCGAGCGTAACTAACCATCCAAGCGAAATCGCGATGTTAGTTGCTATACACCCGCTCGTCGTCAGGCTGTGCCAGCGAGCACATAACTTAATAAGGAGAGCCATTTATGAAACAACTGAAACTACGAGCGCTTGCCAGGGGCGGCAATAAGTGGATCTACACCTCACCGCGGATGTACATGGGATTTGACTTCATCAACATGCTCGATCCGGGAAACGGCAAGGGCGGACGACCATCGACCGTAGTCCATATTCGGCCTGAAACCGCAGGTCTATTTACGGGACTACGCGACACCCGTGGCCTGGACATCTTTCAGGGCGATCTACTTGAGGACCCGAAGGGTCGAATCGGCGCTCTGCACTTTGGATCGTTCGACACTGGCGATCAACAGGGCGTCGGATTCTTCCTGGAATACGAAGATCGGGACACAGCCTCCGGCGTCGTTTCGTTCGGGGCTGACAACCCCACTCAATCGAACTACCGGATTGTCGGAAGCATCCACACCGGTCTAAACAAGGAGAACTAACTATGAGATTCAGACACGATCAAATCGCACCATCCGGCAAGCGCCAGTACTGGATTGCGTTGGGCCGCATTGACATTGAACTACTGCTGGGCGAAGCAACCAACGCACTCGCCCACACACCAGACGTTGCGGCACTTCACGAAGTACGCGGACGTCTGCGTGGCATTAAGAGGGGTCTGTCAGATGCACTGGCCGTTGCCAAAGCAAACGGCGATAAAGGCGATCGCCTCCCCTGGGTTGAACGAAAACCCCAGCGAGGGAGCAACTGATGGAACGCTTCCCCTCCCCCGAAGAACCCGAACGCTACAAGATCAACACTGCTCAAGAGGAAGCACTACGCAACCTCTGCCACCGCTACGGCGTGGAGTACCGAGCTGACGACTACTACGTCTACCCACCTGATGCAGCAATGTGTCCAGGCTATGCCGAGGGTTGGGTTGGCGGTTACGTAGATGGTGAGTCACGGCTGTACGTCGGGGTGTCACCAGATGGACGAGTCAATTCGTAATGGCTACCAAGGAAACTCACACAGCCAAGATCCTCAAACTGCTCAAGGCGAAGGGCAAAGTCAGCAATCTTGAACTCCGCAAGGTCGCGTGGCGCTACCCCGCTCGCGTCCTCGACCTGAAACACGAAGGTCATCTGATCCGCAGTATCCACGACAAGGGATCGCTGTGGTTCTACATCTATGACGGGCACCAGGATGACGGAGTGGCGGCATGACCGACTACCTCGAGTTCACCACCATAAACACCCCTTCAATCGAGCGTCGGAAGCTGGACGTTGGCGACATTTTCATCAACCAGGTACGGCACACCAAGTGCGGGTGGATCATCCGTAGCAAGAACCGACACGACTGGGTTACCTGTAAATGCGGCGAACTCAGTCTGGATGGCGGCAGCTGGTACCAGGCGATGAACGGGGACATCACGAATGCAGAGAACCATGCCGTGATGTACAACGAGCTTCACGGAGTGGCTGCATGAACCTTCTCCCCTACTTGATCCCCGCACTCAAGCTGGCCGGCCGATGGATCGCGATGTTCCTGGTAATCGCCGTGATCATCGTTGGAACCCTGTACCTGTCGCTGTTCATCGTTCCAGTGCTGATCTGGCACACGTAGCCCTTCACTGAGCTAGCTTGACTTCATGGTTCGCTACCCACTCATACTCGCGATCGATGGCAATCCCTACACGATTCCGTCACCAGAGGTAACCACTCTTGTGCTGTGCACCGACCACGGCGAACTGAGCGTCAGAGTGCAAGCAACAGACCTTGATTGGGGGCCGAACATGATTCGCATCGAAGGGCTAGTCGATTACAACAATGAAGTCTGTCGGCTCGTCGCGGCCTACCAGGTTGGGATCGAGCCCACACAAGAAGCGGTCGGCAAAGCACAGCTCTATACGAGCGAAGCGGTCCCAGACTGACTACAACCGCGACTAACACCACTTAAACGAGAACTACTACCATGGAACAACTAAATAGATCCGAACACTGGTCAGATGAACAACTCATCGACCACGAAATAGCAAGCGCCACATCAGAAGAACGCTCAATTGGAGACGCTGGCGCACGCGTGATCGCCTCGCAATGGCATGGCGGCGCGTCCAGCGCCCTCTACAGCCTCACCAGTACTGGAGCTATCGATCTACCCCAGGTAGTCGCTGAGATCAACGAGTCTTGGGCTAACGCCGACACCGACTACAACCGCGAACACCTTGAAGCCCTTGGCGCGTACGTCATGGCACGTGAGTCACATGATCCCGTCGAAGGATGGTCGAAGCAGTGGCTCACGCCCCCAGATGAACCAACTGAACAAGACGACTTCTGCCCCGCCTGTCGAGCTCACATATCCGCCCCTCACTCCGTAGGTTGCCCACTCGGCGAAGAAGATCCCGAGCTACTTGAACGTGGCAGGACCCCATTTGGTGAGCCACTCGCTATCAGAGAATCAATGCGTGTGAATACAGCTGGCAGCGTACTCATTTGGAGTTCGATACGCCAGCGATGAATGACGGTGCCGGTTGTTGTAGTCCTCCTTCCAGTCCTCGATGACCACCCGAGCTTCGAGGAGGCTGTGGAATTCGTTCATGTTCAGGCATTCGTCACGGACACGGTTGTTGAAGGACTCGATGTAGCCGTTTTTCCACGGCTGACCAGGTGGAACGTAGCCGATACCGACCTGATCCTCGCAGAACGTCCTCAGCGCCTCGGAGATGAACTCGGGCCCGTTGTCGCACCGCAGGACCTGCGGTGGGCCGCCCCAGAGCGCGAACGCCTTCTTCAACGCTGCGACGAGGTCCTCTGCCGGGATGGATCGCTCGACAATGTTCAGTACGGACTGGCGGGTGTGTTCGTCGACCATCGACGCGATCTTGAACTTCCGGCCCTCGGTGGTCGAGTCGAACTGAAAGTCGATCGCCCACACAACCTTCGGTGCATCTGCCTCGGTGATCGGAGTAGTCGAGGCGCCGGCCCGTTTACGTATCTTGCGGACGTTCACCCGCAGTCCTTCCTCGCGCCAGAGTCGCTGAACCTTCTTCTTGTTAATCACCCAGCCCGCGGCACGCAAGTCCGCCCACGCCCGACGAAATCCCTTGCGGGCATTCGCTTTGGCCCAGTCCCGCAACCACTTCCGCAGATCGGCATCCGGATCATCCGAGGTGTTCCTTGCTACTTTCTTGCGTTGGGTCGATCGTGGTTGCCCGACGATTCTGCAGGCGAAACGCTGCGAGAGCCCCATTGTTTCCTGGAGCATCATCACGGCGTTTCGTTTGGCGGTCGGGCTCAGAATTTTCCCCGAGCAATCTCCTTGAGGGCAGCCTTTTCGAGCTCGGCTTCGGCGAGGAGCTTCTTGAGCAGGGCGTTCTCGTTCTTGAGTTCCTTGAACTCTTTGGCGTCGTCGGCTTTCATACCGCCGTACTGCTTGCGCCAGTTGTAGAGCGTCGGCACCGAGACGTCGAGTTGTCGGGCGATTTCCTCGACGTCGGCGCCTGTGGCGGCGAGTTCGTCGCCGTGGCGCAGTTTGCGGATGATCTGTTCGGGTGTGTGCCGTTTGCGTCCAGCCATGAGATGAAGCCTTTCATGCCCTTGATCAGGGCGGAAGGATTCTCATAACTTGCGGGTCACTTCACGGGGGTCATGCCAAACGGGTCGAGCAGGCTGTCACGGGTAAGGGAATCGCAGTCGCCCACTGGCTTGAGTACGTCGGCTTCAGGAACGGTGAAGAGCTAGAAGCAGCGATCAACATGTTCGAGGACCACTACCTGGGCCACTTCGAGAGCATCGAGGCGTACGCAGCCGACTACTTGATCGAGAGTGGACTCGAAGCTCAGCTGGATCAGTTGAGGCAGTACCTACCCGAAGACATGAGGCAACATGTCAACTGGGATGAGGCAGGTATCGCGCACGACTTCGCCCTGAACACCATCCACTCTGTTGAAGATGATGACGGCCATCTGTACCTGTTCACCAAGTAGCGAGTTATCCACAACCACAACGCATTTCGTGACATTTCGCTATTGCAAAAGAAGACGGTTTGGCTCATAGTTATTCGCAGAGGGGAACACCAAAGCAATGAATACAGAGCGTGAAATCGTGAACATCAATCTTGAGTACGAGCACGCCGATGACACACCGTTTCTACGGTTGATCGGCCAGTACAAGACGAAGCGCCGAGCACGTGAGGCTCGCAAAGACAAGGAGCCAATATTATCGCGCTCACAGTCTTTCATCTCACGAAAGCGTTCACTGCGATAGTGAGACCCAGAAGGTAGCAAGGTTGCCCGCAAAACCCCGTCTCGAACGGTAAGGCCATGTCTGATCAGGACGGCAACCAAGCACCACACTTAGCCGCACAGCGAGGGCGGCCGAGTTGCACCTTTACAGAATTAGAGTATTGAGCGTAGTAGTGCTGGCAGTAACGAATCAAGAGGTGACACTAGCCTTAACGGGAAGCCCTCACATACGTCATTCGTGGCGCTAGTCCAGCTAGATGGAAACTGGCGGAATATAACTAAACCAGAGCAGAAATAACGGGACTGCCTGTTGCTACTAGCACCATACGCTCAATACAGTTCATGCAGTTAAATGGGCGCATCAGAAAATAATTAGAGCATTGAATTGCGATTTTTTACAGCTACCTGGTGCGTTCTAATGTGCATACAAGTGGCGGAATAGGTAAACGCGCACAGACCTGGCTCGGGTAAGAGTGTGGTCGCACTCCCAATAGGAACTGTATCCAATCAGGTGTGAGGGGAGCTAGATGTACACTACCTCTGGCGACATGCAGGGTGACTATACGAGTAACAAGGTGATCGCTTTACAAATTGGAGACAGTAGCGGGCGCTCCATCTCGTCGAATCCCTGCCTTGTATGCACAACATGGACCATGTAAGACAGGCTCTTTCGAGCAATCAAAACAGGGTTTCGAGTAAAGTCTCGTGGCTTACATAGTCCAACTGCTAGTAGTAGGGCTAGTGAAATAGAGTAGATTACGGCAAAACCCAGTATGACCGTAGCGAACGCAGCCCTAGACCTGGGGTGATGGGGCTTCTATTCTAAAACCCTCGATTTCGAGGTAATTAGAATCTACTTGCTACTAGCAGCCATTTAACCGCATGAACCACTTCCACTTCCCGGCATATTCATCGTGTGCTGGGAAGTGGGCGCATGAACCCACAGTTCGTGCGCTCTACTGGTCAGGGTTTAGGTGAGAGGGTCGCGCCGATTAATAAGGCGCAAGTGAAGCTTTCGAGTAACTCTCCTTTCAAGCCCAGCTCACCCCCTGATCCAAAGTCGCTGATCTCTGCACCTGGATCAGCACTTCGTACCTGTCACGAGTTCCCACATCTGTACCGCTTCAAAGTTTGCCCTCCAGCTTCTCTGAAGTACCACCAGTGGAACGTAATCCGCACACATTCGGCTAGTACGTGGACTCATGACGGGTATCTAGGTGTATGAGGCACGGACGTTAGTTACGCGGTGCCGGCGGTAAGCGGCAGGCGGTCGTCCTCCGCGTGTTGAATGCGGTCGGTGATAATTATAGTGAACATTCCAGATTTCGACGGCGGTGCGACGCTGGGCTTCGCTGGTGTACTCGCGGGAGTACAGCAGTTCTTCGGCGAGGATGCGGTTGTAGCGCTCGACCTTCCCGTTGTGTTTCGGGGTGTACGGCTTGATCCGGTAGTGCCGTGCCTCTCGCAGTGAAGATGTGAAATCTGCTGCGCGATAGCATGATCCGTTGTCGGTGATCACGCGCTCGATGCGAGCGATTCCGTGTGCGGCGAAGAAGACGCGGGCGTTGTTCCCGCGGCACGCAAGTCCGCCCATGCCCGCCGGAACCCTTTTCGCTGGTTGACTTTGGCCCAGTCCCGCAACCACTTCCGCAGATCGGCATCCGGATCATCCGAGGTGTTCCTTGCTACTTTCTTGCGTTGGGTCGATCGTGGTTGCCCGACGATTCTGCAGGCGAAACGCTGCGAGAGCCCCATTGTTTCCTGGAGCATCATCACGGCGTTTCGTTTGGCGGTCGGGCTCAGAATTTTCCCCGAGCAATCTCCTTGAGGGCAGCCTTTTCGAGCTCGGCTTCGGCGAGGAGCTTCTTGAGCAGGGCGTTCTCGTTCTTGAGTTCCTTGAACTCTTTGGCGTCGTCGGCTTTCATACCGCCGTACTGCTTGCGCCAGTTGTAGAGCGTCGGCACCGAGACGTCGAGTTGTCGGGCGATTTCCTCGACGTCGGCGCCTGTGGCGGCGAGTTCGTCGCCGTGGCGCAGTTTGCGGATGATCTGTTCGGGTGTGTGCCGTTTGCGTCCAGCCATGAGATGAAGCCTTTCATGCCCTTGATCAGGGCGGAAGGATTCTCATAACTTGCGGGTCACTTCACGGGGGTCATGCCAAACGGGTCGAGCAGGCTGTCACGGGTAAGGGAATCGCAGTCGCCCACTGGCTTGAGTACGTCGGCTTCAGGAACGGTGAAGAGCTAGAAGCAGCGATCAACATGTTCGAGGACCACTACCTGGGCCACTTCGAGAGCATCGAGGCGTACGCAGCCGACTACTTGATCGAGAGTGGACTCGAAGCTCAGCTGGATCAGTTGAGGCAGTACCTACCCGAAGACATGAGGCAACATGTCAACTGGGATGAGGCAGGTATCGCGCACGACTTCGCCCTGAACACCATCCACTCTGTTGAAGATGATGACGGCCATCTGTACCTGTTCACCAAGTAGCGAGTTATCCACAACCACAACGCATTTCGTGACATTTCGCTATTGCAAAAGAAGACGGTTTGGCTCATAGTTATTCGCAGAGGGGAACACCAAAGCAATGAATACAGAGCGTGAAATCGTGAACATCAATCTTGAGTACGAGCACGCCGATGACACACCGTTTCTACGGTTGATCGGCCAGTACAAGACGAAGCGCCGAGCACGTGAGGCTCGCAAAGACAAGGAGCCAATATTATCGCGCTCACAGTCTTTCATCTCACGAAAGCGTTCACTGCGATAGTGAGACCCAGAAGGTAGCAAGGTTGCCCGCAAAACCCCGTCTCGAACGGTAAGGCCATGTCTGATCAGGACGGCAACCAAGCACCACACTTAGCCGCACAGCGAGGGCGGCCGAGTTGCACCTTTACAGAATTAGAGTATTGAGCGTAGTAGTGCTGGCAGTAACGAATCAAGAGGTGACACTAGCCTTAACGGGAAGCCCTCACATACGTCATTCGTGGCGCTAGTCCAGCTAGATGGAAACTGGCGGAATATAACTAAACCAGAGCAGAAATAACGGGACTGCCTGTTGCTACTAGCACCATACGCTCAATACAGTTCATGCAGTTAAATGGGCGCATCAGAAAATAATTAGAGCATTGAATTGCGATTTTTTACAGCTACCTGGTGCGTTCTAATGTGCATACAAGTGGCGGAATAGGTAAACGCGCACAGACCTGGCTCGGGTAAGAGTGTGGTCGCACTCCCAATAGGAACTGTATCCAATCAGGTGTGAGGGGAGCTAGATGTACACTACCTCTGGCGACATGCAGGGTGACTATACGAGTAACAAGGTGATCGCTTTACAAATTGGAGACAGTAGCGGGCGCTCCATCTCGTCGAATCCCTGCCTTGTATGCACAACATGGACCATGTAAGACAGGCTCTTTCGAGCAATCAAAACAGGGTTTCGAGTAAAGTCTCGTGGCTTACATAGTCCAACTGCTAGTAGTAGGGCTAGTGAAATAGAGTAGATTACGGCAAAACCCAGTATGACCGTAGCGAACGCAGCCCTAGACCTGGGGTGATGGGGCTTCTATTCTAAAACCCTCGATTTCGAGGTAATTAGAATCTACTTGCTACTAGCAGCCATTTAACCGCATGAACCACTTCCACTTCCCGGCATATTCATCGTGTGCTGGGAAGTGGGCGCATGAACCCACAGTTCGTGCGCTCTACTGGTCAGGGTTTAGGTGAGAGGGTCGCGCCGATTAATAAGGCGCAAGTGAAGCTTTCGAGTAACTCTCCTTTCAAGCCCAGCTCACCCCCTGATCCAAAGTCGCTGATCTCTGCACCTGGATCAGCACTTCGTACCTGTCACGAGTTCCCACATCTGTACCGCTTCAAAGTTTGCCCTCCAGCTTCTCTGAAGTACCACCAGTGGAACGTAATCCGCACACATTCGGCTAGTACGTGGACTCATGACGGGTATCTAGGTGTATGAGGCACGGACGTTAGTTACGCGGTGCCGGCGGTAAGCGGCAGGCGGTCGTCCTCCGCGTGTTGAATGCGGTCGGTGATAATTATAGTGAACATTCCAGATTTCGACGGCGGTGCGACGCTGGGCTTCGCTGGTGTACTCGCGGGAGTACAGCAGTTCTTCGGCGAGGATGCGGTTGTAGCGCTCGACCTTCCCGTTGTGTTTCGGGGTGTACGGCTTGATCCGGTAGTGCCGTGCCTCTCGCAGTGAAGATGTGAAATCTGCTGCGCGATAGCATGATCCGTTGTCGGTGATCACGCGCTCGATGCGAGCGATTCCGTGTGCGGCGAAGAAGACGCGGGCGTTGTTCATGAAATCGATGGCTGTTGCAGCGGTTTCGTTGTCGCGGGCTTCGGTGTACGCCAGGCGGGTGTTGCCGTCGATCGCGGAATGCAGATAGGTGTAGCCGAGGCGGGCCTGTTTGTTCTTCTTTTTCCGGCGCTCGGATCGTTTGGCCTGCTCGGAGCCGCGGCCGTGGGCACGCCAGCCGCCGCCGTCGGGGATCTTCCCGACTTTCTTCACATCGACGTGGACCATCTGACCAGGTCGTTTCGCAATGATGACCTGGGGTTTTCGGTTGGTTTCGCCGTTCGGGTCGATGAACCGGCGACGGTGCAATCCTAGGTTCCGCAGAATTTTCGTGACTGTTCGACGAGCAATGACGATGCCGTCGGTTCCCAGTTCGAAGGTGATGCGTGAGGCCGACCATTTTCGGGTTCGTCGCATGGATTCGATCTCGGTCACGATCCCTGCCGCGGTGGCGGCCGGTTGGTGTATTGGTGTGCTGGATCGGTCCTGCAGTCCCAGGTCACCGTACTTGCGGTGCCGGTTGACCCACTTGGATGCGCATTGGCGTGAGATACCCATTTCTGCGGCGACGTGGGCGATCGGACGGCTCTGGCACCGCTCGACGAGTCGTCGTCTTCCTTCGACAGTGAGTGGGGCATTACGGTGTGTCACAGGGCTGGTCCTTTTTGGTCGAGAACGGTTGTGTCGCAACTCCCATTCTTACGCCGAGGACCAGCCCGTCTACTTCAGTCCCGCGTCAACAACGTCCATACCCACAACAGCTAAGTCACGGAAGAAGCGCGTACGGGTGGTCGAGTAATGACGTTAGCCAAGCTGCAGCCACAACCGCACTTGTTGACTCTGAACGGGATGATCCAGCATGGATACGTTGAACCTCGCGTTCTTGCAGCGATCGTTCAGAGGATCGTTGACCTGTCTGGTGACGAACACCTAAAAGCGCTCGTCGAAGAGGACATGTCATGAGCGTGTCGAGCGAGAAGGGCAAGTCCCTCGAAGAGCACATCGCCAAGACCCTCCGCAAGAAGCTAGGAGCAAGAGTCCAGCGGGACAAGCGAAGTGGTGCAGGTTCGCATCAGAAGATGGATTTGACCGACTACTTCCAAGACACCCCATTCTCAATCGAAGCAAAAAATCACAAGTCCATCGCGATTAAAGAGTGGATGCGACAGACAAAGGCCGGCACGAGTCCTGGTCGAATCCCTACACTCGTGTTCAACGCAGATGATGACGTACTCGCCTGCATCCCGTTCGATGACCTGGTTAACCTCGCAGTTCAGATCCGAGACCTCACTGCCGAGATCGCAGACTTACGCACACCGACCGTTCTAAGCGTCGGTGAGGCCGTCGAGAAGGCTGTGGCGATCAAACAACCAACTGGCGTCTCGACCTGCAGGAACGGGCACATAACAAGCCCAGGCAGCAACAAGTGTCTCGACAAGCACTGCGCATTCAGCTCGACCTACAAGAAGCCCAAGGTCAAGAAGTAGCGCCCGATCGCGGGGCCACCTCCGTAGTCAGCCGACTGCGGAAGCACCCCACGATCGGAGCAGTTCATGAAGAAGATCCAGGCACTTGTAATCCCAGCGGACATCTCAGTAGAGGTGGATACGTTGGAGTTTTTCGAAGGCGATTTATCAGCCATGCAGGGACTCGTAGGAGGTCTCGTCCAGGCCGTCGATCTTGAACAGCCGAAGGCAACTCTGTGGTTCAACGAGAGCGGCAAGATTGAGCACCTCCCGAAGAACCAGCGTGCCACGATGGAGTTGTGGTCTAGCGATAGTCGTTGGCGTTTCCAGGACTTCGTCGCAGGCAATGCGTTCATCACCGGTTTGTCCGATGAAGACGGAGAGACCACCTCAGTGCCACAGGAGCTTGTAGATCTGATGCTCAGCACTGCGAAATACCGAGCGGAAGTCACCACACTGAACGACGAAGACTCATGGAGCGGAAACAACTTGGTTTTCGACAACTACTGGGATGCTTCGCACAGCGTTCTGGAGCTGGCTTCACGGTGGCAACTCGTCAAAGAGGTGCGCATCGTCGCCGCTTAAGATCGTGGGATCAGCCCGTCGATATCGACGGGCTTTTCTCATTCGTAAACGTAATTTAGTACAGCAAATTCACGGTGCAGCTGCATCGCAAATTGATCGCGTACATAGGCCGCCTCATGCGCTGATCCGTAGTTTCCACAACGAATAAGGGTGCCAGAGCAGGTTATATAAGCCTGCCATTTACCATTCGGGAGCTCCCGCACCCCTTTGAGTCCAGACTTTGAATTTCTATAAATAGATTTGTTGGTTGCATTATTTGCTTTTGTTACCGCCCTAAGGTTCTCGCGTCGATTATCAAGAGGGTTTCGGTTTTCATGGTCCGGAAGAAGCGGATGATAGTCCCCTACCATCCTTTGTAGCACTAGCTGATGAAGAAACATGCTATCTCTATTCCTCACATACCCATCTGGAGTCGAACTCCATGCAATCCTCGAAGCCGCCTCGAAGTCTTCGATAGATACCATGGCATGTTGCCCACCAGCTAGAACGATAATCCTATGGTCATCGGGCTGCTTCACTTTCGGTCGACCAGCGAGGATTGTGGCAGTCTGAAGCAGCCCCTTACACTTCCGAGAGCACGTCTGTCGGCTGGCCGCATGACTCGGCGGAAGCATCTTCTCGTGACCACAAACCCTACATTTAGTTGCAACTGGCATAGAAACCTCCTTCCCGAAATGGAGGCCACGCTCTATAATGAAGACACGGCCCCGAACTACTACTTCGGGGTTTTATTGTTATCTTTCCATTATGGCAGGGATGTCAGAAATTGAAAGCTCCTCGCTTCACCGAGACGAATCTCAAGGTGAAACGAGGAGCGTATTTAGTTGTGTAGATGAAACAGGGAGTCAGTCCACGTTCGGGCGATACCCCTTACGCCGACCACGAAGCTGGTCAAATGTCGTCAACTTCTCCGCAGGGACCAGTTTTGCGAATTCGACAGCAGTGGCGAATACGTCCTGCGAAGTCCCATTTGCAAACCGAAGTTCGAGACTCACGAGGTTTCCCACTGTCTTGAGCGCCTTCAGCTCTTCCTGCGAGGCGTCGAATTGACGAGCCTCTTCGTGCTCGGGATGTCGAACGACGACGTTGACCACCTGGTCATCATCGAGCTCGATACCCGTAAGGTCAGATACGCGAACGCTTCTGAAACCCATTGCTCTCACCAACTTTCAAACTAGATGCGACACAACGACTTTTGCCATTGCGATACTTCTAGTTAGACATAGTTGAATCTTTAAGTAAATAGGGAAATGTGAGACAATAGAGGTACATGAAAGACGGATTTGATCTCGCTACCTATCTTGCGAAATCCACACAGGCTAGTGGGGTTCCCCTGCGCGTGATCCATCAACCGACAGTCGCAGCTATTGCGCGCCTAGCGCTCGCTTCTCGCTAACAAGCGACACACCCCGCAATCGCCCCAGTAACCCCTCTCACGTGGGGTTTTGTGGCATTATGGACGATCCGTGAGTGTGGGGTGTTTCGCTATTGACAGACTCGTCGAGAAACAGCACGCCGCGATGGGCGCGGCTGACCGCACCAGGACGAGCCATCCCACTACCACCACCCACCAGCGAACTGACCGACGAACTGTGATGCGGCGCAATGAAAGGCGGCATATCGATCAACGGCCGATCCTCCGGCAACACCCCCGCCACCGAATGAATCGCCGTCACCTCCAACGACTCCCCCTCCGTCAACGGCGGAAGAATCCCCGGAAGCCTCTGCGCCAACATCGTTTTCCCGATCCCCGGCGGACCCGTCAACATCAAATGATGCGCACCCGCCGCAGCAACCTCGATCGCCCACCGAGCATCCGTCTGCCCGACAACCTCACTCAAATCCCGCACCGCCACCACACCAGCACGCTCGAAAACATCAGGAACAGCAAGCGCCAACTCCCCACGCAACCACCCGATCACCGCGGACAGATCGTCAGCGCCCAGCACCTCGATCCCCTTCACCAAGCCCGCCTCAGCCAACGCCCGAGCCGGAACCACCACAGTCCCCCACCCCGCCCGCTTCGCCGCAAGCACCGCAGGCAACACACCACGCACCGTCCGCAAACGACCGTCGAGCGCCAACTCCCCCAAAAACACAGTCTCCCGCAACAACTTCCGCGGCAACTTCTTCGCCGCATCGAGAACTGACAACGACAAAGCCAAATCGTAAACACTGCCCACCTTCGGCAACGTCGCCGGCGACAACGCCAAAATCACCTTGCTGTCCGGCCACTCCTCACCAGAATTGGTCACCGCCGCTCGAATCCGATCACGCGACTCGTGCAACGCCGTATCAGGCAGCCCCACCAAATGCACCGCAGGCAACCCGCGCCCGATATCCGCCTCGATCTCCACTATCTGCCCGTCCACACCACTGACCGCAACAGAATGCGCCCGCCCCAACGCCATCAGAACGCATCCACAAAATGCTCGACCGAAGGCACGCCGTCCCGGCCGATCAACACCGCCACCACATCGAAACGGACCCTCGACCACGACCGGCCCGAATCAGTGAGCCAGTGCATCGCCAACACCCGAATCCGACGCTGCTTCGCGAACGTCACCGACTCCGCCGGACTCCCGTACCCGGCACCCGAGCGAGTCTTCACCTCCACGAACACAATTCGATCACCGGACGTCGCAACAACATCCAACTCGCCGTACCGACAACGCCAATTGCGTTCGACAATCTCCAAACCCGCATCAATCAGGAACTCGACAGCCACATCCTCGCCCCGAGCCCCCAACGCCATATTCCTCGCCATCGCAGCCCCCACCACTCACACCCCGCGCCCGCCCATACGAAACGCGTCCCAACCACCACCCTCAACCCACCACCACAAAACCAAGCCATCCGAAAACAACCTGTTCACAACTCGGAACCTGTGGAATTCGGCAGCGCGACACACCAACGGCGACCCGAAACCTGACAATTTTCTGAAATCAGCCACATCTTGGACGAAAGTCCAGTAGAACTAGTTACAGTTTTGCTCAAACCGTCACGCACCCCGCTGAATGGAGTTCTACATGGCCCGCCGCTCACTTCGCCACGCAGTAGCAACCACTACATCCCTCGTTCTCATCGCCGCCGGCGTCACTGTTGGACTTGGAGCCTCGGTGGCGCAAGCAGCACCGGCATGCGCGCTCAACCAGTCGGTCACCGACAGTTGGGCCGGTTCCCTCGGGACGCCGTACACCGTCAGCAAGGAGGTTGTCGGCGACGGCAAGGTCGCCCCGGGACAGACGGTCACCTACCTGACAAAGGTTTCCGGTTCGGGAGCACTCGTCAATCAGATCCGCGATTTCCACCCGGCAGGATTCCAGCTGGTCAAGGCTCGCCTGAACGTCAAATGGCTTATCGGCGACCAGAAGTGGGACGACGTCACCAAGACCGTCGTCGTCGGCAACAACTCCGTGGTGGCAAAGGGCGGCGGATGGACCACTGCTGGTGGCGGCATCATCGCATTGGAGACCACCTACAAGGTTCCCGATAACGCAGTTGTCGGCTCTCAGCTCGACAGCGGCGCCGGCACCAACATTGTGCTGGCGGCGGGCGACTGGAACATCAATCCGATGGGCGTGTGCGTCACCATCCGGCAGCCGAACCCCGTCGAGGCGGGCGCCGGAAGCCTCGAGGACATGGGCTTCGGCTCACTCAACTCCGGATCGGGCCAGGTATTCGGTTCCCTCACCGATCCGCAGGGGTCGATGACCAATGTCATCAGCGGTGTCCTGGGCAATGTGCTCGGCAACATGAGCTGACTCAGTTCGAATTAGAAATGGGCCGAGCCACCAGCACATGCTGGTAGCTCGGCCCATTTCTACGTTGCCGAACAAAGCTTTGCCGTCAACCGAGTTCAAGAAATCATCAGCAAATCACCGCGTCAGCTTTCCGCCGTACCGGGCCGGCGTCGTACCGAAGGTTTCCCGAAATGCGGCGATGAACCCGCTACTGGTTCGGTAACCCACCTGCGGGGCAACGTCGTTGACACCCTCACCCCGCGCGAGCATCTCGAGCGACGCATACATTCGGGCGCGAGTCCTCCACTGTCCGAAGGTAATCCCGGTATCGGCGACAAAGGCACGCATCAAAGTCTTGGAACTGACCCCGAGTTCACCCGCCCACTCCCCTAATGTTCGCGAGTCTGCCGGATCGGCAAGGATGCGGGCAGAAACCGAACTCGCCGCAGCATTGCGAGGAACCGCGAGGACGTCGTGCCGTTCGGGCGCGGCAGCAAGAATGTCGTAGAGCAACTCCTGACTCATCAACCGCCGAGCATCGTCGATGGTCCGATCTGCGAGATGGCGCAGCAATTGAGCGGACAGAGCATCGACTTCGAGAACCAGTGGCTGAGTCCACCTGGGCCCGCCAGGGCGTAGATCCGGACGCGCATAGGCCGCGATCATGCATCCCGCCGACAGAAGCGTCATGTCGTGGAGAACGGTGCCCGGCAACCAGACCAAGTGCTCGCTGTGCAGGTGCCACACGTTGCCCCCGGCAGCAATCTGCATCGTCCCTTCACTCATCCAGGCGATCTGATGCTCCGGGTGGCGGTGAGCCCCGTACGCGGTCACGCCCTCGACGACGTTGGTGTAGACCTGAAAATCTTTGAATGTCCGTCCGCGACTATCGGGCAGCGCTAGCAAGGACTTTGGGCGAGTCGAGTACTCGATAGTGGACATTTTGCGTCTTTCTGGGCGTATCCGAGTCCATCCTGAAGGATGGACCGACGATCCTGCAAAGGTTAGCCTCACTTTATTGCTGACGCGACCAGCTCAGCACTTCACGCGGACCTCAGATCACTTCGCCCACCACTTCGAAGGAGCATGCACGTGCCCTCACATAGCACCCGAATCCTCGCCGCCTTATTCACGACGGCCGCGATCATCGGGTTCTCGACCGCCTGTGGAACCTCGCAAGGCGTCGACACCGCATCAGCGACCCAGAGCAACGACGCATTCCCCGTGACGATCGAGCACGCACAGGGTTCGACGACAATCGATGCCGAACCGCAGCGGGTAGTGACACTCGGATACACCGATCACGAACCACTGCTCGCCTTGGGAGTCGAACCCGTAGGCATGGCCGAATGGTGGGGGTCCGGCATGGATGAAAGCTGGCCGTGGACGAAGAATTACTGGAAGGGGAAAACTCCGACCTACATCAACAGCGGCGGAGACTTCAACTTCGAGCAAATCGCCTCCCTCGCACCAGATCTGATCCTCGCGCTGTACGCCGACATCGACACGGAAACCTACAAGAAGCTGACCTCGATTGCGCCGACTGTCGCGCAGAGCAAGGACTACGACGCGTACACAACGCCGTGGACCGACATGACGCTCACCGCCGGGCGCGCCCTCGGCAAAGGACCACAAGCTCAGCAACTGATCACGGATACCGAAAACGCGTTTGCCGCCGCCCGCGCTGCACACCCGGAGTTTGCCGGGCAAACCGCAACGATCGTCAACCTCGACACTCCCGAGGGCTACGTGTTCTCGTCGCACGACCCACGCGGCATTTTCCTCTCGTCACTCGGGTTCACCCTCCCCGCGACCGTCGACGCATTCGTCGGCGACCAGTTCGGCGACTGGATGCCGAACGAGCGATACGACATCCTCGAACCCGTTGATCGTTTGATCGTGATGGCCGACCCGGAGGGAGAGAAGGCCCTCGCCGGCAACACGCTCTACCAGCGACTACCCGCCGTGAAGAGCGGAAATGCGATGGTCGTGCGGTACACCGCAGATCCACCCGTCGGCGCGGCGATGTCCGGCAATACCGTCCTGAGCATTCCGTATGCCATCGACCAACTGACAGCCACGTTGTCGAAGTAAACTACAGGGCGGGTATCGAAAATATGTTCGAAGAGTGTTAGCCTCGGGGTCAGGAAGCACTCACGGACATCGAGGATCACCATGGACGAGGTACCGGACACCGCGTTAGATCTGGCTCGACTGGTCGACGAGCTGACGGTTCTCGACCAGCGACGCGTCGACATCGGCGAGAGTTTGGTTCATCTCGAGTACCTCTACTCCCAGATGGGCGCACGGCAACAGGCAGATGCTGCCCGAAAAGCCTTCCAGGAGAAGTACGTCGGACGAATCTACGAACTCGCAGACGGCCTGCGAACCTGAAAAGGGGTTGCACACAACCACTGACCGAGCGCATGGTCATTCCTGCACGACACACCGGACCGATGGGTTCGGCTGTGAACTATGTGGGAGAAATCTGATGGAGAAGATCACCAAGAGGTTGTGGAACTGGGCATCGATACTCGACGAGAACACTCGCGAGCAAGCGCTGCGTACGTCCCAGATGCCTTTTGTCCGTCCACATCTGGCGCTTATGCCGGATGCGCACCTCGGTGCGGGAGCGACGGTGGGTTCGGTCATTCCGACGGAAGGCGCAATCATGCCCGCCGCCGTCGGAGTCGATATCGGCTGCGGAATGATCGCGGTCAAAACCCAGTTCAGCGCACGCGACCTTCAAGGCCGCGACCTGACCGTACTTCGCCACAGCATCGAACGCTCCGTCCCGCTCTCGGCAGGTGTCTACAACAAGACGCTGAGCGACACGGCGAAAATCCGCATCGCAGAACTCGAGGCGATGGCGGGCGATCGCCTGTCCTTCTACGACAAGTTCAAGAACGACTGGAGGTTTCAGCTCGGAACGCTGGGCTCTGGTAACCACTTCATCGAGGTGACGCTCGACGAGAGCGACGGCGTCTGGCTGTTCCTGCACTCGGGAAGCCGCGGTATCGGAAACAAGCTCGCGCAGCATCACATCAAGATCGCCAAGGACTTGTGCGAGCGGTGGTACATCAACCTTCCCGATCCGGATCTTGCCTACCTGGTCGAGAAGACGCCCGAATTCGACTCGTACATCACCGATCTCAACTGGGCTCAGCACTTCGCTCTGCTCAACCGCGAAGAGATGATGGACCGCGTCGTGAAGGACTTCGCGCACTTCATGGGAGACGGCAAACCCGCGATCATCGACGAAGTCGAGCGGATCAACTGCCACCACAACTTCACCCAGAAGGAGTTCCACATGGGCAGGGGTGTGTGGCTGAGCCGTAAGGGTGCGATCAAGGCAGACGAGGGCACGCCCGGGCTCATCCCCGGTTCGATGGGGACGGCGAGTTACGTCGTCGTCGGGAAGGGAAACGTACCGTCGTTCAAGTCCAGCCCCCACGGCGCGGGTCGGGTGTACGGACGTAACCAGGCACGCAAGACCTTCACCATCGAAGATCTCGACAAGGCAATGGTCGGCATCGAATACAAGCGTTCCGCGGCGTTCCTCGACGAGATCCCGGGTGCGTACAAGGACATCGACGTCGTGATGGACGACGCGAAGGACTTGGTCGAGATTCGACACACGCTGCGTCAGATTGTGAACGTCAAGGGCAACTGACCCCGCACAACTCCGCGAAATACGAAGTGCCCCGCCGATATCGGCGGGGCACTTCGTTGTCGAGATCAGTCCGGCAAGCGCAGATCAGTCAGGAAGGCGCAGATCCGGCTTGTCCAGCTCTTCGATGTTGACGTCCTTGAAGGTCACGACGCGTACGTATTTCACGAATCGCGCCGGGCGGTACATGTCCCACACCCAGGCGTCGGACATCCGCAGCTCGAAGTAGATCTCCCCGTCTGAATTGTGGGGCAGCAACTCGACCGTGTTGGCCAGGTAGAAACGTCGTTCGGTCTCCACGACGTAGGAGAACTGTCCGACGATGTCCCGGTATTCACGGTAGAGCGACAGCTCCATCTCGGTTTCGTACTTCTCGAGATCCTCGGCACTCATCGGTTTAGCCAGTCCTCCCAGTTCGTCTGAACGTCCATCATCCCGTACGGCCCGCGCGTTGTTCCAACCGGACTCCCGCAGCCACCACGTTGGCATAGGTCATGCGGTGCTCAGGGCACGGCCCCAGCTCGTCGAGTGCGTCCATGTGCAGTGGCGTGCTGTATCCCTTGTGAATCGCGAAGCCGTATCCCGGATGAGTGTCGTCCATCTCGGTCATCACACGATCTCGGGTCACCTTCGCGAGAACGCTCGCCGCGGCGATGCATGCAGCGGCGCCGTCACCGCCGATGACCGGTAGCGACGGAGCCGTCAGACCCGGAACCCGGAATCCGTCGGTGAGAACGTAGCCCGGTTCGAGGTCGAGGCCCGCAACTGCTCGTCGCATCCCCTCGATGTTGGCGACGTGGATGCCGATCTGATCGACTTCCGCAGCGGGAACAGAGATGACACTCCACGCCAACGCCAAGCGCTTGATCGCCGGGAAAAGCTCCTCGCGCGCACGTTCGGTCAGCTTCTTCGAATCGTCGAGCCGCGCGAGGGCTGCTTGCGGTTTCGGCGCCAGGACACACGCTGCAATGACAAGTGGACCAGCGCACGCTCCGCGCCCGGCCTCGTCGACGCCGGCCACCGGACCGAGTCCGGTTCGCGCCAACGCAGACTCCATCGTCCGCAGACCTGCCGATCTGCGAATGACAACGCGAGGGGGCCAACTACTCACTGTCTCTGCCTACTCGGAACTACGCGAATCCATGTGTGCGGTCCGACAACTCAGTTGCCCTGAATATCAGGCGCATCGATGCCGCCCATTCGCGACGGGGGAAGAACGATGAAACGAGCTTGACCGATGATGTTGTCGATCGGGACGGTTCCCTGGAACTCGTCGTCGACGTGGTAGCGCGAGTCGGCGGAATTGCTGCGGTTGTCACCCATGACCCACACGTGGCCCTCGGGAACGGTGATCGGTCCGAAGCAGCGGCCCGACTTCAATTCGGTGTCACACGTTTGCGTTCCCGGAGTGAACGGGAAATCCATCTTGATGTACGGCTCGTCGAGCGGCTTGCCATCGACCAGGACTCGGCCCTGATCGTCACAGCATTCGACGGTCTGGCCGCCGGTAGCGATCACTCGCTTGACCAAGTCGTTCTCGTCCGGCGGAACGAGGCCGACCCACGAACCGACCTCTTGAATACCGCGGACGACAACGTTGTCGGACCGATTGGACACATATTTCGTGTTCCACGAATCGGGTCCCTTGAAGACGACGACGTCGCCGGGTTCCGGATCGCCGAAGCGGTATCCGATCTTCTCCACCACGATGCGGTCACCGGTACATCCCGCACAGCCGTGCAGTGTCGGTTCCATCGACTCGGATGGGATGAGAAAAACTCTGAAGACAAATGCCTGAAGGACGATGCTGAGTACCAGCGCTACGCCGATCAGAACAGGGAGTTCTCGCAGAAACGATCGCTGTTTCTTCTGCGGCCGATGTGAGGTCGGTTCCGCGGAACCGCTTGATCCCTCGTGATTCTCGGGTCCGGACGACAATGCCTGCTCCTTCGAAGAATCTGCCACAGAAACCAGATTAGCCCGACACCGCGCGTACGCGGTGCCGGGCTCATCGGAAAGATCAGCGCTTTTCCTTGATCTTCGCCTTCTTGCCACGAAGCTCACGGAGGTAGTACAGCTTGGCGCGACGGACGTCACCGCGGGTCAGAACCTCGATGGAGGCCAGCGTGGGGCTGTGAACCGGGAAGGTGCGCTCGACGCCGACGCCGAAGGAGACCTTACGGACGGTGAAGGTCTCGCGAACGCCGCCGCCCTGGCGACGAATAACGACGCCCTTGAAGACCTGCACGCGCTCCTTGGAGCCTTCGATAACCTTGACGTTCACGTTGAGCGTGTCGCCGGGACGGAACTCGGGGATGTCGTCGCGGAGCGACTTTTTGTCCAGGAAGTCCAGGGTGTTCATATGTCATCCTTGTATTTCGCAGGAGCAGAGGAACCGAGCGGCACGCGTTTCGGTCTCCCGAAACGGCGCTCGTCTGGTTCGTGCCCAGATCAAGTGCTGCTGCCTGGTCCAGGCAACCCGTCCATTGTGCCAGACGCGGATACCAGCGGGGAAATCGGTGGCGGCGGAGCTGCGTGGATGGTGTGGTCCAGTTCCTGCTCGGCCGCGGTCATCGCATGTTCGACGCTCGGCGATCCGGCTATCAGATCCTGGACGTAGATCTTGGCCCGGATGACGGGCCGACGCCATTTCCGTTCGCGTTCGAGCGCGCGGTTCATCCGTTTCGGCTTGCGCGTGTACCGCCAGCGAGCCCACGGTGCACCCGGCCGGCTCAGGCGGACCGCTCCGATTACCAGCAACGGGAAAACGAACAGGCCGACGAGCCCCGTCCAGATCTTCCCTTTGAGAATCACGATGGCTGCCAAGGCGAAGTTGATCAACGCGACGAAAACGAAGACCAATTTGATCCACGGATCGCGTTCTTCACGGAATCCGGCGACGTCGAGAAGTTCGAGCGGGCGGAAACCCAGCAGCACCAGACCGGTCACGGCGATCGCGACGAAGACCGCATCCACCGAGGTCCGACCTTGTTCGGACCAGTACACATCCTTCAGATAGAAGATCAGTGCGAACTCGTCGAGCACCAACGCCGCACCCATACCGAAGATCGCCGCCAGGACGGCACCGGTGGTCTGCGAACCATCGACGTAGACCGCAATCAACGCACCACCGGAGATCATCATGGCGATCACACCGAACACGACGTGATGCACATGCTGGCCTCCGGGCGCGATGTTGCCCGGCCACCATTTCACTTGCGCGCGAATCATCCGGACGCTGAGGCGGATGAAAAGGAAGGCGGACAGGAACCCGAGCAGGAAGAACAGCAACGGCAATCGGCCATGGGCGATGATCTCGCGCTCGAGCCACTCCCGCATCACTGTCCTCCCTTCACCGAATTCATGATCCGACCCTGATCGGATTCATACCGCCAACCGACTCGATTGTGACGATACGGACTTCGAAAACCCGGCGGACGGATTTACTTGCCGAAGCCCGCCTTGCGCAGAGCGTCGGCCATCGACCCGGCAGCAGGCGCGCGGTTGTCCGGTCGCTGCTCGCGTCCGCCCTGGCGTCCGCCATTTCCTCGTTGCTGACCCTGCCCCTGACGCTGGCCCTGCGGCTGGCCCTGCCGCTGAGGTTGCCCACCTCGCTGGCCTTCGGACTTGCGGGGCGCTCCCACCTCGTCGTCGAGACGAAGCGTCAGCCCGATGCGTTGGCGTGCCTCGTCCACTTCGAGGACCTTCACCTTGACGACGTCACCTGACTTGACGACCTCGCGTGGGTCCTTGACGAAGTTGTGCGACATCGCCGAGACGTGAACCAGACCGTCCTGATGAACTCCGATGTCGACGAAGGCACCGAAGGCTGCGACGTTGGTGACCACGCCTTCGAGGGTCATGCCGGGCTTGAGATGCGCGACCTTCTCGATACCTGCGGCAAAAGTCGCGGTCTTGAATTCGGGTCGTGGATCTCGTCCCGGCTTCTCCAACTCGGAGATGATGTCGGTGACGGTCGGTAGACCAAATCGCTCGTCGACGTAGTCGGACGCCTTGACCGATCGAAGTGCCTGCGAGTTTCCGATCACGGTGCGCACGTCCCCGCCTGCACTCGCGACGATCTTGCGAACCACCGGATATGCCTCCGGGTGGACGCTCGACGCGTCGAGAGGGTCGTCGCCGTCGGTGATCCGCAGGAAGCCTGCGCACTGCTCGAATGCCTTGGGTCCCAGTCGGGAGACATCCTTGAGACCCTTGCGGGATTTGAACGGACCGTTCTGGTCCCGATGCGCGACGATGCTCTCTGCAAGGGATCCTGCAATTCCGGACACCCGAGCAAGCAGCGGCACGGACGCGGTGTTGACGTCGACGCCGACCGAGTTGACGGCATCCTCGACGACGGCGTCGAGGGAACGCGAGAGCAGCGATTCGGTGATGTCGTGCTGGTACTGACCGACGCCGATGGACTTGGGATCGATCTTGACCAACTCCGCCAACGGATCCTGCAAGCGACGCGCAATGGACACCGCACCGCGAATCGAGACGTCGAGGTCGGGAAGTTCCTGCGACGCGTAGGCCGAAGCCGAGTACACCGATGCGCCTGCCTCGGAGACGACGATCTTGGTCAGGTTGGGCGCGCCGGTCTTCTTGATCAGTTCGGTAGCGAGCGTGTCGGTCTCGCGTGAGGCCGTGCCGTTGCCGATGGCGATCAGTTCGACGCCGTGTTCGGCGACCAGTCCGGCAAGCGTCGCGAGAGCCGCGTCCCACTTGTTCTGCGGCTGGTGCGGGTAAATCGTCTCGTAGGCAACAACTTTGCCGGTTCCGTCGACGACGGCAACCTTCGTTCCGGTGCGGAATCCGGGGTCGAGTCCCATGGTGGGTCGGGCGCCGGCGGGAGCTGCGAGGAGTAGATCCTTGAGGTTGGTGGCGAAGACGTCGACGGCGTCCTTTTCGGCCGACTGCCGCAGACGCATCCGAGTGTCGATACCGAGCGTGACGGCGAACTTCGTCTTCCACGCCCACTTGACGGTGTCGAGAAGCCACCCGTCGGCGGCCCGACCACGGTCGGCGATCTCGAACCGCGACGCGATGCGGCCTTCGTAGACCGTGCGCTCCCCCGGCGCGAGTTCTTCGGTGTCTGCCGCCATGTTGAGCGACAGCACTTCTTCCTTCTCGCCGCGCAGGACGGCGAGGATGCGGTGCGAGGGCAATTTGGAGAACGGTTCCGAGAACTCGAAGTAGTCAGCAAACTTCGAGCCATCGGTTTCCTTGCCCTTGCGGACCGAGGAGACGACCTGGCCGCGATTCCACATCAGCTCACGCAATTCACCGACCAGATCGGCGTCCTCGGCGAAGCGCTCGACGAGGATCGACCGGGCACCGTCGAGCTGCTCGTCCGAATACTGCGCGGGATCGGTGGTGGGATCTCCGATGAGAGCATCGGCGACGGGCTCGTGGCCGGCCTCGCGGGCGATCTGCGCCTTGGTGCGCCGCTTCGGCTTGAAGGGGAGGTAGATGTCCTCCAGCCGCGCTTTCGTCTCGGCCAGCATGATCTGACCGCGCAGTTGATCGTCGAGTTTGCCCTGAGAGTCGATCTCCGTGAGCACGGCGTCACGACGGTCGTCGAGCTCGCGGAGATACCGCAGCCGCTCGTCCAGGAGTCGCAGCTGGGCGTCGTCGAGCGTGCCGGTGACTTCCTTGCGGTACCGGGCGATGAAGGGCACCGTGGCTCCGCCGTCGAGAAGGTCGACTGCTGCTGCAACCTGGCCTTCGCGGACGTCGAGTTCCTCGGCAATGCGCTGGTTCACGGTCTTGAGAATCACGAGATCCGACCCTACCGCTATCCTGAGACAAGAAGATCGGCAACAGTGCCGTGTCAGGGCTACCGGGGGAAACAAATGAGTACGCGGTACGTCCGGATTGCCGCAATGGTGGCCGCAGTTACTTTTGCGGCTTCGTGCAGCGGTGGACAGAACCCGGATGATCCGATGCAGACCCCCGCCTTTCCCGACACCAATGTTCCGGTAGCCGAGACCCTCGACGGCCGTCTGGGACAGGCTCAGGTGGCTGCGCTCGGGCGTGGTGCGGACGTCTCCATCGCCATCCTCGACCGCTCCTCGGACAAGTACCTCGACGTCGCCGGTGACCAGCAGATCGAAACAGCCTCGGTGGCAAAACTTTTCATCGCCGAGGATCTACTTCATCAGGATGCGCGCGGTGAGCGACCCATCACGGACGACGATCGCACCCTCATGGCGGCGATGCTCGAATCCTCCGACGACACCGCAGCCAACCTCCTGTGGGACGAGGTCGGCGGCCAAGAGGTGATCACCCGCGTCGCCGAGCGTTACGCACTGACCGCGACGACGCCGCCCTGGGACGGAATGTGGTGGAACACCGAGACCACGACACGTGACCTGGTCACCTTCTACAGCGGTGTCCTCGACGACTCCGATCAACTCGGACCTGAACGGGTCGAGCAGTTCGTCGAGTACCTGCGGCAATCCACTCCCGAAGGAACCGACGGTTACGACCAGAGATTCGGCCTGCCCGAGGCCTTGTTCGGCGAGCCCGTCATAGGAGTCAAACAGGGCTGGATGTGCTGTGTCGAGGACAAGTGGATCCATCTGTCCACCGGCATCGTCGGTGACGACAACCGATACATCATCGCGATCGGTTCGCGAGAAGACGTCCAGTACACGGATGAGGACAGCTTCTATCCCGACACCTCGTTCACCGATGCCGTCGACGACGAAAGTGCACTGCACGCACGCGACACGGTCACCGGCGTCACGCAGATTCTCTTCCCGAGCGGAAGCATCGACGACTGGGCAGCGGCATCCACGACCGCGGATTCGGCGATGCCCGAAGCTTCCGGGCCCTGATTCGATCCACGCGGTCGTGTTCGTCCTCAAGCCTGCTTGTACTCGAGCACCGAACCGATGACACGGTCCTGTTGTTCGAACGTGAGCATGGGCCACAGCGGCAGTCGAAGGATCGACGCGGAGAACTCGGCACTACGCACGCACGGCTGCGGTGTTCGTCCGTAGCGCACACCGGCCGCACTCGTATCGAGCGGAACGTAGTGGAACGGCGCCACGATTCCGTCACCGGCAAGGTGCCGAATCAAGCCGTCACGGCTCTCTTCGGTCGGCATCTTGAGATAGAACAGGTGCGCAGTGTGCTCGCGATCATCGGGCACCGCCATGGGCACGACACCGTTCGCGGCCGCCCACTCGCCCAGACTCACGCTGTAGGCGTCCCAGACGCGATGCCTGGCCGCCTGAATCGCGTCGAACTCGGAGAGTTGTGCGTCGAGGACGGCGGCATTGAGTTCACTGGGCAGATAACTCGACCCGATGTCCTGCCACGAATACTTGTCGACCTGCCCGCGCAGGAAACGCGCACGGTCGGTCCCCTTCTCACGGATGATTTCGGCGCGAGTCATCAACTGATCGTCGGAGAGCAACAGCGCGCCGCCCTCACCGCAGTGAACGTTCTTGGTGTCGTGAAAACTCTGCGTTCCGATAGTTCCGATGGTGCCGAGCGAGCGCCCGCGCCACTTTCCGCCGAGTCCGTGAGCGTTGTCTTCGATCAACGCAACGCCGTGGAGTTCCGCGAGGTCGAGGAGAGGTTCCATGTCCGCGGCGACTCCGCCGTAATGCATGACCAGTACAGCTTTGGTGCGTTCGGTGATCGCCGCCGCGACGCACGCCGGGTCGATGTTGCCGGTACTCGGATCGATGTCGACGAAAACAACAGTGGCCCCGCGCAACGCGACGGCGGTTGCCGCCGAACTGAACGCGAAGCTCGGAACTATTACCTCGTCGCCCGGGCCCAATTCGAGTAGCAGCGCACCCAATTCGAGTGCATGCGTGCACGAGGTGGTCAGCAGAGCATGCGTGGATCCGGTGATCGCCTTGAGCGCTGCAGTCGCGGACTTGGTGAAACGTCCGTCACCGTGAATGTGGTCGGACTCCAGAACCGTTGCCAGATTCGACAATTCGTTCGATGCCCGATAGGGGCGGGAGAAGATGATGCGATCAGTGCTCACGACTACGCCGATCGATCGAGGTTCCGGGCCGCGGGGAGTCGACAGTCAGATACAGCGGCTTTCCGACAAGGACGTGCAGTGCCACACCGAGATATTCGGCAATGAGCCCGAGCGAGAACAGAATCGCACCCGAACAGACCAGCAGCGCCATGATGATCGACGCCCATCCTTCGGGATCATTGTTGTCGCCGGTCATGGCCCCGATGAAGATCACCGCGGCCATGATCACGCCGGCCGACGCCAGGGTGACTCCGAGCAGGCTGACCAGCCGCAGACCGCGTGTTCCGCTACACAACACCATCTTCCAGAACAACGAGAACAAACGGCGGTAGTTGTACCCGGATTCTTCGCGGCCTTCGGCTCGAAGTGTCACCGGCGCCGTGGCCGTGTTACCGACAACCCACGTCAGCGCAACGTCCAGATACACGCCGTTGGCCGCGACGCCGGCCAACTGTCGGCCGATGTCACCGCGGATCAGGCGGTAACTTTCGAATCTCGTCGAATCAGGGAACGCGAATACCGTCGCCAAGACGATCTTTGCGCCGCGCGAGGTCAGGTTCCGCAAGAATCCGTGCGGGCGTGTGTTCGTGGGTTTGGAATACACGAGATCGGATCGCTCCGTCAGCGCGGTGTCGAGGAAAGCCCCGATGTGCACCGGGTCGTGCTGGCCGTCCTCGTCCATCGTCACGATCCACTGTCCAGTTGCAGCGGCCATGCCAGCGATGGTCGCCGCGTCCTGGCCGTAGTTGCGGCTGAGCCACACGACACGCACCTGCTCGAAACGGCGCTCCAATTCGAGTAACACGACGTCGGAGCGGTCCGGGCCGTTGTCGTGAACCAGCACGATCTCGTCGACGGAGAACTGCGCACCACCGGGCGTCGCACTCGGTGTGCCCAGGCCGTCCAACTCCTCGACGAGCGCCGTGATCGTCTTTTCGCCCTGATAAACGGGCACTACGACGGAAATCGAGTGCACTCGCTTCCACTCCCTTCAGGGGGCTCGACTGGCGCCGAGAGACAGGCACGATCGGGCCCACACCGTCGCGAACTTTAACACGCAGAGATGTCTTGACTTCGGATGCCGGCGGCGCGTGACGCGCTCGCGTCTCCGTACGCCCCACCTGCCCTGTTAAGGTCTGGAACTCGTGGTGGAAACTCGCACTCTCGCCCGGGCAGACGTGTACAAGTGGGGCGCCGTCACGGCGATCGGTGTCATCGCCGGTTATCTGGCCGTGGTGCTCGCGAATGCTCGTCACTTCTACACCGACGACACCGAGTCCCAATACGCGCCGCTGTGGGTCATGCTCGGCCGCAGTCTGCGAGAAGGACACCTCCCGGTGCTCGTCCCCGAGAACTGGATGGCGGGCAACTACGCGATCGAGGAAGCAGGCCTTCTCAATCCACCGCAACTCCTGATCGACCTGATCGCACCGTCCTTCGACAACCTGGCGTTGTACGCGACGATCGTGAAGTTGATCTTCGCGATCATCCTTGCACTCGGCGTCTATCGGATCTGCCTCGAGTACGGCTCGAAGCCCACGTGGGCTGCCGTCGCCGGCGTCTCGATTCCGTTCACCGGTTTCCTGCTGTTCTTCGACTCGGCCAGTTGGATGACTGCCTTCACCGGCACTGCCTGGATGGTTCAGGCGTGGGCGTCGGCAATCCGCTACGCCCGAGGTAAGAGCGGTCCGATCCCGACCTTCGTGTTCTTGTATCTCGCGATGTCGGTCCAATATGTTTTCCCCGCAGTCGAATCCGGCTTGATGATCGGCGCGGTCGCAATCGGCGAAGTTGTCTATCAGCGGCGTTGGCTGCCGTCACTGCGGCTTCTGGCGGTGTCCGCGTGTGCCGCTCTGGCCGGTCTCGCGACGTATCTGCCGAGCCTGCTCACCGCGGACGTCACCTGGCGCGGTGCATCCGAAGTCAAGAACGATGCATTCCTCGCCGTCCCGTGGTCGGAATCGCTGAACGCGAGCCTGCCGAGCACGATGCCCGCGTTCACCTCGTGGTGGGGATACATCCAGACCATGCCCATGGTCTACATCGCCTGGTTCCTCATACCCGCCCTGGCATTCATCGACTGGGGCAAGGCACGCGCCGCGGCACGCGAATTGACCGCCGTCGGGATCTTCACGGTCGCCGTCCTCATGTGGACTGCCGGGCCGAGCACGATCGGCCCACTGCGGTGGCCCGCGCGCGTACTTCCGATGGTGGCCATCGGACTCCTGCTTCTGGTGTGCATCCTGCTCGGGCGTTACGCCACGACCGACAAGTTGCGCGGGCGCTGCGTTGCAGCGGGAATCCTCGTGGGCCTGCTTCTGATTCGGTCAGCCTCGGCAGCTCCCGGGCTCGCGAAATGGCATGTGATCTCGGCCCTGCTCGTTGCCGCACTCGGCGCCGCGATGGTCTGGCTCGGCCGTACCAAGGGCACTGCTTTCGCATGCCTCGTAGCGATCGTCGCGGTCTCCCCCATCGCGTACGCCCAGGTTCGGGCCGCGCAACCAACCCCGATGAGCTGGAACCTGCCCGAATCCCGCTCGGAGATGAAAGACGCCTTCCCCGACTTCGAAGGCACGACACTGCAACTGGGCGACCGTGCGCTCATCGCCCCCGGGGACAAGACCCTCGACGGAGCGTACGGTTCCCTGGCTTTCGGCAACTACCCCAAAGACCTCGAACTGACCTACACCAGCGGCTACACCCCCAACGGGCACTTCTACTTCGGTGATCTGCTCTGCATGCGCTGGGACATGAGTGTCTGCCCCGACGCCTTCCGACGCGCATTCACCGTCGAACCCACCACCGGCCGCACCATCGTCGACCTGATGAACGTGGACCGCGTCGTACTTCAGAACGCTCTCTACCCCGATGCACGCAAGAACCCGGCTCCCGACGGATGGAAATGGGTCGACTACCCCGGACACGAGAACTACATCTCGGTGCTCGAACGCGTCGACGGCCCCGTCTCGACACGCAACGGACGCATCGCCGACGCCCACGGCGTCGAGGCTACGTCGATCGCGGAATCGAACATGTCGAGCACCCTTCGTGTCAGTTCGGAGACCGGCGGCAAGGTTGTGTTCGCACGGCTCGGCTGGCCCGGATATCGGGCGAGCATCGACGGTCAGCCTGTCCCGATCGACGTCGTCGCGAAGTCCTTTGTCACCGTGGACGTTCCAGCCGGTACGAAAGACGCGGAACTTGTCCTGACGTGGCGTCCCCCGGGATGGAAGGTCGGCGGCGCTTCGATGGTCGCCGGAGTCCTCGGACTCGGCGTGCTCGAGTGGATGTATCTGCGGAACCGACGCAAGGACGGGATCAACACCGTGAAAACCGAGTCTTCATGACCGAAGACATCGCATCACCCGAGAACCCCGGCCCACTGCTTCGGGTGGTCAAGCATCAGCCCATCGCATTTGCCATTGTCGGAGTGGCTAATACGGCGATCGGATACGCGCTCTTCGTGGTCTGGTCACTGATCCTCGACAACAAGGATCTGTATCAAG
The DNA here is from genome assembly GCF_001653035.1 of Rhodococcus sp. YH3-3. Lineage (NCBI taxonomy): Bacteria > Bacillati > Actinomycetota > Actinomycetes > Mycobacteriales > Nocardiaceae > Rhodococcus > Rhodococcus sp. YH3-3. The sequence continues at coordinate 333,745 of NZ_BCWH01000003.1, read as the reverse complement.
TGGCTGTGATCGGCGCGTACTCCATCAGCGTCCTCATCGCTTTCGTTCTGCATCGGACTCTCGTTTTCCGCGTCCGCGGACATGTGGCACGCGACCTGGGAGCGTTCATCGTCGTCAATTCCGGTGGCCTGGTGCTGAATCTGATACTCGGAACAATCGCGGTGTCGATTCTGCATGCCCCGCCGCTTCCCGCCCAGGCGGTTGTCATGTTGATCGTTGCCGGTGTGAGCTTCTTCGGTCATCGATACTTCTCGTTCCGCCGCAAACCTGCCGAACGGCACTGACCTTCTACGATTCGCGGGGTAGCGCTCGATCCACTGCCGCCTCGACGATCGTCCGAATATCTTCCTCTCCGAACAGGTTCGGCAATGTGAGTCGATCCAGTGCGAGCCAGTTCAGCGACAAATAGAGCAGGCGAACGGTCATCGCATCACCCGGCACGCCCGACGCCAGATGATTGGCTACGTTCAGATCGAAGTCTTCTCGGATGCGGACGGTCAGTACCGCACGCAGGTCCGGTCGACGCGTCGCCTCCAGTCGCAACTCCATGAGCGCGAGGAAACCCGTTCCGAACGAGGTGACGCGCTCGACCACGTCGAGCATGAGCGTCACCAGGCGCTCACGATCGGTGCCGTTGACGGGATCGATCATCCCTTCGAGGTCCTCCGGAATCAGTCGCTCGTAGATCCGGCCACCCGCTTGAGTGAGCAGGTCGTCGCGATTGGAGAAGTAGTTTGACGCTGTCCCGTTCGGCACTGCTGCCTGGGCGTCAACGGCTCGAAACGTCAAGCCTCGAGCACCCTCTCGGGCCAACACCTCGATTGCCGCGTCGATCAGGGCAAGCCGGCGTTCCGGGTTCTTTCGCACTTGACATCACTCCTGACACGACCCTAAGTTAAACCACTACAAACATAGTACTACGAACAGAGCGTTATATGCGAAAGCTTGTGTACTACGTGGGAGCTTCCCTCGACGGATACATCGCGGGGCCTGGTGGCGAATTCGATTTCCTCCCGGTCTCCGAACAGATCACGGCCTGGATATGCGATCGATATCCTGAAACCGTGCCAACGCATGTGCGGCCCGCTCTCGGAATCGAGGACGCGCCCAACAAGACCTTCGACACGGTCGTCATGGGCCGCGGCTCCTACGAGCCCGGGCTGGCCGCCGGAGTGAAAAGCCCCTTCGCGCACCTGCGTCAGTTCGTCGTCTCCACAACCATCCCTGACGCCGAGGATCCCCCCGTCACCATCGTTCGCGCCCATCCGCTTGGGGTAGTCAGATCTCTCAAAGAGGAAGAAGGACAAGATATCTGGCTGTGTGGCGGCGGAACTCTCGCCGGCGAACTACTACCGGAGATCGACGAGTTGATCATCAAGAGGTATCCGGTAGTCGCCGGCGCAGGCATACCGATGATCAGAGGTAACTTCGAGCCGACACCGTTCACACCGACTGCAACCGAATCGCTCGACGACGGCGCAAGCATCACCTGGTTGAAGCGAAATACCTAAGGAAGAAGATCCGGTCGACGCTCGGCCGTGCGCTGCAGCGACTGCTCATGGCGCCACGCTTTGATCTTCGCGTGATCACCGGAGAGAAGCACCGGCGGAACTTCGAGGTCGCGCCACACAGCCGGGCGAGTGTAGCTAGGCCCTTCGAGAAGGCCGTCGGAAAACGAATCCTCTTGGTGTGAAAGCTGATTGCCGAGAACGCCGGGCATCAGTCGCACGACAGCCTCGACCATCACCAGCACGGCTGCTTCGCCGCCGATCAGGACGTAATCGCCGATGCTGACTTCTTCGACTCTGACCCGCTTGGCGGCGTCGTCGAAAACCCGTTGATCGATACCTTCGTATCGGCCGCAGGCAAACACAAGGTGCTTGGCGTTGGACCAGCGGTGCGCGGTCTCCTGGGTGAACGGAACGCCGGCGGGAGTGGGCACCACCAGAATGGTCTCGGCATCATCGGGGCCGGAAGAATCGGAGCGCCCGATCACGTCGTCCAGTGCCGGGCCCCAGACGGTGGGTTTCATGACCATGCCGGGTCCGCCGCCATACGGAGAATCGTCGACGGCTTTGTGCACGTCATGGGTCCACGACCGAAGATCGTGGACGTCGACCGAGATCAAGCCACGTTCGATTGCCTTGCCCAGCAAGGCAGCACGAAGCGGTTCGAGATACTCGGGAAAGATGGTGACGACGTCGAGACGCATAACAAACGATCAGTCGTTGTCTGAGTTCGATTTGTCGCTGTTCGACTTGTCGCCGAAGTCCGGGTCGAGCAGTCCCTCGGGAGGCTCGATCACCACGACACCGTCGGCGATCGACACCGAGGTGACGATGGCGGCGACAAACGGGATCAGCAATTCGCCGGATGCCTCACCGGTACGGCGAATCGAAAGCAATTCGCCTGCGGCGGAATGCAATACCTCGATGACCGAACCGACCTCGACACCGTCCGTGAGGACGACCTTCAGTCCTTCGAGTTCGTGATCGTAGAACTCGTCCGGATCATCCGAAGGCTCGAGTTCGGAACTGTCGATGACGAACAGTGTGCCGCGCAACGCATCTGCGTCGCCACGGTCACTGACGCCTTCGAGGCGCAGCAGAAGCCGCCCGGAATGATCCCGGGCGGCTTCCACTGTGTACGACTTCAGTGTGGACTCGCGCGGCTTGCGCCCACGCAGCACGGAACCTACGGCAAAACGATCTTCGGGCTCGTCTGTACGAACCTCGACTACCAATTCACCTTTGATGCCATGCGACTTCGCGACACGACCGACTACGAGTTCCACCTGTTTACTGCCGTCTACTGATCGGTGTCGACGACATCAACACGGATACCGCGGCCACCGATGCCGGAGACCAAGGTCCGCAGAGCGGTCGCAGTGCGACCACCCCGACCGATGACCTTGCCGAGATCGTCTGGGTGCACGTGCACCTCGACGGTCCGTCCCCGACGTCCGGTGATCAGCTCGACGCGCACATCGTCGGGATTGGCGACGATGCCACGCACGAGATGCTCTACCGCATCAGCGACGACGGCACTCACTTGTCAGCAGCCTCGGCGTCTGCAGCGGGAGCCTCGGCGTCAGCCGCGGTGTCTTCTGCCTTGGCCTCGTCAGCCTTTGCAGCCTTCTTCTTCTTGGGGGTGATTGCTTCTGCAACCGGCTCGTTCTCGGCCTGCGCGAGCGCAGCCTGGAAGAGCTCGAGCTTGGTGGGCTTGGCTTCCTTGACGCGCAGGGTGCCTTCGGTGCCCGGCAGGCCCTTGAACTTCTGCCAGTCACCGGTGATCTTGAGGAGTGCCTCGACGGGCTCGGTGGGCTGTGCGCCCACGGACAGCCAGTACTGAGCGCGCTCGGAATCGATGTCGATCAGCGAGGGCTCTTCCTTGGGGTGGTACTTGCCGATGGTCTCGATCGCACGGCCGTCACGACGGGTGCGCGAGTCGGCGATGACAACGCGGTACTGAGCGTTGCGGATCTTGCCGAGGCGGGTGAGCTTGATTTTGACAGCCACAGCTGCAGTTCTCCTTCAGCGCGCACAACAGTGCTGCGCATGTCACGTGCAATTCAGCGACCCACACGATTTGTGAGCCCGGTTTTGCCTCTATCCTGTGACCGTCGCAGCGGTACGTAACCGGTTGCGACGAACAATGGTCCATTGTGCCAGATGGGTGGGCTCGTTCGGAAACCACCCTGTGCGCGCTTCGAGAGTGCGGGGACTCCCTAACCACTCACGGGGGTTCCGCGGAGGATCACACGCATCGGCTTCGCGAGCACATCGGGGTTTCCGCGCGGATCTTCAGAGTAAACCACCAGGTCGGCGGGCGCTCCTTCTGCGATCCCCTGCGCACCCAACCAACTCCGCGCGTCCCAGCAGGCTGCGCCCAGCGCCTGATGCGCCGTCAAACCGGCAACTTCGAGTTCGGCGATCTCGTCGGCGATCCGCCCGTGCCTGATCGATCCGCCGGCATCCGTTCCGGCATAGATCGGAATCCCGGCCTCGTGAGCGGCACCGATCGTCCGATGTCGACGAGCGTGCAGATCCCGCATGTGCGCCGCGTAGATCGGATACCGGGTGGCAGAGTCCGCGATCTCGGGGAAAGTTGCGATGTTGATCAGCGTCGGAACCAAGGCGGTGCCGTGAGCGACCATCAACTCGATGGTCGCGTCCGTCAATCCGGTGCCGTGCTCGATGCAGTCGATGCCGGCGTTGATCAGGCCGGGCAGAGCATCCTCGGCAAAGACGTGAGCGGTGACCCTTGCGCCTTCGGCATGGGCGGCAGCGATGGCCTCGACCAGAATCTCGTCGCTCCACAACGGGGCGAGGTCACCGATGGAACGATCGATCCAGTCCCCGACGAGCTTGACCCAACCGTCACCGGCGCGTGCCTGACGCACCACCTCGGCCGGCAACTGAGATTCGTCGTCCAGGTCGACCGGCAGGCCCGCGATGTACCGCTTCGGTGCTGCGATGTGCTGACCTGCGCGAATGATCCGCGGCAGATCGAGGCGCTCGTCGATGAACCTGGTGTCGACCGGCGATCCGGCGTCACGAAGCAACAGCACGCCCGCGTCACGTTCGGTCTTCGCCTGCCCCAGCAAGCCGTCGACGGTTTCGCCGCCGCCACCGCCGTAGCGGATACCGACGTGACAGTGCGCATCCACGAGACCCGGTGTGATCCAACCCGATTCGACGATCGTCTCCGCACCGGACACCGGCTCGAAGGAAATCAGCCCGTCGACGATCCACAATTCGATCGGCTCGGCATCGGGCAGACCGATACCCCGCAGATGAAGCGCAGCCACCGACTACTTCTTGGGCAGCTTGAGCTGGGAGAGATCGATGCCTTCCAGTCCGGGCGGCAACTGATCGAGACCCTTGGGCATGTTCGACAGGTCGGGCATGCCGGCCGGCATTCCGCCGGGCATACCCGGGAATCCGCCCATGCCGGGGAATCCTCCGCGCATCTTGGGCTGCGTCGGGCCCTTGCCGCCCTTCTTGCCCTTCTTGCCCTTCTTGCTGCGAACCTGCTTACGCGCGCCGGGCATGCCCATACGGCCGGCCATGGCAGCCATCATCTTGCGGGCTTCGAAGAAACGATCCACCAACTGGTTGACGTCGGAAACCTTGACGCCCGAACCGTTCGCGATGCGCAGTCGGCGTGAGGCGTTGATGATCTTCGGATCGTCGCGCTCGGCCGGCGTCATACCGCGGATGATGGCCTGAATGCGATCGAGTTGCTTCTCGTCGACGTTGGCCAGCGCGTCCTTCATGCCGCCGGCACCCGGCAACATACCGAGGAGGTTGCCGATCGGGCCCATCTTGCGGACGGCCATCATCTGATCGAGGAAGTCTTCGAGGGTGAGCTGACCGGAACCGATCTTCGCTGCGGTCGCTTCGGCCTGATCGGCGTCGAACACCTGCTCGGCCTGCTCGATGAGGCTCAGGACATCGCCCATGCCGAGGATCCGGCTGGCCATGCGATCGGGATGGAAGACGTCGAAGTCTTCGAGCTTCTCGCCGGTGGACGCGAAGAGGATCGGCTGGCCGGTGACCTCGCGGACGCTCAGCGCGGCACCACCGCGGGCGTCGCCGTCGAGCTTGGTGAGGACGACACCGGTGATGCCGACTCCCTCACGGAAAGCGTCGGCCGTGCTGACCGCGTCCTGACCGATCATGGCGTCGAGGACGAAGATGGTCTCGTCCGGGTTGACGGCGTCACGGATACCGGCGGCCTGCGCCATCAGCTCCGAGTCGATACCGAGGCGACCGGCGGTGTCGACGATCACGACGTCGTAATGCTTGTTGCGTGCTTCTTCGACGCCGGCGCGGGCGACCTCGACGGGGTCGGCTGCGGACACGCCCAGTGCGTTCTCGCCGCCGCCGATGGAGGTACCGGGATGCGGCGCGAAGACTGCGGCGCCTGCACGCTCACCGACGATCTGAAGCTGAGTGACGGCGCCGGGACGCTGAAGGTCACAGGCGACGAGGAGGGGCGTGTGCCCCTGATCCTTGAGCCACTTGGCCAACTTTCCGGCCAGCGTGGTCTTACCGGAACCCTGCAGACCGGCCAACATGATGACCGTCGGCGGAGTCTTGGCGAACTGCAGTCGACGAGTTTCGCCGCCGAGAACCTCGACCAGCTCTTCGTTGACGATCTTGACGACCTGCTGAGCCGGGTTCAGTGCACCCGAGACCTCGGCGCCCTTGGCGCGTTCCTTGATCTTGGCGATGAAGCTGCGCACTACGGGAAGCGCGACGTCGGCCTCGAGCAGGGCAAGGCGGATCTCGCGGGCCGTAGCGTCGATGTCGGCGCCGGACAGACGACCCTTGCCACGCAGATCCTTGAGAGATCCGGTCAATCTGTCGGAAAGGGATTCGAACACCGAGTGCGCTCCTGAAGGTCGTGCGAGTTAGCCGTGGATATTCTCGGGCACCAGCCTAGCCGCTACGCCCGCACCGATCCCAGCCGATGCGGGCGTAACTGCCGAAACCGGTCCGTCAATCCTCTTTCTTCTTGGGTTGTGGCACCGGAACCACCGCCAGCACCGCCTCCTCGACGCGCTCTCGCGCCGCGCGGGTATCGGCCTCACCGAAGTCGAGGCAGAACGCGTCGACCACCGAGGAACCCAAGGTGGCGACCTTCGCCCACCGGATGTCGGCTCCACTGTGTTCGAGTGCTGCGGCCAGTCGGCAGAGCAGGCCGACGCGGTCCTCGGTACGCAATTCGAGGATCGCCTGACCGTCACCGGGCGCGTCGAACCAGATGACCCGCGGCGGCGCCTGCGCATAGAGCACCGGAACCGCGGAATCCTTGTTGGTCTGGATCGGGTCGTCCCACTGCTCTGCCCGTGCCTCCTCGTCCTTCGCGTCGAGAAGTTCGAGCAAATTCAGTTCACCGGCCGAAGCCCGGATCAATTCCTGCCGGAGCAGCACCGCCTGCGGGGGTGTGCCGAACCTCGGCGTCACGACAAACGAGTTGACCGCCGAACCTGCATGCGACCCCACCGATGCGGAATGCACCCGCAAGGACTGCAGCGCCAGAACTCCGGCAGCCCGAGACAGCAGCCCGGGAGCGTCGGGCGCGATGACGGTCACGACGTAGGTGTGCGCATTCTCGGCCGGAACGAGCGAGACGTGAACCCCGCCCTCCTCGGCGATGGCCAATTGCTCGGGAGCGAGTGGATCGGGTTGCGGGAGCTCCTCCCCTGCCATCAGCAAACGACAACGACGCACCAGCTCGCCGATCAACGACGACTTCCAGTCGCCCCAGACACCAGGCCCGGTGGCCAGCGAATCCGCTTCCGCCAACGAATGCAGGAGATCGAGAAGGGTCCCGTCTCCCTCGAGTGCGTCGACCACTCGCTGCACCGTTGCCGGATCGTCGAGGTCGCGACGGGTGGCGGTTTCCGGCAACAGCAAGTGGTAGCGCACCATCGCCGTCAACGTCGCGACGTCGGAAGGCCAAAGTCCCAAGCGATTTCCGATCGCGGTGGCCAATTCGGCACCGACGACGCTGTGGTCTCCCCCTCGCCCCTTCCCGATGTCGTGGATCAACGCACCGAGCATGAGCAGATCCGGCCGAGCGACGCGAGTGGTGAATCCGCTTGCATACGCGGCGGTTTCGACCAGGTGCCGATCCACCGTCCACGTGTGGACGGCGTCGCGCGGCGGAAGATCGCGAATGGTCCCCCACTCCGGCAGGAGTCGACCCCAGAGCCCGGTCCGGTCCATCGCCTCGATCACCGGAACCGCACGCGATCCCGAACCCAGCACGACCAAGAGATCGTTGACTGCATTTTTCGGCCACGGTTCACGCAATTCGGGGGCATTGTCCGCCAGGCGATTGAGCGTCGACGCGGAGATCGGCATGCCGTTGGTGGCCGCCGCTGCCGCGACCCGCATCACCAGACCGGGATCCTTCTTCGGTCTCGCATCGCGCGCCAGAACTACTTCGCCGGCATGCTCGACGACACCCTCGTCCAGTGGTCGTCGCACCGGCGCGCGACGCAGCCGCGACAAACCACGCCGGGGCAAGGAGTTTCCGGCGGTACGGATACCGACGTCGACCGAATAGCTGATGGTGCGCGCCGATTCGCTGAGAAGGCGGGCCAGATCGAAGCGATCACCGATCCGTAGCGCCGCACCGATCTCGTCGGCGTCCTGTGCTCGCAGTTGGTCGCGGGCGCGACCGGCAACGCGGTGAAGTTCGGTGCGCACGTCGAGCAACCGCCTGTGCGCGAGTGCCAGACCGCCGCCGGGCGAGTTGGGTCCCAGCCCTGGCATCCCGTCGGTCAATTGCGCGATGGACAGGGCGTTGAGCAGTTGGACGTCTCGCAGCCCGCCACGACCGCTCTTGAGATCCGGTTCGGCGCGATGGGCGATCTCGCCGCTGCGCTCCCACCTCGTACGGGTCTGGGTGATCAATTCGTCGAATCGGCTGCGGATGTCCATGCGCCACTGTCGTCGGACACCACTGATCAACAAGTTGCTCAGCTCCACGTCGCCGGCAATGTGGCGTGCTTCGAGCATTCCGAGTGCTGCCGTCATGTCGGTGGCCGCAACCTGAAGCGCCTGCGGAAGCGTCCGCACGCTGTGGTCGAGTTTGATGTGCGCGTCCCACAGCGGGTACCACAGGCTGTCCGCGACCTGGGCCACGACCGCCGGGTCCATGTCGTCATGCAGCAGAATCAGATCGAGATCGGAATACGGCAGCAGTTCGCGTCGGCCGAGACCACCCACGGCGACGATGGCAAACCCACAATCCGGTTTGATGCCCAGTTCGGTCCCCTTGGTGGTCAACCAGAATTCGTGCAGATCGACCAGTGCATGTCGCAGCGCGGGGGCGTCGAGCCTCCTGTTCTTGACGCCTCCGGTGAGTAGGGCCTTGCGTGCGCGGGCCAGGTCCGCAGCTTCGTCGGATCCCCCTGACGAGACCGGCCCTGGCCCCGTCGCTTTCGCGACGGAACCAGGGCCGAAGTTCTCGGACCCTTTCGGGTCAGAGTGCATCGCCACCGCGTTCCCCGGTGCGAACCCGGATGACCGACTCGACTGGCGAGACCCACACCTTGCCGTCACCGATCTTGCCGGTTCGAGCGGCCTCGACGATCACCTCGACCACCTTGTCAACGGCCGCGTCGTCGACGACGACCTCGACCCGGACCTTGGGTACGAAGTCCACGGAGTACTCCGCGCCTCGGTACACCTCGGTGTGGCCCTTCTGTCGGCCGTAGCCCTGAACTTCGCTGACTGTCATACCCAGCACTCCGGCCTGCTCGAGTCCGGTCTTGACGTCCTCGAGCGTGAACGGCTTGACGATTGCTGTGATCAGCTTCATGTGCTCATCCCTTTCCAAACTCTGAAGTGCCTGAATTCACTTTAATCACGTGCTGATCACGCGAGGTCGTATGCGGTCTCTGCGTGTTCGGTCTCATCGATGCCGCGTGCCTCGTCCTCGGCCGAGATTCGCCAGCCCAGGGGCTTGAGTGCGAAGCCGATGATCGTCGTCAGAACGCCGGTGAAGACGAGTGCTGCGAGTGCGATCACGATCTGAACCACCAGTTGCTTGTAGTCGCCGCCGTAGAAGAGGCCGGTTGCGGTGCCGAAGAATCCGATACCGATCGTGCCCCACAGGCCGGAGACAAGGTGAACACCGACGACGTCGAGCGAGTCGTCGAAGCCGAAGCGGAACTTCAGGCCGACTGCGAGAGCGGACAGGATGCCGGCTACTGCGCCGAGGAAGATGGAACCGACCGGGTTGAGCGCACCGGCAGCAGGGGTGATGGCGACCAGACCGGCGACCGCACCGGAAGCTGCGCCGAGGCTGGTGGCGTGGCCGTCACGAATACGCTCGGTAGCGAGCCAGGCCAGGACTGCGGCACACGTCGCGGTGGTCGTGTTGACCCAGGCGAGACCGGCGTTACCGTCGGCGGCGAATGCCGAGCCGGCGTTGAAGCCGAACCAACCGAACCAGAGGAGTGCGGCGCCGAGCATCACGAAGGGCAGGTTGTGCGGACGGAAGGCGGTCTTGCCGAAGCCGAGACGCTTGCCGACGATGAGTGCGAGGACCAGACCGGCCATACCCGCGTTGATGTGAACGACTGTGCCACCGGCGAAGTCGATCGGAGCGACGTTGGCGACGGTGACTCCGTCGTCGTTGACCGTGGTGCCGAAGAGCTTTGCCGCGATGCCGTCCTCGGAACCCGAGAGGAGTCCGCCACCCCACACCATGTGTGCGAGCGGGAAGTAGACGACGGTGACCCAGATACCCGAGAACAGGAGCCAGGTGCCGAACTTGACCCGCTCGGCCAGGGCACCACTGATGAGGGCGGTGGTGATGATCGCGAATGTCACCTGGAACGCGATGTCGATGACGTTGGGGTAGCCCCAGGCGCCGGCGATGAAGTTGCCGTCAGCATCGGTGATGCTGTTCTTGAGGCCGAAGAACTCGAACGGGTTGGCAAAAATGCCCCCGATGTTCTCGGTGCCGTAGGACATCGACCATCCCCACAGAACGTAGATGACGCCGATGACGGCCATGGCCCCGAAGGACATCATCATCATGTTCAGGACGGACTTGGACCGAGACATCCCGCCGTAGAAGAAAGCGAGGCCGGGTGTCATCAGCAAGACCAGAGATGCAGCCATCAGCATCCATGCGGCGTTACCGGAGTTCGCCAACAAATCGTCGGTACTCACTTACTACCTCCTAGTCGCACGTGCCGGGCAGCACGTCGTTAAGGAGAAGAGTGCTGGGCTGGTGTTTCGTCCATGGCGCTGTCGCGTTTCGCAGACGTGAACCAATTGCCCAACTTTGTTGCAAACAGGTTTCGCCAGGGGGTTCTACCAACCCTGTGCGCCTTTTTGGTAGTTCGCGCTACCAAAAAGGCGCACGGGGGCGTCAGCCCAGGAGGGCGTCGACGAACGCACCCGGCTCGAAGGGCGCCAGGTCGTCGGCACCTTCACCGAGACCGACCAACTTCACCGGCACACCCAGTTCATGCTGAACCTGGAAGACGATTCCGCCCTTGGCGGTTCCGTCCAGCTTGGTCAGTACGACGCCGGTGATGTCCACGACCTCCGCGAACACTCGAGCCTGCGCCAATCCGTTCTGGCCGACCGTCGCATCGAGAACCAGCAGAACGTCGTCGACCGAGGCCTTCTTCTCGATAACCCGCTTGACCTTGCCGAGCTCGTCCATCAGACCGGTCTTGGTGTGCAGACGGCCGGCGGTGTCGATCAGGACCACGTCGACGCCGTCCGCGATGCCCCGTGAGACCGCGTCGAAGGCAATCGCAGCGGGATCGCCACCCTCCTTGCCACGAACAACTTCAGCGCCGACACGCTCGGCCCACGTCTGGAGCTGATCGGCGGCGGCGGCGCGGAACGTGTCCGCGGCACCGAGCACGACGCGACGACCGTCGGCGACGAGCACGCGAGCCAGCTTGCCGGTGGTCGTTGTCTTGCCGGTCCCGTTGACGCCGACGACGAGCAGAACAGCCGGGTGATCATCGTGCGGCAATGCGCGGATGGAGCGGTCCAGTTCGGGACGCAGTTCGGCGATCAACACCTCGCGCAGAAGGGCGCGGGCGGCAGCCTCGGTCCGGACGCTGCGGGCCGCCATCTGCTCACGAAGCTTCGTGACGACTTTTTCCGTGGTCGCGGAGCCGAGGTCTGCGATGAGGAGGGTGTCCTCGACTTCTTCCCACGAGTCCTCGTCCAGATCGCCGCCACCGAGCAGACCCAGCAAGCTCTTGCCGACTGCTGACTGCGAGCGGGAAAGGCGCCCGCGCAGTCGGTCCAACCGACCCTCGGTCGGGTCGATCTCGTCCAGCACGCGCGGTGCAGGCTCGACTGGCGCGGGAACGACGACAGGTTCGGGAACGACAGGTTCTTCGACAACAGGTTCTGCTACCGCTGGTTCTTCTACGACCGGCTTTTCGATTACCGGCTCTTCGACAACCGGTTCCTCGACAACAGCGGGTTCTTCGACAACCGGCTCCTCGACAACGGCCGGCTTCTCCGCAACCGGTTCTTCGACGATCGGTTTTTCGACGACAGGTTCTTCGACGACGGGCGGCATCTCGGCGACCGGCGGTGTCGGAACTACCGGAGGTGGCGCCGTTGCCGTCGACCCCTGACTGAAGTTGAACCCGCCACCGGCCTTGTAGCCGCCTGACTTGTCCTTCTCGGGGGCGCCGAGCTCCGGCTTCGTCTCGGGCGCCTTCAGCGATACCTGCCCCTTGCGGTAGCGCAGGAATCCGGCAACGAGAACGACGAGTAGTACGGCCGCTACAGCCGCGATGATGATCCAAGCCTGGGTAGTCACCGGCCCATTGTTTCAGGCTCCGACCCGGAAAGTGAGCAGGGCTTACGTCGAGGCCATGTCTTGACCGCGAAGTCGCTGCGAAATCACGGTGGTGATGCCGTCGCCGCGCATGCTGACGCCGTACAACGCATCGGCGATTTCCATCGTCGGTTTCTGGTGAGTGATCACGATCAACTGCGACTTCTCCCGCAATTGTTCGAAGAGTCCGATCAGCCGCCGCAGGTTGGTGTCGTCCAACGCCGCCTCGACTTCGTCCATCACGTAGAACGGGGACGGGCGTGCCCGGAAGATCGCGACCAGCATGGCCACCGCGGTCAACGACTTCTCGCCGCCCGACAGCAACGACAACCGTTTGACCTTCTTACCGGGCGGACGCGCCTCGACTTCGATGCCGGTGGTGAGCATGTCCGAGGGATCGGTGAGGACCAGCCGCCCTTCTCCCCCGGGAAACAATTTCTCGAACACTCCCACGAACTCACGCTCGACGTCGGCATAGGCCTCGGTGAACACCTGCAGAATTCGTGCGTCGACGTCTGCGACCACAGCAAGAAGGTCCTTGCGTGCGGTCTTGACGTCCTCGAGCTGAGTGGAGAGGAAGGTGTACCGCTCCTCGAGAGCTGCGAATTCCTCGAGCGCCAGCGGATTGACCTTGCCGAGGGTGGCGAGGTCCTTCTCGGCCCGCTTGGCGCGCCGTTCCTGAGTCGCGCGGTCGTACGGAAGCGGAGCGGGGGCGGTGACCTGCTCCCCACGCTCCTTGGCCTGCTCGTACTCCTCGATTTCGAGAGCGGTCGGCGGCAGTTCGACCTCGGGCCCGTACTCGGCGATCAGATCGTCGAGGCCGATACCGTACTGATCGAGGATCGACTCCTCGAGTTGTTCGATGCGCAGCGCTGCCTGTGCCTTCGCTACCTCGTCGCGGTGGACGGCGTCGGTGAGCGAAGCGAGTTGTCCAGTCAGTGCTCGGACTGTCTCGCGGACCTGATCCAGCTTGGCCGTGCACTCGGTGCGGGCCCGAGCCAACTCGTCACGGTGAGCAAGAGCCGCGGCGACGACGGTCTCGAGTTCGGCCGCCACACGCTCCGCGCTTCTCGTTCGGCGGCCGCGGCGCGGCGAAGCGAATCAGCCTTTCCGCGTACGGATTCCGCACGCTCTTCGGCGGTGCGCACGGCAAGGCGAGCATCCATTTCGACGATGCGCACTTCCGCGAGCGCTGCTGCGGCCATTTCGCGATCGGCAGCGGTCGATTCCGCACCGTGTCCCGGTGCACTGCCGTCGGTTTCGGCGACGCGCAGACGTTCCTCCAGATCCGCGAGCTTTGTCAGCGACTCACCGCGGCCCTCCTCGGCACGCACTCGCTGGGCGGTCAACCGCTCGGATTCCGCGTGGGCGACTCGTGCTGCCTGCCCCAATCTGCCCAACTGCTCGTAGATGGCGGACATGGCGGCGTCCGACTCGTTGAGCGCGGCCAAAGTTTGCTCCGCGGTCTCGCGTCGAGCGGCTTGTTCGGCCAGAGCGCCGGACAGCGCAGCGTCGAGTTCCTCGGATCGGCTCTCCGTTGCCGCCAGTTCCGCTGCTGACGCGTCGATCGCCGCCTGCACCTCGAGCGTGCTCGGTTGCCGATCCGAGCCACCGATCATCCACCCCGAACCGTGCAGATCGCCGGAACGCGTCACTGCGCGAATTCCCTTGCGGTCAGCAACAACTCGAATCGCGTCATCGAGAGTCTCGACCAGGACGACGCCATCGAGGATGGCGGTCAATCCGGCACGCAACTCGTCAGGGCAGTCGATGACGTCGACGGCCGGACGACTACCCGGCACGATCTCGGCCTCGCGCTTGATCGCCGGTTCACCGCTCACGATCAGTGATGCACGTCCACCGTCCTGATCGGCCAGTGCTGTGACAGCGGAGCGAGCCGAGTCCAGCGACTGCGCCACGACGGCGTCCGCCGCCGGCCCCATCGCGGCAGCGATCGCAGCTTCGTAGCCGGGTTCGACGTGAATCAATCCGACCAGCGAGGTGATGCCGTCGTCGCCGCGGTGTTCGAGCAGCCAGCCGCCACCGTCCTTGCGCTGCAAACCCATCGACAGTGCCTCGATGCGCGCCCGGAGCGAAGCGATGCGTTGCCCGCTCGTTTTTTCTTCCTCACGAAGCTCTTCGACGCGCGCGTCGATCATCTCGAGAGCCTCGATGGCGCGTTCGTGATTGGTATCGAGGCCGACTTCACCGGCGTCGAGGTCCCCGATGCTTTCTTGCACCGTGTCGAACTCGGCCTGTGCGGCATCGCCACGCAGACGAGCCTCGTCGATCGCCTCGGTCAGCCGAGACACTTCCGCGTCGACGGATTCGACGCGGGTACGCAGAGTGTCGACCTGACCGGAGAGTCGAGCAAGACCTTCACGGCGGTCGGCGACGGCACGAACTTCTGCCATGTGCGCCCGTTCCGCTTCTGCTGCAGCATCTTCGGTGGCTGCGAGCTGGTCCCGAGCAGCTTCCGACGCCGCTCGCGCGATTTCGACGCCTTCGAGGAGTTCGGCCTCCTCGGCAGCAAGACGTTCGGCGCGCGCCTCCATCTCGTCCGGGTCCTGGCCGCGGTTGCCGACGGGTTCGGAGTCGAGATGACGCGCACGCTCGCGGGCGATGCGCACGGTGGCGTTGACGCGTTCGGCAAGCGCGGAAAGCTGGAACCAACTCTGCGCAGCCGCTTCCGATCCCGGAGTCAGACGAGCGAGAGCTTGCTCCTGGCGCCCGAGTTCGAGGTTGGCCTCGTCGAGCGCAGCCGCCACCTGGTTGTGCTGTTCACGGGCCGCTTTCTCGTCCTGCGCCTGGTCGTTCAACTGGTTTCGACGGGTCACCAGATCGTCAGCGGCCAGACGCATCTTTGCATCACGCAGGTCAGCCTGGACCGTCTGTGCTCGCCGAGCGACCTCGGCTTGGCGTCCCAGCGGTTTGAGTTGCCGACGCAGTTCCGCGGTGAGGTCACTGAGGCGAGCGAGATTGGCCTGCATGGAATCGAGTTTGCGCACCGCTTTTTCCTTGCGGCGGCGATGTTTGAGGACTCCCGCGGCTTCTTCGATGAAGGCGCGTCGATCTTCGGGACGGGATTCGAGGATCGCGGCGAGCCGTCCCTGCCCGACGATGACATGCATTTCGCGGCCGATGCCGGAGTCGCTGAGCAGTTCCTGGACGTCCATCAGACGGCAGGACGAGCCGTTGATCTCGTACTCCCCCGCACCGTCGCGGAACATCCGGCGCGTGATCGACACCTCGGAGTACTCGATCGGGAGCGCCCCGTCGGCGTTGTCGATGGTCAAGGTCACCTCGGCGCGGCCCAGCGGCGCGCGGCCGGAGGTGCCGGCAAAGATGACATCTTCCATCTTGCCGCCGCGCAGGGCCTTGGCGCCCTGCTCGCCCATCACCCAGGTCAACGCATCGACGACGTTGGATTTACCCGAGCCGTTCGGGCCGACCACACAGGTAATTCCCGGCTCGAACCGAAGAGTCGTTGCCGACGCAAAGGATTTGAATCCCTTGAGTGTCAGACTCTTGAGGTGCATGGGGGGAAACTTTACCGCCAAACCGGTCAGCGTTCGACGAACCCTGTCAGGTCGCCCCTGGCGGTGTCCCAGCTGTCGACCACGAGATCCACCGTGCCCGGGGTAGTGCCGGAGCGCAGCATCTCCACCAATCGCTCGAGCTGCGTGCGTTGGCCTTCCGCCACGACGAGCACTCGACCGTCACGCTGATTGGACGCATATCCGATCAATCCGAGTTCGAGAGCGCGGGCCCTGGTCCACCACCGGAACCCGACGCCTTGAACGTATCCGTGAACCCACGCCGTCAACCGCACGGGCGCTGCTTCAGCCATGACGCTCAGCCCGCCACACGTTCGAGACGGTGAACGTCACCCAGGAATCCGGTGGTGTAGAGCGCGTTGGGATCCCAGCCCGGTCCGGCGCCGAACTTGACCGCAGATGTGAACGGCAGACCCGAGGCGATCTCACACGAAGATCCCGAATCAGGATCGACGCGAACAACTTTGCCGCCTGCATTGAATGCGACGTACAACGCGCCGTCCGGTCCGACGGTCAGATCGTCCGCCATGTTTGCCGGACCGAACCCGGGGAGCGTGATCGTTCGCACCGGCCCGCCCAGATCGTTTGCGTCGAGGATGTGGACGGCGGTGACCATGTCGAAGGTCGTGCTCACGTAGATCGTCGAACCGGAGCGTGCGAGGCCGTCGACGGTGCCGAGGTCTTCACGAACGATCGAACTGCTTCCGTCACTGTTGACGACCGTGAGCCCCGGCCTGGTGAGTGTGCGGGCAGTGAGGAAACGGTTATCGTCCAGCTGCACAAGCCCGTTCGGCATCACCAGACCGTCGGCGATCGTTGTCACCGACCCGTCTGCGACGTCGACCTTGCGGAGGCTGCCGTCGGCGATTCCGAACAGTCCCGAGACAGTCGAGTTGCCCGTGGTGAAGTACACGGATCCCTCACGCGCGACCAGACCGCCAGGTCCGGTGACGTCACCGACCAAAGTTGTCCGTGTTCCGTCCGGCGCCACTTTCAGCAGTGCACCCGGCCCGATCAGAGCCGACTGCGACAACACCATCGATCCGTTGCCGTCGAATTCGAGGTTCTCGAGCATTCCGGCACCAGTCGTCACGACGCTCGACGTCCATGTGCCGCAACTACCGGCCGAGCCGTCGGCCGGGACCGAGGCCTGCGCTGGAGCACTCAGCGCCACAACGGAACCCAGTGCGATCGCAGCGACAACGCTGCCGGCGCGGAACATCAGGCTTCCGTGTCGAACGACAGAGTGACCTTGGTTCCGGCCTTGAGCGTGCGCCCGACCGTGCATACCTTGTCCACGGAACGCTCGACGAGAGTGATGAGGCGCTGCTGTGCCTCGGCATCCAACTCGCTGAGATCGAGCTCGAGGACCTCGTCGAGCTGCGGGTAGACCTCGTTTTCACGATCGGCGGCTCCGGACACTCGGACCGTCGCGTCGTAGTTGTCACCGAGCCGGCGCGAGATCGGGAAGTCGGAGCTCATCCCGGTGCATGCGGCCAGTGCAATTTTGAGGAGTTCGCCGGGCGTGAAGACTCCTGGCACCGATTCGGAGCCGATGAGAACCTCTGCGCCGCGCGAACTCTTGCCGGTGTAGAGGCGGGTTCCGGTTCGTTCGACCCAAAGCTCCGTGTGAGCCGGGGCGGTTGCAGTGGTGTCGGGAGTCTGTTCAGCCATGACGCAATCTTGCCACTCCGCCGAACCGAAGGGGCGGGAGACCTAGGCGATTCGCCGTGCCCTCGGGGTCGGCTGGCACCGCGGGCAACTGAACGACGATCGATTCATGAACTTCTCACGCTTGATCGGCGCGCCGCATCGCGGGCACGGGAGGTTTTCCTGCCCGTACGCCGACAGCGACCGGTCGAAGTAGCCCGATTCCCCGTTGACGTTCACGTACAGCGCGTCGAAGGACGTACCGCCCTGATCGAGCGCTTCACCCATCACCGAGTGTGCCGCGGTCAACAGCTCTCGAAGTTTGGGCCTGGTAAGCGTTTCGGCGATTCGGTTGCCGTGAATCTTGGCGCGCCACAATGATTCGTCGGCGTAGATGTTTCCGATTCCGGAGACCACCGTCTGGTCGAGAATCGCGCGCTTGATCTCGGTGTGCTTGCCCCGCAGGACTTTCACGACGGATTCGAGATCGAACGCCGCATCCATGGGATCGCGGGCGATGTGCGCCACCGACTCGGGCAGCATCGTTCCATCGACCTCGACGAGGGGTGAAATCGACCAGCCACCGAAGGTCCGCTGATCGACGAATCGAAGATCGGCCCCGGAATCGAGGGCCAACCGAATGCGTAGGTGCTTTTCCCAGTCGACTGTCGGGGGTTGGACCAGCATCTGTCCGCTCATCCCGAGATGAACCACCAGTCCGACACCGGCAGGCTCGAGAACCAGCCACAGGTACTTGCCGCGACGCTCTGCCGAAGCGATGGTCTGCCCGGTGAGTTGGCCGATCAAGTCCTCGGAACCGAGAATGTGGCGCCTGATCGCGCGGGGATGGAGTACCTCGACGGCCTCGATCGCCGCACCTACAGCATGAGACTGTAGGCCGCGGCGAACGACTTCGACTTCGGGAAGCTCAGGCAAGAGTGAACTCAGCCGGCAAGATCAGGCGTGTCGTCAGCAGCGACTGCGGTAGCAGCGGCATTCTCCGACATCGTCTTCCATGCCGAACTTGCTGCCTTCTGCTCGGCTTCCTTCTTGGAACGACCGACACCGACACCCAAGGGTTTGCCACTGATGAGAACGGTGGCCGTGAATTCCTTGTCGTGATCGGGTCCTGTGGCGGTGATCTCGTAAACGGGAACTCCGGCACCGTGTTCTGCGGTCAGTTCCTGCAGACTCGTCTTCCAATCCAGACCCGCGCCCAGAAGCGGTGCGCGAGTGAGGAGATCGTCGAACAGATCGAGGACGACGCGTCGCGCAGTCTCGATGCCGTGCTGCAGGTGGATGGCGCCGAGAATCGACTCCATACCGTCGGCGAGAATGGACGGCTTGTCACGGCCGCCCGTCATTTCCTCGCCCTTACCCAGCAGCAGGTGTGCTCCGAGTCCACCTTCACCCAGAGTCCTGGCAACCTCGGCGAGTGCATGCATGTTGACCACGCTGGCACGGATCTTCGCCAGATCACCTTCGGATTTGTCCGGGTGGGACAGGTAGAGATTTTCGGTCACCGTGACGCCGAGAACGGAATCCCCGAGGAACTCGAGGCGCTCGTTCGTGGGCAGTCCGCCGTTCTCGTACGCGTACGAGCGGTGCGTGAGAGCCAGGGTCAGAAGACCGGGCTCTATATCTACGCCGACAGCGGCGAGGAGCTTGTCGTGATTGCCCTCGCCGCCGGCGGCTGAAACTGTATTTTCGCTCGTCATAGTCTTTCTCCGGGGAGAACTAGACAGCAGCGGTTACCTGGCGGCCCTTGTAAGTACCGCATGACGGGCATGCGATGTGGGGAAGGGTCTGCTCGCCACAGCCACGGTTGGGGCAGGTAACGAGGGTGGGCACAGTGGTCTTCCACTGGCTACGACGCGACCGCGTGTTGGATCGCGACATTTTGCGCTTGGGGACAGCCACTTCTACTTCTCCTCGGCTTCGGTGATCACAAGATTTTCGCTGGTGTTTGATTCCACGCCAAATTTGGCCGCGAGACCAGCCCAGCGAGGATCAAGTATGTCATGCCCATGCCCAGATTCCGCAATCGCCAGGCGAATGCCACATTCTGAGCACAATCCCAGGCAATCGTCACTGCACAGAGGCTGGAGCGGAAGCGCCAGCCCGACTGCATCGACGATGACCGGTTCGAGGTCGATTTCGTCGTCTTCGACCGCGTAGACCTCTCCCTCTTCCGTCGTCTCCTCGGTGGTGCTGTCCGGGTAAGCGAACAACTCCGTGAGATAGATGTCCACGGTGTCGGTGAAAGGTTCAAGGCACCGCGAGCATTCACCCTTGGTGGGTGCGTGCACGTTTCCGGTGACGAGAACGCCTTCGGACACTGCTTCGAGACGAAGATCGAGATCTATGTCCGCGCCCGCTTCGATCGCGATCAGATCGAGACCGATACGGTTCGGGGACTGAATTGTTCTCTCGACGGTACGCATCGACCCTGGACGACGACCGAGCTTGACCGTGTCCAGCAAAAATCCCGCATCACTTGACTGATGCGACGAACTACGACGATGCGTTGACAAAGAGAACTCACCTAACTGTTGAAACTGGTATGGGCAACCACTCCACAATACGGCAGCTACAAGGCAAATCCCAATTCGATCCACGAAAAAGTGGGCCGCCCCATATCGGACGACCCACCCTCGACTGACTTGTCTGCTCTATCGGCGCCGCTCGGAACGACGATCGTCGTCCTGGTAGTCGGGAACCCCCGAACCCGTTCGAAGCTGTTGACGACCACGCCCGACCGATCGAACCGTTCCGGTGAGGAACTCTTCGAACTCGGCCAACTTGGTGTCCACGTACAGGTCACACTCTGAACGCATCCTGTCGGACTCGGCATGAGCGGCGTCGATCACTCGCGCGGATTCCGCGTGAGCTGACTGGACAACCTCGGTCTGCGACACCAGACGAGCCTGCTCCGCCGTTCCCTCCGCCACCGAATGTTCGTACGAGGCCTGGCCGGACTCGATCATCCGATCGGCCTCGGCACGCGCCCGTCCGGTGACGGCCTCGTACTCACGACGGCCGTCGGTGACGGTCCGTTCCGCTTCTGCTTCGGCGTCCTCGACCAACTGATCGGCGTGCGCACGCGCTTCGGCAACCATGCGATCGGCCTGAGCCTTGGCATCGGACAGAATCCGGTCGGCGTCGTCGCGTGCGTTCTCCACAGTCGAGGTTGCCTCGGCATTGGCGCTGCTGACCGTCTTCTCGGCGTTTGCTCGCGCGTCACCGACCAATTTGTCGCGATGATCGAGGACGTCCTGAGCGTCGTCCAGCTCGCTCGGAATTGCGTCCCGGACGTCGTCGAGTAGCTCGAGTACGTCACCGCGAGGCACAACACACCCTGCGGTCATGGGAACACCGCGCGCCTCTTCGACAATTGCGACCAGTTCGTCCAGTGCCTCGAATACGCGGTACACAAGCAACCCCAATCTCTACCGGCCGAAATCGGCCCACATCGTCACCGGTCCACTCGGACCTGTGCCCGTTCCTGTCCAAGTTTGCCGGAAGAACGGCCAACGGGGTGTCGTCGTGGTCGGTGTGTCGGGGATCAGCTGTTTTCGGCTGCTCGCTCGGCGATACGTGCGAGTAGCCGAGAATGCACTTTGGCCGGCAACATGTCGGAGACGTCGCCGCCGAAAGTCGCGACTTCCTTCACCAGAGAACTCGACAGGTAGCTGTACGTCGGATTCGTGGCGACGAACAGTGTGTCGACGCCCGTGAGCTTCTGATTCATCTGAGCCATCTGCAGCTCGTAATCGAAGTCGTTCGCGCCGCGCAGACCCTTGACGATCGCGCTGAGACCTTCTTGTTTCGCGTAGTCGACCAACAATCCGTGCCACGACGTGACGCGAACGTTGGGCAGGTGACTCGTCGCGTCTTCGAGCATCTCGATCCGCTCGTCGATCGTGAACATGCCACGCTTGCTCTTGTTGATCAGCACGGTGACCACGACCTCGTCGAATTGCGCAGCAACTCTTCCGATTACGTCGAGGTGACCGTTGGTCACAGGGTCGAAGGATCCGGGGCAGACGGCGCCAGTCATGAGTCCAGACCGTAGCAGGTGGCCAGCTCGATGCGGGCTTCACCGTAGTTCTTGACCTTGATCGGCTCGTAGCCCTGAGGCCACACGGTCTCCGGCGAGCGCGACGATCGTTCGAGTACCACGATCGTGCCCTCCCCCACCCATTTGTTGGCCTGCAGATCGGTGAGCATGGACACGACGGCCTCGTCGGTCACCGCATACGGTGGGTCCGCGATCACGATGTCGTATTCACGCGCGCTCGGACCCGAGACCACGGCCGCAACCGGAGCTGCGCGAACCGTCGCCCCAGGCAACGCGACAGTGCCGATGTTCGCCTTGATGACGGCAGCAGCCTTGGCATCCGATTCCACGAGAACAACGTGCTCGGCTCCCCGCGAGAGCGCCTCGAGGCCGAGAGCACCCGAACCCGCAAAGAGGTCGAGAACCGCGCACCCTTCGAGATCGATGCGCGCTTCGAGAGCACTGAACAGCGCCTCACGAACCCGATCCGACGTCGGACGGGTGCCGCTCGGCGGGACTCGCAGGCGTCGACCGCCCGCGAGTCCCGAGATGATGCGTGTCACTCTGCGGCGCTCTCCCCCGTCGAGACGACTACCAGCAGGTCTCCGCCCTCGACCTGTTGGACGGCGCTGATCGCGATCCGAGAGACGACGCCGGCGCGCGGCGAGGTGATCGCCGCTTCCATCTTCATTGCTTCGATCGTGGCCACGGTGTCGCCGGCCTCGATCTTCTGGCCTTCCTTCACCGCGAGCGTCACGACGCCCGCGAACGGTGCAGCCACGTGGCCCGGGTTGTTCTTGTCGGCCTTCTCCGCCACCGGTACGTCACTGGCAATGGAGCGATCGCGGATCGAGACCGGGCGCAATTGGCCGTTCAGGATGCACATGACAGTGCGGTAGCCGCGCTCGTCGGGCTCGGAGATCGCTTCGAGACCGATGATCAGCTCAACGCCGGGAGCCAACTCGACGCGGTGTTCGTCGCCGCGCCGCAAACCGTAGAAGAACTGGTTCGCCGAAAGCCGCGACGTGTCACCGTACTTCTCGCGGTGTTCGAGGAATTCCTTTGTCGGGCCGGGGAACAGCAGACGATTCAGCGTCGCCTGACGGTCCTTCGACGAGCCCTCGAGCAGCACCTCGTCCTCAGCGGACAACGTCGCTTCGGGCTTGGCCTGGCCACGTCCTTCGAGTGCCTTGCTGCGGAACGGTTCCGGCCAACCACCGGGAGGCGTACCGAGTTCACCGCGCAGGAAGCCCACCACGGAGTCGGGAATGTCGAACTTCGCCGGATCTGCGGCAAACTCCTCCGAAGGCACGCCGGCGCCGACAAGGTGGAGGGCGAGGTCGCCGACGACCTTCGACGACGGCGTCACCTTCACGAGATGCCCGAGCATGCGGTCCGCGTCGGCGTACTTGGCTTCGACCTCTTCGAACCGGTCGCCGAGACCGAGAGCAACGGCCTGGGTCCGGAGGTTGGAGAGCTGGCCTCCCGGAATCTCGTGCGTGTACACGCGACCCGTCGGCGCCGGCAATCCGGATTCGAACGGCGCGTACACCTTTCGCAGCGCCTCCCAGTACGGCTCGAGGTCGCACACGTTCTGCAGGTTCAGTCCGGTGTCGAACTCGGAGTGCGCGGCAGCGGCGACGATGGCCGAGAGCGCAGGCTGGCTGGTGGTTCCGGCCAGTGCCGCGGAAGCACCGTCGACTGCGTCGGCGCCCGCCTGCCAAGCGGCGAAGTACGTCGCCAGCTGTCCACCGGGAGTGTCGTGCGTGTGAACGTGAACCGGCAGATCGAAGTTGCTGCGTAGCGCGGTCACCAGCTTGGTAGCTGCCGGAGCGCGCAGCAGGCCTGCCATGTCCTTGATCGCGAGCACGTGAGCGCCGGCATCGACGATCTCTTCGGCCAACTTCAGGTAGTAGTCGAGCGTGTACAGAGTTTCGTTCGGATCCGACAGATCACCGGTGTAGCTCAGCGCCACCTCCGCGAGGGCCGTTCCGGTCTCACGCACCGCGTCGATGGCAGGCCGCATCTGGTCGACGTTGTTGAGCGCGTCGAAGATTCGGAAGATGTCGATACCGGTGTCGGTGGCTTCCTGAACGAATGCGCGCGTGACCTTTTCGGGATACGGCGTGTAGCCCACCGTGTTTCGGCCGCGAAGAAGCATCTGAAGGCAGATGTTCGGGATCGCCTCGCGGAGTGCGGCGAGCCGGTACCACGGATCCTCGTGCAGGAAGCGAAGTCCCACATCATAGGTCGCGCCGCCCCAGGCTTCGATCGAGAGCAGTTCCGGCGTCAACCGCGCAACGTGCCCGGCTACTCCGAGCAGTCCGCTGGTCCGAACTCGCGTGGCCAACAACGACTGGTGCGCGTCACGGAAGGTGGTGTCGGTGACGCCGACGGCCTTCTGCTCACGCAGTGCCTTCGCGAAACCTTCGGGTCCGAGTTCGAGCAGGCGCTGACGGCTACCGGCAGGAGGAGGCGTCGAAAGATCGATCTTGGGCAGCTTGTCCTGCGGGTACACCGCCGAGGGCCGCTCCCCGTGCGGCTTGTTGACAGTCACATCCGCGAGGTAGGTCAGGATCTTCGTGCCGCGGTCTGCCGAAGAACGCAGAGTCAGCAGCTGAGGACGTTCCTCGATGAAGGAGGTTGTCACGCGTCCCGCCCGGAAGTCCGGGTCGTCGAGAACCGCCTGCAGGAACGGAATGTTGGTCGAGACACCACGAATGCGGAACTCGGTGACCGCGCGGCGAGCTCTCGCCACAGCGGCTTCGAGGTCGCGACCGCGACAAGTGAGTTTGACCAGCATGGAATCGAAGTACGCTCCGACCTCGGCGCCGAGTGTGGCGCCACCGTCCAAGCGGATACCGGCTCCGCCCGGGGTGCGGTACGCGGTGATACGGCCGGTGTCCGGGCGGAATCCGTTTGCCGGATCCTCGGTCGTGATGCGGCACTGCAGCGCCGCGCCGCGAAGCTTGATCGTCTCCTGTGACAGACCAAGTTCTGCAAGCGTCGAACCGGACGCGATCTTGAGCTGCGACTGGACCAGGTCCACGTCCGTCACTTCTTCGGTGACGGTGTGCTCGACCTGAATTCGCGGGTTCATCTCGATGAAGACGTGGTTGCCGCGCTTGTCGAGAAGGAACTCGACGGTGCCCGCGCACGTGTATCCGATCTCCTTCGCGAAGGCGACGGCGTCGGCACAGATCTTGGCACGCAACTCTTCCGAGAGATTGGGCGCCGGAGCGAGCTCGATCACCTTCTGGTGGCGACGTTGCAGCGAGCAGTCACGCTCGAAGAGGTGGATGACGTTGCCCTGCTCGTCGGCGAGGATCTGCACTTCGATGTGCCGGGGGTCGATGACGGCCTGCTCGAGGAAGACCGTCGAATCGCCGAAGGCCGATTCCGCTTCGCGCGCTGCGGCTTCGATCGATTCCTTGAGCTGTGAGCGCTCCGCAACACGGCGCATTCCGCGCCCACCGCCGCCTGCGACAGCCTTGACGAAGAGCGGGAAGGTCATGTCCTCGGCGGCTGCGAGCAACTCGTCGATGTCCGCTGACGGCTCCGAAGACGCGAGCACCGGGAGACCGGCGGCCTTTGCCGCTGCGATGGCCCGAGCCTTGTTTCCGGTCAACTCGAGGATCTCGGCGGACGGGCCGACGAACTTGATGCCTGCCTCGGCACACGCCGCCGACAAGTCCGGGTTCTCGGAGAGGAAGCCGTAACCGGGGTAGATGGCGTCGGCTCCGGCGCTCTTGGCGGCGGCGACGATTTCCTCGACCGAGAGATACGCGCGAACGGGGTGACCCTTCTCCCCGATCTGGTAGCTCTCGTCTGCCTTGAGACGGTGGATCGAATTCCGATCCTCGTACGGGAACACCGCGACGGTTCCGGCACCTAGTTCGTAGGCGGCGCGGAAGGCGCGGATCGCAATTTCGCCGCGGTTCGCGACGAGCACTTTGGAGAACATTCGAGAAAACTACCCCGATTTCATCTTGCGTCTACATGCGGAGTCTCATATTTCGGACTGAATCGAGAAACCAACCCGGCGGTCCTCGTGCTATTCGATTTCAGCTTGTCGTCATACCCTTCACGACTTCTCGAGGTACTCGATCCGGTCGGAGTCCAGGGCAGCGGTCACCATGGAAGCGAGGGCGGGATGACCGTCGAGCGACGGATCGGAGTCGACGATTCCCTGAGCGAACTCCCTGGCGGACTCGAGGATGTCTCCATGGGCCATGAGGGAAAGCAGCCGCAGATTCGAGGTTGTGCCCGACTGCGCCGCACCGAGGATGTCTCCTTCACGTCTGGTCGCGAGGTCGAGTTGAGCCAGTTCGAACCCGTCGTTGGTCGCTGCCACCGCCGAGAGCCGCTCGTACGCCGGCCCCCCGGGATTGCTTCCGGTGACGAGGATGCACAGGCCCTGGTGTTTCCCTCGACCGACGCGGCCACGCAACTGATGGAGCTGACTGACGCCGAACCGCTCGGCGTCGACGATCACCATCACCGTCGCGTTCGGAACGTCGACACCGACTTCGACAACGGTCGTACAGACGAGGACGTCGATGTCACCGACGTTGAACGCGCTCATCACCACGTCCTTTTCGTCGGAAGGCAGTCGACCGTGCAGCAACCCGACTCGCAGATCGGCCAGCGGACCACTCGACAGCTCTTCGAAGACGTCGACCGCCGACTTGGTCTCGGGCTGCTTCTCCTCGGTGAACTGATCTTCGCCTGCACCCTGCTCGCCGTCACCGATCCGCGAGCACACGACATACGCCTGACGGCCGTCGGCGACGTCCTCACGGATTCGTTCCCATGCGCGATCGACCCACTGCGGCTTCTGCTTCGCGGGCACGACACTGCTCTTGATCGGGGTTCGCCCACGTGGAAGCTCTCGCAGGGTCGAGACCTCGAGGTCGCCGAGCACGGTCATGGCGATGGTTCGCGGAATCGGCGTTGCCGTCATCACCAGCAGATGCGGACTCAGTCCTTCACGGGCACGTGATCGCAACTGATCACGTTGCTCGACGCCGAAGCGGTGTTGCTCGTCGACGACAACCATGCCGAGGTTGAAGAACTCGACGTTGTCCTGAATGAGCGCATGGGTACCGATGACGATCCCGGCGTCGCCGGTCACGGCTTCGAGCAGCGCTGCGCGCTTCGCAGCGACTGGCAGCGAGCCGGTAAGAAGGGCGATACGGGTGGAATGTTCGGCAGAACCGAGTTCACCACCTGCAGCCAGCGAGCCCATCATCTTGCGCAGTGATCGCGCGTGCTGATTTGCCAGGACCTCGGTGGGTGCGAGCAATGCGCACTGATAACCCGCATCGACGACCTGCAGCATCGCGCGCAGAGCCACGATCGTCTTGCCTGACCCGACCTCGCCCTGAAGAAGGCGGCTCATCGGGTGTGGGCGGGCAAGGTCGGTGGAGATCTCCTCCGCGACTGCTTGCTGTCCCTCCGTCAGAGTGAACGGGAGCATCTCCTCGAACTGGTCCGCGATCCCGCCGGCGACCGGAGCGCAGGCCGGAGCCACACGCTCGGAATTGTCGTGACGACGCATCGCGAGGACCAACTGCAGAGACAGCGCCTCGTCGAAACGCAGACGATCCTGTGCTCGTTCGATGTCTTCCTTGGTATCTGGCAGGTGAACGGTGCGCAGCGCCTCGTCCAAACCGATGAATCCGTGCTCGGCCCGAGTCTCGGCGGGCAACGGCTCCTCGATCGGATCGAGTTGGTCGAGCACTTGCCGCACGCACCGCATGATGGTCCAGCTCTCGACCTCGCGGGTCGCCGGGTACAGCGGGATCAATGCGCGGTCGAAGACGGACAGATCGAGTTCGGCGCCGGGATCCTGATTTGCGCGAGCCAGGCCCGCAAGGTCACCGGCTCCCTTGATGGATGCAAGCGGAACTACCGAATCCTCTTCGCCGACACGAGGTTCCGGGAGAATCAGGTAGCTCGGATGAGTGAGAGACCACTTGCCGCGGAAGTACTTCACCGTCCCGGAGAACATCGCCCGAACGCCGGGCTTGATGACGTGCCGCACCTTCTGCGGGTTGAAGAACGTGACGTCGACGGTCTGCGAATCAGTCGCCAGCGATACTCGCAACATCTGCCCCGGACGGTTCTTCATCTTCACGACGGCGGCCGACGCCACCCGCGCGATGATGGTGATGTGCTCACCCTCGGGCGGCTCCTTCTCGGCGAGTTCCTTGCCTGCCGACGCGTACCGGTGTGGGTAGTGACGCAGCAGGTCCTCGACGGTGCGGATCTCGAATGCCTCGTCGAGCGCGTCCGCGGTCTTCTTTCCCAGCAGCCGATCGAGTGGGTCGGCGAGCGTCGCCATCAGTTCCTCCAGCACAGTGTCGCGGTAAGCACATGTGTTCGTATATCAGCAGTCACCGACAGACCAGGTTCGATCACTCCACGCCCAACTGGAACAGGTCACCCGGCTGATCACCCTGATAGACGAGCACGTCGACGCCCGGGTGGTGCGCGACGACGTGCGCCTCGAGCTGCCCGGCCAGGTCGTCCGGCGCGTCGGCGCCCATGAGTAGGGTCACGAGTTCGCCGCCGGATCCGAGCGCGAGGTCGACCAGTCGCGCACTCGACTCCGCGACGTCGGGACCGATGAGCACCACCTCGTGCCCCATCAGACCGATCGCGTCACCCGGATCACATGTCCCGACGTAGGTCAGCGAACGCTCGACCGCGATCCGCAACGATCCCCAGCGCGTGGCGGCCGCCGCCTCGGACATCGTGAAGCCGTCGTCGGCGACGTTGCGCTGAGGGTCGTGAACGGCAAGTGCTGCCAAGCCCTGGACCATCGACGATGTCGACAGCAGCAGAACCTGGTGAAGCGGATCGCGTGCAGCGGCACTGACTGCGACGAGTTCCTGAGCCGTCAAGGCGCCGTTCGGCAGCACCAGAACCTCGCTGCGTTCCATCTGACGAATGCGGCCGAGCAGTTGTGCGCGTGTCACCGGCGCATCGTCGCACCGAAGAACCGTCGCACCCTCACTCTCGAACAACGCCGCCGCGCTGTCACCGGCAACGACGGCCAGTACGCCGCGCGCGCCGGCCCCGGGGAATCGCCTCTCCGCCCGTGCCACCAATTGGTCGCGTTCGTCGACGAGAAAACTGCTGATGCGAATACCGTGCACCTTCCCGGCCTCGAGGCCGGCTTCCACGGCTGCACCGGCATCGCAGCAATGCACGTGCACCGACCAGCCGCCGAAACCGTCGCTGACGATGACCGTCGAATCTCCGAGGACGGACAGCCGCGTGCGCAGCGCCGTCATGCGATCGTCGTCGGAGTCGTCGACGAGGTACATGACCTCGAAATCCTGTTCCGAGTGATCACCACATTCGATCGGGCTCTTGTGAGCCCAATCGTGATCGAATGCGCTGACGTCGACAACTGCGCTCGACCTCGGGTCCGGCGTCCCCAGATCTTCGCGAACCTGCGGCTTCCCGGTCAGCACCTCGACAAAGGCGTCGAGGATCAGAACCAGACCGAATCCCCCGGCATCGACCACCCCGGCGGACGCGAGAACGTCCAGTTGCTCCGGCGTCTTGTTCAGTGCGACCGCAGCGGCGTCGGCAGCGGCGGCAACCACGGATGCAAGATCCTCGCCGCTCGGTGTCCTGGTGTCGACGCACTCCTGCGCTGCTTCTCCCGATGCGCGCAATACCGTGACGATGGTGCCTTCCACCAGATCGGAGACAGCCCGAGAGGCCAGCGTCGTCGCCGTGGTCAGCGAGTTCGCGAAGCTTCGGCCGTCGATGTGCTCACCTTGAACGCTCTCGGCGATGCCCCGGATCACCTGGGAGAGGATCACTCCGGAATTACCGCGAGCACCGGACACGGCGCCCCGAGCCAGAGCGTTGGCGACGCGGCCCGCACTGCGGACGTCGTCCTCGATCGTCTCGGCGGAATCGAGTGCAGCCCGCATCGTGAACAGCAGATTGGTGCCGGTATCCGAATCAGGGATGGGAAAGACGTTGAGGCTGTTGATCTCACCGCGACGTTTCTGGAGGCTGTCGACCGCCCGGCGGGCCCAGCGCCGCAGTAGACGTCCGTCCGCGACGGATTCCGCTTCTTCGGCGACGCGTTGCACTTCCCCCACTGACGGTTCCCCTCGACGATGGAAAGACTGACGATGAAAAAGAGATCGGTGATCGGTGCAGTCGAGGGTAGTCCGACGCTTCTGCGCAACCGTCATTACCGGGCGGTTTGGCCATTCGGGCCGGAAGCGGTTACTCTTACACGGTTGCCTCGAACGGGCTACACGAAATAATGCTGCACTTTGTTTGTTGCTGATTGACTGTTTTCACGTTCGGCTGCACAGTGAGCGGTCAAGGATCGGTTCGAAGTCGAGTATATTCGGATTGTAATTCTGGCTGCCCTACCGTGTAGGGTAACCACTTCAATATTCATTTCTAACAAGGAGTTCGCGACTATGGCTGCCGTCTGCGACGTATGCGCCAAGGGGCCCGGCTTCGGTAAGTCGGTCTCGCACTCGCACCGGCGTACCAATCGTCGCTGGAACCCGAACATTCAGTCTGTTCGTACCGAGGTTGCCCCGGGTAACACCCGTAAGGTCAACGTGTGCACCTCCTGCCTGAAGGCAGGCAAGGTCGCTCGGGGCTGATTGCCCGAGCACAAACTATTGCAGGCTCTGCCCCCGTCACTTCGGTGACGGGGGCAGAGCTGTATCTATGTGGCTGTATCTATGTGTCCCCGTGTTTCGTATGGCTGTCGGACACCCGTAATGTGCGTTGAGTGACTTCCATCGATGACCTGAGCAAAGTGACCCTCGACGAGGGCGTACTCCGCATCACCATTTCCACCGCCGCCAACGGCACCTCCCTCGACGACGAAGGACTGGTTCAGGGCGCGCAGGCGCTCGAGACAGTCGGAAACGACATCGGGAGCATCCTTCTGGTCGGCGAAGGCGCAAACTTCTGTGCCGGCGGCAACGTCCGTGCGTTCGCCGCAGCTCCTGACCGCGGCGAGTACGTCGCCGAGGTTGCCCGCGTCTTCCACGTGTTCGTTCGCGCGCTCGACGCTGCGACCGCTCCAGTGGTGGCCGGGGTCCACGGATGGGCTGCCGGCGCCGGAATGAGCCTGGTCTGCCTCGCCGACGTCGCAATCGGCGGCACCGGCACCAAGCTTCGCCCCGCGTACCCCTCCATCGGTTTCACCCCGGACGGCGGAATGTCGTGGACGCTTCCACGCATCGTCGGCGTGGCACGCGCTCGCGAGATTCTTCTCAACGATTCGGTGATCGGTGGCGACGAAGCCGTCCGCCTGGGGATCCTCACCCGACTCGTCGGCGACGACGAGGTCCAGGAAGAGGCAGCTCGCCTCGCCCGCGCTCTGGCCAACGGACCGAGTACGTCGTACTCGGGAATCAAAGCACTGCTGCGTTCGTCCCGGACGAACTCGCTCGCCGAGCAACTCGACGCCGAAGCCGCGTCCATCGCCATCGCAGCGAACAGCCCGATCGGACGCGAGGGCGTCGACGCGTTCGTCGACAAGCGTCGGCCCGATTTCACTTCCGCAAAGCAGGCCTAGTCGAACTGCCGTGCCGAACGTCGCGACTCGACGTTCGGCAGGCCGGTTCGTGCAGACACCGTTCGATCAGCCCAGATTCCAGTCGACCGGATCGGCTCCGAGTCCGGTCAAGAGTTCGTTCGCACGACTGAAGGGGCGCGAACCGAAGAAGCCACGCGAGGCCGAAAGCGGTGACGGGTGCACGGATTCGATGATCGGTGTGTCGCCGAGCATCGGCGCGAGAGTGGCCGCGTCACGACCCCACAAGATCGCCACCATCGGCGACGACCGCGCGACCAGAGCGCGGATAGCCTGCTCGGTCACCGGCTCCCAGCCCTTCTTACGATGAGAAGCGGCTTGACCCGGCTGCACGGTGAGAACGCGATTGAGAAGCAGCACACCTTGTTTCGACCACGGTGTCAGATCGCCGTTCGGCGGTATCGGCAACCCGAGATCCTGGTGATACTCCTTGTAGATGTTGCCGAGACTTCGCGGAACCGGCCGCACGTCCGGTGCAACCGAAAAGCTCAACCCGACAGCGTGACCGGGCGTCGGATAAGGGTCCTGACCGACGATGAGCACTCGAACGTCCTCGAAAGGGTTCGTGAACGCACGCAAGACGTTCTCCCCCGCCGGCAGGTACTCCCGTCCCGCAGCGATCTCTTCGCGCAAGAACTTACCCATCGCGGAGATCTGCTCCGAAACCGGTTCGAGTGCCCGCGCCCACCCTGGATCGACGATCTCTGCAAGCGGCGCCATCAGTCGAGCCTGCGCAACGCGTCGCGGTAGTACGCCGCATTGGCTGCGTACATCTTGACGTTTCCGTCGAGGTGGCCGAGCGGAACTTCGTATCCCGCACGGACCTTGGCGGGCACACCGAGTGCCATGCTGCGCGGGGGAACCTGCATCTTGTTGGCCACCACCGCACCCGCGGCGACGATCGACCCCGTCCCGATCACCGTTCCGTTGAGAACAACTGACCCCGACGCGATCAGGCAATGGTCCTCGATGGTCGATCCCTCGATGTGCGCGTTGTGGCCCACGACGCAACCGGAACCGATGACAGTCGCATCGATGGCGGTGCAATGGATGACGGTTCCGTCCTGGATGTTCGATCCGATTCCCACCGAAATGGTTCCGTAGTCACCACGCAATACCGCTTGCGGCCAGATCGAGGTACCCGCTGCGAGAGTCACGGCGCCGATCACCACCGCGTCCGGGTGGACGTATGCGTCCGGATGAATGTCCGGAACTCTGTCTCCAAGTGCGTATACAGCCATGAAAGCAACCTATACCGCGGTGGTACCGGTGGTCGAAAAGCTGTGCCAGCCCCCGTCGCTCTCGCGAAGCGAACCGTCGACGCTCACGCCCGAACCGGCGGCAACCTCACCGATCACGATCCAACCCGACGGAATCTCGACCTCAGGCCCGAAAGTTGCTGCGAATCCGTGATCTTCACCACCGGAGAGGATCCAG
Organism: Rhodococcus sp. YH3-3; assembly: GCF_001653035.1. Taxonomy (NCBI): domain Bacteria; kingdom Bacillati; phylum Actinomycetota; class Actinomycetes; order Mycobacteriales; family Nocardiaceae; genus Rhodococcus; species Rhodococcus sp. YH3-3. The sequence goes on along the minus strand of NZ_BCWH01000003.1, from coordinate 301,092 downwards.
TCCAGCGGATCGACGTCGAGCGCCTCGGCCGCCGATGCGACATCCGGTGAGGTCGGAACCGCAGCCGAGAAGATGTCGAACCGCACGTGCGAGGCCTCTGCGAGATGTCGGAGGTCCGCGATCAATCCGTCGGACACGTCCGTCATGGAATGTGCTGATTCTGCGGCGTCCCATGCCGATTGATACGGCGGATTCGGAACGCGATGGGAGGCAAGCAAATCTGGAAAGTTTGCGGGCTTGTCGAGCAGTACGGCTTCGTCGAGCAGTAGTGCCAACCCTGCTGCCGAGCAACCGAACAACCCGGCGACCGCGATCTTGTCACCGATCTTTGCTCCCGAACGCAGAACTGCCGCACGGCCACCGAGATCGCCGAGCACGGTCACCGACACCACGATCACCGGTGACTGGACCAGGTCACCGCCGACCACACCGGCACCCAGATCGGTTGCCGCGTCCCAGATTCCCGCGGAGATTGCGTCGACCACGTCGACGGGTGTCGAAGGCGGGCACCCCAGAGACACCGTGAAGGCCGTCGGCCGCGCTCCCATCGAGACCACATCAGCAGCGTTCTGTGCCACTGCCTTCCGGCCGATGTCGCGTGGTGAAGACCAATCCATTCGGAAATGTCGACCTTCGACCAACATGTCGGACGAGACAACCACACGGCCGTCTCCGGAAGTCACGATGGCGGCATCGTCACCCGGCCCCAATTCAGTGGTGACCGGTTGGATTCGGCCGAGAAGAGATCGCGCGATCACGTCGAACTCCCCCACCTGCTCGACAGTGGGCTCCGACCCGAACTCCGATGATGCAGTGAACTCCGATGATGCGATGAGTCTCTCCAATGCCGACGCAATTCGCTCGTAAGCGGCCTGCGGTACCTTCTAGCTGTGGTCGTGAATGCTTCTGCAAGCTCACGCGTGTGTCGGCAATCCTACCGATTCACCGACATGCTCTCAGAAGTGACAAGACCGCTGATCGACTGGACCAGGACCCGAGCGAAGAACTGAGCATGGCAGAAAACACCTCCACCGCAGACAACGCCGACATCGACCCCGACGGCGACGACGATCCGTCAGAGCGCCGCAGTCCGGCGCTGATCGCCACCGCCATCGCACTCCCGGTAGCCCTGATCGTCGGAGTAGTGATCGCGGCCGTCGTCGCGGGAAACAACCCTGAACTCTCGCCGGTTGCATTGGGACCCGTACCGGCACCGGCAGCGGAGTCGCCGGCCTGCGTTTCCCTTCTCGGCGCGCTCCCCGACAAGATCGACGACTTCACGAAAGCCGAATTGGTGGAACCTGCTCCGGCCGGTGCGGCAGCGTGGCAGCGCAGCGAAGGAGAGCCGATCGTCTTGCGCTGCGGACTCGACCGTCCGTCCGAGTTCGACCAGGCTGCAGCACTACAGGTCGTGAACGGTGTCCAGTGGTTCCAGGTCTCGGGAACCGACATCGGTTTGGCGGCGAGCACTTGGTTTGCCGTAGACCGCGGTGAATACATCGGTATCACGATCCCCGACGGGACCGGTCCGACGCCGATTCAGGAAATCTCCGACACCATCACGGCGACCCTCGAACAGAAGCCTCTCGACCCGGCGCCGGTCGCGGTTCCCTGATCAGCGAAGGCCGGTGCCGCGAGCGATGGCGGTGTCGACCAGAGTCGAAATCAAAGTGCGGTAATCGATTCCGGTGGCGTTCCACATCTTCGGGTACATCGAGATGGAAGTGAACCCGGGCATCGTGTTGATCTCGTTGATCACCGGGCCGTCAGCCGTGACGAAGAAATCGACCCGCGAGAGTCCCTGGCAATCGAGTGCCTTGAACGCGCGGACAGCAAGCTCCCTGATCTGGTCGCTCACCGACTCGTCGAGTTTCGCGGGGATGTCGAATTCACAGACGTCGTCGAGGTACTTGGTGTCGAAGTCGTAGAATGCGTCCGAATCGGCGTCGGAATCCGGCATCCGGATCTCTGCGACCACACTCGCCTTGACGTCGCCGTTCGGGAATTCGAGGACGCCGCATTCCACCTCGCGGCCGATGATCGCGCCTTCGACGATCACCTTGGGATCATGCAGGCGTGCATGAGCGATCGCCCCGTCCAGACCGTCCCAATTGCTCACCCGAGTGATGCCGATGGACGAGCCTCCACGAGCGGGCTTGACGAAAACCGGAAGGCCCAATTCCGCCTTCTGCTCTTCGGTCAGCGTTGCGGTTCCCGGTCGAAGCACGACCTGCACTCCGACGGGAAGTCCTTCAGCAGCAAGAAGCTTCTTCGTGAACTCTTTGTCCATGCCGGCGGCGCTGGCCAGAACTCCGGGTCCGACGTACGGAACCCCGGCAAGTTCGAGCAGACCCTGAATCGTGCCGTCTTCGCCGTAAGCCCCATGAAGAACGGGGAACACGACGTCGACCGACGCGAGCACAGCACCGGCGTCGGAGCCGTCGAAGGAGATTACCTCGCCCTCGCGGGTGGGGTCCGCGCTGAGGACCACCGACGTTCCGTCTTTGTCGACCGACGGCAGCGCGCGCCCGCTGATCGCGAGGGAACTGGGGTCGCTCGAACCGAGCACCCAGGAACCGTCGACGGTGATGCCAATCGGTACGACGTCGTACCGATCGGGGTCGAGGTTGCTCAGGACGCTTCCGGCGGAAACACAGGACACTGAATGCTCATTGCTCCGGCCACCGAAGATCACGGCCACGCGGGTACGACTGCTGTTCACGCGTCAAACCGTACCGCCGAATCGACTGCGGCACGCGATCGGGCCGGACCGATTTCGTCGACCCGGCCCGTTTACGCGTCGAGTGCGCGCTCGATGTCGGCCAGGAGATCGGCGGTGTCCTCGATGCCACAAGCGATTCGGACAAACCCCGCACTGACCGGATCGCCCCAGCGCGCACGGCGATCCGCCGTCGTGTGGATCCCGCCGAAGCTGGTAGCAGCCGTGACGAGAGCGCTCGCTTCGACGAACGAGTGGAATGCCTGAGCCGAATCCAACTCGACGCTCACCAATCCGCCGAATCGATTCATCTGACCGGATGCCGTTGCATAGGACGGGTCACCGCGAAGGCCGGGGTAACGAACGGACCGGACTGCTTTGTGATTTACCAACATCTCGGCAAGCGCCAGCGCGTTGTCGCACTGACGCCCGAATCGCAGGCCTGCCGTGCCGAGGCTCCGGTGCGCAAGCCACGTCTCGAAGGGGCCGAGCACCGTTCCCGAGAGAAGTCGCTCACGCTCGATTCGCCGACTCACTGCCGCATCGGAGGTGGCGACGTAACCCATCAGGAGGTCACTGTGCCCGCTGAGAGCCTTGGTACCGCTGGCCACCACGACGTCGGCACCCAATTCGAGCGGGCGCTGACCCAGCGGTGTCACGGTCGTGTTGTCGACGATCAGCAGCGCACCCGAACGGTGGCACACGTCGGCGAGCACGCGAAGGTCGACCACGTCCAGCACCGGGTTGGACGGCGTCTCGGCGACGACGACCACGCGGCCCGGTGACGCGTCGAGCAGATCTACGAAGCTCGCGTCGCCCATCTGCAGAGTCGAAACCTCGCGAACGGTGATTCCCAACGGCGCGAGGCGCTCGTTCGCGTACAACCGCACTTGGTAATACCCGTCCGAGGGCACGACGACGGTATCCCCCGCGACGAGGACGCTGCGCAAGGTAGCGGTGATCGCGGACATCCCCGATCCCATGACGAGGGCGTGGTCCGCTCTCTCGAGCGCCGCGAGCGCGGATTCGAGTCCGCGCCAACCCGGGTTCGATGCACGTGCATAGGTATCGGACTCGGAACCTTCGTCCGCCGAAAGTTGGTACGGCGCAGCGAATATCGGGCCCAGTTGCATGGGCTGACCCGCGGCGTGTTCGCGCGCGACGGCGCTCACGCTGCGCGTCGAATCCCCGTAATCCTCGAAGCGACCCACACCGATTTCACTCATTCCGGCTTCGTCCGGCGTCCGAGCAACTGACCGATCGCATCGCTGACGGCCATGCCTTCGTGGCACACCCGGTGGACCGCGTCGGTCAACGGCATCTCCACGTCGTATCCGGCAGCGAGTGCGCGTACCGACGTGCACGACTTCACGCCCTCGGCGACCTGACCGTTGGTTGCCTTCTGTGCCGACTCCATTGACCCGCCTCGTCCGAGCCGCTCTCCGAACGTCCGGTTTCGCGACAACTCGGACGTGCATGTCGCTACCAGGTCACCGACACCCGCCAAGCCTGCAAGAGTCGACGCCTTGGCGCCGAGCGCAACGCCGAGACGAATCGTCTCGGCGAGCCCACGGGTGATGATGCTGGCGACCGTGTTGTCGCCGAATCCACTGCCGGCGGCCATGCCGCAGGCCAGCGCGATCACGTTCTTACACGCACCACCGATCTCGCATCCGATGACGTCGGAGTTGGTGTACGGCCTGAAATAGCCGGTAGCACAAGCATCCTGGAGAGCGAGGGCACGCGAGGAATCCGAACAGGCGATCACCGTCGCCGCGGGTTGCCCGCCGGCGATCTCGTGTGCAAGATTCGGGCCCGAGAGCACCGCGACGCGCCCCGGTTCCACGCCGGTCACCGACACGATGACCTGGCTCATGCGCATGAGCGTCCCGGTCTCGATACCCTTGGCCAGACTCAGCAGAGTCGCATCGGGCCCGATCGAGCCTTTCCACTGCTCCAGGTTTCCCCGTAGCGACTGCGAGGGAACCGCCAGCACGATGAAGTCAGCACCTGCCATCGCCTCCTCGTGGTGGTGGGTCGCGCGAATCGACGAAGGCAAAGCAATGCCTGGCAGATAGTCGCTGTTCTCGTGCGTGGTGTCGATGCGCTTCGCGACCTCTTCACGCCTGGCCCACATCGTCACGTCGGTTCCGGCCTCGGCCATCACCTTCGCCAACGCCGTTCCCCACGAACCTGCGCCCAATACAGCTGCCTTACTCACACGCTCACCCCGTCTACCCGGCGAAGCGGGTCGCCGCCAGAAAAATCGTCTGCACAGAGTATCGCCTGTGGTGCACTGCGGTGGGCAGCCGCGGACACCGAGCGTGATGACTGGCAAGATCGAGGGATGGACAGCGCGGAACCCCCGTACCCACACGCCGTGGAGACACCGCATGCGCGCACGGAGATCGAACGCCCCATGCATGCGATAGTGGCCGTCAAGTCCTTGAGATCGGCCAAGTCCCGCCTCGCGGGCGAACTCGACTCGGACGCGCGTGCAGACCTCGTGTTGGCCATGCTTCACGACACCCTCGCCACAGTTGCAGCCGTCTCGGCCATCGACAGCGTCACAGTGGTCACCCCAGACCCCACCGTTGCCGCCCTTGCATATTCCGTAGGCGTGACGGTCTACGCCGATCCAGCTCCCGACGCCGCCCGAACCAACGGCGCAACACCGCGCACGGAGGAAACCCTCAACGCGGCGTTGAGTGCAGCGGCCGCCGATATCCGAGCCAAGCGCGGAGTGGTCGACCTCGTTGTGCTGCAAGCCGACTTGCCCGCCATGCAACCGAGCGAACTGACGGAGGCCGTGGCCGCGGCCCGAAGCGGCGGACGTTCAGTCGTCGTCGATCACCACGGCACCGGCACTTCCGCATTGTTTGCGTGCGGCGAAAGCGCGCTCGACCCTCGGTTCGGGCCGGAATCCGCACTTGGACATGCCAATTCAGGTGCTCGTCCACTCAACGGCCAATGGCCGGGACTGCGCACCGACGTCGACACCCATGCCGATCTCGGCACTGTGCGAGCACTGGGAGTAGGCCCCGCGACATCGGCTTCGTTGACCAGACTCAAGGCCACGCCGTCGAACAGTCGATGAATTTTCTTCATCGATTGTCGGACCGCGCGATTGTGGGGGATGATCGACGAGTGAGCAATGGCGAAGCACTCGAAAACCGTATTTCCGAAGACCAGTCGGACGGAGACCACAGCTCCGGCCGGCACGAGAACGGCGCGGCCACCTCGCCGCGATCTCAGGCCGTCGCGGTCGCCACCAACATCCCGGGCGCTCCCCCTGCAGCTACCAAGGCAGAGCTACCCGAATTGCTCGTCGGACTTCCCGAGGATCGTTACCTCAACCGCGAACTCAGCTGGCTCGATTTCAATGCCCGTGTTCTCGCATTGGCCGCCGACGAGTCACTGCCGTTGCTCGAACGCGCAAAGTTCCTCGCCATCTTCGCTTCCAATCTCGACGAATTTTTCATGGTCCGGGTCGCCGGACTCAAGCGCCGCGACGAGACGGGACTGTCGGTCAGGTCCGCCGACGGCCTCTCCCCACGCGAACAATTGGCGCTCATCGCGCGTCGCACCCAGGAACTCGCCGACAAGCACGCGCACGTATTTCTCGACTCGGTCCGCCCTGCCCTGGCGGCAGAAGGCATTTCAATCGTTCGATGGGCCGACCTCAGCGCCGACGATCACGGCCGACTCTCGGCGCATTTCCACGAGCAGGTCTTCCCGGTACTGACGCCGTTGGCAGTCGATCACGCTCACCCGTTCCCCTACATCAGCGGACTGAGCCTCAACCTCGCCGTGACGGTGAAGGACTCCGTCACCCGCGGCGAACACTTCGCTCGCGTCAAGGTTCCCGACAACGTCGGCCGGTTCGTGCGAGTCAAGAGCACGACATCTTCGTCCACCATCGATTCTTTCCTCCCGATGGAAGAACTGATTTCGGCTCATCTGGACGTGCTGTTCCCTGGAATGGAAATCGTCGAACATCACGCTTTCCGAATCACACGCAACGCCGATTTCGAGGTCGAAGAAGATCGGGACGAGGATCTGCTGCAGGCACTCGAACGTGAATTGGCGCGTCGTCGTTTCGGTTCACCCGTTCGCCTCGAAGTTGCCGACGACATGACCGAGCACATGCTCGAACTGCTTCTGCGTGAACTCGACGTCGATCCGGCCGACGTGATCGAGGTTTCCGGTCTCCTCGACTTGTCCTGCCTCTGGCAGGTTTACGCCGTCGACCGCCCCGCTCTCAAAGACGCTCCGTTCGTCCCGGCGACGCATCCGGCGTTCGGTGAACGCGAGACTCCGAAGAGCGTGTTCTCGACCCTGCGCGAAGGCGACGTGCTCGTCCACCACCCATACGACTCGTTTTCCACAAGCGTTCAACGCTTCATCGAACAGGCCGCCGCCGACCCGCAGGTGCTCGCGATCAAGCAGACCCTGTACCGCACTTCCGGCGACTCCCCCATCGTCAACGCACTGATCGACGCCGCCGAAGCGGGCAAGCAGGTTGTCGCGCTGGTGGAGATCAAGGCCCGCTTCGACGAGCAGGCCAACATCAAGTGGGCTCGCAAACTCGAGCAGGCCGGCGTTCACGTCGTCTACGGTCTCGTCGGTCTCAAGACTCACTGCAAGACGTGCCTCGTCGTCAGGCGAGAGGGCTCGACCATTCGTCGTTACTGCCACATCGGCACGGGCAACTACAATCCGAAGACCGCGCGCATGTACGAGGACGTCGGATTGCTCACCGCAGCACCGGAGATCGGTGCAGACCTCACCGACCTCTTCAACTCGCTGACCGGATACTCCCGAAAGACGAGCTACCGCAACCTTCTCGTAGCGCCGTACGGGGTTCGCCGCGGGATCATCGAGCGGATCGACAACGAGATCGCGCACAAGCTCGCAGGCCGCGATGCCGGTATCCGCTTGAAGGCCAACGCATTGGTCGACGAGCAGGTCATCGACGCGTTGTACCGCGCGTCCAAGGCCGGTATCCCCGTCGAGATCGTGGTTCGCGGAATCTGCGCGCTCAAGCCGGGCGTTCCCGGCCTCAGCGAAAACATCGAAGTACGTTCCATTCTCGGACGCTTCCTCGAACACTCGCGAATGTTCCATTTCCGCTCGGCCGACGAATTCTGGATCGGCAGCGCAGACATGATGCACCGCAACCTCGATCGCCGCGTCGAGGTCATGGTGCAGGTCAAGGACCCGAAACTGTCGAAGCAACTCGGTGACATCTTCGACTCCGCGCTCGATCCCCGAACTCGCTGCTGGGTACTGCATCCGGACGGGAGTTGGGTCGCTGCCCCCGAACGCGGTGAGGACGTACGTGAGCATCAACAGTCGTTGATGCGCAGCCGCACCGCCAGCGGGTCTTGACGGGCTCGGATCACACAATGAGCGACAAGCCGGTCAAAGCCAACATCTTTGCCGCAGGCGCGGTTCTGTGGCGGAAGGCTCCTCAGGATCCTTCCGCCATCGAGATCGCCGTCGTACATCGACCGAAGTACGACGACTGGTCATTCCCCAAAGGAAAGCTCGATCCCGGCGAGACCTTCTTGACCGCAGCAGTTCGCGAGGTCCGCGAAGAGACCTCGATCACCGGACGTTTCGGAAGGCACCTCGGTGGCGTGACGTACCCGATCCCGGGACATCGCAAACTCAAACGGGTCGAATACTGGTCGGCCGAAGCAGTGGACGGAGATTTCGGGCCGAATAGCGAAGTGGATGTTCTCTATTGGCTTCCGGTCACCGAGGTCGCCGATCATCTTTCCTACCCGATGGATCGAATGATTCTTCGCCGCTTCGTTTCCCTTCGGCCTGACACGAAAACGGTATTACTCGTCCGCCACGCAAAAGCTGGAAGCCGTAAGCGATACAAGGGCGACGACAATGTGCGTCCACTCGACGCCAAGGGCAAAGAGCAATCCGCCGCCTTGGTCGAACAGCTGAAAATCTTCGGAGCCGATTCGGTTTTCGCGGCTGACCGTACGCGCTGCATCGACACTGTGATGCCATTGGCGGAGGCATTGGGTGTAGAGATTTCGACGGAACCTCTTCTGACCGAAGAAGGTTACGAGGCCGATCCCGACGCCGCCAGGGCGCGTGCGCTGCAGATCGCCGCACTGGAGGGCACTCCCGTAATCTGCAGCCAAGGAGGCGTCATCCCCGATTTGATGCGCTGGTGGGCTGATACGGCCGGTGTAACACTGCCCTCGGCGCGCAACCGTAAGGCGAGCACTTGGGTGCTCTCGTTCCTCGACGGCCGTCTGGTAGCCGCGGATCACCTCGACAGCCCGCTCCCCAAAGTCGCCAACTCCTGAGGGATTTGGACCAACCGACACTCAGCTCGATTCGGTAGTTTTGCAAAGCACTGAAACACAGGAGAATTCACACTTCTCCCAGACAGCAAAAAAGAGGTGCAGCCGCGGATCTGATCCGCGGCTGCACCTCTTTGTCTTACGGCATCGGGTTTTTCACCCGAACGCGACTACTTTGCGCGCTTGGCCGGAGCCTTCTTGGCCGGAGCCTTCTTGGCTGCGGTCTTGGCGGGAGCCTTCTTGGCCGGAGCCTTCTTGGCCGGAGCCTTGGCTGCGGTCTTGGCCGGAGCCTTCTTGGCGGGAGCCTTGGTGGCAACCGTCTTCTTGGCTGCGGTCTTGGCCGGAGCCTTCTTGGCGGGAGCCTTCGCGGCAACCGTCTTCTTGGCTGCGGTCTTGGCCGGAGCCTTCTTGGCCGGAGCCTTCTTGGCTGCGGTCTTCTTGGCAGCAGCCTTCTTGGCTGCAGCCTTGGTGGCCGGTGCTGCTACGCCACGCTTGACTGCCGGGCCGGTGGCCGGAAGCTTCTGTCCACCAGCGATAACAGCCTTGAACTGCGCACCCGGACGGAAAGCCGGAACCGACGTCGGCTTGACCTTGACGGTCTCGCCCGTACGCGGGTTGCGTGCAACACGTGCTGCACGACGACGCTGCTCGAAGACTCCGAAGCCGGTGATGGTCACGCTCTCGCCACGGTGGACGGCGCGGACGATGGTGTCCACGACGTGCTCCACTGCGTCGGTCGCTGTGCGCCTGTCCGAACCCAGCTTTTCAGTCAGAACATCGATGAGCTCTGCCTTGTTCATTGAAATTCCTCCGCTAATTGTGGTCCACCGTCGGACCGACTGAGAACCACGGTAAACCTGATAACGGCAAGAGTCTATGTGCCACGCCAATTCTCATTCAACGTGACTGCGAAATGGTGACCTATTTCTCTTCCCGCGCGGAGTTGCGGATTTCGGTTCAGCCCTGCGAAATTCGGGCTGGAAGGGTAGTCGGTTTCCATGAAGGCCTTGACTTTTCGAACTCGGAAATCGCGTCTACCTGCCGCAATGTCAGTCCGATGTCGTCGAGACCCTCCAGCAGACGCCACCGTGTGTAGTCGTCAATATTGAACGGCACCACCGTAGTTCCGGCGCTGACGGTCCGATTCTCGAGATCTACTGTCAATTCCAGTCCGGGCTGCTCTTCGAGCAACTTCCAGAGCAATTCGACGTCGCTCTGCTCGACCTGTGCCGCTACGAGACCGGCTTTTCCGGCGTTTCCGCGGAAGATGTCGGCGAACCGGGAAGCAATGACGACCCGAAATCCGAAGTCGGAGAGAGCCCACACGGCATGCTCACGCGAAGAGCCCGTGCCGAAATCGGGACCGGCCACGAGGACGCTTCCCTTGTCGTACGGAGCCAGATTCAGAATGAAGTTGGGGTCGGTACGCCAGCCTGCAAACAGCCCGTCCTCGAATCCGGTGCGCGTCACCCGTTTCAGGTACACGGCAGGGATGATCTGGTCGGTATCGACATTCGAGCGTCGCAGCGGGACGCCGATACCCTTGTGCGTGGTAAAGGATTCCATCGAAATTCTCCTCGAGATGGTAAGTGGGTCAGACCAGATCGGCCGGTGCCGAGAGCGTTCCGCGGACCGCCGTGGCAGCCGCGACGAGCGGGGAAACCAGATGAGTCCGGCCGCCTTTACCCTGTCGGCCTTCGAAATTCCGGTTGGACGTCGATGCCGAACGCTCGCCGGGAGCAAGCTGGTCAGGGTTCATTCCCAAGCACATCGAGCAACCGGCCTGGCGCCATTCAGCCCCTGCCGCTGTGAAGATTTCACCGAGACCTTCGCTTTCGGCTTGAGCCCGCACCCGCATCGAGCCGGGAACGATGAGCATCCGAACGCCCTCTGCCACATGGCGACCCTCGAGCACCTCCGCCACTGCGCGCAGGTCTTCGATGCGTCCGTTGGTGCACGAACCGACGAACACGGTGTCGACAGAAACATCCCGAAGCGGCATACCGGCGTCGAGACCCATGTAGGTGAGCGCCTTCTCGGCTGCCTGACGCTCGCTCTCGTCGACGATCAGTTCGGGATCAGGCACACGGTCGCCGAGCGGCGCACCCTGTCCCGGATTGGTTCCCCACGTGACGAAAGGCGTCAATGCGCTTGCGTCGATGTGAACCTCGTTGTCGAATTCCGCGCCCTCGTCGGTCTTGAGCAACTCCCACGCGGCGACGGCTTCGTCCCACTCTGCGCCGGACGGTGCATGCGGACGGCCCTTGATGAACTCGTAAGTGGTCTCGTCCGGTGCGATCATGCCCGCGCGGGCTCCGGCCTCGATCGACATGTTGCAGATGGTCATACGAGCTTCCATCGACAGTTTGCGAATGGCCTCGCCGCGGTACTCCAGTACGTAGCCCTGGCCGCCGCCGGTGCCGATCTTGGCGATGACTGCGAGGATCAAGTCCTTGCTCGTGACGCCGGGAGGCAGCTCGCCGTCGACCGTGATCGCCATGGTCTTGAAGGGGCGCAACGACAATGTCTGCGTTGCCATCACATGCTCGACCTCGCTGGTGCCGATTCCCATTGCGAGCGCACCGAATGCGCCGTGCGTCGACGTATGACTGTCGCCGCACACCACGGTGGTTCCGGGCTGCGTCAGGCCGAGCTGCGGTCCGACCACATGCACGATGCCTTGGTCGAGATCGCCCATGCGGTGCAAGCGAACTCCGAACTCCTCGCAATTTCGGCGCAAGGTGTCGACCTGAGTCTTGGACACAGGATCTGCGATCGGCTTGTCGATGTCGATCGTCGGAACGTTGTGGTCCTCGGTGGCAATCGTCAGGTCGGGACGGCGCAACTGGCGTCCCGCCAGGCGAAGTCCGTCGAATGCCTGGGGGCTCGTCACTTCGTGAACGAGGTGGAGATCGATGTAGATGAGGTCGGGATCCTGCCCCTCCCCTTTCACGACAACGTGGTCGTCCCACACCTTCTCGGCGAGAGTGCGTGCTTTCTGTGCCATGTCTTCCACCTCTGTACGTAGCCTCGCGTCGGCGGACTACGGGCTGGCCCGCCGCGCGTGAAGTAGGTCCCCAGCCTTCACAGCAGATGCAGACTGTCCCGAGGAAATGCGCTATCCCTCCAGGAAATGCGGTAGCATCCCACTATGCGAGAAACTGGTATCGACCTATGAGACAGCATAGCGGCATCGGCGTCCTGGACAAAGCAATGGGCGTGCTTCATGCAGTAGCTGAGGAACCGTGCAGCCTCACCGAACTCTGTGCACGAACCGGTTTGCCGCGCGCGACCGCCCATAGACTCGCCGTCGGTCTCGAAGTCCATCGACTCCTCACTCGCGACTCGGACGGTCAGTGGTGCCCAGGGCCCGGACTCGCCGAACTCGCTGCCACCGCTAATGATCCACTCATTGCTGCGGCCGGACTCATCCTCCCCCGCCTTCGCGAAATCACCGGCGAAAGCGTCCAGCTGTACCGTCGCGAAGGCACACAACGCATCTGCGTCGCGTCGATGGAACCACCGACCGGCCTGCGTGACACGGTGCTCGTCGGAGCCCGACTGCCGATGAACGCCGGATCCGGCGCCAAGGTCCTTCTCGCATGGGCAGATCCACAAACCCAACGGACCGTCCTCGCCGATGCGTCGTTCGGCGAACGAGTGCTCCTCGAGGTTCGCCGGCGCGGCTGGGCACAGAGCGCGGCCGAACGTGAGCCCGGTGTCGCCAGCGTCGCGGCTCCCGTCCGAGACTCGGCAGGCGCTGTCATTGCCGCGATTTCGGTCTCCGGCCCCATCGATCGGATGGGTAGACGACCGGGAGCCCGCTGGGCGGCGGACCTTCTCGCAGCTGCCGAAGCGCTCCACAAGCGTCTGTAATTCGTGACACAGTAAGGCCTTCAGATCCTCGAGCACGTAGGAGTACGACGCGACCATGGCAGGAAAGCAGCGTAGTCAGATCACGATGACCGAGGCCGAAATCTCGAGCTTCGTCGAAAAGAGCCGTACGGCAACGATGGCGACGTTGAGCGCCGACGGAATGCCCCACCTGATCGCGATGTGGTTCGCGATAGTCGACGGCGAAATCTGGTTCGAGACCAAAACCAAGTCGCAGAAGGCCGTCAATCTTCGCCGGGACGCCCGAATGTCCGTCCTGATCGAAGACGGTCAGACGTACGACACGCTCCGAGGAGTCTCGATGGAGGGTACCGGGGTCATCGTCGAAGATCCGGAAGCCCTCTTCGCTGTGGGAATCAGCGTCTGGGAGCGGTGCACGGGCCCGTACACCGACGATCTCCGCCCGGCCGTCGACGCGATGCTCCACAAGCGCGTCGCGGTACGGTTCGTTCCCGATCGAACTCGTTCCTGGGATCACCGCAAGCTCGGGATGCCTGCGATGCCTCTTTCCGGCTCGACCGCACCGCCGCCGCAGCCCTGAGATTCGTGAGCGGAAAAATCACGAGCAATCGAATTCGGGCCGGCGTAGTTTCACCAACAGGCCCAACAACAAGGAGTGAGCATATGAGCGATCTCGACAGCAACACCCCGTCCGAACCCGAATCCCAATCGGAGGAAACCAAACGAAAGTTCCGTGAGGCCCTCGAACGGAAGAATCATCAGAACGCCAAATCGACCGACCATCGCGACGGACAGTCCAAGGTCCACAACACGCATGGCCCGGCCGATCACAAGCGAGAGTTCCGCCGTAAGAGCGGATAACCGATCGCGGACAACAGAGTGAGATGACGATCACCCCCAGTCGAATTCGACTGGGGGTGATCGTTTTTCGCATCGCCGGAAACATTTCCCGCACATACGAAAAGACCCCCCGATCAATGATCGGAGGGTCTTTCCTTTGTAGCCCCGACGGGATTCGAACCCGCGCTACCGCCTTGAGAGGGCGGCGTCCTAGGCCGCTAGACGACGGGGCCAGAACACGCTTTTAAACGTGGTATTTCAGTCTTGCTCTTGGATGCTCAGCAAGCTTAGCTTGTCTGAGTCCGGCCACAAAATCGACCGGATTTCCGCTGGGGTACCAGGACTCGAACCTAGAATGGCGGTACCAGAAACCGCTGTGTTGCCAATTACACCATACCCCAAGGTCTTGCTCACCAGCCTTGCCCGATCCGCTTCGCTGTTGTGCTCGGCGGCTCGTCTCCGGCCGAAAAGAAGATTACCAGTACCCCTGCCCCAAATACCAAATCGTATGGTCACAGGAGGTTTTTGCTTCATTTTCGGCCGGAAGACCGTCCGATCTAGGCGGTTACCGCTGCCCTACCGGCGCGCAACCGAGCGAGCGAGACCTCACGACCGAGCAATTCCATCGACTCGTACAGCGGAGGGCTGATGTGAGAGCCCGTGATCGCGACCCGAACCGGAGCGAAGGCCTTACGCGGTTTGAGCTCCAGATCCTCGATGAGGGCCTTCTTGAGTGCTTCCTCGATACTGGCCGCCGACCACTCTGAGATGGCATCGAGCGCCGCAAGAGACGCGTCCAGAACCGGACCGGCATCTTCCTTCAAGTTCTTTGCCGCCGCGGCCGGATCGAGAGCAAACGACGCCTCGTCGACGAACAGGAATTTCAGCAGATCCCACGCGTCGGACAGGACGACGATGCGCGTCTGCACGAGGTCCGCCGCAACAGTGAACGTCGCTTCGTCGACGTCGGCGCCGATGTGTCCGTGCTCCACCAGGAACGACTTCAGACGACCGGCGAAGTCGGCCGGCTCGAGCAGACGAATGTGCTCGGCATTGATCGCGTCGGCCTTCTTCTGGTCGAAGCGGGCAGGATTGGAGTTGACCTTGGAGACGTCGAAGGCCGCAACCATCTCGTCGAGCGAGAAGACATCGTGATCGTCGGCGATGCTCCACCCGAGCAGAGCCAGGTAGTTCAGCAATCCCTCGGGAATGAAGCCCCGATCGCGGTGGATGAAGAGGTTGGACTCGGGATCGCGCTTGGAAAGCTTCTTGTTGCCCTGACCCATCACGAAAGGCAAGTGCCCGAACGACGGTGTGAAATCGGCGACACCGATACGAATCAATGCCTCGTACAACGCGAGCTGACGCGGAGTCGAGGACAGCAGATCTTCGCCGCGCAGTACATGGGTGATCTTCATCAACGCGTCGTCGACCGGGTTGACCAAGGTGTACAGCGGAATGCCGTTGCCGCGAGTCAGCGCGAAGTCCGGAACGGTGCCTGCCTTGAACGTGGTCTCGCCCCGCACCAGGTCGTTCCAGGTCAGATCGTGATCGGGCATCCGGAGGCGGACGACGGGCTTGCGCCCCTCGGCGATGTAGGCAGCGCGCTGCTCGTCGCTGAGCTCGCGATCGAAGTTGTCGTATCCGAGCTTCGGATCGCGTCCGGCCGCCTTGTGTCGCGCTTCGACCTCCTCGTTGGTCGAGTAGGACTCGTAGGCCTCGCCCGCGGCCAGCAACTTGGCAACAACGTCGAGATGCAGGTCGCGACGCTCGGACTGGCGATACGGTGCGTGCGGCCCACCGACCTCCGGGCCTTCGTCCCAATTGAGCCCCAACCAGCGGAGGGCGTCGAGGATGGCCTGGTAGGACTCTTCACTGTCGCGCTGCGCATCGGTGTCTTCGATGCGGAACACGAATGTGCCGCCGTGGTGTCGTGCGAATGCCCAGTTGAACAAGGCGGTGCGCACCAAACCCACGTGCGGGGTTCCGGTGGGTGACGGACAGAAACGGACGCGTACTTCGCTGTTGGTCATGGCTCACTTGGCTCGGCGATGATGGATGGTCGTACTACAGGTTAGTCCGGCAGCCCTTCCTCCATCCGGCCGATCACTTACCCGGCAGGACGTTGATGCGTGTCATGTCGCCGTCGTAGTAGGCCAGCAGTCGCTTGTCCATGACCTTTCGCCACAGCGGCGGCACCCACGCGCAGACGATCATGACTGCGTAACCCGCTGGAAGTTGCGGCGCTTCGGCCGCACTTCGCAGGCTCTGGTACCGCAGACGCGGATTCGCGTGATGGTCGCTGTGACGCTGAAGTTGATAGAGGAACAGATTGCTGACGACGTGGTCGCTGTTCCAGCTGTCCTCGGGCGAGCACCGGACGTACGAGCCGTCAGGCCGCTTCGCACGTAGCAGGCCGTAGTGCTCGAGATAGTTGGCGGTCTCGAGGAACGTGAAGCCTGCAATTGCCTGAACGGCGAGCCACGGCGCAATTTCCCAGCCGAACGCGGCGATCAGACTGCCGAACAGAACCACACTCATCGCCCACGCGTTCAGGATGTTGTTGCGGTAACTCCACGTCCGTCTCCCCTGACGCCTCAGACGAGCGCTTTCGATCCGCCATCCCGAGCGCAGGCCGCCGATGACGCTGCGAGGCAAGAAGAACCAGAAGTTTTCCTTGTACCGCGAGCTGGCCGGATCCTCCGGCGTCGCGACGCGGACGTGGTGACCATGGTTGTGTTCGACGTAGAAATGGCCGTAGAAGGACTGCGCGAGCGCTACTTTCGCGAGCCACTTCTCGAGCTTCTCACTCTTGTGCCCCAATTCATGCGCCGCGTTGATCCCCACACCGGCAACCACGCCGGCAGTCATCGCGAGCGCGAACTTCTCCCCCGCCGCCATCGGCGCGTTCACCCAGCACCACGCGACGAACACCAGCCCGACGTATTGGAGGGGCAGGAACAAGTACGTGCACCAGCGGTAGAAACGATCCTCTTGCAATTCAGGGATCGCTTCGTCCGGTGGGCTGTTACCGTCCTCGCCCGCCAGGAGATCGATCAGGGGAATGACGATGACGATCAGCCACGCCCCGATGGCCCAGAAGAGCCCGAGACTGAATTTGTCGACCAGGTACCACGCAGCGAACGGGCTGAGAGGAACCAGCAAACCCAGTGGCCACAGGTAGCGCTTCTTGTCTCGCCACACCGGCCGCTGCCCGTTCCGCGCTTGCCCTGCCGCTGTCCGGGAGGCTTCCGCGAAGGTCGTCATGTATCACCACGTTTCTGCGCAATCCACTCGATTGCCCCATCGGCTTCTATCCAGTTATCGGTCACCCTACTGCTCAGCGTTACATTTCAGGGAATTTGGTCTGTTACGGGCCGCGACAGCAAACCGTGGGGCGAACTCTCCCAACCTGGCCAAATCCGACATAACGCCAGGAGGATCAGAAGCGAAGCTTCGCCTGGGTCATGAAACCCGCAGGTCAGTCCCGGAGCCTGATTTCTTCGAGTCGGTAGGCAATCCCGATCACCCCGCTGGCGATAGTTACCATCTTGCAACTTTTCTGCGACAGACACCTCTCGACCTCACACCACGACGGAGGCCCCATCCGGTTGGATGGGGCCTCCGTAGTCGCGTGACTGAACGAACCGGGTCAGGATCAGCTCTTGGCGGTCACCGGGTTCGTGAGCGTGCCGATCCCCGAGACCGTGACCGACACGGAATCGCCGTCGACGATCGGGCCTACTCCGGCGGGGGTGCCGGTGAGGATGACGTCGCCAGGCAAGAGAGTCATCACCGCCGAGATCCACTCGATGATCTTCGGAATGTCGTGGAGGAGAAAAGCCGTGCTGCTGTCCTGCTTGACCTGACCGTTCACCTCGGTCTTGATGTCGACGTCGGACGCATCCAGACTGGTTTCGATCCACGGTCCGAGTGGGCAGAAAGTGTCGTGGCCCTTCGCGCGCGTCCACTGCCCGTCGTGACGCTGATGATCTCGCGCCGACACGTCGTTGGCGATCGTGTAACCGAGGACCACGCTCAACGCCTTCGCCGCCGGAACGTCCTTGCACGGTTGACCGATGACGACCGCGAGTTCACCCTCGAAGTGCACCTCGTTCGAGGTGGGAGGCAAGACGATCGGGGCACCCGGGCCAACTATGGACGTGTTGGGCTTGAGGAAGATCACGGGGTCCGCGGGAGCCTCTCCGCCCATCTCCGCGATGTGATCTGCATAATTCTTCCCGATGCAGATCACCTTGCTGGCGAGAATCGGAGCCAGCAGACGGACATCGGCGAGCGGCCAACTTCGGCCGGTAAATGTGGGGTTCCCGAACGGGTGCTCCGCAATTTCCTTGGCGACGAGGGCATCCTCTTCACCTTCGATACTGACGAACGCAACACCATCGGGACTGGCAATTCGACCAAGACGCATGCCGGCCAGTCTATCGGGGTGCCGGAAACGACTGACGCGCGCAAGCCGAAAGGCTCACGCGCGTCAGTCTCGTGAAAGAATTCCTTACAGCGCTGCAGTGATCCGGTCGCCGATCTCCGTTGTGGAGATGGGACCTTCGCCGCGGGTAGCCAGGTCGGCAGCGACCACAGCCTCGACCCGAGCGGCGTCGTCCTCGCGTCCGAGATGGCGAAGAAGCAGTGCGGCCGAGAGGATCGCGGCGGTGGGATCAGCGATTCCCTTGCCGGCGATGTCCGGAGCACTGCCGTGAACGGGCTCGAACATCGACGGGTTGGTACCCGAGGCATCGATGTTTCCGCTTGCGGCCAAACCGATGCCACCGGTTACGGCGCCGGCGAGGTCGGTGATGATGTCACCGAAGAGGTTGTCCGTGACGATCACGTCGAAGCGCGACGGGTCGGTGACCATGTAGATCGTGGCCGCATCGATGTGGCAGTACGCGGTTTCGACGTCCGGGAACTCGGCACCGACGGTCTCGATTGCACGCGTCCAGATTGCGCCCGCGTTGGAGAGCACGTTGGTCTTGTGAATCAAGGTGAGGTGCTTGGACCGGGTCTGCGCCAAGGCAAATGCGTAACGCACCACGCGCTCGGCCCCGAACCAGGTGTTGATCGACACCTCGGTTGCGATCTCGTGATCGGTGCCGACGCGGATCGCTCCACCGTTTCCGGTGTACGGACCCTCGGTGCCTTCACGAACCACGACGAAGTCGATCTCCGGCTGGGCCGCCAACGGCGACAGCGCACCCGGATACAGCTGTGCGGGGCGAAGATTCACGTGATGATCGAGCTGGAAGCGCATGTTCAGCAGCAGACCACGCTCGAGGATGCCGGGTGCGACGATCCGCGGATCACCGATGGCGCCCAACAGGATTGCGTCGTGCTGACGAATCTGGTCCAGCTCGTCCGCCGGGAGCAACTCGCCGGTGGCGTTGTAGCGACGGGCACCGAGATCGTATTCGGTGGTTTCCAGATCCGGAACCAACTTGCCGAGCACCTTGAGCGCCTCGGCAGTGACCTCGACGCCGATTCCGTCACCCGGAATGACCGCAAGCTTCATGGAGTCCTCATCTCAGTAGAACTGTGCGCCTTTATCAACCGCGGGCGGTTGATAAAGGCGCACAGCAAAAACAATCAGGAAAGGTCGACCTGGGCGACGCGAGCGTCGAGCTGCGAGACGATTGCCTCGACCTCGGCGTCACCGACGACGCGATCGACGCGCAAGATGACAGTTGCGCCTTCGCCTTCGGCATCCTGGCTCAGTGCTGCTGCGAGGATGTCGACGCCCGCGTTTCCGAGGACGGTGCCGAGGACACCGAGAACGCCCGGGCGATCGCTGTAGTGAACGACGATGTTGTGGCCCTCGGCGCGCAGGTCGAAGCTGCGTCCGTTGATGTTGACGATCTTCTCGACCTGCTGCAGACCGGTGAGTGCGCCCGTGACCGACGTGACCGTGCCGTCCGCGGCAACTGCACGCACCTCGACCGCGCTGCGGTGAGCAAGAGCCTCCGAGTGCTTCTCGACCGACACGGTCACGCCGCGCTGCTCGGCCAGTGCCGGAGCGTTGACGAACGTGACGGCCTCATCGCTGCTGGCGGAGAACACGCCGCGCAGTGCAGCCAGGCCGAGGATGTCGACGGTTTCGGCAGACAGCTCGCCGGTGGCGACAACCTGCACGGTCTGCACAGCTTCGGGCGACAACGTCGCAGCGAGGAGACCGAGCTTGCGGACGAGCTCGAGCCACGGAGCAACTTCTTCGCCCACGGGGCCGCCGGAGACGTTGACAGCCTCGGGAACGAATTCGCCTGCCAGAGCGAGGAGAACACTCTTGGCCACGTCGATGCCTGCGCGGTCCTGAGCCTCGGACGTCGATGCTCCGAGGTGCGGGGTGACAACGACGTTGTCGAGCTCGAAAAGCTTGGAATCGGTGCACGGCTCGGTGCTGAACACGTCGAGACCGGCGCCTCGGACCTTGCCGGAGACGAGTGCGTCGTAGAGCGCATCTTCGTCGATCAGACCACCGCGAGCGGCGTTGACGATGATGACGCCGTCCTTGGCCTTGGCGAGGCGCTCGGCGTTGATCAGGCCGGCCGTTTCCTTGGTCTTGGGCAGGTGCACGGAGATGAAGTCGGCGCGCTCGACGAGCTCGTCGATGGTGACCAGTTCGATGCCGAGCTGCGCTGCGCGCGCTGCGGGCAGGTAGGGGTCGTACGCGATGATCGTGGTCTCGAACGCAGCGAGACGCTGCGCGAAGAGCTGGCCGATGCGGCCGAGTCCGACGACACCGACGGTCTTGCCGAGGATCTCGACACCGTTGAACTTGCTTCGCTTCCAGGTGTTCTCACGCAGAGTCTTGTCTGCTGCGGGAATCTGGCGAGCGGTCGACATGAGGAGCGCGACAGCGTGCTCGGCAGCGGAGTGAATGTTGGAGGTCGGTGCGTTGACGACCATCACGCCGCGCTCGGTGGCTGCGGGGATCTCGACGTTGTCCAGGCCGACACCGGCGCGGCCGATGATCTTCAGCTTGGTGCCGGCAGCCAGAACCTCGGCGTCGACGGTAGTGGCGGAACGGACGAGAATCGCGTCGGCCTCGGGTACCGCGGCGAGCAGCGCCGGGCGGTCGGGTCCGTCGACCCAACGCACCTCCACACCGTCACCGAGCGCCTCGACTGTGGACGGCGCGAGCTTGTCGGCGATCAGAACAACGGGACGGCCAGGCTGGCTCACGTGCAAACTCCCTGATTAGGTGGGTGTGAAGGTGGTTTAACCACCGATAGTTTAGTGCGCGCTCACTTGGAATCCACAACGCGGTAGGCAATACCACATAGTGGACACATTCGCGGGCAAATTCTCGATGGAATATGAATCCGGACTCAGACGACCCGGAAAACGACTCCGGCCCAATGCCGCGCTGGTTCAACGTAATTGAACCGGCGCGGCATCAGGCCAGTGGAGACGTGGAGCGTGAAACTGCGAACTACGCGGTTTCGGTGATCGGACGATCGACCCAGCTCATCAGGTCGCGCAGCTTCTTGCCGGTGACCTCGATGGGGTGCTCGGCGTTGGCCTTGCGCAGGCCCTCGAGCTCGGTGTTGCCGTTCTCGACGTTGGCAACCAGACGACGGGTGAACTCGCCGGACTGGATGTCGGCCAGGATCGCCTTCATGCGCTCCTTGGTGTCGGCGTCGATGACGCGCGGGCCGGAGAGGTATCCACCGAACTCAGCGGTGTCGGACACCGAGTAGTTCATGCGGGCGATGCCACCCTCGTACATGAGGTCGACGATGAGCTTGAGCTCGTGCAGAACCTCGAAGTACGCCATCTCGGGTGCGTAGCCGGCCTCGACCATGACCTCGAAACCGGTCTTGACCAGTTCCTCGGTGCCGCCGCAGAGCACGGCCTGCTCGCCGAAGAGGTCCGTCTCGGTCTCTTCCTTGAACGTGGTCTTGATGACGCCTGCGCGGGTTCCGCCGATGCCCTTGGCGTAGGACAGAGCAAGAGCCTGGCCTTCACCCTTGGGATCCTGGTCGATGGCGATGAGCGCGGGAACGCCCTTGCCGTCGACGAACTGACGACGCACCAGGTGGCCGGGGCCCTTGGGGGCGACCATGCCGACGGTGACGAACTCCGGAGCCTTGATCAGGTCGAAGTGAATGTTCAGGCCGTGACCGAAGAACAGCGCGTCGCCGTCCTTGAGGTTCGGCTCGATGTCATTGGTGAAAATGCTCGCCTGAGCGGTGTCAGGTGCGAGCACCATGATGACGTCGGCCCACTCGGAAACCTCTGCCGGCGTACCGACCGTCAGCCCCTGCTCTTCAGCCTTCTCACGCGACTTCGAGCCTTCCTTGAGGCCGATGCGCACATCGACGCCCGAGTCACGCAGGCTCAGCGAATGGGCGTGGCCCTGGCTTCCGTAGCCGATCACAGCAACCTTGCGGCCCTGAATGATCGACAGATCGGCATCGTCGTCGTAGAACATCTCGACTGCCACAGTTCTCAACCTCTCCTTGGATTTTTACGTGTCTAAAAGTACTAGCGGGTGGCCGTGATCGACTTCGGCCCTCGACCGACTGCCACGACCCCGGACTGAACGATCTCCCGGATACCGTACGGATCAAGCATCCGCAGCAGTGCATCCAGCTTGGACCGAGTACCGGTCGCCTCGATGGTGACGGACTCCGGAGAGACGTCGATCACCTTGGCGCGGAACAGGTTCACCGTTTCGATGACCTGCGTGCGCACGCTTGCATCAGCGCGCACCTTGATGAGCACGAGCTCGCGAGCGACGGATGCTTCACCGTCCTGCTCGACGATCTTGATGACGTTGATCAGCTTGTTGAGCTGCTTCGTCACCTGCTCGAGAGGGAACTCGTCGACCGTGACGACGATGGTCATACGTGAGATCTCGGGGATCTCGGTTCCGCCCACCGCAAGGGATTCGATGTTGAATCCGCGGCGGGAGAAAAGTGCGGAGACGCGAGCCAGCACGCCTGGCTTGTCCTCGACGAGAACACTGAGGGTGTGACTGGTGCTCACTTCTGATCCTCCCCTGTGCCCGCGGCGGGTCCGGCTTGCTCGCGTGACATGGCTTCGTGGATGACGGCGGGCTCGGCAACTGCCTCGTCGTCGTCGAACAGCGGCCGGATGCCCCGGGCCGCCATGATTTCGTCGTTGCTCGTTCCGGCAGCGACCATCGGCCACACCTGTGCGTCGGCGGTGACGATGAAGTCGATCACGACAGGCTTGTCGTTGATGGACTGCGCCTCACGGATCGCAGCTTCGACATCTTCTTCACGCTCGACACGAATTCCGTGGCAGCCCAATGCTTCTGCGAGCTTCACGAAGTCCGGGATGCGGATGGCGCCGTGCGTTCCGAGGTTGGTGTTGGAGTAGCGCTCTTCGTAGAAGAGTGTCTGCCACTGGCGCACCATGCCGAGGTTGCCGTTGTTGATGAGGGCAACCTTGATCGGAATACCTTCGAGTGCGCAGGTTGCGAGTTCCTGATTGGTCATCTGGAAGCAGCCGTCGCCGTCGATCGCCCACACCTCGGTGTCGGGCATACCCATCTTGGCGCCCATGGCTGCGGGAACCGCGTACCCCATGGTGCCGAGCCCGCCCGAGTTGAGCCACGTGCGCGGCTTCTCGTAGCCGACGAACTGCGCGGCCCACATCTGGTGCTGACCGACGCCGGCGCAGTAGATGGCATCCGGTCCGGCGAGCTTGCCGACGGTCTGGATCACGTACTCCGGGCTCAGCTGACCGTCGGTGGGACGGTCGTAGCTCAGCGGGTACGTACGACGGATGTCGTTCAGGTACGCCCACCACTCGGTGAGGTCGAACGTGGTGCCCGTGGCCATGTCGGCACGGATCGCCTCGATGAGTTCGGTGATGACCTCTTTGCAGTCGCCCACGATCGGGACGTCCGCGTAGCGGTTCTTGCCGATCTCGGCCGGGTCGATGTCGGCATGGATGACCTTGGCGTCGGGCGCGAAGGAATTCAACTGACCGGTGACGCGGTCGTCGAAACGCGCACCGAGGGTGATCAGTAGATCGCTACGCTGCAGAGCGGCGACTGCGGCAACGGTGCCGTGCATTCCCGGCATACCGCAGTTGAGGTCGTGGCTGTCCGGGAACGCGCCGCGGGCCATCAGCGTGGTGACGACGGGGATACCGGTCAGCTCGGCCAATTCGAGCAACTCCGGCGAGGAGTCGGACTTGATGACGCCGCCACCGACGTACAGAACCGGCGACTTGGCGTCGGCGATCAGACGTGCAGCTTCACGAACCTGCTTGCCGTGCGGCTTGGTGACCGGGCGGTAGCCCGGCAGACGCATCTCCGGCGGCCACGAGAACGTGGTCTGCGACTGCAGGATGTCCTTGGGGATATCGACCAGGACGGCGCCGGGGCGACCGCTGGCCGCGAGGTAGAAGGCCTCGGCCATGATGCGCGGGATGTCGATCACGTCGGTGATCAGGAAGTTGTGCTTGGTGACCGGCATCGTGATGCCTGAGATGTCGGCTTCCTGGAAGCCGTCGGTACCGATCAGCGAGCGCGCCACCTGCCCGGTGATCGCGACGATCGGAACGGAGTCCATCTGCGCGTCGGCCAGCGGCGTGACCAGGTTGGTCGCACCGGGACCCGAGGTGGCCATGCAGACGCCGACCTTGCCGGTCGCCTGGGCGTAACCGGTGGCAGCGTGGCCTGCACCCTGCTCGTGGCGCACGAGCACGTGGCGGACCTTGACCGAATCGAAGAGTGGGTCGTAAACCGGGAGCACGGCACCGCCGGGAATGCCGAATACCGTGTCGACCTCGAGCTCTTCGAGGGCTCGAACCACAGACTGCGCGCCGGTTACCCGCTCAGGCGGGAGCTGGCGACGGTTGGCCGTCTGGGTTGCGGCAGCCGCGGTTGTCGGGCTCGGTGTCCCTGACTTGCGCGGCGTGGGTTGAGGCCGTGCTGTTGGTGCGCTCACTGGGAAATCCTCTGATTCTGGCTCCGGGCAACAAAAAACCCCCGTCAGCATCTGCTGAGCGAGGGTGGCGCGTCGTTATCTGGTGAGTTGAAAAATCGACTCAGGCGACGACGCGCCGGCCGATTACGAGCAACTCATTCTGTTTCACGCACTCGACAGTAGAGGCGCTAGTCGCGAACGGCAAACTTGGTGAGTCGACCGTCCCAGAATCTGAGATACATCGGCTGCAATGCGAAGATGTAGAGGTGTCAACTTCGCAGCAGCCCGTGCCACCGGCTCAATCATCCCACACGCCGAAACCACTTCGGCACGTCATCCGCATTTCGCAGCTCGCTTACATGGCGTGCGCGTTCCTTCTGTTCGCGGTCAGCTTCCCGATCTTCGGGTGGCCCGTCGCCTTCAGCTGGTTGCTGATCCTTCCGATCATCGCCGTCTATCTCGTCGCGCGACTGCGCACCACCGTCAGCCCTGACGGCCTCGAGGTCCGCTCGACGTTCTCCAAGCGCACCCTCGCTTGGGACGACGTCAAGGGTTTCCGCTTCCCGAAGCGGAGTTGGGCGCGCGCGGAACTCACCGACGGAACCGAGGTGACCCTGCCTGCGGTCAGCTTCGTCAGGCTTCCCGAGATCGCGATCGCCAGCGGCGGCCGCATCACCGATCCCTACGCATCCGCCGCAGAAGCCTTCGCCGCCAAGGAAGCCGAAGAGGAAGAAGCAGCTGCAGAAGCAGAAGCAGAATCCGAGCTCGTCGAGAACACACAGGACCAGCCCGAAGAGAAGCGCCCGTAGCACGCGAGTAGCGTTGAAAGGCCCTCGCTTCTATTTGAGTGGACCAGCAACGATCACATAAGGAACACGCCCATGCCCCCGTTGAGGTCACGCACCACCACCATCGGACGTAATGCTGCCGGAGCCCGATCCCTGTGGCGCGCCACAGGAATGACGGATTCCGACTTCGGAAAGCCGATCGTCGCCGTAGCGAACTCGTACACCCAGTTCGTACCCGGCCACGTGCATCTCAAGAACGTGGGCGAGATCGTTGCCGAGGCCATCAGTGCGGCCGGCGGCGTCGCTCGTGAGTTCCACACCATCGCAGTCGACGACGGCATCGCAATGGGCCACGGCGGAATGCTCTACTCGCTCCCGAGCCGCGAGATCATCGCCGACTCGGTCGAGTACATGGCAAACGCCCACACAGCCGACGCACTGGTGTGTATCTCCAACTGCGACAAGATCACTCCCGGCATGCTCAACGCTGCGATGCGCCTGAACATCCCGACCGTCTTCGTCTCCGGTGGTCCGATGGAGGCCGGTAAGGCAGTGGTCGTCGGCGGCGTGGCCCAAGCCCCCACCGATCTCATCACCGCGATCTCCGCCTCTGCCAACGATGCCGTGTCCGACGAGGGCCTCGACGAGGTCGAGCGCAGCGCGTGCCCGACATGCGGGTCCTGCTCCGGAATGTTCACCGCCAATTCCATGAACTGCCTGACGGAGGCCCTCGGCCTCGCATTGCCGGGCAACGGCTCCACGCTGGCAACTCACAAGGCTCGTCACGCACTCTTCTCTCGTGCGGGCACCACCGTGGTCGAGGCGGCCCTCAAGTACTACCGCGACGGCGACGAGTCGGTGCTGCCGCGCAACATCGCGACCCCGGCAGCGTTCCGCAACGCGATGGCTCTCGATGTCGCCATGGGCGGTTCCACCAACACCGTCCTGCACACGCTGGCTGCGGCGCAGGAAGGCGAGGTCGACTTCGACCTCGACACCATCGACGCGATCAGCCGAAAGGTTCCGTGCCTGTCCAAGGTCTCTCCCAACTCGGACTACCACATGGAAGACGTCCACCGCGCCGGCGGAATCCCCGCCCTGCTCGGTGAGCTTCGCCGCGGCGGACTCCTCGAAACCGACGTGTCCACCGTGCACACCAAGAGCTTCGACCAGTGGCTCGACGACTGGGACATCCGCTCCGGCAAGGCAACCGACGAGGCAATCGAACTCTTCCACGCGGCTCCCGGCGGCGTGCGCACCATCGAACCGTTCTCCACGGACAACCGTTGGTCTGCCCTCGACACCGATGCGGCCGGCGGCTGTATCCGCGACGTCGAGAACGCCTACACCGTCGAAGGCGGCTTGGTTGTCCTGCGTGGCAACATCGCACTCGACGGCGCAATACTCAAAACGGCCGGCATCGACGAGGAACTGTTCTCCTTCCAGGGCCCGGCGCTCGTCGTCGAATCTCAAGAAGAAGCCGTCTCGGTCATCTTGCAGAAGAAGATCAAGGCCGGCGACGTTCTCGTCGTGCGCTACGAAGGCCCCAAGGGTGGCCCCGGCATGCAGGAAATGCTGCACCCCACTGCCTTCCTCAAGGGCGCAGGCCTCGGTAAGGAATGCGCGCTGATCACCGACGGTCGTTTCTCGGGCGGAACCTCCGGGCTGTCCATCGGTCACATCTCCCCCGAGGCTGCCGCAGGCGGAATCATCGGTCTCGTCCAGAACGGCGATCAGGTTCGCATCGACGTCGCCTCGCGCACGCTCGAGATCCTGGTCGATGACGACGTCCTCGCCGAGCGACGCGCGAAGATGGAGGCCTCGGAGCGCCCGTGGCAGCCGGTCGATCGTCAGCGCACCGTGACGACAGCACTGCGCGCCTACGCCGCTCTGGCAACGTCCGCCGACAAGGGCGCGGTTCGCTACGTTCCGTAAGTTCTGCCACGAATCGAAAAAGATCCCCGGCCGCCTTTCGGCCGGGGATCTTTTCTGTAAGCGTGCGTGCGGCTCGAGACGCGCGTAGCCGATGTGACAGTCACACAAGGTTTTCGGGCAGTCGGACGTGCGGCAACCAACTCAGCTCCACGAGAATGCTCGCCAACGGGCCACGGCAGAGGGTCGACAGAGTCGGGTTCATGTCACTTCGGAGAAGAACGCGGGACCGACTGCGTCCGAACACGCCGTACTTCCTCCGGTGTTGTATGAGCTTGAACCACAACCCAATCCGATCATCCCGTCGCCGACACACTCTGCCACGACGCGTGATGGACGCTCGACCGGATCCAGGTACGCGGTGGTCCTCTCGCCTGTCGCCCCGATACGGGTGAAATGGGACGTGCTGGTACAGCGACAGTGCAACTCATCGACAGCAAGACCGACCGACAGGTACCGAATAGTCGGGCGACACGCGGAGCACCAACGGAACGATATGAGCTATCAGACATTTCAGACCGAATCGCGCGTCCGGCTCGTGAGCGAATTCACTTGGACGTAGGGTTTCAGACACCAGCTGATCAATTCAGATACATGAGGGGGGATGACTTTCAGTCAGGTGATCATTTCGGTCAGTTCGAGCGAGCCGACTTGCACACGGCGCTCACCAGTGGTTCCCTCATCAGGTCGCTGAGACGCACATCACAACGACGACAGTCAGCCACCGCCCGTCACCCACAAGGTCGACGGGAAACAACCAAGGAGCAATACATGCCCGGAGTCGGCATATGGCGCACCAAATCCGTCGAGCAATCGATCGCGGACACCGACGAGCCTGAGACAAAGCTCAAGAAGGAACTGACCGCGAAGGACCTCACGGTATTCGGAGTCGCCGTCGTCATCGGCGCAGGCATCTTCACGCTGACTGCTCGAACCGCAGGCAATGTCGCAGGACCCTCCATTTCACTGGCATTCGTTCTCGCTGCCATCGCCTGTGGCCTCGCCGCGCTGTGTTACGCGGAGTTCGCCTCCACCGTCCCCGTCGCAGGCAGCGCATACACGTTCTCCTACGCCACGTTCGGGGAGTTCGCCGCCTGGATCATCGGCTGGGACCTCATTCTCGAGTTCGCTCTCGCGTCCGCCGTCGTCGGCAAGGGCTGGTCGCTGTACCTCGGCAACGTCATCGGGGCCAGCGGAAGCACCACCGCCCACATCGGTTCGATCAGCTTCGACTGGGGCGCTCTGCTTATCATCGGCGCGATCACGCTGATCCTCGCGATCGGCACCAAGGTTTCCTCGCGAGTCTCCGCAATCATCACCGCGATCAAGATCGCAGTAGTCCTGCTCGTCATCGTCGTGGGCGCGTTCTACATCAAGAAGGAGAACTACTCCCCCTTCATCCCGCCGTCCGAAGGAACCGAGAGTTCTGCAAGCGGAATCCATCAGACCTTGTTCTCCTGGCTGACCGGCGCAGGCGGAAGCAGCTACGGCGCTTACGGATTGCTCGCAGCCGCCAGCCTCGTGTTCTTTGCCTTCATCGGTTTCGACGTCGTCGCCACCACCGCCGAGGAAACCAAGAACCCGCAGAAGTCGTTGCCGCGAGGAATCTTCGGCTCGCTCGCCATCGTCACGGTTCTCTACGTTGCCGTCACGCTCGTACTGACCGGCATGGTCAAGTACACCGAACTCAAGGACGGCAGTCCGCTGGTCGGCGATTCCAGCGCCACCCTCGCAACCGCATTCGAGGCCAACGGAATCGGTTGGGCACAAACCGCCATCAACTTCGGTGGCCTGGCCGGCCTCACGACAGTTGTCATGGTCATGATGCTCGGCCAGACCCGCGTCCTCTTCGCCATGTCCCGTGACGGACTCATGCCGCGCAGCCTGGCCAAGACCAACGCCAAGGGCATCCCGATGCGCATCACGTTGATCGTCGGTGGCATCGTCGCCGTCCTGGCAGCCTTCTTCCCGATGGGCACGCTCGAAGAGATGGTCAACATCGGAACGCTGTTCGCCTTCGTCCTGGTTTGTGTCGGTGTCATCGTCCTTCGCCGCACCCGCCCCGACCTGCCGCGCGGATTCCGCGTCCCGCTGGTGCCGTTCGTTCCGATCGTCGCCGTGCTCGCCTGCGGTTGGCTGATGCTCAACCTCTCGGTCGAGACCTGGATCCGGTTCCTCGTCTGGATGGCCATCGGTGTGCTCGTGTACTTCGCCTACGGTCACCGCAAGTCGGTCCTCGGTCGCAAACTCAAGGACGGAACCGCCATCCCGTCCGCGAACGCCGACCCGGTACTCGTCAAGGACTGATCCTTCATAAACAAACCGCCGCTCTCCGATTCGGAGAGCGGCGGTTCGTTTTGTTCGACGGCGCGAGTATCAGATGAGCGGATTGGCACCGTTCAGGAAGATCCAGGTGCAGACGCCGGCAGCGATACCGAGGATCAAAACCACGAGCGATCCGATAAACGGACGAGTTGCCCAGCCACGACGACCGTCGAGCGCAATACGACCTGGTCCCGTCAAAATGATGACGCCCGCACAGATTCCGAGCAGCATCTCGTACTCGGTCCCGGCCGGGGCGAAGTACTCCAGGCCGGGTGCGCTCGCCTGACGCAGCGCCCACGCATTGATCATCACCGCCAGAACCGACGCTGCCGCAACGGGAGTCAGCAACCCGAGGATCAGGAGTGCGCCACCTGCGACTTCACCGACGGCGCCGAGTATCGCCATCCACTTCGCCTGCTGGAACCCGGCGTCCGCCAGCATCGACTCGAACCCGTTCAGCCCCGGCCCGTTCCAGATACCGGTCAACTTCTGCAGACCGTGCACCAACGCAGTTCCACCGACGGCCAATCGCAGTGCAAGCAACCCGAGGTCGAGAGTGCCTCGGCCCCGCGGAGACTCAGTTGTACCTGCCACGGCTTCGGCGGTGGGGACGGCGGCGATCGGAGCGTCGTACGCCGTCTCACGCTCGAGAGCCACGGTCGGCTGATCCGCGCCAGGTGCTCGGTATGTCGGTATCTGTTCGGTCAGGGAGTTGGCGTTCGTGGAACCGAAATCGAGATCGTCGTCGGTCCGCGGCAACGGATTCTTGGCGCTCACCGTCGGAAATTGTTCGGTGGGCGAATCATACGGACTGGACACATTGCCCGTCGGCTTGTCCGCATCCGACAACTCGCTGGGATCTTTTCGCTCGTCAGTCACGTAGGTGAGCCTATGACCGATTCACGAACTCGACGGGGAACCTTGGTCCGGCGTGGCGGCATCTGCCGTGCATTACGTAACGTCTTGGGCATGACTACGGGTAGGCATGCAGCGCTGGGCGCACTGGCGCTGGTGCTCGGGACATCGTTGCTCGCAGGTTGCGCCGACTTCGACGAATCGACTGCCTCGCCGTTCACACCCGAACCGACCAACCAGGCCAGCGCGGAAGTGCAGCCGGAGAACCCGCCGCCGTCGACCACGCCGCCGGCGCCGCGGACCGGCCCCCTCGGACCGTGTCAGGATGCCGACACCGCCGTGATCGCAACCTGTCTCGACACCACGGGTGGGCTCGTCACACTCCCGGACGGGAACTCCGGACTGGTTGCCGAACGGCGGACCGGCCGGATCATGCAGGTAGCTCCCAACACGACACCGGTCGAGGTAGCCAAGATCGACGTCGACGGCAGCGGTGACGGCGGCCTGCTCGACATCGCACTCTCCCCCACGTTTGTCGAAGACAACCTGATCTATGCCTACGTCACCACCGGAACGGACAACCGGGTGGTCCGCATCGCTCCGGGTGACACCGCCAAGGAAGTACTCGGTGGAATCCCGCGCGGCGCGAGCGGCAACGGCGGGTCACTGGAGTTCGCGGCCCCGGACCAGCTCATGGTTCTGACAGGCGATACCGGAAACCCCGCGGTTGCTCAGGATCCCGCCTCGTTGGCGGGGAAACTCTTGCGGGTCCGATCGCTGACACCCAACGCTGCGCCGCCTCGCCCGGAAGTTGTTCTGTCCGGAATCGGAAACGGCGGCGGCGTGTGCGTCGATCCGGGAATCGCGACGTGGGTCACGGACCGAACCACTCTCGAG
Source organism: Rhodococcus sp. YH3-3 (assembly GCF_001653035.1). Lineage (NCBI taxonomy): Bacteria > Bacillati > Actinomycetota > Actinomycetes > Mycobacteriales > Nocardiaceae > Rhodococcus > Rhodococcus sp. YH3-3. Next base: position 269,627 of record NZ_BCWH01000003.1, on the reverse strand, counting down.
GATCGCCTCCAACGCGTCGGCGCCGACGGCACGGTGACATCCCCCGCGTGGACGTGGCCCGACCGACCCGGAGTCGGCGGGTGCATCGCGGCGCAGGGAGTGGTAGCTGTCGCGCTGGGGGCCGGCAAAGCGATCTCGGCGCTGGCCGCAGATCCAGGAACAGGTGCCGTCACGACCGCGCCGTCGGCAGTGGCGAAAGACACGTACGGCCAGCTGGGCGGTTTGGCACTCGGATCCGACGGTTTGATGTGGGCGAGCACGATAAACAAAACCGCGGGCGAGCCGGGTCCGAACGACGACAAGGTGGTCAAGATCCCGATGCCGAGTGGCAGCGGCGGGATCGACTGAGCCGCCATGTCTGTTCGGTCACGGATCCCGTGACCGAACATGCACAGATGCGTACTCTTTTGTTAGCGGGGCTAAACACCACGCATTTGCCAGGACCGGTTGGCCCAACCACGACAAAGGAGTCGGTATGAAGGCAATCCAGTACACGAGAATCGGCGCAGAACCCGAACTCACGGAGATTCCCAAACCCGAGCCCGGTCCAGGTGAAGTGCTCCTGGAAGTCACCGCTGCCGGCGTCTGCCACTCGGACGACTTCATCATGAGCCTGCCCGAGGAGCAGTACACCTACGGCCTTCCTCTCACGCTCGGCCACGAGGGCGCCGGCCGGGTCGCCGCCGTCGGCGAGGGCGTCGAAGGGCTCGACATCGGAACCAATGTCGTCGTCTACGGACCCTGGGGCTGTGGCAGCTGTTGGCACTGCTCGCAAGGACTCGAAAACTACTGTTCTCGAGCAAAAGAACTCGGCATCAATCCTCCTGGTCTCGGTGCACCCGGCGCGTTGGCCGAATTCATGATCGTCGATTCACCTCGCCACCTCGTCCCGATCGGCGACCTCGATCCGGTCAAGACGGTGCCGCTGACCGACGCCGGTCTGACTCCGTATCACGCGATCAAGCGTTCACTGCCGAAACTTCGCGGTGGCTCGTACGCCGTCGTCATCGGTACCGGCGGTCTCGGCCATGTCGCCATCCAACTCCTCCGCCACCTCTCGGCAGCAACCGTCATCGCACTCGACGTGAGCGCGGACAAGCTCGAACTGGCAACCAAGGTAGGCGCTCACGAAGTGGTTCTGTCCGACAAGGACGCGGCCGAGAACGTCCGCAGGATCACCGGAAGTCAGGGCGCCGCACTGGTTCTCGACTTCGTCGGCTATCAGCCCACCATCGACACCGCGATGGCTGTCGCCGGCGTCGGATCGGACGTCACGATCGTCGGGATCGGCGACGGGCAGGCCCATGCCAAAGTCGGGTTCTTCCAAAGTCCTTACGAGGCTTCTGTGACAGTTCCGTACTGGGGTGCCCGCAACGAGCTGATCGAATTGATCGACCTGGCGCACGCCGGCATCTTCGACATCGCGGTGGAGACCTTCAGTCTCGACAACGGCGCCGAAGCGTATCGACGACTGGCCGCCGGAACGCTCAGCGGCCGCGCGGTTGTGGTCCCTGGTCTGTAGACCGACAGCGGCAAAACGACAGCGAAAAACACTGATGCCCGGCCGAATTCGATTCGGCCGGGCATCAGTGTCAGAAATTCAGTGTGCGCTAGCTGCACGCCTCGATGACAAGTTCCTTCACACGAGCCGCGTCTGCCTGTCCACGAGTGGCCTTCATGACGTCGCCGACGATCTTTCCGGCGGCCTGCACCTTGCCACTGCGAATCTTGTCCGCGATGTCGGGGTTCGCTGCGAGCGCTTCGTCGACGGCTGCCTTGAGCTTGGTTTCGTCACGTTCGACGACCAACTCCGGGTGGGCCGCGACAACCTGCTCCGGGTCACCCTCGCCGTCGAGGACGTGATCGACGACCTGGCGAGCCACTTTGTTGTTGAGCTTGCCGCTGTCGATGAGAGCTACGACCTGGGCAACCTGCGCCGGGGTGATCGGCAGAGCGCCGAGTTCGACGCCACGGGTGTTCGCCTGCTGTGACAGGTAGGACAGCCACCAGGAGCGCGCTGCCTCGGGCGAAGCACCGGCCTCGGTGGTCGCGATCACCAGATCGATGGCACCGGCGTTGACGAGGTCGCGCATGACCTCGTCGGAAATTCCCCAGTCCTTCTGGATCCGCGCACGGCGAATCCAGGGAAGCTCCGGCAAGGTACCGCGCAGTTCTTCGACCCACTCGGCGCTCGGAGCGACGGGCTCGAGATCCGGTTCCGGGAAGTAGCGGTAGTCCTCGGCCGTTTCCTTCCGGCGTCCCGCTGCGGTGGTGCCGTCGCCTTCCTGGAAATGGCGGGTCTCCTGGATGACCTCACCGCCGGCGTCGAGAACTGCTGCCTGACGGCGCATTTCGTAGCGAACTGCGACCTCGACGCTCTTGAGGGAGTTGACGTTCTTGGTCTCGGTGCGGGTCCCCAGTTCGGTGGAACCGATCGGCATGAGGGAGATGTTGGCGTCGCAGCGCATCGATCCCTGATCCATGCGGACGTCGGAGACGTCGAGGGACTTCAGCAGATCACGAAGCGCCGTGACGTACGCGCGAGCAACCTCGGGGGCGCGCTCACCGGCACCGTGGATGGTCTTGGTGACGATCTCCACCAAGGGAACGCCCGCACGGTTGTAGTCGAGCAGCGAATGGCTGGCACCGTGGATACGACCGGTAGCGCCACCCACGTGGAGGGACTTACCGGTGTCCTCCTCCATGTGGGCGCGCTCGATCTCGACGCGCCACGTCGTGCCGTCGTCGAGGATCACGTCGAGGTAACCCTCGGTTGCGATCGGCTCGTCGTACTGGGAGATCTGGTAGTTCTTCGGCTGATCCGGGTAGAAGTAGTTCTTGCGTGCGAATCGGCCCCACGGCGTGATGGAGCAGTTGAGCGCAAGGCCGATCCGGATCGCGGACTCGACAGCGGCTGCGTTCACCACCGGCAACGAACCGGGCATGCCCAGACAGACCGGGCACACCTGGGTATTGGGTTCGGCACCGAACTCGGTGGGGCACGGGCAGAACATCTTGGTCGCGGTGCCGAGTTCTACGTGCACCTCCATACCCATCACAGGCTCGTACTTGGTCAGTACTTCGTCGTAATCGAGGATGTCGGGCGCATCGACAGCAGTCATGGTGATCAGTTTATGCGTCTGCGGCTCAGCCGAAGAATGCGGCTGCCTCCTCGTAGCGCTCCTTGGGCACCGTCTTGAGTTTGCGGGTCGCCTCGGCGAGCGGAACGAGGTCGATGGACGTTCCGTGCAACGCGACCATCTGACCGAAATCTCCGCGGTGAGCTGCGTCGGTGGCATGAACGCCGAAGCGAGTGGCGAGGATGCGGTCGTGCGGCGTCGGGGTGCCACCGCGCTGAATGTGCCCGAGGACGGTGGTGCGAACTTCCTTGCCGATCCGGCGCTCGATCTCGTTTCCGAGCTGCTGCGCGACACCGGTGAAGATCTTGTGGCCGAACTCGTCTATGCCACCTTCGCGCAGGGTCATCGACGCGGGATCGGGCATCGCACCTTCAGCCACGACGCAGATGAAGTGGGAGTCGCCACGCTGGAAGCGCTTCTTGACCATCGCGCACACCTCGTCGACGTCGAACGGCTGTTCCGGAACCAGAGTCAGGTGTGCCCCCGACGCCAGTCCGGCCTGCAGCGCGATCCAGCCCGCATGCCGGCCCATGACCTCGACGAGCATGACGCGCTGGTGCGATTCGGCCGTGGTGTGGAGCCTGTCGATGGCGTCGGTGGCGACAGCCAAGGCGGTGTCGAAACCGAAAGTCACGTCAGTGCAGTCGATGTCGTTGTCGATCGTCTTGGGCACACCGATCACGGGTACGCCGCTCTCGGAAAGCCAACTGGCCGCGGTGAGAGTGCCTTCGCCGCCGATCGGGATCAGGACGTCGATCCCGTTGTCGTCGAGAGTCTGCTTGATCTGATCGAGGCCCGCACGGAGTTTGTCGGGGTTCACGCGAGCGGTGCCGAGGATCGTGCCACCGCGGGTGAGGATGCGGTTGATGCGGTCATCGGAGTCGAGCGGGACCTTGCGGTCCTCGAGCAATCCTCGCCAGCCGTCCCGGAATCCGACCACGGTACTGCTGTAACGACCGGCCGACGTACGTACGACGGCGCGGATGACCGCGTTCAAGCCCGGGCAGTCGCCGCCGCCCGTGAGGATTCCGATTCGCATAGTGCAGCACCTCTCGTGACCGGATTGTGGATCTTGGTGTCCATCTTCCCCCAGTCACCGTATTGCCGCAGGATAGCGGCGTTGCCGAGCCGCAACGCCGCGCCGTACGGGATCACTAACCTGGCGTGACGAGCCCGCTTTCGTACGCCAACACGACTGCCTGGGCGCGATCGCGCAGATCGAGCTTCGACAGCACCTTCCCGACATGGGTCTTGACGGTCTGCTCGGCGACGAACAGCCGCTCGGCGATCTCGACGTTGGACAATCCGCGGGCGATCAGTTCGAGGACCTCGCGCTCACGCGGGGTCAGGGCGTCCAGCGCTGCGGGCCGTGCGCGCGGGGCCGCCCGCCGGCTGGTCACATCGGCAATCAGACGCCGAGTCACCGTCGGCGCCAGCAAGGCCTGCCCTTCGGCAACGACGCGTACCGCCCGAATCAGTTCCTCAGCCGGTGCGTCCTTGAGCATGAACCCGCTCGCTCCGACGCTCAGGGCCTCGTAGACGTAGTCGTCGATGTCGAAAGTGGTGAGCATGAGGACTCGCACCGGCGGTTCCCATCCGGCGGACAGAATCTGGCGGGCAGCGTCGAGTCCGTTCATCTCGGGCATGCGAACATCCATCAAGACCACATCCGGACGCAATCGCGCGACCTCGGCGACGGCGATCTTGCCGTCCGGCGCATCGCCGATCACGCTGATGTCGGGCTGGGCGGAGAGTAGGGCTCCGAACCCTTGTCGAACCATCGCCTGGTCGTCTGCGATGAATACTGTGATGGGCACTCGGACAGCCTAGGCGGGCATCGACGGCAACTCGGCCCGGACCTCGAACCCTCCGTCCTGTCGCCGGTTTGCCAGCAGCATGCCGCCCACCGCCGAAGCCCGCTCTCGCATTCCGCGGATTCCGTTGCCACCAGTGGTTTCCGACGCCGAGTGCTGATTGCCACCCAATGGCGAAGGTCCGTTGTTCACGAGCGCGCTCACCGATTGCGGACCGAAGGCCACGGCGACCTCGATGGGTCCGCCTGGCGAATGCCTGGCCGCGTTGGTGATCGACTCCTGAATGATCCGGTAGAGCGCAAGGCCCGTGGATTCCGAGACCGACGCTCGATCGCCGTCGACTCGCCACGATACCGGCAAACCGGCACGGGTACTGCCGAGCAACAGGTCGTCCAACTGGTCGACGCCCGGTTGTGGAGCCGTCACCACGGTGTCCCCGTCGCTGCGCAGGACTCCGAGGAGGCCACGGATCTCGTTGAGCGCTGCTCGCCCTGTCTCACTTATCGATTCGAATTCGGTTCGGATCTCCGGAGTGACTGCATCGAGTCTGTACGGCGCACTCTGAGCTTGCACGACCACCATCGACATGTGGTGGGCCACGATGTCGTGCAAGTCGCGGGCGATCCGCGCCTTCTCCTCGAGGATCGTGCGTCGAGTGCGTTCGAGTTCACTGACTTCCTCCTGCTTGGCCAACTGGCGGCGCGAGAGAACCAACCAGCGGATCAACAGGCAGAAGACGACCAGGGCACTCAGCCCGACAGCCCAACCGGCGCCGTCGCTTCCCGGGGCGTTGCCGAGAAAGAGCAGCACTGTGGCGATCCAGGCGACACCGACAACCTGAATGGGCGCCCGCAGACTCACTGCGGCCAGCAACGACATCAGCACGATGATGTGGACGACCTGCCACGGGTAGTCGTAACCGGGAGTGTTGTCGAACACCAACGGGATGATCAACGCCGAGACCGCCGACACCGCCCACCCCAACGGAGCGTTGATCCGGATCAGGACGAACGGAAATGCAGCCAACGCGGCGACGAAGGGCATGATCGGCGGCGAAACATGATGCGTCAGTTGCAGTGTCGGCCAGGCAATCGAATAGAGGATCAGAGTGATCGCTACGATGACGATGTTCCAGAACTGACCGCGGGCCACGAAACTGGTTGCCCGACGCACTTTCTCCGAATGAACGACCGCCCCGTCGAGGCCGGACAGCATCGACCCGGCGGTGGCGTATGTCGGCGCGGGCACATCCGGTGCACCCTTGTTCTTCCTACGGACCTTGATCACTCGTCAAGCCTATGAAGGCGAACCCCGAAAGTCCTCATACTGCAGAGTGAGATCCCCCTACCTCCGAGGTATCACAGGGGAGGGAATTCTCACCCGAATGCGCGTCGGAGAACCCCTCCACAGAGCGATGACCGTCAGGATTGTCCGTTCATAGCGTGAACGGCATGCGGATCACACGGGTGAAAGACCTCTCTCGAAGCGCCGGCACCTGGGCTGCCCTGGCGCTGGCTGCAACGGCAGCGATCACTGTCACTGCCGGAGCGAGCGGAGCCCAGTCGCCCCGCACCGAGAATTCGAACGCATCCAGGGCGATCGCCACCGTGACTACTGCGGATGCCGCTGACGCTGCGACCACCATCCCGGCGGACTTTGCGGCATTCGCCGGTTACACCCCCGCCGTCGTCGACGGATACCTCGCCAATCCCCACGGCGACTGCTCGTCGCCGGTCCCACTTCCCGACGAATTCGACTCGGCCTGCAAAGCGCACGATCTCGGCTACGACCTACTCCGCTACGCGCATTCGCACGGAACGGAACTGGGGCCGTGGGCACGTCAGGTCCTCGACGGTCAGCTCGACCAGCGAATGCATGCCGCGTGTGAAGACCGCACGTCCTTTCTCTCACGAGGGTATTGCTTCGCGATGGCCGATGTAGCCGTCACGGCTGTGAACGGAAACTCCTGGCGCCAAAGCTATCTGACGCCGGTCGCGGAATCGGGATTCGGTTACGGCACGGCCGGTGTTCTGGCAGTCTCCGCCTTCGGCTTCACCCTGATGCGATCGCGGCGCCTCGACCCGTCGAACGAGTTCTCCTACTCCCCGAAAGCGATTGCAGCATGAGCGTTCTGAATGCGTCACGGACCCCCGTCCTCGCCCGAGTCGGGGCGCTCGCACTCCCCCGCGTGTCCACGAGCGTCGCCGTGGCAGCGATGTCCGCCATCTCGCTGGCTCCCGGACTCCTGCCGCGATCAGCCGTACTACAAGGGGTGTTCAGCGGTCTGCTCGTCGCGGCCGGACTACTGGCGATGTGGGCGTTCTCCGCGGTAGCCCGTCGGCTCGTCCCCGACCGGGTCAAGGCCCGATTCGACGAACGTCATTGGCGCATCACCGCGTTCGGGTTGTCGACTGCCGGCACCGCAGTTGCGATGTTCGCCGCCGCCGGTTGGCAGAACTCGTTGCGAGCGGCGATGGGCGCACCGTCTGCCGGACTTCTCCACTGGGCGGAGGCGGGTTGCATTGCAGCACTGACCGCCCTTTCACTCTGGGGCCTCGGGGTCGGACTTTCGAAGGCGCTGCGGTGGATGGGTTTCGCGCGGAGTGTTGGCGCACTGGTCATGGGTGTTCTCGGAGTGCAGTTGGTAGTCGGTCCCGCCGTGTGGAACGGTCTTTCCGATTCGTTCGACAAGTCCAACGCGTACATCGACACCGCTCTGACACAGCCACTTTCGGCCTCCGCGACAGGCAGCTCCGAATCGCTCATCTCGTGGACCTCGATGGGTGCCGAGGGACGCAAGTTCGTCGCAGCAGGCGAAGACTCGGTGCGCGTCTACGCCGGTTTGGATTCGGCACCCGACACTGCATCACGTGCCGCGCTCGCGGTGAGCGAACTCGATCGCGTCGGCGGCTTTACCCGCAACAGCGTCGTAGTGGCCGTTCCGACCGGATCGGGGTGGATCGACACGCATGCAGTCGACGGTATCGAGCAACGGTTCGGCGGCGACGTCGCAATAGTCGGGCAGCAATACTCCGACGCACCCAGTTGGGCGACATTCCTGTTCAGCCGCGACGACGCCGAAGAATCGGCAACCGCTCTGTTCACCGCCGTCGGCAGCCACATTGCCGCTATGCCCGCCGAGGATCGACCGGACCTGTTCCTCTACGGACAGAGCCTCGGCGCCGTCGGCGGCAGCGCCGCACTGTCCGAGGGCAGTCCCATCGTCCCGTGCGACGTGTTGTGGGCAGGTCCCCCGGCCGGCGCGACACGGACGGACGGCGCAACCGTCCTAGCGAACACGTCTGACCCGGTGGTGTGGTGGTCCCCCGCCCTCGCGACGCAGAAGCCGGATCTGAGCCGTGCCGTGCAAGATGCACCGATCCCGCAGTGGATCCCGGGTGTCACGTTCTTGCAGACCACCGTCGACATGCTCGGTTCGCTCGGTGTCCCCGCCGGTCACGGCCATCGCTACGGAACCGATCAGGGGACGGCCCTGAGAACTTGCTCCTGAAACTGCTGTGCGCCTTTATTAACCGCGGGGGGTTGATAAAGGCGCACAGCAAACAGGTCAGACTGCAGTCGCTATCGGGCCGCGTGCAGCTTCGTAGCCCGCACCGACACGGTAGAGGCGCTCGTCAGCCATGGCGGGCGCCATGATCTGCAAGCCCACCGGCAGGTTGTCGTCCGCGGACAGGCCCGAGGGCACCGACATCGCGCAGTGTCCGGCCAGGTTGGTCGGCAGCGTGCACAGGTCGGAGAGGTACATGGCCAACGGATCGCCGACCTTCTCCCCCAACTTCCACGGCGTGAACGGACTGGTCGGCGAGACCAGTACGTCCACCTTCTCGTAGGCCCTGTCGAAATCGCGCGCGATGAGCGTACGAACCTTGAGCGCCGAACCGTAGTAGGCGTCGTAGTATCCCGAGGACAGTGCGTAGGTACCGATCATGATGCGGCGCTTGACCTCCGGACCGAAACCGGCGGCGCGGGTTGCCGCCATGACCTGGTCGGCACTCATGTTGCCGTCGTCGACACGCAGTCCGTAGCGCATGGCGTCGAAGCGAGCCAGGTTGGACGAGACCTCACTGGGCAGCACCAGGTAGTACGACGCGAGCGCATGCTCGAAGCTCGGGCACGAAACCTCGACAACTTCGGCGCCCAAAGCCTTGAGTTGCTCGACAGCAGCGTCGAAGGAAGCGATGACGCCGGGCTGGTAGCTGTCGGAGTGAAGTTCCTTGACCACACCGACTTTGACGCCGCGCAGGTCGCCGGCTGCACCTTCACGTGCCGCAGCGACCACCGGACGCACGGGGGCGTCGATGGACGTGGAGTCACGCGGATCGTGTCCGGCGATGACCTCGTGCAGCAGAGCGGTGTCGAGCACGGTGCGACCACAGGGGCCGCCCTGAACCGCAGCGGGCTGACGGATCGAACCGCCGGTGTCAGTGCCGATGGCCAGCGGGGCCTGACGGGACGCGAGCGCAGCCGCACTGCCGCCGCCCGAACCACCGGGGATGCGGGTGACGTCCCACGGGTTACGCGTCGGGCCGAAGGCCGAGTTCTCGGTCGAAGAGCCCATCGCGAACTCGTCGAGGTTCGTCTTGCCGAGGATCGGGATGCCGGCAGCGCGCAGCTTGGAGGTCAGAGTCGCGTCGTACGGCGCGACCCAGCCTTCGAGAATCTTCGACGCACAGGTGGTCGGCATGTCCGTCGTGGTGAAGATGTCCTTCAACGCAATCGGAACGCCGGCGAGTGCCGAAGCAGGTTCGTTTCCGCCTGCGAGCGAGTTGTCCACTGCTGCGGCGGCTTCGAGAGCCTGTTCGCCTGCAACGTGCAGGAAGGCGTGGTACTCGGTGTCGACGGCCGCGATGCGGTCGAGATGCGCCTGCGTGACCTCTACGGAGGACACCTCACGCGAGTGGATCTTGCCGGCCAGCTCAGCGGCGTCCAGCGTGGTCAGATCGGTCATTCGCCCTCTCCAAGGATCTGCGGAACCGCAAAGCGATCCTGTTCGACTGCGGGTGCTCCGGACAATGCCTGCTCGGGGGTCAACCCGGGCACGATCACGTCGGGGCGCGTCACGTTGGTGACGGCATTGGGATTCGCCATGGGCGGGACGTCGTCGGCCGCAACCTCGGTGACCACCTTGACGTGGTTGAGAATCGAATCCAACTGACCGGCGAACTCGTCGAGTTCGGCATCGGACAGGGCGAGTCTGGACAGCCGCGCGAGGTGCGCGACCTCGTCACGGGAGATGGCAGGCACCGCGGGGCCCCTTTCGGAAGAGGACGTGAACATTGCCGGTCCAGCCTAGTTGCTCGCCGCGACAGACCTGTAAGCACGCCCGCTGTATCGAACGACGAGCACGCTCACTGTGTCGATCGCCACGCCGAAAGCCCGCAGTGTGTTTCGCTCGTGTGACAAGCATGTGCATCTGGCGTGACGCCGCGGCGGCGCCCACCATCGCAGGTTGGGCAAGTGCAAAGATGAGTCAGGCCCGGGTCGACGTGATCCGGGCGAGAACCGATCAGCGAAAGGCACGCACGTGTCGTACCTGCTTCGCGTCCAACTGCCCGATCGACCAGGCAGCCTCGGCGCGCTCGCCGTAGCTCTCGGATCCGTGGGCGCAGACATCCTCTCCCTCGACGTCGTGGAACGAGGTGACGGTTTTGCCATCGACGACCTCGTGGTCGACGTCGAACCGGGCGCGCTGCCCGACACCTTGATCACCGCTGCCGAGCATCTACCGGACGTGCTGGTCGATTCGATCCGCCCCTACGCCGGGATTCTCGACACTCACCGTGAGCTCGAACTCATAGATTCCGTTGCGACGGCCCGAAACGATCGACTACAGGTCCTCGTCGACGGCGCGCCGCGTGTACTGCGAGTCGGCTGGTGCGTCGTCGCGGACATCGGCAAGCACGGTGCGTACCGCGTCGTCGGTAGCGCCGGCGCGCCGGAAACCCACGCCACCGACATTCCGTGGATGCCACTGGACAAGCCCACCGCCCTCGACGGCGAGGCCGACTGGGTTCCGGACGTATGGCGCGACATGAACACCAGCCTCGCTGCCGCACCTCTCGGCTCCGGCAATCGAGTCCTCATGCTCGGTCGTCCCGGTGGGCCCGAATTCCGCCCTTCGGAGATAGCCCGCCTCGGCTACCTCGCAGGAATCGTGGCGACGGTACTGGGTTGACCAGGCTGGCTGATCAGGCCAGGCCGCGCACCATGACGGTCAGTTCCATACCGCGAATCGGCTCCCACGCCCGCTCGGGATCGGGGACGAAACCGTTGCGGTCGTAGATACGACGGGCATCGACCATCTCGGGCTGCGTCGAGATGACCACCGAGTGATCGCCGCGGTCGTAGGCTTCGGCGATCACTGCGCGAACCAATGCGGTTCCGGCGCCCGATCCCCGAGCTTGCGGCGAGACTGCGAGCATGCGGAACTCGAGTTCGCCCTTCTGCGCAACATCCGCGAAGGGCGTGCCGGGTTCTGCGATCGTCAACGAGCCCACGACTTCGTCACCGAGAACCGCAACCAGCACCCGGCCCTGCTCCACCCGAGTTGCGGTGTCTCGCAGGCGCTCCGCGTACGGCGATCCGCCGGCGACAAATCCGCCACCCACGTACGACTGCACTGTCAGCTCCCCGACGGTCTCGAACTCAGCCGGTAGAACTTCACGAATCTCGATCATGGCGTCACTATCGCACCCAGCACACCAATCTCAGAAATCGGACAAAGTCACTCTGGTTCGTCCAAATCGGTGGGAGCGACCGCATCCGGGCCATCTTCGAGCAACCGCCGGAAGCCGTCTTCGTCGAGCACCGGCACACCCAATTCGACCGCCTTGTCGTGCTTGGAACCGGGCGCTTCACCGACGACGACAAACGCAGTCTTCTTCGAGACCGACCCTGCCGCCTTACCGCCGCGCACCAGAATCGCTTCCTTCGCCTGATCACGCGAGTAGGTCTCGAGCGAACCGGTGACGACGATCGAGAGGCCCTCGAGATTGCGCAGAATCGAATCGTCGCGTTCATCCTCCATGCGTACTCCGGCCGACGCCCACTTGTCGACGATCTGCTGATGCCAGTCGACGGAGAACCACTCCACGACGGCGGCGGCGATAGTCGATCCGACGCCGTCCACTGCAGCCAACTCGTCGACCGAGGCTTCCCGAATGCGTTGCAGCGAGCCGAATTCGCCGGCCAACGCCCTCGCGGCAGTGGGGCCGACGTGCCGAATCGACAGTGCCACAAGCACTCTCCACAGCGGCTTGTCCTTGGCCGAATCCAGGTTGGCCAGCAAGCGTTTTCCGTTGGCGGACAGGGATCCCGCATTGGTGCGGAAGATCGGAACTTCGATCAGTTTCTCGGCGTCGAGTGAGAAGAGATCGCCCTCGTCGCCGATGACCTTCGCCTCCAACAGCCCGGTCGCGGCCTCGTAACCGAGCACCTCGATGTCGAATGCACCGCGCCCCGAGACGTGGAACACGCGCTCGCGCAACTGCGCCGGGCAGTACTGCTGATTGGGGCATCGCACGTCGACGTCGCCCTCTTTCGCGGGTGCCAACAACGTGCCGCACTCGGGACAATGTGTCGGCATGACGAACTCGCGCTCGGTACCGTCACGAACGTCTGCCACGGGACCGAGAACCTCGGGGATGACGTCTCCGGCCTTGCGCAACACCACGGTGTCGCCGATCAGCACACCCTTGCGCTTGACCTCCGAGCCGTTGTGCAGCGTGGCCAAGGACACAGTGGAACCCGCCACCGTGACGGGTTCCATGTACGCGAACGGCGTCACACGACCCGTACGTCCGACACTGACCCGGATGTCGAGGAGCTTGGTCGTGACCTCTTCCGGCGGGTACTTGTACGCGATCGCCCACCGTGGTGCGCGCGACGTGGTGCCCAGACGTCGATGTAACGACATCTCGTCGACCTTGACCACCAACCCGTCGATCTCGTGCTCGACGTCGTGGCGGTGTTCTCCCCAGTACTTCATCTTCTCGACCACGGCGTCGGCGCCGACCACCCGTGAGGTGTGCGTGGACACCGGCAGACCCCAGGCGGCGAGGGCCACGTAGGCGTCGTACTGCGAGGCCGGCTCGAAACCTTCCATGCGCCCGAACCCGTGGCAGATCATTCCGAGGCGGCGACGCGCGGTGACGGCAGGATTCTTCTGACGCAGGGAGCCCGCCGCGGAGTTGCGCGGATTGGCGAACGGCGCCTTCCCCTCCTCCACCAGGGAGGCATTGAGTGCTGCGAAGTCCTCGAGGCGGAAGAACACCTCGCCACGCACCTCGAGCAGGCTCGGAATCGGGTACTCGTCCGTGGCGGTAAGGCGCTCCGGGATGTCGTTGATCGTCAGAGCGTTGAGCGTGACCAGCTCGCCCGTACGACCGTCACCGCGGGTTGCGGCACGAACGAGTTTGCCGTTCTCGTAGACGAGATTGAGGGCGACACCATCGATTTTCACTTCACAGAGATAGTGCAGTTCCGGCCCGGTTTCCTGCTCTACCTTGGCGATCCATGCTCGGAGCTCCGACTCGTCGAAGACGTTGTCGAGGCTGAGCATCCGCTCGAGGTGGTCGACGGACGTGAAGTCAGTCGCGAATCCGCCACCGACGAGTTGCGTCGGAGAGTCGGGAGTTCGCAGATCCGGGTACTGCTCTTCGAGAGCATTGAGCTGCCCGAGCAATGTGTCGAATGCACCGTCCGAAATGACGGGCGCATCACGAACGTAGTAGCGGAACTGATGCTGGCGTACCTCTTCGGCCAGCTCCGTCCACTGCTCGCGCGCCTCGTTGGGCGCTGGCTGCATTGCATCCGCGGTTTCAGTCACAGCTAGAAGATTATCGGTTCACACCGACACACCACACGACTCCACATCGGAACGCACACACTAGAACGCCGACGGATCGTCCACCAATGCCTTGCCGACGTCTGTACACAGCCGAAGGGCGGCACGAGCCCAGTCGAGGTTCGCACCCGCAAGACCGCAACGCGGAGTGACCGCGACCTGGGTCTGCAGGAGTTCACGCGAGAAGCCGAGACGATCTACCAGGGTGACGGCGGGCATCGCACACTCTTTCCACGTCACCGGCTTTTCCGGCTCCACGGACGGAACCAGACCGAGCGCCAATTCCTTGCCGGCGTCGAACAACTGGCCGATACCGTCGAGATCGCGTGAGCCGATGAGCGACATGTCGAAGCTCACGCCGAACGCCTGGCTTCGCCTCAGTAGATCCCACGGCATGTCTGTGCCGCAGCTGTGGACGATTGTGGGCTGTCCGCAACCGCTGATCGTCGAGTCGAGTACGGCGAGTGCCTCGGGTTCCGGCAGTGCCGGAACGCTCTCCATCTTGGTGCGCCCAGGCAGCGAACCGGCCAGAACTGCCGCGATCTGCGGCTCGTCCAACTGGATCACCACTGCGGCGCCGGTGCGGCGAGTGACCTCGGCCGCATGACGCGCGAGACCCTCACCGAGTGATTCTGCGACGTCGCGGAGCGCACCGCGGTCGACGAGAACTCGCGAACCGTTTGCGACTTCGATCTCGGCGCCGAGTGTCAGCGGGCCGGCGACTTGGAGCTTGACGACGTGGTCTTCGCCGACCAAGCGCGCTGACTCCCAGGCTTCCTCGAGCGCGTCGAGATCCTGATTCAGAAAGTCCTCGGCTCGCTTCGCGACATTGCCCCTCCGAGGCACGACTCGATAGGCACGGGTCGAGGCGTCGAGGTTGATATCGACCAGAATTGCCCCCGCCCGGCCGACCATGTCAGCGCCGAGTCCGCGGCTCGGCAACTCCACCAGATGCGGGAAACCACCCAGCTCGCCGAGGATGGTTGCGGCACTTTCGCGGGCATCCGTGCCCGGCCAGGATCCGATTCCGGTGACGAGACCACCGATGGAAACCTGCTGCGTCACAGTGTGTTCGGCTCGGATTCGGTACCCGAGATGGTGCCACTGCCGAGGACCTGGTCACCCAGTTCGCGGTCGGGGCGATACAACACCACGGCCTGTCCCTTTGCGACGCCGGTCAGTGGTTCGCGCAACGAGATCGAGATACCGCCGCTTGAAGTACCGTCGTCGACGGCCTCCGCAACGGCCTGCGCCAGTCCACCGTGCGCACGAACCTGCACCATGCATTCGACGGGGCCCTCCGGCGCCTGGCCCGAGGTCCAGATCGCACGCTGCGCCGAGATGGCCCAGACGTCGAGATTCTTGGCCGAACCCACTCGGACCGTTCCGGTTTCGGGCTCGATCGCGGTCACGTACCGCGGACGGCCGTCACCCGCCGGACCTTCGACGCCGAGACCCTTGCGCTGTCCGATCGTGAAGCCGTGTACGCCGTCGTGTGCAGCGAGGACTTCACCCGAATCGGCGTCGACGACGCTTCCCGGACGAACGCCGATGCGCGCACCCAGGAATGCTCGTGTGTCGCCGGTCGGGATGAAGCAGATGTCGTGACTGTCAGGCTTGTTCGCCACAGCCAGACCGCGCTCGGCGGCTTCCTCGCGGATCTGTTCTTTCGGTGTGTCACCGATCGGGAACATCGCTCGCGAAAGCTGCTCAGCCGTCAGCACACCGAGGACATACGACTGGTCCTTGTCCGCGTCGACTGCCCGGCGCAGGACGCCGTCTTCGAGGCGCGCGTAGTGACCGGTCGCCACGGCGTCGAAGCCGAGAGCGACTGCACGGTCGGCGAGTGCGGTGAACTTGATCTTCTCGTTGCAGCGCAGGCACGGATTGGGGGTCTCACCCGCTGCGTACGACGCCACGAAGTCGTCGATCACGTCTTCCTTGAAGCGATCGGCGAAATCCCAGACGTAGAAGGGTATTCCGAGAACGTCGGCGGCGCGCCTGGCGTCGCCGGCATCTTCCTTCGAGCAGCATCCACGCGAACCCGTCCGCAATGCGCCCGGCGCCGTGGACAAAGCAAGATGAACGCCGACGACGTCGTGTCCGGCGGCGACAGCGCGGGCGGCGGCGACAGCGGAGTCGACACCTCCGCTCATGGCTGCGAGTACTCGCATCAGCGATCCCCTCCACGCGAACCGGCACCGGCAAGACCGGCGGCCCGAGCGCGCTCTACTACTTGTGGAAGCGCAGCGATGAGCGCGTCCACATCGGTGACACTCGACGTATGTCCGAGCGAAAATCTCAGTGAGCCACGCGCGACGGGCGATTCGACGCCCATCGCGATCAAGACATGGCTGGCTCTGGCCACACCGGCGGTGCAGGCCGAACCGGTGGAACATTCGATACCGGCGGCGTCGAGCAGCATCAGCAACGAATCGCCCTCGCAGCCGGGGAAGGTGAAGTGCGCGTTACCGGGAAGCCGATCGGAACCGGTCGGGCCGTTGAGCACCGACTCGGGAAGAATCTCCAGGACTCCGTCGATCAAACGGTCACGCAACTGCGCCAATTCCCTTGTGCTGGAATCGAAGTTCTCGACGTTTGCGCGCAGCGCCGCAGCCATCCCGACAACGCCCGCAGTATCCGGAGTGCCCGAACGCAGATCACGTTCGTGTCCGCCGCCGTGAAGGAGCGGCACACACGGAACCTGGCGTCCGAGCAGCAGTGCGCCGACGCCGTGCGGACCACCGAACTTGTGCGCCGCGATGCTCAGCGCGGACAATTTGCTCGCCGCGAAATCGACCGGCAATTGTGCAACTGCCTGAACCGCGTCGCTGTGCATCGGAATCTCGAACTCAGCCGAAATCTCCGCCAACTCCACGATCGGCATGATCGAGCCGACCTCGTTGTTGGCCCACATCACCGTCACGAGTGCTACCTCGTCGGCGTGGACGGAAAGCTCGTCACGCAAGGTCTGCGGATCGACGACACCGTTCTCGTCGACCGGCAACCACGTCACGCGCGCGCCCTCGTGCTGCTGGAGCCACTCGACGGCGTCGAGCACAGCATGATGCTCGACGGAGCTGGCCAGGATGCGAGTGCGTCGCGGGTCTGCGTCACGGCGAGCCCAGTAGATGCCCTTGACCGCGAGATTGTCGCTCTCGGTGCCTCCGGAGGTGAAGATGACCTCCGACGGCCGCGCACCCAGGCTGGCGGCGATCGATTCGCGCGATTCCTCGACGCGGCGCCGGGCCGCACGGCCGGAGCCGTGCAGCGAGGACGCGTTGCCCACGGTTTTGAAGGTATCGGTCATCGCCTCGATAGCGGCTGCCGACATCGGAGTCGTGGCGGCATGATCGAGGTACACCGGAAATCCGGCGTGGGCACTGTGTGCAGGCAGAGTCATGGCTTGACAAGGATAGCCCAGCACGAGAGTTCGACCAGCCTCGCTCAGCAGGCTAAGCGCTCATCGCCGGGGAAGGATCGATTTGTCCCACTGCTTGTGTCACGAGTTCCGGTGCGGGGTCGAAGATGTCGTGAGCTGCCAGATCGATGATGTCGACGCCGCGTACGGCTCTCTCGCATCGCTGCGCGAGATCGAATCGACACTCCCCTGCCTCCTCGAGCGGAGCCAGCCTGACCTTCACCTCGACGTTCTTCTGACGCAGGATCCGACGGATGGACTGACCGATCGTTTCGGTGCCGACAAAGCAGGGTCCGGTGCACAGGGAACCGTCGGCGTTCTCGTAGCGGATCGCCATCGGCTGAACCGGGCATTCGGCGTCGACGGCTGCTTGGAACATCGCCGGACGAAAACCGCCGTACGCCCGCCCGCACCAGGTCGTTCCCTCGGGGAACACCATCACCCGGACACCTCGCTGCAGGCGTTCGCGAACGACGTCGACGGTTCCGGGGAGTTCACGCAGGCGAGCGCGGTCGATGGGGACGACGCGCATCCGGCGCGCGAGACCGCCGAGCACTGCCCAGTCGAGCAGGTCGGCGCGGGCGACGAAGTTGGCCGGAGCAACGGCGCTCGCGACGAGGACGTCGGTCCAGGACACGTGA
>NZ_BCWH01000003.1:247375-251603 GCF_001653035.1 Rhodococcus sp. YH3-3 | reverse complement strand
ATACTCGACACACCGGGTGCGTCCGCGGGTAGGCACCCGTCGCCGCAGGGGCTCGTCGGCACCCAGTACGGCACCGCCGCGGTCATCAGCCGATCCCCGACTCGTGTGCGGCGGCCGCCGATCGCAGCCGTTCCAGATAGCGCTTGTTGGCGGAGTGAAGGCCCTGCAGCGCAACAAAATCGGCCACACCGAACTCGGGATCGTGAGCAGGTTCCCCGCAGATCATCGCGCCCATCCGCAAGTAACCACGGAGCAACGGTGGCATCGTCACGCGTTCCGGTGCGGCGATCTCGTCGAGCGTCAGACCCCCGAGGACCACCGGGTTTCGTGGGATCACCCGCCGCGACCCCGGACTGGCGTGCTTGTTCATCACGAAGTCACGGACGCCGCGAACATCGGCGCCGGCAATTGAATCGGGGCTCGGCAAGACGGGCACGGAGACGCAGCCCATCACCCACTCGTATCCGGTCAATTCGAGATAGTGCAGGATGCCCGACCACATCAGGCTCAGGACGGATCCGGTGCGGTGAGCGGGATCGACGCACGCGCGACCCATTTCGACGATCCTGTTCGCCACCGGATCGAGCGCGGAGATGTCGAATTCCGTTGCGGTGTAATACCCACCGGCCGCCGCAGCGGAATCCGGCGGCAGCATTCGGTAGCAGCCGACGTACTCCTCGGTGATGTTGTCGCGAACGAGAAGATGATCACAGAATTCGTCGAAGGCGTCGGCGTCGAGTTCGAACACCCCGGCCGAAGCGGGGAGGGAGAAGCCTGGCTCGGAGGCGAACACTCGGTATCGAAGGCGCTGCGCAGCGACACGATGCTCGCGGTCGGAGGAGACGATCAGGGAATATCTCGGCTGGGCGACCTCACGGCCGAGATTGTCACTCGCGGAGCGAAGGACTGACGTAATTGTCATGCGCAAGGTTTATCGAGCGCGAACGGCGTCTCGGTATCGACGAAGTGACATGCCGATGCAGGCCGGGTGAATAAAGCACTGTGCGCCTTTATCAACCGCGGGGGGTTGATAAAGGCGCACAGCAGTTTGTGCTTTTCAGCCCTTGTGGGACTTCACAGCTTCGGTGAGCTGCGGTGCGACGTTGAACAGGTCGCCCACGATGCCGAAGTCGGCGATCTCGAAGATGGGTGCCTCTTCGTCCTTGTTGACCGCGACGATGGTCTTGGACGTCTGCATGCCGGCACGGTGCTGGATGGCACCGGAAATGCCGAGCGCGATGTACAGCTGCGGGGAGACCGTCTTACCGGTCTGACCGACCTGGAACTGTCCGGGGTAGTAACCCGAGTCCACAGCGGCACGCGAAGCACCGACTGCAGCACCGAGGGAATCGGCCAGCTCTTCGACGACGGAGAACTTGTCCGCGCTGCCGACACCACGTCCACCGGAGACGACAACCGACGCCTCGGTGAGCTCCGGGCGGTCGCCGCCGACAATGGGCTCACGCGAGGTGACCTTGACGGCACTCTCGTCCTGAGCCGGAACCTCGACGGTGATCTGCTCGCCTGCGCCGGCCTGCGGAGCAGCCTCGACTGCGCCCGGACGAACCGAGTAGACCGGAACGTCGCCGTTGGCCTTGGCCTCGACGGTGAACGCGCCACCGAAGATGGAGTGGACGCCGGTGCCGTCAGCCTTGATCTCGATGACGTCGGTCAGCAATCCGGAGCCCAGACGTGCAGCCAGACGACCGGCAACCTCTTTGCCCTCGGTGCCGGCTGCGGTGATGACTGCTGCCGGGCTGGTGGACTCGACCAGAGCGGCGAGAACGTCGACCTTGGGGGTGACGAGGTAGCCGTCGATGTCGTCGGACTCGGCGACGTAGATCTTCTCGGCGCCGGCTGCTGCCAGAGCGTCGGCGAGCTTTGCTGCGGTGCCCGCGGGGCCGGCGACAACTGCCGACGGCTCACCGAGTGCGCGTGCAGCGGTGATGAGTTCGGTGCTGACCTTCTTCAGCGCACCCTCTGCGTGCTCTACGAGCACAAGTACTTCTGCCATGACTTAACTCTCCCTGAGTTCTTCTGCTGGATGTCTAGAAGGGCGCGATCAGATGACCTTGTTGCTGACGAGGTACGCGGCAATCTTGGTGCCACCGTCTCCCTCGTCGACGATGCGCTCACCAGCGGTACGGGGGGGCTTGGGGGTGGAGGACGTCACGGTGGTGCCGGCGTTGGCAACTCCGACGGTCTCCGGGTCGACTCCGAGGTCGGCCAGCGTGTAGACGAGAACTTCCTTCTTCTTCGCGGCCATGATGCCCTTGAAGGACGGGAAGCGCGGCTCGTTGATCTTCTCGGTGACCGAGACGATCGCGGGCAGCGAAGCCTCGAGGCCGAAGACGCCCTCGTCGGTCT
Source organism: Rhodococcus sp. YH3-3 (assembly GCF_001653035.1). NCBI lineage: Bacteria > Bacillati > Actinomycetota > Actinomycetes > Mycobacteriales > Nocardiaceae > Rhodococcus > Rhodococcus sp. YH3-3. Next base: position 249,236 of record NZ_BCWH01000003.1, on the reverse strand, counting down.
CGCGCTCACCGGTGATCTTGCCGTCGGCGACGACGACCTTGCGCAGCTGCGTGAGCTGCGGGATGCCCAGGTACTCGGCGATGATGGCCGGAACAGCGCCGACGCGGCCGTCGGTGGCCTCGTTGCCGGCGATGATCAGGTCGGCAGGCTCGTCGTTCTCGAAGGTGATCTGTCCGAGAGCAGCAGCGAGCGTCCATGCGGTCTGGATCGCGTCGGAGCCGTGCAGTGCCGGGTCGTTGATGTGGACGGCCTTGTCGGCGCCCATCGAGAGAGCCTTGCGGATAGCGTCGGTGGCGCGGTCGGGACCTGCGGACAGCACCGTTACCTCACCGCCCTGAGCTTCCTTGATGAGGAGTGCTTCTTCGACGGAGCGCTCGTTGATCTCGTCGAGGACTGCGTCGGCGGCTTCACGGTCAAGCGTGTAGTCGCCGTCGGTCAGCTTGCGCTCGGACCATGTGTCGGGGACCTGCTTGATCAAAACAACGATATTCGTCATGGGTCTTCGTCGACCTCCTGTGTGTAATTCACCTGATAAATCGTCTGTGGTGCTCGCGCAGTCCGAGCGTCCGAAAAGAGAGTCCGACAGGTCTCCCTACGGGCGAATTTCTCGGTTCACGTCGGCTGTGCGTTAGATTACCCCACGTTAAGTTACCGGTGGGTAACTTAACGTGGAACCTCGTCCACCATAACGGCACGAACAGGAATTGACAGCAGTGATCTGGACCACGGCGAACACGTTCTACTCGGATGGCACTAATCTCGCACGGGTGAGTGAAACGAGTGTCAGCAACCACGAGGACGCACCCCTGCCCTTGACGGGCGAACGAACCGTGCCAGGAATCCCCGAGGAGAACTACTGGTTCCGACGCCACGAAGTGGTGTACCGCGCACTTCTGGAGCGCTGCACGGACCGCCGAGTCCTCGAGGCCGGTTCCGGAGAAGGCTACGGCGCCAACATGATTGCGGACGTCGCAACAAAGGTTACCGGCCTCGACTACGACATCTCCGCGGTCGAGCACGTCCGTGCCCGCTACCCCCGCGTCGAGATGCTCCACGGCAACCTCGCCGAGCTTCCACTGGCCGACAACTCGGTTGACGTCGTCGTCAACTTCCAGGTGATCGAGCACCTGTGGGATCAGGGTCAGTTCCTACGCGAATGCTTCCGAGTTCTCGCTCCCGGCGGTGAACTTCTCATCAGCACCCCCAACCGGATCACCTTCTCCCCCGGCCGCGACACGCCGCTCAACCCTTTCCACACTCGTGAGCTCAACGCCTCCGAAATGACCGAATTGCTCGAAGACGCCGGATTCCGCGTTCAGTTGATGACCGGCGTCCACCACGGTTCGCGCCTGAAGGAACTCGACGCCAAGCACGGCGGATCGTTCATCAATGCGCAGATCGACCGCGCGTTGGCCGGCGAGCCCTGGCCGGAAGATCTCACCCGCGACGTCGAGGGCATCACCGTCGACGACTTCAGCATCAGCGAACCCGACATCGACGACAGCCTCGACCTCGTCGCTATTGCCGTGAAGGAAACCGGCGAGTGAGTAACGCAACACCCGTCACCGAACCGGGGATGTTCGCCCTGGTTCTGCACTCCCATCTGCCGTGGCTCGCCAACCACGGCAGATGGCCAGTCGGCGAGGAATGGATCTACCAGTCCTGGGCTGCGTCGTACATTCCGCTCGCCGCCGCGCTACGACGCCTGGCCGACGAGGGCCGATCGCACCTGCTGACGCTGGGAATCACGCCCGTACTCGCGGCCCAGTTGGACGATCCCCACTGCCTCGCCGGGATGCATCACTGGCTCGGCAACTGGCAAATCCGCGCCCACGAGGCTGCCGGCATGCCGGACGCGGCG
>NZ_BCWH01000003.1:211057-247365 GCF_001653035.1 Rhodococcus sp. YH3-3 | reverse complement strand
GTTCCGCGACCTCATCGATCGCGAGGCCTTCGAGCTTCTCGGCGGGCCGCTGGCCCACCCGTTCCAACCGCTGCTCGATCCTCGCTTGCGGGCGTTCTCCCTCCGCGAAGGTCTCGCCGACGCGCATGCCCGGTGGAATCACACTCCGACCGGGATCTGGGGACCCGAGTGCGGGTACACCCCGGGCATGGAGCGCGGGTACGCCGAAGCGGGCGTCACCCACTTCATGGTCGACGGCCCCGCCTTGCGCGGCGACACATCCCTCGGCCGCCCGGTTCGAGAATCCGACGTGGTCGCATTCGGCCGCGACCTGCAGGTCAGCTACCGCGTCTGGTCCCCCAAGTCCGGATATCCGGGTCACGCCGCCTACCGCGACTTCCACACCTACGACCACGAGACAGGTCTCAAGCCGTCGCGGGTCACCGGACGGACCGTCGACTCCGCCGACAAGTTGCCGTACGACCCCGAACTCGCTGCGGCCGCCGTCGACAAGCATGTCGCCGACTTCGTCGAAACCGTTCGGGCGCGTCTGCGCAGTGAATCCACCCGCATCGGCCGCGACGCCCTCGTGGTCGCAGCTTTCGACACCGAACTGTTCGGGCACTGGTGGCACGAAGGTCCGCAGTGGCTCGAAAAACTCCTGCGCGCGCTTCCCGAGGCCGGAATTCGCGTCGGCACCCTCGCCGACGCCAAGGCATCGGGATACGTCGGCGAACCCGTTCAACTCGAGGATTCGTCCTGGGGATCGGGTAAGGACTGGCGTGTCTGGGCTGGCGATCAGGTGTCCGACCTGGTGCAACTGAACTCCGAAGTGGTGGAGACCGCGCTCGGCACCGTGGACAAGTCTCGCGGACGCGACAACGCACCCGGACGACCGGAACTGCGAAACCGCGTCAACGATCAGATACTTCGCGAGACACTGATGACAGTTTCGAGCGATTGGGCATTCATGGTGAGCAAGGATTCGGCCGCGGGGTACGCCCGCGAACGCGCACACAAGCACGCCCACGCGACCAGGGAAATCTCCGAAGCGCTCGTTTCCGGCCGCGACGCCGTCGCCGAGCGGTTGGCCAAAGGCTGGAATCGCGCCGACGGATTGTTCCCCGGTCTGGATGCACGCCGTCTTCCTGACACTGAACTGGTGAACGGGAGCGCGTCGTGAAAATTCTCATCGTCTCGTGGGAGTACCCCCCGGTCGTTGTCGGCGGCCTCGGCCGACACGTCCACCATCTCGCCACCGAGTTGGCTGCTGCAGGCCACGAGGTCGTTGTTCTCTCGCGTCGCCCCTCCGGAACGGATGCGTCGACGCACCCGACGATCACGCACATTTCCGAGGGCGTCCTTGTCGTCGCAGTGGCCGAGGACCCCGCACACTTCGTCTTCGGCGAGGACATGCTCGCGTGGACCCTCGCGATGGGTCACGCGATGGTCCGGGCCGGGATGGCGCTGCACAAGCCAGGAGTGGGCGAGGGCTGGCAGCCCGACGTCGTGCACGCGCACGACTGGCTGGTCGCACATCCGGCGATCGCCCTGGCCGAATTCTATGATGTCCCACTGGTTTCCACACTTCACGCCACCGAGGCGGGTCGCCACAGCGGCTGGATCTCCGGACGCATCAACCGCCAGGTCCACTCCGTCGAGTGGTGGCTGGCAAACGAATCCGACTCTCTCATAACTTGTTCGGCGTCCATGCAGGAAGAAGTGACCGAGCTCTACGGCCCGACGCTGCCGCCGATCACCGTCATCCGCAACGGAATCGACGTGACCACGTGGAACTTTCGCGAACGTGGACCGCGATCCGGACCACCGAAACTCCTCTTCGTCGGCCGCCTGGAATACGAGAAGGGCGTGCAGGACGCCATCGCAGCACTCCCCCGAATCCGTCGTAGCCACCCCGGCACGACCCTCGCGATCGCGGGCGAAGGCACCCAGTTCACCTGGCTCTACCAACAGGCACGCACGCATCGCGTCGCGCGGGCGGTGGACTTTCTCGGCAACCTCGATCACACGGAACTGCTCAGCTGGCTGCACGGAGCGGACGCCATCGTCCTGCCGTCGCGCTACGAGCCGTTCGGAATCATCGCCCTCGAAGCGGCGGCGGCCGGCACTCCGCTGATCACGTCCACCGCAGGCGGACTGGGCGAAGCCGTCGTCGACGGGGTGACGGGGATGTCCTTCCAACCGGGCGACATCGCCGGGCTCACCTCGGCTGTCCGCGAGGTACTCGACGATCCCGCCGGGGCACAGGAACGGGCAGTGGCCGCCCGCGCACGCCTGACATCGGACTTCGACTGGCATCAGGTCGCCGAGGAGACTGCTCACGTCTACGCGGGCGCGAAGCGTCGGGTGCGGCAGCCGTTGGCACGGCCACAGATTCCCGAGCGGCCGCTCCCTGGTCGCTGACGCGCTGACCTCAGCGGGTCGGGAGGGGCGCGGTGAAACGAGAACTCGCATCCCCGAGCAGATGGCCTGGTGGCAGCATCCGGCCGCACAGCACGAGCAGGAGATCCTGCGCCGCCCCGTGAACCTCGGCGCCGGCACCGTACGTCCAGTCTCGGTCGTCGGCGCGCAACCGAGCGCCGTCGAGGTCAGTTCCGAAATACTTCACGGTTTTGGGCGAGAGTCCGCTGAGCACACGAGTGAGCCGGTCTTCGGGCACCACGTAATCGTCGCCGAGTGCCACGCGAATGTCCTGACCGTGGATCACGTCGTGCGAGAGCGCACCCTCGAAGCCGCCGCCTGGTGGCTTCCACGGGTGTGCAACGTTGTCGCGAAGCGAGGCAAGCAGTTGTCGCTCACCGACTTCCGACGCATCAGCGAGCGCTCGCCGGTTCGACATCTTGTTGAAGTTTCCGCGTGACTTGACCATTTCCACGACGAATCGCGGCGCCGAGTATCGGTAGGGCATGGTGATGTGCGCGATCACTTCGCGGACCCGCCACCCCTCGCACAGGGTCGGCGCGTTCCACTGCTCCGTGCTCAGGCCTTCGAGAAATCCCACCAGTTCGCGGCGCTGCGCCACGACCCATTCGGGTGTCTGTTCGCTCATGTCGGCACTCCTTTCACCGGCGCAGACTTTCGGCGCCGATACCGATACAGACCGGTGGCGGCGCCGAAAGTAATCGCTGGTTCTGCCAAAAAGTGAGCTACGACGTCGACGACGCGTCGGCAGCGTCCGCAGCAGCCTTCTTGCGTGCGATGTCCTCGAGCGCCGCGATGTACTTTGCACGATCGGCAGCGCCGGCTTCCCAATCGGACTTGCGGTTCTTGACCGCCTTCGCGGGCGAGCCGACCGCGATGCTGTAGTCCGGGATGTCGCCTTTGACGACGGCGTGCGCACCGAGGACACAACCGCGTCCGACGCGGGTATTTCGCAGCACGGTGACCTTCGCTGCCACCCAGGTGTCCGGGCCGATACGGACGGGGCCCTTGACGATGCCCTGGTCCTTGATCGGGGTGTTGATGTCGTCCATGCGGTGGTCGAAGTCGCAGATGTAGCACCAGTCGGCTACGAGCGTCGACGCACCGATTTCGATGTCGAGGTACGTGTTGACGACGTTGTCCTTGCCGAAGACGACCTTGTCGCCGATGCGCAGCGAGCCTTCGTGGCAGCGGATCGCGTTGCCGTCACCGATGTGCACCCAGCGCCCGATCTCGAGGCGGGACAGGTCGGGGGTGGAATGGATTTCGACGTTCTTGCCGAGGAACACCATGCCGCGCAGGATCACGTGCGGGTTGGCCATCTTGAACTTGGCGAGACGGTAGTACCGCACCAGATACCAGGGTGTGTACGCCTTGTTCGCCAGAACCCATTTGAGGGAATCGACCGTCAAGAACTTGGCCTGATCGCTGTCGCCTCGGCGTGATCCCCGCCATCGAGTGCGCAACGGTGCGCCCCACATGCTCGTCATGAGTGTTCAGCCTACGTGGGGCCGACTCACCGACCCTCGGGGTGTGCCCCGTCACGTTGCCCCGGTCGGGATAGTCTCTGGTCCGGGCTTGTGCAGTTACCGAGGGCTCTTGATCAAGTGAAGGCAGGGAGATTGTGATGCGGCGGGTCCTACGGTCGTCCGTGATGGTGTCGACGGCGATCGCTGCGGCCCTGATCGCCGGTTGCGGCAGCGACGACGGACGGGTGGACCGGTACGCGTCGGCGGGTTGGCCGGCCATGCACGCCGACGCCCGCAACAGCGACACGAGCCCGGTCACCGGATCACGCGATGTCGAGTTCGCATGGTCACGCCCTCTCGGCGGTCCGGTTGCCGCGTACGCCTCGGTGGCCGCGAACGGCCAGAGCTTCGTCACCGCCCGCACCGAGAACGGCTGCAATCTCTTCTCGTTCCAGATGGATTCGGGTCGCAAGAAGTGGTGCGCTCGACTCAACGACGGAGTAGTCGCCTCGACGCCCATCGTCGACACTGCCACCAATGTCTACGTCGGCGAGAGCGGCGCGATGATGTCCTTCACCGAGACTGGTCAATTGCGTTGGCGCACGCTCGTTGTGGGCACTCCTCTCTCGTCACAGTTCACCGGCGACGGAAACCTGTTGTTCATCACCCAATTGGGTCAGATCAACGTGCTCGACCCGCAGACCGGCGCAAAAGTGGTTCCGTCGTTCGACCTGATCCCGCCGCCGACGATCGACCAGGGCGCGAATGCAGAACTCATTCCCGACAACAAGGGTTTGAACGAGTGCTTCCTCGGCACGTCCGGCTGCCCGGTGGCCAATACCCCGGCAGTGGACCTGGGCACCGGCAAGTTCTACTTCACCTTCTACGGACCCAGTTCTCAGGCAGCCGATCTGGTGGCCATGAAGTACACGGGCGGCGACAATCCGTCCATCACCCGCGAGTGGTCCACCGACGCGCTTCCCGGTGGAACGGCGTCGAGCCCGGACCTGTCGAAGGACGGCAAGACCGTCTACGCCACCGACAACAACGGATCTCTCTGGGCAGTGAACGCTGAAACCGGTGACACCAGGTGGAGTTACGACATCGGCTTCAACTCGGCCGGTAGTGCCTCGACGTCCGACGACGGTTTGATCATTCCCGCCGGCGGCGACAAGGGCCACCTCCTTGCCGTGCGCGACGAGGGAGATCACGCCGAACTGGCCTGGGAACGTAAAGACCTTCTGCAACTGGGCGTTCCGGCGCAGACCGCCGGCAACACCGGATACACCGTCGTACGCGAGGGTGAGAACGGACTGAGCCTGATCACCTTCGACACCGAAACCGGTGAGACGGTGGATCGGGACACGTTGCCGGGAGCAGTCGGCTTCACCGTCGGCACCTCGATCGGCCCCAAGGGCGAAGTGTTGACGCCCAGCGCAATCGGTGAGCTGTTCGTCTTCAAGTGAGCTAGCGGGACGCCTCACAGATGAAGGCCGACGCCGATCGTCCGATCCGCACGATCACGACGCTCAGTGCACGCGAGCCCTTGAGCTTGAGCCGTGGACGCAGCACTGCCGGGTCCACGTCGACTCCTCGCACCAGGATTTCGGCCACACCGCAGTCCCGCTTGGACAGTGTCTGTTTGAGCAGTTTCTCGGAGTACTTGATCTGCTCGAGGATCCGGAATCCGCGAACTCCCTCAGGGACGCTGTCACCGGTCAGATAAGCGATGCGTGGATCGAGCTGCCAGAGGCCGTGTCTGGCCGCGTAGTGGCGCACGAGGCCCGCGCGTACCACCGCTCCGTCCGGGTCGATGATCCACTCCCCCGGCGCTTGCTCCGGAATCACGTCGTCCTCGGCGTCGGTGATCGCCCATCCGCTCCCGTCGGAGCGAAGGACCGAAGCTCGGCGCGTGACGCCGGACTCGGCCAGTCCCGTCGACCACAGGCAGGCTTCCTTGACGCCGCCGTCGAGTGAGACGACCTCGACTTCCCCGTCCCAGCCCAGATTGTCGAAATCGAGTCCCGGAGCGCACTTCACCGCGAGATCACGGCCGGAGTACGCCTCGATGAGGTCCGGCAACGGTGGCATCAACGCTGCCGGATCGTGAGTGCGGCGACCGCCCAATCGCCGTGCGGGGTCTGCCAGTACGACGGTGTCGCGTGTCGTCGGGCGGAGCGCGTCGGCCCGCAGCAACGCTGCGCTCGGCACATTGCGCTGTGCCATCGCCAGGCGAACGGAATCGATGTCGCTGCCGATCACGCGATGCGCAACTCCGGTCAAGGCATGCAGTTCGGCGCCGATGGAGCACGTCACGTCGTGGACGTCACGCCCGATCAGACGCTGCGCACGGTGGGCCGCGACAACGCCAGGAGTGGCTTGTTGCATCGCGTCGTCCGTGAACAACCACTGATCACTGCCGGGCAGTTTCGTAGCGGCCTTGCGTCGAAGCAGAACGGTGTCCACGAGCGCAGGCATGTGATCACCGAAACGCGTACGCGCCCGGCCGATGTCGGCCAGACGCGTACGCGTGGACAGTTCGAGCTGATCCACCTCGGCCAAGGCAGCTACGCCGGAATCACTTCCGAGATAGTCGACGTCGCCGAGGGTGAAGTCATAACCCAATTCAGTTGCCGGGCTTCACGCCGGTGATCATGACGTTGTAGAAGAATCCGCGAGGAACGACGTGGCGGAGCACCTTCTCGTCGACCCAGCTGAGTGTCTTCCAACCACCGAAAGCGAAACGCCCCCAGCCCCAACCGAGCTTCTCCGGCGGAACAGCCGCTTCGAAAGTACGGACAGGCCAGCCGAGAAGCGCCGCGGCGAATTCCTCGGTGGCAGCGTGGACCTGATCGGCGCCCGCAGACTTCGCCATGTTCTCGAGGTCGGTGGGGTCGAACGTGTGGATGTCGACGACAGCCTCGAGAGCTGCTGCACGAGAAGACTCGTCGAGTTCCTCTTGCGGGCGACGCCAGTCTGCGAGGAACGGCAGCTTGGTCACGCGCGTGGTTGCTTCCCACGTCGCGCGGCCGAGCCAGCGAGCGTAGAAGTTGCCGACAGTGGTGGGCTCACCGGCGAAGACGAAACGTCCGCCGGGCTTGAGGACACGAAGGACCTCACGCAGCGACTTCTCGACGTCCGGAATGTGGTGCAGCACGGCGTGGCCGACCACCAGGTCGAAGGTGTTGTCCTCGTACGGAATGGTCTCGGCATCGGCAACACGGCCGTCGACCGGAAGGCCGAGGCTTTCGGCATTGCGCAGTGCGACCTTGACCATGCCGGGCGAGAGGTCGGTGACCGAACCGGTCTTGGCGACTCCACCCTGCATCAGGTTCAGGAGGAAGAATCCGGTGCCGCAACCGAGTTCGAGCGCGCGCTCGTACGGGAGCGGCTGATCGCCCGCGACGGCGTCGAAACGACCACGTGCGTAGTCGATGCAGCGCTCGTCGTACGAGATGGACCACTTGTCGTCGTAGGTTTCGGCTTCCCAGTCGTGGTAGAGCACCTGGGCGAGCTTGGTGTCCTTACGAGCGGCCTCGACCTCTTCGGCCGTGGCGTGCGGCCGCGGCGCGGGGTCGACTACCGAGGTGTCGGTAGCGGCGGGCGGCGTGACGGTTGCGTCGTCATTCGGGCTGGCTGTCATGGCGGCTATCCTACTCGCTGGTAAGAGATGAACAAGTTCTAGTTTAGGGGAGCCTACTCGCCCGTGAACTCGGCCTTGCCCGGACCGTTGGCGATGAACGACTCCATGCCGATCGCCTGATCCTTGGTCGCGAACAATCCGGCGAACAGATACTGCTCGATCTTGAGCCCGGATTCCAGGTCGGTGTTCAGACCCTCGTCGATGGCCGCCTTGGCAGCAGCCAACGCACGTGACGCTCCCCCGACGAACTGCGAGGCCCATGTCCGGGCCGCGGTGTACACGTCGTCGGGAGCGACGACCTCGTCGACCAAACCGATGGCCAACGCCTCGTCAGCCCCGACGAAACGGCCGGTGAAGACCAAATCCTTGGCCTTGGCCGGACCGATCAGGCGAGCCAGGCGCTGCGTTCCGCCGCCACCGGGAATGATTCCGAGCAGAATCTCCGGAACTCCGAGCTTGGCGTTGTCTCCGACGATCCGGCGATCGGCCGAGAGTGCAACTTCGAGTCCACCGCCGAGTGCGTATCCGGTGATCGCGGCAACGGTCGGCTTCGGGATGGACGCCACGGCGCCGAGTCCGGCCTGCATGCCACCGATGGCGTCACGGATCTGGCCGTAGTCCATCTCGGCCATTTCCTTGACGTCGGCACCGGCTGCGAAGACTTTCTCGCCGCCGTAGACGATGACGGCCTTGACTGCCTTGTCGACGGTCGCAGCGTGTGCGGCAGCAGCCAACTCGTCCTGAACCTGACGGTTCAGAGCGTTCATGGGCGGACGCGCCAGACGGATGGTGCCGATGCCTTCGGAAACCTCGAGAGTCACAAATTCAGCCATGGTCGAGAGGTTACTTTGCCGCCTTGACCGACCACGGATGCGGCCCGGCGACGTAGTAACCGTCCTGGTTCGGGAACTCGACGCGCAGCGTTTCCTCGTCGGTGATCAACTTAGGCAGGATGACGGGAATCTCCGGCTCGGCTGCGAGTATCTCCGCCACCGAACTGAACTTGGCCAATTCGGTCAGCTGACTCCACGTCGGCGGCAACAGGATGCTGCCCCCCTCCCGCCAGTGCGCCAGCGCGTCCTGCGGGCTCTGCCAACGAACCTCGGCGGCCTCGGAGGTGACGCCGTCCGCGATCTGTCCGGTCGGTGACGCTGCGACGAAGAAGCGCGTGTCGTAGCGGCGGGTCTCGCCCACCGGCGTGATCCAGTTCGCCCACGGCCGCAGCAGATCCGTTCGCAGGACCAGGTTCTCCTTCTTCAGGAAATCGCTGAACGACAGCTCGTGCTTTTCGAGAGCTACTCGGTCCTGTGCATAGCCGGCCGTGTCCGCGACGACCGTGTCAGCCGTGGGGCCGGCCAGCAGGACACCGCACTCCTCGAAAGTTTCCCGCACCGCAGCCAAGACGAGAGCCTTCGCCCGAGCAACATCCGTGCTGAACCGCTCGGCCCACCACTCGACCGACGGTCCGGCCCACTCGACCTCGGCCGTCGCATCGGACTTGTCGACGCCGCCGCCGGGGAATACCGTCATGCCCCCGGCAAACGCCATCCCCTGTACTCGTTGAAGCAGGAAGATCTCGATACCGGATTCGGCATCGCGCACCAAGATGACGGTCGACGCATCCTTGGGCTCGGGGACAGCGTTTGCATTCTCGTTAGCCATGCTTCGCGAACCTACGCGATCTGTGATCTGGGCCGCATTTCAGGTCCCACTGAAGCTCACGCGCGATGAGCTCCGGACGGCCTCGCGCGGCGCGCGAAGTATCGGCCGTCCGCCTTGTCGAGGCTGATGGACTGGCTGAATGCCGCGCTCAGATTTTCGGCGGTGATGACGTCGTCCAGAAGCCCCTGGGAGACGACCTCCCCTTCCTTGAGAAGGAGTGCGTGAGTGAATCCCGGCGGGATCTCCTCGACGTGATGGGTGATCAGGACGGTAGCCGGGGCGTCCGGATCGGCAGCCAGTTCGGCGAGTCTGGCCACAAGTTCCTCACGGCCACCGAGGTCGAGCCCGGCGGCGGGCTCGTCCAGGAGAAGTAGTTCGGGATCGGTCATCAAGGCTCGCGCGATGAGGACGCGCTTGCGCTCGCCTTCGGAAAGCGTCCCGTACGTCCGATCCGCCAGGTGCTCGGCGCCGAGGCTTTCGAGCATCTCCACAGCGCGCGAGGTGTCCATGGATTCGTACTCCTCGCGCCACCGACCGAGAACGGCGTAGCCCGCCGACACGACGAGGTCGCTGACCTTCTCGTCGCCGGGCACGCGGTTCGCCAACGACGACGAGGACAAACCGATTCGCGGGCGCAACTCGTTGACGTCGACCTTGCCGAGAACTTCGCCAAGGAGGTGGGCAGAACCACTGGTCGGGAAAGTCTCACCGGCCGCGATGCGCAGCAGCGAGGTCTTGCCGGCACCGTTGGGTCCGAGCACCACCCATCGCTCGTCCAGCTCCACTTTCCAGGTGACGGGCCCCACAAGAGTGGACCCTCCCCGACGGATGAGTACGTTGTCGAAATCGATGAGCAGATCTGGATCAGGTAGCGGCACCCGAACATCTTCCCGCACATTCTCCGGCCGTTCACGGCAGGATCATCTTGCGTGTCGCCTCTCATCGAAACTCACACCCCGACGCCCGGGTCTCCGTTCCCACTCGGCGCCAACATCGTGGACTCCGGAACCCAGTTCGCGGTCCACGCCCCGGCCGCGTCGAGCGTCCACATCTGCCTGATCGACCAGGACGGAAACGAAGATCGCGTCGAACTTCGGCAACACACGTACGGAATCTGGCATGGAATCATCTCCGGGATCGGTGCGGGGCAGCGTTACGGAATTCGGGCGTCCGGCCCGTGGAATCCGCGCGCCGGGCTGAGACTTAATCCACACAAGCTGCTCGTCGATCCGTGGGCGCGCCGCATCGAGGGGGATCTCGGTGATCACCGTGCCCTCCTGTCGTACGCCGACGATCCCTTCGGCGACCCGTCGACGGTCGACTCGCTCGGCCACGTGCCGCTGTCCGTGGTGACTCCCGGCCTCGCGCCCGCCGGAGCCCGCCTCGAGACGCCGTGGGAGGAAAGCGTCATCTACGAACTGCATGTGGGCGCGTACACCGCCAGTCATCCAGGAGTACCCGCCGCCCACCGCGGAACGTACCTCGGCCTGACGGCACCGGCCGTGATCGATCACCTCGTCTCACTCGGCGTCACTGCCGTGGAACTGCTTCCCGTACAGGCGTTTCTGACCGAACAGAGCGTCCGCGAGCGAGGGATGCGCAACCACTGGGGATACTCGACGGCGTCGTACTTCGCCCCGCATCCCGGATACGCGGCAACTCCGGGCGGCGAAGTCACCGAGTTCCGGATCATGGTCGACGCACTACACGCGGCAGGCATCGAGGTCGTCCTCGACGTCGTCTACAACCACACCTGCGAGCAGAGTGTCGACGGAATCAGTGTCAGCTGGCGAGGTTTGGACGGCCCCGGCTATTACCTTCTCGACGGCGACGGCCGCGACATCGACCTGACCGGGTGCGGCAACACGGTCGACGCCTGCTCCCCCATCGCCGTCCGCATGATCACCGACAGCCTCCGTTACTGGGCCACCGAAATGGGTGTCGACGGCTTCCGATTCGATCTTGCGAGCGCGTTGGGTAGGCCGCGCGGCGGAGGCTTCGACCAGCGGGCGTCCATCCTGTCCGCCATCTCCTCCGATCCGGTACTGACTCGGTGCAAGCTCATCGCCGAACCGTGGGATGCGACGGCCGACGGTTACCAGGTCGGAAACTTCGGACTCCAGTGGTCCGAATGGAACGACAAGTACCGCAGCACCATTCGCCAGTTCTGGAACGGCGGATCCAGCGTCCGGAAGGTCGCGTCGCGCCTCGCCGGTTCCGAGGACATCTTTGCCGGCAGCGGCCGTCGCCCCTGGGCGTCGATCAACTTCGTCACAGCGCACGACGGGTTCACCGCCGCCGATCTGGTCGCGTACAACCACAAGCACAACGAAGCCAACGGTGAAGACAATCGTGACGGCGCCGATCACAACGATTCGTTCAACCACGGAATCGAAGGCCCGAGCACCGATCCCGAGATTCAGGACGCCAGGGCACGTCATGTACGGGCGCTACTGGCCACGCTCGTGCTGTCGACAGGCACACCGATGCTCACCGCCGGAGACGAGTTCGGCCACAGTCTCGGCGGAAACAACAACGCGTATTGTGTTCCCACACTTGCCTCCCCAGCCGATTCGTGGGCCCTGGACTGGACGGCGGCCGATCAGTCGTTGGTGCAGTTCGTCTCCCGAGCGTTCGGATTACGCCGAACGGCACCGGCGTTGCGTCAGCCCGAATTCTTCGAAGGCAGAAGAAGACTGGAGCACCCGGACCTCGTCTGGTTCGACGCTGCCGGCGTCGAGTTCGACGACACCGCATGGTACGACGAGAGTCACCGAACGCTGCAGGCCTGGATCGACGGAGCCGACGTTCGGTCTCACACTCGAACCGGGCGCCCACTCGGTGACGACAGTTGGCTCCTGATCCTGCATTCCGGTGGACCGGTTCAGGTCACCGTCGGCACTCCGGAATGGTTCGACGGCACCTTGACTGCATCGTTCGATTCGGCGTCACCCACCGGAGAACCTGCCTCCACGGCCGAAGTTCCCGTCGGCACCGAGATTTCGCTGACCGGCCCCACGGTCTTGGCCTTACGTTCCGTGACACGTCCTCCGGTCACCGCTGCTGTCATGGAATCCGGCAGCACCTTGATGAGGAATTGAATGGTCGGTCCGATCCCGAAGGCGTACAACACTGTTCCGACGCCGACGGTTCCACCGAGGAGCCATCCGGTCGTGAGGACCGCGATCTCGATGCTGGTACGCACGAGCCTGACCGACAGACCTGTGCGAGCGACCAGTCCGGTCATCAATCCGTCGCGGGGGCCCGGCCCCATGCCCGCGCCGATGTAGAGAACGCTGGCCAGTCCGTTGAGGAGGATTCCCGCGACCATGATCATGGCTCGAACTGGCATGGAATCAAAGACCGGCAAGAAGGCCAGTGAGGTATCCACCGAGATGGCAATTACAACGACATTGGCGACCGTTCCGAATCCCGGCCGCTGACGGATCGGAATCCAGAGCAGCAGTACCACCGCACCGGTAATCGCAGTGATCACGCCGAAACTGAGCGAAACATGCTCGGCCACGCCCTGATGGAACACATCCCAGGGATCCAGACCAAGACCGGCTGTGATCATCATGGCCATCGAGAAGCCGTACAACCACAGACCAACGAACAGCGAGGCGAATCTCCGTATCAACACCCGACCATCTTGATGGCCACTGGACTGTTCATCCATAGCCAAGTTGCCGATACTGGACTGGTCGGTTGCGTCTCTACGGAACCGCGATGACTGTCATGGAGCCTGGTGCCACTTCCGTGAAACCAGCGTCACGAACCGCGACGGCCTCCGACTTCTTCAGCCGAACTACTGCTTCGGCCCACTGTTCCGGGCTCGCGTCGCGCACCGAGCAGCGAAAGTCGTTCTGCGCCCAGGCCCAGCACTGTTTCTCGGACATGGCCGCCGCCAACAACATCGAGGCATGCCCGACCTGTGCCGACGCCTTGCCTACCGTCATCTCGAGCGCCGAGTCGATCCACAGCACAGGAAGACCAGGCTCCGGCGGGCCAGGCTCGTCGTGCTCGAGATCGGTCCCACCGATCTGCAACTTCTTGATTCGCGGGTCCAGTTCTCCGACCGGCCCGGGAACCAGAGCCCGCGCCTGCGCGCCATCCACATCGACGGTGATTCCCGGTCCCTCCTGCGCGGCGAGCCACTGCGCTCCTCGCGCTCGACGAGACACCTTCCGAATCCGGGCACCCACCCACGCCGAATAGTCCTCGTGCCAGGGGCCGGGTTCCCCGTCTTCGGTGAACCCGACGCGTTCGTCCAGACACAGCGCCACAGCCGCCGTTGCCGCAGCCTCGAGCAGTGCGGTGCGCTTGGGCGGGTCTGCCTTCGGAATGTGCAGAACGATCGGCATCGCCAACACCAGCGCCGGATCCGCGGGATCGTCTCGCCCTCCGTACCCAGCGGCCAGCACCGCGTGGCGCTCGCGCCAGCGCGAATCGGGGCCGGACATCACAGCTGGATCGGAACTGAATGCTGGATCGGAACTCATGGAATCGGTACGCGTCGCACGCCACCGTCGACGGCGTCCGCAGCCTCGACCTCGTCGCGGGTCACACCGAGAATGAACAGCACAGCGTCGAGGAAGGGATGCGACAACGCAGCATCTGCGACCTCCCGCAACGCAGGCTTGGCGTTGAACGCCACGCCCAGGCCCGCGGCGTTGAGCATGTCGATGTCGTTGGCACCGTCACCGACGGCGACGGTCTGTTCCATCGGCACACCGACCTGATCGGCGAACTTGCGCAGCGCAACGGCCTTCGCGGCGCGGTCGACGATTTCACCGATCACACGTCCGGTCAGCTTGCCGTCGACGATTTCGAGGGTGTTGGCGTGCACGAAGTCCAGTTCGAGTTCGTGTGCGAGGCCTTCGATGACCTGCCGGAAGCCACCCGACACCACGCCGCAGTGGAATCCGAGACGGCGCAGGGTGCGAATCGTGGTTCGCGCACCCGGCGTCAGTTCGATGCTCTCTGCCACCTCGTCGATGACGGAGGCGTCGAGACCGGCGAGTGTCGCCACACGCTGGTGCAGTGATTCGGTGAAGTCGATCTCGCCGCGCATCGCAGCTTCGGTGACGGCGCGGACCTCGTCCTCGACGCCGGCCTTCGCGGCGAGCATCTCGATGACCTCGCCCTGGACGAGCGTCGAGTCCACGTCGAACACGATCAGACGCTTGGCCCGGCGAGCCAGTCCTGCGCGCTCGACCGCGATGTCGACGTTTTCGAGAGCGGCGACCTCGGCGAGTCCGGTGCGCAGCTTCGCGTCGCCGTCCGCCGTATCGGCCGCGCTGACGCTGAGTTCGAGGCCGGTGACCGGATAGTCGGCGACACCACGGATGGAATCGATGTTTGCGCCCTGCTTCGCGAGTTCGCGTGCAACCGATCGCATTGCGCGAGCATTGACCGGGCTACCGAGAACAACGACCGCGTGGGTGGACACCGCGGGCCGTCCGGGATCGGCACCGATTTCGATGTCGACGTTCATTCCGACCGTCGCCATCGCCTGTTCGAGTTCTTCCTGAAGCGCTTCGGGATCGTTCGGGCAGGCAACCATGACACCGAGTGTCAGTCGACCTCGAATCACCACCTGCTCCACGTCGAGTAGACGCACATCGTGCCGCGACAGCGCCGCGAACAGTACCGAGGTGACGCCAGGGCGGTCCGGCCCGGTCACAGTCACCAGAACAGTGGTGTCAGAGGCACCCACCGAAAACTCCGATCGTTTCTTCGTTCGCGTCTTGATCGTCACTATTGTGCCAAGCGAAAGGCCCCACCCGTTACTCGGGCGGGGCCTTCGCTGATTACTTCAGTGTGTTACTTCGCTCAGGAGCGGCTGTCGGTTCCGGGGTCGCCTTCGTCCCCGACCGTGAGCGGCTCGTGACGAGCATCTTCGAGCACGGTGCTGGCGTTCTTCCCGCCGTGGCCGGGGCCGACGTGCGCTTCCGCGCGCATCCGCTCCACCATGTGCGGGTAGTGCAGCTCGAACGCCGGACGCTCGCTACGGATGCGCGGCAACTCGGTGAAGTTGTGACGCGGCGGCGGGCAGGTGGTTGCCCACTCCAGCGAGTTTCCGTAACCCCACGGATCGTCGACGGTGACAACCTCGCCGTAGCGGTAGCTCTTGAAGACGTTCCAGATGAACGGAAGCGTCGAGGCACCGAGTACGAAGGCAAAGATCGTGGACACCGAGTTCAGAACCGTGAACCCGTCCGAGGGCAGGTAGTCGGCGTAACGACGCGGCATACCTTCGGCACCGAGCCAGTGCTGAACGAGGAACGTGCCGTGGAAACCGACGAACGTGGTCCAGAAGTGCCACTTGCCGAGGCGCTCGTCCATCATGCGACCGGTCATCTTCGGGAACCAGAAGTAGATACCGGCGTACGTGGCGAACACGACCGTACCGAAGACCACGTAGTGGAAGTGGGCGACGACGAAGTAGCTGTCCGTGACGTGGAAGTCGAGCGGCGGGCTCGCGAGGATGACACCCGACAGACCACCGAAGAGGAAGGTGATCAGGAAGCCGATCGAGAACAGCATCGGCGATTCGAAGGTCAACTGCCCCTTCCACATCGTGCCGATCCAGTTGAAGATCTTCACACCTGTCGGCACGGCGATCAGGAACGTCATGAACGAGAAGTACGGCAGGAGAACAGCGCCGGTTGCGTACATGTGGTGGGCCCACACTGCGATCGACAGAGCGGCGATGGCCAATGTTGCGTACACCAGGCCGCTGTAGCCGAAGATCGGCTTACGGCTGAAGACCGGGAAGATCTCCGAGACGATGCCGAAGAACGGCAGCGCGATGATGTACACCTCGGGGTGACCGAAGAACCAGAACAGGTGCTGCCACAGGAGCACACCGCCCGTTGCCGGGTCGAAGATGTGCCCACCGAGATGGCGGTCGACGAACAGGCCCATGAATGCAGCGGTCAGCAGCGGGAACGCCAGCAGGATCAGGATGCTGGTGATGAAGATGTTCCAGGTGAAGATCGGCATGCGGAACATGGTCATACCGGGTGCGCGCAGGCAAATCACGGTGGTGACCATGTTGACGCCACCGAGGATGGTGCCGAGGCCGGCGACAGCCAGACCCAAGACCCACAGGTCGGCGCCGACGCCGGGGCTGTGCAGCGCGCTGGTCAGCGGCGTGTATGCCGTCCAACCGAAGTCTGCTGCGCCACCGGGCGTGACGAATCCGGCCGTCGTGATGATCGCGCCGAACAGGTACAGCCAGTAGCTGAACGCGTTCAGACGCGGGAACGCGACGTCAGGTGCACCGATCTGGAGCGGAAGAATGTAGTTCGCGAAGCCGAAGACGATCGGGGTCGCGTACAGCAGCAGCATGATCGTGCCGTGCATGGTGAACAGCTGGTTGAACTGTTCGTTGGAAAGGAACTGCATGCCGGGTACAGCAAGTTCGGCACGCATCATCAGTGCCATGAGGCCACCGATGAGGAAGAAGGCGATGGAAGTCGCCAAGTACATGATTCCGAGCACCTTGGGATCGGTGGTCGTGATCATCTTGAAAATGAATGAGCCCTTGGGTCCCTGCCGCGGCGGGTAAGGCCTGGCCGGCGCTATCGTGGGGACTGGCTGGGGCGCTACGGCAGTCACTGATCCTCCTGAATGTGCCTTTGGTCGCTCCGCAGACTCCGTCAAAGAGCCCTTGGTTGCGCCCGCAGGGTCCGTCGCCCGGGCTGCGGACAACGGCTTCTGGCTTGCGCTCATCGAATCGTAGACCGTGACTCCGAGGCACCGCGACCCGGTCCTACTCTGCGTCGTACTCGAGCATCCGTTTTTCACGGCACCGAACGAACGACCTGCGGTTTATGTTCCCCCGGGAGTCCGAACCCACTTCCGAATCGGCGTGTCGTGCGCGTCGAAGAATTCGGTCGGTGTCCGTTTTCGGCCAACCCCTCCACTGATAAGGTCACCCTCGCCTAACTCATCTCAGGAGCCAATCAGTGAAATTCTTTCCCCGCCCGGCCGCGCTGGTAGCGGTCGCAGCTTCGATCGCCTTGGTCGTTCCAGCGTGCTCGAGTAACGACGAGCCCGCTGCAAACACCAACTCGACCGAGTCGGGCGCATTTCCCCGTACCGTCGAGCACTTCCGCGGAAGCACCGAAATCCCGGCCGCACCCCAGCGGATCGTCGCGCTCGACAACAGCTTCACCGACGCCGTCCTTCTCCTCGAATCCCCGCTCGTCGGCTACGTCGACTACCGCGAGCCCGGTCTGCCCGACTACCTCGGATCCTCCCGAGAGGAATTCGCCCCGGACGCAGTCTCGGTCGGCACGGTCAGCAGTGCAAGCCTCGAGAAGATCGCCGCACTGCAGCCGGACCTCATCATCTCCGCCGAGGTCCGCGACGGGAAGAACTACGAGCAGCTCTCCGCAATCGCGCCCACCGTCTTCACCCAGACGACCGGTCCGACGTGGAAGGACAACATCCGCGTAGTCGGTCAAGCGCTGGGCAAGGAATCGCTGGCCGAGGCGAAGATCACCGAATACGAAACTCGCGCGGCTGCCGTCGGCAAGGAAATCAACGAGAAGGCGAACAACCCGGTCATCTCGGTAGTCCGGTTCGCCGGTGAACCGACCGCACGTCTCTACCGCACTACCTCGTTCAGCGGCATCGTTCTTCAGGATGCCGGGCTGAAGCGCCCGGACAACCAGGGACCCGACCCCGCCGATGCCGGCAACATCATGATGAAGATCAGCCCCGAGCTGATCAACGAAGCTGACGCGGACGTCATCTTCATCAGCACCTGGCAGGACGCCGAGGGCAAGAGCGCCGAAGCTGCGAAGCCATTCCTCGAGAGCCCGCTGTGGCAGACCCTTAGGGGGCGCAAGGTGGACGTGGACGATTCACGGTGGATGTCGCCGGTCAGCATCCAGGGCGCGCACATGATCCTCGACGACCTCTCGGACACGTTCGAGGTGGACAAGCAGAACAGCTGAGTCGAACAGCTAACCTGAACGGCGCCCGCTCACACAGGAAGCCGTCGACTTGTCTGTTCTCTCACGCACGTCTGTTCTCTCACGCACGACCGCCCGCACGTCCGTTCGTCGTGTCTCGATCCTGGGGATCGCCGCCACGATGCTCGTCCTCGGTGGTTGCTCGTCCGACTCGTCGGACGATCCCGCGAGCACCATCGTCCGGACCACTACGTCGATCGCCGGTGCCGGCGTGATGGGCATCGAACGCGACACCGCCACCGCGTGCCCGACGCCGACGCAAGCCGACCCGGGAGCGGGCCCCGAGGTGAAGCGTCGAGTCGTACACACTGCGGGTGAAACCGAGGTTCTCTCCGATCCCCAACGGATCGTGGTCCTCGACAGCGTCTCGATGGACGCCGTGTGCGCCCTCGGCCTGTGGGAGCGGGTAGTGGGCGCCGCGACCGGCGTCGACTCACCTCAACCGTCGTACCTGGGTTTCGGCATCTCGGAGATTCCGAGTGTCGGCCCCGTGAGCGCACCTGACGTCAACGCCGTGAAGGCCGCCGCGCCGGACTTGATCCTCGGGTCCAGTCCGGCGTCCGACGGCTTGTACGGGCAACTCGACGCCATCGCCCCCACCGTGTTCGCGGGCTCGGATCCCGTGTACTGGAAAGCGCAGTTCGCCCTCGCCGGCCAGGCACTGGGCCGTTCGTCCGCGGCTGCGACGGAGCTCGACCGCTACCAGCAGGACGTCGTGCAGCTCGGCGACGCATTGAATGCATCGCAGACGCAGGCATCAGTGGTTCGGTTCGGTTCGAAGGACCTACAGATCGAGGGCCCTGCATCCTTCGCCGGACAGATCCTCAGCGACGTCGGCGTCCGGCGCCCACCGGCGCAGCGATTGACCGATGCGACCACGGCACCGATTCCGGCCGACGATCTCAGCGCCGCCGAAGGGGACTTGATCTACGTCCTCTTCGACGGGCCGAACGGCCGTACCTACGGCACCGAGATCATGAAGAGCGACCAGTGGCAGGACCTCGCCGCTGCCACAGACCGACGTGTGTTCGTAGCGGAAGACGACATCTGGAACGGAAACGGGATGACTGCTGCCCGTGCCGTATTGGCGGACTTGAAGGGAACCTTGAACGGATATGCGAGCTGACCGGAACGAACCACAACTCCGACATTCGAAGCGGCTCGCCACAACTGTGACGGTCGGGTTCTGACATGCCGATCCCCGAATTCATTGTTGCACTGCGCGAGAAGGTCGGTCATGCGCCGCTCTGGCTGTCCGGAGTGAGCGTCGTGATCCGCGACGACGACGGTCGGGTCCTGCTCACCCGCCGCGCCGACAACGGTCAGTGGGCCGTCGTGTCCGGCGTTCTCGAGCCTGGGGAGGAACCGTCGGCGGCGGCGGTGCGCGAGGCGAAGGAAGAAACCGGCGTCGACGCCGAATTGGTTCGGATCACGAGTGTCGATGTCACAGAGCCCATTACGTACCCCAACGGCGACGTGACTCAGTACCTCGACGTGTGTTTCCTGGCCAGGTGGACCGGCGGAGATGCACACGTGGCGGACGACGAAAACCTCGAGGTCGCGTGGTTCGCGCCGAGCGCACTGCCTTCGGACATGACGGAAACCTCGCGTCTGCGCCTCGCAAAAGCGTTGCTGGACAAGCCGGAAGCGTGGTTTCAGCGCTAGCCCGCTCTCAATACACGGCCGAAGCCCGATTCCCGCGTGTGCAGGAGTCGGGCTTCGGCGTGTAGGTCGCTCTCTAGAAATCCCAGTCGTCGTCTTCGGTGTTGACGGCCTTGCCGATGACGTAGGAGCTACCCGAGCCGGAGAAGAAGTCGTGATTCTCGTCCGCATTCGGTGAAAGTGCCGACAGGATAGCCGGATTGACGTCCGTCTCGTCCTTCGGGAAGAGGCCTTCGTAGCCGAGATTGTTGAGCGCCTTGTTGGCGTTGTAGCGCAGGAACTTCTTGACATCCTCGGTCAGACCGACGCCGTCGTAGAGGTCCTGGGTGTAGTCGACCTCGTTCTCGTAGAGCTCGAAGAGCAACTCGAACGTGTAGTTCTTGAGCTCTTCACGCTCGGCCTCGGTGAGCTGTTCGAGGCCCTTCTGGTACTTGTAGCCGATGTAGTACCCGTGCACAGCCTCGTCGCGGATGATGAGGCGGATGAGGTCTGCGGTGTTGGTGAGCTTGGCTCGCGAGGACCAGTACATCGGCAGGTAGAAGCCGGAGTAGAAGAGGAAGCTCTCGAGGAGCGTCGATGCGACCTTGCGCTTGAGCGGCGACTCGCCGTTGTAGTAGTCGAGAACGATCTGCGCCTTGCGCTGCAGGTTGGGGTTCTCCTCCGACCAGCGGAACGCGTCGTCGATGTCGGGGGTGGAGCACAGCGTCGAGAAGATCGAGCTGTAACTCTTCGCGTGCACCGATTCCATGAAGGCGATGTTGGTGTACACCGCTTCTTCGTGGGGAGTGATCGCGTCCGGGATGAGGCTGACGGCGCCGACCGTTCCCTGGATGGTGTCGAGCAGCGTCAGGCCCGTGAAGACGCGCATGGTGAGCTGCTGCTCCTGCGCGGTCAGCGTTCCCCAGGACGGGATGTCGTTGGAGACCGGCACCTTTTCGGGCAGCCAGAAGTTGCTGACGAGGCGATCCCATACCTCGGCGTCCTTCTCGTCCTGGACGCGATTCCAGTTGATGGCGGAAACGCGACTGACCAGCTTGACCATAATTCCTACCTAGCGAGAGAGATACTGCCGAATGTTGGCTTGCCTGAACACTACCCGTTGTGTCGGGTTCGCGATGCCAACACAACAACATGTGTCGCACGCACCCCTCCACGAGTACAAAAAATGTGATATCAATTAAATATCACTTACCGATGGAAAGCGAGTCTCGCATGACCAGCACACCCACCGTGGCCGAGAAACCGACCGGTGTCGCCACCACAACGATCGCCGAACGCCCAGGCTGGGACCTGTCCGGCAGCTGGATGCTCCTCGGCGGCGTCCTTCTCTTCCTGGCCGGAATCGCGCTGTCCGTCGTTGGCGGAGTTCTGGGACTCTTCGCCCTGATTCCGGTCGGAGTGGTGCTGTTCATCGCGTCACTCCCCCTCCTGATGGGCCTGACCTTGGTGCAACCTAATCAAGCCCGAGTTCTGCAACTTCTCGGAAGCTCGTACAGCGGCACCTTGCGCACGCCGGGACTGCGATGGACAAACCCGCTGACGGTCCGTCGATCGATCTCGACGCGCATCCGAAACCATGAGACCGGTCAGGCGAAAGTGAACGACGCCGACGGCAATCCCATCGAGATCTCGGCGGTGGTCGTCTGGCAGGTGGCCGACACAGCGCTCGCCTCGTTCCAGGTGGACGATTACGAGGAGTTCGTCTCCGTACAGACCGAGGCGGCCGTCCGCCATATCGCCGGTAGCTACCCGTACGACGCCGAAGGCCGAGTCTCGTTGCGCGAGAACGCCGATATCATCACCACCACCTTGTCGGAGGAGGTTCACGCCCGCGTGCGTGCGGCGGGTGTCGAAGTTATCGAGACACGCATCAACAGGCTCTCGTATGCACCGGAGATCGCCAGCGCGATGCTTCGGCGCCAGCAAGCGGGTGCTGTGATAGCCGCCCGCAAGCAAATCGTCGAAGGCGCGGTGTCCATGGTCGACATGGCACTCAAGCAGCTCGAGGAGAAGCACGTCGTTGAACTCGACGAGGAACGCAAGGCCACGATGATCAGTAACCTTCTGGTCGTGCTGTGCGGCGACCGCGACGCACAACCGGTGCTGAACACCGGTTCGCTCTACCAGTAAAGGAAAGGCCACATGGCCACGGATCCAGCTCCGAGATCGGAGCGTAAGAAGATCCTGCTTCGGTTGGATCCTGCGGTGCACGACGCGCTTGCCCGCTGGGCGGCCGACGATCTCCGAAGTACCAACGCCCAGATCGAGTTTCTCCTTCGGCGCGCACTCACCGAACACGGTCGTATGCCGAAGAATGCCGGCAAGATGCACGGTCCCGGCCGTCCGCCGGCCTGATACCCCTGTGCGCCTTTTCGGTAGTAACCACTACCGAAAAGGCGCACGGGGGCGGAGCCCTTTACAGCATGCAGGAAACGCAGCCCTCTACCTCGGTGCCTTCGAGTGCCATCTGACGCAGACGGATGTAGTACAGCGTCTTGATGCCCTTACGCCACGCGTAGATCTGCGCCTTGTTGATGTCGCGAGTGGTTGCGGTGTCCTTGAAGAACAGCGTCAGCGACAGGCCCTGGTCGACGTGTTGCGTTGCGGCAGCATAGGTGTCGACGATCTTCTCGTACCCGATTTCGTAGGCATCCTGGTAGTACTCCAGGTTGTCGTTGGTCAGGTAGGGCGCCGGGTAGTAGACGCGGCCGATCTTGCCTTCCTTGCGGATCTCGATCTTCGACGCCACCGGGTGGATGGAGCTGGTGGAGTAGTTGATGTACGAGATCGAGCCGGTCGGCGGGACGGCCTGAAGGTTCTGGTTGTAGATACCGTGCTTCTGAACCGAAGCCTTCAGCTCACGCCAGTCGTCCTGGGTGGGGATGTGCAGCTTCGCATCGGCGAAGAGTCCGCGAACCTTGTCGGTTGCCGGCTCCCAAGCCTGATCGGTGTACTTGTCGAAGAATTCACCCGAGGCGTACTTCGACTCCGGGAAACCCTTGAAGTACGAGCCGCGCTCGATGGCGATCTTGTTCGACGCACGCAGTGCGTGGAAGAGCACGGTGTAGAAGTAGATGTTCGTGAAGTCGATGCCTTCTTCGCTGCCGTAGAAGATCCGCTCACGAGCAAGGTATCCGTGCAGGTTCATCTGACCGAGGCCGATGGCGTGAGAGTCGTTGTTGCCCTGCTCGATCGACGGCACCGAGTAGATGTGCGTCTGGTCGGACACCGCCGTCAATCCGCGGATCGACACTTCGATGGTCTTGGCGAAGTCGGGCGAGTCCATGGTCTTCGCGATGTTCAGAGAACCCAGGTTGCAGGAGATGTCCTTGCCGACCTTCGAGTAGGACAGGTCGTCGTTGAACAGTGAAGGCGTCGAAACCTGCAGGATCTCCGAGCACAGGTTCGAGTGCGTGATCTTGCCTTCGATCGGGTTTGCCCGGTTCACCGTGTCCTCGAACATGATGTAGGGGTAGCCCGATTCGAACTGCAATTCGGCGACGGTCTGGAAGAACTCGCGAGCTTTGATCTTGGACTTGCGAATTCGCTTGTCGTCGACCATCTCGTAGTACTTCTCGGAGACGTTGATGTCGGAGAACGGAACTCTGTAGATGCGCTCGACGTCGTACGGCGAGAACAGGTACATGTCCTCGTTCTTCTTCGCCAGCTCGAACGTGATGTCCGGGATCACGACGCCGAGTGAGAGCGTCTTGATACGGATTTTCTCGTCGGCGTTCTCACGCTTGGTGTCGAGGAACCGGTAGATGTCGGGGTGGTGCGCATGCAGGTACACAGCACCGGCACCCTGACGCGCACCCAACTGGTTGGCGTAGGAGAACGAGTCCTCGAGAAGCTTCATGATCGGGATGACACCCGAACTCTGGTTCTCGATCTTCTTGATCGGGGCGCCGTGCTCACGAACGTTGGTGAGCAGCAAGGCAACTCCGCCACCGCGCTTGGACAGCTGCAGTGCCGAGTTGATGGAGCGACCGATGGACTCCATGTTGTCTTCGATACGAAGCAGGAAGCAGGACACGGGCTCACCGCGCTGCTTCTTGCCCGAGTTCAGGAACGTCGGGGTGGCGGGCTGGAAGCGTCCGGCGATGATCTCGTCGACGAGTTCGACGGCCAGGTCTTCGTTGCCTGCGGCCAGGGTGAGCGCAACCATGCAGACACGATCTTCGAAACGCTCGAGGTAGCGCTTACCGTCGAAGGTCTTGAGCGTGTAGGAGGTGTAGTACTTGAATGCACCCAGGAACGTCGGGAAGCGGAACTTCTTGGCGTACGCGTGATCGATCAGGAACTTCACGAAAGTACGTGAGTACTGATCGAGAACCTCGGGCTCGTAATAGTTTTCCTCGACGAGGTAGTCCAGCTTCTCGTCGAGGTTGTGGAAGAACACGGTGTTCTGGTTGACGTGCTGCAAGAAGTACTGACGGGCTGCAGCGACATCCATCTCGAACTGGATCTCACCGTTGGCGCCGTACAGGTTGAGCATGGCGTTGAGTGCGTGGTAGTCGAGACCGTTGGTGGAATCGCCGCCGCGCGCATCACGCTCTACGCTTCCTGCCGCGATCGTGTCAGTGATGGTTGGCGCCACTGCCCGTGCTCCTTCTCTGTTTCGAGATGATTCCAGAACTCCCCCAAGCCTTCTCGTACCCGGTCGACGTCCTCGGCAGTGCCCATGAGTTCGAACCGGTATAGAAAAGGAACGTGGCATTTCTGGGAAATGATGTTTCCTGCATAGCAAAAGGACTCACCGAAATTGGTGTTTCCCGCCGCGATCACTGCTCTGATCAACGACCTGTTGTGTGGATTGTTCAAAAAACGAATGACCGGCTTCGGTACATAACTGGTGTCGCGCCCTGTCACGGTGACCCCGCCACCATAGGTGGGCAGAATCAGCACATAGGGCTCGTCTACACGAAATGAGCCGTCACGGTCATGGATAGGTATACGTGTCGCAGGCAGGCCGAGACGTTGAACGAATCGGTGGGTGTTCTCCGACACGCTGGAAAAATAGACCAGCGAAGTCATCGGTTGTCACCATTTTCTTGTACGGTGCCCGGAACTACTCAGATGTGTCGGCGGAGGTGTCCACCGCCGACACTGCGGCGCTTCAAGCAGCGACGGTCAGGGTCTTGATGCGATCGGGACGGAAGCCCGACCAGTGATCTTCACCGGCAACCACGATGGGTGCCTGGAGGTACCCGAGAGCCATGACGTAGTCGCGGGCTTCGGCATCCTCGGTGATGTCGATGACGTTGTATTCGAGACCGGCCTTGTCCAGGGCGCGGTAGGTGGCATTGCACTGAACGCAAGCGGGCTTGGTGTAGACGGTGATGCTCATGAGAGTCCCTCTTTCGCTTAGCCAACAAAGGCCGATGTAGTGATGTTCAGCACCGATACGACCGATTGCCGGAGTCTCGCTCGAAGCGTTCCGCGTTGTGGTCTCTCAGTGCTCAAGACACTACACCTAGTGGCCGACAGAAACACATAACGCGAGATGTTGTGAGTCACATCGTTGGAATTCCCAGGTCGCCCCAGTTCAGCGCCTTCATTTCCCGGCGCGTCGGCGTGTCGCGCGTCACAGTTTCTTTTTGTGCTCGCCAGCCTCTGGGAGCCGCGCCACGGACCTACCATGAGCGTCGTGGAAACACCCCCGAAGGACGAGGCTCCACGCCACGAGGCAACCGTGACGAGAACACAGCAGGTGACACCGTTGATGCGCCGAATCACCTTCGGCGGGGAGGGCCTGAGCGACTTCGAGACGAGTGGTAGCCCGGACGAACGGGTGCTCGTCAGATTCCCTCTCATTCCCCCTCACGCCCGTAGTTACACGGTCCGGCGCTGGCAGCCGTCGAAGAACGAGCTGGAGATCGACTTCGTTCTCCACGGCCACGGCGGCGCGGCACTCTGGGCCGCGACTGCGCAACCGGGCGAGACCGTTCACCTCTCGACGGCGAGCGGGTGGTTCACGCCGCCGGCAGGTTGCGACTGGCTGCTGATGGTCGCCGATCACGCCGCTCTGCCCGCGATCGGGCGAATTCTCGAAGAAGCACCCGACGGTCTACCGATCCACGTCATCGCGCAGGTACCCGCGCCGAGCGAACAGCAGACGTTCACGACGCGCGCCGACGCTCACTACCGATGGATCGAGGAATCGGACTCGCTGCTCGCCGAATTGGCCGGCGCTGCCCTGCCTCCCGGCGAGGGCTACATCTGGTGTGCAGTCGAGGCCGCGGCCGCCAGACGCATCCGCACTCACCTGCGTCGAACATGGGAAATCCCGGCAAACCGCATGCACGTGATGGGTTACTGGCGGGAGGACAAGGAGAACTGGGAGCGTCGGTACGCCGCCGTCGCCGACCGTATCGATGCTGCGATGGGCGAAGCGATGATGGCCGGCAAGGATTTCGAGTCGGTTCGCGACGCGGTCGACGACGCGATGGAACGCGAAGGGCTCTAGCGCGCATACGAGTGAGGACCACACCTTCCGGCATGGCCCTCATTCGTGAAACGAATTACGCGTTGACGAGCTGCTTGCCGGCGTCGACGAGGTCGGAGACGACCTTGGAGACCTGAGCGAGCACCTCTGCGTTCTCACGCGGGTGCAGCTCACCGAACAGTGCGCCGGTTCCACCGATGCTCAGTGCAGTGTCCTCGACGACCTTGCCGCCGGCGATACGGACCGCCTTGGTGGTGTCTTCGTGTGCCCACTTGGCGCCGTTGCCGCTGGGCGAAGCGCTGATGACTGCGACAGCCTTGTCCTTGACTGCACCGACACCGTACGGACGCGAGATCCAGTCGATGGCGTTCTTCAGAACTGCGGGAATGGTGCCGTTGTACTCGGGGGTGACGAGCAGGAACGCGTCCGCATCGCTCGCAGCGGAGCGCAGTGCGTCGACAGCGGGGATGGAAGCACCCTCGACGTCGATGTCTTCGTTGTAGAAGGGGACGTCGGCGAGGCCTTCGAAGACCGTCAGCGTGGCACCCTCGGGTGCGGCGGACACAGCCGTCTCGGCAAGCTGGCGGTTGACGGATCCGGCGCGCAGGCTGCCGACGAGAACGAGAACATTGGTCTGTGACATAGCGAGTTTCCTTCGAGAGTGGTGCGGTTGGTGGCTCCGGTTGAAAGTTATATCAACTAAACGGACCGCGGTCCACTTACATTCCCCGGCCCTGTAACCTGATCCCGTGAGCGCAATCCCCCTCCCCCAGATCGGCGCCGCGCCGGTCGAGCGCGGTGACGCAGCACGTAACCGCGTACTTCTGCTCGACGCCGCAGCCCTCCTCGTTGCCGAGCGAGGTGTCGACGCGGTGACGATGGACGCTGTCGCGTGCCGGGCCGGTGTGGGCAAGGGCACAGTTTTTCGGCGCTTCGGCAATCGATCGGGACTGATGCAGGCACTGCTCGATCACACCGAGCGAGAACTGCAGCAGGCATTCATGTTCGGCCCCCCACCGTTGGGTCCGGGCG
This sequence comes from Rhodococcus sp. YH3-3, assembly GCF_001653035.1. Taxonomy (NCBI): domain Bacteria; kingdom Bacillati; phylum Actinomycetota; class Actinomycetes; order Mycobacteriales; family Nocardiaceae; genus Rhodococcus; species Rhodococcus sp. YH3-3. The sequence goes on along the minus strand of NZ_BCWH01000003.1, from coordinate 220,038 downwards.
CGCCGCCGATCGAGCGCCTCATCGCGTTCGGACGAGCCCGGATTGCCATGGTGGAAGTACAGGGCGAAGTCCTCCGAGCGGCGGAAAACGCTCCTGAATACCGCTTTGGCGGTCCGGCCCGGGCTCTCGGCATCGCTCACGTCATCGGGCTTCTTCGAGGAGCCGGCGTCGAGGGCGACCTCGATCTGCTCGCTTCAGCACTGTTGGCACCGCTCGAAGCGTCGCTCGTCCTTCATCAGGTGCGCGATCTCGGGATGACCACCGAGCGCCTGGCGGCCGGCTGGGAAGACCTTGCCCGGCGCGTTACTCGATGTTGACTCCCCAGATCCGTCCCACCACTTAATGTGAGCCCATGCGCATCGCTGCAGCCGTCATCGGCCTCCTGACCATCGCCGCGGTAAGTGGTTGCTCCGCTTCGTCCGACTCCCCTGAAGACAAGACGGATCCCTCCGGTCGTGTGTTCATCTCGACCTCCGTGGATGGAACACAAATTCCCGGCGGCGGCCCGCTGACTCTCGACTTCAGCCAGGCCGGTCGAGTGTCCGCGAGCGCCGGATGCAACACGGCAAACGGTTCGGTCGAGTTCACCGACGGCACGCTGACCACCGGCACCATGGCGTCGACCATGATGGGCTGCCCTCCCGGCATCGCCGAGTCCGACTCCTGGACAACAACATTGCTGACCGCTGCGCCGGCGTGGAGCCTCGACGGCGACACCCTCGTCCTGACATCGAAGGACGCCACAGTCACCCTGCAGGACAAGAAAATCGTCACGCCGGATCGACCGCTGCAGGGCACGACGTGGACTGTCACGTCCCTCATCAGTCCCGATGCGATCAGTACGAGCCTGGCTCTGGAGACGTCAGCTCCCGAACTGACGATTGCCGCAGACGGTTCGGTCAGCGGGAGCACCGGATGCAATCGCATGACCGGAAGCGCCCAGACGTCCGACACCACAGTCACGTTCACGCCGATGGCAACCACGCGTATGGCTTGCCCCGAGGAGAACATGGACATCGAGCGCCAGATACTGGCGGTGCTCGACGGCGAAGTGAGCTACACCGTCGACGCCGACACGCTGACCCTGCGCAAGCCCGACGACACCGGATTGATACTGACTGCGCAGGCTTGACCAGACGCTGCAGGCTCGATCAGACGTTGTCGAGCAGCCAGCGCCCCAACTCGCGGGCGCTGGCATCGATCATCGCGGGCCAGTCCAAGGCCGAGTCGTCCGCGTGATCGCTGACGTGTTTGACGAGTCGGCAGGTAGCACCCGCTGCCTGCGCGGCGAATGCGATGGCAAATCCCTCCATGTCGACCAGATCGGCTCGCTGCGCAAGGGCGTCCCGGGTTGCAGCGTCGGCGATGAATGCGTCGCCGGTCGCCAACACCGAGTCGTCACCGCCGGCGAGCACCAAACGGTCCGCGACGTCGTGCCCCAGCGCTCGGATCGCGGTGCTGCTGATGTCGTGATTGATGACGACGCCGGGAACATAGAGGCCGCCGTGGTGCGCGTGCAGCGCACCGGCTGTCCCGATGTTGACGACCAGCGGCAGATCATCCCGCTCGTACCGCGCGAGAGCAGAGGCGACTGCTGTTGCAGCACTGACCTTTCCAATCCCCGTGATCAGCAGTTCGTATCCTTGCGGCACGTATGCCGCTTCCGACTTCGTCGCACTGACCACCAGAACGTTGTTCGCACTCATGTGCGCGACCGTACCGCCCCGGATACGGTGGCACTGCACGCGCCTGCTCACATCGCTAGAGTCCATTCATGGCCACACTGCGTGAAAGCATCATCGAAGAACTCGGCACAAAGCCGACAATCGACGCCGCAGCGGAGGTTCGCGCGCGAGTCCAGTTCCTGAAGGACTACGTGCGCTCGACCCCCGCCAAAGGGTTCGTTCTGGGAATCAGCGGCGGTCAGGACAGCACGCTCGCCGGAGCCCTCGCCCAACGCGCGGTCACGGAACTTCGTGAAGAAGGCCACGAGGCCGAGTTCGTCGCCGTTCGACTCCCCTATGGCGCTCAGGCTGACGAATCCGACGCTCAGATCGCGCTCGGCTTCATCAAGCCGGACCGCTCTCTCACGGTCAACGTCAAGCCTGGCGCCGACGCGACGGCCCGTGAGGCCTCCGAGGCGTTGGGGAACGGCGAACTACGCGACTTCGTCCGCGGCAACATCAAGGCGCGCGAACGAATGGTCATCCAGTATGCGATTGCCGGTCAGCTCGGCTATCTCGTGATCGGTACCGACCACGCCGCAGAAGCGATTACCGGCTTCTTCACGAAATTCGGTGACGGCGGTGTCGACATCACGCCGCTCACCGGCTTGAGCAAACGCCAGGGCGCTGCATTGCTGCAGGAATTGGGCGCACCCGAGAGCACGTGGCGCAAGGTGCCGACCGCCGACCTGGAGGACGACCGACCCGCGCTACCCGACGAAGTTGCCCTCGGCGTCACGTACTCACAGATAGACGACTACCTCGAAGGAAAGGACGTTTCCTCCGAGGTAGCCGAGAAGCTCGAGAAGATGTTCACCAACACTCGTCACAAGCGCACGGTGCCGGTCACACCCCTCGATGACTGGTGGAAGTAACTCCTACCAGAGCTCTTACCAGCGACTAGCTACCGAACAGGCTGCCGAAGACGTCGCCCAGCGAACCCGTTCCCGAAGCCGGATCCTTCTTCGCGAAGTTGGTGGTGCATCCGTTGAACTGCACTGCATCGACCAGCGTCGACGTGGCGGCGGAACCGGTGCCCACACTGACGCCGTAGTGGTCGACTACCGCGTTCGGGTTCGCGGCGACGATGTCAGCCAAAGGCACTGACACGCGGTCCTTGGCGCCGTCGATGTTCTGAGTGCTCCACCACACGCCCTTCTGGAGATCCGCGTGAACGCCGCCGTCAGCCGTCGGCGTGGCGTCGGGTCCCGGGACCCACACCAGGGTGGTGAATCCGTTCTCGAACTTTCCGCCGGTCGTTCCGGTGAGGCGGAGCTGGAACGCCGCAGTCGGCGTGGCGGCGCGCTCGGCAAAGCCGATCGCCTTGCCGACTGCGTCGGACAACTTGATACCGCCGGCCGAATGGTAGGAAACCGAACGATCGCCGGTACCGTCGACGGCCAGCTTCAGTGAACCGTCCTTGTCGAGAACGTTGTCGGCCGAATACGACGCGGTCTGATCCTTCTCGTCGGTGAACGGGATGCCCCACCCGTTCGGCGTCGCTTCGGTGGACAGGGTCGAGCACGAGGCTTCCGGCGCAGAAGAGCCGAGAGAACCGGTGGACGGAAGCGCAGTAGCAATTGCCGGAGCGGTGAGTGCAGCTGCTCCGAGGAGCGCTACGACGACTCCGACACGGCGCGTGGAATTAATCGACATTGAAATACCTTTCACATATCCCGAGTGGAATTGCGCCAAAATTAACACATGTCGACAATTACCAACAGCGAAGGTATTTCTTTTGTCATCCAAACAGATGACAATTCACCTTGGCAATTCGAAGTGCATTCGCTCCCCCAAAAGTAGGAGAAACTAAACAAAACGACCAATGCTGGACAATTGACCAACAATGGAGAAAACGGAGATAGATGCCACTTGAGCTGGAGTGATCAAGATATAAATATTTGGACCGGCAAACCGAAAAAGGACAATACGTCGGCAGCCCACAAATAGCTACGCCGGCAATTCTCGGACTAGCCTCCAGCGAAAGGCGGAAGAATATCGACAGCGCTACCGGAGGCTCGAGAGACGTCGCGGGTCAACTCGTCACCGACGAGGAAAGCCGAGACCGACAGCACTCGCTCCATCTCCGATCCGTATCGTCCGACCAAGACCGCCACCAACTCGGCAAGTGTGTTGTCGGGCGAAATGGCGACTACCTCGCTACGGCAACCGGATACATCCGCTGCAGCAGCAAAGTAACGAACCGAGATCGAATGCGGATCAGCCACCGATCGCTCCCATACTTCTTTCGGGCGGAACGAAGTCCGCGGCGTCGATGCCGTGCCCTGCCCATTTGTTCCACATCGCACCGCGCCACAAATCCGCTAGTTCGTCGTCACTTGCTCCGGCCCTGAGCGCGGCACGCAGATCAACTTCACGGTCACTGAACAGACATGACCGAATTGTTCCCTCTGCGGTCATTCGCGTCCGATCGCATTCACTGCAGAACGAGCGGGTCACGGAAGCGATGATCCCTACCGTCATCGTGGTCCCGTCGACACGCCATTCTTCGGCAGGAGCCGACGGATCTTCACGGCCGATTGCTTCCAATTCGAAACGGCTTCCCAAAACGGACAACAATTCAGCCGCGGTCACCATGTTCTCGCGTGCCCATGCATGGTCTGCGTCCAGAGGCATTTGCTCGATAAAGCGCAATTCGACGCCGGCTTCGAGGCACCACTGCAAAAGATCCGCCGCGCCGTGGAGCGTTTCACGCATCAGCACCGCATTGATCTTCAGTGGCGCGAGCCCGGCCGCAGCTGCCGCTCGAATTCCCGCGAGAACGGACGGCAACCTGTCTCGACGCGTCAATTCAGCGAAATGGGCGCGATCAACCGAATCCAGGGAAACATTGATGCGAGTCAAACCAGCTGCAGCCAACTTCGCCGCACGATGTTCGAGCCCAACGGCGTTGGTAGTCATGGAAAGTGGAATTCCTGGCACGCGCGCGGCGCACCCCCCGATGATCTTTTCGAGGTCACTACGCATCAGCGGTTCGCCGCCGGTGAATCTCACCTCGCGAATACCGACTCGTTCGACGCCGATTCCGACTACTCGAATGATCTCGTCGGCACTCAGAAGATCTTCCGCAGCGATGGCCGGCAAACCTTCCTCCGGCATGCAATACGTGCAACGAAGTGAACACTTCTCGGTGATCGAGACTCGCAGATCTCTGGCAACACGCCCGAACCTGTCGACCAGGAGATCCGTCTCGGGACGACCGGCGAGGGAGGCAGCGTCGAACCGCACGGTGGGAATTCCCATCGAGACCACTGTCATCACTTCACCAACTTCCGTATTGCTCCAGTATGACCGAAAGCCGTACTCCGTGTGTCGGACGGACCACACCGCCTAGGATCAAAACATGTCGAGGTTGTCGAGGTTACTGTCATGAGCGCGCGTTCGGTCGAGGAACACGCGTCGCACATCTCCGGATTGCTCACCGGCCTGCACACCCTCTCTCCGACGGCAGTTCCGACGGCAGAAGCGTTGGGGCGCATAACTTGCTCGGATATCGCATCGCCGGTAGACCTGCCACTCTTCCGCAACTCGCAGATGGACGGGTATGCCGTCGATGCTGCTTCTGTGGCCTCGGTTCCGACCACACTGACGGTTCGAGGCGTGATCGCCGCTGGAAGCGGAAAACCACCGAAACACCTTCCAGGATCGGCATTTCGCATCATGACCGGTGCTCCGCTCCCCGAGGGTGCCGACGCCGTTGTTCCGGTCGAGGACACAACGGGTGTCACCGAGCACGTCGTCACGATCGAACGGGGCAGGTCGGTAGGCGAATTCGTACGCGAACGTGGCAGCGACATCACCGCCGGAATGCTACTGGTCACGGCCGGAACGCACTTGGAACCTCGCCATATCGCCGCGCTGAGTGCTGTGGGCCTGGCCTCGCTCGACACCTACACGAAGCCACGGGTCGCGATAATTACGACGGGCGCCGAACTGAAAAGTGCCGGAACAACTCTCGAACCCGGTGAGATCTACGATTCCAACGGTCCAGCTTTGGCAACATTGGCCGAAGCCAACGGCGCCGATGTCGTATCCGTCGCCCGAAGCAGCGACGACCCCGCCGAGTTCCGCGAATTGCTCTCGTACGCAACCTCGGTCGCTGATCTGGTGTTCACCTCCGGCGGAGTGTCCATGGGCGACTTCGAGGTGGTGAAGGAAACTCTCACGCCTCTGGGAGCACACTTCGGCCACGTCGCAATGCAGCCGGGCGGTCCGCAAGGCACTGCAGTGGTGAACGAAGTGCCGGTACTGAGCTTCCCGGGCAACCCGGTGAGCACCATGGTCTCCTTCGAGGTCTTCGCACGGGGCGAACTGCGCCGGGCCGCGGGCCTGCCCGAGATCCCGCGCGAGCGACTCCCGTTGACGGCACCGCTGCGTTCGGTGGACGGCAAGCGGCAGTTCCTGCGGGCACGCAGAACTGCGGACGGAATCGAACTCGTTGCCCCGACGTCCTGATCGACATCCCCGCCGCCGTGACCGAGCTCGGCGCGGGCGATCTCGTCGACGTCGTCCCGCTCTCGACTTCCTCGATCTGATTCACTCGATCTGTTCAAAGGACACTGATGACCGAATTGACACACGTCGACAGCGAGGGCCGAGCGCGCATGGTCGACGTCAGCGCCAAGGCCGAGACGACGCGTATCGCCGTCGCTGCCGGTGAACTCGTCACGACCGCCGAGGTAGTTCGCCTCGTCCGCGCCGACGGCATGCCCAAGGCTGATGTCCTCACCACCGCGCGCATCGCCGGAATCGCCGGTGCGAAGAAGACCTCCGAACTGATCCCGCTGTGTCATCAACTCGCGCTCTCGTCGGTCAAGGTGGAATTCGGGTTCACCGAAACATCGATCACCGTCGAGGCGACGGCGAAGACTCGCGGACAGACCGGCGTCGAGATGGAAGCACTCACCGCCGTCGCGGTAGCCGGCCTGACCTTGCACGACATGGTCAAAGCGGTGGACCCCGGAGCTACCATGAACGGTGTTCGTCTGCTCACCAAAGACGGTGGTAAACGCGGACATTGGACCCGCGACACTCAGAACGCACAGACAGCTCCGGCGCACACCTTCACCTCGGCACGGTCCGCGACCGTCCTCGTGGCTTCCACCGGCGGTGCGAACGGCACCAGACCCGACACCACCGGACCCACGATCGCGACCTGGCTACGTGAACGGGACTTCGAGGTACGTGGACCGCTTGTGTACGCCGACGCAGACATCGCGGCGGGCATCGCTGACGCCAAGGAGGGCTCCCCGTCACTCGTCATCAGTACCGGCGGCACCGGGGCTTCCCCCACGGATGCCACCCCGGAAGCTACCCGGGCAGTCTTGACCCGTGAGTTGCCCGGCGTCGCAGAAGCGATCCGGACCAAGGGCCTCGAGAAGACACCGCACGCGTCGCTGAGCCGTGGTGTGGCAGGTCTCACAGGTACGACGGTCATCGTCAATCTTCCGGGTTCTCCCGGTGGAGTGAAGGACGGTCTCGCCGTCCTCGGACCCATCATCGATCACCTGCTCGCGCAGGTCGCAGGCGGAGGAGCGCACGATGAGTGAGCTATTGGCTCGGATCTCCGAGCAACCGATTCACGCAGACACCGTCGACGCCGCCGTTGCCGGTCCGAAGAACGGCGCTGTTGTGGTGTTCACGGGAACGGTGCGCAATCACGATGGAGGTCAAGCGGTTTCGGCGTTGGAGTACCAAGCGCATCCGGATGCCGAACGCTTCCTCGAGACGTGCTGCCAAGAGGTTGCGGCCTCGACCGGCCTGCCGGTTGCCGCGATCCATCGCGTCGGTCACCTCGAGATCGGCGACCTCGCACTGGTCGCCGCCGTCGCCGCGCCGCATCGAGCGGAGGCGTTTGCCGCGTGCGCCGAACTGGTGGAGCGCATCAAGCACGAGGTACCGATCTGGAAGCGGCAACACTTCGCGAACGGCGTCTCCGAATGGGTCGGGTTGTAGGTCGAACGCTCCGGGAAGGTAGAGTTGCGATCACTAGGTGCCTGAAATCGGGCATCCAGCGTCGTAGAACGCAAATTTTCTTGCTGAGTGCTCAATGCACCCGCTCTTCTTACGGCGAAGAAGCCTGCCGACCGGCAGCGCCGCCACCACTGTGCTTGATTGTTCGACCGGTTAATTCCGTGTCGGCATCCGGGCACGAACACGTGCCCGAAAGGCTCTGAACACACTTGTCTGACATCTCTACGCCCGCTACCACCTTCGCAGCCCTCGGTGTGCGCGCACCGCTGGTGAAAGCTCTCGAAGACGGCGGAATCACTTCTCCGTTCCCGATCCAGATCGACACCCTCCCCGACACTCTCTCGGGGCGCGACGTACTGGGCCGCGGAAAGACCGGAAGCGGCAAGACCCTCGCGTTCTCCATCCCCATGGTCTCCCGCCTCGCCGGCGAACTGTCCGGAGGAAAGCGTCGTCCGGGTCGACCGCTCGGCCTGGTGCTCGCACCGACGCGTGAGCTCGCCACCCAGATCACCGCAACCCTCGAACCGTTGGCCGCCGCATACGACTTGCGCGTGACCACGATCTTCGGTGGTGTCTCGCAGCACCGCCAGGTTCAGGCTCTCAAGGCCGGAGTCGACATCGTCGTCGCCTGCCCCGGTCGCCTCGAAGACCTCATGAAGCAGAAGTTCGTCAGTCTCGACGCCGTCGAGATCACCGTGCTCGACGAGGCCGACCACATGGCCGACCTCGGCTTCCTGCCCGTCGTCACCCGCATCCTCTCGTCCACCCCGCAGGACGGGCAGCGTCTACTGTTCTCGGCAACGCTGGACAACGGCGTCGACAAGCTCGTCAAGCGTTTCCTCAAGAACGAGGTCATGCATTCGGTCGACGAGGCCAACTCCCCCGTCGCCGCAATGACGCACCACGTGTTCGACGTCGACGGCGTCGAAGCCAAGAAGGCTCTGGTCGAGAAGCTCGCTTCCGGTACCGGTCGTCGCATCCTGTTCATGCGCACCAAGCACCAGGCTCGCAAGTTGGCTCGCCAGCTCACCGAGTCGGGCATCCCGTCCGTTGACCTTCACGGCAACCTCTCGCAGGCTGCTCGCGACCGTAACCTGGCGGCATTCTCCGCCGGTGAAGCGCGCGTCCTCGTCGCCACCGACGTCGCAGCGCGTGGCGTCCACGTCGACGACGTCGAGTTGGTCGTCCACGTCGATCCGCCGGCCGAGCACAAGGCTTACCTGCACCGCAGTGGTCGCACCGCTCGCGCAGGCAGCGCCGGCG
>NZ_BCWH01000003.1:75995-210866 GCF_001653035.1 Rhodococcus sp. YH3-3 | reverse complement strand
CGCTCGCACCGCAGGCTCCACCGGTGGCCGTCCCGCACGCTAGGCCACACCGCCGCCCCGCGCGCAACGCCGCCCGGTACAACTCAATAGGTTTCGTAATGGACAGCGTCGGCCAATGGCCGGCGCTGTCGCCATCCGAAGCGTTCGAGATCCGGAACCTGTTGAAACTCGGTCACCTTCCCGACGCACAGCCACGCAATGGGGCGAACGGGTGACGGAATGCCCATGAGTTCGGTGAGGTACTTCTCGTCGTAGAACGAAACCCAGCCGATGCCGATCTCCTCGGCTACCGCGGCGAGCCACAAATTCTGAATTGCCAGCACCGCCGAGAACAGCCCGGTGTCGTCGACGGTATGACGGCCGAGGATGTTCGGGCCACCGCGCGACGGGTCGTAAGTGACGACGATGCCGGTACCACTCTCGGCAATTCCCTCGATCTTGATGGGGTCGAACGTCGAGCGGCGATCCTCGGGCAAGGACTGCGCGAATTTCACCCGGGCATCGGCGACGTGTGCCGCGAAGGTGTCGAGCGTCTCCGGATTACGAACGACGACGAAATCCCACGGTTGCGTGTTTCCCACGCTCGGCGCGCGATGGGCGGCGTCGAGAATGCGCATCAGAGTTTCGTCGGGGACGATCTCTCCCGAGAACTCGGCGCGAACGTCTCGCCGTCGCCGAATCGCTTCGTACACGGATACAGCTGATTCACTCACGCCCCGACGGTATAGCGGTGCAATCCCAGCATGGCGTCGGGGTGCGGTTCGACCGTTTCTTCGCGCACGCAGGCGCGGAGCGCGCTGCCGACCGCCCCCGAATCCATCCCGGCACCGATCACGACCAGTTGCGTGGTTCGAGGTTCGCCCGACTTCCATCGCAGCGGCGTGATCCGGACATGATCACCCACCGATTGGATCTCGAATTTTCCTGTGTAGCCCGGAATCTCGAAGTTCACGAAGCCCTTGATGCGGTAAACACCCGACGGCTGATTCTCGAGAAAGTGCGTCAGAGCCCTGGCATCGAGAGGCGTCTCCGATGCGAAATCAACCGATTCGTAGCGGTGGTGCAGGTGATCGTGATGACACGAGCCGTCCTCGTGATCGTCGTCGTGCCCGTCGCGCAGGAGCTCGTCGAGGCTCAGTTGATCGCCCGGAGCCGGAGGGGTCACCTCGCCGGTATCGAACAACAGAGCGGGGTCTATCCGCGAGTGCGAGGTTTCCACCATCGGCGCTCGCGGATTCAACTTACGAATTTCGGCCGTGAATCGCTCGCGTTCGGCGACCGGAACGCTGTCGATCTTGTTGACTACCACCAGGTCTGCCAGGCGGACATGTTGATCGAGCTCGGGATGTTCGCGGCGAACGGTGGAGAAATTGGCTCCGTCGACCAGGACCACCAGGCCGCCGTAGACGACAGACGGGTTCTCACTTCCGAGGACGAGTCGAATCATGTTCCGCGGCTCGGCAAGCCCGCTGGCCTCGATGACGATCACGTCGATCCCGGACTGCCGGTGCGCCAACTTGTTCAGCATCTCGTCCATGTCCGAGACGTCGACAGCGCAGCACAAACAGCCGTTGCTGAGAGAGACCATCGAATCGACCTGACCGGCGACCATCATCGAGTCGATGTTGACGGATCCGAAGTCGTTGACGATCACGCCGATGCGTACACCGTCGTTGTTACGCAGAAGATGGTTGAGCAGCGTCGTCTTGCCCGAACCGAGAAAGCCTGCGACGACTATTACGGGAATCTGCTTCTTCGCCACCACACAACCTTCCGAAACCACACGTACCGATCAGTGATCGTAGTGGAGTGTGGCTCCGGAAGGTTCACGCTGACAGCAGACTCACACCGTGCAGAGCGGACGGATGTCCGACGTGCCCTCGGTGGTCGGTGACGTCAGGATCGTGCATGCGTTGTATCCACGGGATTCGGCGACCCGGCGGATCTCACTCCAGCCTGCCGCGTCGATGACCGCCGACCGTGAGAGCACGAACCCGGAAAGCCTGAGCGGATCGCCCACCAGTGCCCATGAATAGTCGTCGGCAATGTAGGTGACGATGTAGTTGGGTGGGCCGTCCAAGCTTTCCTGTGAGGGCACCCCGGGGAAGCTCACATGCAACTGGGCACCCGTTGCTGGGTCGGTAACTCGGGCATTCCCGACGATCTCGTTGGCTTGACCGGTCCACGTCGTACACGTGTTCTTCACGCTCACGTTCGACGAATCGACGATCCCGTAACTCGCCCGGGTGTCCCTCGCGCACGCGAGGTTGAAGGGCTGAGGAATCGCCGCCACCTGGTTCCATTCCCCTACGTAGCGCGCGACGTCCAGGTTCGCCACCGGCTGCAAGGGTTCCCAGAGTGGGCTCGCCTGCGCGGTTCCCGAAAACATCGTCGCTGCGGCGCACACTCCCGCAATCGCAATCGCACTTCGCCCCGACCACTTCATGTCACTGCTCCTCGTCTGTACAACGCTCGATCGGCATTGGTTCCTCAAGACATTCGGAGCTGACGGACTGGAGGATGGGGCGGTATGTAAAACTACTTTTGGTTTGTTATGGACCTACTTCACAAACCTTATGTAGTCTTTGCTAAAAGATAGCTGAAAGTCGGACGGAGCTACTGTGATGAAGGTTGTCGACTTAGGTCTAGAACGCACTCGCTATGCAGTCATCGACGAGACGATCGAGTCGAGGTGGCGCCGAGTCACCTCTATGCAGCACGACGCCGTTGCCGTCGTGACTCCGCGCGACCGGATCACTTTCGCCGAACTCGAACTCCGGACCGACGCATTGGTCCGCGAACTTCGCCTACGTGGGTCACACGGGGCACGCCCGGTTGCGGTCGATCTCGAACCAACGGCCGAGTCGGTGCCCGCCATCCTCGCCACTCTGATTTCCGGTCGGCCCTTGGTCATGATCGACCCACAACTCCCCGAGGCCCGCCGAGCGCACATCATGAGCACCTCGGGTGCAGTCCCGCTGCAGTCGATACTCGACGAGTCTGCTGCGACGGGCTTCAGATTCGACAGCGCGTTGGAACCATCGAGTTCCGACCCTGCAATGATCGCGTTCACGTCAGGCACCAGCGGGGCACCCAAGGGAGTCGTGTTGAGCCACTCCATGTGCCTGAACAAGGCCGACGAACTCGCCGCAGCAATCGACCTGCGACCCGACGATCACATCGGGAACCTGTTGCCCGTCAGTTTCGGAGCCGGAATCACGGCCCTGATCATGGGGCTTATGAACGGAGTCACGGTCTACTGCTGGGATCCACGTATCGACGGCGTCTCGGGAATCGACGACTGGCTGATCGAGAATTCGATCACGACCACGCACTGTGCGCCGTCTTTTCTGCGGGCGTGGTCAGATCTCGATTGCGGTGCAGCAAATGATGATTCGATCGGTTCCCTACGCGTCGTCGTAACGTACGGGGAAGCAGTTCACGGCGAGGACTACGCGCGCCATCGCAGTCACGGCTTCGCTCGCGTCACGTACGTCAACTGGCTGGCCACCACCGAGACCGGTGTCGTCGCGTACAACGTGTTCCCACCACATTCCGAACTACCCGTCGGAGTGGTACCGGCCGGACGTGCTCGCGACGGCAAGGACGTACAGATCGTCGATGTGAACGGCGTGCCTCTCCCCGACGGAGAGATCGGAGAGATTCAGGTTGTCTCCAGTGATCTTGCCGACGGATACCACGGCGACCCGGATCGAACTGCAACACGATTCACGCGCCTGGGCGACGGAGTGAGCATCTACCGGACCGGTGACCGGGGCCGCATCGACGAACGCGGAGAACTGCAACTGCGGGGACGCGTCGACGACGCCGTCAAGATTCGGGGCTACCTGGTGGAGCCGATGGAAGTCGAGGCGCATATTCGTCGAATTCCAGGCGCCGCCGATGTTTTCGTGGCCGTCGTCCTCGAGAACGATCGACCGGAGATCGTCGCCTACGTGGTCCTGACCAAAGCCGTGATGGCACGGTCGGGCGCCGAGATGCGGCGCGAATTGGCGACATATCTGCCGGCCTGGATGCTCCCCCGACATTTTGTTCTGATGCCGGCGTTGCCCCGCAACGAAAGAGGAAAGGTCGATCGAACAGCGCTGCCCTCCGTCGAGGTGCGGTCCACTCCACCGACTCTCGCCGGGCCCGCCGAATTGTGGTTGTCCTCGATCTGGGAGTCGATTCTCGGTATCGACTCCATCGACCGTGAGGACGACTTCTTCGAACTCGGCGGCGATTCGCTTGCTTCAACCGAAGTGGTGGCAAAGATTCACGACATGTTCCGGATCCGGATCACGGCGGCGGAGTTCGCGGCCGCCAGTACCGTCAAAGACCTTGCAGCGCTGGTGGATCGGCGCAGAATCGATCCCGATGATCGAGTCTGTCACAACACGATGGTGCCACTGAAGCTCGAAGGCTCCGGGCGACCGCTGTTCATCATGAACGGAGCGGGGTGCCCATCGACGACGCTGTCCACCTTGTCGAAAGCGCTTCACACCGATCGGCCGGTTTACGCACTTCAGCCACACGGCTTCGAATCTCGCGGACTACCCGACCGGTCGGTGAAAGCAAGCGCCCGCCGTTTCATTTTCGAAATCAAGAAGATTCAGCCCACCGGGCCATACCTCCTCGCCGGATACTCGTACGGCGGCTACGTGGCGCTGGAAATGGCGACACAGCTGTCCGAGTCAGGTGACACTGTCGAACACGTCACCGTTCTCGACACCAGAATCTCCACCGAGGCTGCCGCACGACTGGCTGGTCGAGCGGGCATCACTTTGGATCCGTCGATCGTCGACCTTGCACCACAACCATCCACCAATGCCCGCTGGAAGCCGACCAGACGCACCGTCGCGGCCATGTGGATCCGCACGCTGTTCGCCGGCATTCTGCAGTACCCGCCGGCCACCCAGTGGACCGTGTTCCTCTACATCGGAGGCCAGGCGCTCCGGAAGCATCGGATACGAGCATGCGCCGCGCCCGTCACCGTCATCCGTGGAGCCACCAACAACCGTGGACGCGAGATCTGGTCACTCATTGCCACAGGCTCACTGGATTTCGACGACGTCGACGCGTGCCACGAAGACGTCGTCCGCCAACCGTACGTCCGCAAGACTGCGGCGATCATCGATCGAGTCTGTGATCGAGCGTGACCAGCGCTGCTCATGTCCAGTTGTAGAAGAAAGAGCGGCGGGGAGTGAGTGCCCACTCGGTCGTCGACGAGCACACTCGTTCTTTGACGAACGCACCCGCCCTGCCTGCGATGAACATGCCCGCTGCGTCGTCGACACGAGTGGTCCGCTGGAACACACCTCGCCGCCTCCCGAGACTGATGCACCGGCCTGCGAACTTCGGAGCCACCGGGCGCGGCGCGGAACCTTCGAGTCGATGCAGGATCGTCTCGGCCGCATGGACTCCCAAGGGAATCGCGGCCTGACAACTCATCCTCAGTGAAAGATCACCGACTGCGACCGCATCACCCGCACCGACGATGTTGGGGTGGGACGAGCATTCGAGTCGGTCGTCGACCTTCAGACGACCGAGACCGTCGACGGGAAGGCCACTTCGGCGCGCCAGCTCGGGGACCCCGAATTCTGTCGCGAGAATCGTGCAATCTGCCTCCACCCGTGCGCCTCCCGCAAGCTCGCAGGACGAACCGTCAATGCGTGTAACCCGGGATTCGGTGACGATGTCGACCCCAAGATCGGTCAATGTTCTGAGAATTGCAGATCGCGCACGCTCTGACAGATCCGGGGCCACGATTCCTCCGGTCACCAAAGTGATTCGGCTGCTTCGCTGCTCAGCCAATTCTGCGGCAGTCTCGATGCCGGTGAGACCGCCGCCGACAACGCAGACCGTAGCCTTCCCGTCGAGTGTCGCCAGTCTGGATTCGAGGCGAACCGCGTCCTCGAATTCGGAGACGCTGAACCCGTGCTCCGCCGCCCCGCCGATAGTGCTGGGTAACTGCCCACTTCCGACTGCGTAGACCAGATAGTCGTAGTCGAGCACACTGCCGTCGTCGAGGGTAAGCCTGCCGAGCCCCGCCTCGATCGTCGTCACCTCTCCGAAGACTCGGTGTGCCGCACGCGGTAGCGCCCTGTCGAACGAGACCGTCGCGTCGTAGCCAGCCGCGATCATCTGATGGAGCCTGATTCTTTGCACGAAGTGTGGGCGCGGATTCACGACGGTCACCGTGATGTCCGACCGAGTTCTCAGCAGTCGCTTCGCTGCCATGACGCCCGCATATCCTGCCCCGATTATCACCACGTGTGCACTCATGGTTCTCCGTTCCGCCAACGGTCCCCATGCTGAGAATGCACGGGATGATCAGGCCTCATCGCGGACGTTATTGAACATTGACGCCCTGGCGTTATGGCGGTCGACACATCTAGGCAGAACTGTGCTGCATGCAATAGAGACTCGAAAAACACAGAGTCGACAACACAACACTGGCTCGAATACAACAAATGCTCTGCACCGATTGGTGCAGAGCATTTGTTCGGGTGGAACTAAGTGGACTATGTTCGCACTTATCCTCCCCCATGAAACGGGTCCTAGAAGCGACCCGAGATGACGGGAGTGAAATCGGATCAGTGCCGGTCAGGGCCACTTCTCCGGAAGTGGTTCGAGTGCCGCAGCGTCGCCTGACGACCGACGACACTGCCCGCATCATTTCTGGTCACGCGGCCGGCGCGAGCATGAAAGCGCTTGCCGAGCAGCTACAGCTGACTCGTCAAACCATCGCGCGGGTTCTCAAACGAGAAGGCGTCACGCTACGCCAAATCGGACTCAGTGACTCGCAAATCGATGACGCTATTCAGCTTTATCAATCCGGAATGTCATTGGCGAGGATCGGAGAAAAGTTCGGCGTCGACCACGGGACGGTTCGACGTCAATTACTGCGACGAGGCGTGGCGATGCGCGACAGTCACGGCAGGGAAAGATCAGCGCATCCTCAGGCCGATGACTCATAGTGAGACTTACTGGGTACGCCCACAAATCTAACCAGGAGGCCACATAGTTACATCACCCTCCCGCGCCCTGCTGTACCTCCGCGTCAGCACACCCCAACAGCTCCGGCCTGACATCGGGCCAGAAGGGCTCTCGATTCCCGCCCAGCGTGATGCCTGTCGCCGAGCTGCACAACAAGCCGACCTCACCATCGTCGACGAATACATCGAACCAGGCCGCTCCGGCCGCACCATCACCCAGCGACCAGTACTGCAAGAACTCCTCGAACGAATCCGATCCGACACAGGCGTCACCCACCTCATCATCTACGAACTGTCCCGGCTTGCGCGCAACCGAGCCGACGATGTCCATATCGTCACTGAACTGACCGCACACGGCGTCACGCTCGTCAGCGCCACCGAAAACGTCGACGCCACACCCGTCGGTCAACTCACCCACGGACTCCTCGCGGCTGTCAACGAATATCGCTCCGCACGCGACGGCGCAGACATCGCCTACAAAATGAGTGAAAAAGCCAAACGAGGGGGAACCCTCGGCCGAGCCCCTATCGGCTACACCAACACACTCCAGCGACGAGACGGGCACGACTCACGCAGTGTCCAAATCGATCCCGTCCGTGGACCTCTCATCCACCGAACCTTCGAAATCCCCGACCAGTGCCGAACTGTTCTCAATGCAAATGGCAATTCATTCCGCTCAGTCCGTCTAATACATGGTGGTAATGTAGAAAGCGTTCTCGTCCGACACGAGGCGGAGGCCGATCTCAGCGCGGTAAGGAGACCGCTCCCCCCGGTCGACCTCCACAAGGGTCGAACACAGCAGATCACCGTTCTCAAGGATCCGAAGCCCAAACAGATAGTGATCGCGAATGCGCTCGTGGACCAAAGCACATAGCTCGCCAGCGTTGATATCGCCTTTCCCCATGTTCTGGAGGTTCGATTGCTTCTTTGTAGTGAGGTAGTCGAACTTCTCCTTGGCAATGATCACCCCGATTTTAGAATCGCTAGCACGAGCATAGGTCGCGTCGAGCGAGGTCAGCATGAGCGCCTCATTTCTACTAAAGGCACCACCGCTCGACCGCTGAATCTTGTACGACAAATACTGTCCGAAAAGCAGGTCGTACACTGATACGATCCGTGAACTCCCGACCGCCCAGGTACCTTCGTTAAGACCATGCTGCGGCTCCACCGTGTCGGAGTGCTGCAATATATAGATAGATCTGGACTTGAGGAGCACTGGAACCAAAACACCGCTCAGCCGATCCTTGAGTAGAGACTGCGATGTCGTGTCGACGGCCCCGACGAATCCAGGAGTGCCCGCGAGACCTCCTACAATCTTGTCCAGGTTCCTCGAGCTAAGGTTGGTTATGTAAACGCAGTAGATTTGGCTAGTTCCGATTAGTCCAGCGAGATTGAGGTGCGGGTACGTCCGCCTAAGGTATGCGAGGTCTCCCGATTGGTTCCTGCTGATTAGATCGCCATGGAGGATCGAAGTTGTCAGGTCCTTCGACAAGAGCGGAACGACAAACTCGCTTGCGCCAGTCGCATAGTTCCCGTAGCCACGCTCAAGAATTAGTGAGTCGAACATCAGGCAGACTTCACGCTTATCCTGCCTCGGGACCAGCGCATTCCGAAACGCATCGTAATTGATGCCCATACCTTCGAGCTGCTTCGTCAAGATCCCCAGGTTCTGCCAAATTGCCGCGCGTTCACCATCCGCGGACCACCCGAAATAGTCAGAGAACGACTCGACGAAGACGTGATCCGTGTTGAATGTATGCATTGTCAGTGCTTGCACTCGAGCCCTCCGCGATCGTTGATCAAAAAGACAGCGATGACTAGTTGAACCGAAAATCTCTGTAAGAACTGCGCACGTTGAATCGCCGACCATTCTTCCTACGCTGCAGCAACCCCGCAATGGTGTCGATGTCGTTCGGACGCATTCCAAGCTCTCTACACTTAGCGCGGACTTGCTCGACAGTGACGTCGGCCCATCGCTCAGGGCGGTTCATCATGTCCGCCTTCAGCTTGTCTTCCTCGTTCCACTTCAGGCCAGAATCGTAGCCCGCTGCCCATGCCTCGACGCTCTTGAGGACGTCGTCGACGCCGTTGAGGAGCGCCTCGCCAGCAGCTTCGCTCGCAACCTCGCGCGGCTGAACCGAGTGGCCGGGAAGTAGCAAAACAGGGTTCGCGTCCTCAACCCATTCCGCAGTTTCAGACGTGCCCCACTCGATTACTACAAGGGCATCAGCTTCCGTGCCCCACAGGTCATTCAAACGCTGGCGATCTGGCCATGCGTAAATGACTCTGTGGCCAGAGAACTTCGCCGATGAAAGTCCCTTCCAGGTCACGTGTGTTGTCCCCCAGCGGGCCGCGAGTGCCTTAATCGCTACGTCGTCGAATTTCTTGTTCGGGGTAACCAAAAGAATCGGGCCGCCCCGTCGATCGAGAAGCCATTTGATCGCGCGAGCGCTCTGCCGCTCACGATTGTCGGGTAACCTGAGCTGCGAAATTGCCACCGGGCAAGGGAAGTTCAACTCAGTCATCATCCTTACTTGGTGAATCTGGGTGCGTTGTCCCCCCCGCACGATACCGCGGACCACCGTCAAATCCTCTGATGGCTACCAAACGATTCGCACGGTACCTACGATTGGAGCCCCGATCATTTGTAAGCCACCGACAATCGCTCAGCTCGCCGCCACGATGGCCAAGTTCGGGCTCCCCGCACGCCGTCACCTCGATGACTGACGGAGCAACCTCGTCTCAGCCCACCAAACTCCAGCAAAAACTTCGCGATTCCTACTCCGCCTGTTGCTGGTCGGCAATCGGGAAATCCCCTCAGGCCAGCACCAAGGAATAGTCGACCGGCGACTCTTCGACTGAGTGAAGGAGGCTTCTCAACGCCCCAACCCGACCCGGTCAACGAGATAGTCACCACACCCTAGTACCTCAAAGTACTTCAATCCCACACCCGGCGCTCAGCTCATGGACGCGTGTCGCGCTTGATTACACAGTAGCCAAAGAACGAAAAGGCGGTATCTATCCTCACTTCCGCAGCCGCGCAGGCAAGAATAAATCTGCGATCTCCCGCACGTTAATGCCGAAGATGTTGAGAACTCCATCGTTGCGAACAAACCACTTGAACTCCCCACGGATCCGCCTCCGACGTTGAGGACGGACTCAACGAGACGCTGCGTAACTAACACCAGTAGCGTCGTAACGAACACCAGTAGCGTCCACGACCTTCACGCAGCTATGGCGACAAAGCTGAATGAACTTGATGCCAAGGAGGAACGGCATCCGCCTCGCCGCTGACGGTAGTATTTCTCAGGCGGGGACCCGTCCACGCCTTCGCAAACTTGAGTGCAAGCGGGATGTTAGGGGCAGTGTATCGAGCCAGAGACTCGACACCGACACTGCCGCAACGGTTCAGCTCAGCCAAGGCAGTGTCCCGAAGATTCTCAGTGATCCTAGCGCCACGGTGCGATGCCCCAATCGGCGGTGGAGCTGTGATGCGGACGAGGGGTAGGAGTCGGCCGGTGAAGTCATGGAGGCGACGCTTAGGGTAAGTGCCAACACGTGCAGATGGCCACCGTCGATGAAGGTCGGCTGTACGAGGCTCGTCCAGCCGGCGGTGGGTACGCTCTCAAGGTGAGCTACTGCTTGGCAGATCCAGCTTTCCGCGCCGATCAACCCGCGCGACTGAGAGAGGCGATCCTTGTACGTCCGATCAATGACTTAATCGAGCCCGTGCGCGGAGTCAGTCGAGCCCCTGCCGCGATGAAGACGATCCGAACTGGGTGCCTCACGCCGAGCCGTTGTGTGGAAGGTGTGCAGGCGCGCAAATTGTGCATTCGTCGCAATCCTGGGGACAGGACGCTGGACTCGAGTGGTTCGGGCTTCCTCTGGGCCGAGAACGTCGGACCAACGTCGCGGCGTCCGTGCTTGCTGTTTAGGCATGTCAGGGTGTCTCCTGCGGACAACACGAGACCGAAAGTCAAACCTTCGCGCTGCGATACGAAATCGACATCGGCTCGCCGAAGAGCTGCGAGAAATAGAAGGAGAAATGGCCAAATCTAATATTCAGTGGACCGAAGTGACATGGAACCCAGTCACAGGGTGCGACAAGGTCTCCGATGGCTGCGAGCATTGTTATGCGATGACGCTGTCGAAGCGCTTGAAAGCGATGGGCTCCGAGAAGTATCAGAATGACGGAGACCCGCGTACGTCGGGCCCAGGATTCGGTCTGACTCTTCATCCCGATGCCCTGGAACTGCCGCGTCGGTGGCAAGTCCCACGGACAGTTTTCGTCAATTCCATGAGCGATCTCTTTCACGCGAAGGTTCCATTGAGCTACGTGCAGGATGTCTTCGATGTCATGAGGGAAACTCCACGCCACACATATCAAGTGCTCACGAAGCGGGCTTTGCGGCTACGTCGCCTAAGCGATCAGCTTGACTGGCCGCCAAATGTGTGGATGGGAGTATCTGTGGAAAACTCTGCGGTCCTCGGCCGTGTCGATGATCTTCGGTGTGTACCGGCTGCAGTCAAGTTTCTGTCGTGTGAGCCGCTTCTTGGCCCACTCGACAGTATCGACCTCACTGGGATCGGATGGGTCATTGCTGGTGGGGAATCTGGCCCTGGCTACCGGCCTATGGATGTAGCGTGGGCCCGCGCGATCCGTGATAGCTGTAGGGATGCGAACGTACCGTTCTTCTTCAAGCAGTGGGGAGGGCGTACACCGAAAACCTTGGGGCGTCTACTGGACGGAAGGGTGTGGGATGAGATGCCTGCTCGCAGCGCGTGAGCCCCAAGAGCGTATGCGGTGATCGATCTGTGCACCGAACCTCGTATCGTATATCGCGATTGGACACAAAACAGCGGTGCCGTTAAGGAGTAGAGCGTGAATCCAGTTCCTTGGGCTGCAGATCCTCACACTAAGATCAAGCACGCCTTGTACCGCCAGTACTTGAGTAAGTGGTTTCCGATCATGGCAGCTGGATGGGGTGGCGACATTACCTATGCCGAGGGATTTTCAGGGCCGGGGATCTACACAAACGGCGAACCCGGGTCTCCGGTGATTGCTTTGCGCACTATTCTTGACGACAGGAAGTTACGAACGTCTAGCCATAAGCTGCGATTACTATTCGTAGACAAAGATCCTCGGTGCATAAACCTGCTCAAGGAAAAGATGTCCGCAGCAGCAGAACCAGTAGCTCTATCAGACCTGCCAAAATATGGGATGACAGTCGATATCGTCCAGGGGGAGTGTGTGCCAGCCCTAGAGCAGCTTTTACATCGCCATGACGCTTGGGGGCGGCCCATGCTTGTGGTTCTCGATACCTGGGGAGGTGCAGTTTGGCTCGATCTTGTCCAGAAGGTGGCGAAGAACTTAAACAGCGAAGTTCTGATTACGATACAACCACAGTACTTTTCGCGGTTCGCTGGAGATGAGAAACTGGAGCATGGCGACAAGGTTTTCGGCGACAAGGAATGGCGTAAAGTTCGAGAACAGCCATCCGCCAATAAGGCAAGGTGGCTCCTACAACACTATCGCGAGACAATTCGAAAATGTGGCTTTGACTACGTTTTAGACTTCGAACTTGTTGACGAGAATGGCCATGCTCTCTATCTAGTCTTCGGCACTACTCACCGAAGAGGGCTGGAAAAGATGAAAGAGGCGATGTGGGAGGTAGATGCCGTCGCAGGGGCCGGGTATCGAGATCCACGGGATCCGGATCAACAGACCCTTTCGATAATGTTTGAACCTAATACTGAACCATTGCGGCGCCTGTTGATACAACATTTGAGATCGATAGGCGATAGCGGGGCCACTGTCAACGATCTGCGCAACTTTGCGCTTTTCCAAACTGTCTTTAAGGCCAGTCAAGTCAAGGCAGTAGTCGAACGGATGCTTGCCCTAGGCCAGATCGAGTCTGACACGCCAACACTTAAGTTTCAAAGCATCGTGAGGAGTAGATTCTAGCTTGAATACTATTTACCGTGCGCTGAATTGCACAAGCGTCCTGACGATGGACATTTCTTACGGCCAAGAAAATAAGAGCTATCAGCCTACCCGATCATTGGAATCCCGATATGAACCATCTGTTGCTCCGAAAGATGGATTGATTTTGCAAACTTTCCATCCGAAATAGGAAGTTTCTCTGAAATTTTACGTGTTGCAGTATTGTAGAAATTCCGTAGGATAAAATTGATGTAGGCAGTTGGCGCAAGAGCGGCTGTTGCCGCAATTCTGCAGTTTTTATACTGGCCGATAGTCAAATGACAGGCCGGATGATCCACCTCCTTAACAACTTCCGGACGGTTATCAAAATCAAACCGAATCGGGACGGGAACTGTTGTCCGCTCAACCACCTCCGCAAACAGGATTTCCTGGGAGTAAATATCGGCGTTATTTTGATATTCGAGCAGGTCAGGTGACGGGAGAAACGCCAATCGATGCTTTGTGAGTTTGCGTGATTCAAATTCATATGCCATTTGAATTAACGCGCCGTCAAGCATCAAAACATTAAAAGATTCCGACTCAAGCTGTTCCGTGTATAAATCTCGGTATGACTGACTCTTGAAGGAAGCACTGATTAGTCCAGATTTCGAATGCTGGACGGAATCTTTGCCGTTGCTGGTCAGAATTGTAGCCGGATTGTAACGGTCCGCGAACCCGTTCTCTACTAGGAACCCTACGAGACTGTTAACCTCCTTTAATATGTCCCGTGCACTTGTCGAATTTCGGCTACTCACTGTCTGATTCCAAAAGATCCCGTAACTGGGCCAAATCTTCCTCCGTCAGATCCTCACGATACATCTTTCCGCTTTTGATGTCCGAAAATAGTTCTCGCAACGCACCCCTCCGATGCTCGATACCGGCGAGCTGGTCAGCAGTAGCGTCGCGATGAAGAATCTGAAGTTGCGCCCGCTGTTTCTCGGTAGGATATTCAAATCGCAGCCTGAACGACGCTTCCTTTATTTTCTGATACTCATCAATTAGCGCCTCCATTTCAGGCCCGACTCCAACGACTCGCACCCACGCCTTGCTTCGGGTGATTGCGGTAAAAAGACGGTTTCGAACCCGTGCAAGATTTATTGAACTAGCTTGACATTCATGCGCATTAACGATATAGACCATACCCGCCTCATTACCTTTCGCCCGGTGAATTCCCGTAAAGGTTATAGATGGCTCAGAGGGTTTAAAGAATGTATCTGTACTGACGTCTACGCCGGCGAGATGATTTTGAATTTCTTGGTCGACAAGCATCTTTCTAATTGGCCCCAGATTTCGACGGGTTGAAATGGGGTCCGTATTTACGACTATCACATCATCGTAACGAAGGTCATCGCTGTTAATGTTCTGGGCAATTTCGCTGGCAATCCACTCGTCTTGCTCTTTCTTTGAGGAGAATGATTTAAACATCAGCAGATCGTCGACAGGAGAATGCTCTTCCAGAAATCGAGGGCTAGTATCAGGTGTACGTTCAAGTTCTACTGTATGCCCCGGGGAGAGTTGTCCGTCGTTAACCTCGTAGCCTATCTCAAGCCACAAATCCGGTTGATCAAACATCTGGACGATTCCAGTCTGTCCAATTTTGGTCGGCTCCCTGTAGATCCCGAACCCGAGTCCATGCGCGGATACTAGAACCGGACGGGAGTTTCGGTAGCATTTTTCAAGAATAATGTCACGTCGGGGTCCCCGAGAATTATCCTCGTCGAAATAAACTAGTGGCTTACCGTTTTTTTCCAGTTCCGAATATTTCAGCTGGGGACGGGATTCCGTCGCCAGATAACGTCTGGAGCTCGTCGTATGCATAAACCAGGCGCTTTACATCACCTAGCATAGAATAGCTCAATCGCAAGAATTCGGCGGGGAAATCTTGAGCTTCATCAATGAGAATAGCCTGATAGCTAACTTTAGGCTCGGACACCTGCTTTAAGGCTTCACCACATACGCCCCGGAATGCGTCATCTCGTCCATACCTCTCTTTTGCGGATCCAAAGTCGAGATATTCAATCCCGTTGGTCTTGCAGAACTCGTGAAAAACTCCATCACGCTCAGGACCTCCGGGTGCTCCCCAGGCATTTATGATGCGCAAATTCTCCCAGTTCGGCTCCTCGCCCGTTTGCTCGACACAAAAGTTGTTTATCAGTTTTTTAAATTGATCTTTTAGCGACCTTGTATTAAATGTTACCGCGATTCGCCACTCAGGGTGTTGGGCGTGAAGATATGCTGCTTTCAAGGCAAGAACAATCGTCTTCCCGGAGCCTGCCAGGCCGCGAATTCGCTGCACATCGGGCGATGTCTCAATTACGGCCTTTTCCTGAGTGCTGTCAAGAGTTGCAATTGAATTCTCTAGGGCCTGGAGTCGCGCACCGCGTGAATCTGATGCAGTAAGGATTCGAGCAGTGCGAGCCCTGCGAATTGTGGAGATATTTTGAATCGCAGACAGGGCCCGCATGTACACGTCATCGTCACTATCTTCCCACCGCGTCGAGGTGATCGATGCAACAAGGTTCGAGCTGTTGGCCACTGAGTAGTCTGGGTCAACTGGGGGTATATGCCTGCTGTTGAGCGCAGGAGCGAAGGTGATAGTACGCACATCGATTGTTAGTTTTCTACGTTTCACCAGTTCGCGATGTGTTAGGAGCCTGGCTTCAAGTTTGGTTGCAACTTCATCCTGGCGGTCCTCGTAGCCTTCGATGTCGGTACCCTCGACCAAGTCGAAAATAACTACGCCGTGATTCAGCGATATGTAGACGGCGTCTATGTTCCGTCGGCCATCGGGCGAACCGATGATGGGGTAGCCAATCAGAAGCTGTCCGTCAATCTCAGGCGCAGCAGTGAGTGCTGTAGCCAGCTGCTCGCTTGCTACAGGCTTGTCATTGGTTCCGCGGACGATTGTGAGGCTTCTAGATGTATGAGGCACGGACGTTAGTTACGCGGTGCCGGCGGTAAGCGGCAGGCGGTCGTCCTCCGCGTGTTGAATGCGGTCGGTGATAATTATAGTGAACATTCCAGATTTCGACGGCGGTGCGACGCTGGGCTTCGCTGGTGTACTCGCGGGAGTACAGCAGTTCTTCGGCGAGGATGCGGTTGTAGCGCTCGACCTTCCCGTTGTGTTTCGGGGTGTACGGCTTGATCCGGTAGTGCCGTGCCTCTCGCAGTGAAGATGTGAAATCTGCTGCGCGATAGCATGATCCGTTGTCGGTGATCACGCGCTCGATGCGAGCGATTCCGTGTGCGGCGAAGAAGACGCGGGCGTTGTTCATGAAATCGATGGCTGTTGCAGCGGTTTCGTTGTCGCGGGCTTCGGTGTACGCCAGGCGGGTGTTGCCGTCGATCGCGGAATGCAGATAGGTGTAGCCGAGGCGGGCCTGTTTGTTCTTCTTTTTCCGGCGCTCGGATCGTTTGGCCTGCTCGGAGCCGCGGCCGTGGGCACGCCAGCCGCCGCCGTCGGGGATCTTCCCGACTTTCTTCACATCGACGTGGACCATCTGACCAGGTCGTTTCGCAATGATGACCTGGGGTTTTCGGTTGGTTTCGCCGTTCGGGTCGATGAACCGGCGACGGTGCAATCCTAGGTTCCGCAGAATTTTCGTGACTGTTCGACGAGCAATGACGATGCCGTCGGTTCCCAGTTCGAAGGTGATGCGTGAGGCCGACCATTTTCGGGTTCGTCGCATGGATTCGATCTCGGTCACGATCCCTGCCGCGGTGGCGGCCGGTTGGTGTATTGGTGTGCTGGATCGGTCCTGCAGTCCCAGGTCACCGTACTTGCGGTGCCGGTTGACCCACTTGGATGCGCATTGGCGTGAGATACCCATTTCTGCGGCGACGTGGGCGATCGGACGGCTCTGGCACCGCTCGACGAGTCGTCGTCTTCCTTCGACAGTGAGTGGGGCATTACGGTGTGTCACAGGGCTGGTCCTTTTTGGTCGAGAACGGTTGTGTCGCAACTCCCATTCTTACGCCGAGGACCAGCCCGTCTACTTCAGTCCCGCGTCAACAACGTCCATACCCACAACATCTAGACACACTCTGAATCCTAGTTGAGCGGAACTTGGTCGATGAATCGCACTAGGTGTTGTGGGGCGCGGAAGTTGCTGACGCGGGAGTGAACGAGACGGGCTTGTCCTTCGCGGCAGGATGGAAGTTGCGAAACAGACCATCAAGAGCAAAGGGACCAGCCCCGTGTGACACACCGTAATGCCCCATTGACCGTGGAAGGAAGACGGCGACTCGTCGAACGATGCCGAACTCGTCCGACTGCGCATGTCGCCGCCGAGATGGGGATCTCCCGGCAATGCGCCTCGAAGTGGGTCAACCGGTATCGCAAATACGGTGACCTGGGATTACAGGACCGATCCAGCGCACCACACCATCAACCCACCGCCACAACCGCAGAGATCGTGGCCGAGATCGAAGCGATGCGACGAACCCGGAAATGGTCGGCCGCGCGCATCACGTTCGAACTCCGAATGGGCGGAACGGTCATCGCTCGCCGGACCGTCACGAAAATCCTGCGGAATCTGGGGTTGCACCGTCGCCGGTTCATCGACCCGAACGGCGAAACGAACCGCAAACCCCAGGTCATCGACGCGAAACGACCCGGTCAGATGATCCACGTCGATGTGAAGAAAGTCGGAAAAATTCCGGACGGCGGAGGTTGGCGCGTCCACGGGCGAGGTTCCGAGCAGGCCAAACGATCCCAGCGCAGGAAAACGAAGAACAAGCAACCCCGCATCGGCTACACCTACTTGCATTCCGCGATCGACGGGAACACCCGTTTGGCATACACCGAAGCACGCGATGACGAAACCGCCGCAACAGCCATCGATTTCATGAACAAAACGCCCGACTCTTCTTCGCCGCCCACGGCATCACGCGTATCGAGCGGGTGATCACCGACAACGAATCATGCTATCGGGCAGCAGATTTCACCGCTTCACTCCCCGATGCGCGGCACTATCGAATCAAGCCGTACACGCCGAAACGCAACGGGAAAGTCGAACGCTACAACCGTATTCTCGCTGAAGAACTGCTGTACTCCCGCGAATACACCAGCGAGCAGCAACGGCGCACTGCCGTCGAGGTGTGGAATGTTTACTATAATTACCATCGCCCGCATTCAGCACGCGGAGGACGACCGCCCGCCGCTTACCGCCGGCACCCCGTCACCAACGTCCGTTCCTCCTACAGCTAGGCGGCCGATCAAGCGAGATGGAGATGCGGCAAGATAATCTGTGCGATCGCGTCCGTTTCTCCTAAGGGCTGTTCAGAGACATCTCCCCAGTCGGTCCCACCTTCGGGGAGGGTGCCAGCCACGTGGAAGTGAACGTGTGCGATCGTCTGGTGAGCTGGGATGCCGTTGTTCTGCCACACCGTGATACCGGGGCGCTCATACGCGTCATTAATCGCTTGGGCCGCGGCGCGCACGCCGGCCGCCACCGCTGCGATCTCACAGTCCGAGAGATCTAGGCTCGTTTCCCGATGTGCCACAGGCACGACCAGAAGGTGTGGAACGCCCCGCTGCTCACGTGTCACCAGCACCGCGACCGCATTGGTGCGAGCGGCCACCGTGAAGGGGCGTCGCCCCGAGAGATAGTCGCAGAATGCGCACTTGTCGTTTTTGGGCACATCGAGGGCTGTTGTGTCAGTCATGATGGTTTCAGTGATGTCAGAAAAGCTTGCAGCTCAAGCCGATCCAGCCGCTCGTAATCCTGTGGTCGAAGAACCAGACGTAGCTCGTCACAGACCTTGTTGTTTCTCGATGCAAACATGAACGACAAAATCGTGAATCGGATCGAGTCTTGAGTTGGAACGATATTGGACATGCGTGACATGCCGCCACCGATCACGGGCATACAGACCGTGTGCCCGTTCCCATGCTTCGAGATGGAGCTCCACAGTGCGTTGAGGCTGACCCATAACCCGTCAGGGGTTCCCTGCACATTGTTATGCTCATCCATCATGGTGTATGCGACGAAGAAGAGCTTTCTGGGGGACGTTCAGTAACGGCGACAGTTCCCAACGGGTAGCGAACAGTCTTCCCTACCTTGGTGACGGTATCGCGCGGCGCCGTAGAGCTGAGTGCAGCGTCGAGGTCGGCGTCCAACCTAGCCACATCGTTATCGTACAGACGTTCCAAGGCGATGCCCTGAAGGCTGGTCCGCGCAATTATGTTTGGAATCGCTGTATCGAAGGTGTCGCATGTGCCAATCACCAGGTGCCCTCCTTCATCGAAGAGATCACCTTTGACGATTCGGATCCGACTGCTCGGGGATTCGTAGGTTTCCTCGATAGGCCGCGGCCATGATCGCCACATTGAAAGTGGGATTCCGGACGAGTGCCACCCCGAGGACAGCGTGCCCCCACCACCCGTACTTGGCGAGTTTGAAAGTCCAGTCGAGTATTTGTCCGAGAACCGCGATGATGCCAGCCCATGCGAAAAACCATGTGGCTGCCGAGAGCAGGAACCTTTAGCTGAACAAGTCGCTGCGGAGAGCGGAGCTCACAGCCCCAGTCCTGCGTAGACCCGGCTGTTGTACTCGTGGGGGCCCACATTGTCTCTCGTGGGGGCCCACATTGTCTGTAGTTGCGTAATGGACGGCGTAGTTCTTGAGCGCGAGGTCGATGATTTTCGGTTGAAACGACACTGACAGCGTGTAGCGGCTGGTATCGAGCAACGGCTGAGGAATCACTGCCTTGTTGACGATTCGACCACCGTCGAGGTTCGCGATAACGATCGGTAGATTGAACTCCATCGCCACTTTGATCTCATGGGCGAGGAACGACTGACCGTCGCTTCCCTTCCGCCGCCCCGTTGGACTGCCAAGCAGAACGACCTGCTTGGCGTTCTTCATACGCTCCCGCAGATTTCGCTTGATCGTCTCCGGCTTGCTCTCATCGCGAGAGACGAAGAGTGTGTGCGCGTTGTAGAAGTCAAAGTCGATCTTGTCGTTTTCTCGCCAGGCCTCCATCAACCTGTAGTAATGGATATCTTCGCTGGCGAAGGCGACATAGGTCTTGTTTCTGTAGCTCATGAGTAGCCCGAATTCTCGATCGTTGCCCGGCATCTACCCGAGCAGGTTGCATACGTCATGCACTAGAGCCACAGCTGACTGAACCCACCACCCTTAAATCAGGTGGCTTGGGAAATGCTCGGACCTGATCACTGCATCGCCGAGTAGTCGCCTTTTCTCTCAACTCGCCGCGGGCATTGCGCGACGACAAACTGAACGTCGGCGCGCTGCCCTCGGGAGTCTAGTAAGTCGGCAACGAAAGCAAATTGTCGTTAGGTACGCCATTCGCAAACGTGCGCAAGTACGGAACGGCTCCGGCGCTATGCACGGTTCCCACCTCCGATCGTGATTGTGGACCAGTCACATAAGCGCTGCCCTTCTGGTTGTCGATGTAGTCCACCATCTGCGCCTTGGTGCTCTCCCCGATTTTGCCGGTTGATTCGTTGAGCCATTTGACGTTGGTGATGTGCTCGTTCCGTGTGCCACCGGGCGACATACGACGGTGAGTGACCCGAACTGCCATGCTTCTTCCTCATTTCCGTTGAATTCCCGACCCACTGTTGTTCTACCAAAAGGTACTGACAACGTCCGGAGGCGCCGTTGACTACGACTTTCATGGGACGTTAAATCGCGCCCCTCGGTGACCATACTCGGATTGCAAGAACCGGCCCCGCACAGATGTGAATGATGTGGTCCACCGCTTCCTGAACATCGCGAGACAGCCCCTTCGTAAATAGGGAAGCTATCCGGACGCAAAAATACGCCGAGTTTTTGGGGTCGCGAGATCTTCGACTGATCCAACGTGTGTACCTTCGGTCCACATTGGGTGAGGTCCGGCATCATTGAAAGGATCGGCAAATGAACATCGGTGACGAGTGCATCTACCAGTTACGCGACGGAACTCCAATCGAACGCGTTCGAATCGTGGGCGTCGATGAACGAAAGAAGACTCCACGCTACGAGGTGAGCTTCCTCGACCACGCGAATCCATCGAAGGTCGAGAATGTTCCTCGCAACCGGCTACACGGCTCATGGTCCGACGCCCAGGAATTCCGCCGAGTTCAGGACGGATGGGCTGCGATAAGCCGCTACGAGCTCACGGAAGCGGAGGACTACGCCGCTTCCCACGTGTTCGACGTGCTTGTCCCCACCGAGATCGCCACTCTAACGTGGCGACCCGTTTCATGCGCAGTGTCGATCAGCGACATCGAGGCGCTCGATCGGATGACGGGCCACTCCACGCAGAGCATCGCCAACGCCGTCACGCACTTCGAACTCGACGACGAACTGATCCTCTCCCCCGCCGCCGCTGTCACGATCGCGGAACACGTCTGCAGGAAAAACCCAACACCGATTCTCGACTGGCTGCGCGACGAAGAGAAGTCAGCTCGGGAAGCCTGCAAGCACGGAAAGCCCTATCCACGCCGTGACGACCCTAATCACCGTTCATCACCGGAATGGGAATACCAGTACTACCTGGAACACACGCGTCCGGTCCATGAACTACTCCGCCAGTGGGCCGGCCACCGAGCGATCGGCTTCTACGACAGACTCGCTGCTGCGGAAGCCGAAGTTCATCGCCTCGACGAGTTGGTCGGCCGACTGCTCGACTCCTTGAAGCAGAACGAGATAGTCCATTTCGCAGCCGCGATGGAGGAAGAGTACGAGAAGAACCGGATAACACCGTTCAATGTCCGACCCGACATCGACCGCCCGCTCGATCTTTCCGAGATACCCGTTCGGTATGTCGAGCGGCGTCGAGGTCACTGGTGGAACTGACGCACTAACGAACGCGCACGCACGCACGACACGTGGAAGTCCTCACGGAGACGACCGGCGATCAGGAACCTCCAAATCTTCGCTTCAGTTCGGACAACTCGCTGTACCCGGGTGCGGGAATTTGAGGCATCGAAATGGTCCGGTTGAAGGGGTCCAAGTCGACGCGTCGATTCCGGGCCCAGTCCAACCATCCGCGTGCAGATGCCCTCGCCGTCAAATCCTCGATGCCGTCGACATGATCGGTAAGCGCTTCCAGGTATTGGTCCAATTCACGAACCGCCTGCCAATTCCGAGCTTGCTCGCTCAATACCTCGGCGCGCACATCTTCGGCCCATTGCTCAAGTGCCTTAACCTCGGCAATCTCATCTCGGCGTTGCTGCTCTTCCAATCGTCGAAGCTCCGCCTCCCGCGCCAAATCTGCTGCGACAGTTCGCTCTTCTATCTGCTCCATGACGAACGGGAGCAAACCTTCGAGCACCGTCTGCCCGTCGTCAGTCCAGTCCTGGTGATCTCGACGGTCACGCCCAAAATGCAGGCGCAACGTGAACTCATTCAATGGCATCTCAACCCACTTCTGCCATCTCTTGTATCCCGTGCGGATCTCGTGGCGAATATCAGCCTCGGTCGGTGTGTATTCACGACGGTCGATCGCCTGAATCAACTCGATGGAGAACGAACTGTGCCTGATCTTGATTGATAACTGACCGCGATCGGTTCCCTCCGGCCTACCCTGCCAAGTCCTCGGCTCGATTGCGCTCACATGGTGCCCGCGGATCTCGGACTCGGCCGCCAGAGCACTGAGCAGGTAGCAGGCCCGGTCCGTGGCGTCCACATCTGAAAGGGTCTGCTTTTCAAGTACTTCCATGACCACCGGATGAAATGGAAGGTGACGACGCTTCCGTGAGGACGTCGATAGAGCTGATGAATGCCACGGCGGTGGACCAACAACTTCGATCGCCCAAGAGCGCCGCGCATGCCAGTAGTCAGACCGGATTCGACGTCCGGAGGGCAGGAGGTCAAGGTCGCGAATCTTCCGCATGATCCGTTCGTCTTCCGAAGGATCGTGGCCGTCGTTGTAGCTGCGCGATGTTCGACCTAACCCCGATGCCGGGTCAAGGTGGAGAGCATCTATCAACGCTTCTGCCCGCTTCGCCAGTGACAGCTTGGCAGAGCGCTTCCCTCCAGGCGGAACAACCGCCGGAGGTGTTCGCGTTGCTCCGTGATCCTCATCGGACAGAGCATTCTCTGTGTCAACTGCTTCAGTCTTCGGTGCCGAAACGGCCTCTCGCTTTCGCTCCGCAACTAGTGTCGATCCGTCGATTGGCTGCCCTTTCCCCAACCGATCTCGCTGTCGTTTCGACAAGCCGTGTCCGGCAGGGAAAGTGCCGTGGTCTAGGTAGTATCGCCCTGCATCGGTGAGCGACGGCGACCAGATTCCATTCGAGTGGGAAATCCTTACGAGCTGACGACCTGCAAGTGCTCGTGCAGTCGTTTTGTGGCTTGACCCACTCCAGTCCATCTCCGGACAACCATCGCCGATCCAATGCAGAATCTCCTTCTGCCGATCCGTGAGGTTCTTCGTCAATGAGCTCATGATGGAAATTTCAACACGGTGCAGGAAAGAACCCTCGTCGATGCTCTCCAACGATCCAATTCGTTCAGCCGACCGTCAAGTCTCAGCGTAAGACGAAACCTGCCTGCAAGCGACCGCGAGCGGACCCGTTCGATGGCCTCTGAACTGCAGAAACTATCCTTTGGGTGGGTTGTTGTCCCTGCTGCGGGGGTAAGTATTCTTCTCCCCGATCGTTCCATTTTTCTTCTTGATGACATGCTCGACTTCCCGGTCTACTGCCATCTCGCGACCTTTGGCCTGCGCTTCAGCCTTGGTGGGCGCCGTATTCGAGGCACGCGAATTACCTTGAGGGCGGTTCTTCCAAACCCCATCCTCGAAGTATGTCTCTATGTCACCCGTTGCCATGTGTTCCTCCATTGATCGAAAAGGTATCTAGCTGCAATATATCCTTGCTCACCGACATGCTCACATCCTTACCAAATGGGACACCGCCGACGAACCGGGCTGGCCAGAAAAAGTAGTCGACTCGTAACACGATCGATCCAAATATGCGGTGATTGAGAAGAAGTAGCAGAACCTGGCACTCGACGGTGCTCAGTCGTCCCTGTTAGAGCCGGATCCGCCTCGAAATGTCAGACCTCTCGCATAGCCTGGGCAAAGCCATCACCAGAGGAGGTCACATGCGAGTCTTTATCAGCAGTGTTCGTCGCGGCTTGGAGGAAGAACGCGACGCATTGCCGGGGCTGATCACCGCGATCGGACATACACCCATCCGATTTGAAGACTTCGGGGCAACCGACCTTCCGAGCCGCGAAGCATGCCTGGCCGGCGTCGGGAATGCCGAACTGTATCTGCTAATACTCGGCCCTAACTACGGGCACCGGTTCCTAGACACTCATCAATCGCCTACTCACGACGAGTGGGCTTCTGCGACAGCCGCCGGAATCCCCCGACTCGTTTATCGGAAAGACGGTGTGCAGTTCGAGAAGGATCAGGAAGAGTTCATCCAAGCAATTGGCAACTACACCTCGGGCGTCTTCTATGACACGTTCTCATCCACCGCCGACCTTCTGACGAAAGCCGCTGAAGCAGTCAGGAACGCAGCGTCAGCACCGGTCGGCCTCCGCTACACACCCCTCGACACCCACGTACCAATCGTATGGCGACGCACAGACCCTTCTCACACACTTTCCAGTGAACAACCCACATTGGAAGTTCACGTTCAGAACGTCGACACGAGACGATTTTCTGCCCGTGAGCTTAAGGAACTTGCTGACACACTGCTGACTCGACTCCGAAATAGCGGTGTCGTCGGTCACGAGCAGGGACTTTCGGTGGAACGAAACGATGGTTCAGTCGCCGTCGCAATCGCCGGATCAGTGCCTTCAACTTGGAACACTGTGCGACAGTCACGTGTCACAGGGGTTCGAGTATTGAGTTCAGGCCAGGTATCCGTCTGGTCAGAGCTGCCGTCCGACGGCCTTGGCGCAGTTCTGGACGACGAAGCGCTGACCAGCCAGATAGCCTCGGCGCTTCGACTGATCGGCGAGCTTAGAGTTGTCGTTGGGCCTGAGTTGGCGATCGCCGTTAGCGTCGATCCGATGAGCTCTGTATCAATCGGTTCTGTCAATGAAATGCCGAGGAGGAGCGCCAACTTCGGATTTCACTCAAGTACACCCGTCCGAGTCAATCCAGACGAGTCGACCACCCTCGCTGCGCTGGACTCAGGATCTAGTGAAGTCGCACGGAACCTCGTCCGCGAGCTGATCGAACAAGTCCGTCGCCGATGAAATCCCTCTAGATTCGAATTGCCCCGAGGACATCTCGAATCCGTTCGCGACTCGGTTAATCGTCGGCTCCAGTCGAATGACCATCTCGAATTGGCGACCGCGCGGCGTACTTTAAAGGGCGATGAGAGCAGAGCGGCAACAGCTATCGTCGATCGGAGTTAAGATCAGGAACACTGGGAGCACCCGGCACGAGCATTCTCTCGTCTCCGCTACTGACCGCCGAGAAATCTGAAAGCACCAGCACAACCAGCCTCACTATCGGAGTGGTCGAGACCCGTGGAGCTTTTGTTTACCGACTTCTTCTTCACCCTCCCCGACGAACGAGGCGCACTCGCTCACGCCGCAGCCGGCGGGAACGCACCCTTGCTGGCAGTCGGCCTCGTCCCCGGCACGCGCGCTGTGCACGGCACCGAGATGTACGGGACATCGTCGGCCGGGCAGAGCCATGGGCCACCAATGAGCAGATCGTCGGAAACACCTTCGCCCGCGACACCCTCCGTAGTGACAGTTGAACCCACCACCGAAGGCATCGGCAGCACCCCCACGACCCCATCACGCGCGCGGAAGAAATCCTGGATAGGGATTCTCCGGCATCGAGCGCACCTGAACTGGATATCGCCCTTTGAGGGCGGTGCTTTACGCCCACAGGTCAGCGTTGGCGTTGGCCCCTACTCCTTAGGCCTTCTCGATCGTCAGTTTTGAACCAGTCACGGAAGTGGGCCAGAACATGTTCAAGAACCCTCGGCAGCACTCTTTCCGTGATACATCGGTCTATATATCAAATGTGATTTGCGTTTGCACCGAGTGTCTCTCTACGCCGAGGCAGCAAATCAATGACCAAGCGGTCGATGCCCTCGAAGGCCCCAATGGAGCATCGCCGCCGCGCGTGCAGATTCCCCCAACTCCTGTGTTCCTCGCCGTACGCGTTCCGTGAAGGCTTCTGGGCCAAGACCAACACAACTCAGCGACAATGTTTCAGGCATCGCCGACCGATCGCGCATGGGCAACCATCCCCCTGAAACGCGCAGACCTCGTTATTCGGTGGGGAAAATCCGATATTGACCGTGCGACGGCAGCCTGCGACACTTGCTTATCTGCCCGTTGGAATTGTATCCCAACGCACAGCGAGAGGATTGGATACCACCTATGATTATCGAGATCTGCGGAGCTCCAAAATCGGGCAAGACACAGATGGCCACTTATATCGAAGAACACGCCAAACACGATGGATTCCGCATCCGGCACTATCACGGCGGAGGTCGATTCATCCCGATGGACGGAAAGAACTCTCCTGAGTTCAACCTGGCAGCCGTCGCCCGAAATCTATACTATCTACTGACTGCACCCAAACCGGACAATACAGTAACCATAATGGATCGTGGGGTAGTTGACGCGCTAATTTTCACGGAAGCGCAGCTCGACTGTGACATAATTTCACGCACAGAACGTGACGCCATCGTGAACTTCATAGATCAACCGCCAGTATGGCGCAAGATGGACCACATAGTAGTCTTGTCTGCCCATAGCGACGTTATACAAAATCGATGGAAATATTCAGTCGGCCCTAATCGTGGAAAACACCCAGGAAATCTGGAACTCAAATTAGCCTTGAATAATCGTTACAACGAAATTGAGAAGATTCTGAATATCCGGTCAGTTCGGTACACAATCGTCGAAGTTCCATCAAATCATCAAGAACTGCTGGAATCATCGGAAGAAGTATACCGCAGGATTCTCAGTTCAACAATTGAAGAAATGATATAATCATGTCAATGGCCTACAACTATACAATAAATTTGGAAATTGATAACGAATCCACAAGAAGAATCATAGCGGTAAACTCAATCTACCAACGAAACGGTTGGGAAATTATTTCTTTGTCCGAATCAGAAGATAAGCCCAAACCTCACATTACAGTGATTCGCTCGAACAACTTGCCCCAACTTAGAAATTTAATGAATAAAGTCACTAAAGAGGGCGAGTTCCATGTTGATATACTTTCACCTCGTAACCCGGATAACTCAAACGACTATACCGTATCGAACGTTATCGCGACAGGCTCAGCCATAAGCTCGTTACATGAACTTACGAACACCATAGGGAACGTAGGCACGAGAATCGAAAATGAACTCCACCTGACAATCGCAAAAAAAGGAAAGAAAAAAATAAACACCCCTACCGGACTTGCCGATAATTATTTCCCAATCCGCGCAACGGTTATTTCCATAAGACTATCCAGAATGGGTGATGCGGGCGTGTGTTTGGACACAATCGAACGAATCGAAACACGCCCGAAAGAAGGGAGCCGGAGTTGACTATCGCGATATCAATTGTGACGAGCCTTGTCGCAGCGATTCTTTTCACCATCGCCCAATACTTGTGGCGACATCGACGAGCAAGCAAACTTGTGTTCTGGAGTGTCACACACTGGCGTTCCTCTGTCCGGGTCTCGGTTGCATCAATCTGCATCTTTTGTATCGATTCGAAGTACGTTCTGGTTCGACAATCACGCCGACCCGACCAGATCGGACCAATCGGCGGTGCGGTCGATATCTTCCCAGCCGGGCTTAGGAGCCTCGACGATCTCGGATTTAAAGTCGAAAGCCCACTGGAATCAAAATGGGGAATCGCACGGACCGCACTACGCGGTTTTCTTCCGGCGAGGCAAGTCACGAGATTTGGATTGTGGCTCTTGGGTGACATGGGGCGGGAAAGCTTCCGAGAGTGCATCGAGCGCGAACTCACGGAGGAACTAACCGCAGCGGGAACCCCTGCCGATGAAATACCACGCTTTAGACACTTTCGATATGTTCGAACCGTCTCCGAAGGACCCAAATACATCAAAGGAACGGAAATTTGGCAATGGAGAATGATGCGCGTTTTCGAATACACCTTGGATCCCGATTTTGATTCAGAATTAATCACGTCGATACGTAGTAATTCCGGCCCAGAACTCTCTCTTGAAATGGTCACTGCAGACGAAATTAGGAGCGGGCGATCTGAATCCAACTCTGTGATTGGGAGCCATGCAGAGTACTTGCTCAACGGGAGGTCACATAGACATGAAATTCCACAACGAATTCGACGGGCATAAACTTCGTATGCACTAGTTGTTGCGTGCAGTCACCGATTGCGGCGTGCTGGTAATAACGATTCTTCTTTCCGATGTGGCCAAGTGACTTAACGAATTTCACATCCACTTGCAATTGATGGCCGGAGCGTTGTTTTCGTAGCACTTCCCGGGTCGGCGTACGTTTGTAGCGCTGTGAGGTGGGTAGCCGATTGAAGCCGAGCTTGTGAAGGATTCGCCAGACACTGGACGGACTGATGGCGACGTCTGGTACCGGGCGAGGTACATCGAGATCCTTTGTGGCCGGAGTTGGTATTGCTGGCGGACGCAGGAGATCTTCTCTGTCCCCTCCGGATCGGTCTTCATCGGCTGATGGTGCGGCAAAGCTCGACTGATCACTGAGACCCTCGATTCACCCTTCTTCGAAACGTCGTCGCCGCACGTAGTCGCCGCACGTAGTCGCCGCACGTAGTCGCCGCACGTAGCAGCAGCGCCGGCTGACGCCGTAGTAGCGGCTCTGGCGGCGACACCGCCACCGGCTTCCTCGACGTGACACAGTGCGGGTTGGTCAACCAGCCCCGTTCGGGACGTCCACGCACGATCGATCACCGCCAGATCATTTCGGAAACCCTGGTGTCGCCCCCCGAAGAAACGCGGCGTCCCCCATTGAAGCGCCCGATTGCTATCCGATCGACTGGGAATCAGCAACAGGACTGTCGCGGAGGCGTGACATGGGTACAGTGTGCAGCCCTGGCACAGTGAAATATTCAAGTTTTGCACCGATCCAAAACTCGTCGCGAAGGTCACCGACATCGTCGGGGTGTATCTCGATCCGCCGGAAAACGAGATCGTTGTGTGCGTAGACGAAAAATCGGAGATTCAGGCACCGGATCGGACGGCGCCGACGTTGCCTATGCAGATTGGGCTCCCCGAACGCCAAACCCACGACTACGTCCGCAACGGCACGACCACCTTGTTCGCGGCATTGGAGATCGCAGCCGGAAAGCTGACCGGGATTTGCCGGCCCCGATACCGTCACCATCGAATTCTGGTGTTCGTCAAGCACGCGGCTCGGGCATATCCAGACTAGGAACTGTATCTGGTGATTAACAACTACGCCGCCCACAAGAGGTCCGAGGTCCGCCAGTGGTGGGCGGGGAACCCGCGAATCCACGTCCATTTCACTCCGACGTGGGCATCGTGGATGAGCCTCGTCGAAGTCTGGTTCGGCATCATCGAACGCCAAGCCATCCACCGCCGGCGACGGCGAAGGCGATGGCGATGAAGTCGACCACCTGCGGGTCGGCGTAGGCCCCCTCGTCGCCGATCACGAACGCAAAGAGCCCCGGATAAGACGTCTGGAGATCCTCTGGCACGAGATTCGATTCGACGTCTGCCCATCGCAACCTTTGTTCGTTCGACAATCCAACCCACCAACTCTGGAGTTCGATCAGTACACCGTCGACATAGTCGGCCACGTCGTCGGGAAGATGGAAGTGCTCGACATCCGCAAGGCCGGTGAACCACGGCCCTGCGAGTTTGGTGCCCTTGGTAAGTATCTCGTCGACGGACTCGTTCGGAATCTCAGCGCGCGGGCCGGCGAAGAGGACACGGCGAGCCTGGCTGTCGAGTGCAGCGAACCAACTCGTGATCTGGTCGACGTCCGGTGTCGGTGATTCTTCGCGTGTCGTCATGAGGTAATTCTAGAAGTGCAGATTTCCTTGTTCTCCGTGACCTCACAGGTTCCAGCGATTCTGAAGTGTTCAAGATCTGCACTCGTTAGGCTGCCTGGCCATGGAGACATGGCAGTACTGGACCGAATCAATCAACATCACCGAGCGATGGAACGCGAAGAAACAAGTCGAGGCGATGGCGAAGTTCAACGAGTATCTCAATCACCTCGGCTCACAAGGATGGGAACTCATCAGCTACCAAGAAGTCCTGATGACAGGGAACTTCACGGGAAACGTCAAGGGGCGCAATTACATGGCGATCTTCAAGCGGAGAACTTCGTGAAGAAATCGACGACGACACCCGCTCCCCAGCCGTTGACTGCCGACGAAGAGCGTCTAGTTCGCGCAGACCTCACCGATTTCGTCCTTTTCGAAGCCCTGCTCCAGTAGAAAGGGATCGACGGACTTGTCATCACGTGCGAGTAATGCAAATCCGATCATCAATTCACCTGGTCGGCAGTGACTGACAACCTCATTGCCCTCCTTCGTGACGGCACCTCGAAGTCGAACCACAATCAAACTGCAGGAACCTTCGTGAGGTGGGATTGGTGCCGGGGATATGCGGCTTCCTTTTCCTCGGACATTCCGCGTTACTTGTCGTGACCGGATGCTTATCCGGTCATGCAGCTTGGAAGACTCCTCCAGTGGGATCTTCATATGGATCAAACGACACAGCCCATTGGAATAAACTCCTCGAAGAATGAAGGTCTGGCAACTCGCGAGCTCGTTCTCGCTTCGAACCGTCACTGAGCGCTACTCGACTGTCGTGCGCATCTACCGTGAAACATTTGCGGAGGCAACATCGCTGGAGCCTCCGCAAATCCTTCACTTGACTGAAGCTAATGGGGATACCAAGATCACAACCCCATTCGACAAAGTCGGCGCACCGTAGGCCGTGTGGGGAGCCTCGTCCGGTTTCCAACGAACATATGCCCCTCCTTTTGGCAACCAATATGCATCACAAGACGCGCGTCATGGTGCATCTCGTGGCGCTGGCCAGTCTCCCTGTTCACGAGATTGCCCGCATCAGGGAAAGGACGTCGATCTCATCGGGCGCCACGATCAACGTGATAGGAAAGGGAGGAGTGAAGGCCGCAGTCCCAATGCATGAGGTGCTGCTGGAGCTTGCACAGGCTCGATGCCTCGGCACCGCGTGGTGGTTCCCTCCAGAGGGGGTAACAACCCCCCCACATTCGACCAAAATCGGTGGCTATGCCTTGGGTACATCGATGGAACGCGCCGGGGTTCCGGGGTCTGCGCATAGCCTTCGGTATTGGTTCAGCACGAACCTGGTCTGAAGCGGAGCGGATTTACGGACCGTGCAGCATTTGATTTGCCACGCCTCCCTGCAAGCAACTCAGATCTTCACGCCGGTCGCAGACCATCAGAAGACCGATGCGATTGCCGAGCTGACACAGCCATCTGTCGCATGAACGCCGGACGAGCGAGCCTTCCGACTCCACCTACTCCGACTGAGTAATGAGATAGTAATATGTGTGGGCGCCCTTTCCTTGCCAGGTCCGGGCGCGCGGCTCGTCGGTGACGCGGTCACATGCCATTCCGACGAGCCCTCGATCTGTGCGGCGCCCTTGTCGGCGTACACACATTGGCCCGCCCTATCTGGGGGGCGGGGCGGGCCACCCCCTCGTTGCTCACGAAAGCGAAGCCTAATGAACTACGATCGCAACCTGCCGACCAAGCCCCAGCAGAAGCAGTGGGCATGGGCAGTCCTGACCTTTGCGTGCGTAGCTCTCGCCGTAGCACTGGCCCTGATTTGACCCAGAGTCACCAGCCAAGACGTCAAATGCCGAGCGGTAGCGATACGCTTGGTTCTCAGCTCGCCGGCACTGTCGTCACACACTTTTCGGCGGGCCCCTCAGTTCGTGCCGTTTCCTTGTCGGTTCCGGCACGTGTGGCCTACTGCACTAGTCCGCAAGGTTCGGTAGGCCACCTGGACTGCGTACCTGGTGCCGCGACGAATATTCGACACGCACGGCCCACCCGACCGGGTGACTGCGGGTGGGCCACCTTCACTGCGTTCCGCTCTTCCTTGACAGTCGGTGGCACGTATCGACCTTCTAGGTTGGACATACATCCCCCACCTAGTAGGTCATCTGATCTGCGTGCAACCGGGTTGGGCTTGGGTAGCACGCACGGCTCACCTGGCAGTTACCGACGAGCTCCCGGGTGGGCCTCCCGGGCTGCGCGGCGGGTGGACCTGATGGCCGTTCGACGCGCACGGCCTGCCCACGGTGCTACTGACGAGCACTGTGGGCAGACCGTGCGGGGTGTGCAGCACGCCATTGACACGGACCGGGATCGGCGGCCCGCCCGAATCTCCGGCAGTCCGGCGTCGAATCTCGTCGAGAATCTGCTTATTCGACATCTGCTGTAGCGCCGTCCTCGTTGCAGGCAAAGGCACGTTCTCTTCTTCGGTCATGTACCCGGCAGCGACCAGCACCTCTGGCACCGGCGTATCGAACAACGCTGCGACCCGCCGCAATACCGGCGGAGTCGGGGACCGTGCGATCGTCGTCCACTGACGCATCAGCGATGGGTACACTCCCATCGCGCGGGCTGCCTCCTCGGCACTCTGGTGACCACGAGCGGCAATCTGATCTCGAACCCAACGCGCAAATCCTGAAGGCATAGGCGCCATTTTCCCATGCAATTTCTGAATGCTCGCACAGCGAAACAGTTCGACAGTTGCGCGGCCGGATCAGTTATCCCCATGTGCTGTGCATGAATTGGGGATAGTTCAATACTCAAGTATCTGTGACTCCATGGAGACTGGTATTCGGCACCGAGTGCACATAATCTGCGGAGGCGACGCCGGACTTAGCCGAGCTGCGGCGGAGCAGTGCCTCTCCGGACACGCAAGTCACGCGTTGCTTCCGGTGAGGCACCGAATACTGCGCGTCGACGGGAAATCAAGGGCTCGTTTGCGCGCACGGCCCACCGGATGCTGACACTCACATTCACTTCGGTGGGCCACCCCGAATGCGTGCTGAGTACCGCGAGGTGGCGGCTTCGGCGCGCATCGACCCGCCGCGTTGGACCCCTATTCCGACGTGGCGGGTCACCCGAACTGCGTGCCTCATCCTTGGT
Organism: Rhodococcus sp. YH3-3; assembly: GCF_001653035.1. Taxonomy (NCBI): domain Bacteria; kingdom Bacillati; phylum Actinomycetota; class Actinomycetes; order Mycobacteriales; family Nocardiaceae; genus Rhodococcus; species Rhodococcus sp. YH3-3. Next base: position 177,804 of record NZ_BCWH01000003.1, on the reverse strand, counting down.
CGGATCTTGGGGCGCGCACCGTCTGTCGACACGGTGGAACATGTCGACGGACAACCGTCTTGCCGAACCTCCCGGAGATAGGGGGGGGGGGGGGGAGCCTCCGACAATCTCGCCCTGTCAAGGCGACGGTTCAGTGCGCACGGGCTCACCGATCGCGCGCTCGCACTCTTACTTGTCAGTCATTCCACGAACAAAAAATGCCCCCCGACCCCACCGCTGGACGCGAGGCGGGGACATGGTGGCGAAGGTCCAGGTCGTTGCGATCGCGATGAATGCTGAGCCGTGGCCACCGATGGCAAGCACGGATGCCGTCATGTCCCAAATGAGAAGCGTCGCAGGTATGCCCTATTTCACGAGTCGCGACACCGAGAGTTCTCACCGCAGCATTCGCAGCTGCGCCACCGCCTGCGACCAGACTTGCGTGCGGGGCCGGCCCGGCAATGTCGGTGCAGAATCTGACCGTCAAGCCGACCGTCGAGATGATCGAGCTCTTCGGCTTCGGCACAACGATCCTGGGGAGATTCACCTTCGAGCGGCGTGGAAACCGAAGTCGAAACAACTCAAAGGGGCAACCAATCGACTGGAACTAATAGGAGATAGCAATGATTTGGTGCGCTGGGCGCGTTGTACGGGCGGTGTCGAAATCGACCGCCCGCATGCGCGTTTCGGCGCATAGCTCTCGATGTGTGCCCACACGGGCAGGTTAAGTAATAGGCTGGTAAAGAAATCGATACCAGGAGAACGCCACGTGACAGACCTCAGCCCACAAGGACGCGCCCACCTCCGCAAGAACGCGCAGACCTACGGCGACGAAGCGATGGTCGATGTCCTCGACGCCCTCCAAGCCGCCCTCAATGAACGCGACGAACTCCGAGACCTTCTCGTCGACCGACTCTTCGCCACCGCTCAATCCGATGAGGCTGCGACCGAACCTGAAATCTAGCGAAATGCTTAGATCTGGTAATAATGGCCCGTGAACACTCACGCCATTGCCACAGCAAACCCACACCAGAGGCTCCTCATCGCTGCCGCACTCGTCAATGGGTACCCCACGCCGATTCAGGTGCTATGCCAGCAAGAGGAACCGACAGCACCATGACAGAAGAGGAAATGCGCGAGGCGATCCGAGCTCGCGCCGCTCAAGCAGTGGGCCCCGACATCGACGACGGGTGGGTCGAATTGATCAACAACGTCATCCGTAACAAAGCCCCCGAAACGAAGTGACGTCACATCGCCCAGGGGCGCGGTTGGATCTGTCGACGCATCAGCCGCTACGCAGAAGACGGCTCGATAGCGGACACAGGCGGAGCCGCGGTGGTCAGCCTGAAGGGTCGAACCAAGTCGTTTACCGTTCTGTCCGTGCCTACGTATGCGCGTTAAGGCCGATATCGATTCGATTTGGTAGAAAACTTGATAGGACTCACTGAGACGGGCGCCAGCCTCTTCTCCAGCGCCACCTCTCGCCATTCCAATACTGATGCGATAATGACGTCCGACACATCGGCCTGAAGGCATGGCTGCAGAGAATGTGCGCGCAGAAAGAGTAGACAATGAGTCCGCGAAATACCTGGTTTTCGACCCGGTCCACAGAACTCCGCGCTATTCTCCTCGACCTCGGCCTGACAATCGCCAATACCGAAGCGCAAACAATTCTCGATGACAAAGTCAATGAATACGCGACGCTCATGCGCGTCAGCTGTCAAACAGCTCAGCGCAGTTTTGGTCATGAACACCTGGCCCGGTTTGCCCAGTCGCTAGCTGTACGAGGCACGGACGTTAGTTACGCGATGCCGGCGGTAAGCGGCAGGCGGTCGTCCTCCGCGTGTTGAATGCGGTCGGTGGTAATTATAGTGAACATTCCAGATTTCGACGGCAGTGCGCCGCTCGGCTTCGCTGGTGTACTCGCGGGAGTACAGCAGTTCTTCGGCGAGGATACGGTTGTAGCGTTCGACCTTCCCGTTATGTTTCGGGGTGTACGGCTTGATGCGGTAGTGCCGCGTTTCTCGCAGTGAAGATGTGAAATCTGCTGCCCTGTAGCATGATCCGTTGTCCGTGATCACGCGCTCGATACGGGTGATGCCGTGGGCGGCGAAGAAGAATCGGGCGTTGTTCATGAAATCGATGGCTGTTGCTGCGGTTTCGTTGTCGCGGGCCTCGGTGTACGCCAGGCGGGTGTTGCCGTCGATCGCGGAATGCAGGTAGGTGTAACCGACACGGGCCTGCTTGTTCTTCGTTTTCCTACGCTGGGATCGTTTGGCCTTGTCGGACCCACGGCCGTGGGCACGCCAGCCTCCACCGTCCGGGATTTTCCCGACCTTCTTGACATCGACGTGCACCATTTGACCGGGCCGTTTTGCGACGATGACCTGTGGTTTTCGGTTGGTTTCGCCGTTCGGGTCGATGAACCGGCGACGGTGCAATCCTAGGTTCCGCAGAATTTTCGTGACTGTTCGACGAGCAATGACGATGCCGTCGGTACGCAGTTCGAACGTGATGCGCGAGGCCGACCATTTCCGGGTCCGGCGCATCGCTTCGATCTCGGCCACGACCTCCGTTGCTGTGGCAGTCGGGTGATGTTTCGGTGCGCTGGACCGGTCCTGAATTCCCAGGTCACCGTATTTGCGATACCGGTTGACCCACTTGGAGGCGCATTGGCGGGAGATACCCATTTCGGCGGCTACGTGGGCGATCGGACGACTCTGGCACCGCTCGATCAGGCGGCGTCTTCCTTCAACAGTAAGTGGGGCATTACGGTGTGTCACAGGGCTGGTCCTTTTTGGTCGAGAACGGTTGTGTCGCAACTCCCATTCTTACGCCGAGGACCAGCCCGTCCCCTTCAGTCCCGCGTCAGCAACGTCCATACCCACAACAGCTAGCACTCTCCATTTCGGACGAAGCGCCGGGCGCAAACCTCGTCGAGTTCGAGCGAACGATCTCGATGTCCATCCCGGCGGTGGGGCTGACAACCGCAGCTTTGGCGGAAGCGCTGAAGGTAGCGCACGCCAACCTCAAGGACATCGCCATCAGCGAAGGGTTGAGTCATCTCTCGACGTTGGGGATGATCACCGCAGAGGCCAGTGCGTTTCTCGTGCCCGTCCCGCGTCCGCTTCTACTTCGAATCGCCCGGTTTCTGGACATGGCAGGTACCTCCATTAAGTACGGTGCGAACTTGCCGGAAGGACTTGCGGAATCAGGGCGCGCGCAGTTCGCTGAGATCCTCAGCATTGACGCTGACGGCATCCGTGCCATTGCGAACAACGACAGCGACGATGCGCCCGAGTTGTGGCGGACGCCGAATCCTCGCTGAAAGAAACCTCGGAGGTTCCGCGTTGCAATCTCTTTGCGATCGCCACGCGCCCGGAGCGGATGAGTGCCTACATAGAAATGGCTGTCTTTGAACAGGAGTGCTGTGTTCGGAAACAACCCTCGATACTGTCGAAGCGCCAGTGGGATCCGAGCATGACTTCTGTTGCCGTTTTCGTAGATACGAGTAGGCGACCCTGGTCGAGCTCGGTGTGCTTGTGAGTAACGATGACGAGTACATAGAAGAGATCCGCGTCGTTCGACGGAAGAAGGACACCTAAAGGTCGAAATCATCGAAGTCCAAGGATTTCGAGAGCGATCTCCTTCGCAGCAAGACCTCCAAGAATGTTGCCGGTCCGACCGAGTCCCGACGGGTCAACGAACAGGAACTTCGTGAGAGGTACCAGAGCGCTCCTATCTTCGTGACGTCTTCAGTCTCCTCTCCACGTGAACTGACACCGAGCCAACAAGCACTCGCCGACGTCATAGCCGACGCCGGGAGCATAGTGATACGCGAGTTCCTGGTCCCGCTGATCAGAGACGTCGCAGCTCCCGCGGCCAAGGCGAAACTGGGTGAGTTCGCGGCGCGTCAGCGTATTCGGGCGCTGGAACGAGCTGAAGCTAAAACGAAATCATCCGACGCTGACGCTGTGCAGGTCGACGTTGTGGGCGAGGAAATTTTCGCTCCCGTCGCCGATCTGGAAGTTGCGGAGCCTTCGATCCCGGTCACCCGAAGCGCCCTCATGCTCGCCCAGTTGCAGTTGAAACTCGCGCAGGACTACGCCGCCAAACAACAATGGCTCATTTCGCACGCTGAGGTTGTAGATGAAGATCTCTCGCCGGAACTGGAGCAATCCCTCACGCGGGTGATCGAAGGCAGGGCGAATGAGCTGAATGATACGGAGCGCGAAGCGGTTGCGGCCTTCCTTCAGCAGGCCGGGAGTATCGCGGGCAGCAAGCCTGCGCTGGCTCCTCAAGGAAGACTCCGACGAGTCGCAGACGAGGTTCGCAAGGTACCGAAACGACCGCGTAGGCCCAGAGAGGCTCCATAGCCTGTCTTCCGTTGCTGCGCGCGACCGTCAGTTTGCCTCGTTGTCCTGACGCGTACTCCTGAATTACAGCCCGGCCGAGATAGCTAAGTATCTCTAGTGACTGGCGTCGAACGCCTCGATAATTTCTTTCTTAATCCTTCCGCGACTCGACACCTCGTACCCGTTGCTGTTGGCCCAGTCCCGGATTGCCTGTAGCTGTTCTGGTGATCGATGCGGGGTAACGGTCTTCGTAGCAGCTTGTGTCCCGTTGTTCTTCTTGGCTGTGCCAACTTTTTGGGCGGACTGAATGAACGGTGCCAATGCTGCCTCGAGTTTATCGACGTTGGTTGGCCGTAGATCGATCTGGTAGTCGGCGCCTTGGTACGAGAACGTCACACGCTGCTCGAAGCCGGAATCGATCGGCTTTCCGTCGAGGTCGTCGGTGAAGGTGCGGATGAAGATTTCGGCCATAGTGAGGGACCTCTGGTTGTTTCGGAAAAGATGGCAGCCAGCACCATACAGTCAATTCGGTGCGTCTTTGGGAGGTGGTCGTACCTGGAGTCGCGGGAATTGACCGCCAAGGGTTGTCGTCAGACGCGTACTGCCCAGGTTGGTCGCCATCGAGGATCAACCACGGCGATATGCTGCGCTCCCGATGCGGCGATCAATGCGGCACGGTGACGACCGTCCACCCACGTGCCTCCGCTTCCGATGTCGAGTGGGCGGGAGTGGAGTTCGCTCCACGCAAAGAGGTCGGGCCCGAATAGCCCGCACTCGTCGCCGTACAACACCCACGTCTCGAAGTCCCATCCGGTCGCCTTCTCCTGAATGACTGCAGCACTCAAGTGTGCGATGGCCAACCAATCGACGGCGGGATACCCGGCGCGTAGTCGCCAATTGTTCGACTCCGTCACCGCTCCTGTTACTTTCGGCAGGGTCGAGACTGGGCGAACGATGAAATCCATGAACGTGTATCTCCCGTAAACGCTGGCAAGTATGCAGGTAACGCGCCTTGCGGTCGCCGGACGTCACCGGCGCGCGAGGCAGAAAGCGCTACTCCAGAATGCCCTCGATGCAGCTCGAACATTTACGCAGCGATCCGACAGTTTTGTGTGTTCGGAATTCCTGCGCTCGAAATCTCAGATCTGGCCCGGATCACCGTCGGTGCGTTGTCGCCGAGCGAGACGTCGTTGTTGCTCGGCGCGTTCACGGCACGCCTGCCGAAACGCCTCCTCGGCTACGGGGTCATGGGCTGCGACCGTTCGCGACCCTTCGGCATCGACGTGCGCGGCTACCCCAGCTAAGTCCGGTAGCTCACCCTGCCCACGACCGGCGACCAGCCACAAAACCGACCCCAACACCGGGACGAACAAGATCACCACCAGCCACAGCGTCTTCGGCAGATACTGGACGTATCTCACGTCTCGGGTGACCACGTCGACCAGGCAGAAAGTCCACAGCGCCATCGACGCAAGACTGAAAACGAACAACGGCACGGCGACTCCTCCCGAATACGCATTTCTCGCAGATCTTATCGAAAGTCGTAGAGGTAGTGCAGTCTTCAAGTAGCTGTAACTTCGCGAAGACTGGTATCAGCTTCTTTATCTCGCCTATTGTTCCGATTGGCGTCGTAGTTTCCTTGTTTCCGCTAACGAGGGAGATGTCGCCTGCACCCCGCCGACGGTGTCCCCAAACCGTCGGTGGGGCACCATGTACCGGCGTACCGCTTCCACCTCGGTTCTCGGTACGCCACGCTCACCGACCGGAGTACACACGGACTGATCACCGGACCGATCGGTGATCCGTAACAGACTGCGCGCCGAAGATTCCTCCATGTCCCTTCGGCGTGCATCGCTCGCCGGTCGCGGTCTCCGAACACCGTGGCCGGCGAGCTACCCTGCTGTGACAACCTTGACAGGGTCGCCTGCCCGGCATCGTCCAGGCACCGGCCGCAGCTCCGAGCACGCGAAGTACTATCCATACCGTGCGTCAGCGGTTCGTCAGCTCATCGCACACCGCCTGCCTTGGATTGTTCCGCCGAGCAAACAGGCCAAGGCCACTCGAACTGCGTGCCACTGTTCGTGACAGTCGGTGGCATGCACGGCCCGCCGGGTTGAACACCTAACCTCGACCTGGCGGGCTACCGATGAACTGCATGCCGCTTTCCGTGGCGGTCGACGGCATGCACGGTCCACCGGAACAACACTCACGTGTGCGCCGGCGGACCACCCCGGCTGTGCGCATGACGGACGCGATGACTGTCGGTGCACAGGGGCCTGCCGAGCTTTCTGCACTGTCAGCTAGGCAGGCCTGCACCGGTCGATCTTTCGTCTGACGGTTCGTCCGGGCTGACGCCGGAAGCGATATTGGTGCGCGGGAGCATCATTGCGGCGCTGGGTGTCAATCTGGTGGGCTGCATAGCCGAAGGTTATGCACACGCACTGTGGAATGAGTGGGGATAACCCCTTCCTGGTGATGCATACCCAGTCGTCTCGATGTAGAGGCCTTACTGGCTGCGTTTCGTCGATTCACCTACCCGAGCGGTGGTGGCACTCACCGTTTCGCCTCCATGGCGAATAGCCTGCTTTCACAGTCCGGCGGCGAGTCCCGGTGCCGAGCAACGTGCTGGCGGTTGCCGAACTTCTATGAGTCCTTCGGGACTTTGCCGAGCGCCTGACATGACTTTCTGAACGAAATACCTCGCATAGTGGCCGAGTGTGTTTCGCTCCCGCGTGGCTCCGCCCGCAATCTCCTGTGCTTGGCATACCTCGCGGAATCGCGCGCCAGCAATTAACTGTTGACCATTCAACTATCGCCTAGCGAGAAGGAACGGCAAGTTCGGCATCCTCACGCTGTGCTTAGAGATCTCAACTGGGCCCGTCCTTCTGTTTGCCCGCTCATCACTACGTCTGTCTACTTGATAACTTTCGTGACGCTCGCCATATCGGGATAAAAGTCCCACGTGCTGGTCACGAGCTTGCCGAGATGTATCCGTGACCGGAAGTTCACGGTAAATGCGATCACGGCCGATCTGGAGTCTGGCGATCAAACGGAACGCTTGGTACTGTCCGGTAACTTGCATTTAGTTAGTGTTCAGCTACCGAAACGGTAGCTGGCCCGCGACGTAGGAGCTCCCCATGGCAACCAGCCCGAAACCCCGTACATCCCGCCGTCGATCGAAGGCAGCAGTGGGGCTCGCGGCGTGTGCGGTTGCCGCGCTGTCGTCTGGTGTGGTCTTCGCAGGGAGCGCATCGGCAACGCCGACGGCGTTGCCGGACAAGTTTGCGAGCACGGTCACCGATGACGGCTGGACCCTCGATCTGGCGGCTACCAAATTGTCGGCGAACCCGGTGCCGAATCTGGCTACGACGGCGTTCACTCGTGAGGGGTTCGTGTCGGCGAAGGTGACCGGCACGATCGGTGGTGCGGGCGATTCGGCAGTGAAGACCGGTTATGTCGAGCAGGGATTGCAGATCGGCTGCCAGATCGATGTCTCCTCCGGACTTGGCTTGGGGCTTGGCTTTTCGCTCGGCCCATCGGTCGGTGTGAGTATTTCGGGTGTCCCGTCGGCGAACGTGGGTGTGAACGCGTCGGTGAATCCGAGTATTCAGACCACCATCGCACCGGGAACGATCACCACGATCCCGCTCGGCAAAAAGGACCTCGAAGCGGCGAAAGCGTCGATCACGGCAGAGAACGTGCACATCAAGGTTGACGCTTGCATGGGGCCGGTCACGATCCGCTCCTACGCACAACTCGCCGTCTCAACTGCAACCTCGGACAACAGCCTGTTCGTGTATTCCGATCCGACCTGGCTCTAACCCCGAGCAGCCGTCGTCAGCGCTGCATTCTCACCCCACTCTGCGCAGGCCACCATGCCCTCGCACACCCCGTCACACGAGGCCCGAGTCACGGGTTTGCCCATCACCATCACATTGGAGAAGATCATGAAGATTCGTACCTTGGCTACAGCCGGAGCGCTCACCGGAGGTATCGCCCTAGTCGGCGTTATCGGCGGGGGCGTGGCATCGGCTGCCACCCCGATCGTGCAGCCGGATCATGGTCGGATTGGGCTTTCGCTCTCGAATACCGAAACCGCAGCACTGGCGGCGAGCCCGATCCCCGATGCAATCGCGAACATTGTTCCCGGCTCGCAACGTTGGGTTGGCCGGGCTCCGGGTTCGGTCATCACCAACGTCGACGGCAGGGCAAGCGCCCCCGATCGCGTCGTGATCGCCGAAGCTGCGGCGCATCCGGGTGGCTACGTCAACATCTACGTGTCCGACCCGAACAACCCCGTCACCGGGGGCTACATCGTGCAGACCTACCAGCACTGGAACTGAACTAGGGCCGGTAAACCCAGACCCTGACTGCTGCCGCCGAACTCGTTGTTTCACTTCACCTATCCGCCGTTTGGAGTTTCTGTCATGACCATCCGCAACGCTGAACACGCTCGGTCCCGCCCGATGACGGAGCCGCCGGCCACAGTGCACAGTGGTCAAAGTGCGGACGTCGACGACTGGGACCCCGACAGCGAGCTGAGCGAAACCTCGAAGGCCATGATCGCCACCGTCTTCGGTCTCGCATTGTTGATTGCAGCGTTCGCGGTGATCGGACGCCTCGGGGGCTGGGCCGCTGACTACGGGACGATTCTCGTATATCTGGCGTTCTTTCTGTGGATGTCGATCGCGGGCCGGGTGTTCTGGTGGGGCGCGGACAAGCTCATCGCCGAGGCGCGGAAGAAGTCGAACACGGGTGATCGCCGGTGAAGTCCGTGCTGAAGCTGCGCAGGTCCATCGCGGGAGTACTTGCTGCCGGAGCGCTCATGATCGGCGTGGCCGGAGCCGTCGGTGCGGGAATCGCACTGACCGCCTCACCCGCAACTGCGGGACCAGCGGAGGACTGCGCGGCTGTGCGGGCACGTGATCATCAGATCTACCTGAACCTGATCGCGTCACTGCCACCCGGTGCCCCCATCCCGCCCGAGTACATCAACCCATGCCTGACGGCACCATCCACGACAGCGACCGTCGCCCCGACAACCACCGTCGGACTACCGGGTGCGCAGGCTCCGGGCGGCGGCCCGAACGTCGGCGCGAACGCGCCGACGAACTTCCCCACCTACAACGGCACCCCCATCGTCCCCGTCCCCGGCGCCGCGCTGCCTGGACAGCCGAATACGCCGACACCATCTGGTATCGAGAACCCTGCAGGAGTCCCGGTTCCGACGACCACCAGCGGACCCGCCCCGACCACACCCCAACCCGCTGGATCGACCGCACCCACAGCGGTCCCCGATCGTGGTCCCGGACCTGTTCCCTCTGGAACACCGAAGACTGTTCCCGGACAGTCGGAATCGAATCCCACAGTCACGCCCTCGGGACTCAGCGACGACGACGGGCGCGATCGTTACCTCGAACTCGTGTTGGTCGGTGCCGCCGCATTCACAGCCGGCGGGATCGGAGTACGTGGGCGTCGTTCACCGTTCGGCCCACGCATACCGTTGGGTGGGCGTACGCCGGAATCGATCCTCTCCCAGACAGTCGGTACCCTCGCGTCACCGCTGATGCAGTACGCCAAGGGTGGCCAGTCGAAGATCACAGTCACCGAACCCGGCGGAGGACGTCGTACGTTCTTCCTCATCCACGACGCGACGTCCTCACACGAAGCGGAAATCCCCGTCGACGTCCCGCCCGGCGGGCATATGAGCGTTAATCCGGACGGCTCAGTCACCGTCTTCGACGCGGACGGAAACCCGATCTCGGTCGTCGCAGCTCCGTGGGCGTACGACGCCAACGGCAATCCTGTTCCCACCGACTACGAAGTTCGCGACGGCCGTCTCATTCAGACGGTGTATGCCGACGAAGCGACCGCCTATCCGATTTTGGCTGATCCGCCGGAAAAGAAGGCGAAAGCACCCACCTCTGTCGCTTCGAAACAAGTCCAGAAAAATACGAACACCGCCGCACCCAAGCCGAATTCGATGACCTCCCGCACGAGCGCGCAGAAACCGCAAAACAGTGGAAACACGAATTCGGGCAACACTTCCGGTGGGAACACGTCGGCACCGAACTCGATGACCCAACGCACCAGCGCAAAGAAGCCGCCCGTCAGCGCGGAGCAGCAAGCGACCAACCAACTCGCTGCAGCGCACGGCGAGGTCCCTTCGGGTACAGACACTTCGGGTGCGCCGAACTCGATGGCTTCGCGCACGAGCCCGCAGAAGCCACAGAGCAGTGGGAACACGAATTCGGGCAACACCTCTGGTGGGAATACGTCGGCACCGAATTCGATGACGCCGCGCACGACACCACAAAAGCCGTCTGTCAGTGCGCAGCAGCAAGCGGCCAATCAACTGGCCGCAGCGCACGGCGACGTCCCGGACGGTTTTACCGGTAATGTCCCGATCAAACCGCGCGCCACCGGGAATGGGGCACCGAATTCGATGACCCGACGAACATCGCAGCAGGGCACGCCATCTGGCGACGACAATTGGACCACTCAATTCGGCGGACTAAACGTGATCGGTGGAATTGTTGATACCCCGGCGCAAATGGCGGAACGAGCTACTGCGACGAGGGCGCCGAACGTGTCGACGACACGCGCCGTGTGGCAAGGGGCAGTGAATGGTGTGAAGGGCCTCGCGAAACCGATCCCTGCGCTGGGGTGGATCGTCACAGGAGCAGCGATAGCCTCCGATCTCACATCAGAAAACGGACCTAGTGTCGCCGAATCGGTCGCCACCAACGTGGGAGGAACTGTCGCAGCGGCAGCTGTCGGTGGCGCAGTGCTTGCTGTCAGTGCCGCCCCCGTGGTCGTCGCGGTCGCCCTTGGTGTGGCCGCTGGCTATGCTGCGGCGTGGGCGATATCGAAGTTCTGGGACTAGATGACGAGCTCGGATAGAAGCAAAGGTAGTTCGATGACTTCGAGGACGGAACTTACACGCACCCTCCACGCTCAATGGACCCAGAAACGCGGCGAGCTGGGCTTCCTCGCGTTCATTGTCAGTGTCGTTGTCTTCGCAATCAGTTCGATCGTGATGTACGAGGCGTCCTCGAATGCGGTTTTCGGATTGGGGGTACTGGCTGCGGCCTGCGGCGCTGTGTGCTGCATTTCGCTAGTGACGTTTGTGGCCCTTCCTCCTAAACCCGCGACGAACTCTGAAGAAATAGGTCAAGGGCGCACTTTCACCATGAATGCCTCAACTCGGTGGGCATCGGCGTTGTGGTTGTGGTCGGCGTTGGTCTCCTGTGCTCTGTCTTTCGTCGGTGTCGGGCTCAACTATGCGAGCAGATCCGGAGGTAGTTCGTTCAATTCGAATTGGTGGTTGGTGCTCGGCGCTCTATCGTTCGGTGCCAGCATTCTCTCTCCTCTGCGGTACGTCGGACGGTTTCGTATCGATATTGACGGCGATGGCATGCGGATGGAACTCGGCCGCGCTTACAGCGGATATCTGCGTTGGTCCGATATTGACAAGATCGAAACCTCCGCCCGGGGGCGCTACGCACTCGACCTCGTGCTCAAGCCAGGTGTCCGTGTCGAGAACACCTCGCACGGATCGTCGCTCTACCGGGTAGGACCGGGAATCATCACCGAAGCCTCGCCCTTTCAAGACGGCTACTTACGCCTCGAATGCGGCGGATGGACGGGTGAGACGAGCGCACTCGCGGAGGAAATCGTGCACCACGTGATGACAGAAGACACCACCGAGCAGAAAGCGGCCTCATGAAGAATCCGGACATGATTGCGCTCGCCGTACTCGGCGCAATAGCAGTTCCCGCAGTGCTGTTCATGGTCTTCTCCGAGTCCGCGTTCGTTTTCGGAGCGTCAATCGCCGCCATTGTCTTCATTGCCGCTCGCGGCGTGCAGATCCTCTTCCAACGACGGCGTCGACAACAACGTCGGTCAGCGTGAGCAACATATCCTGTTCGACGGCCGCTCGGGATTCAGAACCTGGACACGGCAAGAGCCAACAGTTTCCCGCTGTCGCGCTCGTCGGTCTTTGGTTCCAACAGAATCGTCCTGCTGGCCGACAACACATCTCCCTACAAGCGACATCATGACCACCGTTTGTGGAATTTGTGCAATCACTGCAGGGGCTGTGGCGATGATCGTATCCACGCCTTACGTGATGTACCGCAGTCATGCGAGAGCGATCTACTGGAGTTCGTCGATCCTTTCCATCGTTTTCGCCTGGCTCACCGCCCCACAGCGGTCGAATCTCGGACCTGTCCTGTTGTGCGGTTTCGCTGCTGGTGCGGGACCAAACGCTCGCCATATGCAGGACAAAGCGCATCGACACGAGACCTGCGTGACATCTACAGTGGAGATGTAAACACCTGCTTCTCGGCGTTTACCGGTCTCGTCGGTCCCCTTGTTGTGTGGCCGTCGAGACTATTTTATTTCCACGCTGGCAACATCGACAAGGAGCGGCAGTTTCGGCTCACGACGCGCGCCTCCCAGATATCGGCCACGACCAGCAGTCGACGGCTTTCAAGCTTGAGTATCCTTCGGACGAATGACATCTTCGGACGATCGACAGCGCCGAGCATTGTGTTTTCGAAACCACTGCGAGGTCAGATGACCTAGTGATCCACCACCGTGAACCACACACCCTGACACACCGTGCTGCGATGTAACTCGATATTCTCTAGAGCGGGTCCGCTGCGGGCTCCTGCCCTCGGATATGCCGTCGCGCAGTACGACTGGCCGATGAGGATCCTCGATGAGTCAAGTAGATGTCAGTAGCGGCCTGGTGACCAGGCTCGGTGCCGTTCCCATTGCCGACGGTGCTCTTATGACCAAAATGCTGCGAGATACCTTGGTGCAGCACGCAGAGAGCGGCGTGGACGTTGCCGAGCCCGCCTTGCTCGGATTGCTAGCGATCGTCGGCGCGTTGGAAGATCGTCTGGCACACCACGAACCCGCGTCGCCACTGGAGGTGACGGCATGAAGAACGCCCTGCTGCGGCTGCGAGCTCGCGTGGAGGATCGTGTCGATCTTTCATCTGACCGATCATCCGGGCTGTCGCCGGAAGCGATTTTGATACTCGGGAGCATCACTGCAGCGCTTGGCGGGATCTGGTCGGCAATCCAATTTGGGCAAAAGTAACTGTTAAGACGTCACCCATCGATACAATGTTGGCGATATATCATCTAAATAACGGCATCGCAATGCCCAAGCAGATTGGTTGAACAACAGAAATGCGACTAGTTAGCGCATCAATCAATGGATTTGGCCGTCTGGTTTCAGGAAAAATAAATCTTGACAGCAAAGTAGTTGCGATAGTTGGCCCGAACGAGGCCGGGAAGACGACCCTCCTCAGAGCACTCCAGTTCCTGAGGTCAGACTCAAGTCTCGCGATTCCGGACCGCTCTCGCGCTACCGAGATAGAGGATAGCGACGTTGTCGTCGCCGGATATTTCATACTAGATAATGAGGATAGGGAAGCGGTATCATCCCTGAATTTGGAGATTGGGAAACTACCCGAGCGTATGACGTATCAACGAAAAGCGTCAGGTGGAATTGTTAATGACATACAGCCACGTCCAACCAAGAATTATCAGCCGCTTGTAGAATCAATAAGGACGATTTTCAAGTATCTTGAAACACCAGAAGGAAAAGAGTACATATCCAGGAACTACGAAAGTCAGAGTGATGCACAGCCGCTAGGAAAACGGCTGCAATCAACTATGGCATCACTACATTCTGAGAGGGCGCTGAAGACATCAATAACAGACGAAGAGAAGGCCGAGATTGCGAGCCTTATCGAAGATCTTCGCGAAGACGAGAATTTAGCCAACAGTCCTACGCTCACCTCGCTTGAAAGCGTTCTGAACTGGCACCAGAGAGCAGATCCTTGGAGAGCCGTTCATGACTGCCTAAAGGAGCGAATGCCAGATATTGTTTTCTTTTCCGACGAAGACCGCGATCTTAGGTCGAGCTATGGTTTGGATGAGAATATAGCGGCGAACCCACCTATAGCCCTGCAAAGCGTTGCTTCACTTGGCTCTTTAGATCTAAGTAAACTATGGTACATGATCGAAAGTGGCCAGCGAGGGCAAAGTCAGACGCTGATTATGCAAGCCAATCAGAAACTGGAAGAGGTGTACGAGACGTCATGGAATCAGTCAGACGTAACCATGTACTTCAACCTAGACGGAACATCCTTGGAGGTTATGGTTCGGGAGAGCGGGAGAGAAATAACCACATTTGATGAGCGCAGCGCAGGACTTCGTACGTTCGCTGCGCTGCGTGCGTTCCTGGCGGCCCGAAAAATTGAGCGCCCACCCATACTGTTAGTCGATGAAGCCGAAACGCATCTCCACTACAACGCGCAAGCAGATCTGGTTGACTCATTTATGAGACAAAAGGATGCTGCGAAAATAATCTATACAACGCATTCGCCGGCATGCCTCCCGCCAGACTTGGGCGTTGGCGTACGAGCAGTACTTCCCCGACGCAATCAGCCTTCGGTAAGTGACATCAAAAACAACTTCTGGGCCGGCGCAGGGTCGGCCGGATTCTCTCCCCTAATGCTAGCGATGGGCGCAAGCGCTGCGGCCTTCACACCTGCACGTTACGTAGTCCTAGCAGAAGGGGCCTCAGAGATGGTAGTTCTACCTTCGTTGATTCGTGCAGCGACCGGTCGTGAATATCTCGAATATCAGGTAGCGCCAGGCCTATCAGAAGTCGCGTTTGAGATTTATCCAGATCTTGACCTCGAAGGATCCCGCGTGGCGTTCATTGTCGACGGCGACAAAGGAGGACAAGATTTGCGTAAGCGCCTTATCAAAGGTGGCATTGATGGCAGCCGAATTACTTCTCTCGGAGCGATAACTCTTGAAAATCTTATCGAACGAGATTTATATAGGGATCAAATGAAAATCCTAATTGGCGAATGCAATATAGGATCCACCGTGCCTGATCTCCCTGATCTTTCGGACGACAGTCTTCCGTGGCCGACCGCTATTGATAAGTGGGCATTGCCGCTGGGACTTAAGGCACCCTCAAAGGTCGCCGTCGCAAGCGCTCTAGTTGAAGCGGAAAGAGCAATTCCCAGCCCTTCTGGTAAGAGCGCGCTTATTCAACTCGACAAAGAGATCTGCGCGGTTCTGAAAATTCCACGCCCCTAACGGGAATTCCCTATGAAACCCCATTGAATGGGTTATAAAGAAATAATGGAATCGATCTCGTCCAAACTGAGGCCCGCCATTTACCTCCTCCCTCTCAAGGTATAACGCCAAGGTCTGATGTAGCAGTCCGAACTTCTGGGGCGTCAATTTCAGCGGATACTACGCCTCGGGTGAGGTTTTTAGGAGGCAAGAGCCGACATTGGAGTGTGCAGCATCGATAAAAAATCTCCGCAGCGACACCCCTCAAGAGCTACTCGTCTCTCGCCACCCACCGATTGAACTTCGGCGGGCGCAGCTGAACACCCGACCTCTTGAGCGCCTTACCGACACTGCTCGCTGCCAGGTTGTACTTCCGCCCGAGCTCAACTGTCGATTTTCCACGTTCGTAGTGCCACGTCAGCTCCGCCAGCAGCTTCGCATCGATCGTCGCTCGCGGATGCAGCGGTATGCCATGTTTGACCAGCAACCTGGTCACCGTTTGACGGTGAATACCAAACAGCTTTGCAACCTCGAACGCCGTCTTGCCCGAACGATAGACATCGATCATTGCGGCCAACTCAGCCTCACTCAGTTGACGCTGCGGTTGATACTCCGACGCCGACACCGCTACCTGCAACTTTTCCATCGACGGCGGTTCGATTCGTTCGCCCAACTCCCGGACTAGCGCCGCAAACGGGGTGTTTTTGTTCGAAACGGATTCACGTAGGAGCACCACGACTAGCACATACGTTCGAGAGAGCGGAAATTTATAGAGGTCAGCACAGCAACGTGCTGACCTTTTCGGTTTCACCGGTACATGTCGGAGCCATACTGTACGGTCCGTTTAGCTCTCCCACCTCTGTAAACAGTGTTTGAAGTCATAGAAGGGTTGATGACACCAGTACTTGTTTTCGCTGATTTCCTAACAACGAGCTGACCCCTGATCAGATGTACCGGTCAGATTGACAGCAGCGCAGCTTCTTGGCACTCCCCTATTGCGACTGCCAAAGAAATGATCCATAATGAGACCTATATTGATAACCGGAGGAAATACGCAATGACTGCGTTAGAAGATAAGCTCAACCGATACCGTCAACCCTCAAGCAACAGCGAAAAAGATAAACAAGAGCGCGCCGAGCGGATGGTCAAACAAGCGGTCGACAAATGGGCTGAGGACTACGACAAAATCTCTTTTAGATACGTCTCAAAGGGTTCATATGCCAACAACACAAATGTTCGCCAAGACAGTGATGTCGATATTTCTGTTCTCAGAACTGATTTCCACTATTTCGACACGTCTGCTTTGAGCGCTGCGGATGCGAAGACGAGTGATGGAGTCACCTACCCGATGATGGGTATCGCCATGCGAAACAGCCTAGCTCAATCCATCAAGAGTCGATTCGGAAGTGACTCCGACACAACAGGATCAACAGCGATAGAGTTGCACGAGAACTCGGGGCGTGTCAGTGCGGACATAGTACCCTCATTCTCTTTTCGTAAGTATTACTACGATGCCCTCGGAAACATCTCCTATCACGGGGGCCAGAAGGTTTTTAAGACCGACGGCACCAGCGTCGTAAACTACCCTGACCAACAGCTGCTCAATGGCAGAACAAAGAATGTTGCTACTGGGTCACTCTATAAAGAGATGGTTCGCATTCTGAAACGTGCAGAAAATGATCTCGTAGCAGCAGGAACTATCGAGCCACTGCCAAGCTATTTGATGGAATGCCTTATGTACAATGTGCCCAATTCACACTTTCAGTCGATGAACTCAAATCCATTGACCGATATTCTCACCAATGCAATTGCTCATATATGGAGCGCGACAAATCCAGACGGAGAAGCAATCAATTGGTATGAACCTAATGGGATTAAGCCTCTCTTTAAGGGGAAACAGAAGTGGACGATGGACGACGCGAATAAACTCGCCTTTGAGACTTTCCGATTGTTCAACTTAAGAGACGCCAGTTAGCCATGATCAACTCAGCACAGATACGAATAATTGTCGGAATCGCCGCGGCAATCTGGTTCATTGTTGCTCTACTGTCCGACAGTGGAGGTGAATGGACTGCTCTACGCACCGTCTCAATCGCAGGAACAGCAATTACACTGCTCTTTCTGGCATACGAAAAGTGGATCTGGCGTTGGAAGTGCGTCCGCTATTTCACCGGAAAACCGGACCTTAATGGAACATGGCGGGGAGAACTGCATAGCGACTTTGAACGCGACGGTAAGCGTATCGATCCAATCCCTACAGCCGTTCGAATTCACCAGACAAACTCCCAGATCGTCGTTACTCAATTCACCGGGGAGTCAACGTCCCTGTCTGAACTTGGCGAACTCAAAAAAATTGAGCGATGGTCGATACTGTGCGCTGTTTACATACACCAACACACCCCGACCAGGAGTTCGAGATCGAAGCGACATACACACCGGCCTCTGCGACCTTAATATCTCCGGCGACAGCAACTCACTGTCCGGAGGTTACTTCACAAGTCGAAAAACGACTGGAGATATTTGGTTCACTGAATGGAGTAAGAAAAAATATGGCGACGCTCCAGCCGCACTCAAATCAGATAATTTCGGCACACCGAAACCGTTCGCGAAGGATCAGTAATGATTCGACGATTCAATCTAAAATACCTTCATGCATTTAGAAATCCGAACAGCGACACCGCTCTGCCATTATTCAGTCAAAATCAGTCGTTGCGGAAAATGCGTATAGTTATTGATGCGGATCTCTACAGCCAGAAGTCGGAAGAAGGATCTGAATCTGAACTACTGAACGGGCTACTCTTACATGAGTACATTGAACTTTACCAAGTTTCAGATGACGGTCCACCAGATGGCACCCCCAGCAGATCCGTGTGGGATCAGAATTTCTTCCCTGGGTGGATCGTGATTGGCGAACAAGACCGAGCCAATCACATTCAGCCCATTAGATGGTCGAACGGAGACAATGCAGTTTCCGGAGCAATACAGGGAAACATGCACGAAATTGTCGAAAACGATGTTGATACCGATGCATATCGAAGCCTGGGCCCCGCTGAATCTTACCGCCGCCGGCTGGCTGATGCTTCGGTCATACAGGCTGCCATCGAAATCAATGCCGACTTATTCATCACCAATCGTGAATATGCACTCTCATCATCGTGGACTAGTTTTGAGGAAGTAACTGTCTGCACCCCGAGCGACGCACTACCTCTTATCAGCCTCTACCTTCGGTCACGTAACGTATTCCTAGCGTACAAATCCAAGGATATCCAATTAAGCTTCAATAAAGGAAGCTTCTTTCTAACTGGTGCTCGCGAGCTACTTCCAGAAAGTTGGCGATGGCACTCAGCGTGTGTACTCACCACCAAATCTCACTCTTCAAGCGAGCTAGCCCAGATTGCTGGTTCAGTTCTAAACCGAATGGTTCGCGTTCTTCAAAATCGCGACAAGCTGTTGATGGCACTAAATCAACCGCAAAATGACGACATAGCCGAAGAAGCAATGATCGATTTTGATTCAGCCATGGTCTTCCTCATGGGGGCGATGGACGCATCCGCACTCATCGCCAACAAGGCGTTCGGCGTTAATTCCGACCCAAGATACGCTAGTTGGCAAAATGATAAATGGATTGCAAAGATCGGATCAGGTGATCTGAGCATGTTCCTTGCTCCAAATTCCGAAGCAAACAACATACTCACCATTCTTCGCCATCTCCGAAACACGGTTCACGGCGCCGGACTACAGCCAGTATCGATGGTCAATGGCGTTAGGGATCAGCACGAGACACATATGAGCCTATCTGCCAGCCTCAGCATTAATAAATACGCGCAATTCATCACAGCTGTCGATAGCTTGGGAGGGAAGGAAAACTGGAGTATTGACGACAGTGATCTGCAGCTCATTCTTGCCGACCCCGGGATTGTTCTTGAACAGATCATACCTAGAGTCTTCAACCTACTTAATAGCCTCATGAAACTCACGCCCGTGGAAGAGCTGGGAACTGCCCAGGCTCGAAAACACAGTAAGCAAGATGAGGCGGAAGCATTGAATGTTCGTCGTCAACTTGGCTTGCAGGTTATTTGAATAAAAACAAAGCTCCGGCTCAGCTTTGTTCGACATAATAAAGAGGTGTCACGCCTTTCCTCCTCGACGTTCATCACCCAACATCACCAGCTGAAAGAACTCTGGAATAGCCATCAAGATAGCTATAGGTGGATGAGTCCTGCCGACCAGCAACTCATCCACGACTTCTATCGGCCATCAGAAAACCTGAGCGACGATGAGCTAAAACAGCATCGCCGCCACATCACCGTGACGAACAAGTCGCTCGCCAACAGGGCCGGCAAAGCCTACGCCCGCTTCATACGAGGAGAAACATACGACGCACCATCAACGACTACATCGAGTGGACGAATTGTCACCATCCGACCTGTTCTACGCCCACAACCGGATGCGCAACTACTAGCGAAAGCCCTGATTCAACTGGCAATGGAGGAAGCAAAAGCCGAGATCAACCAGCGCAGCACCGATGACAAAGCTGCTTAGCAGCGTCCTCAAGAGCTACTCATCTCTCGCCGCCCACCTATTGAACTTCGGCGGACGAAGCTGGACACCCGATTTCTTGAGCGCCTTACCGACACTGCTCGCTGCCAGGTTGTACTTCCGCCCGAGCTCAACTGTCGATTTCCCTCGTTCGTAGTGCCAGGCCAGCTCCGCCAGCAGCTTCGCATCGATCGTGGCTCGCGGGTGCAACGGTATGCCGTGTTTGACCAGCAGCCTGGTCACGGTCTGACGGTGAATACCGAACAGCTTCGCTACCTCGAACGCCGTCTTGCCTGAACGGTAGACATCGATCATCTCGGCCAACTCAGGCTTACTCAGCCGACGCTGTGGCTGATACTCCGACTCCGGCACCTCTACCTGCGACTTTTCCACCGACTGTGGTTCGATTCGGTCACCCAACTCCCGAACAAGCGCCGCAACCGGGGTGTTTTTGTTCGAAACGGATTCACGTAGGAGCTCCAGAACGAGGGTTCAATCGAATTGCGCCGCGGACGTGGGGCCACTGTGCGTGCAAAGTCCGAGGCGACGTTGGTTGATGGGCTGGTGGATCAAGTTGTCACCGAGGCGCGAGTGGCGGGAATCTCCGTGGATGAGCTCAAGAAACTCATTGAAAGACGCTACGAAAGAGGATGATTGGAATGTCTGCTCGATCTAGAGTTGTCCTGCTATCTCTGATACTTCCGGTGTCGGTGCATGTCTTTGCCTGGGCCCTGGCGCTCGCGTGGTCACCCCGCCTTCCTGATCCTATTGCAACGCAGTGGGACTCAATGGGAGTGACCAATTCGAACTCACTTTGGTTGTACTACTTGGTTTTTGCGGCATTTGAACCGTGCCGGGTTTGATGCCGCATCCGTTTTTGTGAAGGATGCAGATCATGCCCAAGCGTTACCCGCCCGAGCAACGTGAGCGAGCCGTCAGGATGGTCCTCGATCACCTCGACGAATATCGGTCCGTCTACTCCGCATGTCAGGTGATAGGCCCGAAACTCGGTATCGGCGCCGAATCGCTGCGGAACTGGACCAAGCAAGCCCAGATTGATGCCAACCAAGTTCCCGGTGCTACGTCTGCGGAACAGCAACGCATCAAAGATCTCGAGCGTGAGAACCGAGAACTCAAGGAAGCCAACGAAATTCTGAAGTCGGCATCGATTTTCTTCGCGAGGGAACTCGACCCTCGCCGCCGCTGATAGTCCAGTTCATCGACGATATGCGTGCACAAAATTTCAGGGTCGAGTCGATTTGCCGAGTGCTCACCGCACAAGGATTCCAGGTCGCCCCACGCACGTATCGCAACTGGAAAACCGCAGCACCATCTGCACGGACGATCACCGACGCCCACCTCCTCGAGGAACTGCGGGCCACGATCGGCACTGCCGAAGGGCTCTACGGCCGACGAAAGATGACTGCTCACCTGCGCCGCAAAGGCCACCATGTCGCGGCCTGCACCATCGACCGCTTGATGCGCGACGAAGGACTGAACGGGGTGGTCAGAGGCCGGCAGCACCGAACTACAATTCCGGGCGGCAAGGACAGTCGGCGGGCACCCGATCTGCTCGATCGCGACTTCACCGCTGACGCTCCGAACCGCACATGGGTTACCGACTTCACCTATTGCCGAACCTGGGCTGGATTCGTCTACGTCGCATTCGTGATCGACTGCTTCTCCCGGGCAATTGTCGGCTGGCATGCCTCGACAGTGAAGGACACGGCGATGGTCACCACGGCGTTGAAGATGGCGTTGTGGCGACGCGATCACGGTGGAAATCGGGTCGGTGACGGACTGATCCATCACAGCGATGCCGGCAGTCAATACACATCAATTTCGTTCGCAGAAACGCTTGCGCTGGAAGGAATTGCAGCTTCAATTGGAAGCGTCGGCGACGCCTACGACAACGCCCTTGCGGAGTCGACAATCGGACTGTTCAAGACAGAAGCAGTTTCCAAGAGCAGTCCGTTTCTGCAAGGGGCGATCAAGACGATCGACGACATCGAATTCGCGACGATGGAATGGGTGGATTGGTTCAATGCCCGCCGCCTGCACAGCACCTTGGACTACGTCACTCCCGACGAGTTCGAGGCCACCTATTACTCTCAACTATCGATTCTCCAGCCGGAGATGTCGCCAGCATAGGAGCGGCAAGAAACCCGGCACGGTTCATTCGTGTTCCTGCCTATCTTGGTCGCTCTGCTCGCGATCCATGCGAAAGACACTCTCACCCGCCGTCTATGTACGGGCATCAGTCTCTGCTCCAGCATCTTCATGTCTTTTGCGTGCATGTCTATAGTCGTCAATCAGCTGGATGCAACCGATGCGTTCGCAACGCGTTCCCCCTCTGCGGTGCCTTTTATGGTCAGTGCTGGAGTCGCTATCGCCTTGGGTACATTCGGCGCGTGGCTAGTGGGGCCGCTGCCGGATGCACCCGATGCAAGAGAGCTGCCCGACGCTGAATCTGGGCTGGGCCTCAATCCGGGCGAATCCGCTGCCTTTGTCTCCACTGTCACAAATCGGTGGATTGCGCTGGTGCTCCACGTTCTTGGTTGCGGTCTGCTCGGGTCGGGCGCAGGCTTGGGAAGTCCAATCCTCATCATTCTCGCCGTTGCTATCCTGGCGACCCTGCCATTTGCGGCTTGGACTGTGTCCGTGAATGACCACGGTTTGCAGATGTGTTCAGTCGCAAAGCATCCCGCAGTCAGGGTGCCGATACGAGAAATCGAATACGCAGAGGCAACTGCTGTCGACGCGTTTGGTAAGTACGGCGGAATCGGTCTGCGAACACGCGGGAACGGGTCCTCTGCCCTGATCGCACGCAAGGGCCCGGCGCTTCTGGTCAAGCTGAGCGCCGATCGGAACATTACCGCCACCGTTGATCATCCAGAACTTGCAGCCCGACTCATCAACGACCTGGTTCGTCACCACCGTGGGAGCGCCGCGAGTGGGCGCGGCGAAAGCGCCAGTTCATAGACTGAAGGGCCGCAGTCGCCGGCCGGACGGTCGGCTGTAGGGCTCCAATGGGCAGAATTTAGCGAGGCGCGCTCATGTCTGAACCGCAAAAACGTACCAACTGTGCGGTTTGCTGTATGCAAAGCTAACGGTATGTTTTACGTTCCCTTTGGTTAGTCCAACACAACCAAAAGGAAGTCAATGAAACTCTCAAGTAAAGCTATCGGTTTGGTGGTCGCGGCTGCGGTCGCCCTGGTGCCCGCTACAGCATCCCAGGCATCGGCTAAGGATGTCCCGGTAGTGACTCAAGTGGTTGACACAGCGCCGACCACGTCGAAGGTCGACGGGCAGGAGATCTTCCGGGGGCTCTTCTTCGGGCAGGGCGACGTCGCGTCGAAGCTCTCGGAGGATCCGAATTTTCTGGGCATCAAGGAGGGGATGAGTGCGAACAATTCCCCTGATGCGATCGCTGCTTCCGAAGTGCTGCTCACTCTGATCGACGAACACGACGGAAGCTTCTTCGAAGAGTTCTCGGAACAAGCCCGTAGTGGAAATCCACGCCAGGTGAAGGCTGCCCTCGCTGACGGAGTTGCAGCACTGGAAGGCGCGGGCATAACGCTTGAAGAGCAAGAAGTATCGCCCGACTGCTGGGTGACGGTTTTCGTCGGTGCCGCGATTGTACACGCCGCTGCAGTCGTGACAGCGGCAGGATTCGCCGTCACCGTTGTTGCTGTGGCCGGTGCGAACGTGTTCTATGCGACCAACTGGGTGAAGGGTAAAAGCAGCAACTCGAACAATGAACTGAGTCTGGATCAGTCAGTGGCAGATCTGACTCGAAGCTTGGCTGCCGCCTGATCATGGAGCGCAACGTGGATTCCATCGGTAATGGCGCTCCTGGATGTTCGTCAGGAGATGTTGTTAAGGTCCCGATTCGAATAGTCGGCGTGGTCGCAGCCATTGTGGGAGTGGTTGGTCTCTACGTTGCGCTTCTTCAGATTCCCAAGAGCGCAGTTGACCTTCCCTATCAGCAAAGTCAGCCGGCGCAGGCAGTGAAGAGCCTTCTACCGCAGGGGTGGGCGTTCTTCACGAAATCGCCCAGGGGTGAAACCTTTTCGGTCTACGCTGGTCCTGAGTCGGGAAATGTCAAGCTGACAGCTACCCCTATTTCAGAACCACGAAACTGGTTCGGATTAGACCGGACGCCTCGTGCACAGGGCACCGAGTACGCGGCGTTATTGCAGGGTGTTGCTGCCGACGATTGGCGCGCATGTATCAGCCTGGCGGAATGTATCAGTGCGAACATCCCTGCCCTACCTAGAGAAAACCTTGCGCCAGGCCCGACCTTCTGTGGTGACATCTACGTGGTTCGTTTGGAGTCGACACCGTGGGCGTGGCGTGAATTCGAATCGGAACGTCGAAATCCGACCGATTCAGTCCGGATTGATGTCAAATGCTGAAAAACGTACAGGAGAGAAAGATTCGATGCGCACCCTCGCAGTCGGGGTGCCGTGGACTAATGTCTACGGCCTCGCGCGCTCGCTCGTCGCCACAGGGTTGGCACTGACGCTCATCTTTTCCAGTCCCGATGTGCTGTTTTCGTACCGACTCGATACAGGGCTCGCCCCGTACTGCGGCGGAATGCGATCCACACTCGCATTTTGCTTAACTGGTCGCGAGAATCTTTGGCTGGTGCAAGCGCTATGCGTCGGTGTCCTCATTATTGTCGCAATTGGATGGCGCCCACGATGGATGTGCATTCCGCACTGGTACGTGCACTTTAGTTTCCTGATGGCTCTCTCTTCGCCGGACGGTGGGGATCAGATTGCGGCTATCTTGACTTTCTTGATTATTCCGATCGCGTTGACTGATCCACGTAAGTGGCACTGGCTGAATCCGCCGAGCGGCACGCAGTTCGTCACGACCAACAGGAAGGCTCTCATTGCCGTCGCGGTTGTGTTTCTAGCCTGCATCAAGATTCAAGCATCAGTGATCTACTTTCAGGCCGGCGTTGCAAAACTGAGTCACGGGGAGTGGGCTGACGGAACCGCTTTCTACTACTGGTCATCAGATCCAACTTTTGGAGTTGCTGGATGGGCACGCGAAATTATCGAGTGGCTCCTTCAATTTCCGCCTGTGTTGGTATCCTTCGCTTGGTTGCCAGTCGCACTTGAAATACTCCTGGGCTTCAGCCTCTTCATGAAGAGTGCGTTGCGGCGGTATTTGCCTCCGATGGCGATCGGGCTTCATCTCTTTATCGCCGTGCTCATGGGCTTGTGGAGCTTCGCGTTTACAATGTGGGCGATGGACCTCATCCTCCTCTACCCAATTGGGGCGACTGTTGCCTACTTTGCAATAGAGCGCAAGCCCTGGAAGAAGATGGCTGATCGAGATTCTGTTCGCGTATAGCTCGGCTGGATGGCATCACTATGTACATGATCACGGTAACTCAAGGCCATTGGGTGGAGGCAACCGAAGAACAGGTTCAGGGCCGATTTTTTCTGTGTTGTTCGAAGGTCCGAATATCGGACCTGACTTTGTTCGCTCTTTCACCAGCTAGCTCCAGGTCCACCGCGAATGATATCTTGATTCCACCTGTTGTTTCGGGAATCTTTCTGTAGCTGTTCAATGCGGTACCAATGTCGAGATACTAGAATCAGGACAGCTAGAGAAACTATTAAGGCGGCGGACCAGATTTTTATTGTCAATGATGAGTCGGTGGAAAATGCGGCGGGAATGGCAGACGAAATTGCGGCGACTGCAGCGCCAGCTATTGCGTAGCGAGGATACCGAAGCAAGCTGGATGCAACACCATGTTCGTCTCGCCGCACCAGCGCTAGCAGGAATAAAGACGGTAATAGGAGGAGCATGGCAATTACTGCCCCTGATGAATGCAAAGCGATATTTTCGAGCCGTGGCTCCGATGGTCCCGCCTGCCCTAGGGTATCGGCAAGTTGAAGTGCGATTCCAGTTCCAAGTACTGCGACGCTAGTTAGTAGCGCGGCGATAGCAGGAATCATGATCGGCCGAGCATCGGGTATTAGCGAGAGCCTAACTGAGAGAGGGCCCAGATTATTGGAGAATTTCGTGTAGAGAGACGCCCAACGCGGTGTTATTTGGGCCATATTATTTTGGGTAGACTCAATCCCGCTAATGGCGTCGAACATGATCAGATCGGTTAGGACAGTTCCGTCAGGCGCGGACGCGCGGAAATGCTGACTTCCAGCTTTGCCGAGGTTAACGCCATGCACCTCAATGTCTCCACCCGTTGGTTTCCAGATGTAACCTAGAGCGTTGCGGGCGTTGAGGAAGCTGAGTTCCGGCGAGTGTGTAACTTGTCGATATTTAATAACGAAAGCAGATTTGAAATTCGATCTGTTCAGCTGCACTATAGGTATATACTGTCCTCCGTAAAGAACTAATAGATTCAAAAATTCGTCGGAATCTTTTAACTTTGAAATAATTTTATAGAGATCTTTACCGAAAATTTCCGTCACTTTCTCCAGATCTAATCGCGGAGAGTTTTCATCGATCCATTTAATGTCAGCGATAATATTATCGCCATCTTGTTTGGAAGTGACACGGAAGAGTTTATCCAAAACGGAGTCTGTGATCGCACTTTCGCTCACGTCTTGCCTAAGCAACTCTTGCTTGAGTATTCCGACAGCCACCGAGGAATCGTAGTCGCTTCGGAGCAATGGGATTGAGCAGCCATTCGAGTCTGTGAGATCAAAAGAGCCTAGGAGTGACTTTGGAAACATACCTAGTGGAAATTCTATATTTTCACCGTCAGCGTTGTACTCAAACGCACGCCGAAGAACCTGGGGGCCGTCAATAGTGATTGAAGTTCTGAGCGAAACTGACGGCAGCTCTAGGTACTCGAAGGACATTACTTGCCGGATAGTCCATTCTGGGGCTGTCAGGAGATTGTTGAAGTAGCTACTTCGCGTTATTGCATCCTGTCTAAGAGGCAATTTACTCTCGCTTACTTGCCAGTGCGCGAATTGCCACGCCCGCTCGATGCGTCCTCGCCTCGTCAATTGGCGGCGCGCCAACGCGCACGACAATCACGTCTCGACCTCGCTTCTCCGCGAGGGATGGCGCGCCTTCGGCTCTTGTCAGATCGTCCGGGACAGCGGCAACGTACTTCATACCTGCTCCATACCCCTCATTGAACGTAAACAGTCGCTTGGCGGCTCGCGCCAGCCTGGCGGGTGCACGGATTCTTGGTGGATCTGCCTCTATCGAATGTCTGGATAAATACTCGTTCATATGTAATTATATGCACTGCTCTGTCCTCCCGTCAAGGTTGACCTATCATAGTGCGGATGCTCTTTCCGTGGGTGGTAATGGCCTATCTGTTTGGCGATTCTCCTCACACTTCATGGGGTTCGGTGCGTCTAAGGCGAGAAAACGTCGAAGTCTTTGAGTCTCTGCTCGACTGCCAGCGTAGGTCTCGTACGGCCAGCGACCTCAGTGCGCGTGATGTGTCAACGAACTTGCAGTGTGATCGGGACTTCGATTGCCCTACGCCTCAGTTCCGTGGTACCTCAGTCCAGCGGTCGAGCATCCGCCTCGTCTGGACAGTTAAGTTTGAATGCCATCCACTTACAGTGAGCTGAGTGCGGTCACGCGCCGGAGCGCCGCGGAGTTCACTCGGGCCGAGGCAGGGCGAATCTACGAAGGTGTCAGCGAGTGGTTGAGCGATACGTACTTGGCGGACGTCCTCGCCCCGTATCGAAGAAACATGCCATTCTGCACTGGTGGATGGGCTCAACGACGACGTGGTGGATATCCTCGGTGCCGCAACTCGGGCACGGGATCGACTCGCCGGGATTGATGTGGCCGCGTTCGGTGATCCGTGTGCTGGTATCGGTGACGAGTGGGAATCCGCCAGCGCGGTTGCTCTGGGGCTGCTCGTTGCGGATCTGGCGACTTCCGCCGACGGTGGTGATGGTGCACCGCTCACCGGGCCCGCTGCGCTCGGGTGGGCGGCAACCAGTAACGATGACTCGGACTCCATTGCGTGTATTGCCGGCGCGGTTTTCGGGTCGGCCCACGTCGTGCCGAACTACTGGAAGCGTGCCGGTTTGGTGCCCGAATTCGAGCCGAGGTATACCGCCGAATTGGAGGCCGCAACACAACGATTGCCCGGAAAGAACATGAAAACTGACATTCAGCGCACGGAGCCTCCGGGGGCTCGTGAAACCCATCCTTGTCGCAACGCGCCAGGCAGCGAGCACGGACTGTCGATTCCTGCTCGCTGTAGGAATTGGTTAGCGCCACAGACCAGGATCAATGCCTGAAGGTCGGGGCCGAAAGGTACGCTTCGATCTTCTCCAACCGTGGCGCTGCTATCAGGGTCGTTGTGAACGGCAGCCCGTATCATCTCGATCCTGCAGCTCAGCCCAGATTTCGAGCATCCTTCTCATCTGAAACGCCAAGTTTGCGCCTGTATCGTTCAACTCGGCGCTCATTGATTATAGAAGCGAAGGTTTCAAACCTCGCTCAATCTGCCCGGCAGCTCGGCGACTCCCCTGCTTACGACAGGATTCACCTCGCCCCTCGCTGGTGACACGGAAAACGCTCGCGCCAATCATCAACTAGTTGGACGCTCGAATATCGAAATTAGATTCACCTAAATCTAAAGGACGCGTAGCGTAGCAGATATTTACACAATTATGCTGATGTGAGTAAATAGTTGAGTAACATGTTTTTCGATCTCGATAACTGTCACAAGTACACATCATTGTTCGCTGCCGTTGTTCTCCAGTCGACCGGCTGGAGATAGCGCCCACGAACGAAGGTACCGAACCATGGCAACGGGAATCGTCATACCGTGTGAACATTCAACCCCAATTTACGAAGGTCGTTTCACCAGCCTCCGTGACTACCAGCTGGCTGTCGATGGCCACATAGAGGCCTTAGATCTCGACATGCCTGCAGCGACGGTCTTCGCAAACGATGAGTCGAAGATCTTGGGACTGCCCTTAAACCGCCGAGCGACGTTACTGTGGTGGCTCAGCACTCCAGCATTCCGACATCGTGATGTTATTTGCGGAAACGCGGTCTTAGTTGGGCAACCCGACTCCGAGGGCGACACTCAGAGCATCCCGCAAGATCTGCGTTCCCTGCTGCTCGATCGGGCCAGGTATCGCGTCGAAGTGCAGACTCTCAGTGGAACGGAAAGGTGGTCCGGCAATCAAATGATCTTCGATGACTACTTCGAGGCTGCGAACTGGGGCCTTTCCCTTTGGGATCGATGGACGCTCGTTACTGGAGTGCGTGTCGTGGATGCGTAATGCACCGGTGGTGCCGATGAGAGAGCCGAAAATGAGCTTTCGACTTCCGGCGCCACCGGTCTAAACCAGTGTTCGAATCGAACAGCGCGAGTACGACCTGCGGCCGACACACCATGCGCCATCACACACGAATTCCTCGTTCATCTGGAAATATGCCCATGACCAGCAGAGCAATCACGACCTTGAGAGGCAGCGAACTCCCGCAGATCAGTTGGGCAACCGTAGACCAGCGCCACAGCAAGAACGTACTTCTCATCGGCGCTGGCGGTTTCATTGGCTTCGACATTCATATCCGACTCTATTATCAGATCTAATATTTTCGTTAGAAACTCGACTCCCCAGTTGTGATACCCGTCATTTCCGTCCAGATTCTCGACGCGATGTCACACCGCAACAAAGAGTGACCTCTGCCGGCACCACTCCGATTTCACAGCCCACGGAGTCAGACCGTTGAGCCCGTCACGTTCGACGACGACTGAGATCGCGAAGTTCTAATTCTGTTGTGGGTCATACAAACCCGTCCTAAGCGAGCCGTGGCGAGTCAGACCTACTCCCCCGCAGGCTGAGGTAACCCGTCCAGCAGGGCGCCTGGTGTCGTATTCAAACCGAAGGCAATCTTGATGATGTTCTCCAATCGCAAACTGCGCTGGCCACGTTCCACCTTCCCCAGCTGAGTCCAGTGAATGCGACACTGAACGGCGGCAGCTTCCTGGCTCAGCCCCAACTCCTCGCGCCGGGCGCGGATACGAGCACCAAATTCGCGGGTTGTTTCGTTCAGGGGAGGCTTTGCTGGTTCCGACACGCATCCAACCTCATACGGCGCACGCACAAACGGCCAGAGCGAAACGTACCCATGCGCTTTACTCCCATGCGCATATGCCTTACTTTGAACATGCGGAACGGACACAATTCTGGCGGATCCGTTCACGTCGAACCCAT
This sequence comes from Rhodococcus sp. YH3-3, assembly GCF_001653035.1. NCBI lineage: Bacteria > Bacillati > Actinomycetota > Actinomycetes > Mycobacteriales > Nocardiaceae > Rhodococcus > Rhodococcus sp. YH3-3. The sequence goes on along the minus strand of NZ_BCWH01000003.1, from coordinate 147,618 downwards.
ACGAACATGGGCAACCGAGCATGGGAAGGGGGTGCGGTACATGAGCGGCGGAGGAAACATCACCAGCGGTGGCGGCAACTGAAGCTGACCGGATACCATGGACGCAGGGTCTCTGGCGAATTGCATATGAGTGCGAATTCGCTTGATACCCTGCGTTTTTCGTCTTCTCAAAGTGACTTCTGCTTGCTATACTGCAAGCAGAATATGCGTGACCCCAACCAACGAATCGTACACCTCAAACTGGCATTCTTTGCCTTCATAGTCGCAACCGTCGGCCTAGCTTTGATGGTTCTCGGCAAATACCTGACCACGCAAAGCATGTCCGGGTTCATCAGCTTCCTCCCAATCAGCGAGGTGGGAGGAACACTGCTCGTCGCCGGCCTCGTCGGCATCGGGCTGGATCTCTGGATCGAAGGTGACCGGGGTGTCGTTATCGAGAAGTTAGTCGAAAAAGTCATGGTCCGCGCACTCGGCAAACTCGCTCCCACGTTGCGCGATTCCGTAATCCAAGCCTTTGCCGACAACATCGATCACCTGTCCGTCGTCGCCACCGATGAGTTCCTCGATCGATTGGCACGAAATGCGTTGACACTCAGACTCGGCGACCGCACGTTCGCCGAAGACATCTACGAAGATGTTCGAGATATGGCTATCGCCGCCACCGAGCGGTGGTACGACACCAAAATCAGTATGAACCTTTCACCCCTGCCACAAGAACCTCAAAAGGGACTGCACCCGGTTTGGTTGACATCTGACCTGTGAAGATGAGTCTTCACGGTGAAAGGATGCTGCTATGCCGAAGCCGTTCCCCGAGGAGTTCCGCCGCGACGTGGTCGCGGTTGCCCGCAAACGTGAAGCCCCGCTGATCCAGATCGCGAAAGACTTCGGGATCTCCGAGCCGACCCTGCACAACTGGCTCAAGAAAGCTGACATCGAAGACGGCAACCGGCCAGGAATAACCAAGGACGAATCCGCCGAACTCCGCGAAGCGAAGAAACGAATTCGTTTGCTCGAGCAGGAAGCGGAAGTGATGCGACGAGCTGTCGCCTACCTGTCTCGGGACGTCAACCCAAAATGATATTCCCGCTGGTCCGCGACCTCGCTGGCGACGGAATTCCCGTCACGGTGACCTGCCGGGTGCTCGGTTTCTCCACTCAAGCGTTCTACAAATGGCGTGCTAGCCCTGTGACACAAAGGGATTGGGACAACGCGCATCTGATCAACGCCGCTTACGCCATTCACGCCGACGACCCGGCTTTCGGATACCGATTCATCGCCGACGAATTACCTGGGCGAGGCATCATCTCCGGCGAGAACCGCGTCGCTCGGTTGTGCTCGCAGGAACGTATCTGGTCGGTGTTCGCGAAGAAGAAAGGACTGAACAGGAAGTCGGGCCCACCGGTTCACGACGATCTCGTGGCACGCAGGTTCACGGCAGAGAAGCCGAACCAATTGTGGCTCACCGACATCACAGAACACCAGACCGACACCGGCAAGTTGTACCTGTGCGCGATCAAAGACGTGCATTCGAACAAGATCGTCGGCTACTCGATCGATTCGCGGATGAAAGCGTCGCTGGCCGTCCGCGCACTGACCAATGCCGTCGCTCTCCGGAATCCGACCGGAACCATCGTACATAGCGACAGGGGCAGTCAATTTCGATCAAGAAAATTCGTACAAACATTGTCCAACAACGGTTTACAAGGTTCCATGGGCAGGGTCGGAGCATGCGGCGACAATGCTGCCATGGAATCTTTCTTCTCACTGCTGCAAAAGAACGTCCTCGATCGGCAACGCTGGTCGACACAGGAACAGTTGCGGATTGCGATCGTGACGTGGATCGAGAGGACTTACCATCGCAAGCGCCGGCAACGGCGCCTAGGAAAGCTCACGCCGATCGAGTTTGAGACAATCAACCAGGCCATATCCGCGGCCTGAAACTATCAACCCCACAAGTCAACCGAAGTGGGGGCAGTCCCAAACGAGACTCCCCCGGCCTTCGTGCTGACATCCCGCTACGAGTACCAGGTCCGACCAGCAACCATCAATCGACGCTTCACAGCCGTGTCGAACACGCGCGAGTACCGCGCAATCATGGAAGAGCCCGGCGACACCTCAGCCTGGTACATCAACCCCGCCAGCGGATTCGACGGAAGCACACGCGAAGGATTCGAACTGGTCCAGTTCAGCGTCGACGGCGAAGATCGCCCCATCCGACGCAACTCTCGTGCGAGCGGACAGACCTACACCGCCAGCATCGGCAAAGACATCGTCGACAGCCGGGAACTCGTCACTATCGCATACACCTACCGCACCATACTTCGGCAACACGGACACATGCTCCACGTCGATGTTGAGCAACCGTCGAAGGGCCTCGATGTCGAACTGGAGTACGGCGACTGCGGCATAGGGGAAATGCGCCTCATTCCATTCATCGCCAGCAGTAAGAAGGTAAGGAATTTCGAGATGCCGTCCACGGTTCCAGAGAAGACCGTTGGGATCGGATTCGACGGCTGGGTCATGCCAAAATCAGGAGTGATCGCCGTCTGGGTACTCTCGACTGAGAATTCGATACCGGGGCTTCAGCTTCAAAGAACTAAGATCTGATCAAACAAAATTTGGCACGCGTTATTGAAGATGATAAGAAACCAGGAGCCATTAAAAGTATTCGAATAATTCATGCACATCAGCCACCGAAAAGGCAATTCATTAAACTTGCTGTCGCGATTTTGCGACCCGATCCGCTAACTCGATCATTTCTCGGAGCGCCACCGCTCCGCCACAATTACACTCAGCTCCCCTTCTATCCGCACTGGTCGCAGCTCACACTCTTTCGAGTGCGATGCCCTGGCTTCGCTGAAGGATGAAGAGTGACCGCAGCGGACTCGCGCCCAGCAGCGGCCCGTTGTACCTCCTCCAGACACGTTTCGTCGCGGTCGCCGACGCCGGGAGCATCCCAGCAATATCCAGCTACCGCCTCGTATCATTTTGCTTTATCCGATCGCAGGCCATCACGTCATCGCTTGCGACCTTGGCCGAATCTGTCGCCACAACGATTCGTCGGCAAAGAGGCCGCGCCGAACAAAGAACCACGCTACTCAGGATCCCGGACTCGGGAATAGCGTTGAGGTAGTTCGCTGGTGACGGCCAGGGCGTGTCCCAGATATGCGAACGTGCGCATTCGAAGCGCGCGGAGCAATACCGTCGAAGCACCCGCGCGACAAGGCATGGGTGTCAACGTCGAAGGAGTTGGACATGAAAGCACTGGTCTACCACGGTCCCGGCAAGAAATCGTGGGAGGAAGTGCCTGATGCCGTCATCGAGGATTCGACCGATGTCGTGGTCAAAGTGGACACGACCACGATCTGTGGGACGGACTTGCACATCCTCTCCGGTGATGTCGCCGCAGTCACCGAAGGGCGAATCCTCGGTCATGAAGCAGTGGGGACCGTTACCCAGATAGGCGATTCGGTAACCTCGTTCTCCGTCGGAGATCGTGTCCTCGTCCCAGCTGTCACCAAGTGCGGCCGATGCGCGTATTGCCAATCCGGTATGCCATCTCACTGCCAAACCGTTGGTGGGGTCGGGTGGATCCTCGGACATCTGATCGACGGCACGCAAGCGGAGTTTGTTCGCGTTCCGTACGCCGATACGTCCTTGTATGCCGTTCCGGACGACATCTCCAATGAACAGGCGATCTTTCTTGCCGATTCACTGCCCACCGGGTACGAAGTTGGAGTGTTAGCGGGCAAGGTTCGCCCCGGCAGCACGGTTGCGGTCGTCGGAGCCGGAGCGGTGGGGCTGGCGGCGATTCTCACGACCGGATTGTGGGGTGCAGCCCGCACTATCGCGATCGATTCCAACAAGTTCCGGCTTGAGAAAGCACTCGAATTCGGAGCAACAGACGTCGTCGAAGTCGGACCGGGAACCGTCGCCGACGTCATAGCACTCACAGATGGCCTTGGCGTCGATGTCGCCATCGAAGCCGTCGGCTATCCGGAAACACTTCTGACCGCAGCATCATTGGTGCGACCCGGAGGCACCATCGCCAATGTCGGAGTCCACGGAACCCCTGTCGAGTTGCCAATGCAGGACTTGTGGATCCAAAACCTAACCTTCACCATGGGGCTGGTTGACACCGTCTCCATCCCGACGCTGTTGAAAATGGTTGGAACAGGTCGCATCCGATCAGAATTGATGGGCACGCATTCATACACCTTCGACGAATTCGACCGCGCGTATGACACATTCGCTCATGCAGCCGACAACAAGGCACTCAAGGTAATCATCTCGCCGTCCTCCTAGCCACCCGCATTCGGCTGGGATTCCGCCCGAATATGACGGAATCTCAGCCGATATAGCTGATCCCGAAGGCATCAATCTTCCTGTACAACGAGGACCTGCTGATTCCGAGCAGAGCAGCAGCGTCGTACCGATTTCCGCCTACTTCATACAGTGCCTGGATGATCGTGTCGCATTGCGCGGTGTCGAGGGGCGAGAGCTTACGGGTCGCATCACGAAAGTGCAGTCGCGGCAAGTCCGATGATTGGATTTCGCCAAAAGGTTTGTTCGCCACCACATGTCTGAGGACGTCCTTGAGCTCACTGATGTTCCCCGGCCAGGAATATCCTTCGAAGACGCGAACGACCTGCATTCCCAGGCGTAACGAGTGCCGCGTCGAGATCTCACGAAGGATGGAGCGAGCGATGTCAGCGATGTCGTCGACGCGATGCCGTAACGCGGGAATTCGAGTCACCTCGCGAAAATGTGTGCCCACAAGCGCATACGGGTGACTCGGGTCAACAGCGGTTGCGTCGACACAACCGATGATCATCGGCGGATCAACTGCCTTGGAAAGAGCGAGCAGGGCGTTGTTTAGTGCGCGTGCATCGTTGACATTGAGACTGGTCAGCGATCGCAGGACCAGTAGTCGATGTGACGCTCGATCTGACAACGATGTCGACAACCTCTCCACGGCAGCGGAGACATCGAGCCGCGCACAGTTGACTGTCTCGATTCCAGCGCCGGGATATTGCGAGGTGAACATCGCTGCCGCCATTGTGCTTTTGCCAGTTCCTGCTTCGCCGACGAGAAGCTGATTGCGGTGCTCGGAGATACTGACGGCAACTGCCTGCCGCGCCCTCAAATACGGATTGAGCAGCGACTGGTTCTTTGCCCGTTGCACTCTGCGATTGTCACCGGTGAGGTTGGTCGTGTAGTCACGTGGACCTACCGAGCCGACGTGTGCACCTTGACGGCTTCTCGATCCTCCGCCATCGTGCATATCGCTCACAGTCACCGAGCTTGCGGTCAAAACGCACCCCGTCACCTCACCGAGATAAACCACCGGTTCGAGGTCGACATCCACATTTCCGCCACCCGACAGCGCGATCCGACAAGACCCGAAATCCCCGTTCAACAACGCCGAACGCGCATGCCTGACCAACCCATCAAAGTCGCCCCTTGCAACCTGCGGACACAGCGAAGCTGTATGCGTGAACAAGTGCGTACCGTCGGTTGCAAGAACGAGACGATTCCCGCTCTGAGTTTTGGAGGCGAAACACGCTGCCAGTGAACCCGTTCGACGTTGGTCTGCTTCAACGACCAACTCCTGAATTTGTTTCGCCAAGAATCTCGACACCGATACAGCCATCGACGAATGCTCCGAAAGGTGGTTGATTACCACCACCACCCCAAACACCGAACCATCGAGATCCCTGATCGGTGATGCCGCCTCTGCAATGGCGACCAATTCGTCATTCCAATGCTCGGGCCCAACAACACATTCCGACACCCCCGTCAGCAGACAAAGATGCCCGGCACTGGTTCCGAGCCGTGATTCGTGCGCATCGGAACCGACAAGCATCCCCGCAGAGTTCAGCATGTACTCCAGCGACGGGTCACCGTCATACCGAAGACATACTCGATGACCGACATCGATCACGACGACCGAACTCAACCCGCCCGGATCCGATTCGAAAAAATCCGCAAGGATTACTCTGGCAGCCTCGACGAGTCGGGCGCCACCCGAATCCTCCTGAAAATCGAACGCCATTCCATTCAAGCGTCTCTCGCTCAGACCCCTGCATCGGTACCAGGACGCGAGTATTTCGGGCCGGACGTATTTCGCGACATCAGGAGCACAATCGGCCTTCTTCAAGGACGACCGTGCAACAAGAACCTCAGGCGATATGTGATCCGTTTCCCGCAACTTCCTGAACTTCCGCTGTGTATGCCAACCGAATTGACAGTATCAGTGTCCAATGGAGAACGGGATAGTCGGCATTGCATACATCCGGAACGACCACCACCTCAAACTATTGCACCGCACCTACACCGTTTCCGCTTCGTGAGAGCGAACGGCCGTCCCGGCTGATTGTCAATTGCGGGGCGGTAAGTCGACAGAGCCAACCTACCGCCCCCGAATTGGGGTCAGCCCAGGTCGAATCGGTCAGCCATCATGACCTTGTCCCAGGCCGCGACGAAGTCGTGCGCCAACTTCGCATGTGCACCGTCACTGGCGTACACCTCAGCAAGCGCACGCAGTTCCGAGTTCGAACCGAACACGAGGTCATTTCGCGTTCCCGTCCATCTCACCTCCCCCGTCTTGGTGTTCTTGCCCTCGTAGATACCTTCCTGTGCGGTCGGCGTCCATTCGATGCCCATATCGAGGAGGTTGACGAAGAAGTCATTGGTCAAAGTGCCCGGAGTGTCGGTGAGAACGCCGTGCGACGACTTCTTGTACGTCACTCCTAGGACACGCAGTCCGCCGACGAGAACAGTCATCTCGGGAGCGCTCAGATCTAGAAGGTTCGCCTTGTCGATCAGAGAGTATTCAGCCGGTAGCCTTTGCCCGTCCCCCACGTAATTGCGGAAGCCATCTGCACGCGGCTCGAGCACGCTAAACGAATCAACATCTGTGAGCTCTTCAGTTGCGTCTGCACGGCCCGGGGTAAACGGCACCACGACGTCGCATCCTGACCTCTTCACCGCAGCTTCGACCGCCGCGACACCTCCGAGAACAATGAGGTCGGCAAACGAAATCTTCGCCCCTCCAGCTGAATTGAATGAGTGCTGAATCTCGTAGAGGGCATGGATAACTTCGGCAAGCTCGTCCGGTTCGTTGACCTCCCAGCTAGCTTGCGGTTCGAAACGGATACGACCGCCGTTTGCTCCACCGCGCTTGTCACTCGCACGGAAGGTGGAGGCTGCGGCCCATGCTGTAGATATCAACTGAGCTTCAGTTACGGCCGATTCTAGAATCACCGCCTTGAGTCGAGCAATATCGTCGGCGCCTACGAGGTCGAAGTCGATATCAGGTATCGGGTCTTGCCATAGTTCTACCTCGGCTGGCACTTCAGATCCGAGGTAGCGCGATACCGGGCCCATGTCGCGGTGGGTGAGCTTGAACCAGGCCTTGGCGAACTCGTCTGCGAGTTCTTCCGGGTGCGCGAGCCAACGTCGCGTGATCTTCTCGTACGTCGGATCAACGCGCAGCGCGAGATCGCTGGTCAGCATCGAAGGGTTACGACGCGCCGTCGGATCGGCGGGGTCTGGGACGAGGTCGGCTGCTGCTCCATCCTGGGGTCGCCACTGGTGCGCTCCTGCGGGGCTCTTAACAAGTTCCCACTCGTATCTGTAGAGAACTTCAAGAAAGCTGTTGTCCCACTGTGTGGGGGTCGGTGTCCAGATTACTTCGAGACCGCTGGTGATCGCATCCGCCCCGGAGCCGCTCCTATAAATGCTGCTCCATCCGAAGCCCATCTGTTCGATCGACGCACTCTCTGGTTCTGCACCCACGAACTGGTTCGGATCAGCGGCACCGTGTGTCTTACCGAACGTGTGACCACCCACGATGAGAGCAGCGGTCTCTGTGTCGTTCATCCCCATCCTGGCAAAAGTGTCGCGGATGTCGATTGCTGAGCGCACTGGATCTGGCTCGCCGTTCGGCCCTTCCGGATTGACATAGATGAGTCCCATCTGAACGGCGGCAAGCGGGTTCTCGAGTTCTCGGTCGCCAACGTATCGCTCGTCGCCGAGCCATGTCTGTTCTGGACCCCAATACACATCCTCGTCCGGCTCCCACGCGTCGACACGACCGCCCGCGAAGCCACAGGTCTTGAATCCCATCGATTCGAGAGCGACGTTGCCGGTCAGGACGATGAGGTCTGCCCAGGACAGATTCGCACCATACTTCTTTTTCACCGGCCACAGCAGGCGACGAGCCTTGTCGAGATTTGCATTGTCGGGCCAGCTGTTTAGCGGCGCGAACCGTTGCATGCCTGCCCCCGCACCCCCTCGACCATCCAGGACGCGATAAGTGCCGGCTGCGTGCCACGCCATTCGAACGAAGAACGGACCGTAGTGACCGAAGTCGGCAGGCCACCAGGGCTGCGAGTCTGTCATCACGGCTTCGATATCCGCTTTGACGGAAACTAGGTCAAGACCGTTGAATGCAGCCGTGTAGTCGAAGCCTGGTCCCATGGGATTGCCGACGATGGGGTTCTTCTTGAGGATGCGAAGGTTTAGGCCCTTCGGCCACCAGTCCCGATTGCTTCCACCTTCGACAGGATGACGTCGTCGATCGTGAAATACCGGGCACTTACCCGCTTCCAGAGACGGGTCCTGATTCAACTCGTCTTCGTGGGTTACTTGACTTACTGACACTGGCAATTCCTTCGACGTGGTTCTGGTGAGTCCTGCGCTCACCACGCAGTGCAGGCTGGGCGGACAGGGACGAAAACCGTTCTACCCGTTCGCTATTGAAGTCATCCTGAAGACGAATGACCAACCTAGCTGCCGTGTCAGTAATAGCACTGTTCTGATCCAGATCACGATGATTCTCAAAATGGGACGGCCAAGCCAAGTCGGAAACGAATCCGGAGTCGACCGTGTCCGGCCACCCCGATACGGACAGCTTCAATTGAGGACAAAATGTGTTGCAAATCTCAAAGTGAGACGAATGAGATCTAGATCACGGTGTTCAATCAGGTGCACATCTTCCCGAGAAGGTCGGCAACCCCGCCGATCTCGCATCCAGGAGGCGCACATTGAGTAGGCAAAGCCTTACCAAGGCACACGCGAAGATCTCGGAGCTTACGTGGGAACCCACGTTCGCGACACCTGCGACTCGCTTCGGAACCGACTATACATTTGAGAAGGCGCCGAAGAAGGATCCGCTTAAGCAAATAATGCGGTCCTACTTTCCGATGGAGGAGGAGAAGGACAACCGCGTCTACGGCGCCATGGACGGCGCTATCCGCGGCAACATGTTTCGTCAGGTTCAGCAGCGCTGGCTCGAGTGGCAGAAGCTGTTTCTTTCGATCATTCCGTTCCCCGAAATCTCGGCGGCACGCGCCATGCCTATGGCGATCGACGCCGTGCCCAATCCAGAGATCCACAACGGTCTCGCTGTGCAGATGATCGACGAGGTTCGTCATTCGACGATTCAGATGAATCTCAAGAAGCTCTATATGAACAACTACATCGACCCCGCCGGGTTCGACATGACGGAGAAGGCATTCGCCAACAACTACGCCGGCACAATCGGCCGCCAGTTCGGCGAAGGATTCATCACCGGCGACGCCATCACCGCCGCCAACATCTATCTGACCGTCGTTGCCGAAACTGCCTTCACGAACACTCTGTTCGTCGCGATGCCGGACGAGGCGGCCGCAAACGGCGACTATCTCCTACCAACCGTCTTTCACTCCGTTCAGTCGGACGAGTCACGCCATATCTCCAACGGCTACTCGATCCTGCTCATGGCTCTGGCCGACGAACGAAACCGCCCGCTACTCGAACGCGATCTGCGGTACGCCTGGTGGAACAACCACTGTGTGGTCGATGCGGCGATCGGAACCTTCATCGAATACGGCACCAAGGACCGCCGCAAGGACCGCGAGAGTTACGCAGAAATGTGGCGCCGGTGGATTTACGACGATTACTACCGTAGCTACCTGATCCCACTCGAAAAGTACGGCCTGACTATCCCCCACGACTTGGTCGAGGAAGCATGGAACAGGATCACGAACAAGGGCTACGTGCACGAAGTCGCAAGGTTCTTCGCAACGGGATGGCCGGTCAACTACTGGCGCATCGACACCATGACCGACAAGGACTTCGAGTGGTTCGAGCACAAGTACCCAGGCTGGTACTCGAAGTACGGAAAGTGGTGGGAGGAGTACAACCGCCTTGCTTACCCCGGGCGCAACAAGCCGATTGCGTTCGAGGAAGTGGGCTATCAGTACCCGCACCGCTGCTGGACCTGCATGGTGCCCGCCCTCATCCGTGAGGACATGGTCGTAGAAAAGGTCGACAACCAGTGGCGGACGTACTGCTCGGAGACCTGCTACTGGACCGACGCGGTTGCCTTCCGAAGTGAGTACGAAGGCAAGGACACCCCGAACATGGGTCGGCTCACCGGTTTCCGCGAGTGGGAGACCCTTCATCACGGCAAAGATCTCGCTGACATCGTCTCGGATCTTGGCTACGTGCGAGACGACGGCAAGACTCTCGTCGGCCAGCCGCACCTCAACCTCGATCCGAAGAAGATGTGGACCCTCGACGACGTTCGCGGGAATACCTTCCAGAGCCCAAATGTGCTGCTGAACCAGATGACCGAGTCAGAGCGGAATGCGCACATCGCGGCTTACCGGGCCGGTGCCAAAACGCCTGCTTGATTCAGGCTCGGTGGGCAGTGCCTGAACACCGGCGCTGCCCACCGTATTCAGCGTGATCGACACATTCAATTCAGGAGACCCTCGTGGCCGACACCCACCGAATCACCTTCGAACCGGTCGACATAGAGATGGACGTCCGCGAGGACGAACACATCCTCGATGCGGCGTTTCGGCAAGGAATCCATCTCATGCACGGCTGCCGAGAAGGACGTTGTTCGGCATGCAAATCGTTCGTGCTCGACGGTGACATCCAGATGGAAAATCACTCGACCTTCGCGTGCAACGAAGCAGAAGTAGACGAAGGATTCGTACTTCTCTGCCGCACAAAGGCATACAGCGACTGCACCATCGAACTTCTCAATTTCGACGAGGACGAACTCCTCGGCGGAATACCGATTCAGAATGTGACCACTCGGGTCATTGCACTCGAACCTGTCACCGACGACATCGTCGCCCTTCGGCTCGAACCCATCGACCCCTCGGTATTCGAGTTCAAACCCGGCCAGTACGCCGATCTGCGCATCCCAGGAACCGACGAGCACCGGTCCTTTTCCATGGCGTCGACGCAATCCACACCAAACCAGGTCGAATTCCTCATCAAGAAATATCCCGGGGGTAAGTTCGCGACGTTACTCGACGACGGAATCTCGATGGGCGACGAGATCGCACTGACCGGCCCCTACGGATCATCCACTCTCAAGGACGGCCATGTTCTGCCTGTGGTGTGCATCGGTGGAGGCGCCGGAATGGCCCCCATTCTCTCGCTTGTCCGCCACATGAGCGAGTCAGGAAACACTCGCCCCGTCCACTTCTACTACGGTGCGCGGACACCGAACGATCTGTTCTACATCGACGAAATCAACGCCATCGGCAACGGACTGGTCGACTTCACCTTCGTTGCGTGCGTGTCTGATTCAACCAGCGCACCAACTTCGGGGTCGATATCGGTGCGGGAAGGCAACGTCACCGACGTCGTGAAACAACTGGAACCGAACATCGCCAAAGCAGAGGTCTATCTGTGCGGGCCACCCCCGATGGTCGATGCAGCACTAACACTTCTGGACCTGTGCGGGACCCCCACCGACCAGATCTTCTACGACAAATTCACGAGCCCGGCATTCGACTAGCCCGGTATTCAACTAGCAGGCATTGAGATTCCCATTTCACACTCACATTACGCACAGCGAGCGAGAGGGTAGACATGACCACACCCACTGAAGCGAAGCAACGCAGCTTCCCCAAGATCGAATTCACCGATTCCGAAGCCGGAGCGCTCGAGTTCCCCAGTTCGAAGAGTCGCACATACAGCTACTACACACCAGCCAAGCGTCGGGCGACGATGTACGAAGACGTCACCGTCGACGTACAGCCTGACCCTGACCGTCACCTGACACAGGGCTGGATCTACGGATTCGGCAATGGCCCCGGAGGCTATCCGCTGGAGTGGACTGTCGCAAAGTCCGCCAACTGGCACGAGTTCCTCGACCCCAATGAAGAATGGGATCAAACGATCTACCGCAACAACTCAGCAGTCGTACACCAGGTCGAGCTCTGTCTGAGCAACGCCAAAAGGGCTCGGGCCTACGACGGCTGGAATACCCCGTGGCTCAAGTTCATCGAGCGAAATCTCGGTGCGTGGATGCACGCGGAGAACGGATTGGCGTTGCACGTGTTCACATCGATCCAACGATCGGGACCTACGAACATGATCAACACAGCGGTTGCTGTCAATGCCGCACACAAGATGCGGTTCGCGCAAGACCTTGCGCTGTTCAATCTCGACCTGTCCGAGGCCGACGTTCCGTTCGACGGCTCCGCGCATATGGACGTCTGGCAGAATGCCCCAGAATGGCAGCCGACCCGTCAGGTCGTCGAACAGCTGACAGCTACCCCTGATTGGTGCGAGTTGCTGTTTGCGACCAACATCGTCTTCGAACAGCTCATCGGTTCGCTTTTCCGTACCGAGCTGATGATGCAGATTTCCGCCCGCAACGGCGACTACATCACTCCGACCATCGTCGGTACCGGTGAGCACGACTACGACCGGGACCTGAACTACACTCGCGCCCTCTTCCACATCTTGACACGCGATCCCGAACACGGTGAATCCAACTGCGGGCTTTTCGGCGAATGGATGGCCGTGTGGGTGCCCAAGTGCCTCGATGCCGCTCGCGCCCTGCAACCGATCTGGTCGCAGCCGGCGGACAAGGCCGTCACCTTCGCATCGAGTCTCGAAGCTGCCACCGCCAAGTTCACCGCACTGCTCGAATCCCTCGGCCTCGAGATTCCCAAGGAGTTGGCACGATGACCATGCAATTCGGATCGTCCACAGAGTTTTCCAATATGTGCGGCGTGACCTTGATGAACACGCCCGTCGGACGGGTTGTCGCAGAGGTGATGGGCGCCAAGGACGGCGTCGAACTGACCGAGTATCCGTCGATGATTCGAGTCGATGGCACGAAACTCCTTTCCTTCGACTACGACGAACTGACTGACGCGCTCGGCCAGGAATTCGACGGATCAGTGTTCGAAGAGATCAGCTCCACACACTACGGACGCATGGTCCACCTCGACGACAAGACGATGCTCTTCGCCAGCCCCGAGGATGCGGCCGAGTACATCGGATTCGACCTCGCCGAGCTCCCCTGACAGCGAGATAGATCGGTGGTGCCCGGGATCAAAGGACGCCAGTCTCTTCGGAGGCTCCAACCCCGGGCACCCCCAGTAGTTCGCAGCCCCGAATTCATCAGAATTGGAGATCGACACCATGTACGAGAAGAACGGCGAAAAATACTTCATCGTGGACGGTCACGTTCACTTGTGGGACGCCCGTGAGAAGAACCAGAAGAACATTCACGGCAAACAATTCATCGACTGCTTCTACGATTACCACAAGAATCTGAGCCCTGAGTCGGAGCTGTGGGACTACGAGACCTACCAGTACTACGGTGAGGATCGGCTCTACAAGGACCTGTTCGTCGACGGCTACGTCGACCACGCAATCTTCCAGGCAACCTTGCTCAGCGACTTTTACCACACGGGTTTCGGGCAGACCGAGGATGCGTTCGCCCTTACACAGAAGCATCCAGACAAGCTCACATACAACCACGCCTACGACCCGCGCTTCGAAGAAGCGGGCCTCGAACAACTCCGCAAGGATGCGGACCGCATGAACCTGCAGGGGGTCAAGCTCTACACAGCAGAGTGGCACGGTGACTCCCGCGGATACAAGCTCGACGACCCCTGGTCCAGGCGCTATCTAGAAGAGTGCATCACGCTCGGTATCAAGAACATTCACGTTCACAAGGGCCCGACGATCCGTCCCCTCGACCGGGACGCATTCGACGTCTCCGACGTCGACAAGGTCGCCACCGACTACCTCGATCTGAAGTTTGTCGTCGAACACGTCGGATTGCCCCGACTCGAAGACTTCTGCTGGATCGCCACTCAGGAGTCGAACGTCTACGGGGGCCTCGCCGTCGCGCTTCCGTTCATCCACAGCCGACCGCGCTACTTCGCTCAGATCATCGGAGAGTTGCTCTACTGGCTGGGCGAGGACAAGATTCTCTTCGGCAGCGACTACGCCTTGTGGACGCCGAAGTGGCTAATCGAGCAGTTCGTTGATTTCCAGATCCCCGAAGACATGCAGTCCGAATATGCGCCGATCACCGTCGACCAGAAGCGCAAGATCCTGGGCGCGAACGCAGCAGCGTTGTACGGCATTGACGTCCCCGCCGAATTGCGCCCCGCAGGTCAACCCGGCCAGGAAGGTGTCGAGGTGGCTGCGGGAGCCAAGGAAGTTGTGAACTCATGAGCACTTTGACGCTGTGCTCCACCGTCGACGTCATCGCTGCACTCGCCACGGTCGCCGACCCAGAACTCGACGAGCCGATTACAGACCTCGAATTCGTCAGATCCGTGGAGCTCAACGACGATGGAGTAGAAGTACACCTGCGTCTACCAACAGCCTTCTGTTCCCCGAACTTCGCCTACCTGATGGCATCGGACGCCGTGGACGCTCTTCGCACCATAGAAGGGATAGGACGAATTCGAGTCCTGCTCGACGACCATCACGACAGCGAGAAGATCAATGCCGGCCTCGCTGCGGATGCAGGTTACCGCGGCACATTCGGTTCCGAAGCAGACGAGAGTCTCGACGAGTTGCGGGAAACATTCCAACGCAAGGCACATATCGCGGCCGTCGAGCGTTCGATTGCTGCGCACCTCGCGCGAACAGGCGAGGGGATCGACCGCATTCCCACGCTCACCCTTCGCGATCTTCGAAACGAAAAACACACGATGGCGCTGCTTCGGCGGCGAATTGCTATCGGGCTCAGCATCTGCCCTAACAGTCGCGTATTCGTTGACGAAGGCGGTAAATCGATTCCGCACGAGGAGATCCCACTCAAACTCCGCTTCGCGAAGTCTGTCCGAATCTCGATCGAGGGGAACGCACACTTCTGCCGTGGCTTGCTCGCCACCCGCTACAGCACCACCGAGCCTGCCGGCCCGGTGCCGCACATCACCGATACAAGAACCAGGAGGCCGTAATGAAGGCAGTGCAGGTGGTGGGGTACCACTCGAAACTCGAACTAACGGAGATCCCCGAGCCCACAATCGATGGTCCATTCGACGTGATCGTCCGGATCGGCGGAGCGGGCGTGTGCCGAACCGACATCCACATCCTCGAAGGCCAGTGGGAGGAGAAGAGTGGCGTCACTTTGCCCTACACAATCGGACACGAGAACGCCGGCTGGGTTCACGCCATCGGCCGCGCAGTGAACAACCTCGAAATCGGCGACAAAGTCATCCTGCATCCCCTGGTCACCTGCGGACTATGCCGTGCCTGCCGATTCGGCGACGACGTCCACTGCGAGAACAGCGAATTTCCTGGTATCGACCGCAACGGCGGATATGCGGAGTACCTCCACACAACCGCCAGAAGCGTTGTGAAGATAGATAATTCTCTCGAACCTGCCGATATCGCAGCGCTCGCCGACGCCGGCCTGACGGCGTATCACGCTGCCGCGAAGGTCGCCCGCGATACCCGACCGGGCGATGCGTGTGTGGTGGTAGGAGCCGGCGGGTTGGGACATATCGGAATCCAGGTACTCAAAGCGATCTCCGGGGTCAAAGTCATTGTGCTCGACCGCAACCCAGACGCGGTCGAACTCGCTGTGAAGATCGGGGCCGACCACGGAATCGTGGCGGACGGCAACCACGTCCAGAAAGTTCTGGAACTCACGGGCGGACATGGGGCGGAAGCGGTACTGGACTTCGTCGGTGAAGGTGGTGCCACACGCGAAGGAATCGCCATGCTGCGCCGGGCGGGCTACTACTACGTCGTCGGCTACGGGGAGAACATCGACATCCCCACCATCGACATCATCTCGACCGAAATCAACTTCATCGGCAACCTTGTCGGCTCCTACAACGATCTCCAGGAGTTGATGACACTGGCAGCGAACGGACAGGTGTCGCTTCACACCACGAAGTACCCCCTGGAGAAATTTCAACAAGCGCTCGACGATCTCGACGCGGGGCGTGTGCGAGGCCGAGCAATCCTCGTCCCCTAGGACCGCACCAGAAGTTCACCACATCGAATCGAAAGGATCACGTCATGGCCAAGGAACTGCGGTTCAACACCGAAGCACGCGCCCTACTGGAGCAGGGCGTCAACGCCCTCGCTGATGCAGTGAAGGTGACTCTGGGACCCAAGGGGCGCAACGCGGTGCTCGAAAAGCTCACTGGTCCCCCCACCATCACAAACGACGGGGTCACCATCGCTCGGGAAATACAGCTCAGCAATCCCTTCGCCAACATGGGTGCTCAGCTGGTCAAAGAAGTCGCGATGAAAACCAATGGCGTCGTCGGAGACGGCACGACGACGGCGACGGTTCTTGCACAGGCCATGGTGCGCGAGGGACTCCGGGCGGTGGACGCCGGTGCCAACCCCATGCGGTTGAGACGTGGCATCGAAACGGCGGTCACGTCCGTCGTCGAGTCGCTACGCACGCAGGCAGTCGAGGTGGTCGGCAGCAACGACCTCCAACGGATCGCAACGCTTGCCGCGAGTGACGATGAAGCCATCGGCCAGTGCGTAGCCAAGGCCGTCGAATACGTCGGGAAATCAGGTGTCGTCACAACCGAGGAGAGCGAGACCCTGGGGATGTCGGTCGCCGTAGTCGACGGCATCGAGTTCGATCACGGATTCATTTCCGGGTACATGATCACCGACCCCGAACGTGCCGAGGCGGTACATGACAATCCGGTCATTCTGTTAACCAACAAAAAGATCAACCAGGTCCAAGACATCATGCCCAGCGTCGAGGCAGCCAAGCGCGCAGATCGCCCGCTCGTCGTGGTGGCCGAGGATGTCGACGGACCTGCACTGCAGTTACTCGTCGGTGGCAACATGCACAAGACAATGCAGTCCGTCGTCGTCCGGGCGCCAGGATTCGGCCACCGCAGGGTCGCTGAACTACAGGACCTTGCAATTGCACTGGGTGGTCAAGTAATCGCCAAGGACACTGGCCTTGAGCTATCCGACGTTTCGATCGAACAGTTGGGTTCGTGTGACCGAATCACCGTCACCGAAAACTCCACCACCATTGTCGGGGGTCGCGGGGACCAGAGTTTGCTAGACGCACGCGTGGCTCAACTCGAAGCCCAATTCGAACGATCGAAGATCGACGGAGATCGAGACAGCCTCGAACAACGAATCGCACGTCTAACTGGACGCGTCGCTGTGGTCCGAGTTGGTGGAGCCACAAGTGTCGAGCTCAAGGAGCGAATGCTTCGTGTCGAAGACGCTCTAGCTGCGGCCAGAGCAGCCTTGGAATCTGGCATCGTTTCTGGCGGCGGTACCGCCTTGGCCCAGTCCCACCGCGTGCTCGGGGAACTTGAATTGACAGGTGATCAAGCAATAGGACGCGACGTCGTTCGCAAGGCTCTGACCGAACCACTTCGATGGATTGCCATCAACGCTGGCTTCGAAGGCGATGACGTCGTCGATGTCGTGACCGGACTACCGCTCGGCCATGGGTTCAACGCCCTCACAGGCGAATACGGAGACATGTTTGACGACGGTGTCATCGATCCGTTCAAGGTGACACGAGCAGCCCTTGAAAGCGCAGCGTCGATAGCAGCGCTACTCATCACAACCGAAACCGCCGTAGTGGAGGAAGTCTACGGGCATCCTGGGGCAATCATAGCGCCAGGATTCGGGGATCTCGCCGAAGGAATGGTTCGCCCGTCGAATATCTACTAAATTCAGACAGGTTTGCCGCGCGCCAATTTCTATCTCGGGGTTGATGTCAATTCATCTCTGACATCAACCCCGAGAACTCACCATAAGGAGAACTGATGATTTTCATCGTAGTCAAATTTAAGGTTCATGAACAACAAATCCATAACTGGTTAGACGCCACAAAGAAGTTTACTGAAAGCACTAGAAGGGAGCCGGGAAATCTGTGGTTCGACTGGAGCATAAATACCGAAAATCCGGATGAGTTCATACTCATCGAAGCTTTCACTGACAGGCAGGCAGGATCAAACCATGTCAATTCTGAGCATTTTCGCGAAGGACTAGATTCCATGCGTCCACTTTTGAGCGAGACTCCCAAGATCATGCATAGCGAAATCGATCAGAGGGGGTGGTCAGACATGGGAGAATTGCAAGTCCAGGCTTGATAGTGAAGACAGACCCGTCTCGCGCCGCTTGGAATTGTTTACAAAGACCGACTTGCACTGGAACGATATCGGACAGACTTCTCCAGAACACGGTAAGCCGGATAACCCACTCATCACAGAGAAGATTGTTGAAATACCTGAGCTGCACAAACGAGACTTCAAATCTCAGAACCAGTAGGAGTCCACAACAAGTGAACACGAGAACTGCAAGGAAGCGTGCGGCAAGTTCACCCACATCATCTGTAGATTCCAATCCAGGAAAGCTAACCGATCACGATCTAAGCGTAGTCCTGCGAGCCCTAACGGGATCACCGACCGTTCCTGCCGTAGGCGCAGAACTGCACGATGACGCCAGCCGAACGGGCTCCCCGACTCAGGTCAACTAAGATTGGTCCGTGAGCTTCCACCTGCACAGGCATCAATGTATGCGTGGGTGACCGACACATCGAGAACTGGCACAAGGCTGATAGGCGGAGGAATGAAGAAACAATTATCCGTCAAGGATATACGCAAAGCGCGCGAGAAGTTCTTCACCGATCAGGAATTGGACGATTCGGTCCGAGATCCAATCTGCTTCTCCTGGGAGCGATCGAAATCATTGAACATTCAACCAGATGTATTGAATCTACCGTTTGTTCGCGAACCAGATTTGGAGAGCCCACTCGTTGTCGCGGCCGCGCCTGTTCTTCACCAACTCGCCGAAGGCCTCGTCGACGAGCCTGTATCTGTAATCCTCACCTCCTCCGACGGAGTCGTCTTGAGCAGGGTCGCCGGAAGTAGCCAACTCCTCAGAACACTCGACAGCCTCAACCTGGCACCGGGCTTCAGCTATCTGGAGGAATTCGCCGGCACAAACGGTATCGGGACGGCACTGGAAACTCGTCAGCCCACCCTAGTTTCCGGCGCAGAGCATTACGTCGAAAGCTTGGGCGGTCTCATGTGTGCCGGAGTGCCAATCATCCATCCTGTCTCCAGCCTCGTCGTGGGCGTTCTCGATGTGACCGGCTGGGTCGAAGATGGAGCACCGCTGCTGGTCACCTTGGCGCGATCCGCTACTGCTCAGATCGAAGGACGGCTGCTCTCGGATTCGAGCAGAGAACAGACCGCATTGCTCAACGCGTACCTGAAAGTGTGCAGAAGATCGCCGAACGTGGGTGTATTGGCGATAGGGGACGACGTCATTCTTCTCAACAAAAAACTGCGCCTTGCCCTAGACCCCCAAGACCAAGCCGCATTGATCGAGCACGCTACGGAACTGAGCAGCACACCGGACAAGGGTCGCCACCTACTGACTCTGCCGAGCGGGCAGACGGCACGTCTCGCCTCAATCACGGACGGAAACCTACCGACTCGGCGCGGATTGGCTGTCTACCACGCATACCTGAGTGACCTGGCCGCGCCCGCGATTACATCCGGGAGCGCAATAGCGTTTCCAGGCATCGTCGGAGACAGCGCCTCATGGCGGCGTAGCACCCAACAGATCGCGCACTGCGTTAGGCAACGAGAATGGGTGGCCGCCGCGGGCGAGGCCGGTAGCGGGCGGTTTTCGATCCTCAAAGCATCTGCAATTCAACATATCTCAACACACACGAAATTCTTCTCAGCTGTCGAATTGATCAACAGCGAGGATAGGCTCCAATCTCTGGAGTTAGAACTCGAACAGGACGGCTTCAGTCTGATCATTCGCAATATCGATTTGCTACCTGATTCGCACCAACGAGTTATCGCAGGGATGATTCAAGGGCGTGAGCATGCGGGTTGGATCGGAGTGACTGTCGGAACGGACTCCGGAAATCGCACCAGCGACGCACTGATCCTCCCCTTCTTCGGCCACACGGTGCATGTACCAGCACTTCGCCATCGTATCGAGGACCTACACAAGCTGATTCCCTTTATTCTCCGGCAAGTCAATCGGGGGCAGGACCTTGTCCTCTCCCCGGCCGCAGTCCGGCAACTTACCAAGTACAGCTGGCCCGGCAACGTCGCACAACTGCGGGAGATCCTTCAGGAAGTAGTTCACAAGCAACGATCAGGCACAGTTGAAGTCGACAAACTGCCACCCGCGTGCCGGGCACTTAGCCGCCGGACGCTGTCGCCCATCGAAGCACTCAAACGCGACGCCATCATTCGAAGCCTTGAGGAAACCGGAGGCGATAAACAGGCGACGGCGGACGCCCTTGGAATGTCCCGAGCGACCATCTATCGGAAGATTCGCGAATTCGGCATCAATCTGTAGCTCTGCCAATGCAATTCACCGCAGCCCACGAAGGCCAAGTAAGCCTCCAGTATGTTTGATGCGGGTGTGTAGCCGCAGTGAGTCGTAGCTCAAGATTGGATGACCGAAACTGAACTTCTCGCAGCGCAAGGCCGGGGCTCGCGTCGATCTCGTCAGCCTCGACTCACTCGATGACGAACACGGTTCCAGGACTCCACGAAATTCGAGTCCCGGTCGCGTCAATCTGATTCGAGCTATCGACGCTACTCCCGTGTGAACTCATCGAGCATGTGAGGGTTCATCAGTTTTCTCCCCATCGGAGAGGTGGGCGGAACGCGCTGGGTCATGCCCAAGTCTGGAGTAATAGCAGTATGGGTCACTCACAGTGACTGCGCGAAACCACACACAAGGTGGGTAGGACGGAGCCCTTGCGCGAATCTAGCTGTTGTGGGTATGGACGTTGCTGACGCGGGACTGAAGGGGACGGGCTGGTCCTCGGCGTAAGAATGGGAGTTGCGACACAACCGTTCTCGACCAAAAAGGACCAGCCCTGTGACACACCGTAATGCCCCACTTACTGTTGAAGGAAGACGCCGCCTGATCGAGCGGTGCCAGAGTCGTCCGATCGCCCACGTAGCCGCCGAAATGGGTATCTCCCGCCAATGCGCCTCCAAGTGGGTCAACCGGTATCGCAAATACGGTGACCTGGGAATTCAGGACCGGTCCAGCGCACCGAAACATCACCCGACTGCCACAGCAACGGAGGTCGTGGCCGAGATCGAAGCGATGCGCCGGACCCGGAAATGGTCGGCCTCGCGCATCACGTTCGAACTGCGTACCGACGGCATCGTCATTGCTCGTCGAACAGTCACGAAAATCCTGCGGAACCTGGGATTGCACCGTCGCCGGTTCATCGACCCGAACGGCGAAACCAACCGAAAACCCCAGGTCATCGCCGCCAAGCGACCTGGTCAGATGGTCCACGTCGACGTCAAGAAAGTCGGGAAGATCCCGGACGGCGGCGGGTGGCGTGCCCACGGCCGCGGCTCCGACAAGGCCAAACGATCCCAACGCCGGAAAACGAAGAACAAGCAGGCCCGTGTCGGTTACACCTACCTGCATTCCGCGATCGACGGCAACACCCGCCTGGCGTACACCGAGGCCCGCGACAACGAAACCGCAGCAACAGCCATCGATTTCATGAACAACGCCCGATTCTTCTTCGCCGCCCACGGCATCACCCGTATCGAGCGCGTGATCACGGACAACGGATCATGCTACAGGGCAGCAGATTTCACATCTTCACTGCGAGAAACGCGGCACTACCGCATCAAGCCGTACACCCCGAAACATAACGGGAAGGTCGAACGCTACAACCGTATCCTCGCCGAAGAACTGCTGTACTCCCGCGAGTACACCAGCGAAGCCGAGCGGCGCACTGCCGTCGAAATCTGGAATGTTCACTATAATTACCACCGACCGCATTCAACACGCGGAGGACGACCGCCTGCCGCTTACCGCCGGCATCGCGTAACTAACGTCCGTGCCTCGTACATCTAGCCCGCCCTATGTATTGGTCGAGGATCTGGCGCCAGTCGGGATGGTGAGATATGTGTAAACTTCGTCAAAATTGGAAGTGTCCGGCGAATTTCAACCGAAGTAAAATCGCCACAACAGAATAGTGGCGCGCCCTCTTCATCGATGAGAAAATTGCATTCAAATAGTTTGAGAATTTAACGGTACCGACTTCGAAAGAAATATTCAGTTAACCACACGGGAAGTAAATAGACGATAAGTTTACCGAGATTTCACAGAAATGGAGGGACTTGCAATCTAGCTGAACGCAAGCCCCTCCATGAAACCTTGTATCTATCGACTCCTTCAAGTGACGTCTGAGATGGACGCATTCCTGTGGGACCTATCAAGGTTGACCAGCCCCATTTGCTGGAGACCAATAGTGGCGCTCAATGTGAGATCCAGCGGGTCGACCGCACCAAATCTTAACGCCAGCGAGGCCAGTTCCTGAATAGGAAAAGAACGATTTGGATCTTCTCCCATATACTCGTAGATGGCTTCTTGTGTTTCCATATACGGATCACGATATCTCTTATCTGGACTGAAACTAGTCACAGAAGAATCATTTACCTCACTCATATCACCTCCCTTTAAATCAAATTTGGATTTTATTTCCCTCGCTAATTTTGACATTTTCTACTCCTTTCTGTCAACGGGCCAAAAGATCGATGAGCGCATTTTCGACATAGCTAGGATACGCCTCGATAAAGCGTTGACGTATCTTATTTTGATCTTCGACTCTCATTTTATCGGAATGAGGGGAGACGAAGTAGCACTGAAATTGAGATCGTTCCGCTTCCATGTTCTCGAGGCGATGCAACGAGTGGCCACTTTCCTCGGATAGCGGGCGACGGACGTTCCCGCGAAAAACTTGCGCACCTTGATTTCCGATCTTCCACGGTTCGATAGAATTGAATGCAAATACCCAAAACCCATCTTCGTGCCCTAGGATGGGCTTCGCCATGAAGGTGAATCGATCAGCAGCATTCAGCTCGCGTAGAAATCGGATTCCACCAAACTCCGAACCAGTCCCAAAAAGTGTCCACGCAATCTTGTTCATGAACGGAACCGGACCGCCGGTTATGAACGGAACGGACCCAACCGGCGGAGTCAGCTCGTTGTAGCCCGGGTTCACGGTCTCCATTATTTGCGTGAATCGTTTGTGACGAATCAGCGCAATCCTCGAACCGTTCTCGTGCGATTTCGTCCATTCGTTCAATTTGAACTTTACATTACCCATGCGATTCGACAATTTGTCGTGCAATTGCTGAGATATCTCTCTGTATGCACCATCTGTTTTCCATATAGGAACCCAATTGGAAGTTTGATGCACAACGGCATCACCTAAGGAAATGAATCTAATTCTTGAAATATCCGCTGATGCGTCGTCTATCGAGGGCCCCCGATGCGACAGTAGTCCCGACTTGATTAATTCCATGACCGTTCCGTCGTCACCAAAGCTCGCAAGATCACGGTTTCGGCTATTCGTCGACGGCGCGGACATGCCGAAGTAATTCAATTTGTGATCGGTCACAGTCTTGACTAACGCACCACCTTCATCAGTAATTCGCTCGGCTTGAAGATAGTAGTACAAGCAAAGGTTAAGCATCCGGTTCGAAGCTACGGCGTGGTAATGAAATGCAACCCATCGATAATACTGATATCGGTTTACAATAAAACTCTCAAGCGCTGAACATGCCCTCGCCCCAAATCCGATAATCCACCTGGGGACGGGCAGATCATTTCCGACTGATGGCTCAGGCACGAGATGCAGTTCGAGTGATTGCAGGAGGCGCTCGCTATCGAACGACCCAAATTCTGTGCCAGAATTGCGAGCATCACGAAGAAGATAGTCCATCCGATCGACATCAACTTCACCCGAGATCAAGTCGTGAAGGCAGCTCTCCCAGGTCCCTTCGTTTGTCTCGCTCTCAAGTATTGCTCGAACCAAATCCCACGGGACGCTATCCCAACCAGACTCGCTTTCGATTTTCTTCGTGAGAATTATTCCTACTTGCTCATGGAAGTCTCGGCCGGCATGAAACGCCATCACACTCATGACTTCTTCTCGCGTAGACTTATCCACGGATCCGATAATCCACGCCAGATAAGTCTTGTAAAACTCTTCCAGTGTATGAGAAAATGGCGGATGACCGAGATCGTGAAGTAACGCTGCTGCGCCCACTCCCAACCCGATCAATCGACGAAATTCGTCATCGCTTAGTGACGTGACATCGATGCTTGACGGTTCGCTTTGGTCGAAATTATCCTGCTCTACCGTTTCAAACCGCGAAGCTACCGCCTTTCGGAAGCTCTCCTTGGTTTCCGCATCAGAATTCATCCACGCAGTTTCCCATCCGCGCAGTGCCAAGTGCATAGCACCAAGGGAATGCTCAAATCGTCGCCCATTCATGGATGGATAGACCGCTGTCGACATCGATGTTTGGGATATGCGACGAAGCCGTTGCGTCAGCGGGTGATTGACGAGGGGCAACAACTCTGAAGGCACACTGATGTAATCGTGAATCGGGTCTCGTATGACCTTGCGGAAGGCACGAGGGTCACTCGGGGAGGTAGTCACTGGGATGCAACCTTCCGTCTTCGACGAACATCCGGCGGCTTGAGCTTGCGCGTCGGCTCACAGTGCCGCGCTTGCGTTGGTTCACTGCTTCGACATTCACCAGGCCCGCATTCAGCTCGCGCGTGCTCGGGAACTCGTCTCCTCGCGTCAGCATCGCCCAATGGTGGCATACCACACCGACAAATTTGGGATGTAAGGCATGTGTTTTCGAACCACCGCCTTCCCACTGAGCACACCAACACATTCACGGTCGCAGTTTGCCGAGCCACTTGCTACCTCGAAGAGTCGGCCACCATGTCGACAATCAGGCGTACATGCACTTCAGGTCCATCCAGCGCCTGAGGATTCGTTCTGGCCGGGGCTTCGCAGGTCCATCATGACGGATGGCGAACTGGGGCGGCTGGACGGTGCCCATGTCATCCCGCGGAAATACGCAGCCGCCATGCGGTCTACTTCCGCTCGCTCCGCCGCAGTTCGCAGCTTGCCCTCCCCGCCCCACCGAGCTGCGAACGAGCAGTCAAGCCTGTCGCATACAGATTTCCGTATGTACCGGCTTGACTAGCGTGGTCGAGGTCGACGTGTGGGGTTGCTACATGCCTGGTGAGGCAGATGATCGTAGTTGATCGGTTGCGCCAGCTGGATGCGCTGATGACCATCAGCGGGCGTGAAGATAGGCACAGAACTATCGCACCGACAGGTTCGAATCCAGTCCGAACGGTGTCCATACCCACACCCAATTGCCTTGATCTCGCCCCATCGCCAGGCGAGACGAGCGAACGCCTTTCCCGATATCACTCTTGAACGTCAGCCACACCATGGAATCTCCTCACGCTTTGACGATCAAGGAACCGGTGCTGAGACGCAGACTGTGCGCGCAGATGTTACTTCGGCTTCGGCATGCCTTATCGCGGCACCGAATCGTCCGCAGACAAGGCGACTGCCAGGGTGCTCACCCACTTATATCCGACCGCGAATCAAAGACTGGAGGAATACGGAGGCCTATCCGATATCACACGGAGATACAAAGATCGCGCCGGCCCATCGAAGCAGTTAGCCGGTATTCAACGGCCCGCGCATACTCGCCACGATCCGCGTCGTGAGATAATTGCCCCGATTACGGCGCGGCTTTAAAGGTGATTGCCACAGAGTCTTGATTGGCACCGTCAGTTATAGGGGCAAGTGTTGGAACAGCAATACATCGAGGACCAGCTACTGTCGACAGGTGCAGAGGTGGCGTCCCGTCAAGTTCGCGAGAACGGTGGATGGCAACATTGGCCCCAAGAGAAGACGTCAGTCCTCGGAACTTCAAGTGCACTTCGGATCCTGCGATTGACTGGTGTTGCCTCACCAAGCGTCTTGGCTGATGGGATCGCTTACCTGAACCGCTGCATACTCGACCATTACGGCCCTATCACCGCGCGAGGCCGAGGGAAACACCCGCACACATTGGCCTTCGGATTGTGGGGCCTGTCGACGGCGAACGAAGGGCTTTCAGTTGAAACCTTGGCCACCGGACGTTTCTGCCTGAACGAGCTAACAGTCCTTATGCAAACTGACGGCATCGTGGAATCAACGAAGCGAGGACGCGTATCCGTCTATCTCACTGCAATGACAATTACCGCTCTGAGCGCATGGTTTCGGACCCTGTCGTTCCCACACCCAAGTTTGCCAGCCTCCGAAGTAGAAGACCAGCTCGTCGTCACACGTTCATTGCTGATCGTCGGGATCACGGGAATCCTTCGTCATGCCCGACTAGACGGTAAATGGGGCTGGTGGCCCGAGCGATCTGACGCTCGCGACAAAAACAGCAGTATGACCGCGCGTTGTGTCATCGCCCTCCACGACGCTCAGACTGTTTCCGGTCTCGAGCTACCCGATACGTGGCAAGCCGGGCCATTACTTAACCCCACGACCATCAAACTCAACGACTTCATCCAAAGTTGCACCCTCTTGCTACTGCACCGCGCCGAGAAATGGATGAAGCTTTCTGAGCCGAACCGAGATGTCGGATACCGCGCTCGCTGGTATCACTTGAGCTACGCGACGTGCCTGTACGCGTGCCTGCTAGCCACAGATCCTGCGACCGGATTACCCGTCCATCCGAACCACGGGGGCAGGCTCGACGATGCGTGGAGCCACCTCGCGGAGTTGCGGCTTCACGAAGAGCGTCTGTGGCGCGATCCCACATTCACCTCGCAGATGCCATCAATGCACGGAAACCTGTACGTCGCCATGGCCTATACGAAGCGTCTCGACAACCTTCGTGCACGCCAGCTCGTTGCCGGACGATATCGTACGGCGGATGACCGGATCCTGAACGCCATACACATCGAGCCCCAGCCTCAGCGCGTCACGGTTGGGTTGTCGACGAGCGATGAACACTCAGTCATTTTGTCGGGGAAGCCATTCACCCGACTTGCGTGGATCCTTCGGAATCTGGATGACAGTGGCTCGATTTCGAACGCCGCACTGTACGAGCAGTTCCCGGAGCTCAACAACGACAACATCGCCCGCGCTATTGCGCTGATCAACGGACCTATCAGGAATGCCACGGACGGAACCATCCGACAGTTGTTGGTTGGCTTGCGGAATGTCGGTGAACCCGGATATCGCATCGTCGAGGTTCCGCATTCAATCACCTTCGAGGAACCAGATCGTTCAGCCGTGGTTCCGTAGCCAGCTTTGTCATCGGCACCGACGCGCTTTCATCGGTTTGTCATGCAGAAAGCCGGATCGGCGCGGCACTCGGCCGATAACAGTTTCCTGGTTGGCGACTTGTCATTCTCCAGGTGGCGTCCCTCCGCTCACTTGTCATCGCAAGTTCATTGCAGTACTTCTTTGACCGATCTTCAATGACAGCGAAATGTATGTTCCACGGCCACAACGGATCCCAATAGTCGCACCGAGTGACTACCGAGCGTGACCGGGAACGGATCAATACAACAGTGAACAGCCAGAGCCAAACCTCCACACCTTCGAACAATTTGTGCAAGCGCACGTTTGAGGTCGCCACCGCTGTCAGCGCACTTGCTGTCTTGATGTGCGCTTGCGGTCCCACAACTGGCCCCTTGCTCGACTCGCCTGAGACCGACGCCAAAGCAATCTTGGCGAATTGCCCTCCGGGACGAACTGTCGATTCTCGGGCTTCGCTCGACATGTCAGCGAGCCGAATCAAACAGCCGCTTTCGGCCCCTGAGAGCGAGGCGCTGCGCGCCACAGTCCGTCGCACTGTCATCTGCGGTGGGGTAGTCGAGATCTCCGCATTCTTCGGCTCAGTTGCCTCAACGGTGCCCCTCTATTCCGGCAAGCTGCAGCTCGACGGTGCCACCGACAACGCGCGTCTACGTCGGGAGGCCGTACTCACCGACGCTGTCATTGAGACGGTCGAAACGAACCTGACCCAGTTGCAGCTTGAGCCAAGCGACGGCTCGACAGGCGG
The DNA here is from genome assembly GCF_001653035.1 of Rhodococcus sp. YH3-3. Taxonomy (NCBI): domain Bacteria; kingdom Bacillati; phylum Actinomycetota; class Actinomycetes; order Mycobacteriales; family Nocardiaceae; genus Rhodococcus; species Rhodococcus sp. YH3-3. Next base: position 119,434 of record NZ_BCWH01000003.1, on the reverse strand, counting down.
CACCGACATCCTCGGCCAGCTCAGTCAATCTGCTGAATTCCAGAGACAACTCAATCCCGGCGACGACACGAGCAACTTAAGCGTCCTTCTCGTCACTGACGGCGAAGACAACGCTACGTTGCACTTCAGCGACCCGGCCCTATCTCGCGAGCATGCCGTAGCTATGGCCGACGAAGTGGCCGTTCCCGATCTATCGGGTGCGACCGTGACCTTCATAGGCGTCGGCAAGACCGGCAATGGCGCTATTGCAGAGACCACGTATGTCGATGCTCTCAAGGCCGGATGGACTCGAGTCTGCGAGCACACCGGCGCAAACCAGTGCATCGTTGTCACTGATCCTGCGAACGGGCAGTGATCAGCATGGCAAACCTGCATCTGCGAAAAGCTTCGGCAACCGATCATCTTTCAAACGCACGCTCGAATCGGCTCATCCCGGTCGACAAGGCGACCGCTATCCCTCGTCCGCCGACAATCGGCGACACGTACGGCGAACTGGCGTGGGACGCACAAAGCGTCGCACAGGAGCATCTGTTCAAATCTGAAGCCGAACGGATATCCCGTGTCGATTCGGCACGTCACAGCGCTCTCTCACCGTATGCCAACGAATCGGGCCATCTCATTGCTGAGAACCGAAGTGTCGTGTCCGAGGCGCGCAAGCGCTTCGTACTGACTGCTGCGGCGCTGTCACCATGGCGTCGACGGAAAGGGTCCAGCTGGGGCTACAGATTGCGGGCATGTGCACTATGCGTCGGTGAAGTAATGGGACCGGCCAACGCCGCGATCATCTTCGGCGACATTCCAGCGCTCGCGATTCTCCAGGCAGTATCGGCGGGTACGGCAACGATAACGGCTGGGCTCACCGGCGCCGAGTTCAAACACCTCCACTTGTCAGCCGAACGGAAGCGGGAGAAACCCGAGGACGTTTCGGGCGATTTGATGCCGTACCAACACTTGTTCGACGGTAGCGGCCTCAGGGCTCGTCGGTACGCCACAATTGCGCTGGCCAGCGGCTTGACGGTCGGGTTGCTCGTTGCCAGCGCGATTTTCAGCCTCCGGGCCGCTCTCGATGGGAGTGCCGCCGGCGTCGCGTTTGGATCACTCGCCCTCGCTGTCACGGTCGCATCATTCATCAACTCGTATTGCCACGCAGACCCGGTCAGTGACCTCATCGACGAAGCGCACGGTCAGTATCGCAAGGAACTTCGCGCACACCGCCGACTGACTGCCCGCCCGTTGCTCCTGTTCGCTGGGCGCGCTAAAGAACGGTCACGGTCAATTACTGCGGAACAGCACCATCGCGGGGATGCAGCCAGCTCCCATCTCACCGCGCTGTCGTACGAATCGCTGACCGGCAGTCCCGATGTCGTCGGCCACGGTCCCGCAGCGCCTGCAATCGGTCGCCGAATTCGGAAGGCAGACCAGTGAGCGACCACATACTCCAGCGTGTCCGCCTTCTGGACCCACGCGTCATCGGCCACGGACAGCCCATCAGCACGACAACCGATCGAAACCAGCGCGCCGCTAAATTCGCACTCGGTGAGGCAGGTTCATGCCCCGACCGTCCATCTCTGACCGTGATCATCGCCGACGACTCGGCAAGTATCACCGCGCAGTCCGGGCATGACCCGCTCGCACAGCGATATTCAGAGGCCAAGCGAGCAATAGACCAGATCGGCAGGTCATGTAACTGCCGCCAGGAGTTCGTGGCGATCATCCACTTCGATCAGCCCTCCCCGCTCGATGTGCCGCCCCAACGGCTCCAACGGCGCGGCCGGCTGCGACTTCGCTCCGGGCTCCGTTCGACGGGAGCACGAGGATCGAGTGATCTCTCACCGGCACTCGACAAAGCTGAGCGTCTGGCAACACAGTTTCGAGCCTTCGACATTGGGATCGTCGTCATGACGGACTTTCTTCTGACGGACCGCGATCCATCAGAAATCCTGGGTCGACTCGTCTCCTTCGAGGGCCACGTTCATGCTGTCGCGTTGAATGCAGAACCCCCGCAGACTTTGAAAACTGCTCCCCATGTGAGCATCTCGATGATCACGCAGAATTCCGAGCCTGGCGCGACTGCGCGCGCCATATTTGAATCCATGACGGCGAATCGTGCTTTGGCCACCGCTCATCAAGACCAGGAGCAGTAGCGGGCCACCAAGCCGCCAGTCATCCAGCGCACTGTTGGAGCGCCGTCCCACCGCTCTGACGCCGTAGCAACTCCCAATTCTTCACTATTCAACCTCGCCACCTCTTAGGAAGGTCTATTCAGTATGCCCATTCCAAAGACGATTCCTCCGGTTCTCCGCATCCAGATTGATGAGGCTCGCGAAATTCTGAGTTCGTTCATCGATTTCCACGCAGAGCAGACGGCTGAGGCAATCGGGTTCCGCTTCGTCCCGACGCGGGATGCTCCCACCACGTACTCCGCGCTGTGCACGGCATTCGAGCGCAGCATCCAGACCAAGGAGCCGCTGCCCATTTCCAACCAGAACAGCGGCTCGGTGCTGTTCACCTCGCCAGAGGTGAACATCGCCCACCGCTTCGTCCACGATATTCACCACTGTCTTCTCGGGTTGAGCTTCGACCTCGTTGACGAGCTAGAACTGGCGATCTGGCACTTGGACCAGTTGGAGCGCAGCGGTTACGCTCCAAATTCTCTGCCGTGGAAGCTGTTCCACGCTGATCTCATCGGGCAAATACAGATCAACGCCCTCGCCAATCGATTTCCCGCGGATCAGCGATCGTTCGGCATCAACTGCGCCGTCATGGGTCTCGAACGCGGGGTTCTGCACGAACTGCGAAACCCGTCGTGACTGACTCCAACCCGAAGTCCTGGTTCGACCGAGCCATCAGCGGGTGCCTGAGCATCCTCGTCGCAGCTATCGCTCTGTACTGCGCCGTCGCGCTCATCGAGGCGATCTGGCCGTATCTCGTGGCGGCTGTCGCAGTCACGTCAGTTGTGGTGGCAGCAATTCAGATCATCCGTGCACGCCGCGAAAATCGCTGGTAATTGGTCACCCCTACGTCTCGAATCAGCCCCATCCAATCGGTGTTGTGATTTCGACAAACTCTATTGTTCGTTGAATACGTTCAACGTTAAATAGAAGACACCGGGCGTTCAATCAATTCAACGACCCGAAGAATTCATTCGAAATATCAAAAATCTAATTCAAAGGAGGGCACAGCTATGTCACGAACCTATCGACGCAATGACAAAGAAAAGAGAAAGACCGACTACCGAAAAGGCGGACGGCCGCGAAAGGATCGCAACATCTCAGTGCGCGGCATTCGCCGCGACACCCCGGATCTGCAGCGTCTCAGCCGCGCCGTCATAGCTTTGGCGCTGGCCGAGGCCGAACGCGACGCCGCCAATGACGATTCCCGAGCGAAGGAGCTGCGAGATGACTAGCCCCTCAACAGCATTGCCCCTCGGCTCGTTGTTGTGGCAGGAGATCTTCTGGCCCGCGCCGCTGAGTCGAGATCCCGTTCTCGGTCTGCTCCGCAGCTGGGCATCTCAAGTCCATGCCCCTCAGATCATCGTCGAAGCTCGTGCCGACCGCCACGGCATTCAGTACCTTGTCGGCTCCCAGCTCCGTCATCATCAAGCGCTTCGCCGCGACATCGAGCAGCTCGTCCCCGGCACCATCGTCACCAGCTACCCGGATGTCCGCGCCCCCATCACGACGGCAAGACGACTGCAGCTCCACAATCAGGTCGCCCTCGCCACCGGGCACCCCGAGGCGTCGACCCGCGCCATTCTGTCTGCTCTCACCAGCGTTCGACGATCCGAGAAGCTCACGCTTCAGATTGTTCTCGGGCCTAGGCTCACGCCACGCTTTCCCACTGGCGAAATCGCGAAAATTGACCAATCCGTCACCTCTCGAGCGCTGACAGGTGTCCTACCTGAAAAACGCACTGCTGCAACGACAGAGGTTAAGCGGAAGCTAGGGCAACACGGCTTCGTCGCGACCCTCCGTCTCGGTGTCCACGCCGATAGTCCCGAACGCAGGCGAAGCCTACTGCTCGCCGCGACATCGGCAATATCGACAGTCACGGGGCCTGGCGTCCGTGCGACCTTCTCACCCGAAAAGACCGTGCGTCTCAATTCGCCATCACCCCAGTGGTCGATGTGGACTCGTGGACAACGCCTTTCCATCGAGGAACTACCGATCCTCACCGGCTGGCCTGTCGCCGACGCCGCTTCCACTCCATACCCCGGGCAACCACCAGCCCATCCAAAACAGCTCCGCCCTACAGCCGTTGCCGGCGAAGATGATCGGATCATTGGGAACACCACCGCGCCGGGCACCGACGGGCAACTTGGCATCAGTGAAAAGGACAGTCGGCAACATCTTTGGATCATCGGGCCAACAGGAACCGGCAAGAGCAGCCTGCTTCAGTCCCTCATCGTGCAAGACCTGCAGGCTGGACGCCCCGTGGTCGTCATCGAGCCGAAAGACCTCATCCACGAATTGCTCTCGACAATTCCGAAACACCGACGCGACGATATCGTCGTACTCGACCCGCTCGACGATGCCCCGATTGGCATCAATCCATTGCAGTCATACGGCCGCTCCCCGGAAGCCGTCGCCGACCATGTCTTCAGCGTCTTCCTGGCCATCCACGGCGACAGTCTCGGCCCGAGGTCTTCTGACATCCTGCGGAACAGCCTGCACTCTCTCGCCGCCCGTGACGACGCCAGCCTGGTCATGCTTCCGCTACTGCTGACAAACCCGGCCTTCCGCCGCAGCGTCACCCGCGACATCTCGAAAGCTGATCCCATTGCGGCCGGGCCGTTCTGGCAGTGGTTCGATCAGCTCTCCCCCGAGAGCGCCGCGCAAATCTGTGCACCGCTGCTCAACAAGATCAGACCACTCCTGTCGCCGCACCTTCGCGGTGTCCTCGGGCAACAGCAACCACGCTTCAACATCCGGCAGGTTCTGCAGGAGAACAAGGTGTTGCTCGTTCCTCTTCAGAAGGGTGCCATCGGCCCAGAATCAGCCGAACTCCTCGGTGCGCTCGTTGTCGCCGAACTCTGGCAAGCGCTCCGGGAGCGCGGCGCGATTCCTCCGAAGGACCGCACCACTGTGACCGTCGTCCTCGATGAGGCACAGGAATTCCTGAGGCTCCCCACGGACCTCTCGGATGCACTCGCCATGTCCCGGTCGCTGGGCGGATCATTCCACCTCGCCCATCAATTCATCGACCAGCTGCCACCAGGGATGCGCACCGCTTTCACCGCAAACGCGAGAAGCCGCATAGCCTTCCAACTCACCGCAGCGGACGCCAAAACGATGACGGCCGGACAATCCGATCTGACTCCCAGTGACTTCACCGCACTGCCCGTATTCCACATCTACGCCTCGCTCGTGAAAGACGGAGCCGTCCAGCCTTGGGCATCTGGTGTCACGCTGCCACCGCCGCGATCGACCAGCAATCCCGATTCAATCCGGCGACGCAGCCGCGAGCAATTCGGCCGCCCCATCGCCGAAGTCGAGGCCGACTTCCTCTCGGCACTCGACCAATCGTCAAGTGCCACCGACGGAACCATCGGCGGTACTCGCAGAAGGAGGACAACGCCATGAACGAGTCAGCACCCAAACGAGCCGCCCTGCCCCCTCCATCCGTCGCCCACCAGGTGGCGCCATCGAACCACCCCGACAACTCAATTCCTTTTCATCCTGTACCAGTCGATGTTGCCCCGGTAGTCCGTCCCACCGCCCGACCAACCGCCCCCGGCACCGAATCCGCGCACGCCCTGGTCCGCACCCCAGATTCCGATTTACGGGCGGCGAATGATGGTGCCCATCTGGGCACCACAGTCACGGCGAATGACCACCCACGTCTCGATCAAACGCCAATTCAAACGCCAATACACCCGACACACACTGCACCCCAGCGGATCTCCCAAAAGCTGCTTCTTCGGCTACTTGGTCGCCTCAGCGACCGTGACTGGCAGATCATCACGAGCATCGAACAATTCCGATTCCTCGCTGCGCCCCATATCCAAGCCCTTCACTTCCCTGACCACTCCACCAAACCTGCCGCAGCACGTGCCGCACGCCGAGCCCTCACCCGACTTGCTCAGTGGAGAGTGATCGGCACGTTGCCCCGTGACATCGGTGGAATGCGCTCAGGGAGCACCGGAAACGTCTACCACATCGATGAGGTGGGTGACCGCCTCCGGCGGCAACAGGACCCCGACCGTCCACGCCGGCGCTACCAAGAACCGTCTACTCGATTCCTCTCACACACCCTCGCTATCGCAGACACCGTCACGACCCTCATCCGCGCGACCAGTTCACAGGGGCCGTCATTGGTTCGCTACGAACTTGAACCAGCCTCCTGGCGGCGTTACCGAAACTTCAACGGCGGATCCGTCGTCCTGAAGCCAGATATCTACCTTGAGTCCGCGGTGAGCCCGGAGCACGACGACGTAGCAGCGTTCTTCCTCGAGATCGATCTCGGTGGCGAGAGTCTGACCACCCTGCTTCGCAAATGCCTTGCCTACGAGCAGTACCGGCGAAGCGGAATCGAGCAGGATCAGTACGGAGCATTCCCCTATGTCATCTGGACGATGAGCGCGCGAACGCCAGAAATCGCAACGCGCCGCCAAGAAGCACTTGCCAAGGCGATCTCGCGCAACTCACAGCTCCCCTCGGAACTCTTCATCATCACCACCCCGGCCGAACTGCCGACCCTCATCATGAAAGGAGGTGCCCCATGACCCAACCCACAACAACAGCACTGCTCCCCCATCCGAGCTCTCCGCCACCTCGGCAGGAGGCTCCACAACCAGGCTCGATACTCATCGGAGACGCGGCCACCAAACTCGTCTCGGTCGCAGATGCCAGCATTGATATGACACTCACTTCCCCGCCCTACTTCCGTCTTCGTGACTATGAGAGCGAAGGCCAGCTCGGACTCGAGTCGCACGTCGACGACTGGGTTCGCGCACTTCTGCCCGCAATGCGTCAGATCGCCCGCGTTCTCGTCCCGACCGGCACCCTCTGGCTCAATCTCGGAGATACCTACGCCACGAACCCAACCCACGGAGCACCAACTAAAAGCCTTGTCCTCGCTCCCGAACGACTGGCGCTAGCCCTCGTCGAGGAAGGTTGGATTCTGCGAAACAAGATCGTCTGGGCCAAAAAGAACCCCATGCCAACAAGCGTGCGGGATCGACTCGCCTGCACCTATGAACTGGTCTACGTGTTCGCCCGTCACCCCCGTTACTACTTTGACCTCGATTCGATCCGCGAACCCCACCTCACTCATCCGCCGAAATCCTCCGGGCCTCCCAGTCGCAGACCACCAGGTCACCGCGAGTCATGGCGCGGCTCGAACTCCGGCAGTGTCAGCGGTCTTCACGCCGTCAAACGAGATGGCCGAGTCGGACATCCTCTGGGTAAGAACCCAGGCGATGTCTGGCCGATCGCGACGAGCCGAGGACACGGTGCACACCACGCGGCCTATCCACTCGAACTTGCCCGCCGTGCGATCCAGGCCGGTTGCCCCGAAAAGCGCTGCACTGGCTGCCAACTTCCCTGGATGCGCCCAGTAATCCGCTCACTGGGACACAATGCAGTTCGACAAAGCCTGCAGCCCACTTGCGACTGCCAACTCCCCGGTGAGCCCGGCACCGTGCTCGATCCATTTCTCGGGTCCGGCACCACCGCGGTTGCGGCTGAGACCCTGGGTCGCAGATGGATGGGATGTGAACTCAATCCGACCTTCGCAGCTGACGCTCGAAGTCGAATCACCAAGGCACGCCAAAAGGACTCCGCCGCATAACCCCCTGCGCCCGACAACCTCGTCGGCCATCTGTGGCCGGTTCCCGAACGTCAATCGACGTTCGCCGGTCACACCACACCGAGGAGGTTGCCATGACGGCACCTGAGGACGGCATCAGCCGCCCACCCACCACCAACGGAAACGGCGCGGTCAAAACCCTCGCTATCCGATTGGAACCCGATGTCCACGCACAGCTGAGCCTCATCGCTCAGCTTCGCGGCTCCACAATCACCGATGAGATAAAGAACGCGCTGGCTGCCCATATGGAGGCAGCCAAGCACGCCGACGATCTCATGGCCCGCGCTGATGAAGCGCTTGCCGACATCGAACGTGACGCCGCAGCACGCAGGGACGCGCTCTCAACACTGTTCGCCACCCCGGAGAGCACCAAACCGCGCCCCCGCACCGCCCGAAAGGACACGGGCTCAAGCCCTGGCACCTGACCAGGCAATGGTGTGCCAGCAGACGGCAGTTCGAACCACTTCTCAGCTGAGCAAGGTTCGCTGCCGCTGCTGGCCCACCAGCAACACCCTCACCCCAATCAACTCACGAAACGAAGGGAGGACACAAAGATGAACAACGACAAGCACTTGGATACAACACCTTTAGACCCGAAAGAACCAGAACTGCCCCGTTCGACTGAGCACTCCACCACCCACGAAATTGCGCCCGAAGATCTGCCCAGGATCTACGTCGCGTCACTCAGCGACTACAACAACGGCCATCTCCACGGCACCTGGCTCAATGCCACCAGTAGCCCTGAGGATCTTCAGGCAGCGATCTGCGCCATGCTGGCCAAATCCAGGCAACCAGATGCAGAGGAGTTCGCAATCCACGATTTCGACGGATTCGGCGGCCTGCAACTATCTGAGTACGAATCGCTTGAACGGGTGAGCCGCCTGGCACAAGGCATCGCGGAGTACGGTCACGCCTTTGTCGCATGGGCCGACTTACACATCGACGATGATTCCCAGTGGGACCGCTTCGAAGAAGCCTACTTCGGCTACTACGACTCACTCGATGACTACGCCGAACAGCTTGCCGACGACCTCGGCTACACGAAGTTACTCAGCGACACAATCCCTGAGTATCTGAAGCCCTACACAAGGTTCGACACGGAGCAATTCGGTCGCGATATCCACGACGGCGGTGATATTTCGATCTCAGACGCACCGCACGGCGGAATTTGGATATTCGACGGACGGATGTAGCGAAGCCTTACCGGAATCGCGCAATGGACGGCAGCAATAAGTGTTGTAGAAATAACCAACCCATTGAACGAATTGAACGAAAGAATTAGAATAGGAATGAAAAGGAACCCTATTCATGAATCAAGAGCAATCCCGAAAACTAGCTCGAATGCTGCGCTCACGTCGAGAAGAACTCGGCCTATCCGCCAGCCAATTAGCCAGGCGGGCCAACGTCGCTGTAGGCACCGTCACCCGCATTGAGCTCGCGCAGATCCCTGCACCGAAGGTCGAAAGCCTTCGCTTAATCGCGGATGCGCTCGACTTGCCGATCACCGACCTCCTTGCGACAGCAGCACTCCTTCGCGACGACGAATTGCCAACAATGCCGGTCTATCTCAAATTGAAGTACCGCGACATGTCACCCGAAACCGTCGCAGAAATCAATCGCTACGTCGAGAGCATTACATCCCGGCACGAGCATGCAGCCACCGGACCAACTGGCGGCGAAGACGAATAAAGCACCACCACAAACACATTCAAAGAAACCTATCCGCGGGAAGGAGGACCACCGCATGCCCCACAGCCCTGACTCCACAGTTCACCACAGCATTCTGACCAAACTTCGCGCACTCGTCCCCCACCGGCACCTGTCAATCGAAGAAGCACTACGAATCGCCGAACTCCAAGCAACTCACTTGCTGGCCCTGCAACATATCGACGAAGCACCTGTGCCGTCTGAGGTCATTACAGAATTGCCGAAGCTGCGAGTCGAGTACGCCAACACCCCGGTGTCTGGAGCGTGCTTCTGGGACGGCCACGACTGGGTCATCGAGCTCAACCCCCGGCAGACACACACGAGGCGACGCTTCATACTTGCCCACGAGTACAAACACATCATCGATCATGGCCTCGCGGGATTCCTGTACCCACCCCAAATCTGTAGCCACGGACTCGATCACGCCGAGTACGCGGCCGACTACTTCGCCGGCTGCCTCCTCGTTCCCCGAACACAGCTCAAAAGAGCGTTCGCACACGGAATCCAGAGCCTCCACGACCTTGCCCGTCATTTCGACGTGACCGAACGCGCCATTGCGACTCGCCTGAAACAAACCGGCCTCAGCGATCCAACCCCGCGGTGCATGGACCGGCATCACCACCAAGATAATTCAACTGAAAGGAATCTCATATGAGAAATCTGTCGCCCGACAGCCGAGCCGTCCTCTATCTCCGCGTCTCGACGAAGGACCAAGCGCAACGAGGCGGAGAGCTTGAAGGGTTCTCGATACCCGCCCAGCGAGAGGCATGTCGCAGGAAGGCCGAATCGATGGGCGCAACCGTCATCTCCGAATTCGTCGATGCGGGAGAGTCTGCACGGTCCACCGACCGGCCCGAGCTACAGCGGATGCTCCTAATGCTGAGCTCCGAGGCAGTCGATTTCGTCATCGTTCACAAAGTCGACCGTCTCGCGCGCAACCGAGTCGACGACGTCGAAATCAATGTGGCGATCCAAAAGACTGGTGCTCGACTTGTTTCCGTTACCGAAAACATCGACGAAACGCCCAGTGGCATGCTCATGCACGGAATCATGAGCTCGATCGCCGAATTCTACAGCCGGAACCTTGCCAACGAGGTTGTGAAGGGAATGCAACAGAAGGTCCAAAGCGGCGGAACCACGGCCCTGGCTCCCATCGGATACGAGAACGTGCGCAAGGTCGTTGGAGGTCGAGAGGTGCGTACCGTTCAGATAGATCGAGAGCGGGCGGAGCACATCGTCTGGGCATTCTCAGCGTATTCCTCGGGGGAATGGAGCCTGAGAAACCTTGCAGCAGCGCTCGAATCACGTGGATTAGTCCAGAAGGCGACCGCGAAACGAGCTGAACGCCCCCTTCGACCCAATCGACTGCAGACAATTCTGCGAAACAGGTACTACCTCGGGTTCGTCTCGTGGAAAGGCGTCGAACACGTCGGGCAGCACGAACCCCTAGTGTCACCAGAGGTTTTCGAGCAAGTTCAAAAGGTTCTCGATGCTCACCGCCAGTCTGGTGAACGTCCGCAGAAACACCACCACTACCTCATTGGCTCGCTTCACTGCGCTCGCTGCGATTCGAAGATGATCTACTCCGTGTCCAAAGGCAACGGCGGCGCTTACCAGTATTTCGTATGTCTCGGTCATCACTCCAAAACGTCCGACTGCGCCTTGCCGTATCTGTCGGTCGAGACGGTGGAGAAACAAGTTGTGACAGCCTGGCATCGAGAAAAATCAAAATGGAACGAACTCGCTGTCCGCGCCATCGAGTCAACACTCGCGGACGACCTCAGGGCGCATCGAGATGAAGCGGCTCAGCAACACGGCGCTTTCACACGACGCATCGAGAAGATCCAGCGAGAACGCCTGCAGTGGGCTGAGAAGGCCATGGACGGCTTAGTGCCAGATGACATAGCGCGCAACAAGCAATCGCAATTGGGACGTCAGCTCGGATCTCTACAGGAACAGCAGGCTCTGCTTGATAAAACGAACGCCGACTACTCTGGCACGTTAGCCCGCGTTGCGAATCTCATCCGTAACTGTGGTGACATCTACGAGCGCGCAAGCGACCGGCTGCGAAGGGACCTGAACCAATCCTGGTTCAACCAATTGCGCGTCGACGAGACCGATGGTGACGTGAGCGTTTCCGCCACCGATCGGACGAGGCTTATGGCTACCCTGCATCAGGCGGGACCGGGTGTCATCCACGCGCCAACGATCGACAGTCCCCCGCCGCGCGACATCTCCCTCAGCACGTTCTTTTCGGACAACGAAAACGGCGAGGACCGTAGTCCTCGCCGTTTTTCTCGTGTTCGTGGTGCTAACGAACACCTTTTGGTGGAGCTAAGGGGACTCGAACCCCTGACCCCCACACTGCCAGTGTGGTGCGCTACCAGCTGCGCCATAGCCCCGTATTCAGTTCGCTCTAACAGTCGAACTCGCAGCGGCTGTTCTGCTTTCCGCTTGCTGGAAGAAAGTTACACCACTTGACTCGTGGGCAACAAATCGCCTGGTCAGAGCGAAGCGGCCGCTCCAGCTCAAGAGGAGAGCTTGGAAACCCAGTCGCTGCTGCCTGTGTCAACGATCTTGCCGTTCGCCACAACCGTGGGCGTCCCGTTCGACCCGACATCCTTGAGCGCCTGGCTGGCGGCTGCGGCATTGGCCGCGGCGGCTTCGACGTTGGTACCGGAAGAGATGCAGGTTGCCACGTCCTCGGATGCGCCCGCATCACGAGCGATCTGGGCGAGGTCGTCGTTGGTGTGGTCGCTGCTGCCGCCCTCGGCCGGCTGCGTGTCGGTCGCGAAAAGCTTGTTGTGGAATGCGGAGTACGCGATCGCGTCGCCGCCCTGAGCGACGCAGAGCAGAGCGGCGCCGGCCCGTGTGGAGTAGTCACCGCTGCCCGAGGCCCGGTTGAGGAAGTTCAGCATGTGGTATCGCACGGCGACGTCACCGTTGTCGACGGCGGCCGCGAGAGCCTGGCCACTGAGGTGTTCGAGAGCAGCACAGGCCGGGCACAGCGGATCCTCGAAGAGATCAATGGTTGTCGCGGCGGAGGGCTTGCCGAGCAGCACCACTCCGTTGTCCTGCACCGTGACGGCAACTTCGGAACTCTGCACGGAGCCGTAGCCGTCGTTCTGGGGCTTGTTCTTGCTGTTCGTCCACAAGACACCGCCGATGACGAGGGCCGCGATCACGAGCACCGCGAGGCCACCGATGATGTAGGTGGAGCGGCTCGAGACCGGTTCCGGCGAGTATTTGTTCTTGCTGCTCTTGGTGCTCACGCTGATGCAGTCCTTCGTGCGTCGAAACGATTTACCGATTGCTTACCTTGCCACTGAAGACTGAGTATCCACTGAGAACGCCGCGCGTGATCCGGGCCCCAATGCGAGTGGCGAACGCGGGAACACGAGCAGCCAGACGGCAAGTGCCAAGAAGCCCAGGTCGCGGAGAATCTCCTTCGAATAGTCCCAAGCGCCGACGTCGGCTGCACCTCCGCCGCCGAAACATCCGCAGTCGATGGACAATCCCCTGGCCCACACCGAAATGATCACCGCAATGAGAACCGTGAGGATGACCACCGAGACTGCAGCGGATGCTCGCACCGCCAACCCGACGAGGATCAGCAGGCCCAGGACTATTTCGACCAGGGGAAGAGCCGTCGCCACCGGACCCACCAGTGACTCGGGCAATAGTTGATAGGCGCGCACCGCGATCTTCGTCTGAACGGGATCAAAGAACTTGAGTCCCCCGGAAATCAGCCAGACGGCCGCCAAACCCAATCGGGCCACAAGACTCACGATGCGAATTGCCACCCGATCGAGAGTACAGAATGCCCGGTCAGTCCAGGTTTGTCCGCGCAGGAGTATCCGTTAGCACCGTCACATCAGTCAGATCTTCTACAACGGATTCGACAGGCTTCGTTCGCGACGGGACGAACAGCCACCCCGTCGCCGACACGACAACGACGGCTCCCATCACTGCGAAGGCCGCCGAGTACGAAACATGTTGGGCGATCAGCCCGGCACAAATCGGCGCCACTACCCCACCGATGTCGGACATCATCTGGAATACCGCCAGAACGGGTCCGCCTCGGGCCGTCGATCCGACAACATCGGCAACCGCGGCCTGCTGGGCCGGACTCATGAGCCCGGAGCCGACACCAGTCACTGCGGCGATGGCGAAGAACACCACGAGGTTGTCGGTGAATCCCATTGCGATGGTTCCCAGACCACAGATGAGCAGACCGCTCACGACAAAGGGCTTGCGTCCGAAGCGGTCGGAGAGTCGTCCGGAGACGATCAACACCAACGCATTGCCGACGGCGAAGATCGTCAGGGCGTAGGCCGCAATCGAGGGGTCTCGGCCGAGGAACTCGACGACGAACAGGGGAACCATGGCAACGCGAACTCCGAAGATCACGCCGCCGAAGGCGAGATTCGATCCGAGCGCTGCCCGGTACACCGGAGACTGGAGGCCTTCTGTGAGAGTCATCGACTTCACATCGACAGCCTTGTCCGGTGACGCCAAATGAGATCCACGCAGGCTCACGAAGACAACGAGCGCGGCGATCACCAACGCAATTGCGTAGATGATGAACGGCATCCGCAGACCGAACTGCAACAGCGCTCCGCCGACCAGCGGGCCGCCGATCGATCCCATGAGAAAGCTTGTCGCGTACAGACCCGACACGCGGCCGCGACTGTCCGACGGTGACATGCGAATGATCAGCCCGAGAGCCGACACGGTGAACATGGTCGACCCGATGCCACCCAACGACCGGAACAGCAGAAGTTGCCAGTACTCCCCCGCGAAAGCGCACGCACCGGTCGAGACCGCGACGATGAGAAGGCCGACGATGTAGACCGGCCGCTCACCGAGTTTCTGTACCAAAGTGCCGCTCATCGGCGCGAACACCAATCGCATGAAAGCGAAAGACGAGATCACGATCGTGGCGGCGGTGACCGATACGTCGAAGCTGCGCGCGAACTGAGGTAGTGCCGGGGCGACCAACCCGAATCCGAGGGCGATGACGAAGCTGGCGGCTACCAGTACCCAAATTTCCTGTGGCAGCTTGGCTGCACGAGTTTTCATGTCGCCCGGAATTCTAGCCGGGCGACATGAGCGGTCCGCGGGCTAGTTCGCCTTCAAGACGCCGGACACCAAGTCCTTGGCCGCTGCCTGAACCTGAGCCAGATGATCGGCGCCCTTCATCGACTCGGCATAGATCTTGTACACGTCCTCCGTGCCGGACGGCCTCGCTGCAAACCACGCGTTCTCCGTCGTCACCTTGAGACCACCGATCGCCGCGCCGTTTCCGGGCGCGGCAGTCAGTGTCGCGGTGATCGGTTCACCCGCCAGCTCGGTTGCACTCACCTGGTCGGGAGACAGTTTTGCCAAGACTGCCTTCTGTGCGCGTGTCGCGGGCGCATCGATACGTGCGTACGCCGGGCTCCCGAACTTCTCGGCCAACGCGGCGTAGTGCGCTGACGGAGACTTTCCCGTCACCGCGGTGATTTCCGACGCGAGCAACGCAAGGATGATGCCGTCCTTGTCCGTCGTCCAGACGGAACCGTCGTGTCGGAGGAAGGACGCGCCGGCGCTTTCCTCGCCGCCGAATCCCACAGACCCGTCGAGCAATCCGGGAACGAACCACTTGAACCCGACCGGAACCTCGAGCAAATCGCGGCCCAGGCTGCTCACGACACGGTCGATCATCGAGGAACTCACGAGGGTCTTGCCGACCTTGGTATCTGCGCCCCAACCTGGCCGGTTCGCGAACAGGTACTCGATGGCAACGGCCAGATAGTGATTCGGGTTCATCAAACCGCCGTCGGGAGTGACGATGCCGTGGCGGTCGGAGTCCGCATCGTTTCCGGTCGCGATGTCGTAGCGATCCCGAATCCCGATCAGCGACGCCATCGCGTCGGGCGACGAGCAGTCCATGCGGATCTTGCCGTCAGTGTCGAGCGTCATGAACCGCCAGGTCGGATCGACGAGTGGATTCACCACTTCGAGGTCCAGTCGATGAGTTTCGGCGATCGCGCCCCAGTAGTCGACGCTTGCCCCGCCGAGGGGGTCTGCACCGATCCTGATTCCGGCATCGCGGATCGCGTCGAGGTCGAGGACACTGGGGAGGTCTTCGACGTAGTAGCGGAGGAAGTCGTAGCGTTCGACGCGGTCCAGCGCTTGTGCCGCCGTCACACGCCGTACCCCGGAAAGCCCCTTGCGCAGAAGCTCGTTCGCTCGATCGGCGATAACCGACGTCGCATCCGTGTCCGCGGGCCCGCCGTGCGGCGGGTTGTATTTGAAGCCACCGTCACGCGGCGGATTGTGTGACGGTGTCACGACGATGCCGTCGGCCTTGGCCTCCGGACCCGTCGAGTTGTATCGCAAGATCGCGTGACTGACAGCTGGGGTAGGAGTGTAGGCGTCGCGTGAATCGACGAGGACGACGACGTCGTTGGCGACCAGGACCTCCAAGGCCGACAGCCAGGCAGGCTCCGAGAGCGCATGTGTGTCCCGGCCGATGAACAGCGGGCCGTCGATTCCCTGCGAAGCGCGGTACTCGACGATCGCCTGGGTTGTCGCCAGGATATGAGCTTCGTTGAACGCCGAGTCGAGACTGGAACCGCGATGTCCTGAAGTGCCGAAAAGTACCTGCTGCATCGGGTTCTCGGGATCCGGAGTGCGCGTGTAATACGCGGTGACCAGATGAGGAACATTGATCAGATCCTCTGGCAGAGCCACTTGTCCTGCTCGTTCGTGCGCCACGAATCCCCCTCGGCCCGGTGGTCGACCACTGTGTCGACGCGACTGTGGACAATTGTCTACCCTGGCCGCGTGGCGTGCACGCTCGGCGCCGGATCCGTCAATCCGTGATCTGGATTCCCAACCACGCAGCGGACAGTCCCACGATCAGACTGAGGACGATGTAGATCAGAGAAAGCGCCGTCTGGCGCCTCTCGATCATCCCGACGTTCTCGGTCGCGAAGGTCGAATAGGTGGACAAGCCGCCGCAGAAGCCGGTCGCCAGAAGTGCGGCCATCTCGGTGGAAAGAGCTGCCCCGGTGAACAATCCAAGGAGGAAGCAGCCGATCACGTTCGCGGCGAACGTCGCAGCCGGAAATCCCTTGTACGCGGGCACATACCGCGCCAACAGGTACCGGCCACTCGCACCAGCGCCGCCGCCGAGCGCCACCAGGAGAACTGTCATGCCGACGCTCCGTCCCGCGCGCGGATCCAGCGTTCACCGAGCCCTTTGCCCAGTGCTGCAGCGAGGATCGCGGGAATCAACGTCCCGAGAACATAGAGAATCGATCGCCACGGACTCTCCGTCACGGCGTGAACCGCGAAGGACGAGAAGGTGGTGAAGCCGCCGCAGAAGCCTGTGCCGAGAAAGAGGTACCCAACCTTGTTGTGCACGAGCAGGGCCGCGAGAACACCGAGAACGAACGAGCCGACGACGTTGATGACCAGAGTCGTCCAGATGTGGGGAAAGAGCTCCCCCAGACCGTAGCGGCTGAGCGCGCCCAACCCTCCGCCGACGGCAACCGCGCATACCGCAGCCGGCAGTTTCAGATCACCCATGCTCTGGCCTCACCCGAAAGAGCCTACGTCCCGGAGCGGGCTTTCGGCGGGCGAGGAATGAAGTAACTTGTCCGCTGCTGATACTCGCGATAGCCCGGACGCTGTTCCATGTGTCGCTCGAGTAACCGCGCTCCGGTGGCGAAGACCAGGAAGTACGTCATGGCGATCGGTGAGAGGACGGTCAACACCCCCGGCCACACGGACGCCGAGACGAGGAAGATCCCCCACCAGACACACGCGTCGCCGAAATAGTTGGGATGCCGCGTCCATGCCCACAAACCTTGATCCATGATGTGGCCACGGCTGCCCGGATCGGATTTGAACTCCTCCATCTGTCGGTCGCCGACCGTCTCGAACGTGACGCCGACAATCCACAGCGCGATTCCGAGTACGACAAGAAGTCCGAAGCTGCCGTTCGACACTGCTGCGACCTGGATCGGCAGGGAGACGAACCACAACGAAATCCCCTGCGTGAGATAGATCTTGCGGATCGCATACAGCGTTCGATTACCCGTCGCTCGTCCGAGCATTTCTTCGTACCGCGGGTCTTCACCTTTGCCACGCGATCGAATCGCCATGTGCGTCGCCAACCGCAGACCCCAGATCGCCACGAGCGCAAGCATCAGCAACCGGCGCCAGAGGTCGCCGGTTCCCACTATCGCGGACACGAGCGCGATCAGAACGAAGCCGGCGCCCCACGACACGTCGACAACGTTGTGGCGCCCGATCCGTACACCGATCGTGGCTGTCACCGCCATTCCGACGGCGATCGCCAGCAGACTCGTGAGTGTGACCACTCCGAACGCGCCCCAGTCGAATCCGTTCATCGCCGCGACACCCACTGCGGCCGTACCGGTTCCATACCCGATCGACCATCACCGTGCGGCCGGACCGACAGAATCTGATCGACGCCCATCCTGCCGTCCCGAAATGCCATTCCTCCGCCGACGAGGTAGAGACGCCACACCCGAGCGACTTCGACACCTACGAGTTCCACGACGCGATCCCAGTTCGATTCGAAGGTCTCGATCCACGCGTCGACGGTCCGCACGTAGTGCTCACGCAGGGCGTGGACGTCCCGCACTTCGAGTCCACATTCCTCGATCATCGCAACAGTGCGACCGACGGGCCGCATGTACATGTCCGGCGCGATGAACGACTCGATGAACGGACCTCCCCCGGGGTGCGGGCCAGTGCGGGACATCTGCTGAATCAGCACACGGCCACCGGCAATAACATTGTCGTGGAGCGCTTTCACGTAGGTCGGATAGTTGTCCTCACCGACATGCTCACCCATCTCGATGGAAGCGACCGCATCGAAGGGACCGTCTGGAATCTCTCGATAATCTTGGAGGCGAATCTCGACCCAGTCTTCCAAACCGAGCGCGCGGACCTTCGCGTCGACAAAAGCCTTCTGCTCCGCCGAGATCGTGATTCCGACAACCCTGGCACCGTACTCCCGCGCTGCATGCAGGCTCAACGAGCCCCAACCACAGCCGACATCGAGAAACCGCAAGCCTCGCGCTCGATCGAGACCGACCTTGCGGCACACCAGGTCCAGCTTGTCTGTCTGTGAGTCTTCGAGCGTGTAGTCCGGTGCATCGGAAGTCCAATAGCCCGAGGAGTACGCCATGTTCTCATCGAGGATCAATTGGTAGAAATCGTTCGACAAATCGTAGTGGTGCCCGATCGCCTCGCGGTCGCGGGCGAGGCTGTGCAGGCGCCCCTTCACCTGAGCCTGCGACGCCGGCGGAGCCAAAGGTCTCCCGAAAGCACCGAAGGATCGCGCAGCCTTGACCACGGCCAGGACAAGCGAGGGTGTCGGGGTAATCGACCCGAGCCCCCGCTCGGCAGACACCTTCCACACGTGTGTGAGTGCATCGCCTAGATCGCCCTCGACGTCGAGTTCACCGAGAACATATGCCTGCGCAGCCCCCAACTCGCCGGGATTCCAGAGCAAGCGTCGCAAAACGTTCGGGCTGTAGAGCGTCACTTTCGGAGCATCTTCCGGACCTGCCGTGCTGCCGTCCCATGCAGTCAACCGCACCGGAAGTTCGCCGCCGACAAGTGGACTGAGGATGTCCGAGAGACGACCCGCAACGCCGGTACCTTGTGTCGTTCGATCCATTGTGGCAGTCATCGCTGGTTCCTCCGATCGAGAACAATTTGCTGGACGTCGAGATACCCCGACCGAAACCCCGCCTCGGAGTAGCAGAGATAGAAATGCCACATGCGCGCGAACACTGCGTCGAACCCGAGCGCGGACGCCTCGTCGGTGCGAGCGCTGAATCGCTCGTCCCACAGTCGCAACGTCTGCGCGTAGTGATCGCCCATCGACATCCGCTCACGCACCCGCAGGGTTGTCATGCGCTCGGTGACGTCCTCGATCGCCCGCACCGACGGGAGAAATCCGCCGGGGAAGATGTACTTGTGCACCCAGGTGTAGGTGTTGCGGGTCGCGAGCATTCGATCGTGCGGCATCGTGATGGCTTGGATCGCCGCGCGCCCACCCGGCGCCAGCAGGGCGTCGATCGTCTGGAAGTAGCTTCCCCAGTACTGGTGGCCGACGGCCTCGATCATCTCGACCGACACAACGGCGTCGTACTCCCCCTGTACCTGCCGATAGTCGAGAAGGTCGACCTGAACGCGATCTGCCAGTCCCGCAGCGCTTATCCGCTTCGCTGCCAATTCCTGCTGTTCGACCGAAAGTGTCACCGAGCGCACCGTCGCTCCCCGTTGGGCAGCTCGGATCGCCAATTCTCCCCAGCCTGTGCCGATTTCGAGCACTCGCGAACCGGGTCCGACACCTGCGCCATCCAGCAGTCGATCGATCTTCCGATGCTGCGCCGCTGCGAGCACGTCCCACGATGGGGTCGCCCCTACCGACAGATCCTCGAAGAGTGCACTGGAATACGTCATGGTGTCGTCGAGGAACAGTTCGAACATCTCGTTCGAGAGGTCGTAGTGCCGGGAGATGTTCGAGCGCGTGTTCTGCGTCGAATTCCGTTCACTGCGAGGCTGCTTCGGAATGTAGAGGCCTCGTAGCCGCTGCAGGAAGTCGGGAATGAGCGTCGCCACGCGGGAGGCGAAGACTTCCAGGACCGCAGTGAGGTCGGATGCTTCCCAATCGCCCGCCATGTAAGACTCGCCGAATCCGATCAAACCACTGTCCCCCACACGAGCAGCGAAGTCGTCTGGGCGGTGAATGACCATCAACGGCGAATCGGGGCTACCGCCACCGGAGAACTCACCGTTGGGCATCTGGACACGCAGCGGCAAACGTGCGACCGCCTTGTGGAACAGGGCGCGGGCAACCGGTGATGCAACCCGCACTTTGAGCCCGCTCGGCACGGTGGCGACGCCCGGCCACCGCTCGGTTTCGATCGTGTGAGCGGAAGGTTCGGTGCCGAGAGTGGTTGTGGTCATTGCACTGCCTCCTGCGGGTGATGTTGCGGTCGGGGAACGATGGGTAAGCGCCTGGCCCACAGCCGGATTCCTTGAAATCTGATCTGCGCGGCGACTCGGAGCGGAGCCAGCGGGATGGCGAGCGCACTGCGCACGATCTCGCGCGTCGTCGCCGGCACACAACGACCGGACACCGTGGCCACGAAGGGCGCCTTGCCGTCACGGGCCAGAACTATCGAGAGCGCGAGCGCGGTGTCGGGTAGCGGAAGTCGCATCCGGTACTCGCCGTCCAGATCGTTGAACGGAGATACGTAGAACTCTTTGGACGTGCGAACCGCGCCACGTTCGTCGGTTTCGAGCAGGTAGCAGTGCCGCTCGCCGTAGGTGTTGTGAACCTCGGCAACGACGCACCGCTGACTGCCGTCGTCGTTCAGACACCAGAACACACTCAGCGGGTTGAACACATGGCCGAACACACGCGCGTTCGCAAGCATGAGGATGCGACCGCCGGCGAACTCCAATCCGTTGGTTGCCAGAAAAGTCTCGACGTTGGCACGAATCGATCGAGTGGAGTCGCCGAGGTGATCCCCGGCGTCGAACTTCGCCAAGGGCCGCAAAGCCTTCGGAAGCTCGGGCAAATCGTCGACGTCGACGAGCCAGCTGTAGCTTCGGTACTCGAACTCGTTGTGCAACGGCTCCGTTCGTACGTGCCGAATGCTCGTATGAACGATGGACGGCGTGATGGGAGTAGTCACGGCCACCGACCTCCGACGCGTTCGGCGGCACGCAGGCCAGACAGTGCACCGTCCTCGTGGAAGCCCCATCCGTGGTACGCACCGGCAAACGCGAGCACGTCCGAGTCCAACTCGGGAAGCCGCGCTTGAGCGGCGACGGAGGTGGGTGTGTACTGCGGATGCTCGTAGGTCATCTGATCGATCACCGAGTCCGGGGACACCATTTCGCCTCCCCCCAAGGTCACCAGGTAGCGCCGGCCGGTCTCCGGGAGCCGCTGCAACCTCGTCATGTCGTAGCTGACCAGAACGTGATCCGGCTTCGCGTTGCATTCAGGGATGTAGTAGTTCCACGACGCGCGCGCATTGGTGTTGCCGGGCAGCACATTCTCGTCGGTGTGAAGCTGGGTGTGGTTGACGGAGTACGGCATTGCGCCGAGGACCTGGGATTCGGCAGGCGTCGGATCCGCCAAAATCTTCAGTGCTTGCTGCGGATGCGTTGCGACCACGGCTGCGTCGAAGGTCTGGATCTGGTCGTCGCCGTCACGAATGTCGACGCGATCGTCGAACCGGTGGACGGCGCGAACCGGCGTGTTGAGGCGGATATCCCCGATGCTTTTGGCGACGAGACGAACGTATTCGCCCGATCCACCGGTGACTGTTCGCCAGGTGGGCGACCCAGTGACGCTCAGCATTCCGTGGTGATCGAGGAACGAGAACAGGTACCGCGCGGGATATTTCAGGGCCGAGCCGGGATCACACGACCAGACTGCCGACACGAGCGGAGTCATGAAATGAGCGGTGAAGTAGTCGGAGAACCGGCCGCTGCGCAGAAACACCCCCAGTGTCTGGTCGGGTGCCGACGGATCCGTGTTGTCGAGCAGGGCTCGGGCACGGCGATGGAAGCGCTTGACCTCCATCAACATCGACAGAAAGCTGCCGTTGACAAGGAGCCCCGGCGTCGGGAGAACGCCGCGCAACCCTTGGCCTCCCGAGTACTCGAGTCCGCAACCCCCACACCTGACCGACATGCTCATATCGGATTCCTGCGTAGGCACATCGAGTTCTGCGAACAATCGCAACAATGTCGGATAGGTGCGATCGTTGTGGACGATGAACCCCGTGTCGATGGCGAGGCTTCGCCCTTCCGGGTCGGTGACCGAATGGGTGTCCGCGTGCCCGCCGAGCCGTGAATCCGCTTCGTAGAGGGTGACGTCACTGTCCTTACTGAGCACCCACGCCGCTGTCAGACCTGCGACCCCACTACCGACGACGGCCACCTTGCGCTTGTCGGAACTCATCGTCGTTCTCCCATCCTTGTTGCGGCTACCCCGCGACTCATTCCTGCGATTGCATCCGCGACGAGGCGATGCCAAGTCGCCGCCCGACGGAGCATGAAGTGGCCTGCGCCGTCGATGCCGATCCATTCAGCGCTCTTACCCGACTTCTGCAGTTCGTCGACCTTTCGCCGCGACACCTCCGGATCGGTCCAGGAGTCAGCCGTGCCGTGAAGGACTGACAGTTGTGTGTCCGAACGCAGATTCACCGACGTTCCATCGGGCCACCACGGCGCCAGCGCGACCACACCGACCACCGCCGGATCGCCACATAGTTCGGCGGCGACCCGTCCGCCCATCGAGTGCCCCAGCAGGATCACCTGAGCTTGTGAATTACGTTTCGTTATCGCGTCGAGTGCGGCGCGGGCGTCGGCGACCGGACTGCGCTCGGCACCGTTCCAACCTCGAACTCGATAGCGAGCCTGCACCGCTTTGACACCGGAGAGGCGAAGCTGAGCGGTGAACGGGCACATCCGAAGGTTGGACAGATGCCAGGCGCGAGCCGGGCGATGGCTCGATACCTTTCCTCCAGGCAGCACTAGCACCACCAGGTGCTGGTCACCGTCCTGCTGTTGCCGTCGGTTGGGCGTCATACACGGCATTCGGAGCCGAAAACCATTTGGATGGGGTTCGTAGAATTTCTTTTGTGAATCGTGAAGCACTCGTCGGCGATGTCCTCGACGCCATGGACGCCAATTTGGTATCCCATGCCTGCCACCTGCATGAACACTTGCCGACGGGATCGGTCACGGTCTCTGCAGATGTTGTCGTCGCAGACAGCGGCCTCACCGACGACACTTTCAACATCATCGCTGGTGCGCGCTTCGCTGTACCTGCTGCTGAAGGCCCGGAAGAAGACCGACGACTACTCGACGTACTCGCGTGGCTTCGAGCAACCGGTCGTCCGTTCTCCTGGTGGACGGGTCCGCGCGACAAGCCCTCTGACCTCGGCGCTCGCTTGTCAGCCCTCGGCTGCGTGCGCTCCGAGGAAGAAAGAGCGATGACGGCAGACTTGGACGTCGTCCCACGCCCAACGCCTGTCGCAGAACTGTGCGTTCAGCGAGTGACGACTCGTTCGCAGCTCGCCGACTATGCCGCCGTGATGGCCGCCAATTGGTCGCCGCCCTCAACCGCAGTAATAGGTTTCTTCGAAGACACCGCCGATGACATCCTCGATGAGCGCTCGCGGAGTTCGTTTGTCGTGGGATACGCGAACTCCCAGCCTGTCGCCGGAGCCGAGGTCCATTTTGCCGCCGACGTCGCCGGACTGTATGGGGTCGTCACACTCGAAACGGCGCGCCGACGCGGATTCGGCTCGGCGGTCACCCTTGCCGCACTCGACATCGCCCGCGAGCGAGGTGCCCGAACCGCTGTACTTCAGGCGTCCAGCGACGGCGCACAGCTCTATCGAAACGTCGGCTTCGAGGATGTCGGTACCTACGCCGAGTACTCGATCGGCAGCGGTTAGACGTCCCCGCGGGGACGCTTTCCGTCCTCATCCACGGATGTGTGTCGGTACTGGCATCTACTATCGAACGTACATTCGAAACATTGTCGGACACGCGCCGGGGGGCAACGATGAACGCAGCACTGACCGATACCGCAGCACTGATCAATGAAGAAACGCAGGGTTCCACCCGAAGCGACGTAGAGCAACTCGGCTCCGAAATCTGCGCTCTCGCCGGCCAGATCGCCGCGGCCACGGCTCGATTCCTTACCCTCCTGTCAAAATTCGACGAAGACCGCGGCTGGACCGGCCCTGGACTTCATTCGTGCGCCCACTGGCTGTCGTGGAAATGTGGAATGAGCCTGCACACCGGCAGGGAATATGTTCGCGTCGCCAAAGCGCTCCGACCTTTGCCCGAGATGCGGAAGGCCTTCGAGCAAGGCCGGCTGTCCTACTCGAAGGTTCGCGCACTCACCCGGGTCACCACGCCGTCAAACGAACAGCAGATGGTTCGGTTCGGATGCGAGGCGCCCGCAGCCCAGATCGATCGTCTCGCCGCAGGTCTGCGTAATGCAACCGACAATGAATCTGGCAAAAGCAAAGCGCCCGAACATCTTCAGGTCCGCTGGCATTGGGACTCGGATACGGGCGAGTTTGTCATCAAAGGACGCCTGCCCGCGCAGGACGGCGCCCGAATCCTCGCAGCATTGGCGGCGGCGGAACGTGAACGCACCCGAACCGCTGCCATCCGCCCTGTCGACGAGAAGGCCACAAAGAACCCGGCCGGAAATATCGGACCAGGACTCGTCGCGATGGCAGAGCTCGCCACCGCCGCAGTCACAGACCGCACGTCCAAGGCCGCCGCGAACGAAGTTGTGTTCTTCCACGAAGCGAACACCGTCCGTGTACCGAGTGGACCCGCGCTCCCCCAAAGTGCCGCCGAGGAAGTGCTCTGCAACGCGAAACTTCGCCTGGGAACGACAAAGGAGGGATGCGTTTTGAATCTGGGCCGAAGGACCCGCGTCGTCAGCGCCAAACAAATGCTGGCATTGAATTACCGCGACGGATGTTGCCGCACACCGGGTTGCGGGCGGACTCGCTTCTTACACGCACATCACGTGAAATTCTGGGGACGCGGCGGAAATACGGACTTGGACAATCTGATCATGCTGTGCGGCACCTGCCACCGCGCGCTGCATGACGGCCAGTTCACGATCACTGCTCTCGGCGAGCAGAAGTTCGAGTTCCTTTACGCCAATGGTGACGTCATCGACCCAGCACCACCGACCGAGGGATTCGCTGATGGCCTACTGCGCGGAGACATACCCGACGACGCGATCATCCCAAGATGGGACGGCGAGCCCCTTCACCTCGATCACGCGGTCAGCGTCATCCTCGACGGTTGGGCTGCCTGAGGAAACATTGGTCTAGTCCAATCTGAATCTGCCGTGAACAACAGGACAACCCTCACATCCAGGTAGTGCAATTGGTCTAGTCCTATCGCAAGATGCTTAGCGTGACCAAGAAAATCGCACGCACCTCAGCCGCTATCACACTCCTCCTCGCCGGCGCTGTTGCTGCCGGAACTGCAACTGCTGCAGCAATTCCCGGATCGTCCGACCTCAATCCGTCGGCCGCCGAGAAGACAGTTGTCATCGGCCTCGACGGCACTATGCTCAGCCACATCAAGACCGCCGACGCTCCCCGCCTCCAGAAGCTGATCGCCGAAGGAACCAGCGGAGAATCTTCCATCCTCGGCCACACCACCATCTCCGGACCGTCGTGGTCGACCATCCTGACCGGAGTCTGGGATACCAAGCACGGAGTCAAGGACAACACGTACGCGGGCGCCCGCTTCGACCTCTACCCGAGCGTCTTCACCCGACTGGAAACAGCAAAGCCCTCCCTCCTCACCGAATCGATCTCCACCTGGGGCGGCATCGACAACATCGCCTCCAGTGGGACACCGAAAGCCGACGTTGTCGTCACCACGGCCGATGCAGGTTCCGGAGCGGCCACCGACGCTGCGACGGCAGACGCCGTCGCCCGCGACATCACAGACAAGGGACCTGACCTGATCTTCACCCAACTCGATCAGGTGGACGGCGCGGGACATAGCGGCGGCACCAACGGCGCTGCGTACGAAGAGTCCATCGCCTCGGTCGATGCTCAGGTGGGCAAGATTGTCGATGCCGTCGATCAGCGCGCAGCAAAGACCGGCGAGAAGTGGACTGTACTGGTCACTGCGGATCACGGGCACAAGCCCGCCGGTGGGCACGGCGGTCAGACACCCGCGGAAGCAACGACATTCGTCATAGCACGCGGCGCGGGATACGCGGCCGGTAAGAACACAGACTCGTACACGATCGCCGACATCACCCCGACAATCCTCAAGAGCCTGGGCGTTGCATTGCCTGCCGATCTGGACGGCAAGCCGCTGGCCAAGGAAGCTCCCGGCTTCGTCGGCTCGGTCGACCTGGGATTCTTCGGCTCCTGATCGCAAGAAGGCCCGGGCCACACAGCAGAGTGCCGCAGCAAGACAGCAGCAAAAAGGCAGCAAAAAGGTCGGGCCGGAGAGCGTGTGCTCTCCGGCCCGACCTGTTGTGGAGCTGCCGGGAATTGAACCCGGGTCCTACGTTGAATCGCTAGGGCTTCTCCGTGTGCAGTTCGCTAAGTCTCTACTTGGATCTCCCAGTCTCGCGAACAAGCCAGGATGACGATCCCAGTCACTGTTTGATGTCCCATTCGACTCCGTGACCGAGCCGAACAGTAAAGCCCTCTAGCTGATGCCAGGAACCGGGTCGAGGGCAACCCCGGGCTGACAGACACGCTTCGCTACTTAGGCAGCGAGAGCGTAGTCGCGCTGATTGGAATCGGCGCTTATAGGTTTGCAGCGACGCTTACGGTGGTCTCTTGCCTGCACCGACACGCTTCCCCTAACTCAACACACGCAGTCGAAACCGTTCAGCCCCGTGTGTGCCCCGCGTCTTTCGTGGGGCTATTCACTATAACGCGCCGAAGTTCGGAAGTCATACCAATTAATCGGCGGCACTTTCCGTGTCCTTCGCCCCAGCCGTTTCCTGCACTGCACCCGCTTCCTGCACTGCACCCGTTTCCTGCACTGCAGCCATCTCACGCTCGGCGGCACCGGTGATGTTGGTGATCATCCCCTGGAAGACGACTCCGTGGAAAGGCAGGATCGAATACCAGTACGCCCGACCCGCGAGCCCGCGAGGGAAGAAGACCGCGCGTTGATCGAGGTGGGAACCCACCGGCCGTCCGTCGGCACCGGCTGGGCCTTCTGATACTCGCAACTCCAACCATGCTCCGCCCGGGACCTTCATCTCGGCGCGCAATCGGAGCAACTTGCCTCGATCGATTTCT
Source organism: Rhodococcus sp. YH3-3 (assembly GCF_001653035.1). Classification (NCBI taxonomy): domain Bacteria; kingdom Bacillati; phylum Actinomycetota; class Actinomycetes; order Mycobacteriales; family Nocardiaceae; genus Rhodococcus; species Rhodococcus sp. YH3-3. Next base: position 92,036 of record NZ_BCWH01000003.1, on the reverse strand, counting down.
TCGACCCTCCAAAAGTCCAGGGCTTCGCCCGTGTTGAGCCGGCGTGGATCCCGCCTGCCCCGGCGCAGTCCGACACCACCGACCGCGCGGTCCATCCACCCCCGAATGGCCCACGCCAAAGGGAATGAATACCAACCGTTCTCGCCGCCGATCGACTCGACCACCGACCAGAGGGTTTTCGGATCCGCCGCGCAGTCACGTTCGCGATGATCGACGTAGACCGCTTCGCCGGCCCAATCCGGGTCGGATGGAAGAGGATCGGATGGAGCGCCCGCGATCGTTGCACCGGACCACGCCGTCTCCACCTCACCGGTGTCGATCTTTCGAAGTGCCAGTCGCACCGCTTCTCGATACGGCGTGAGGCCCTCGGCGGGAGGCGGGATGAAGCTGTCGATGTCGTGATTGTGCATCACCGCGTCGTTCTGCAGGGATTCGATCAGGGGCATCGCCAAACCTCGTGGGATCGGCGTGACCAATCCCACCCAGTGACCTGCCAGACGCGGGGTGAGGACGGGCAGGACGAGGATGCGTCGGCGTACCAATCCAGCGACGTCGGCGTAGGTGTTCATCATTTCGCCGTACTGCATGACATCCGGCCCACCGATGTCGAAGGCGCGGTTGACCTCCGGCGTCGTCGCCGCGGCTGCAATCAAATAGTGGAGTACGTCACGCACCGCGATCGGCTGAATGTTGTTGTGCACCCACTTGGGTGTGGTCATCACCGGAAGCCGATTGGTCAAGTGGCGCACCATTTCGAAGGACGCCGAACCCGATCCGATCACCACTCCAGCTTGGAACACAACCGTCGGAACCTCGGAGTCGAGCAGGATCCGACCGACTTCGAGCCGGGACTGCAAGTGAGTCGACAACTCTCGGTCGGAGGGATGAAGCCCGCCCAGGTAGACGATCCGTCGCACCCCCGCATCGCGGGCAGCGGCGGCGACGTTCTCCGCGCTTCGCTTGTCGATATCCGAGAACGACCCTCCCCCACCCATGGCGTGAACGAGGTAGTAGACCACGTCGATATCGTCGAAAACACCTGAGAGGGTGGCACTGTCGGTCAGATCCCCGCGCTTGATCTCCACGGAATCGTGCCAGGGAACATCGCGTAGTTTCTCCGGGCTGCGCACCACCACTCGAACTCGATGACCCTCTTCGACCAGGCGAGGGGCAAGACGTCCGCCGATGTATCCGGTCGCACCCGTGATCAACACTCTCACTGCGTCCATCACCCCACGCTACGCACAATTCAACTGCGAAGCGCGAGTGCAACCCCGAGGTCGTCGTTGGTCAACATCATGTTGATCCCCGCTCCGGCCTTCGCCCCGGCGGCTGCGGCCATGATGACCTGGGCACCCGGGTCCACGACATTGCCCGCGGCGAACACGCCGGGCACGCTTGTGGCCCCCATCATGTCGACTGTGACGAAATCGCCCATCATCGTCTCGGCGCGCTGCGCACCGAATGCGCGCAAGATCGCATCGTTGGGGTCCATCGTGAGGGCGCCACCGACAAAGACCGCCGAACGCGCGACCACACTGCCGTCGGCCAACCGCACGCCCACCAACCGATCATCCTCGACGACGGGACCGGCAACCTCACCCTCGACGATCGAAATACCGCGAGCCGCAAGCTTTTCCCGATCTTCGGAACTCAGTTCGGTGATGCGATGAAGGAAGAGAACCACGTCATCGGACCACTGGCGAACCATGAGCGCCTGGTGCATCGCAAATTCCGCGCTCTTGGCGATCACGCCGAGCGGCTGATCACGCACGCCGTACCCGTGGCAGTACGGGCAGTGCAACACATCGCGTCCCCAACGCTCGCCGAAGACTTCGAGTTCTACCGGTAGGCGGTCCGTCAGACCCGTCGAAACAAGCACCTTGCGCACCTGAATCTTGATGCCGTCAGCCAGTTCTACCGAGAATTTCTCGCCGTCCCGTGTCACGGAGACAACGGTGCCGTCATGGAACTCGCCGCCGAATTTGCGGACCTCACCTCGGCCGATGGTCAAACAATTCTGCCGGGTTCATGCCGTCACGGGAGAGGAATCCGTTCATGTGGTCGGCGGCCGCGTTCCGTGGCGATCCGTTGTCGAAGACGATCACGGACCTGCGTGCCTGACCGAGAATGAGTGCGGCGTTGAGGCCTGCCGCACCGGCTCCGATTACTGCTACGTCGAATGAGTTCTGCGTCATGAATCCAGAATGACAAGAGAACGCAGTCTTGACAAACACTGTTGCCACTTTGGCAAAATGAGTGCATGACCGAAACATCGTTCGAAGCCGTTCTCGCCGGCATCGGCCCTCGCCTACGTGCGTTGCGCCAGCAGTCCGAGATGACCCTGGCCGACCTGTCGGAGACCACCGACATCAGCGTCAGCACACTGTCTAGACTCGAATCCGGTACTCGCCGAGCCAACTTGGAGCTTCTGCTGCCGATTGCCAAGGCACACGGCGTCCCCTTGGACGACCTCGTGAACAGCAAGATCAAAGATCCGCGCGTGCGCGAAGAACCTCGGACGGTCGGATGTATGACGGTCATTCCGTTGACGAGTCAACCCGGCAATCTGCAGGCCTACAAGATGATCATCTCGCCCACCGACGACGATCGCGAACCGGGATCCCACGAGGGCTACGAGTGGGTCTACGTTCTGTCCGGGCGCATCCGACTCCAACTCGGCGACCGGGATTTCATCATGGGGGCAGGCGAGGCCGCCGAGTTCGACACGCACATCCCGCACCGCATCAGTGCTGCCGACGGACGGCCGGCCGAGGCGATCAGCCTCTTCGGAAAACAGGGCGAGCGGGTTCACCTACGCGCAGCGCCGGCCGACAGACGCGGCTGAGGAAAATTCTCCGAGAAGCGAGGACATCTACAAGCGGGTGACTCGGTGGAGCGGGTGCACATCGTTGAGAGATGACTGAGAATCCGGCCAAACCAATTCCACCTGTTGTACCGCGCCGCCTGTCTCCGCGCGAGACAGCTAGCCCGATGAATCATCATGACCGAGAAGAGGAATCCCGATGAGTGGAAAAACCACTTCCTACTGCGGTCCGGGCTCGTGCACGATTTGAATCGCTCCGATGAAGTGGTTCGGCGGACCCACCTTGTCGATGTATGGAATGTAGATGTTCGTTCGTCCCACAGGGCCTGCCGACCGCTCAGAGCTCTTGCAGGGTAATTGATCTTGCGTCCAATCATTCGTCGAGTTCGCGGGGCGACGAATTCACGTAAGTGGCGAAAACAAGGGGAATGACATGGAATTACGACAACTCGCGCGCGATCTTCAAGTCTCGCGTATTGGCTTAGGGTGTAACAACTTTGGTACCCGACTGGACCCTGAGGGGAGTACGGAGGTCGTCCGTACCGCCCTCGATGAGGGCGTCACCCACTTTGACACAGCGACGATGTACGGAAACGGACGCTCGGAGGAAATCCTCGGCAAGGCGCTCGCAGGTCAACGAGACCAGGTGGTAATCGCCACCAAAGCGATTCCACGCCCGCGTGAGGTCGATTACAAGCCCGGAGTACTCGCACGAAGCATCGAGGATAGCTGTGAGGCAAGCTTGCGGCGACTCAGCACCGACCGAATCGACTTGTACTACCAGCATGTCCCTGACCCCGATGCTCCACTGGAGGAGGCCATCGAGGCGTTGAATGGGCTGGTAGCCAAAGGGAAAGCCCGCCACGTAGCTTGCTCGAACTACTCCGCGGATCAGATGAGGCAGGCCGAGGGCATCGCCACCGGTACTGGCGCATCGCATTTATTGGCGAACCAGGTCGAATGGAATTTGCTCAACCGCGCGATCGAGGCAGACATTGTTCCCGCCGCACACGAGGTCGGAATGTCAATCATCCCTTTCTTTCCGCTTGCTTCCGGAATGCTCACCGGTAAGTACACGATGCAACGGCCGTTTCCGACCGGCAGCCGACTAGCCAGTGCGCCGTACTTCGCCACACTGGCGACGGAAGAGAACTTCGAGTACGTGGAGAAACTGTCAGCGTTCGCACAAGCGTACGGACACTCGATACTCGAACTCGCCATAGCGTGGCTGTGCGCGCAGGAGAGCGTTCCCTCTGTGATCATCGGTGCGATGAACCCCGAACAAGTGCGATCAAATGTTGCCGCCGCGGAGTGGAAGCTCGACGACGACGTTCTTGCGGCGCTGCCTTCGCGCCCCTGAAAGTCTGCGGTTCAACTCCTTTTGCTGATTTGACTACTGAGCAGCCAGATAGAAAACAAACGGCCCGCGCACTGGTAGCTCGCTTTCGCAGTCCAATGTTGGACTTCCAACCTGTAAGCCGCGTCGACCGTATTCGTTCCGCCGGCAGTCGCAACGACAGGACCAGCACATCACCTCCGAGTGTGTGTGAGTGACGAAGAGAAGTGGCCATCGATGACCTACCAGGCTGTGCAGCCAATCGAGGGCACTGCCCTCTGCTGGGGATGCATCCCACACGCTGATTTGATACAGCTCGCCGAGTTGGCCCGTAGGGGCGGCTTTCCAGAGATCACTGTTCATCCCTCGCAATATTCGATTGTGAAGAGTGCCGACTCCCGAGTGCGGGAGCGCCTGGACGATCTAGGTGTGACTGTTGGCGTGATCGATGCGCTCATGACTTATCTACCCGGCTCTGCTCGACTGGATGAGGTACCTCCACACTGGCGCAAGCTCATGGTAGATCTCGACGAGTGTCTCGAAGCCGCTGAGGCGCTTCACGCTCGGACTCTCAACGTCGCCCATTTCTTGGGTGATCCGACAGTGAAGAGAAACGCGCTGGCGTCGGCGGTGCGACAAGTCGCCGACCGCGCAGCCGAGGTCGGAGTTCGTGTCAGTCTGGAGTTCATCCCCGGCACAGGAATACCGGATCTCGGTGCGGCGTTGGACATCGTCCGGCGAGCCGACCACCCCGGCGTTGGAATCCTGTTCGATACTTGGCACTTTCTGCGCTCGGGTGGTACGCCGACCCAGCTTGCAGAGGTTACCCATGGTCAGGTATTCGAAGTGCAGATCAGCGATCGCGTCCAGCCTGACCGCCACGATCCCTATGTACCGATGACCGGCCGCCTGGCTCCTGGCGAGGGAACGGCGCCGATCGCGGAGATTGTGCGGACGTTGGGGGTCGTGGCTCCCGACGTCGTGTTGGGAGTCGAGGTGTTCACCGCTGATATCGGAGATCCGGATGAAACCGTGGCCCACCTTTCCGCGGCCACTCGGATGTTCCTGCGGAGTACTGAATTTGGTTCGCCCGCGGGCATTGTCGAGCCGTCATGAGCTATTCCGAGGCCCTGAGTTTGGTGCGGTACCAAACTCGCACCGCCGCCGCGTTTTCCAATTTGGCCACTCCGCCAATCGGAGACCAGTTCAAACCACGCGGGACTCTTTTGACAGATGGTTGCGGATCGGGGTATCCGGCGTGCAAGTAGCCCGGGTACTCGTCGAGGAATGAAACAGCGCGTTCCTACGATGGGTGTACGGGTCACAGCCGCTGAAAAGGAACTACGCCCAAGCGACGGCAATCATGCCGACTGCCGCCAGCGCCAACAGCATTCCCGCTTGTTGCACGCGGCTGACCCGCTCGCCCAGCATCACCATGGCGAGCAGAACCGTCGCAGCCGGATACAGCGAACCGATCACGCTGACCAGTGAGAGCATTCCGCCTTGGAAGGCGTAGATCATCGTCCCGTTCGCGACGACGTCGAGGACGCTGACGTACACCGCGAGCTTGAGTGGCTCGCCTCGTGGGAGAACGAAGTGACCGGCCGCCAGCGCGACCAACCACACCACGACGGTCGCGGCACCTCGAGATACGGCCAACGCCCACAGCCCGCTGCCCTCGCCGATCTGGTGAAGTGCGATGAACGAGAGTGCAAATGCGCCACCGCTTCCGACGGTCAGAAGAGCCACTTGTCTGGTGAAGCGGAGGGTGATTCCGCCGGCAACCTCACCCGCGGTGTCGTCAGGCGACTCGCGGCTGACCAGGACGACGGCGACCAGCGCGACGGCAATACCCAGGTACGCGATCAACCCCGGCCGCTCACCGAAAGCGAAGCCGACGAGCACCGGAATGCCCGCCACCAGAACAGCTGTCAGCGGCGAGACCACCGACATGGGGCCGGTTGCCAGCGCGAGATAGAACCACCAGACCGCCAGACCACTCGTGACGCCCGCGATCGCACCCCAGATCAGACCGTTCGGCGTCAGCGTCCCGGATACGAAAGGTGCTGCGATCAGAACGATGACGAGCGAGAGTGGATACGAGACGATCACCACACGCAGTGCGGCAACTCGTCGTGACGCAACTCCCCCGACGAAGTCGCTGACTCCGTAGGCAACTGCCGCCACGAGGGCAAGCAGGATGGAGGTCAGCGCATGCCCTTGATACGACGACCGAGCTCGCGGGTCACCTCGCGCTCGGCGGTGCGCTTGGCCATGTCCTGGCGCTTGTCGTAGTCCTGCTTACCCTTTGCCAGTGCGAGTTCGACCTTGACCTTGCCGTCGTTGAAGTACATCGACAGCGGGACCAGCGTCTGGTTTCCCTCGCGGGTCTTGCCGACGAGGTGCTCGATTTCACGCTTGTGCAGCAGGAGCTTTCGGGTACGACGTGGCGAATGGTTGTTCCACGTGCCTTGCGTGTACTCCGGAATGTGCAACGAGCGCAACCACACTTCGCCGTTGTCCACCGTGGCGAACGCGTCGACGAGCGACGCCTTGCCTTCCCGCAGACTCTTGACCTCGGTCCCGACGAGAGCGATGCCGGCCTCGTAGGTGTCGATGATCGTGTAGTTGTGGCGTGCTTTGCGATTGGTCGCAATGACCTTGCGGCCCTTTTCCTTCACTGTCCGGGCCTCTCAGTCCGCTGTCTTGCTGTCGAATGGTTCTTGCTGTTCCAGCATAGAAGCTCGTGCAAACCGATTATTCGCGGACGTACAGACGCAGCGTCACGTACGCCGTCACCGCGGCCATTCCGACACCGGCAAGTACGAGGATCGGCGAGACGAACAGCACGTCACTGTTGGATATCCGCGCCACGATGTTTGCTTCGTAGACGTCGGACAGGACCCCGTCGATGAAGACGTTCTTCGCCGTGAACAGTCCGGCAATGGCGAGCACCGCACCGATCAAGGCCGCTACGACGGCTTCGAGGAGGAACGGAAGCTGGGTGTACCACCGCGTCGCGCCGACCAACCGCATGATGTTGACCTCGGTACGACGCGTGAACGCGGCGATCTGGACCATGTTGGCGATGAGCAGGATGGCCGCGATCGCCTGGACGATCGCGATCGCGAACGCTGCGTTGCGCACTCCACCGAGCACGCTGAACAGTCGGTCCACCAACTCGCGCTGATTGAGCACACTCTCGACGCCGGGCCTCGAACCGAAGGTGTCGTTGATGACGCCGAACCGCTCCGGGTCACTGAGCTTGACCTTGAACGACGCCGGGAAGCTGTCCGGGCTCACCAGGGCTGCCAGTTCGGGCTGGTCCTTGAAGACGCGCTCGGTGGCGTCCTTCACGGCGTCTTCGCGGTTGAGGTACTGAACCGCGACGACGGACGGAGTCTGCTCGAGTTCCTTGCGCAACGAACTGCAGATCTCCTGCTCGCAACCGGGATCGGCCGAAGAGATGTCGTCGGTCAGGAAGATCTGCACCTCGACGCGTTCGAGGAAGATCTGCTGGGTCTTTCCTGCCATCTGCACGACCAGCAGACCGCCGCCGAAGAGTCCGAGGGAGATCGCCGTCGTCAAGATCATGGCGATGGTCATCGTGATGTTGCGGCGTAGGCCGGTCAGGACTTCGCTGAAAATAAAGCTGGCGCGCATCGGGGAATCCGATTCCTTTTCGAGAGGCCGGTTGTTTCACGACAACCGGTGGGCGTACGGGACGTGTGGTCGTAGTCGGCGCTACCTGCCGACGCCGTACACACCCCGCGCTTCGTCTCTGGTCACCTTGCCGAGATCGAGTTCGATGACGCGTCGACGCATGGAGTCGACGATGTGGTGATCGTGGGTCGCCATCACGACGGTGGTGCCGGTGCGGTTGATCCGCTCGAGCAGCAGCATGATGTCCTGGCTCGTTTCGGGGTCCAGGTTGCCGGTGGGCTCGTCGGCGAGCAGCACGAGAGGGCGGTTCACGAATGCGCGGGCGATGGCGACGCGCTGCTGCTCACCGCCGGAGAGTTCGGTGGGCAGTCGATCGGCTTTGCCGGCCAGACCGACCATGTCGAGAACCTCGGGCACAGTGCGCGCGATGACGTTGCGGGGCTTGCCGATGACTTCCAACGCAAAGGCCACGTTCTCGGAGACCGTCTTCTGCTGGAGCAAGCGGAAGTCCTGGAACACACAGCCCATGCTCTGGCGAAGCTTCGGCACGCGGCGGGCCGCCAACTTGTTGACGTGGAAATCCGCGACCTCGATGTCGCCGGACGTAGGCGACTCCATCTTGAGCAGCAACCGCATGAACGTCGACTTGCCGGAGCCGGAGGGGCCGATGAGGAAGACGAACTCCCCCTTCTCCACCTCCACACTGACCTTGTCGAGCGCCGGCCTGGTGGAGGCCTTGTAGGACTTCGACACATTCTTCATGCTGATCACAACTAGCCAGTCTAGCCGTTATCTAACGGTGACCTTGGCGCCACGCGCGAGCACCCTCGTCCTTATCCGGCACCGGTGGTCGCGGGTGACTGCGGCACAGACGTCGGTGCCTGCATCGCCGCGCCAGGTTGGGGAACGGTCGTCGTCGCCGGAGCGGTCGGCACCGTGGTCGCGGACTGTTCGGCGTTGCCCGGCGCAGGCGCGGGACCCGAAGTCGGCGTCGGAGAACCTGAGCTGCCCGTGCTCGATTCCGGAGACTGGGTCTCGGACGTAGTCGTCGGCTCGGTCGAGGACGGCACGGGGGTCGTCGTCGACGGTTTGACCGAGGGCGCGACGTAAGGCTCGGTCTGCGACGTGTCCACGCTGGGCGGTGGTGTCACTGCGGTCGGGTCCTCAGGATTGAGATACGTATGCAACAGATACGTCAATATCCACGCCACGATGAGAATGAAGGTAGAGGTTCGCATCCGGCCGCCGAAAATCCGGGACGGGAGCCAGTCCAGGTGAAACAGTCGGTCGAGTCCGCGGCGCGGTTCCTGATCGGTCATTCGCTCGCCTCCTCGGTCCGTACGGTGTGCAGATCCGGTGACACCGTGATCCCCTGACGTCGCAGTGCTGCGGCGACGCGGACGCGAAGAGCGCGTCCGACCTGGAACTGTTTGCCAGGGAGTGTGCGCGCGACCATCCGCACGTTGACCTGATCGACCTCCAGGCTTTCGACGCCCATGACCGTGGGCTCGTCGAGCAGCAGTTTCTTGAGTCCGCGGTCGGCCATCGCGTCGACTCCGACCTGGCGAAGCACCTCGTTGACCCGGGTGAGATCGGCGGTCGCCGGAACCGGAACGTCGATGACGGCGCGTGCCCAATCCTTGGACAGGTTGGTCGCTTTCACGATCTGCCCGTTGGGAACGGTGATGACCTCGCCGTCGGAGTTCCGCATTCGCGTCACGCGCAGGGTCACGTCCTCGATGACACCCTCGGCGTCGTCGGAGGAGCCGGTGATCGCAAGTCGCACGGTGTCACCGAAGCCGTACTGACGTTCGGTGATGATGAAGAAACCGGCAAGAATGTCCTGCACGACGCGCTGTGCACCGAAACCGAGCGCCGCACCGAGAACGGTCGCCGGCGCGACGAGACTTCCGATCGGCAGGTTCAGTTGGTCGAGAACCTTCAGCGTCGCGATCACGTAGATGAACGTGATGACCACCCAGGTGATGACCTGCGCGACCGAGTGACGATGCTTGGTCGCCTCGGAACGAACCAGCGCATCGCCCAACTGATAGTTGGAGTCGATCTGGTCGGTGACCTTGTTGCCTCCCCAACTGACCAACCGGGCGAGAATCATCGCCCCGAGCACGGTCATGAGGACGGACAAACCGGTGGTTTGAAGCCAATCGAGCAGGTTCTGCCCAGGTCGAAGTAAAGTCATCGTGCCTTTCGGTATCCGAACGCTATGCGGACTGGTTCTCGCTCATGCGCCAGCGGATGCCGGCCTCGAGGAACCCGTCGATGTCGCCGTCGAGCACTGCCGACGGGTTGTTGACCTCGTACTCGGTACGCAGGTCCTTGACCATCTGGTACGGATGCAGAACATAGGAGCGCATCTGGTTGCCCCACGAGCTGCCGCTGTCGCCCTTGAGCGCATCCATCTCGGCGCGCTCTTCCTGACGCTTGACCGCGAGCAGCTTGGCCTGCAGGACGCGCATCGCCGACACCTTGTTCTGGAGCTGCGACTTCTCGTTCTGACAGGTGACGACGATTCCCGTCGGGATGTGCGTGAGTCGAACGGCGGAGTCCGTCGTGTTGACCGACTGGCCGCCGGGACCGGACGAGCGGTAGACGTCGACGCGGATGTCGTTCTCGTTGATCTCGATGTGGTCGGTCGTCTCGACGACCGGCAGTACCTCGACCTCGGCGAACGACGTCTGACGGCGCCCCTGGTTGTCGAAGGGGCTGATGCGAACGAGCCGGTGGGTGCCCATCTCGACGGACAACGTGCCGTACGTGTACGGGCCTTTGATCGCGAACGTCGCGCTCTTGAGTCCGGCTTCTTCGGCGTACGACGTGTCGTAGACCTCGACGCCGTAGTCGTGCTTCTCCGCCCAGCGGATGTACATACGCATGAGCATCTCGGCCCAGTCTGCAGCGTCGATACCGCCGGCACCGGAGCGGATGTTGATGAGCGCGTCGCGCTCGTCGTACTCGCCCGAGAGCATGGTCTTGACTTCCATCGCCGCGATGTCGTCTCGCAGGCTCGCGCGCTCGGCGTCGGCGTCGGCCACCGCGTCGGGGCCTTCGTCTTCTGCCAGTTCGTAGAGGATCGGCATCTCGTCGAGTCGCTCGCGTAGTGCCACGATCCGGCGCAGCTCGGCCTGCGCGTGGGAGAGCTGGCTGGTGACCTGCTGGGCGTGTTCCTGGTCGTTCCACAGACCCGGGTCGGCTGCCTGGTGCTCGAGCTCGTCGATGCGTCGGCGCAGCTCCTCGACGTCCACAACCGATTCGCAGGTGCGAAGGGTGGTGTCGAGGGCGTTCAGGTCTGCAATTACGTCGGGATGCACGGTTCTCAAGGCTACCGGGTGCCGACCTCGGCCCTGCCGCCCGTCACGTATTGGGATCACCGGGACTGGAAGCCTTGCCAACCTCGCTCCGAGGGAACCTACTGGAACGATGACTGTCACCGACGAATACCTGCAGAACAACGCCGCCTACGCCGAGCAGTTCACCGGACCGCTCCCCCTCCCACCCAGCAAACACGTCGCCGTACTCGCCTGCATGGACGCCCGCATCGACGTCTATCGGGTGCTCGGAATCAAGGAAGGTGAATCGCACGTCATCCGCAATGCGGGTGGAGTCGTCACCGACGACGAGATCCGATCCCTGGCCATCAGCCAGCGTCTGCTGGGAACTACCGAGATCATCCTCATCCACCACACCGACTGCGGAATGCTGACGTTCACCGACGACGACTTCAAGCGATCCATCCAGGACGAGATCGGCATCAAACCAAATTGGGCTGCCGAATCGTTTCCCGACATCGACGAGGACGTCCGTCAGTCGTTGAAGCGCATCGAGAACAGTCCGTTCGTCACCACGACGACCTCCCTACGCGGATTCGTCTTCGACGTCGCAACCGGAAAGCTGAACGAGGTCCTCCCCGATTGAGCCGGTAGGTTGTGTACCCGTGACCGATCGCGCATCCGACCTCGCACTCGCCCTCCGTATCGCCGACGAGGCTGACGCGATCACTCGCGCCCGCTTCGGCGCCCTCGACCTTCGAGTGGACGACAAGCCGGACCTCACCCCCGTCTCCGACGCCGATCTAGCTGTCGAGCGAGCAGTGCGCGCGACGCTCGGTGAGCATCGTCCTGCGGATTCCGTACTCGGCGAAGAATTCGGCGGCGACGCAGTCTTCGAGGGCAGACAGTGGGTGGTCGACCCCATCGACGGGACCAAGAACTTCGTCCGCAACGTACCGGTGTGGGCCACGCTGATCAGCTTGCTCGAGGACGGCGTCCCGGTCATCGGCGTCGTGAGCGCACCTGCACTGAATCGGCGATGGTGGGCTGCAACAGGTTTGGGTGCACATACGTCCTTCGGGGACAGTGATGCGCGGGCGATCCAGGTATCCGCCGTCGATCGCAGCGAGTCAGCGAGCCTGAGCTTCTCGAGCCTCTCGGGGTGGAAGGACCGCGGAATTCGCGATCAGTTCGTCGAACTCACCGACCACGTCTGGCGCGTGCGCGGTTACGGGGACTTCTTCTCCTACTGCCTCGTGGCCGAAGGCGCCGTCGACATTGCTGCCGAACCCGAGGTTTCCCTGTGGGATCTGGCAGCGCTCGACGTATTGGTCCGTGAGGCCGGCGGCGCGTTCACCGATCTGGACGGCGGCGCAGGTCCGCACGGCGGCAGCGCGGTCGCCACCAACGACCGGATTTCCAGGCGCACGATTCTGTTCGGTCTGGCCGCAGCGCCCCTCGGGCTCGCGGTGGGCTGCGGCGCCGACCCGGCAGCGAAGAGCGCCACGTTGGCGGTGGCCGGAACTTCGCGTCCGCTACCGATTCCGCCGCTTGCCGAATCCACCGTCGACGACGCCGGTGTTCGCCACTTCACACTTCGTGCCGGTGCCGGGACCACCGAGATCGTCGCGGGAAAACTCACCGACACTTGGGGTTTCAACGGATCCATTCTGGGGCCGACCGTCCGCGCCGAACGCGGAGAATCTGTCGCATTCACGATCGACAACACACTGGCAGAGCCCACGACCGTCCATTGGCACGGCATGCATCTGCCCGCCAGATACGACGGTGGCCCGCACCAAACCATCGAAGCCGGCGGACGCTGGGAACCGGCGTGGACGATCGGTCAGCCGGCGTCGACGCTCTGGTATCACCCACACCCGCACGGATCCACCGAACGGCACGTGCAGCGCGGTCTCGCCGGACTGTTCCTGATCGACGACGCCGACACGCGGGCGTTGGACATCCCCAAAACCTATGGTGTCGACGATGTTCCGCTGATCATCCAGGATCGTCGATTCCTCGCCGACGGCAGCTTCGACGAATCGGATCCGACCGACATAGGCCTGCTCGGCGACACGATCGTCACCAACGGCATCTCCGACGCCTACCTCGACGTCACCACCGGGGTCGTCCGGTTACGCATTCTGAACGGCTCTTCCGGCCGTCTCTACAACCTGGGGTTCCCCGACGACCGCACGTTCGATCTGATTGCCACCGACGGCGGACTGCTCGAATCACCTATTGCGATCAAGCGGATTCAGCTCAGCCCCGGCGAACGAGCCGAGATCGTGGTTCGCGTCGACCCCGGTGCGACGACCACACTGGTGTCGTTCCCGATCGAGGACGGCGGTGGCGTGAGTTCCTCCGAAGCCGAGAACTTCGGCATGAACGACCGCTTCGACATCCTCGAACTGCGGGGCGTTGCCAGCCGCGCGTCACGGTCGACTCTCCCGGCGCAGTTGGCCGTACTGCCGAGTCTGGATCCGTCGAAGGCAAGCGTTTCCCGAACCTTCGATCTGCAGTGGTACATGATCAACGGGCAACGAATGGACATGAACCGCATAGACTTCGAGGCCGAAGTCGGCGCGACCGAGGTGTGGACGATCACCAACAAGGACAACTGGCCACACAATTTCCATGTCCACGACGTACAGTTCCAGATCCTCGACGTCGACGGTCGCACTCCCCCGCCGCACTTGCGCGGACTCAAGGACACCGTCTACACACCGCCGGGCAGCAGGGTTCGCGTCGCGCTGCAGTGGTCCGAGTACACCGATCCCACTTTCCCGTACATGTTCCACTGCCACCTGCTGATGCACGAGGACCAAGGGATGATGGGCCAATTCCTCGTGCTCGAACCGGGACAGAAGGCGGCTCCGATGCAGATGGACATGCCGATGGACATGCCGATGCCTTCGTCTGGTTCGCACTCCGGTCACTGAAAGTTCTGCAAGTGGTACACGGCGAGGCGAACCCGATTGTCGCAACCGGTCTTCGACATCAGGTTCGCCACGTGCGTCTTCACCGTGGTGACACCGAGATGCAGCGTGTCCGCGATCTCCTGATTGCTCTTCCCTTCTGCCACCAGCGCGAGGACCTGCGATTCGCGATCGGTCAACGGAACCTTCTCCGTCACAGCAGTGTCTGCGATACCACCGATCACCGCTCGATCCACAACGCGGCGGAGAAGTTCCGGAGTGAACACCATCTCGCCCTCGGCGATCCGCCGAATGGCACCGAGCAACTCGGCGGGTTCGGTGTCCTTGACGAAGAATCCCGAAGCCCCCGCGGCGAGTGCGGGATACAGATGATCGTCGTCGTCGAAGGTAGTCAGCACGAGGATGCGCGCTCGACGACCGGCCTTGACGATCTGCTGCGTGGCGCCGATCCCGTCCAGCCCGGGCATTCTCAAGTCCATCAGAATCACGTCGGGATCCAATTCTGCAGCGAGCGCTACCGCCTCGACGCCGTTCGACGCCTCACCGGCCACGGTCATGTCCTCGGCTGCCGCGCACAGCATCCGCAAACCGGCGCGCACAAGTCGCTGGTCGTCGACGATCAGCACGCTGATCACGAGACATCGCCCGAGACAACGAGTGGAATACTCACGTGCACTTCCCATTTCCCGTCACTGTTGGTGCCCGCGGTCATCTCGCCGCCGACCAACTCCGCACGCTCCTGCATTCCCACCAGGCCATGACCTGCACTCCGAGGCGATCCCTCGACGTCGTTGACAACCCTGACATGCACCCGGTTGTCTTCGCGACCGACCGAGACCGATACCAGCCCCTTCTTGTCGCCATGCTTCATGACGTTGGTCAGTGATTCCTGAATCACCCGCAACAACGTCAGCCTCCCGATCGCGTCGAGATCGGCGGCGCCTGACTCGACATTCTCCTGGGCATCGAAGACTGCCTGCACCTCGAAACCCGCCGCACGCACACGATCTATCGCCGCCTCGATTTCCGCCTCGACGGCATCCGGCTCGACCAAAGCGACCTCACCGAGCGAAGGATCACGAAGTGCGACCAGGAGGCGACGGATATCGGCCAGCGCATCGGACGCAGTCCCACGCACATCCGCGAGGACCTCACGCACGGCCTCGTCCTGGGGCGCCAAGACATGTTGAGCCACGCCGATTCTCAGGACGATCGATGCCATGTGGTGCGCAACCAGGTCGTGCAGTTCGCGGGCGAGCGCACTGCGCTCCGCAGCGCGGGTCTGCGCAAGATTGTTCGCGGCCAATTCACGCTGCGAGCGTAGATACAGCCCGAGCAGCAGTGGCAACCCCACGTACGCAAGCACTTTCACAGCCGTCGTGACAGACCAGAACGCTTCGTGAGATTCGAACCAGATCCCCGCGAGCACCGAACCGCACCATCCTGCTGCCGATACGGCAACCATTTCTCTACGCTCGGCCCGCATCGTGACGTCGACGACGGCGACCGCCCCGAGATACGGAACAAGCTCGGACAGCCCCCAGGCGTCGGCGACGAACATCGGAACGGCGAGCGCCGAGATGACCAGGGACGCGAAGACCGGCCATCGACGGCCGACGGCGAAGGCGAGCGCCGACAGCATCGACAGAATCCAGTAGGTGAGGGGAACTCGATACTCCCCCGGATACGTGCTGGCGATCAACAGGCACGGGACCACCACCAACGGCGTGTAGCGCACGTACCGCTGTATCCGATCTGGCCCCTCTGTCCGGTTCCCCCCTCGAGCCTATGACGCGCATCATTTCGCGGTTTCTCGACAACAGACCTTACTGATGAGTAAGATAAGGATCGTCCAACGCCCCAACACCGAGAAACAGCTGGTGATCATGACCAAGCAAGACAGTGTTGCCCCCGACAAGAGCGCTCAGCGCAGCGAATCGGGCGCGCAGCGCGGCGGCGCCAAGGGTGCGCCCCGCGACACGTCCG
>NZ_BCWH01000003.1:20251-75872 GCF_001653035.1 Rhodococcus sp. YH3-3 | reverse complement strand
GAGTTCGCGGCCGAGATCCTGCGTCCGGCAGCGCACGACGCCGACGGCGCAGCGCAGGCACCCGCCGATCTCTCCAAGCGCGCGGCCGAGCTCGGCATCACGCTGATCAACGTTCCCGAAGAACTCGACGGAGCAGCTGCCGATCGCGGCGCAGTCACCAATTCTCTTGTTGCCGAGGCACTTGCGCACGGAGACATGGGGCTTGCACTTCCGATCCTCGCACCCAGCGGCGTTGCAGTCGCACTGACGCAGTGGGGCACCGACGCGCAGCAGAAGACCTACCTTCCGGCCTTCACCGGCGAGCAGGTCCCCGGCGCAGCAGTGGTGGTCAACGAACCACGCGCACTGTTCGATCCGTTTGCCCTGCAGACCAAGGCAGTTCGCTCCCCCAGCGGCTACAAGCTCAACGGCGTCAAGAGCTTGGTGCCCGCCGCCGCTACGTCCGAACTCTTCGTCATCGCCGCAGAACTCGACGGCAAGCCGTCCTTCTTCATCGTCGAATCCGACACCAAGGGACTCGTCGTCGAAGCAGATCCCAGCATGGGACTGCGCGCCGCAGGCCTGGGTCGCCTGATCCTCACCGATGTCGCTGTGCCGGAGTCCGCACTGCTCGGCGACGGTGACGCCGAGCAGCGCAAGGCCGAATACGCCGACGCGATTCGCCTGGCTCGCCTCGGTTGGGCGTCCATGGCCGTCGGAACCAGCCAGGCAGTTCTCGACTACGTGATTCCGTACGTCAACGAGCGCGAAGCGTTCGGCGAGCCGATCAGCCACCGCCAGGCGGTTGCCTTCATGGTCGCCAACATCGGCATCGAACTCGACGGACTGCGTCTGGTCACGCTTCGGGGCGCTTCACGCGCCGAGCAGGGCTTGTCCTTTGCTCGCGAATCCGCTCTGGCCCGGAAGCTGGCTTCCGAGAAGGGCATGCAGATCGGCCTCGACGGTGTGCAACTCCTCGGTGGACACGGGTTCACCAAGGAGCACCCGGTCGAGCGCTGGTACCGCGACCTCCGTGCCATCGGCGTTGCCGAGGGCATCGTCCTCATCTGACGCCGCTGAACTTCCAGGAGAACCACGATGATCAACCTCGAACTTCCCAAGAAGCTCAAAGCATCAGCGAACCAGGCACATCAGGTCGCGGCGCAGATCTTCCGACCCATTTCACGTAAGTACGATCTCGCTGAGCACGAGTATCCCGTCGAGCTCGACACCATGGCCGCCATGGTCGAAGGCCTCTCCGATTCCGGTGGAGACATCGGCGGTGCCAGCGGCGGACGGTCCGACGCGAGCGCCAAGGGTGGCAACGCCAACGGCGGCAACATGTCTGCGCTCCTCAACTCGCTCGAAACGTCTTGGGGCGACGTCGGACTCATGCTCTCGATCCCCTACCAGGGGCTCGGCAACGCCGCGATCGCCGCAGTGTCAACCGACGAACAGCTCGAACGTTTCGGCAAGGTGTGGGCCTCGATGGCCATCACCGAACCGAGCTTCGGTTCCGACTCCGCCGCCGTGACCACCACCGCCGTTCTCGACGGCGACGAGTGGGTTCTCAACGGCGAGAAGATCTTCGTCACCGCCGGTGAGCGTTCGACGCACATCGTCGTGTGGGCGTCGGTCGACAAGTCGAAGGGCCGAGCGGCCATCAAGTCGTTCGTCGTTCCGCGTGACGCACCGGGCCTGAGCGTTGCTCGCCTCGAGCACAAGCTGGGCATCAAGGCCTCCGACACCGCAGTACTCCTGCTCCAGGATTGCCGCATTCCCGCGGACAACATCCTCGGCAGCCCGGAGGTCAACGTGGAGCAGGGCTTTGCCGGCGTCATGCAGACGTTCGACAACACCCGGCCCCTCGTTGCAGCCATGGCCGTCGGCGTCGGACGCGCAGCTCTCGAAGAACTGCGCGGCATCCTGACCGAAGCCGGTGTCGAGATCTCCTACGACACACCGGTCTACAACCAGCATGCAGCTGCAGCCGAGTTCATCCGTTTGGAAGCCGACTGGGAGGCCGCGTACCTGCTGTCTCTGCGCGCGGCGTGGATGGCCGACAACAAGAAGCCGAACTCGCTCGAAGCGTCCATGTCCAAGGCGAAGGCCGGCCGCACCGGCACCGACGTGACGCTCAAGGCAGTCGAGTTGGCCGGCACTTACGGCTACTCGCAGCGCCCGTTGCTCGAGAAGTGGGGCCGCGACTCGAAGATTCTCGACATCTTCGAGGGCACCCAGCAGATCCAGCAGCTGATCGTCGCACGCCGCCTGCTCGGAAAGTCGTCCGCCGAACTGAAGTGACGGTCGCACGGACCAGATCCCGAAACACTCCGCCCCGCCACCTTTCGAGGTGGCGGGGCGGAGTGCTCGGTCGCCATCGTGAAACTTCACCACCGAAACCTGATTGCGCATTAGTGTGTAATCAGTCCTACAACGACGCTCGGAAGAGGTTCACGTATGCCCGGATTGGTCACCAAGGTCACTGACACCATCGGCGCGGCGGGGGTCATGTTCCGAGCCGGACTCGTCCCGTTCCCTCGCCTCGATCGCGGACTCAAATCCATTGCAGCCGTGGACAAGTACGGACCCTTTGCCGGGCCGGTCCATGCACACGCCGAGAACGGCTACGACGCGGTGGCGATCATCGACGAGCGCGGCCCCATCACCTATGCCGAGCTCGAGCGTCAGAGCAACGCGTTGGTCCGGGCGTGGCAGGCCGACGGCATCACCTCCGACTCCGTCATGGGTGCGATGTGCCGTAACCATCGAGGCTTGGTCCTGACCATGCTGGCGGCAGCGAAGAACGGAACGAAGCTCGTTCTCATGAACACGGGCTTCGCTCGGCCCCAACTCGTGGACGTCGCCGCGCGGGAGAAGGTGGTCGCCTTCGTCTACGACGACGAGTTCGCGGACATCGCCGATGCCTTGCCGGACGACGTCGTCGTCTATCGTTCCTGGCCAGAGGGCACGGCCGCTGACGGTTCCACGGCAGCCACTCTCGACGAGGCCATCGCCGGACGCACCACGTCGTCGGTGCCGGCACCCGAGAAGAACGGTGGCTTCGTCCTCCTCACCAGCGGCACAACGGGAACTCCCAAGGGTGCGCCGCGTGGCCACACCTCCCCTCTCGCGTCGGCGCAGTTCCTCGACCGCGTGCCGTTGCGCCGCGGACAGACAATGATGATGGCGGCCCCCGCCTTCCACGGAACCGGTGTCTCGCAGTTCGCTCTCGCGTTGGCGCTCGGCCAGACCGTCGTCATGCATCGAAAGTTCGATCCGGAGAACACGATCAAGCTTGTCGCCCAGTACAAGTGCGACAGTCTGGTCGTGGTCCCGACGATGCTCACTCGCATCATCGACCTCGGTCCCGACGTGCTGTCCAAGTACGACACGTCGAACCTGAAGATCATCTTCTCGGCAGGTTCGTCACTCTCACCCGACCTGTGCAAGCGAGTCACGGCCTCGTTCGGGTACGTCCTCTACAACCTGTACGGATCCACCGAGGTCGCAGTGGCCACGGTCGCGACTCCCGAGGATCTGACCATTGCGCCGGGAACCGCGGGCCGCGCTCCGGTGACCTGTCACGTCGAACTGTTCGACGAGAACAACAAGAAGATCACCACCCCACACACGATCGGCAGGATCTTCGTCGCCAGCGGGCTGAGCTTCGAGGGATACACCGACGGGCGCGACAAGGAACGTATCGACGGACTTCTCTCGACCGGCGACGTCGGACACTTCGACGCCAACGGCCTCCTCTTCGTCGACGGCCGCGACGACGACATGATCGTCTCCGGTGGCGAGAACGTCTACCCGCTCGAAGTCGAGAACCTGCTCGCCGATCGCGAGGACGTCTTGGAAGCGGCAGTCATCGGAGTCGAGGACGCCGACTTCGGGCACCGTCTGCGAGCGTTTGTCGTCGTCGCCCACGGCGCCGACCAGAACTCCGACGAGCTGAAGGATCACGTCCGGTCGAATCTCGCGCGCTACAAGGTTCCCCGCGAGATCGTCTTCATCGACGAACTTCCCCGCAACGCCACCGGAAAGCTGTTGCGCCGCGTCCTGATCGAGATGGAGATCAGCGAAGACTGAGCACAGTCACAAAGCGCTGAGCGTGCGGATCAATTCCGCCTCGTCGACGCGAGTGGAGTGCCCGTCGCGGAGCACGACCTCGCCCGCAACCAACACCGTGTCCACTATCTGACGACTGCCCGTCGTGAGAATAGACGCGCCCGGATCTCGCACCGGGAGGCAACCGAAGTCGCGTTCGAACCGAATCATGGTGAGGTCGGCGGGATCACCCACGGAGATCCCGCCGGACCTGGCCGGCAGACCGAGTGCTGCGTTTGCACCGCCGGATGCGATGTCGATCATGGCTTCGAAGCCGAGCAGGTCGGCGCGGCCGCGCGCGGCTCGCTGCACGTAGGCGCCGGTGCGCAGCGTCTCGAGCATGTCCTGAGTATCGTTGCTGGCTGCGCCGTCCACACCCAACCCCACCGCGATCCCCGCGTCGAGGAAACTCGGGACGGGCGCGATTCCGCTACCGAGGCGCATGTTGCTGACGGGGTTGTACGACACTCCGACGCCGCGCTCCGCCAGCACCTTCTGACCACGGTCGTCGAGTTCGACGCAGTGGACCGCCAGCACCCGGTCCCACAAGAACCCATGGGAATCCAGGTAGTCGACCGCGTTCATGCCCGCGTGTTCGGTACACATCGTGTTGTCGGTCTGCGTCTCGAGCAGGTGAATCGAGACCGTCAGGTCGCGAGCCTGCGCGAACTCACGCACTTCCGACATCCCATCCGGGGTCAGCGAACGTGGGTTCGGTACCGCGACTGCCACGTCGACGCGGGAACCTGCGACGTCGCGCATCATCTGATCCGTATGTGCGAGAACGTCTCCGAGTGGTTGCATGAGCCGCGGATCGAAGCCCCACTTCCTCGTCTTGTCCGCCCGGTCTGCGGTTCCGCGTCCCAGTACGGCACGAATCCCGGTGTCGTGCAACGCCCGGATCACGGCATCGTGAACCTCGCTGGACGGATGCGGCCACATGTGTTCGACCAGGGTGGTCGTACCGCTGCGCAATGCCTCCAGCGAGGCTGCGACAGTGGCCGTGTATGCGCGCTCCGGCGTGATCTGAACCGACTCTTCTGCGACCGCGAGTAGCCATTCGAGAAGCGGTGTCCCTTCGGCGATCCCACGCATCAGTGACTGCTGAAGGTGCGTATGGGTGTTGACGAACCCAGGGATCAGATACGCCCCCGATCCGTCCACACTTCCAGGTGTGGCGGTGCCGGTCGACTTCTCGATCGATTCGACCACCCCATTCGAGACGACGACGTCGTGGCCGGTCAGCCATTGCCCGCCGCTGTACAACGTCACGTCCCGGATGATCGCGTCGGTCATGTTCTTGGGCGCGGTAGTCATCGCCAGTTCTCCTGAAAGTGTGTGACGGAACGGATACGGATCAACGCGCGAAGTTCGCGCGTACTCGCTGGTCGATGTAGTCCTCGGCAGTGATCGGCGGGTACTTGCCCGCCGGCCCCTCGATGGTCACGTCGCGGTTCGCCTGAGCGAAGAACGCGAGGCTGTAGCGGGCTCCCCGATAGTCGGTGACTCCGGGACTCTTGACTCGATGAAAATTCGACGGCAGGACGTCATCACTCCATCTCATCAGCATGTCGCCGATGTTGCAGGTGATTGCTTCCTCAGCCGGCACCACCGACGTCCATTCCTGGGTGTCCATCTCCTTGCCCGGGCACAGTTGCAAGCCGCCCTGACCGTCACGCTGGAAAAGCAATGTCAGGCAATCGAAATCGGTGTGTGCTCCGGCACGCCACATCCCTTCGACATCTGCGTCGGCGGCAAGGGGGAAGTAGTGGAGTAGTCGCAGCGTGCTCTGGTAGGTGTCCACCGACGGGTCATGTGCCCTGGTGAAGAAGTCTCGTTCGAATCCCAGCTTCTCGGCGAAGCACGACAACAGGTCCATCGCAATGCCCCAGCACTTGGCTTCGAAGTCCAGGATCGTTTCGCGGAATCCGCCCAATTCGTCTGCAGTGGGCCACAGATCACCCATATGCGGGCGGGTCACCTGATAGGACTCTTTCTGATCAGGTGTTCCGATGGACGGACGCACCTGCGTCATGCTCTCCCAGCCGGAGTTGAAACCCTTCTTGAGCGGATACTGCGCTTTGACCTCGGTGGGCAGTGCAAAGAATCGCTCGGCCGCCGCGAAAGCCTCGCGGACCTGGTCCAGATCGATCCCGTGATTGACGATTTGGAAGAATCCGATGTCGGTCGCTGCCGACCACAACTCCTCGGCGATCTCGCTGCGCCGGTTCTCGAAATCCGAGAGATCGATTCTTCGGACCTCGCGGTCGGTGGTCTCCGTGCCCAGGCCACCCATGCGGGTCTCGCGGTTGAGTTCTGTCATGTCGTACGTCATTTGCTGTCAGCTCCTTCAGCGGATTCCGATGGACCGATCGGTGAACTTGTCGGTGTAGATCTCTTCTGCAGTCAATGACTGCGGTATCGCCGCACCCCCGGCGTTCAGGATGGGCTTCAGTTCTTCGACGGTGTGAGCGACTCGCGTCATGTCGAACGTGCCGACGGATCCGTCCGCCTCGTTCGCGATCAGGCCCTTCTCTTTCAAGAGTTGGGCACTGAACGCTGCTTCACCCTCGGTGTAGGGAGAGAACGACACGTCCTGCGAAACGACGTCGACAATGGCAGCATTCGCCGTATCCGGCGCAGTGATGTAGTCCGCGGTGGCCTGCTGAATGATCGGAACCAGCTTGCTCAAACACGGGGAGAGTGTCTCGACCTTGTCGGCACGAACGGAAACATTGGACGCGTAGATGTCGAAACCCGAATCTTTCAGCAGGTCATAGGAAACCGGCTTGTCCCACGCCGGCGTCTCCTTCTCGTACGTGTACGGTTCCGAATTCGCGAATCCTTGCTGAGCGATGGTCGGGTCACCGACAAATCGCGAGGGAGCTCCGTCGTAGCTCGTGTCGAGCTGAGACTGCTTCAGTAGGCCTTTCGCCACGAGCCACTGCGGAAACAGTTGCTCCTTGGAAACGACGACACTCGCGTCGGACTTGCCGATATCGGCAACACTCGCCCATTCCGGATGAGACTCTTTGTCCCACATGAGGATTGCCGGGCTGTACTTGAGCAATGGCGTGACGGCCACAACGGGCTGACTTGCCGCTGCCGCGATCACCTGATCGCCGTGCACCAAGCCGAGAGTGATCGAATCGTCGACGTACATCTGGGAGCTGACGGATTGGAACCCGATTGCCGGTCCCCCGGCCCGCAAGGTCAAGTCGACTCCGGTGTCCTTCCCTCCGGCGACAAGAGTCCCGCTGACGGACTTGTCGTCGGTGTCGACCGAATAGCCGGGACCAAGCATCTCGAAGAGCGCTCCCATATCCGACTGCGGCTGCCATTGGAGTTGAACCACAACGTTTTCCGGACAGAGACCCGCTAGGTTCTGAGCCTCGGCAGCTGGTTCGAGAGATTCAGCCTTGGCCGTCTCAGCCTCACTGGAGCTGCACGCAGTCAATCCGATGGCTGCACACATGGCCAGTGCCGCGCCGGCCGCTCCCACACTTCTGCGATTGGAATGCACCTTGCGATTTGAATACACAGCGTCTCCTTCGTGAAAACAATTGGGATGTGGGCGAACCAGGAAGGATGATCCGATGTGCACATTCTGCAGCACATGGATTACATGCAATCGACTAGTTGTTTCCATCAGGTAACGCGCGCCAGGATTCTCGCTTCACCTGCAATGTCACCTCACATTTACATTCAGCAATCTAGGCGACATACATGCAATTCAAGATGGTTCATACATCTTGAAGAACTTTTGCATGCATTATTGAACCGGAGGCTCAGATGGAACTCGCGAACACGATGCAGGATGCCGACGCTCGCAAGCTCACCGCACCGATGCAGATGGTCTTTTCCGATGTCGTCAAGAAGTTCGATACCGGCACTGTCGCGCTGGACGGCATCGATCTGAACGTGGAGCGAGGAGACTTCGTCGCCGTGGTCGGACCCTCCGGCTGCGGCAAGTCGACTTTGTTGCGCATGGCGGCCGGCCTCGAGCGACCGACCAGCGGCGCGGTTGCCCTCGACACCGAATCAGTTGGCTTCATCTTCCAGGAGCCGACTCTCCTCCCCTGGCGAACCGTGCAGGCCAACGTCGAATTGTCCGCCGAACTCGGTGGCGGCGACAAAGCAGCCCGAAAGTTGCGCGCCGACGAGGCAATTCGCGCAGTGGGCCTGGCGGACTTTGCGAAACAACTGCCCAACGCGTTGTCGGGCGGAATGAAGATGCGTGTCTCGTTGGCGCGAGCGCTCACCCTCGCACCTGCTGTGATGCTGCTCGACGAACCTTTCGGTGCTCTCGACGAGATGACACGACTGGAGATGCAGGTAGAGCTGCAAAGGCTCTACACCGACAAGGGGTTCACCTCGATGTTCATCACGCACTCGGTATCCGAGGCCGTGTACCTCGCAAACAAGGTGGTCGTCATGACCGCCCGGCCCGGACGAATCCATTCGGTCGTGGACATCGATTTCCCGTACCCGCGTAGCCCGGAACTGCGCTACGACGCCCGATACACCGAACACGTCGCCGAGATCTCGGCCAGTCTCCATGGGAGCTCACGATGACCGAAGTCCTTGCAGTGCAACAGGGCACCACCGCACGCAATTCCGCCGTTCGCACTGATTCTGCGACCGCTGCGCGAGCACAGTCACAGCCCGGACGGCCCTCGCGAATGAGAGCGCTCGGCACCTTCCTGCTCTATCCGCTGCTCTCACTTGCCGGCGCGGTCGCAGCGTGGTCGATCGTCAGCTACCTCGTTCTCTCCCCGGAACGTCGATTTCTCCTTCCGCCGCCGAGTCAAGTACTGACAAAGTCGCTACTCGACTGGAAGCACCTCTCGCCCATGCTCGAAGCCCTCGCAGTGACGGCACAGGTAGCACTGGTCGGCTTCGTCGTCGCGGTGGCAGTCGGCGTCGGAACCGGCGTGCTGATGAGCCAGGCCAAGTGGATCGAGCGGATCGTCTATCCCTATGCCGTTGTGCTGCAGGTCATTCCCATCCTCGCCATCGTCCCCCTCATCGGGCTCTGGTTCGGCTACGGTATGACCGCGCGTACCCTGGTGTGTGTTCTCATCGCCGCCTTCCCGATCATCACCAACACACACTTCGGATTGCAATCGGTCGATCGCGGACTGCACGAACTCTTCACCCTCGGCCGCGCGTCCCGTTGGGATCGATTGGTGAAACTCGAACTGCGAGCGGCAATGCCGGCTATTCTCACCGGCATCCGCACCGCCTCCGGCCTTGTTGTCGTCGGTGCCATCATCGGCGACATGTTCTTCGCCAAAGGACAACCCGGGATCGGAACGCTGCTCGACGTCTACCGAAGCCGCCTTCAGTCCGAGGATCTGATCGCCGCGATCGTGATCGCGTCGGTGTTCGGTGTCCTCGTCTTCTCTGCCTTTGGATTCCTCTCACGTGTGCTCGTCGGTAAGTGGCACACGTCCGGCCGCAAGGACTTTAAATGACTCACGAAACTCCTGTCTTCGAAATTCCTACGATCGATATCAGCCCGTACCTCCGCGGCGAGGCAGCGGTTGCAAACGCCACCAACAGCACTGCCTGTGCGGAAGTGGCAGCTCAACTCGATCGCGCGTGCCGGGAGGTCGGATTCATACAGATTGTCGGACACAGCATTCCACGATCGGCGACCGCCGGTCTGGCCGACGCTCTCGACGAGTTCTTTGCTCTCCCACTGACGGTGAAGAACAACTATCGCCGTCCCTCGTCCGAGAACCGCGGCTACTCACCACCGAAATCGGAATCACTCAGCATGAGCTTGGGCGTCGCCGCCGCGAACCAGATGAACGATTTCTACGAAGCAATAGTCGTGGGCACAGAGGTGAGCGACTATCCGGGCGTCGACCTACCCGAGTCCAGCTACGCCGCCAACACCTGGCCCGTGGCCGCGCCCGGATTCCGACCGGCAATCGAAGAGTATTTCCGTCATGCCCAGGGCTTGGCACGAATCCTGATGTGCGCCTTTACCGACGCTCTCGGATTGCAGCCCGGGTACTTCGATTCGATGCTCGACCATTCGATCGACGCGATGAAGATGAACAACTACGCACTGCCCGAGGGCGAGATCCGCATCTCCGGCGACATGACGGGAATGGGCGCTCACACCGACTTCGGAATCTTGACCATCCTGTGGGCAGATCAAGTTCCGGGCCTTCAAGTTCTGAGTGCCGACGGCGTATGGCACGACGTCCAACCTGCCGACGGCGCACTCTTGATCAACCTCGGCGACGCGATGGCACGCTGGACGAACGACCGATGGCGCTCGACAGTGCACCGAGTCGACCCACCTATCGTCGATGGTCAGATCATCCGACGTCGCTCTGCCGCATTCTTTTTCGACGGGAACTACGACGCCGTCATCGAAGCACTGCCAGGGACTCTCACACCGGGCGAAGTGGGATACCCGCCGATCACGATCGCTGAGAACATCGCGGCCAAAGTGGCCGGACTGAAAGGCGCGACGGCGCCCGACGTCGACAGTCGCAACGCTGACCGGGTGCGCGCCGCTGGATAGCGCTCCCGGGTACCGTCGACATCGTGCAGGATCGAAGTGAGGACAAGATGACCACCACCGAACGAGCTTTACTCACCGAGTCTGTGCACGAGACACTTCGCGAACTGATCTTTTCGGGAGAGCTGGCGCCGGGGACACCACTGAGTGTTCCCGCGCTGGCGAGCAAGCTCAATGTCAGTCGAACGCCGGTCCGCGAGGCCGTGCAGCAGTTGATCTACGAGGGCATCGCCGTCCACACACGGAATGCGGGTGCAAAAGTCGATTCGCTGGACGCGGAGTCTCTGCGCGCGGTCTTCGAGGTGCGTGAGGTACTCGACGGTCTCGCGGCGTTCAACGCGACGGCCAATGCCACGCACGAAACCGTGTCACAGCTGAACAAGATGGTGCAGGTGCAACGCGAACTTCTCGAGAGCCCGCCGGATCAGCGTCGGGATTCGAAGCTCGACCTCGAGTTCCACACCTTGATTCGTGAGACTGCATGCAATCACCCGCTCAGCGAAGCCCTGCATCGTCTGGATGGTCAGTCACACCTCTACCGTTCGGACATGTGGAGCCTCGAGCTCAATCGGCGGATCGCCGTCACCGAGCACGCACGTATAGTCGCGGCCATCGAATCGGGTGACGCCTTGGGGGCGAGGACTGCCGCGAGCGCACACGTAGCCGGGCTACTCGTCCGAACAACCCGGACCTGAAGCTTTACCGAAATGACGGAAACAGCGTGTCAGGCCAGGTGATGTCGCCGTCGTTCTCGTCCACGAACGTACCGACACAGTCGCGCCCCAAAGCGCTGATCGCTCCCGAGATGACCTCTGGATGCTCGAGCTCGGTGAGGTGGTCTCCTCCGGTTCCGGCCCCGGGAACGCCATCGACGTACACCCGGCATTGGCCCCCGTCCAACCGACCGTCCGCCCACTCGCCCGAACTCTGCACCACCGAATAGTAGGCAGATCCAGGAGTGTCCTCACCGGCATTGAGCTTGGTGAGAACTTCGGAGAACATGCAGGTGTCGTAACCGTCGGCAGGGCCTTGTACGCAGCCACCGGGGCTACCGTACTGCGGAGCACCGATGGCGACGAATGAATCCACTACCTCGGAGCCACCGAGGAACTTCGCGTAGTACCGGGAGCTCAGTCCACCCGCACTGTGCGCGATCACCCCGACGGAGTCAGCGCCGGCAGCGTAGGAGCGAATCGAATCGGCAATCAGCTCGGCGTCGGCCGCAATCATCTTGCCGGGTGCGTCGACGAAGTGTGTCTCGTAGCCCGCAGCGCTCAGTGCCTTGTCGAGGGCGCGGTAGGTCGCCTGGTGCGTTTCTCCCGAGTTGTAGAGCTGCTGCCCCGGAACGATGAAGACCACGCGCTTCGCATCGGTGATCCGCCCACCGGCGGCAGCGCTTCCTGCCGAGAACGCCAGAGCGGTGGTCACCAGCGAAGTAGTCACCGCCATCGCCAAAAGAATCTTCGAGAGTCGCACGTCGCCACCCTACGACGGCTGCGCACAAAAAAAGGACCGCCGCACTGGATTCCAGTGCGGCGGTCCTTTTCTAGTAGCGGGGACAGGATTTGAACCTGCGACCTCTGGGTTATGAGCCCAGCGAGCTACCGAGCTGCTCCACCCCGCGATGCATGGACAAAGTTACACGAGCAGGTGAACGGAACGCAAATCGCCTGCGCTGGAGCGAAATACACGCCTGAAAGTCGAAGAATCGGGTGACTGGGTTCACAAAATGCCCGTGAGCATCAACACATAACAAGCATGTAACGAACGTACGTCGAAACGGCATCGGAAAGGCTCTACCAGCACAAACGCTAAAATTTTGGGTCGAGAGCAGACCAGACAGTCCGGAAAATTGCGAATCGACCCTCGTTCGACGCTCCCGTACGGTCGGTCCCGGCCCGAATCAACCGGGCGAACGCCGACCCGCCGCTGCTCCACTCTGCCCCGCGGGATCGGAACCCCCGAAACCTTCGAGGGGCAGAGACACGGAGAGACAAGCGCCCGGGAAAGTCAGCATCATCGCCGACCCGCAGGCCCGCCGATGTCAGCAAGCGCGGAGAGGATTTACCCCGACATGACGTACACCAGCATCAGCAAGCGTGCATTCGGCACATTGGCAGTAGCCGGCGCACTTGTCGCAGTGCCCCTCACCATGAGCACCGGCACCGCTTCCGCAGCCACCCACAACTGGGACGGCGTCGCACAGTGCGAGAGCGGTGGCGACTGGAACATCAACACCGGAAACGGCTACTACGGCGGCCTGCAGTTCTCGCAGAGCACCTGGACCGCCAACGGTGGCACCGGCTCGCCCGCCAACGCTTCCAAGGAAGAGCAGATCCGCGTCGCCGAGAACACCCTGCAGAGCCAGGGCCCCGGCGCATGGCCCGTCTGCGGCCAGCGTCTGACCGTCGCGAGCGAGCCTGCAGTCGAAGAAGCTCCCGCCGCAGCGCCGGCTCCCGTCGCCGAGGCACCCGCAGTTGCTCCCGCCATCGAGATCCCGGCCGAGCTCAAGCCCGCCGCACAGCAGGCTTTCGACACCGCTCGTGACCTCGCCGGCCAGTACGGCTTCGCCGCACAGTTCCAGCAGCTCTCCGATGCCAACGCACCGATCGTTGCAGCACTGCGCTGATTCAGCTCGTACAGCTTCACCTGAGCACACAAGAAGGCCCACCATCCGATCGGATGGTGGGCCTTCTGCTATTCATGAACTGACGCCGCTTACCTCGGCAGCGCCTGGTACGCGTCAACAGCCTTCTGCAGGCGGTCGAGCGCAGCACCGTAGCTGGTGAAGTCACCGCTCTGTTGCGCCGACTTCAATGCCGCCATTGCCGAATTGACCTCGGCCAGCGCCTTCGTGACGTCATCCGAAGAAGCCGGCGGGGCCGGTGCCGTCGGAGTTGTCGGCGTTTCCGGTTGCGCTCCGGTATCCGGATCGGGTGCCGGCTGGGTGACCGTCGCTGCCGAACCTGCGCCCGGCCAAATCTGACTGATCGCCTCGGAGACGGTCGGTGCATAACCGATCCGAATGCCGTTGGTGTCGCTGAAGCTCACCAATACACGCGCCAACTGAGGGAACGCGTTCTGCGAGTTTCGCTGCGAGTACAAAGGCTCGACATAGAGGATTCCGCCCTCGGCAATCGGCAGAGTCAGCAAGTTTCCGTACTGAATCTTGTTCGACTGCTTGAGCAGTGACACTTCCGAAGCAACACGCGAATCCGACGTCATCGCAGACTGAGCCTGCTGTGGACCCTGAGTCTGCGTATCGGTCGGCAACTGCAGCACCGTGAACTTGCCGTAGTTCTCCTTGTCGTTCGCCACCGAGATGTAGGCCGACAGCAACTCACGACTGAACCCGACCATCGGACTGGTCAGACGGAAATCCGCCTTCGCGGTGTCCTTGTCGCCCACCAGCACGTAGTACGGCGGCTGGTTGGCCGACGTGTCGATCGTCGGATCGCTCGGAACCGACCAGAACGCGTTGTTGGTGAAGAACTCACTCGGATCGTCGACGTGGTACTTCGCCAGCATCTCTCGCTGAACCTTGAACATGTCTTCCGGGTAGCGGAAGTGTGCCTGCAAGTCGTCCGAGATTTCGCTCTTCGGCTTCACCGTGTTCGGGAAGACCCCCATCCACGCCTTCAGAACCGGATCCTG
This sequence comes from Rhodococcus sp. YH3-3, assembly GCF_001653035.1. NCBI lineage: Bacteria > Bacillati > Actinomycetota > Actinomycetes > Mycobacteriales > Nocardiaceae > Rhodococcus > Rhodococcus sp. YH3-3. The sequence continues at coordinate 61,585 of NZ_BCWH01000003.1, read as the reverse complement.
CTCGTCGACCTGGTACAGCGTGACAGTGCCGTCGTAGGCATCGACCGTGGCCTTCACTGAGTTACGGATGTACGAGAACTCCTGGCGCGGAATGAGGCGCCCGGTCGTCTGGTCGATACTGTCCTCGACCAACCCGTCGAGCGAACTGCGCTGCGCGTACGGGTAATCCTGGGCCGTGGTGTAGCCGTCGATGATCCACTGCATCTTGCCGTCGACCACTGCGGGGTAAGCAGCGCCGTCGGTCGTCAGCCAAGGCGCGACCTCCTCGACCCTTTCCTTCGGATCACGCTTGAAGATGATCTTCGAGTTCGAGCCGATTGCACTCGAGAACAGGATGTTGCGCTCGGTGTACTTCGCCGCGAATGCAAGACGGTTGAACCAGTTGCCGATCGAAACGCCACCCGAACCTGTGTAGGTGTACTTCGAGGTGTCGGTGTCGTACTCCCGCGGTCCCTCACCGTCGACGGAACCGACGATCGAGTAATCGGCGTCCGACTGACTGATCACCTCGCCGTAGTACGAACGAGGATTGTCCACCTTGAGATTCTCGTTCTCGGGCGTGGTCGTCAGGTCGCTCACCGAGTAGATCGGGTAGCCACCGGTGTTGTTCTGACTGTCGCCCTGCACGGCCGTGACTTCGTTGGCCTGGGCGGCGACGAAACCGTTGCCGTGCGTGTAGACCGTGTGCTTGTTGATCCAGTCCGTCTGGTTGCCGGAAAGGTTGTTCGGCGACAGCTCACGCGCGGCGACAACGAAGTCACGCAACTGGCCGTCTTGTTCGTAACGGTCGACGTTGAGCGTCTGCGGGAACCCGTAGAAGTTCTTGAGCTGACGCTGAGCGGTGAACGTCGGCGACAGAATGGTCGGATCCAACAGGCGTGTGTTCGCGATCGTGGTCCGGTCTGCCGGAACGTCCTGGGGCTGCTTGGTGCCAATTCCCGGATAGTCGACGTAGTCGACGTTTTCTTCCGTGATCCCGTACGCCTGACGGGTCGCTTCGATGTTTCGTTCGATGTACGTGCTCTCCTTCTGCGCCGCATTGGGCTTGACGGAGAACTGCTCGACGATCATCGGGTAGACGGCACCGACGAGGACCGACGAAAGAACCAGTAGAGCGACTGCCATGGCCGGTATCCGAAGATCCCGCGTGAAGATCGAGGCGAAGAACGCCAAGGCGCAGATGACCGCAATGGACAACAGAATGAGCTTCGCAGGCAGAACCGCATTGATGTCGGTGAAGCCCGGGCCGGTGAACGTCGGTTCCTTACGACTACTCGACATCAACGAGTACCGATCAAACCAGTACGCCACCGCCTTGAGAAGCACAAAGGTGCCGGCGATGACAGCCAGCTGAATACGAGCGGCCGTGGTGAACGTCCCATTGCGCCCGGCCAACTTGATTCCACCGAAAACGTAGTGGGTGACCAGGTTTGCCACGAAAGCCAGCAGGATCGAGACGAACAACCAGTTCAGAACGAAACGGTAGAACGGCAGATCGAACGTGTAGAAGCCGACGTCCAAGTTGAACTGAGGATCGGTGATCCCGAAAGCCTGGCCGTTGAGGAACAACTGGATAGTGACCCAGTTGGCCTGTGCGATGAGACCGGACAGGATGCCGATCGCTACCGGAATGATCACGCCGAAAAGACGAAGACGCGACATGACGGTGGTGCGGTAGCGCGCGATCGGATCATTGGGTCCGGAGACCGGGACGAACACCGGGCGTGCGCGGTACGCGAGAAGCATCGCGAGCCACACGATGGCGCCGACGACAATTCCGACGACCAGGAAGAGCACGAATCGCGTCAGCAGAACCTTGGTGAAGACACCGCGGAAGCCGACTTCGCCGAACCACAACCAGTCCGTGTACATGCCGATCAGTCGCGGCCCCACGAGCAGCAAGGCCGCCACTACGACAGCCACCACCAACAAGATTCGACTGCGTCTGGACAGAGAGGGTAAACCTGCGGGGGGCCGCATGCCCACGTGCCACGCTCCAAGATTTGGCGACGCCGTGGCGTCGCAACCGATTGCATCGATCACTGCGGCCACGCCCGAGTGGACTTGGCCGTTTCCGACCACTCTACGTAACAACGGTCACGGGTTGACAACACGGAGAGCGGGGAGCCGGACAGGAGGTGGGAGGATGAACGTGTGAGTGAAGAGAATATGAGCAGATCACCGAGTGCCCTCGCCCGGTGCGTTCATGAAGTTGTCGACCACATCGACGCCGAAGGCTGGGATCAGCCTCCGAAGCTGTACGCGTTGGTACCCACCGAGATGCTCGCCGCGGCCGAACCCGGACTGCTCGACCAACTCGCCGAGGGCGCCGAATACACACCGATCGAACAGGAATCGCTTCCCGAGGACATCATCGGCGGTTCACGGGCACTCGACGAGTTCCTGGCAACGACGCATTGGCCCGAGTCCGTGCAGGGTTGCATCCTGGTGCAGGAGATCGTCGTCCTGCCGCCCGAGGCGGAATCGGATCTCGACCACGCCACGGCGCCGGTGTTGACCGATCAGCACGCGGCGGACGAAGTCGCTCGACTGACGGCCGACGCGCATCCCGATCGACGCGAGGCTCGACTGTTCGTCGGCGTGCTCCGTGACGGTCCCTCGCTGTCGCTCCTACAGATGCGTCCCGACGAGGATGCGGATCCGTACGGTGACTTGGAACTGCTCACCTACGACGGTCTTGCACCTCACCTCGTGCACGCCCTGTACGCGACGCTCGACGAGGTCGAAGAAGACTGACAGAGTCGTCGGCGGCCAGGCAGCCTTCAGCAGCGGGGTGCGTCGCCGCCCGTGTTGAGGCTCTCGAGTGAGTCCACTGCGCCGGGCAGGTTGTCGACCTTGACGAGTCGAAGCCCGTCCGGCGCATTCTGTTTCGCCTCGTCACAGTTCTGGGCCGGCACGAGGAAGGTCTCAGCACCGGCTTGGGACGCGGCGATCAACTTGTACCTGATGCCGCCGATCGGACCGACCTCGCCGTCGGAGTCGATGGTGCCCGTTCCGGCTACGAACTTTCCGCCGTTGAGCTCCCCCGGAGTCAGCTTGTCGACCAAGGCCAGTGTGAACATCAGTCCGGCAGAAGGACCGCCGATGTCGGCGAGATTGAACTGCACGGTGAAGGGAACGTCCGGGACCTCGCTTGGTGTGACGCCGAGGTAACCCGATTCGGGCTTGTTGGGCCGCGCCCCGACGGTGACCGGCACAACGGTCTCCACACCCTCACGAAGGACGGTGACGTCGATCGCGGTGCCGGGCGCGATCGCACCGACCGTGTCCTGAACGCCGGTGATGGTGGTTACCGGAGTGTCGCCGATCTTGACCAGGACGTCGCCTTCTTGCAGGGCACCCGCAGCGGGACCGTCCGGAGTCACCTTCGAAACAGTCAGTGCCACCGGCTTGCCGAGAAAGTGCAGTGCCGCCAACTCGGCACTGTCCTCGGATTGCTGGAAGTCGGCCGTGTTGGCCTGCTGAATCTCTTCCTTCGACTTCTCGGGCGGATAGATCTCCGAGCGAGGGACGAGTCCGTTGCTGCCACTCGCCCACAGTCCGAACGCTTCGAAGATGTTGAGGCCGTCGCGAACCGACACCGTTGTCATGTTGAGGTTGCCGTCGGTGGGATCGACCTCGGTCCCCTGGATGTCCACGACGGGCTTACCGTCGACGTCGCCGAGCGTGTTGAAGGTGGGGCCCGGACCGAGTGCGACATAAGGAACAGTGACCATTGTTCCGACGACTCCCAACACGACGATGGGTGCGAGTGCGGCCAAGAGCGTCACTATCCGTCGATTCACCTGATCCAGAGTAAAGCGCGAAGGCTCCGGAGCACCGATCGCACCGCCTGAGCGCCGTGCGTGTTCGCCGTCAGCGTGACTCGGAGGGCGACTCCGACCGCTCGAGCCTTGTACCGTTGAGGTATGAGCAATATGCCGTTCGGCTTCTCCAACTCCGACGACGATCCCGATCGCGACAAGAACGCGGCGGGTGGCAATCCGTTCGGGGGTGGTGACATGCCGTTCGGGTTCGGCGCGGGCGGTGAGGGATTCGATCCGGCTCAGCTCGGCCAGATGCTCACCCAGTTCGGGCAGATGCTGAGCGGAATGGGCTCGTCGATGGGCCAGGGCGGTACGTCCGGCCCGGTCAACTACGACATCGCCAAGAAGCTGGCACGCCAACAGATCGGATCGGTCACACCGATCACCGAGGGCAACGTCAAGGCGATCGCCGACGCCGCGCACCTGGCCGAGATGTGGCTGGACGCCGCGACAACGCTCCCTGCCGGAGCGAGCCGCACTCTTGCGTGGACTCCGAACGACTGGCTCGACAACACGATCGACACCTGGAAGCGACTCTGTGATCCGGTGGCCGAGAAGGTAGCGGGCATGTGGGTCCAGGGTCTTCCGGCCGAAGCACAGCAGATGGCTGGCCCGATGCTGGGCATGCTCGGCCAGATGGGCGGACTCGCGTTCGGCTCGCAATTGGGCCAGGCACTCGGCCAACTGTCCACCGAGGTGCTCTCCTCCACTGACATCGGCCTGCCCCTCGGCCCCGAAGGCACCGCGGCCCTTCTCCCGGCTGCGGTTCAGGCTTTCAGTGAGGGTCTCGAACAGCCGCATCAGGAAGTTCTGGTCTTCCTCGCCGCGCGGGAAGCCGCTCATCAGCGCCTTTACAGTCACGTTCCGTGGCTGCGCCAGCGTGTTCTCGCGACAGTGGAGGAATACGCCCGCGGAATCACCATGGACTTCTCGGCGATGGAAGAATTCGCCAAGGACCTCGATCCATCCGCTCTCACCGATCCGAGCAAGCTCGAAGCGTTGATGCAGCAGGGCACGTTCGAGCCGCAGAACACACCGGAGCAGAAAGCCGCTCTCGAACGTCTCGAGACTCTGCTTGCGCTGGTCGAGGGCTGGGTGGAGACGGTCGTCACCGCCGCACTCGGCGAGCGACTGCCTGGTGTTGCCGCGATGAGCGAGACGTTGCGGCGTCGCCGTGCCACCGGCGGCCCCGCCGAACAGACCTTTGCGACGCTGGTCGGACTCGAACTTCGTCCTCGCAAGGTCCGTGAAGCGGCCGGTTTGTGGCAGAAGCTCACTGCGGAAGCCGGTATGGACGTTCGCGACGGCGTCTGGTCGCATCCCGACCTGATGCCCGATTCGAGCGATCTCGACGCACCGGACGGATTTGTCGCCCGTGTCCTCGGCGCCGGCGAAGCCGGTAATTTCGACGACCCGATAGCCCAGCTCGAAGCCGTCGTGGCAAAAGAGCGTGCGGCCGAGGCAGCGATGGACAAGACCCGCGAGGACGACGAAGAGAAGTAATCCCTTCTCGACCGATTTTCGCAGATCAGCCGCGATGACCGCCTGTGGATAACTGCCGCTGACGGGGACTCGCCGAGGGCCCGTCGTGCCAGCATCGAATGATGACCGGTCACACACACGACGACACCAGACAAGACAGCACTTCACAGCGATCCGCGGGACCTCGATGGGACCCGCGGATCGCTGTTCTGTCGCGCCCGGATGGTCGACTGCAGCTGGGATGGACCCCCGGACGTGCCGTCCTGCTGACTCTGCCTGTCGGGGTCGACGATCGCGCGGTGAAGTCGATCCTGCGCAAAATGGACGGCTCGAGATCCCGCGCAAACATCCTCTGGGAAGCGTCGAGGCGCGGGATTCCCACATCCGTGACGGAGGAGTTGCTCGAGCAACTCGCCGATTCCGGTTTCGTCCACACTGCCCGCAGAAGCACCGCGACGGTCCGGATTCACGGTGTCGGTCCGCTCTCTGACGCCATCGAGCGCGCACTCGTCACCGGCGGGGTCAGCACGCGTCGCTCGCGCGGGTATCGCAACACCGACGTCGTGCGCACGTGGAACGAACAACTGGTGGTTCTGGCCGACGACGTCGTAACTGATCCTCGTCTGGTCAGCGATCTCGTTCGCTGTGGACTCCCCCACCTTTCCGTCCGCATCCGCGACGGCAACGGTGTGGTCGGTCCTCTTGTCCTGCCTGGTCAGTCGAGTTGCCTGCGGTGCGCCGACATCCTCCGATCCGAACTCGACCCTCATTGGCTTCATCTGTCCGCGCAGCTACTCGGCAGCGCAGGCCACGCGGAATCGGCGATGATCCATGCAAGTGTCGCGCTGGCCCTGGCCGAGATCGACTCCGCATTATCGGAGACAGCGGCGACGCATGTGGCCAGTCTGTCGTCGACGCTCGAGATCGCGCTGCGTCCGTATCGGATCACAACCAGGCACTGGCCTCGGCAAATATCCTGCAGTTGCCAATACCTGGCACCTGTTTCGGGCAAAGGACGCCCCAGTCAGACATGATGGTGTGGTGTCCGAGATCCCACGCAAGAGTTCTGCCCGTACTGCCAAACTCGCGAGCATCCCCCTGGGGATGGCCGGTCGCGCCGCCATGGGCTTCGGACGCAAGCTCGCCGGCGGCGACAAAGGCGAGATCGACGCGCAGTTGAGCGCGAAGGCGGCCGAGCAACTGTTCGCGGTGCTGGGCGAACTCAAGGGCGGCGCGATGAAGCTGGGCCAAGCGCTCAGCGTCATGGAGGCGGCAATTCCGGAGGAATTCGCCGAGCCATACCGCGAGTCGCTGAACAAGCTCCAGGCCGCCGCCCCGCCGCTGCCGACCAAGCAAGTACACAAGATGCTCGACCAGCAACTCGGAACCAAGTGGCGCGACCGATTCCAGTCGTTCGACGATGAACCGACCGCGTCGGCAAGCATCGGGCAGGTTCACCGAGCCGTCTGGGCGGACGGCCGCGACGTAGCCGTGAAAGTTCAGTACCCCGGCGCCGACGAAGCTCTACGCGCCGATCTCAAGACCCTGGGCAGATTTGCCGGTCTCTTCGGTTCGGTCATGCCCGGTGTCGACGTACGGCCCGTGATCGAGGAGTTCACCGCGCGCACGGAGGAAGAACTCGACTATCGGATCGAGGCGAACAATCAGCGAGCTTTTGCCAAAGAGTTCGACGGAGATCCCCAATTCGTGATCCCGCACGTCGTGGCGAGCGCGCCGAAAGTGGTCGTGACCGAATGGATGACGGCAACCCCGTTGACCAGAATCATCGAGAGTGGAACGCCGGAGCAGCGCAATGCGGCCGGTGCACTACTCGCCGAATTCCACTTCGCGTCTCCGGCCCGTGTCGGATTGCTCCACTGTGACCCGCACCCCGGCAATTTCATGCTTCTCGAGGACGGCCGACTCGGCGTCATCGACTTCGGTGCTGCTGCGCCGTTCCCGAACGGACTGCCACGGGTTCTCGGCACGATGGTGCGCTTGGCTGTCGAGGAACAATTCGACGAGTTGACGGAGTTGTTGCGCGCCAACGGTTTCGTGATCCCCGGACGCACGGTGACCGACAAGGAGATCGCGGATTACCTGCGACCCTTCACCGACCCGATCCAGACCGAGTCATTTCACTTCACTCGGGCATGGCTGCAAAAGGCCGCCGGAACCGCCACTGACTTCAACAGTGCGCAGTTCCGAACGGCCCGTGCACTCAACCTTCCGGCCGAGTATTTGATGATCTTCCGTGTTCTTCTCGGTTCGGTCGGCATATGCGCCCAGTTGGACGCATATGCCCCGTACATGGAAATCCTGACTCGTTGGTTGCCAGGGTTCGCGGAGCCGGTTCTGGATGACACCGGCTCCGCCGACTAAGACACCGGCTCCGCCGAATAGGGCTCTCACGCGCACACAAGTTGCTTGCGTGGGCGCCCTCTCGGTCTCTTGCGCGCTATGACGGCCCCCTGATCGAGGATCTCGCCGCCCCACACCCCCCATGGCTCGGCGCGGTCGAGAGCCGCACTGAGACAACGGGAACGGATGGGGCACTGCGCGCACAGTGCCTTGGCCTGCTCGAGTTCGGCCGGAGCTTCGGCGAACCAGAGATCGGGGTTGGATGCCCGGCACGGCAGGTCGCGGCGGGTGGACGCGACCTCGATGAACGTGACTGCAGCCGAAGTGACGTCGGTGGAAGTTACTGCAGTGGTGGAGTTTTCGGATTCCACGCGGATTGTCTGGGCAGACAACTCGGTCTCCTAGTGCTCGGATGCGAAACTGTGTCGCACGATATGGGTTCGATGGGTGCGAACCTGAGCCGAGTCGGAAACCAGATGAAGAGGGCTATCCAACACAAAGGCCACGGTCCGCAGGGGCTGCGGGTCCGTGGCCGTAAGTGAACGGATGTGTCCTACCGAGAAATACCTCGATGGCTTAAGAACACGGACTCGACAGCTGCTTTCTTTGCTGCTGCTTGAGGGCGCAGGCGGAGCGCATGCTGCGCCCATCCCGCTGCACGCGGCAGCATGGGGGCGGCAACAGCGAACTTTGCGCTTGCGCACGCTTCGTAAGAGATCAAGTTCGTCATTTTTTTGCCACCTCCATTTCGTGTCGGTCCGGATAGTTTCTGCGCACAGGTTGCCCCGTAACACTGAAAACCAGAGTAGAGAATCTGCCGAATCTGCACAACCTATTTTTGACCTGCGGTTATGTAACTCACCGTTGTCGATTCGGATGTGTTGTCAGATATCGAGTGTTGCCGCTCGCAGTTCACCGCGAATGACAGCTAGTACGTCTTCCCCGAAGTTGTCGAGTTTCTTCGGCCCGATTCCAGGGATCGAAACCAGTCCACGATTATCTTGTGGTCGTTGTTCGGCAATAGCCATCAGTGTGTTGTCACTGAAGACGACATAGGCCGGAACTTTGAGTTCTCTGGACTTGTCCAGACGCCAGGCCTTGAGGTGCTCGAGCAATTCCAGGTCGACATTGGACGGGCATTTTTCGCAGCGCCCGAGCATGGTCGCCGACGTCCCGATCAACGGTTTGCCGCATACGCGGCAGCGCGGACGCTTCTTGTTTCCCGACGACGGCGCGGCGACGCGCGAGGCCGGCGAGTCCTCCGGGATTAGTCCGTTGAGAAATCTCGACCGGCGACGGGACTTGCGTCCACCCTCATTGCGGGCCAATGCCCACGACAGCTGCAGATGCTCGCGAGCGCGAGTAACCCCCACGTAGAGAAGCCGACGCTCCTCCTCCACCGCGACATCGTCGGCGCCCGAATTGGCGTCGCCGAGAACGTGTTGGATCGGCAGGGTGCCGTCGTTGAGGCCGACCAGGAACACCGCATCCCATTCGAGCCCCTTGGCCGCGTGGAGGGAGGCCAGCGTCACACCTTGCACGGTCGGTGGGTGCCGCGCCTCGGCTCGGGCCGTGAGCTCCTGTAGAAGCCCGGTGAGCGTCAGTTCAGGTTCGTGGACAAGTTGTTCTTCGGTGAGCGCCACGAGAGCCGAGAGCGACGCCCAGCGCTCGCGTGCCTGAGTACCCGAAGGCTCTTCGTTGGTCAGGCCGAGTGGCGCGAGCACAGCGCGGACGAGTGAGACCAGCGCTTCGCCGTTGTCTGCACCTTCGGGGAGGTCGTCGCGTCCAGCTGCCTGACGCAGCGCTGCCACCGCCTGACGTACCTCGGTGCGAGTGAAGAAGCCCTCTCCACCGCGCACCTGGAACGGAATGCCCAGCTTCGTCAGGGCCTGCTCGTGCGCCTCCGACTGAGCATTGATCCGGTACAGAACAGCGATCTCGGCCGCAGGAGTGCCTGCCGCGATCAGCCGTTTGATCGCCCGCGCAACGCCGAGCGCCTCGGCCGGCTCGTCGTCGAACTCCATGAACTCCGGCTCAGGCCCCGGCGCGCGCTGCCCGATCAGCTGCAGACGCGTCCCGGCGATCCGCCCGCGCGCGGCACCGATCACGCGGTTCGCCAACGACACGACCTCAGGGGTGGAGCGGTAATCCCGTTCGAGCCGAACGACGGTCGCTTCGGGGAATTTCCGGGAGAAGTCCAACAGATAGTTGGGGGTGGCTCCGGTGAAGGAGTAGATGGTCTGATTCGCATCGCCCACCACGGTCAGATCGTCTCGGTCGCCCAGCCAGGCGTCGAGCACACGCTGCTGCAGTGGGGTGACGTCCTGATACTCGTCCACAACGAAGCAGCGATACCGCTCGCGGAACTCGTCGGCGACTGTCGAATGCTCTTCGAGAGCTGCCGCCGTGTGCAGTAGGAGATCGTCGAAATCAAGCAGCATGCCGTCCTGGCCGCGTGCTTTCAGCTCTTCGTATGCGGCATACACCTGGGCCACCTTGGTGGCATCGACCGGTGCCTCACGGCGAATCTTGGCGATCGCGCGTGGGTAATCCTCCGGCGCGATCAGCGACGCCTTCGACCACTCGATTTCACTGGCGAGGTCGCGGACGCTTTCCGTGCTGGTGGACAATCCCACCCGGGCTGCGGCACTGCTGACAACGGCGAACTTTCGGTCCAGCAGACGCCACGGCGTGTCGCCGACAACCTGCGGCCAGAAGTACTTCAGTTGACGGAGAGCAGCAGCGTGAAAAGTTCGAGCCTGCACCTGCGGCCCACTCCCGCCGACGCCCAGCTCACGAAGACGTCCACGCATTTCCCCGGCCGCACGAGCGGTGAACGTCACGGCAAGCACCTGACCGGCCGACACGTGACCGTCGGCAACCAGATGAGCGATCCGGCGCGTGATGGTGCGGGTTTTGCCTGTTCCAGCGCCCGCGAGGACACATACCGGGCCGCGTGGCGCGAGCACGGCGGCCGATTGTTCTGGATCCAGTCCGGTGTCCGCAGGCATGGGGACCATCATGGCAGGACGTTCCGACACTCCATTCGCCGCGCCCGACGGTATGTGGGCAAGAGAACACGGGCCGATACGGAACAACGCTCTCGGTCGTGGTGTTATATCGGCCGTGACTTCTACCGAAAATGCGCCTGCCCTGACCATCTACTCGACCACGTGGTGCGGCTACTGCCGTCGCCTCAAGACGCAGCTCAACGCGTCGGGGATCGAGTACACCGAGATCGACATCGAGAACGATCCGGCAGCAGCCGATTTCGTCGGCAGCGTCAACGGTGGCAATCACGTCGTTCCGACCGTGAAGTACGGCGACGGCAGCGTTGCGACCAACCCGTCGCTCAACCAGGTCAAGCAGGCTCTGGGTCTGTAGACCTTCTCCGGCTGCTACTTGACCCAGCTCTCGAGCATTCCGCGAGCGATGGAGATCGACCCGGGCAGCAGCAGTGGCGCGTCCGCTTCCGAACCCCAGTCGCCGAGTTCGAGAGCGGCGCGCACCTCGTCCTTCGTGAACCAGGTGCCCTCGGCGATCTCGCCGTCCGCGAACAGCAGCGGAGCGGCGGGGTCGCCGATTGCGGCGAAGCCCAACATCACCGAGCGAGGGAACGGCCAAGGCTGGCTCCCGAGGTATCGAACGCTGTGCACGTCGATACCGACTTCTTCCTTGATCTCGCGGACAACACACGTTTCGAGTGACTCCCCGGCCTCGACGAATCCCGCGAGAATCGAGAAACGGCGCTGCGGCCAGGTCGGCTGACGCGCGAGTAGAACTCGATCGCCGCCGTCGTGCACCAGGCAGATGACCGCCGGATCCGTTCGGGGAAACTCCTCGTGGCCGGTGGACGTGGAAATGCGTGACCAGCCGGACATCGTGGGTTCACTCGGTGCGCCGTCGATAGCGCTGAATCCGGCACTGTCGTGCCAGTTGAGAATCGCGACGGCACCGGTCAACAAACCGGCGTCCGCGTCGTCGAGTGTTCCGCCGAGCATCCGCAATTCAGACAAAGTGCCCGCCAGCAGCGACACCCGCACCGCCCAGACGTGGCGATTCTCCCGAATTCCCAGGAAGACCGCGCCGCGCACCGGTTCGGGCCCCAACTCGGTTGCCTCGGCGAAGACCAATTGACCTTCCGGCGACACCTTGACCTGACCCCGTGAATTCACACGGAGGAGCAGTGCGTCCGCCCAACCCGTCGTCAGTGCAGCGGCGTCCGACCGCAATTCCTCGGCGCGGCCGACGCTCGAGCGTGAGAGCAGAGGTGTTTCGGTCAGCTGGAAGTCGTTCACGCTCACGACATTACTGCGCGCACGAAGCTCGGTAACACTCAGTTCGTGACGCGGCGAATGTAGAGCAGTCGATCGTTCTCTTCGACGGCGTCCACCTCGGGTGAACCGACGCGAACCAGACGGCCGTCACGAACGACCCCGAGCACGATGTCGGAGAGATGACGCGGAGAGCCGCCGACCTCGTCGCGCTCGACGGCACGCTCGGCAATCGCGAATCCGGCCTCCGGAGTCAGCAGGTCTTCGATCATCTCCACGACGGTCGGCGTCGTGGTCGCGATGCCGAGGAGTCGACCCGCCGTCTCCGAGGACACGACGACGGAGTCTGCGCCGGACTGACGCAGAAGATGCGCGTTGTCGGCTTCACGGATGGCTGCGGCGATCTTGGCTTTCGGCGCGATTTCGCGGGCTGTCAGCGTCACGAGCACTGCGGTGTCGTCACGGTTGGTTGCCACGATGATCGACGACGCATTCTGCGCACCTGCCAACCGAAGTACGTCCGATTTCGTCGCCGAACCGAACACCGTCACCAGGCCCTTGCTCGCCGCCGAATCGAGGACGGTCTGATCGGTGTCCACGACCACGATCTCCGACGCCGGTACACCGTCACCGAGCATTGCTTCGATTGCCGTCCGCCCCTTGGTCCCGTATCCGACGACGACGGTGTGATTACGCACGTGCTGCCTCCAACGCTGAATTTTGAACGCCTGACGCGAACTCTCGGTCAGAGCTGAAAGTGTGGTTCCGACCAACACGATCAAGAAGAAGATCCGAAGTGGCGTGATCAACAGGACGTTGACCAGGCGCGCCGACGGCGTGAACGGAGTGATATCGCCGTAACCGGTGGTCGAGAGCGAAACCGTCGCATAGTAAATGCAGTCGAGCAGCGACAGCTCGTTGTCCTGTGCGTCCCGGTATCCCGCGCGATCGATGTACACGATCAACACGGCGGCGCCGAGAGCACCCAACGCGATGAGAACTCGCTTGTAGATGGCCCGCGCCGGACTTGTCTGTAGCTGGGGAATGCGCAGCACCCCGACAAGGGCGAAGTCAGGCTGATCGGTCAATGCTTCCGACCTGGTCAAACGCGCCCGGAGCTTACCGGCCATACATCGACTCTCTCACTCGAACTTACGAAATACCTACACAGACATCGGCAGGCAGCGTAACCCTCGAAGATCGACTTCGGAACTCGGGCGCCGAATAGCGCGCGGGTCGTGGCGCCGGTAGTGGCAAGAAGGTCCACCGTGAGGCAGGCTGGGCAAATGCCTTTCACCGGTTCGACGTCCACTCCCAGCCAAGCGGCCGCTCTTCGTTTGTCGGCCCTCCTTCTCGGCGCCGGCACCATGCATTTCGTGGCGCCTTCCTTCTTCGACAGCACCGTTCCCCGCCAGCTTCCCGGACAGGCCCGCACCTACACCCAGGTGTCCGGCGTCGCGGAACTGGCGATCGGCGCTGCCTTGGCCGTGCCGAAGACCCGCAAGCTCGGCGCGGGCCTTGCCGCCGCGCTCTTTGTTGCCGTGTTCCCCGCCAACATCCAGATGGCGATCGACTGGTGCCGAAGCCCGAAGACGTCCACACCGCAGAAGATCGGTTCGATCGCACGTCTTCCCCTGCAGGTTCCGCTGGTGACCGAAGCACTCAAGGCTCGTCGAAACGCAAGCTAATCTTGCGCGCCTGCCGTTCGGATGAGGCGAGCGAGAGCCTCACCGTCCGGCAGGTTCTCGGGTGCGATGGTGCGACCCGATCGAACGTAGTGAAACGCCGCCCGCACCTTGTCGGCCGGAAACTGTTCGTTGCGCCCCGCCGAACGGGCTCTGGCGGACATCAATTCGGCCCAGGCCACCCGATACGCGGCCAACTGCATCACAACAGCGTCCTCGTTGGCGGCCGACGGTTCGGCACCGGTCTTCCAGTCGATCACCGTCCATCCGCCGTCGGGATCGGCGAACACAGCGTCGATCCGACCGCGGAGAACCGTTCCGGCAATGGATGTTTCGAAAGGAACTTCCACTTCGATCGGGCTGCGATTGGCCCACGGGGACCGCAGGAACGCATCCTGAAGTTTCACCAGATCGGTCTCGGGACCCGCGCCGGTATCCGCGGCGCCGGGTAGTTCGTCGAGATCCAACAGTCGGGTCGCACCGAACCTTCGCTCGATCCAGGCGTGAAAAGCCGTGCCGCGCCGAGCGAGCGGGTTCGGTGGGTACGGCAGTGGTCTACGCAGCCGTGCCGCGAGTTCATCAGGATCTGCCTTGAGGTCGACGAGCTGAGTCACCGAAAGCTGCGCCGGGAGAATCACTTCGGCACGCGCGTTTGCCCGGGCTTCGCGCTCGGCCAAGAGCACGTCGACGTCCGAGGCCCAGTTCTCCGGATCGTCCTCCGGTTCTTCCGTCTCTTCGCTGTCTTGCGGCAGCGATGCAAGTGCGGACAGGACGCTTGCGGCTCCGGCCTCGACCGCGCCGCGCCGCGCACCCAGCGGATCCGGCGGCCACTGCGCAGTACGGGGTGTGGAGGCCAACGGGTTCTCGGTGTCGGGTTCCGGTGCAGGCGCCCATTCCTCCACGACGCCGATCGCACCGCGTGAGTCTTCTTCACCGGCATCGTTTTCGGCCGTGACCATCTGATGCAGCTCGTCCAGGAACTCCGAAGGCCCCTTCGGTTCCGAACCGGATTCCGCCCAGTGATGCGCCGAGATGAACAGCGCCCGTTCGGTTCTGGTCAGCGCGACGTAGAACAGTCGCCGGTCCTCGTCCAGTCGACGGTTGGACAAGGCCTTCTTGTGCGCCGTGATCGCGTTCTCGAGGTCCTTGCGGTTGTAGAGCTCCTCGAGGTCGAGCACCGGAACTCCGTCGGCCGAATCCGCGTCGACGGCCCGGTCACCACGCAACGACGGTGGCAGTTCGGCGAGCGCCCCGAGCCACGATCCGGACGCGGTGGACGAGGGGAACACCCCGTCGCTGACATGCGGGATCGCCACTACTTCCCATTCGAGCCCCTTCGCCGAGTGCACGGTCAAGATCTGCACGCGATCCGGCGCCACCTCCACTTCGCCCGGAGTGAGGCCCTTTTCGATCTGTTCGGCGGCCGCGAAGAATGCGAGCATCCCGGGCAGATTGGCTGTTGGACGCGTCGCGTAATTGGCGACGACGTCGGCAAATGCGTCGAGATGCTCGCGGCCCGCGGTCCCGACGACACCGACTCGGGTTCGCGCGCCTGCCTCGATTCCGATACCGAGCACCCGCTCGACCTCCGCCACCAGTTCGGTGAGCGGCTGGCCGATACGTTCGCGCAACGACTCCAACTCTGCCGCTATCGCGTTGATGCGTGTGTACCCGAGAGCTGAATAGCGTTCTGCCGGGCCTGGATCGGAGATCGAATCGACCAATCCTGCTTGCTCGGCGTTCTCCCCCGGCAGCGCGTCCTGAACTGCCGAGGTGAGCGCCTCGGCGTCGGTGACCGCACCCGCTGTTCCGTATCCGGCGGAGATGGCAAGTTCGCGGGAGCGTTGCGAGAGTGCGGCGAGGTCCTTCGCGCCGATCTGCCATCTCGCTCCGGTGAGCAGCCGAACGGCGGCGCTGCCCGCCAGCGGATCGGCGACCACTCGGAGCATGGCGATCACGTCCGCCACCTCGGGTGTGTGCAGGAGCCCACCGAGTCCGACCACTTCGACCGGCAGACCTTTGGACCGCAAAGCCTCGGCCAGCGGGGCAGCATCGGCGTTGCGGCGGATCAACACCGCTGCCGTGGGCGTCGGGCGGTCTTCGGCACGTGCCGCCTCGTATTCTTCGGCGATCTTCTCCGCAACCCACTGACGTTCCTGTTCGACGTCTCCCAGCAGCGCCAGTCGAACGTCTCCGGCGACGGCTCCCGGCCGCGCACGAAGTGTGCTGACGGCCACACCGCGTCGGCGCAACGGTGCCGACGACAGGTTTGCCAGTTCGAGAGCCTCCGGCGGGTTACGCCAACTGGTGAGCAGTTCGAGCGTCGGAGCCGGCTTTCCGTTGGCAAGCGGGAAGTCGGTTGCAAACCGTGGCAGGTTGGCCGCCGACGCGCCTCGCCAACCGTAGATCGACTGCATCGGATCGCCGACGGCTGTCAGCGCCAACCGGCCGTCGGCTCCCCCACCGAACAACGAGGACAACAACACTCGCTGAGCGTGACCGGTGTCCTGGTACTCGTCGAGAAGAACTACCCGAAAGCGCTCACGCTCGGTTTGCCCGACCTCGGGATGTTCGGAGGCGACACGGGCCGACAGCGACATCTGGCTGCCGAAATCCAATGCGCCTTCACGCCGCAGCGTCTCACCCAGCCGGGCAACGAGGGGCAGTAGCTCGATGCGTTTGTGTTGCACATCAAGGTAATTCAACAGCTCTTTGCTCGGCCCACCCCGCTGTTTCGGACCGGCGGGCAGAGTGTGAATCAGCTTGTCCAACTCGGTGTGAGCCTCGAGCAACTGCTCGGGGTCGACCAGGTGCTCCGCCAACTGACCGGCAAGGGCCAGAACGGTTTCGGTGATGGACCCCGGATTCTTGTCGGTGTCCAGATCACTGTCCCAGCCGCTCACGACGCGGTGCGCAACCTGCCACAGTTCGGTCTCGGACAACAGCGTCGCCGAGGGTTCGATCGGCAACAGCAATCCGTGCTCGGACAGCAACCGTCCCGCGTAAGCATGGTAGGTACTGACTTCGGGTTCCCCGGCCAGAATCCGGGAACGCACTCCGCCGGTCGGGTCGAGTGCCCGCAAAACGTCCGAACCCGCCAGTCGCGCCAAGCGCTTGCGGATTCGCGACGTGAGCTGTTGTGCCGCTTTGCGCGTGAAGGTCAATCCGAGAACGGCCTCGGGATCGACGAAGCCGTTGGCCACCAGCCACACGACGCGAGCAGCCATCGTCTCGGTCTTACCGGCACCGGCACCGGCGACGACCAATGTCGGACCGAGCGGTGCGGCGATGACAGCCGCCTGTTCCGGCGTCGGCGGGTGTTGACCGAGCGCGACCGCCAGGTCGACAGGATCGATCTTCGGTCGGCGTGCCTTCTGCGTCGCGGCAGCCACTTAGTTACTCACCTGTCGTCCCTCGTCGTGTGCCGGGCAACTCGAGCGCACCGGGCAATGTCTACATCCGTCGTTGACCCTGGCCAGATACTGCGGCCCTTGGGTCGCTGCCGCTGCGTTGTGGATGACGTCTCGCCACATCTCGACGGCTTCGGCCGTCAGCGGCGGCTGAACTCGCTGCGCCGCACCGTCTTTCTTGTTGGACTTGGCCACGAATACCAGGCGTGCACCGCCGGGTTGTGTGGCCGGTTCGCCGGCAATCGCACCTTCGGCCGCTGCGACCTGGTACGCCGCCAACTGCGCGTGAGATTGCGCGGCCTCGTTGCTGACAGGGTTTCGCGCAGTCTTGACGTCGACAACCACCGGACGGCCTTCGGTGTCGCGCTCGAGCCGGTCGATCCGGCCACGAAGCTTGACCGCAGGCGCTCCCTCCTCACGTGGTTCGAGGACCCCCTCGACCGCGACCTCGACGCCGACTTCGGTCAGTTCGCCGCGAGTTGCGTTCATCCAGGCGGTGAACGTCGCCAGCATCTCCCGAGTTCGATTGAGTTCGCGGCGCGAGTACCACTGCGATCCCAGATCGATGGATTCCCAGGCATTTTCGAGTGCCTTCTCGACCTGATCCGGTGGAATCCGGCCGGCCAATGCCTGCACCAAGGTATGGACCAGCGTACCGGCGATCGCATGAGTGTTGTCTCCGTCGCTGCCGCCATGACGCTCGAACACCCATCGGAGAGGGCATGTTTCGAGAAGCTCGATGGTGGACGGCGATAGTGAAACCGGTCCGTCCTCGGGCTGCCACATGGGAGCAGCGGTACTCGGCTCGGCTGTGCCGTACCACTGATCCGGGTGCGCGCCGCGTACCCCGGCAGCAGCCAGACGTGCCAACTGGCGAGCGGCCCGGGAATGCTTCTCGGGGTCGAAATGCGCGATGTCGGGATCACACACGACGCTGCGAAGCTGTGCGACCAGTGCAGGCAGCGACAGAACCCGGGTATCCCCGGTCTCGGGTGCAACGACGTCGAGATCGGAGGACGGATCGTCCGAGTAGGCGTCACCACGGATCAATTCGTCCACGAACCGCGAAGGCACCAAGTCGGTGTCCCCCGAAGCCGATTCGACTGCGGTGATCAGCAGACGGCGACGAGCACGGCTACAGGCAACCAGGAACAACCTGCGTTCTTCGGCCAGAAGCGGTGCGGTTCGCGAGAGTCGTTCGGCAGCCGAGTCACTGCCGTCGGAGACTCCGTTGACCAGGTCGATCAGCGCTTCGGTACGCAGTAGCGATCCGCGTGCCCGCAAACTCGGCCAGAGCCCCGCCCCCCCCCCCCCCCCCCGCCACTGCCACGACCGCCCATTCGCGACCCGCCGCGGCGTGAGCGCTGACCACGGTGACGGCGTCGGGAGTGATGACCGACCGGCTCCGCGAGTCGGTCGGTATCTCCTGGCTGGTCAAGTAGTCGACGAAACCGGCGAGTTGCGAACGCGGCAACCGGTCGACGTAGTTGGCGGCCGCGTCGAAAAGTGCGACGACTGCGTCGAGGTCTCGATCGGCCTGTGAGCCGATAGGCCCGCCGCGCGCCGACGCAGCCGCCCAGCGTCGTTCCAGCCCCGTCGCCTGCCATGCCGCCCACAGAACTTCTTCGACCCCGAGACCTCGCTCGAGAGGCACTCGGGCCTTGCGAAGGACCGACAGCACGCGATTGAGTGCCGCAGCTTCGACGTCTGTCAACTTGCCCATGAGGCGCTTGGACTGCGCACGATCCTCGTCGATCAGAATGAGCCGCAACAACTCCGAGGAGTCCCGATCACTTCCCGATGCCAACTCGACCCGGCGCAGGCCACGACGCAACCGGCGCAGGGTGACCGGCTCGGCGCCGCCGATGGGACCGGCCATCAGGGCAAGCGCGTCGTCGCCGGTGAACTGATCGCCGCCGAGCGCCCGAAGGACCAGCAGCAGGCCGGACACTCCGTGTTGCCTGGCCAGCGGCAATTCGGTGGCAGCGGTCGTGACGGGTACCCCGGCCGCGAGCAGCGCTCGCCGGAGAGGGGCGAGAGTGCGCGGGACCGACCGAACGATGACGGCCATGTCGGACCAAGCAATCCCGTCCAGCAGATGCGCCCGGCGCAAGGTATCTGCGACGACTGCCGCTTCTTTGGCCGTCGTACCGAGAACCCGCACCGACGCCCGCCCCGGGTCCTCATCGGTGAGATCGGATGGAACCGCGATGCGATGAGCGAGGTTGCCGGGCAGCCGCGCAGCGATCTTCGCCGCGATCGACGCGACGTCGGCGTTGTTGCGAAACGTGGTGGGCAGGACGATCTGGCGCTCGTCTCCGCGCTCGGCGAGTCCGAGTAGGAACGCCGAATCCGCACCGCGGAACCCGAAGACCGACTGATCGGGATCACCGGCGATGACCGTGCCCGCAGTTGCGGTTCCGATCAGCCGAACCAGCTGCGCCGCCTGCGGATCCAGATGTTGTGCGTCGTCGACGAGTAGGTGCCGGATCCGAGCGCGCTCGGAGCGAAGCAATTCGGGATCGGTGCCGAACGCGGTCAATGCCGCACCGATCAACTCGGCCGCGTCGAGTGCCGGCGCCGTCGCCTCCGGAGCCTCGACACCGACACTGCCGCGTAGCAGCACGCCTTGCTCGTAGGCCTCGGCGAACCGCCCGGCCGCCACCCACTCCGGACGTCCACGCTTCTTGCCGAGCTTGACCAGATCTTCGGGACCGAGTCCGCGCTCGTTCGCTCGCAACATCAGATCTCGAAGTTCGACGGCAAAGCCGTTCAAACCCAATGCGGGTCGCAGGCGCTCCGGCCACCGGAGCGCACCGTCTTCGATGTCGCCGCGCAACATCTCTCGGAGCACCGAGTCCTGCTCGGCGCCGGTGATCAGGCGTGGCGGCGCGTTGCCGTGCGCTGCGGCTTGAAGCCGGAGTACGGCAAAGGCGTACGAGTGAACGGTGCGGACCAACGGCTCACGAGTTGCCTGCGGTCCGCGTTCTTGTTCGTACCCGAGCAACCCGGCCGTGATCTGCTCGCGGACCTGCGTCGCTGCCCGGCGCGACTGGGTGAGCACCAGGACCGATTCAGGATCTTCGCCACCGGAGATCTTCTGCACTGCCAGATCCACGAGAAGGGACGTCTTGCCCGTTCCGGGGCTGCCGAGTACCTGCCAGGGACTCCAGGCGGCCCCCGAGCCGAATGAAACAGGGCCGAACGCGAGTTGGAAAGGATCCTCGGACGGCGGCGCGAACAGCCGGGCCGTCCCTTCGTCCCATGTTCGGGGTATCGGAGACGGCGCAGTTCGGTGCACCAACCGCGCCCGCGGGATGGTGACCTTGCTGCGTGTTGCCCTCTCACTCACCCAGGCATTCCACCAGAGCGCACCGACAACTCACACATCGCCTGCTTCCGGCATGATTGACCTCGTGTCTGCACTCCATACGTATCTCTACGGACCCGTCGGGGCACCGGAGATCCTTTCGCTGCACGGTCTGACCGGTCACGGCCGACGTTGGCAGTCGATGGCCGAGAACCAACTGCCCGAAGCGCGCTGGATCTCGCCGGATCTACGCGGTCACGGGCGTTCCACCTGGGCTCCTCCGTGGAACATCGAATCCCACGTGGCGAGCCTGCTGGAGACGCTCGACGAACATGCCACCGGACCGGTGGTGATCGTCGCGCATTCTTTCGGCGGAATGCTGGCGCTGCACCTCGCGGCCACCGCACCGGAACGCATTCGTGGGCTCGTCCTGCTCGACCCGGCGATCGGGTTGGATCCGACTTTCATGCAGGAAGTGGCCGAACTCACAATCGGCTCACCGGATTACACCGATGCGGCAGAGGCCTACTCCGAGAAGATTCACGGCTCGTGGGGTGAGGTTCCCACCCAGGACCTCGACGTCGAGATGGCTGAACACCTGATCGAACTGGGCAACGGACGCGTCAACTGGCGCCTGTCCACACCCGCGATCGTGACCGGGTGGGGCGAACTCGCTCGCCCGATCGTGCTGCCTCCGTCGTCGATGCCAACCGTGCTGGTTCAGGCGATGAAGGTCCAACCGCCGTACGTCACCGACGAGTTCCGGGCAGCGCTCACCGAGCACCTCGGTGAAAATCTGACCGGTGTCGAATTCGACTGTGACCACATGGTCCCGCACGTGCGGGCCGACGAAGTCGCCGCCCTCGTTCGCAGCATGCTCTGAAGGAACCGACATGGCAGCCACCACCGAAGAGCAGATCGAAGAGGTACGGCGCCTCATCGCGTCGATTCCGGCCGGTTTCGTGGCGACGTACGGCGATATCGCTGATGCTGCAGGACTTTCCAGTGCTCGCACGGTCGGTTGGATCATGCGAACGGACTCTGCCGACCTGCCGTGGCATCGGGTTCTCGGCGCCTCCGGCAAACCGTCGGCGCACCTGGCTCATCGTCAGATCGCCAAGCTCGAACTCGAAGGCGTGCCGATCAAGGACGGTCGGATCGACCTGAAGAAAGCTCGGTATCACTTCTGATTCACGTGTCACCGGTCGTCGTGACGCGGGCGATGGGGCAGCATGGAGGTATGACCGTCACGCCGCCGACCGCCGCCCTCATTCTGGCGGGTGGTCGCGGGACCCGAATGGGTGGTGTCGACAAACCCGGCCTGCTCGTTCACGGCCGCAGGCTCCTCGACATCGCGCTTTCAGCGACGGCGCATCTGGACGCCGTCGTCGTGGTCGGTCCACATCGCCCTGAACTTGATCCTGGCATCACTCAAACTCAGGAAACTCCGGCCGGAGCCGGCCCTGTCGAGGCGATCTGGGCCGGATTGTCTGCGACCCGGTTACCCGATGACGCCGTGGTGGTGGTCCTGGCGTCCGATCTGCCGCACATCGAGGCCGTATCAGTCGACGCTTTGATAGCTGCCACGTCGACGGACAGTCCGGTGACGTGTGCCGTGGACGAGAACAACCGAACCCAATTCCTGCTCTCCGCGTGGACATTTCGCGAGCTCCGGCAACGCCTGTCCACATTGCGGGAGAGTTCGGGGTTGGAGAATCAACCTATGAAAGCGATTGTCACCGAACCGTTCTCGACGCTGCGTGTCACTGGCACCACTGACTGCGACACACCGGCGGACATCGACCGCGCGCGAAACCATCCGCGCCTGACAATCGAGCAAGCCCGCGCCGCCGTCAGGAACTCACTGACAGCATTGTCACCACACCGGGCCGCCCTCACCGACAGTCTCGGAGCAACGCTCGCGCAGCCTCTCGTCGCCCTGGGTGATCTTCCTCGATCCGATGTCTCGGCGATGGACGGGTACGCCGTCTCCGGCGAGGGTCCCTGGCGAATCCGCACCGAGATCCGTATCGCGGGCGCCGACGGGCAACTCGAACTCGGTGAAGGCGAAGCGATTCGCATTGCCACGGGAGCACACCTGCCCCTCGGCGCCACCTCGGTGATTCGTGACGAGTATCTGTCCGTCGACGAGCCATCTCGGATGGTACGGAGACTGCCGGATGCGCCGCACCGCAACGACGCTCGACCACGAGGGGAAGATTGGACCACCGGATTCACGATCGCCCCGACTGGTACCGCGGTGACTCCGGCGGTGGTCTCCGCAGCTGCCAGCGGTGAGGTGTTCGACGCCCTCGTCCGTGGTCCGGTACGGGCACGCGTGACAGTCACCGGCGACGAGATCCGGCGGACCGGTCCACTGCGTGAAGGTCAGACCCGCGACTCCGTCGGTGGGATTCTCCCCTACCTACTGGAAAGCAACGGCGTACGGTGCGTGGCGGATTCGCACCTGAGGGACACGGCCGACAGTTTCGAGCGTGTACTGGCGGATGCGACTGAACAGGACCTGCTTGTTGTCATTGGTGCCACGGGCGGCGGCGCTGCCGACGAAATGCGCAGTGCGCTCGATCGACTCGGCGCTCGCACGATTGTCGGGCGAGTCGCCTCGCGCCCGGGCGGATCTCAGATAACGGCTGTCCTGCCCAGTGGTCGGGTGGTTCTCGGCCTCCCCGGCAACCCGTACGCCGCAGTGACCACCCTGTTGACGATGCTGCCCACCGTCGTGGCCGCCTTGACGGGAAGCGACACACCACCGCGACTGCTCGGCATCATCGAGAACGCCGCTGCGGTGACTTCCGATGCGGTACGCCTACTGCCGGTCACACAATCCGCCGACGGTCGCTGGCGCGCCGAACCGTCTGTACGTACCGCACACCTGGCGGGGTTGATCGGGCGCTCCGCGTTTGCACTCGTTCCGCCACACGCGGAAGACGATGCCGTCGCCGAAGTGGTTGTCCTCCCACGCTGATCGGGTCAGTCGTTTGGGCGCCTACGCCGGTTGACCCCGACCACGCCGACCACTATCGCAAGCACCAGCGAATACACGCCCCACAGCACCAAGAACGGCAGCAGCCACCCGGCATCAACGGTCTGACCGCGCGGTCCGACGCAATACAGCGTGAAATTGGTGGACGTACCGTCGCCGTCGGAAAAGGTATCCGAGACGACCATCGCGCTCGATGTGGGAGCTTCACAGAAAATCGGCGCCAAATGAGCGACCTGTCCTGGCCAGATCACCGAAGACAGTAGTGCAGCAAAGATTCCCACGACCACGATCACCACTACGGAGATCAGCAACGGAGCGATACGGCGGCTCACAGCGGGTGCACCAGGAAGGGAGTTCCGTCAGGCTCGAAGACCACCAGCGCCCGCGAGCGTGGAGATTCCACCATCACGGATGCGCGAATCGCCTCGGTGCGACTGACCGAGATCCCGGTGACTTCGCCGTCGTCGACACCGCTGTTCTCCAGCGCGTCGTCGACCAACTTCTCGAGGTTCGTCAATGCCGGCACTTGATCCAGCGTGAACGATCGTGCATCGAGATCGTCGGTGACACTGACTTGCACGGGGCTCGGCTCGCCGAGAATGACTCCGTCGAAAGAGAATCTGTCGAGCTGGGTCGGCTTCCCGGGGTCTCGAACGGTGACTCCGAGCGTCTCGATCGGGCTGATGTCGATGCTGGTCACCGATACCGCGTCGACGCCGTATCTATGTGCGAGGCTGTCGAACCCGCCTCGCACCAACTCCGACGTCATCCCACCGCCACGTTCGCGCATCTGATTGTCGAAATCCATCCGATCGACGGCACCGATACATCCGCTCAGACTCGTGGCCGCCAAAGCGATGGCTACCGTCCACAGCGCCGACCGCACCTGCGAGGACGCGAATTTCATGAGCGGAGCGTACCGCGAGTGTCCGGTTCCATCCCGGTGGACTGCGCGTCGCACGAATTACTGTCGGCGACTCGTGGGATCATCGCGCCATGAATCGTGTCGACGAAGGATTCGAACCGCCGGACGCATTGGTCGAGTGGTGCCGCTCCCGCACCTTTCCACTGCACGTCCTCGACGACGAAGCCACCGTCGACCTGGATTGGTGGAACGCCCACCTGAAGGACGCCGGCCACACCATCAGCCTGCGCGGGCGTGATCTCGACGGCAAAGTGATCACCGAAGGCCGAGCCATCGTTCAACGCAACGACCTTCGCCCGTCGAGCGATCTCGTTGTCGCCCAGCACGACGGCCTCGGACTACTGTTTCTCTGCGCGGCCTGGCAGGGCTCGCACGAGAGCCGACGGTTCACACGGCGGTTCCCCAACGTCTTCAATCCCCATCACCGCGAGGACGAGGATCCGCTGACCCAGATCACAGCCATTCTCGATCACTGCTCGAAAAACAAGTCGATGCCCGTCGTCCGGCGCGACACCTGGTCCGGGTGGCCACTCACCCCCGGTGTCGGGGTATCGCTGATGGCCGCTTTCATGTGGGCAGTGGGCGTACAGGACGAAGGCCGACGCGCTCAGATGATCGACCAGTACGGAGTCTCGACGCTCATCCACGAGGGCTGGCTCGAGGATCCTTCCGTCACCGGCTTCACGACGCGTCGCTACCGCCGGTACTGCGAACTTCTCGACAGCTGGGCCTATGCCGCCGGCACCCAACCCGAGATCGTCGAGATGTGGTTGGTGAAAAGGTGGAGTGCGCGATTGGCCCAAGCACGCAACGACGTGAGCGCCCCCACCCTGTTCTAACTCTCAGAACGGCTGTATCTCAGAACGGCTGCATCTCAGAACGGCTGCATCTCAGAACGGCCAGGCAGGGAGAGTCGGCAGCCCCACCCTCGTCGGCCTCCCGACCAACCAGGCCAAGGTCTCCGCGTCGGACAGCGACGGCACTCGTACACCCGGGACCGCCGTCTCGAGTGCGCCCAACTGACTGGCGAGAGTGAATTCCACGAACTCGGCAGGCCAGTCGTGGCAGGTGTAACCGATGTCGAGGTCCATCAGGTGAATTTCGATCTCGTTCCAGCGCAGGATCGGTAGATCGAATGCCGTCACAGGTTTGCGCCACGGCACCGGTGTGTCCAGTCGATCTGTCGGGATCTCGCACAACGCGTCGACCAGCCTCGTTCCCGAGAAGCGGTAGTCGAGGGCCAACAATTCAGCCGGGCGATCTGCGCCCTCTTCGATTGCAGCATTGCGCGCATCCGGCCCCCCTGGATACATCTCCCCCGATTCGCCGCCCTGCACGCCGGCAACAAATCTGCCCAGCGCGTCGGCGTTGCGCGACATGTGCGTCACGACGTGTCCCCGACTCCACCCGGGGAGCCCGGAGGGCTCCCGCGCCTGCTCTTCGGTCAGTGCACCGATGAGAGCCTGTGCCTTGACGTCGGATTCACGAACTGCTGCGACCAGGTCGGCATACGTCGGCGTTACGGAGTGAGACGTCATGCAGCGATACTAGTTCCCTTCGCGCACTCTCATACCGATTCACGACAAGGTCCACCACTCCCGGATCGACGCCGAGCGGTTCGGTCACACCATCGGCTCCTGCAGCGTGCAACCTTTCGTGGAACAGCCCGTGCGCGAGGAGGTACGAGGCGACAAAAACTCGCTTCGCGCCGCGAACGCGTGCTGCTGCAACAACATCGGCTACCTTCGGCTCCCCGGTCGCGATGTACCCGATGTCGACACGAGTCCCCGCCGCTTCGGCAAGCATCAGCGCAGCACGCTCGACGTCTCGCAGCGCCCGCGCATCGGAGGACCCGGCGGCAGCAAGCACTATCGCGTCACCCGGATTCCACCCCGCCTCGGTCAAGCGTCGGAGCAGCACGCGCGCAAGCGCCGGATCGGGTCCGAGTGCGGGCGTCACACTCACAGCCGAGTGCTCACTGAGCGTCACTTCGCGTCGAACATCGGTGTGAACGTGGTAGCCGGACGCCAGGAACGCCGGTACGAGAATCGCTCGCCCCGGAGTGTCCCGGAGGACTTCCGAAGGTGACGGACCGAGCACATCGACAAAGGCAACGCGCGTGCGTCCGACGCGCGTGCCGACGGCTTCGGCCAGGGCGGCAACCATTTCCACGCCACGTGCACTACGCGTGCCGTGAGCTACCAGTACGAGTACATCGTCATCGCGTTGCATAGTCACCGGGATTCTGTACGTAGTCGCCGGGGTCGAGGGCAAGTCGATAGCCCCGCTTGACCACCGTCTGAACGGCTTTGGGCGCACCGAGGCACGCGCGCAATCGGGCGACGGCGGTCTCGACGGCGTGGGTGTCGCCGCCGCCGCCGGGAAGAGAAGCCAGAAGTTCGTCGCGGGAGACGACTCGACCGGGACTCGCACCGAGAGTGCGGATCAACGACATCGCAGCCGGCGGCAATTGCTTCACATCACCGTCCACGACTACGCAACCGCCGCGAATGCTGATTTCGTGTTCGCCGGCTTGAATCTTGTTGGCTCGCTGCGGGAGTTCGTCGACGATGTGTCTCGCGAGCGCGCCCAGACGTGCCCGCGCCGGGGCTGTGGTCGGTACATTCAAGGCTTCGAGCGGCGCCGAGGTGACCGGGCCGACGCACATGGCCGCCACCGGACCCCGCATCGCGTCGAGAATGTCTCCGAGATCCCCGGTCTTGTCGGCGCGCATCAACATCGAGGCTACGGCCGGTGCACTGGTGAAACTGACGGCGTCGATTCCGGCTGACGCTATGGCGTCGATCATCCGGTCGAGCAGCGTCGGATCCTCCGGCGGTTCCCATCGATAGACGGGCACCGCGATGACCTCGGCGCCGGCCTCGCGCAACACCTGACAGAAGTCGGGAATCGGCTCCCACTCGGTGGTCGCACCATGCAGTTGTACAGCGATCCGCTTTCCCGAGACACCTTCTGCCAGAAGATGTTCGAGCACCTCGGCGGAAGACTCGGATGCCGGTGACCATTCCTCACGAAGGTCGGCCGCGCGGATTGCTCCCTTGGCCTTCGGTCCTCGCGCGAGTAGACGAGCCGAACCGAGCGCAGAACCGAGACTTTCGGCTTCGCCCCATCCGTCGGCGGCTTCCAGCCAACCCCGGAATCCGATCCCGGTGGTGGCGACAACCACCTCGGGAGGATCCGAGATGATCTGCTGTGTCACCCTTTCGAGCTCACGGTCGTCGGCCAACGGAATGATTCGAATCGCCGGAGCGTGAACGACATCCGCTCCCCGACGAGTCAGCAAGGTCGCGAACTCCTCGGCGCGGCGCGAAGCAGTGATACCTACCGTGAATCCAGCCAACGGCATGTCGTCACTCACGAGACTGCATCGGAGACAGTCGAGCGAACGCCCTGCATCTGCAAGCTGTGTACCTGAACGACTCCAGCCCACACGCGAACGCCGTACACCGGCAGCGCAACCGACAAGTCGTCCAGCGCCCGGCCGTCGACCAGCGAGAACGCCTGCTTGAGCAGTGGCGAGACCACGATCGGTTCACCGTCCCGGTCGCCGACGAGTCCGCGAGACATCACCGCGGCGCGGCCGTACGGATCGAAGTTGCTGACAGCCCGGAGTGTGCCGTCCTCGAGTAGGAACAGTGCCACCTGCTCGCCGCCGCGAAGAAGCACGGCAACTCCGCGCCCAGGGATCAGATGGCTCAGCGGGCAGGCCGACGTCCATTCGAGTCGATCCGAATCCAGCTTGGCGATCTGCGCATCGATGACACTCATCGAAGTCCTCCTGTCGATCCGGCGACAACGTCGCGCGGGTTCTTGTCTACGTTTCTACGGATCCCGTGTTTCCCACGGGTTACGCGACTATTACCGGCGCGTGGGGATGCTCGGCATGCCCATCAGGACCGGAACCTTGCGCACTCCGGTCTCGTCGAACACAACCGTCGGGTCGGCTTCTTCCGGTGCGTTGACGAACGAGACGAACCTCGACAATTTCTCCGGATCACCCAGCACACCGGCCCATTCGTCCTGGTAACCCTCGACGTGCTTGGCCATCAGTGCCTCGAGTTCCTCGCCGATACCCAGGCTGTCTTCACAAATCACGGCCTTGAGGTGATCAAGTCCGCCTTCGAGTGATTCGACCCACGGCGCCGTGCGCTGGAGGCGATCGGCAGTACGGATGTAGAACATGAGGTAGCGGTCGATGTACTTGACCAAGGTCGCGTCGTCGAGGCCTCCGGCAAGCAACTGAGCGTGTTTGGGCGACTGTCCGCCGTTACCGCCCACATACAGATTCCAACCGTTCTCCGTCGCGATGACGCCGACGTCCTTGCCTCGCGCTTCGGCACATTCACGGGCGCAACCCGAGACGCCGAACTTGATCTTGTGCGGCGAACGCAGACCGCGGTAGCGATTCTCGAGGTCGACGGCCATACCCACCGAATCCTGGACACCGTAGCGGCACCAACTCGAACCGACGCAACTCTTGACCGTCCGGAGGGACTTGCCGTACGCCTGACCCGATTCCATCCCGGCGTCGACGAGGCGCTTCCAGATCGCGGGCAACTGTTCGACGCGGGCACCGAACAAGTCGATGCGCTGACCGCCGGTCACCTTCGTGTACAAGCCGAAGTCCCGCGCGACTTCTCCGATGACGATGAGTTGCTCACCCGTGACCTCGCCGCCCGGCATCCGAGGTACCACGGAGTACGTACCGTTCTTCTGGATGTTCGCGAGGAAGTGATCGTTGGTGTCCTGCAACGACGCCTGCTGGCGGTGCAGGATGTGATCGGAGTCCGTCGAGGCCAGAATCGAAGCGACTACGGGCTTGCAGATGTCGCAACCGGCGCCCTTGCCGTACTTGGCGATCAGCGCCGAGAAAGTTCTGGTCTGCGTCGACTGGACGATCTGGAACAACTCGGCCCGCGACTGCGCGAAATGTTCGCACAGTGCCTTCGACATCACGACGCCGGAATCGGCCAGCAGCTGCTTCACGGTGGGAAGGCAACCGCCACAGGTGGTTCCGGCGCTGGTGCACGCCTTCACCGAAGCGATGTCGCATGCGCCGGCTGCGATTGCACCGCAGATGGCTCCCTTCGTCACGGCGTTGCACGAGCACACCTCGGCGTCGTCGGGCAGCGAGCCTGCACCCGGCTTCTCCCCCGCAGGCGAGATCAATGTCGCCGGGTCACCGGGTAGTTCGCGACCGACCAGCGGGCGCAGCGACGCGTAGGCCGATGCGTCACCGACAAGAATGCCGCCGAGCAGGATCTTCGCGTCGTCGGAGACCACGAGCTTTGCGTACGTCCCCTTGGACGCGTCGCTGAGGACGACTTCGAGGGCGCCCGGCGAGGTCGCCATCGCGTCACCGAAACTGGCGACGTCGACGCCCATGAGCTTGAGCTTGGTGGACATGTCCGCGCCCGGGAAATCCGCGGCGCCGCCGAGCAGACGATCGGCCACGATCTCGGCCGTCGTGTAACCGGGAGCGACCAGACCGTAGCAACGGCCTTCCACCGCAGCACATTCGCCGACGGCATAGATGTTCTCGTCCGACGTCACGCAGCCGAGGTCGGTCAGAATGCCACCGCGCTCCCCCACTGCGATCCCGGCGTCGCGGGCCAGCTGATCACGCGGACGTACTCCGGCGGAGAAGACGAGCAGCGCGGCGTCGATGGTGGAGCCGTCGGAGAGTTCGACCACGATTCCGTTGTCGGCCTGCGAAATTCCCGCCGTCCCGACACCGGTGTGGACAGTGAGCCCGAGTTCGGTGACGAGGCGAGCGAGCAGTGCGCCGCCACCCTCGTCGACCTGCATCGGCATCAATCGCGCATTGTGCTCGACGACGTGTGCCGTCATCCCCATGAGCGAGAGAGCATTTGCGGCCTCGAGTCCGAGAAGACCGCCGCCCACCACGACGCCGACAGCGCCAGGGCCAGCCTCCTCGGCGGCGGCCCGGATACCGTCGAGGTCGTCGAGGGTGCGGTAGACAAAACATCCGTCGCCGTCGTGCCCCGGCACGGGAGGCACGAACGGATACGAACCGGTCGCCATCACCAGAGCGTCGTAGGAGATCGTCTCGCCGGTTGTCGTCGTGACCGTGCGTGCATCTTTGTCGATCGAGAGCGCGCCTTCCCCCACTCGGAGATCGACCAGGCCGTCACCGACGTAATCGTTGCCGGCCAGTGCCAATTCCTTGGGGTCCCACGCTCCGACGTACGAGGACAGCCCGACTCGGTCGTACGCTGCGTACTGCTCGTCGCAGAGTACGGTCACCGACCAGTTGTTCGCTTCGTCGCGCGAACGCAGTGCCTCGACGAATCGGTGTCCGACCATTCCGTGTCCGATGACAACAACCGACTTGCTCATGACGCCTACTTCCTGAGGTACGAGATAGTTCTGAGATTCTGCGGACCGCTCACGCCGTGACTGCGACCTTCGCCTCGTCGACGTCTGTGGTCAGCGTCGACGGCTTGCGCAGGAAGACGAACCAGGTGACTGCGATGCAGGCGATGTAGAAGGCCAGGAACACCCAGAAGGCCATGGTCGCCGACTTCGCGGGGCTGCTGTACGACGCGCGCAGCACCAGGTTGATGCCGACGCCGCCCAAACCGCCTACCGCACCGGCAAATCCGATGAGAGCACCGGAGATACTGCGCGACCACGTTGCCTTCTCGCTTCGATCCATGTGATCGAAGCTCTGAGCCTTCGCCTCGAAGATCGCCGGGATCATCTTGTAGACGGATCCGTTTCCGATGCCCGAGAGCAGGAACAGGGCGATGAAGCCGAGAACGAAAGTCACCATGATCCCGGCGCTGGCGACGCCGGCGGTGTTGTCGTCCATCGTTCCGGCCGTCACGAGTATCGATGCCGCGAATGCCATGGCGACAAACGTCCACATGGTGATCTTGCCGCCGCCGATGCGGTCGGCCAGTTTGCCACCGAGCGGCCGGGCGATCGAACCGAGGAGAGGGCCGATGAAGGCGATCTGTGCTGCATGCAGCGCCGCCGCGGCCGGAGTGGCACCGCCGGCGAGGAAGTTGATCTGCAGAACCTGACCGAAGGCGAAGCTGAATCCGATGAAGGAACCGAACGTACCGATGTACAGGAAGCTGATCACCCACGACTCGGAGAACTTGAGTGCCTTGGCCATGGAGCGCAGGTCCGACTTCTGGTTGCCCAGGTTGTCCATGAACAGCGCGGCACCGACGGCGGCGGCCGCAATGAACACGAGATAGACGGCGCAGACGATCCACGGAGCGCGGTTACCGACGGTGGCGATCACCAGCAGACCGATCAGCTGAATCATCGGCACACCGATGTTGCCGCCGCCGGCATTGAGACCGAGCGCCCACCCCTTGAGGCGTTGCGGGTAGAAGGCATTGATGTTGGTCATCGACGACGCGAAGTTGCCGCCGCCGATACCTGCAGTGGCCGCTACCAACATGAACGTGGTGTACGACGCACCCGGGTTCATCATCAGGTAGAGCGTGAGAAGTGTTGGTACGAAGAGGAACAGCGCACTCATGACGGTCCAGTTACGACCGCCGAACCGTGCGGTGGCAACCGTGTAGGGAATACGGAGGACTGACCCGACAAGTGTGGGCACTGCGACGAGGAAGAACTTTCCGGCCGCGTCGATGCCGTAGATATCCGTCGGCATGAACAACACCATCACGGACCAGATCGACCAGATCGAGAAGCCGACGTGTTCGGCTACCACTGACCAGATCAGGTTCCGCTTCGCGATGTCCTTGCCGCCGGATTCCCAGGCGTCGACGTCCTCTGCATCCCAATGCTCGATGTAATGACTCACCAGGGCCTCCTGAATATGTTGGAGACCCAAAGGTAGAAAACGGTTATTGCGCCGGTGCTGCGTGCGATGACCGCGAAGTCAATTGATCCTCACCCGGTAACAAGACCGGGTGTGAGCTAGTTTTTCGCAGGTGCGTGCCAGGAATCCTCGAGCATCCGAGGCTTGCATGCCTGGTAGGCGCCCAGGAGCACCACGATCACCGCGACGACGAGCAGGCCGAACGGCGCAGCGTATCCACCGGACACGTCGTGAAAAACGCCGAACAGGAGCGGACCGAGGCAGGCAACGGAGTAGCCGATGCCCTGGGTGAAGCCGGACAGTGCCGAGGAACCGATGTGTGAACGAGTACGCAGGTTGATCAGTGTGAGCGACATCGGAAACGTGCTCGGACCGAGGCCCAGGACGACAACCCACACGACCGGCGCCGCCATCGGGGCAAAGTACAGCCCGCCCATGCCGACCAGGTAGCAGACGGCACACGCGATCACGACAGGGAAGGGATTGGCCATGCGGGCGCACAGCGTCGGTGCACCGAAAGCTGCGACGAGCCCGATCACCGAGAACATTCCGACCATCGTTCCGCCGAAGGCGTCACTGGCTCCGGCGTCACGAAGGATCGAGGGAATCCACGTGAACATCGAATACGTGATCAGTGAGGTCATGCCGAACATGCCGGCCATCCCCCAGGCCACGGGAGAACGCCAGACCTGACCGCGTGGCTGTTCTGCCACTGCCGCAACCGAATCCGATGAATTCTCGACGGACCCGGCTTCGTTCGCGCGAGCCTTGCGCGAGCGAGCGAGGGTGATCAACCACGGCACTGCTGCGGCGAAGCCGAAGGCGGACCACCAGCCGATCGAGAACCGCCACCCGAAGGCGTCGGCAACGGGGACTGCGACGAACGCCGGAACGATGGTGCCGATCTGCACGGCCACGATGTAGACCGAACTCATGGTGGCGAGGCGATCCGAGAAGTACCGCTTGACCAACGGCGGGATCACGACATTGCCGATTCCCATGCCTGCCAGTGCCAGAGCCGAGAGGGCCAGCAACGACCATGTCTGAGACATCATGGCGCGCAACAGCATTCCGACGCCGGCCATGAGCATCGCAACGAGGGCCGTCCGCTCGAGCCCGATACGTTTCGCGATGGCGGGAGTGACGAGACCGAAGATGGCGAACATGGCGGTCGGAACCATGCCGAAGACACCGACGATCGAGGCGGAGAAGCCGATCTCGTCGCGAATCTCGGCCGCCAAGGGCGAGAACGAGGTCACCGCAAGTCGAAGTACGAGCGCAGACATCGCAATCGCAGCGAAGACGAGCACACGGCCTTGTACCAACGAGCGGGTTTCGGTTCTCTCCAGTTGAGCAGTCACCGGGAAATCATAGGATGACCGGACGAACTCGCACAAGCGCGGTAATCTAACGTCACATTCACACCACTTACCCGGACCCGAGGAAACAACCACGTGCAACCCGTCCGACGCGCAAGTCTCATCTCGCAGGTCACCGAACAACTCCGCAACGAGATCCGGAGCGGAACCTGGCCGATCGGTTCCAAAATCCCCACCGAACCGGAACTGTCGGAGCTGACCGGGACCGGTCGCAATACCGTGCGCGAGGCAGTCCAGGCGCTCGTACACGCCGGAATGCTGGAACGTCGTCAGGGATCGGGCACCTACGTCGTTGCTGTCTCCGACCTCGGTGGCACTCTCGGCAACTACTTTGCCGGTGCCCACCAGCGGGATGTACTCGAACTTCGGCGCGCACTCGACATCACTGCAGCCACCCTCGCCGCCGCACGGCGAACCGAAGACGACATCGCCGAACTGACGCGGCTACTCGAGCTTCGCACCGCGTCATGGGAGGGTCAGGACGTCGACGCTGCCACCACCGCAGACGTCGCCCTGCACCGAGCAATCGTCGCGGCCAGCCACAACGAGGTCTACCTGGAGTTCTACGACTCCCTGCTCCCGGTCATCGAGACCACGATCCAACAGCACATCGATGCAACCGGCGAAGGATTCCACTCGCAGCACGCGAACCTCGTCAACGCTGTCGTCGACGGGAACACCGTGGCCGCCTCGAACGCCGCACGCGAGCTGTTCGAGGGCCTGGTCTCGGACTTCGGTACCGGCGCCCCGATCTAGAGCAGCAAGCGCACGATGTCGGACGTACGGGCCAACCCCGGGAACGCGTCCGCCGTCGAGCGAGGATGCAGAACATGAACCGCCAAGCGGAACATCACCGCACGTAGAAGCATCTGCGGCCACTCGGGGAGATCTTCCCACCGGCCGACCAGTGCCTCGTCGGCACCGCCCCACGAGATCGCGTCGACCACAGCGACGGCGGCGGCCCACGCAGCCGGCCGCCAATACGGCGTGATGTCGGTGATTCCGGGCGCCATACTGCCCGAGAACAGCACTGTCCCGAACAGATCGCCGTGCACGAGCTGGTCCGGGCTCCGCACCGGCTTACGCAAAGTAGCGAGCCCGGCGATCAGTTCCAGACTCTTGCGACCGTCAGGAGTGGGCGTCTCGAGTTGCTCGACGCCCTTCGCGATCCTCAGCGGAACCGTTTCCCAGGCCGCGCGATCAGCGGCGACGAATACGTCGACCTCGGCCCACGGCGGCACGGGCGGTTGCGCAAGGAAGCGCGGGCGCTCGAGCGAGGCCGTCGCCGCATGCAGTCGGCAGGACATCGAGACCACTTCGTCGTGACGTGGTTCCGGCGATCCGACGATGAAGGTGTCGGCACGCCAGCCCGAGACGACGTAACGACCGTCGGTCGAACGCACCGGTCGAGCCAGCCGAACGCCGTCGACTTCGAGGTTCTCTCGCACCTTCGCCGACCACGCTGCGCGGGCATGATCCGCGACTGCTGAAAGGACGACGTCTCCACACAGCCACCCGCCGTCCCAATCCGCACCGAGTGGGATGGGATCGACTTCACGGAGGCCGAAGGTGGAGCACACGTGCTGGGGAGGTTGGCCTGTGCTCACACCCCAACGCTACCGGTGCGCGGCGCCGCCTCCCGCGAGGCGCGCCTAGTAGACCGGCAGACTCGCATCCACCTGGTTCGCCCAGGCGATCGCGCCGCCTTGAACGTGGACCGCGTCGGAGAAACCGGCGTTCTTGAGAAATGCCAATGCCTCGGCGGAACGAATGCCGGTTTTGCAGTACAGCACTATCTGCTTGTTCTGCGGCAACGTCGCCAGAGCTTCACCGGACAGGATGCGGTCCTTCGGGATCAGCACGGCCCCCGGCAGATGCATGATCTCCCATTCAACCGGTTCTCGTACGTCGACCAGCTCGATCGACCGTCCCTCGCCGATCATGGCCTCCAGTTCGGGCGCCGTGATCGTCGAACCGACAGCAGCGGCACTCGCCTCTTCGGACACGACACCGCAGAACGCGTCGTAGTCGATCAAGGCGGTGACCGGCACGCGGGTCGGATCACGCTGAAGGCGGATCGTCCGGAACGTCATCGCAAGTGCGTCGTAGATCATCAGGCGTCCGAGAAGCGGTTCGCCGATCCCCGTGATGAGCTTGACCGCCTCGGTCGCCATGATCGAACCGACGGTCGCAGGCAGGACTCCGAGCACACCACCCTCGGCGCACGAGGGGACCATGCCTGGCGGCGGCGCCTCCGGGTAAAGATCGCGATAGTTCAGTCCCGCGCCGTCCGGGGCGTCTTCCCAGAAGACCGAGACCTGCCCTTCGAAGCGGTAGATCGAGCCCCACACGTACGGCTTTCCCGCGATGACGGCAGCATCGTTGACGAGGTACCGCGTCGCGAAGTTGTCCGTACCGTCCAGGATCAGGTCGTACTCGGAGAACAGTTCGACCGCGTTGGAGTTGTCCAGGCGGAACTCGTGCAACCGGACGTCGACGTGCTCGTTGATTTCGAGAATCGACTCCTTCGCGCTGAGCGCCTTCGGGCGTCCGACGTCGGAGCGTCCGTGAATCACCTGACGCTGCAGGTTCGACATGTCGACCTCGTCGAACTCGACGATCCCGATGGTGCCCACTCCTGCGGCCGCGAGGTAGAGCAGTGCCGGTGAACCCAATCCACCGGCGCCGATGAACAGGACTCGTGCATTCTTGAGCCGCTTCTGACCGGTCATGCCTACGTTCGGGATGATCAGGTGCCGGCTGTATCGGGCAACTTCCTCCCGGCTCAACTCGGCTGCCGGCTCCACCAGTGGTGGCAATACGACGGGTGTTGCAGACACCGCGAAACACTCCTAGTTCAAGACGAGATCAGGGATTCTAGATCCGGTCACGCTCGGGGGTACGGCCACGGATTGAAGCGGCACGTGAGTCCGTTCATCGGAACGACGCCCTCGGGATCAAGCCTAGCGATGTCGTTGTTCGCGGTTCCGAAGGTCTGCTGCATCATGATCGGTGCGAGTCCGCCTTCGGTCTCGCACGGCTGATGAGCGGCGTATCCGATGGCATGGCCGACCTCGTGATTGATCTGATACTGCCGATACGAGCCGATGTCGCCCTGGAACGAAATGGCGCCTCGCACCCATCGCGGTTCGTTGAGCAGGACTCGGTCCATGCTCGGGTTGTAGCAGGATCCTTCGAGTTCGATTTCGTATCCACAGCCTTCGCGGATCGTCATCTGTGAGGTCAAGGAGATCCGGAAGTCCGGCTCGCCGGCGTCGACGCGCCGGAACGCGACCTTGGGATCGTTGGTCCAACTCTTCGGATTGGCCAGTGTCTGGTCGACCATGCGTCCGTACGATTCGTCTCCGCCGAAGCCGGTCGTGTCGACGCCGTCCTCGATCTCGACCGTGTACGTGAACTCGCGTTCGGTTCCCTGTCCGACCTTGCCCGTCGTACCTGGTACGACGTGCCACGTTCCACCCCCCGCGACGGTGAACGGACCACCGTCGGGAAGGGCACCGGACGGTATCGACGAGGCAAAAGTTCCGTCTCCGGCCGGTGGGGCACCGATGACATCGGTTCCGTCGGTGCTGTGCGCGAGGTCGGCGGTGGCCGACGTCTTGCTCGCGGAGTCTGTGGCGTCCGGCCGCACCGCATCGACGATCACAAGAATGGTGAGCACCACGAGAACCGGAATCGCGTAGGCCCGCCAACCGTAGGTCGAGACGAAGCGCCCGAGCTTGCTCTGCTTTCGCGCTGCCCGGTCCGGTCGCGGATTACGCGGGGTTCGGCCCACTTCTCGTTTGGTCGGATCCCATTGGGCGCGCAAAGGCTGATGGGAGGAAATGCCGCGATAGTCGCGTTCGCCGTAGGCACGATCATCCGGCACCTCCGGCCGACGTTCGTCGCGAGGCGCTCCAGTTCCGCTACGCATTCGACGTTCCTCACGTTCAGGGTTCTGCGTAGTTCGTCCACGCATGCGCGGTCCCCCTGGGTCAGTCACGTCGTCCAGAATCTCACACACGGCAAGTCGCTCGCCCGGGCTGACCGAAACTTGCTGGTCCTGGCGTGTCATGGCAGCCCGTCCTGTAACGAGAAAGACCGCTGGTCTCGCTCACCGAGGCACGCGCGACTCGCCCGGGCGACACACGGTATCGTTCATTCGGCTACGACCGGTGTGACGGAGGATACTGGCGGGTACGCACACGCGACTCGCGGATCCGCGCGCCGACCGAATTACTTTTGCTCAGATTGGAAGCGACATGACAGAACTCGCGGATCGGACTGACTCCGATCGCGGTACAACGGCTGGCAAGCCTGCCGGAACACGTCGCAGCACCCGCCTCCCGCGCGATGCGCGCCGCCTCCAGCTCCTCGCAGCTGCAAGTGAGGTATTCGTTGCGAACGGGTACCACTCGGCCGGCATGGACGAGATCGCCGAATGTGCCGGTGTCAGCAAGCCAGTTCTGTACCAACATTTCCCAGGCAAACTCGAACTGTACGTCGCAGTCCTGCAGAGTTACGTCGACAGCCTCATCTCGGGTGTACGCCAGGCCCTGCGATCGACGACGGACAACAAACAGCGTGTCCGCGCCGCGGTCCAGGCGTTCTTCGACTTCGTCGACAACGACTCCCAGGGCTTCCGCCTGGTGTTCGAGTCCGACATCATGGGCGAACCTCAGGTCCAGACACGCGTCGAACAAGCCACCGAAGCCTGCGTCGACGCCGTGTTCGACCTGGTGAGTCAGGATTCCGGACTCGATCCCTACCGCGCGCGCATCCTTGCGGTCGGTCTTGTCGGTGCCAGCCAGTTCACTGCGCGGTATTGGCTCGAGGCCGCGCGGCCGATCCCGAAGGAAGAAGCCGTGGAAATCACCGTGACCCTCGCGTGGGGCGGTCTCTCACACGTGCCGCTGCAAGCCGAAACGAAGTAACCGGAACCCGAACGAGAATGGGCGGGCAGTCTCACGACTGCCCGCCCATTCTGCTGTTACAGCTACGCGTCAGACGGTAGGCGCGAATCCGACCTTGCGGATATCGGACGGACCGATCTCCACGTACGCCACACGAGAAGCCTGCACCAGGAACTTGCGGCCCTTGTCGTCGACGAGAGCCAGAACCGGCTCGCGGCCACCGAGGACAGCCGCGACCAGTGTCTCGACCTCGTCAGGGGTCTGTTCGCTGTTGACGATGAGCTCACGCGGGCTGTCGATTACACCGATCTTGACCTCCACGGTCAACCTCCGAACTGTTCGTGAATTACATCCGTTGTCGACGCAAGGCTAATGCAGCAACGACCGCCCACGCTCCTCTGCACGCTGTGCCCAGAGCGAACAGGCACCTAGACGAGTCCGAGAATCGCCATCCGCTCGGCATGCTTTGCCTGCATGCCGTCGAACAACGCGACAACTCCGTTGAGGTCGCCGGAGGCGGAGATCACCAGATCGGTGAGATCTTCACGCTGCGCCAGCACGAACTGTGCCTGCGTGATTGCTTCGCCCAGAAGACGGCGTCCCCACAGCATCAACCGGTCCTTTGCGCGAGTACTGGCCTCCACTGCTGCCTTCACCTCGAGCACCACGAACTCCGAGTGGCCCGTCTGGGACAGCACGTCCTCGACGATTTCCGCGACATCCGCCGGGAGGGAGTGCCCGATCTCGCGATAGAAGTCGGCAGCGATTCCGTCGCCGACGTACGCCTTCACGAGCGATTCCAGCCACGTCGACGGTGTCGTCGACGCGTGGTAGTTGTCGAGAGCTCGAACGAACGGGTCCATGACGGCGAAGATCTCGTGGCCACGTTCCGTCAACGCCGTTTCCAGAGTCTCGAAGTGGTCCATCTCGGCGGCGGCCATGCTGGCGAACGCCACCTTGCCTCGCAGGTCCGGTGCCATTTGTGCGTCCTCCGCCAAGCGGTAGAACGCCGAAATCTCGCCATACGCGAGAACGGCAAACAAATCGATCACGCCAGGGTGATCGGAAGCGACTCGGCCTCCGGTTCCAGCGTCCGTCGAAGCATCAAGATCGTGTGCGCCCATGACTACGAACTGTAGTGCTTCGACGGCCGACGCGACCGGCAAGGACCGCATGTCCGATTCGGTGATCTTCGACATGTCATCGCGAGGGACGGACAACGTGCAGCTACAATGGTCTTGGGAGTTCGCCAGTTCCCCCGGGCCATTTGGTTAGCCGGGACGGCTGTATTCACACGAACCCCACCGATAATGTGCGCGCACCTGCATCGACGGTTGTCGCCCGCTTCGCCGAGATCTCCGGACGGTTCGAATTCGTCCGAGTGGAATTCAGTGCTGAGGCGTAGGCATGACCGAAGAAAAAGAGGGCATCGACATCGGCCGACTTACGGCCTGGCCCCTTACCTTGTGCGTGCGTACCGCCACGAGGAAAGGCTAGTCCCCTGAGCAAGATCACTGTCGACCACGAAGACGAAGCAACCGAGAACACCGTTTCCGTCCAGCTCGACGACACCCATGTACCCCCGAGCTTCGCCGAACTCGGTGTCCGCGACGAAATCGTCCGCGCACTGAACGAGATCGGCATCGAGCGCACCTTCGCCATCCAGGAACTCACCCTTCCGTTGGCTCTCGCCGGTGACGACCTCATCGGTCAGGCCCGCACCGGAATGGGCAAGACCTTCGGTTTCGGCGTCCCGCTCCTGCATCGCATCGTCACCGCCGAGAACGGCACAGCTGTTCTCGACGGCACGCCCCGCGCTCTGATCATCGTTCCCACCCGCGAGCTGTGCATCCAGGTCGCCCGCGACCTCGAGAACGCCAGCAAGTACCTCCGGGTCGGCGACCGCGGTCTCCAGGTTCTGCCCATCTACGGCGGCCGTCCGTACGAGGCGCAGATCTCGGCACTCCAGAAGGGCGTCGACGTTGTCGTCGGCACCCCGGGTCGCCTGCTCGACCTCGCCAACCAGTCGCACCTGATCCTGGGCAAGGTTGGCGTTCTCGTCCTCGACGAGGCCGACGAAATGCTCGACCTGGGATTCCTCCCCGACATCGAACGCCTCATGGGCATGGTCCCCGACAAGCGTCAGACGATGCTCTTCTCCGCGACGATGCCCGGCCCGATCATCACCCTGGCTCGCACCTTCCTGACGCAGCCGACGCACATCCGCGCCGAAGAGGCCGAATCCTCCGCGGTGCACGATCGCACCAGCCAGCACATCTACCGTGCACACGCGCTCGACAAGGCCGAGATGGTCGCCCGCGTCCTGCAGGCCGAAGGCCGCGGCGCGACGATGATCTTCACCCGCACCAAGCGCACAGCCCAGAAGGTGGCCGACGATCTCGCGGAACGCGGCTTCTCCGTCGGTGCCGTCCACGGTGACCTCGGCCAGATCGCCCGTGAAAAGGCCCTGAAGGGCTTCCGCAACGGCAAGGTCGACGTGTTGGTCGCTACCGACGTCGCCGCACGCGGCATCGACATCGACGACGTCACCCACGTCATCAACTACCAGTGCCCCGAGGACGAGAAGACCTACGTCCATCGCATCGGTCGTACCGGCCGCGCCGGACGCACCGGCATCGCCGTCACGCTGGTCGACTGGGACGACATCCCTCGCTGGCAGCTCATCGACAAGGCACTGAGCCTCGGAATCCCCGACCCGGTCGAGACCTACTCCAGCTCGCCGCACCTCTACGAAGAGTTGTCCATTCCGGCCGATGCCAAGGGCACTGTTCGCAAGGCCAAGGCCGCCCCGGAGAAGGCAGCAACGGACAAGGCAGCAACGGAAAAAGCAGACGCGCCGAAGTCGACCGACTCGGACGGCCCCGAAGAGAAGGCCGCTCCCCGCCGAAACCGGACCC
>NZ_BCWH01000003.1:0-20241 GCF_001653035.1 Rhodococcus sp. YH3-3 | reverse complement strand
CAAGCCGCGTCGCCGTCGGCGTCGTCGCCCCGCGGCTTCCGCGACGGCAGGCGCCGCAGAGTAAGCTGCCGATGTGCTGGCTCCCGAAAGGCGTACTCGCTCAGATGTGATCGGTGCGCTGGCAATCGCGCTGGCCGTAATCGTGGCGGTGACCGTTGTGTGGTTGCGCAGTGATGCGCGCGGAACCACCTCGGTCACCGCCGAATCTCCACTCCCGCCTCTGTCGACGTCGGTGTTGTTACCCGACATCCTGAAGCAGACGTGGGAATCTCCCAGTGCCGACTCGACGGCACCGATCACCGTCGGAAATGCCGTCGTCACCGCCGACGGCTCAGAGGTGATCGGCCGCGATCCGGCAACGGGCGAAGAAGTGTGGCGATACGCGCGCAACATTCCGCTGTGCGGCGCGATCGGTTCGTGGGATCGCGCCGTCAGCGTCTATCAGGACGATCGCGGTTGCTCTCAGGTCACGTCACTGGTCGCCGACACCGGCGCCCGAAAGGACCAGCGCAACAGCGACGCCGATTCCGCGGTCAGCCTTTCAGCGGACGGCACCTACCTGATTTCGCGCGGCAGTGAGCGAATGGAACTGTGGCGCTCGGACCTCGTCCGAACCCTCGAGTACGGCCGGGTCGACGCGAAGGTCAACCCCAACAAGCAACCCCGCACCGGATGCACGCTGCTCGACGCTGCGTCGAGCGCCAACCGAGTCTCGGTACTCGAACGCTGCCCCGGTGAAGCCTCCAACAGGTTGACGGTGATGAATCCCGCACCGAAGGACGCCCAGGAACCCGAAGAGTACGGATCCGCGATTCTCCTCGACTCCGAGGGCGCCCGCCTGCTTGCCGTGGCCGGCGAAAAGACGGCCGTCTACCTCCCTGCCGCCAACGGAACCGTTTCTCGCATCACTATTTTCGACGGATCCGGCAATCCGATCGTCGACTATCCGATCGAGGGAACGGTGACCGAAGGCGCCCGCACCCACGCCGACAAGGCTTCGATCACGTGGTGGACCGGCTCGCAGACCGTCAACCTGCGCCTGAGCGATCTGGCTCCGACGTGGATCGTCAACGGAACGTCCGGACCCGGAAGCATGGTTGCCGGTCAGATGCTCATCCCCGTTCCGGGCGGCATTGCAGCCGTCAGTCCGTCGGACGGAGCGGTGCAGCGCATGATCGCAGTCGACCGCGGTGAGACGGCGACACCGATCGTGCTCGCCAGTGCGGGCGAGACGATTCTGGAACAGCGCGGCGATACCTTGTTCGCGCTGCGCTAGAAGCTCGCCTTCCTCAGAGCGCCAGCTCCGGCGCGAAAGTCACGACTTCGTTTCCAGCCCAATGCTTTACGAGATTGTCCGCGAGTTCACGATAGGCATCCGCACCCTTGTTCTTTCGTCCGGCGAGGACCGTCGCACCCGACGCGGACGCCTCGGCGAACTTGACGGTGCGTGGGATCGGAGGCGCCAGAACGGCCAGGGA
Source organism: Rhodococcus sp. YH3-3 (assembly GCF_001653035.1). Lineage (NCBI taxonomy): Bacteria > Bacillati > Actinomycetota > Actinomycetes > Mycobacteriales > Nocardiaceae > Rhodococcus > Rhodococcus sp. YH3-3. Next base: position 18,763 of record NZ_BCWH01000003.1, on the reverse strand, counting down.
GTAGCGGTCGCTGACGTCGGCGAGCACGTCGCGACTGTGCGTGGTTCGAGCGTCGTACAGAGTCGGAAGTGCGCCGAGCAGAACAAGATCCGGGTTGGTGATGGCTTGGACTTCACGAACCGTACGCAGCAGCTGTCCGACGCCGCGGTGTGCGAGGGTTTCGCATTGCAGTGGAACCAGAACCGACTGCGCCGCAGTCAATCCGTTGAGTGTGAGCACACCCAACGACGGTGGGCAGTCGATGATGATGACGTCGTAAGAGCCCAGGAGCGGAGACAGCGCCCGCTTGAGCGCGAACTCTCGACCGGGTCGCATCAGGAGCAGCGCTTCGGCGCCCGCGAGATCGATCGTGGCCGGCAGGAGATCCATACCGTCGTCCGTCTTCAGCACGGCGTCGACCGCGTCGAGATCACCCGCCAGGACCTCGTTGACCGAACGCTCGAGGCGATCCGGGTTATGTCCGAGCGAGAACGTCAGGCAGCCCTGCGGGTCGAGATCCACCACCAGAACTCGTTGTCCGAGCGCGGACAAAGCCGCACCGAGAGAAGCGACGGTGGTGGTTTTAGCCACGCCGCCTTTTTGATTCGCCACTGCGAGAACCGTCGTCACACGTAGATCCTTGCGCACTTCGCGCCAGGAGGCGAGCTACACACGCGAGGCAGCCTGCAATGATGGTCGACATGACGTCCCAGTCCGCCCCCTCGTCGATCCCCCTCGGTGCTCGCGTCGTACTCATGCGACACGGTGAAACCGAGTGGGCACGAACCGGGAAACACACGGGCCGGACCGAGGTTCCGCTGACTCCGCTCGGCGAGATGCAGGCAACCGCGACCGGAAATCGCTTGCGAACCCTCGACCTCCGGAACCCCATGATTCTGACGAGTCCGCGGCTGCGCGCACAGTTGACGGGCGATCTCGCCGGCCTGCCGGAAGAGCGAACCTGGGATGCACTGTCCGAATGGGACTACGGCGATTACGAAGGCCTCACGACGCCCGAGATCCGCGCAACGGTGCCCGATTGGACCGTCTGGACGCACCCGTGCCCCGGCGGCGAGCAGGCCGATCAGATCCACGCCCGCACCGACATGGTGCTGTCGATGGTGCGTTCGCAACTACCCGAACGCGACGTGATCCTGATCGGGCACGGCCACTTCTCACGCGCACTCATCGCCCGCTGGCTCGAGCTCCCGGTGACGGAAGGAAAGCGTTTCGCCTTGTCCCCCGGCGCATACTCGGTTCTCGGTTACGAGCACGGCGCCACCCACCTCGTCCATCACAACGTGCCGCCGCTCGTCGAGGCTTGAGGCCTAAGATTCTCCTTATGATCCGACGCGCCACGCCCGCAGACGTCCAGCCGATCACCGACATGATCTACGAGTTGGCCGACTACCAGAAGGCCCTCGACGAGTGCACCGTGAAGGCGGAACAGATCGGCGAGGCGTTGTTCGGGCCGGCCGCGACGGCCTTCGCGCACGTCGCTGTGAATTCGGCCGACGACGTCGTCGGCATGGCATTGTGGTTTCGCAATTTCTCGACGTGGGACGGCGCTCACGGCATCTACCTAGAAGACCTCTACGTCAAGCCCAGTCAGCGCGGATCAGGCCACGGGAAGGCTCTTCTGGCCGCACTCGCCAAGGAGTGCACCGACAACGACTACACCCGGCTGTCCTGGTCGGTGCTCAACTGGAACACCCCCTCGATCAAGTTCTACGAGTCACTCGGTGCCGACGCACAGACGGAGTGGACCACGTATCGCCTGACCGGTACTCACCTCGGAGCTCTCGCCGCCGAAGCTGAGTAGGACCGAAGCAGGGTAGGCGTTCCGTCCTACTTGTCCCGCGGCTCGTCGGTCTCGTCCGGGCGTCCCTCTTCCGGCGACACCTCGTCTGCGTACGCTCCGTACTCCGCTGCCATCCATCGAGACGTCGGAGCCGAGAACAGGCAGCCCAGAGCGCCGAGAACGACGACACCCAGAACGATGCCGAGCGGCACCTGATGCGAATCGGTCAGGAGCGACCAGGCGACCGGCAGGAGCAGCAACTGTGCGACGACGGCGATTGCCCGGCCCCACCGGCGGCCCGTCAGCAAAGCGATACCGGCAGCCAACACCGCGCCGCCGAGGATCGCGACCCAGGCGGCAAATCCGTATCCGTTGGTGACGCTCTGATCGTGGCCGGTTGCACCGCGAATCACTGCGACGATCGCGAACCCGGCGGCAACCAGCCCTTGAAGCGTCACGAGGGCACCCGCCCATGTGACTGTCTTGGGCAGGGCGTTCGGACTGGCGGTATTCGGCACGAGGCCAGCCTAGAACACGACACCGGATAGGCTCATGCCCCGTGCGCGCACTGCTGATCGTCAACCCCAATGCCACCTCCACCACCGCTGCCGGTCGTGACCTGTTGGCACACGCCCTCGAGAGTCGGGTGCGACTTACTGTGGCGCACACCACACATCGGGGTCATGCTGCCGAACTGGCGCGCGAAGCCCACGAAGACGGCTTCGGCTCGGTGATCGTCCACGGTGGCGACGGAACGGTCAACGAAGTGGTCAACGGACTGCTCGGGTCACCGCATCCCGCGTCGATGAAATCGGTTCCGGTCGGTCCGATCCCGACGATCGCTGTCGTCCCAGGCGGCTCGGCAAACGTTTTCGCGCGCTCACTCGGTATTGCCGCCGACCCGATCGACGCCACGAACCAACTCGTCGACCTCCTCTCCGAACGGACCAGGCGCCGAATCGGGCTCGCACACTGCGACAACCGTTGGTTCACGTTCAACGCCGGAATGGGCCTCGACGCCGATGTGTGCGAGGCCGTCGACGCCAGCCGTAAGAACGGTGACGCCGCCACACCCGCCCGGTATGTCCGAACCGCGATCGCGGCGTTCTTCCGTGCCAAGCGAGCCGAACCAGCGCTGACCGTCCACCTTCCCGATCAGGATCCCGTCTCCGGAGTCCACTACGCATTCGTCTCGAACTCGAGCCCGTGGACATATCTGGAAGAGCGTCCCGTCCACACCAATCCGGGAACGACCTTCGACAGTGGACTCGGCATCTTCGCCATGACGAGCACCAAAGTTCTGCCGTCCCTGCGGGTTGTGCGGCAACTACTCGCACGCGGCGCGGAGCCGAAATCGAAGGTCCTCTTACGCACCGACGACGTCCCGACAATCACCATCGAATCGTCGCGACCGATCGGACTCCAGATGGACGGCGACTACATCGGACTTCGTGAAAAGGTCGAATTCACCTCGGTCCCGGATGCACTGGAAGTGTTCGCACCGATTACGACGTGAGTCAGGCAACACGTTTGACCTGCAAAAACTCTGGTGCCAAAAGGTCGAAATCGGGTAAAATGCCGGTGACGCCCAGGTGGCCGTCAGGTGTGTCACAAATTAGTGAGTTGGCCCACGAACCCGTTCAAACCTATTGACATACCGCGAGTTCGTGAAAGCATTCACAAGTAACAGTGCGGAAACATTGATGACGCACACACAAACTCATTGGTACCAAATGGTGTGAATACACACCCAATTAAGGAGCGAAAAAAGATGGACTGGCGCCACAACGCAATCTGTCGCGACGAGGATCCCGAACTGTTCTTCCCTGTGGGAAACAGTGGACCGGCCCTCGCTCAGATCGCTGATGCCAAGGTTGTCTGCAACCGCTGCCCCGTCACCGCCGAGTGCCTGTCGTGGGCTCTCGAGTCCGGCCAGGATGCAGGCGTCTGGGGCGGAATGAGCGAAGACGAGCGTCGCGCACTCAAGCGTCGTAACGCACGTACCCGTGCACGCACTTCCGTCTAGGTAGAACCGAGACGTTCGACTCGCGGCGGAGAACAGCCCCTCTGCACAGTCGAAGACGACAGCCCGGCACCACATGGTGCCGGGCTTTTTGTCTGCTCGAATCGCTAACGCGGCTCGAATCAGTAACGCGCAGAACGTCTACCGAGCGGCACACGCAGAACCGCGTCGGTACCGCCTCCGCTTCCCGGGTGCAGTCCGAGCGAGCCACCGAGTTCGGCGCCCAGCAAAGTCCGCACGATCTGGAGTCCGAGGCGATCGGATTTCTCGAGGTCGAAGTTCTCCGGCAGGCCGCGCCCGTTGTCGTGGATGATCACGTCCAACCAGCGTGCAGAACGCTCGGCACTGAGTGTGACCGTGCCGGTCACACCCGGATCGAAAGCGTGCTCGATCGCGTTCTGCACCAACTCCGTCAGCACCATGACCAGCGGGGTGGCGCGCTCGGCGGAGAACACTCCGAAACTGCCCTCACGCCGAATCGTCACCGGCACACCTACTCCCGCGACATCGGAGAGCATGGGAACCAACCGGTCGATCACCTCGTCGAGATCCACCTCTTCGTCCACCGACATCGACAAGGTGTCGTGAACGAGGGCGATGGACGTCACGCGTCTCACCGACTCTGTCAACGCTTGTCGCGCTTCGTCGTTGCCGGTTCGCCTGGCCTGTAGACGCAGAAGCGCCGCGACGGTTTGCAGATTGTTCTTCACTCGATGGTGAATCTCGCGGATGGTTGCGTCCTTGCTCAGGAGAGCGCGATCACGACGCTTGACCTCGGTGACGTCGCGGACGACGACCGCAGCACCGACATGCCGGCCGCCAGGCTTGAGAACCAGGGCCCGCAGCAGAACGGTCGCCCCGCGCGCCTCGATCTCCATACGGCGACCGGGCTTGTCCGCCAACGTATCTCGGATGTATCCCGCAGCTTCCTGAGACTCGAACGGGTCGGTGACCAACGAACGGGTCAGCGCTGCGAGGTCTTGGCCCACCAGATCCGAACTCAGACCCATCCGGTGATAGGCCGAGAGCGCGTTCGGGCTGGCATAGACGACTGTGCCTTCGGTATCGAGACGGATGAAGCCGTCGCCCGCACGTGGGCTCGAGTTCGTGTCGGAGCGCGATTCTCGGATCGGGAAGGTTCCGTCGCTGATCATCTGACACAGGTCTTCGGCGCAATCGAGATACGCGAGTTCGAGCGGACTCTGCGCTCGCTGGTGCGACAGGTTGGTGTCGCGGCTCAGAACAGCGATGACTCGCCCGTCCAGACGCACCGGAACGGCTTCCCGACGCGGCGGCATTCCTTCACGCCACGTCTCGTCTTCCCCGCGCACGACGCGGCCCTCCACGAGAGCGCGAAGAACCTGCGGGTGCTCGGACTCGGAAACGACCGTTCCGACCGCATCCTCCGGAAAAGCCGTCGATGCCGTTGTCGGCCGGCAATGCGCGACGCAGATGACCGTCCCCTCGGATCGGTTCTTCTCCGATTCGGTGCCCACCCACAAGAGAACGTCGGCAAAGGAGAGGTCGGCGAGCAGTTGCCACTCCCCCACGACGCGCTGGAGATGGTCGACCGCCGCACCGGGAAGGTCGGTGTGTTCGGCGAGGAGGTCGCTGAGAGTGGACATCGTCCGGCTTAGGAGATCACGGCGATCAGATCGCCTTGCTGAATCACGTCGCCGACCTTGACGCCCACCGTCGTCACCGTTCCCGGAACCTCGGCCAGGACGGGAATCTCCATCTTCATGGATTCGAGGATGACCAGGGTGTCGCCGTCCGCAACGACGTCTCCCTCGCTCACGACGACCTGGTAGACCGTCGAAACCATCTCGGCGCGCACGTCTTCTGCCATCGTGAACCTCACTTCTGTCGGAACTGCACTCTGACCACGAAAATACGTCGACGGATCACTCGATCGACCTGCCAATGGAACCACACCGGCATCGGCGTGAAACAATGACGCGAAAGAAACAGAAGGGAGACCAATCATGGGTAAGCGTGGTCGTAAGAAGCGCAGCCGTAAGGGCAACGCCGCTAACCATGGCAAGCGTCCAAACGCCTGACATGTAGCGCAACAAAACGTCCGAGGGGCGGGGAAGCATTGCTTCCCCGCCCCTCGGCGTTACTGCCTTCCGACTGCTGCCGCTCAGATCTTCGCTGACGGGCTAGCTGTCGGTTTCGGTAGTCGTTATGACGATGGTCCGACGCAACTCGACGGTGAGCCTCTGACGCAGGCTTTCCGGCGCATGGTCTCCGCCGCACTTACGGTTGATCAGGCTCTTGACCTTCTCTTCGATCCCGTAGGCCTCGAGGCACGATCCACAATCGTCGATATGACGCTGCAGGCGAGCACGACTTGAATCGTCGCATTCACCGTCGAGCATCAACCAGACGTCGGCGATGACTGCCGAGCAGTCGAGCCTTTCGAATTCGTCCTGCTCACTCATCGTGTGACACCTTCCGTCTCGGTGGCTGCGACTGTGGCTGTGTCGACCGCGCCGTCCCGATTGAATCCCCGGTCTTTTGCGACATCGGCCAAAAGACCACGCAATTGCTTGCGACCACGGTGCAGTCGCGACATCACCGTTCCGATGGGTGTGCCCATGATCTCCGCGATCTCCTTGTACGGGAATCCTTCGACATCGGCGTAGTACACGGCCATACGGAATTCCTCGGGAAGCGACTGCAGCGCCGCCTTGATGTCGTCGTCAGGCAACGCGTCGAGCGCCTCCACCTCGGCCGATCGCAGCCCCGTCGAAGTGTGCTCGGCGGTGGCGGCCAACTGCCAGTCGGTGATCTCGTCCGTCGGATACTGCGCGGGTTGGCGCTGCTTCTTGCGGTACGAGTTGATGTAGGTGTTCGTGAGAATCCGGTACAGCCAGGCTTTCAGGTTGGTACCGGCACGGAACGAACGGAAAGCGGTGTACGCCTTGACGTACGTCTCCTGCACGAGATCCTCGGCATCAGCCGGATTCCGCGTCATGCGCAGGGCAGCGCCGTACAACTGGTCGAGCAGCGGGAGCGCGTCGCGCTCGAACCGGGCAATCAACTCATCCGCAGTTTCGGGCGTTTCGGACACTGCGCCGTCGATAGGTTCAGCTACCCCTGACGGTTCGTCCTTGGGCCGGTCGTGTTCCAGCACTCTGATCCCTTCACTAGCCGTAGGGATCAAGGTTACCGCCAACTGAAGATCCGACCCACGGGCCGGTGGTGGCTCACACACAGCCAGCACGGTCGCTCCTTCGCTTCTCGGGACAAGTTTCATCAACTGGTACCAACACGGGAGTCAGCGACTCTGTTCCCGGCCTGGTCGAATGCACCTGTCGGCGATCCACATAGGGTGTTCCACATGGCCGGAACAGCGACCCCTGCGACCGTACTTCTCGACAAGTCGAAGACACCGCACCGCGTCCACAGCTACGACCACGATCCTCGCGCCGAATCTTTCGGCGACGAGGCGGTCACTGCACTGGCAGAGTCGACAGGCGTTGAGGCCGCCCAGATCTTCAAGACCTTGGTCGTCAAACTCGACACCGGCAAGCTCGCCGTCGCGGTCCTGCCGGTCCCGGACAAGCTCTCGCTCAAAGCTGCAGCCGCTGCCCTCGGTGCGAGCAAAGCCGTCATGGCCGATCGCGCCGAAGCCGAGCGCTCGAGCGGCTACGTCTTCGGCGGTATCTCACCGCTCGGCCAGCGCAAGAAACTGCCGACAGTGATCGATGCGTCGGCGCTCGACTGGGACCGCATTCTCTGCAGCGCCGGCCGACGCGGGCTCGAAATCGAGCTGGCTCCGACGGACCTCACGCAGCTCAGTGGCGCGGTCACGGCGCAAATCACGGCGGGCTGAGTATCCGGTCGCTACGGTCTCACCATGCGACCACACCTGAAAACTCTTGCACTGACCGCTGCAGCGGCAGCCCTCACCGTCTCGCTGACGGCCTGCGGGAGTTCGGACAATGCCGCCAAGGAAGTCACGGTAGTCGGATCAGGGCAGGTCCGCGGGGCGCCGGACATCCTCAATGCCGACATCGGCATCGAGGTGGTTGCCCCGGATGTATCGGGAGCGGTCTCGGAGGCGAATGACAAGGCCCGTCAGATGATCGACGCGATAGTCGCCGCCGGGGTTGCCCCCGAGGACGTGCAGACAAGCGATCTGTCCGTCCAGCCGCAGTACGACGCCAGCGGCGGACCGTTCGTCGGCGGCAACGTGACCGGCTACCGGGCGACCAACTCGGTACGAATCGTCGTCCGCGATCTCGACAAGGCCTCTTCTGTCCTGGACGCCGGCATCGCGGCGGGCGGAAACGCGGCACGGCTCGGTAACGTCGCCTTCGCCATCGACGACGACTCTCAGCTTCTGGCCGACGCTCGCACCCGTGCCTTCGAGGACGCGAAGAACCGTGCCGAGCAGTACGCGGATCTGTCCGGGACGTCGCTCGAAAACGTCGTGACCATCACCGAGGCACACGACACGAGTGGCGGTCAGACCATGCGCGCTCCCGACGCCTCGATGTCCGACATGGTTCTCGCCCCGGGAACCCAGCAGGTCTCGTTCGAAGTGACCGTCACCTGGGCTCTCGGCTGACTGCTAGAGCAGGCTGATCTGCTCGCCGGCACGGTCGACGTCCGGCTCGATCAACTCGTGCCCGTTGTTCTTGACACTGTTGACCAGCGGCCGGACTCGATCGACGTCGATCCGCTCGAAGAGGTCCGGTACCGGTTCGAGCAGAGCCGAATCGACGGTGTTGTCGGGATCGAGCCACGCCTCCCAGCGGTCACGAGGCAGGGCGAGGGGCATGCGGTCGTGAACCTGCTCGAGGTGACCGAGAGAGTCGACCGTGACGATCGAGCAGCTCAGAACGGGGCTCGCGTTCTCGACCCTCGGGTCCCGCCAGGCAGACCACACGCCCGCCATGAACAGCCGTGATCCGTCGTCGGGGTGCATGTAGTAAGGAATCTTCGCTGCCTTCTTCCCGCCGGTGGCCTCGGTCTGCCACTCGTACCACCCGTCCATGGGGACCAGGCAACGCTTGAACTTGAAGGCGGTCCGAAACGCCGGCTTCTCCGCCAGCGAGTCGGCGCGGGCGTTGAACAGGACCGGGCCTTTGCCCAGTTCCTTGGTCCACGACGGCACCAATCCCCACCGCATCCGCCGAATCCTCTTGGTCGGATCGCTGTCGGGGTTCTCCCGATCGTGGCGTTCGACGACGGTCAACACCTCGGTCGTGGGGGCCACGTTGTAATCGGCTTCGACGGGCGCCGAGTGGTCGGTCTCGTCGAGCGCGTCGAGTTCCACCGCCAGGGTGGCCGGGTCCGCTGTGGTCGCATACCTTCCGCACATGACACCCAGGGTGGCACGGTTTCGACCATTCCCCCACCGATGAGAGAAGATGGACCATGTGAGTCTGAGTCTGTGGAGCGCCCCGAGGGCCCAAGCACCCGTCGATGCAGTGGTGACGCTGCCCGGATCCAAGTCCATCACCAATCGAGCTCTGATTCTGGCCGCACTTGCGGATGGCCCGTCCACGATCACCGGTGCACTCCGCAGCCGTGACGCCGACCTGATGATCGCAGCTCTGCGTGACCTCGGCATCGGCGTCGAGGAAGCCGGTGATGCGACCACGCTTCGCATCACCCCTGGACCCCTGCGCGGCGGCGAGGTCGACTGCGGCCTGGCCGGCACCGTGATGCGCTTCCTGCCGCCACTCGCCGCGATGGCCGACGGCATCGTCCACTTCGACGGCGACGAGCAAGCACGCACACGACCGCTCGGCACCATCTTGGAAGCACTGCGCGGTCTCGGCGCTCGGATCGAGGGTGACGCACTCCCGTTCACCGTCACCGGAACCGGATCCCTACGCGGCGGGACGGTCACCATCGATGCATCCGGTTCGTCGCAGTTCGTCTCCGGTCTCCTGCTCTCGGCTGCTGCGTTCGAAGAGGGTGTCACCGTTCACCACGACGGCAAGCCCGTCCCGTCCATGCCACACATCGACATGACCGTCGAGATGCTCCGCGAGGCCGGAGTTTCCGTGACGACGCCAGCCACGGGCGGTGACGCGGACACCTGGCGTGTGGCACCGGGGCCGGTGCGCGCCGTGGACTGGGCGATCGAACCCGATCTCTCCAACGCCACACCGTTCCTGGCCGCTGCCGCAGTGACCGGCGGAACCGTCAGCGTCCCGATGTGGCCGTCGTCGACGACGCAACCCGGCGACGCGATCCGCGGGATCCTCGCCTCGATGGGGGCCGACGTCACTCTCGCCGATGGTGTCCTGACCGTCCGCGGCCCGGAGAAACTGCGCGGCATCGACATCGACCTCCACGACGTGGGAGAGCTGACCCCCACCGTGGCGGCCCTGGCCGCTCTCGCCGAGGGCACCTCGCATCTACGAGGAATCGCGCACCTGCGCGGGCACGAGACAGACCGTCTCGCCGCCCTCGCCGACGAGATCAACAAACTCGGCGGCTCCGTCACCGAAACCGATGACGGCCTGACGATCGTTCCCGCGGAACTCCATGGTGGACAATGGCTCTCGTATGCCGACCACCGCATGGCAACAGCCGGCGCCATCATCGGCCTGGTCGTCGACGGTGTCGAGGTCGACGATGTCGGAACCACGGCCAAGACACTGCCGGGCTTCGAGAACATGTGGATCGACATGCTCGAGAGTTCGCCGGCGACACCGAAGGCAAGCTTCTGAGTCCGCGGCAGTACGACGAGTCCGACGTCCGGGTACGCCCCGGGCGCGGATCCCGCCCCCGTACGAAGACTCGGCCCGAACATCTCTCGGCCGAATCGGGGATGGTGGTGTCGAAGGATCGTGGCCGTTGGGGTTGCGTCCTCGGCGGCGATCCCGACCGGCTGATCGTCACGATGCGCGCCCGCGAACTTGGCCGAACCCCCATCGTCGTCGGCGATCAGGTGGACATAGTCGGCGATCTGTCGGGCAAAACCGACACCCTGGCGCGCATTGTCCGGGTCTCCGAGCGTTCGACGGTTCTACGACGGACCGCCGACGACACCGATCCCTTCGAACGTATCGTCGTCGCGAACGCGGAGCAGTTACTCATCGTCGTGGCACTCGCCGATCCCCCACCGCGCACCGGCTTCGTCGAGCGCGCACTGGTCGCCGCCTACGTGGGTGGCCTGACGCCGATCGTCTGCCTGACCAAGAGCGACCTCGAACCGCCGGAGGAATTCGCGAGCACGTTCGCCGACCTCGACATCCAAGTGGTCGTCGCCGGTCGCGACGATCCCCTGGACGAACTGACGCAGATCCTCGAGCACAAGTTGACCGCCCTGATCGGACATTCCGGCGTCGGAAAGTCGACACTGGTCAATCGCCTTGTCCCCGATGCCAATCGAGCGGTCGGCATCGTATCCGGCGTCGGCAAGGGCCGGCACACGTCGACGCAATCGGTGGCACTCCCGCTCGCCGGTGGCGGCTGGGTGATCGACACCCCGGGCATCCGTTCGTTCGGTCTGGCGCACATCTCGCCCGAGAACGTGGTGGCGGCGTTCTCGGATCTCGCTGCGGCGATCGAGGATTGCCCGCGCGGATGCACGCACCTCGGACCGCCGGCAGATCCCGAATGCAAGCTCGACCTACTGGAGGGCAAATCAGCTCGACGCGTCGTCGCTGTGCGACAACTGCTGGAAGCGATCAAGTCCAACGATCAGTACTGAGCGCCCCCGAGCGACGTTCCGGGCGAGAACAGCAAAGCGGCCCGACACCATCGAATGGTGTCGGGCCGCTTGCTGTCTACGGTCAGCGCAGTCGACGATCAGCGCAGGCCGAGGAGGCTGCGCAGCTTTCCGCTCTTGCGCTTACGTGCGATGGCGCTCTTGAGGCCACTGCGACGCCCGGTCACGGGATCGACAGTCGAGGTCAGTTCGCCGTCGAACATCCGCTCCGACGCCGTCTCGGGCGCATTGTCGACGGTGTCCTTGAGGTACTTGTTGGGCAGCGACAGCTTGGCGATGGTGCGCCAGGACTTGGCGTACTGCACGGCAAGCGGGCCCGTCGTGTACGGCAAGTCGTACTTGTCCGCGAGCTGACGCACCGTGACCGCGATGTCCTTGTAGCGGTTGCTGGGCAGATCGGGGAACAGGTGGTGCTCGATCTGGTAGCTCAGGTTGCCCGTCATGAAGTCCATGAGCGCGCTGCCCTCGATGTTGGCGCTGCCGAGCATCTGACGCAGGTACCACTGAGCCTGCGTTTCCTTGTCGATGTCTTCCTTGGTGAACTTCTCGGCACCGTCCGGGAAGTGGCCGCAGAAGATGACCGCGTTGGTCCACACGTTCCGCAGAGTGTTGGCGGTGAAGTTGGCCGACAACGTGCTCTTCCACGCCGGGCCGGTGATGGCCGGGTAGATGACGTAGTCGCGCAGGACCTGCTTGCCGATCTTCTCGCCGACCTCACGGAGCTTGCGCTGCGTCTCTTCCTTGTCGGCGCGGCCCTTGGCCACCTTGCCGAGCTCGAGGTGCTGTGCGGCGATGCCGTACTCGAAGAACAGCGCGAGCAGCGTGTTGTAGACCAGGTTGCCGGCGTTGAAGGGCTTCCAGCGCTGATCGCGGGTGACGCGGAGGAGTCCGTATCCGACGTCGTCGTCCATTCCGAGGACGTTGGTGTACTTGTGATGCAGGTAGTTGTGGGTCTGCTTCCAGTGCGCAGACGGGCCGGTGACGTCCCACTCCCACGAGGTGGAGTGGATCTCCGGGTCGTTCATCCAGTCCCACTGCCCGTGCATCACGTTGTGCCCGAGTTCCATGTTCTCGATGATCTTCGAGAGCGTCAGCAGGCCAACTCCGGCGAGCCACGCCGGACGACGACGGCTGGCGAAAAGCACTGCGCGGCCGCCGATTTCGAGCGAACGCTGCAGACGAATGACGTTGCGCACGTATCGCGCATCCTTCTCGCCGCGCGACTCCTCGATGTCGCGACGAATCGCGTCGAGTTCGCGGCCGAGCGCCTCGATGTCGGCGTCCGTGAGATGTGCGTATTCCTTGACATCTGCAATCGCCATGGAAAGCCTCCTAGCAGTGAGTTAGGCGCAAAGTAGTAAGTGCAGAACGATTCTCGATTCGAATCGTTCAGATCAACTGCACCTACTGTAGCGTAACTTACGGCACCGTAGGTTAGGTTTTTCCCGATGTAACCTATATCACTTCCGGCGCTTCGGCATGCGGGAACGGGCCTGCGACTTGAGTGCGGTCAACAAACCGAGACGCTTACCGGTGATCGGATCGGTACGAAGGTCCTCCACCATCGCCATGGCTGCGTCCCGGAATCCCGAGTCGCGGAACCGCAGTTCCGAAGACGTTTCCGGAGCATTGTCCGAGGTTGCGGTCAGCCACTTGTCCGGCAAAGCCAACTTGTGGATGGTGCGCAGAGCCAGAAGATACTGCTTGAAGAGCGAACCGGTGGTGTACGGGAGATCGAACTTCTCGCACAATGCACGCATCTTCACAGCGATTTCGGGATAGCGGTTGCTCGGCAGATCGGGAAACACGTGGTGCTCGATCTGGTAGCTCAGATTGCCGCTCATGAGTCCCATGAGCTTGCCGGAATTGAAGTTCGCACTACCGAGCATCTGGCGCAGGTACCACTCGTGACGAGTCTCCTGCTCGAATTCGGCAACCGTGAACTTCTCGGCACCGTCCGGGAAGTGGCCACAGAAGATGACGACGTACGCCCACAGGTTGCGCACGAGGTTCGCGGTCGCATTGGCCGACATGGTCGACTTCCACGCCGGCCCCGTCAGCGCCGGGAACAAGATGAAGTCCTTGCCCACCTGACGAAAGATCTTGCGCGCGAAGTCTTTGTTCGCCTGCGAGTTCAGCTGCCCCTTTTCCGCGCCCTCCAACTCGGCTGCCGCCGTGAGGTCGTGCAGCGCGATGCCCCACTCGAACGTGGCCGCCAAGATCACGTTGGCGATCGGCTGGAAGAGGTTGATCGGCTTCCACGGCTCGTCACGAGTCATACGCAGAATCCCGAAACCGAGATCCTCGTCCATACCGACGACATTGGTGTACGTGTGGTGCTGGTAGTTGTGGGCGCGCTTCCAATGCTCGGAAGGACCGGTCTGATCCCACTCCCACGAGACGGAGTGAATCTCGGGATCGTTCATCCAGTCCCATTGCCCGTGCATGACGTTATGCCCGAGCTCCATGTTCTCGATGATCTTCGACAGGCTCAGCAGGGTCGTGCCGACCAACCATGCCGGTCGGTACCGACTGCCGAACAATGCGATACGCCCGCCGAGCTCCAACGCCCGCTGGACGCGAATGACGCGACGAATGTAGCGGGCGTCCCGGATCCCACGAGAGTCTTCGATGTCGAGTCGAATCTGATCGAGTTCACGTCCGAGAGCTTCGACATCGGCCTCGGTGAGGTGCGAAAACTCTTTGATATCGGTGATGGCCACCGTGGTCCTCCGTGTGCCTAGAAGCTATGCGTCCAGCGTACAGTCGCCGGCGGCGGCGGAGATGCACGTCTGGATGCGCTCGCCCTCCGCGTGCTGTTTCCCCGAGCGTAGATCGATCGCGTGGCCGGCAACGAGAGGTACGACACACGTCTGGCAGATGCCCATGCGGCAACCGAACGGCATCAAGGCACCGGACTGCTCGCCCGCCTCCAGAAGCGTCGTCGCACCGTCGACGGTGATCGTCTTACCCGACTTCTCGAACGTGACCGTGCCACCGTCGGCCGAAGCATCGATGCGCGATACGGCGAACCGCTCCATGTGGAGTCGATCCTCGATGCGTTCCGCCTTCCAGACGTCTTCGAGCTCGTCGAGCAACGGGAGGGGTCCGCACGCCCAGGTGTGGCGCTCGCGCCAGTCGGGGCAGACCGTGTCGAGAGAACTGAGTTTGAACTTTCCGTCACGTCGCGTGAGTTGCACGTGGCTCACGAAGTCCTCGTGCTCGGCGTGCAGTGCTGTGAGTTCGTCGGCGAACATCACGTCGGATTCCGTCGGAGCCGAGTGGATGTGCATGACGTCGGGCAATTGACCGCGCCGGTTCATCGTCCGCAACATGCCCATGACCGGAGTGATGCCACTGCCGGCGGTGATGAACAGGATCTTCTCCGGCGGCGGATCCGGCAACGCGAAGTTGCCCGAAGGCGTGGCCAGTCGAACGATGGTTCCCGACGGCACGGCCCCGCTGACGAGGTGGCTCGAGAGAAAGCCCTCGGGCATGGCCTTGACCGCGATGGAAATGCGCTTGTTCTCCCAGTTGGGAGGCGAGGTAAGTGAGTACGACCGCCAATGCCAACGGCCGTCGATATGCAGACCGATGCCGATGTACTGCCCCGGCTGGTAGTTGAAGTCGAATCCCCAACCCGGCTTGATGACGATGGTCGCCGAGTCCGTGGTCTCGGGCCGGACTTCGACGATCTGGCCGCGCAGCTCGCGGGCAGACCACAACGGATTCGCGAGGTGCAGATAGTCGTCGGGAAGCAATGGTGTGGTCAGCCGAGCCGCCGCACCGCGAAGCAGATTGAGCTTCGACCGCGCTGCCGGAACTACCGACGCTGCCGGTGCCTCGATCCAGTCCTTCAGACCCATCAGACCTCCACCTCTCACCTTCCGAACCCACAGCCTACGGTACCGTAGGTTATCAGGTTACGGTACCGTAGGTTACTTCACGGTAAGCACATTCACAGCAGGTCGAGCAAGAACGGCAACTCTTGCGCGGCGTACCACGCCAACTCGTGGTCCTCCGCGTCACCGAGCGTGAACTCGGCATCGGCGTCACCGAGATCCGCCGCGTCGACTATGCCAGCAGCGCGCTCGATGTCCGATTCTGCCTGTTCGAGGTCGACATGCACAGATGCAACCTGAGCCATCGTGACAGGACCCGCCAATCGGACTACCGAATCGTCGAGATCGGGCCGTAACTTCACATCGGCATCGTCGACGTCGGCGGCGACGACAGCACGCCGGAAGGTGACGTCACCCTCGGTTCCGGCGATCAGTCGCAGCGACGCACGCGCAGCCTCACCCATGGCGACCTCGGCCAACTCGTCGTCGTCCCCCGCCGCGTACGACTCACGCAGAGTCGGGGTGACCGCAAAAGCCGTCCGGCTCATAGGGTCGAACTCCTGATCTGCGACCAACTGCTGCAAAATCTCGACCGTCGCCGGTACGTACACCCTCATGAGACCACCTTCATGCTCGTTCGTCACCGACTCGCATCCGTCAATTCCTCGAGTGACTCGAAGATCAGCGAACGAACGACGTCGACGTCCGACATCGCGTCACGGTCGGCATTCAAACCGTAGTAGACATTTCCGTCGTACGACGTCAGGGCGATGCTGAGTGTCTGATTCTTGAGCAGTGGCGACACGGGATACATCTCGAGCATCCGAGCACCACCGAGGTAAAGCGGAAATTGCGGCCCTGGCGCATTGGTGATCATCAAGTTGAACATTCGCTGCGACAGACTACTGGCCGCGCGGGAGCTCATCGCATGCAGCGTCGCCGGCGCAAACCCGGACATTCGCACCATCGTCTGCGCGGTGACCCGCCGACCCTGACGCGCGAATGCCTCCGTCGCATGGGCCACGTGCGAGAGCCGAACCACCGCGTTGGGTTCACCGACAGGCAGGTCGATGAGGAACGAGGAAACATGTCCGGGCGCTTGCGGATCGTCGACGTCAGGACTCTCCGGGCCGTCGGTGTAGACCGACATGGGCACCATCGCTCGCACGATGGTCGCCTCGGTCACCGGTTCACCGCGCGAGAGCAACCAGTTCCGCATCGCACCTGCGATGACGGTCAGAATCACGTCGTTGATCTCGCACCCGTACCGCGCGCGAATACGTCGATAGTCCTCCAGAGACGTCTTGGCCACCGCAAGGCGTCGATTGCGCGAAATGGTGGCGTTGAGCGGGCTCGACGGGGCTACCTGCGTCGCCGTTCGAACCACTTCCGCGAGTTTCCCGAGTGCACTCACAGCCTCGGTGACGGATGTGGTCACGTCGTTGAACGCTGCACGCGCCCGTGCGATCCCCTCCCCCGGGCTCGTTACGAGATCCGCCAGTGCACTGACCAACAAGCTGGTATCGCTCGGCGGCCTGGCGGGCATCCACAATTCTTCGGGGCCTGGCGCTCGATTCTTCTCCGGATCGAAGATCACCTGACTGATCTCTGGAGCCGCCTCGCCGTCCACCAACGACGAATGAGACTTCGTGAAGATGGCAAATCTGTTTCTGGTCAGCCCCTCGACCAGGTACATCTCCCACAACGGCCTCGTGCTGTCGAGTGGTCTCGACGTCAGCCGCGCGATCAGATCCATCAGCTGTTCGTCGGAACCTGGTTTGGGCAGAGCAGATCGGCGTACGTGATAGGTGATGTCGAAATCCGAGTCGTCCACCCAGACGGGGCGGGCCAGACCGAACGCCACCTCGCGAACTCTCTGTCGGTACCGCGGAACCGATCCGAGCCGCTCTTCGACAAGTCGAAGCAACTCCTCGTGATCGATCCCGTTTCGCAGTTGCCTGAAGATCCCCAACGAGCCGACATGCATCGGCGTCGTCCCGGCTTCGAGGAAGTAGAAAGCGGCATCCTGAGTCGTCAGTCTGTTCACCATGGCTTCGTGTCCCCTCCTTCGCCGAGATCGAACAGAATCGACAACTCCTCGATGGTCGATTCCGAGCCGACGTGATGGACCCCGACCATCCCGACGGCCACAGCCGCCCGGACGTTGATTTCGAGATCATCCACGAAAACGAAATCCTCCGGCTCGACGCCCAAACGACTCGCTGCCAACAGATAGATCTCGGCGTCGGGCTTTGCCATCTCGACATCACCGGACAAGATCACGTCGTCGACCAAGACCCCGTCGCCGAGATCCCGCAACCACTGAGCACTGGCGCCGCCGGGATCGTTGCTGACGATTCCCGTCACGATTCCGCGGGCCTTCACCGCGCGCACGACCGCGCTCAAGCCGTCGAGATCCGATCCCGGACCGAACAGCACGCCACCGACATCCAACAGAAGTCCCCGCACGCCATCACCCTAAGTCGCGATGGTGATCACGGCGACATCTCGAGCGATTCGTGTCATGCTTCTCACCATCGCTCGGGGGAGCGAAGTCCGAGACAGCTGTCTCGGACGCAGGATCATCCGGGGGGATGTCATGGAGCAGGACTGCAAGATCGTTCTCGAGCCGGCGCCGCAATTCGAGCCTCACCCGCATACCGTCGTGCTGTCGCGGCCACAGTGCCGGCCAGACCGAACGCAGTGCCGAACAGACCGGATGCTGCGTCGCCCGCGAAAGACGCCACACAACGGAACGTCGCCCAGTACCGGGTTCACTCACGCTCCGGAACCGCGGCTGGTAGGTGCCGACATCTTCTGGAACCGATCACTACGTCTGGTTCTCGAAACCGTCGACCGACGACGAAATCCACGGCAACTCAAGGGCGTGTTGACGCCGTCCGTCCTGGAAGTTGTTGCGAGACTTTACACTTCGGATTTCTCGGCCCGGAAGCTGGGCGGCGCGGCCGTTCACCGCACCCACGTTCAAGCAGTGTCGGAGAGTACCGCCGAAGTCTGTGCGACGTACACACGAGGCACGCAGACTTTTGCCGTCGCAGGCCGGATCGACCACACAGACGAAACAGGCTGGACGGTCACCGCACTACACGTGGTGTGACCGTCCAGCCTGCCGAGTACTGACTGCGCTAATACCTCAGCGCTTGCGCTTGGACTTCGGAGCTCGATTGCTCTTCGACTGCGTCCGTGCGGCTTCACGACGTTCGCGACGAGAGGCGGCACCGTCGCCGGTGTCGGCAGCCGAGTCACGTGTTGCCTTTGCCTTGCCGTCCTCGTCCGGGCCGGTGTACGTCAGACGCGACGGACCTTCGTCGTCAAGTCCCTTGGCGCGCAACGCCGTCGGGGCGGCAGTTCCGGCTGTCCTGGCCGCAGCCTCCTGCGTGGGGAGCGGCTTGGGC
>NZ_BCWH01000002.1:2386218-2602841 GCF_001653035.1 Rhodococcus sp. YH3-3 | reverse complement strand
ACCACAACCCCCACACCATCCCAACCACCCACCACCAACCCACGCTCGGGCGCGCCCAAAATTTCCGTATCCCCTACTGGCACTGTCGGCTCCGACACGACCGACCGGAGGAGGCGGACGAAACGCTCGCCGAACTCGGCGACTGTGGTGCGCTCGAAGATATCGGAGGCATAGGTGAAGGCGGCATCGAAACCCATGGGGACGCCGTCTTTGCCACGCTGCTCGGTGAGCGACAGTTGCAAGTCGAATTTGGCGACACCGACGTCGACTGGAACAACATCGACACCCAGTCCGGGTAGTTCGAGGTGGGGATCTGCGGTGTTCTGGAATTCCAACAGAACCTGGAAGAGCGGTGAGCGAGATGACGAACGCTCCGGCGCAACTGCATCGACGACTCGCTCGAACGGCACCTCGGCTTGTCCGAACGCTGCCAGATCGACTTCGCGAGTTCGTGAAAGGATCTCCTCGAAAGTCGCGGCGGTGTCAACGGTGATTCGCAGGACGACCGTGTTGACGAACATCCCGACCAGATCGTCGAGGACTTGCTCGGCGCGCCCTCCTACCGGAGTCCCGATCGCTATGTCCGGCGAGGCGCTCAGCCGTGCCAACAGAACCGCCAGCACTGCGTGCATCACCATGAACGGTGTCGTGTTGTGATTCCGAGCGAGTTCGAGGAGTTCACTGTGCACGTCTGCGGGCACCGAGAATCGGACCGATTCACCGCGCATGGATCGTTCCGCCGGTCTCGGTCGATCCAGCGGAAGGTCGATCACGTCAGGTAGACCGGCCAGGGTGGACGTCCAGTAGTCCAACTGCTTCGCCTCGAGCGTGTCCGGATCGTCGTCACTGCCGAGCAGTTCGATCTGCCATTGGCTGTAGTCGGCGTACTGCACAGGCAAAGGCGACCAGTCCGGTGCCCGTTTCGCAGCCCGCGCCGCGTAGGCGCGGGTCAGGTCTCGGGCCAGCGGCTCGAGGGATGCTCCGTCCGCCGAAATATGGTGAACTACCAGCGCAAGGACATGATCGTCCGGCGTGACCCGAAAAAGGGAGCCGCGCAGGGGCACGTTCGCGCTCACGTCGAACCCCTCGCGAGCGAGATCGGCGATGCGCCTGTCCAAGGCTTCCTCGTCCACGGATACTTCCCACGCGATCTTCGACGTCACGCGTTCCGAAGGCACTACTACCTGATGTGGGCCGTCGACCGACGCCGGGTAGACGGTACGGAGCGATTCATGCCGATCGACAACATCTCCCACCGCGCGCTGCATCGCAGCGACATCCAAGGCACCTGACAGTCGGACCACCATCGGAATGTTGTAGGCCGGGGACGACGTGTCGAACTGATTGACGAACCACAGGCGTCGTTGTGCCACAGACACCGGAATCTTGTCCCTGTACGAATGTGCCTGCAGGATTGGACGCTTCGAACGCGTGCGATCAACGCGGGATGACTTCGCATCCCGCACGTGACGGGCCAATGATTCGATAGTCGGTGCTTCGAACAAAGTCCGCACCCCGAAATCGATTTCTTCAGCGGCATTTACTCGAGCGATCAGCTTCGTGGCAATCAGTGAGTTCCCGCCCAGCTCGAAGAAGTCGTCACCCGCACCCACCGTCTCGACGCCTAGAACATCGGCAAAAATCTCGGCGAGCACTAGTTCCTCAGCGCCCTCGGGCGGTCGAAAGTCGTCCGACCGAGCATCGAACCGAGGTGCAGGTAAGGCAGCGCGATCGACCTTTCCCGCCGGAGTTACCGGCAACTCGTCGAGTAGAACAAATGCCGCAGGAACCATGTACGACGGAACACGGCTCGCGACGTACCGCGTCAGCTCGGCCGTCGAGAGCGCACTTCCGCCGGCAGGCACGACGTACGTGGTGATCATCGCTGTCCCGGAGGGAGCCGCCCGCGCCACGGTGACTGCATTCTCGACCTGCGGACACGACCGCACGACGCTGTCGATTTCCCCGAGTTCGATACGAAATCCGCGAACTTTCACCTGGAAGTCACTACGACCGACGTACTCGAGTCCACGGCCACGGCGCCACCGCACCAAATCCCCCGTTCGATACATCCGCTGCCCGGGGAGGCCGAAGGGGTCTGCCACGAATCGTTCTGCCGTCAACGCATACTTTCGGTGGTAGCCGCGTGCGAGCGCGTCTCCCGAGATGTACAGCTCGCCCACAACACCGTCGGGGACGGGGTGCAATCGCTGATCGAGCACGATCTCCTCGAAGCCGCGGAGCGGACCGCCCACTGTGATGTTCTCCGACGACACCATCGGCTCGCCGATGTTCGACATGACGGTGGTCTCGGTCGGCCCGTACGCATTGCACAGCCGTCGGCCGGGAGCCCACCGCTGCACAAGATCCGGCGGACAGGCCTCACCACCGACCACCACGTCGCCGAAGTCCGAAAGGCCCTCGGGCGAAACTGTTCCGAGCGCCGCAGTAGTGACAAAACCATGCGTGACACGCTGGGATTCGAGGAAGTGAGACAACTCGTCACCGCCGTAGATCGTGCTCGGCGCAATCACCATGGTCGCTCCGGCACCGAAAGCCAGCAGGTACTCGAAAATCGAGGCGTCGAAACTCGGGGTCGAGAAGTGCAACGTTCGCGCATCCTGGGTCGCACCGAACCGCGAACGCTGTTCGGCAGCAAGCGCTTCCAGTCCACGATGCGAGACCGTCACCCCCTTGGGGAGTCCGGTGGACCCGGACGTGTAGATCACGTATGCGGGATTGTCGGGCCGGATCGGGTGCACCCGATCGACATCGGAGATGGAACGCACGGACAACCGTGCAAGTCGGCCACGGAACTCGGCGTCGTCGATCGCTGACCAGGGAACCGAATCCGGCAAGCGATGAAGTTCCGCGACGACCGTGAGTCCCAGTACGGCGCCGGAATCGGTCAGCATGAAGCGAACACGTTCATCCGGATAGGTCGGATCCACCGGCACGAATGCCGCGCCGGCTTTGCTCACGGCCAACATCGCGACAACCGATTCGATCGAACGCGTCATACCCAGCGCCACAATCTTTTCCGGACCGATGCCGCGGTCGATCAATTCTCGGGCCAACTTCGAGGAACGCTCGTCGAGTTCTCGATACGTCAACTCGTCATCGAGATACGACAGGGCCACGCCGTCGGGGTGTGTGCGCGCCGCACCGTCGAACAAATCGGCCAGGGTGCGATGCGAAGCGCGCGGGTCACCGCGGACAGGCCGTATCGCGGATCGCTCGACGTCGGACAAGATATCGATGTCGCCGACCATCATTGTCGGATCTGTGGTGACGGATTCCAGGACGCGCGCGAACCGCAAACCGAGGCCACGTACCGTCTCGGCGTCGAACAGATCGGTGGCAAACGCGAGCCTCACCGAGATTCCGGACGGCGTACCCACCTCGTCGAAAGTCTCGACCGCAGACACTCCGAGATCGACGCGGCCGATGTCGCGAGGGTGCTCGTCAGCGCCGGCGACGGACTCGAACGTCACCTGTACAACCGGCGCATAGGCGGGTACATCCTCCACGTGCAATGGCTGAACCAACTGCTCGAGCCGTATCTCGCTGTGCGCCCGCGCATTACTGTGGACCTCGACGACACTGTCCAGGAGCGCCGTGAAAGTCGTCACCAGATCGACGCGACTCCGGATGGCGACGATGTTCGCGTCGGATCCCGCGGGCGTACCGATCACAACATCCGAAGCACCGGACAACCGGCTCACCAGGAGAGCAAAGCTCGCATGTAAGACCGCACGAGTGCCCGTCCCGAGATCACTCGCCATCGCCGTGATCCGCGAGTGGGTGTCGGCGGCGATCAGGACCTCAACCCGTCCGTTCTCCAGCGATTGCGTTGCAGGCCTGGGTCGATCGAAGGGAAGTTGCAAAAGTTCGGGCGCGCCGGTGAGCTCATGTCTCCAATATTCGAGTTGCCGGACTTCGCGTTGTCGTCGCTCGCCCTCCCGGGCCGTCGGGCTGTGAATGTCTGCGAGTTCGGCACCGGAATCAGACGCGATCAACTCTTCCAGCAAGCCGACAAAGTTCCGGTGGTGCTCGCGTAAACCCGCCTCCTCGTATCGGATCGGGTTTGCCCGGAAGTCGACACGCAGCCTCTCACCGCTCGGATACACGTTGACCAGAAGGTCTTCCACCGGCCCGGAGGTGACGATGTGATACTCCCCAACCACCTCGCCCAACTGCACCTCCTGGCGAAACAGCATGACGTTGACCATGGGCCCGGCATATGAGTCTTCGCCTTCCAGACCGCTCGTCACGCCTGCGTCCCGACGGATGTCGTCGAGGCTGCAGCGCTGGTGCCGCAATGCACCCATGAGCTCATGTTGGACCTGGGCGAACAGTTCACCGACGGTGTCGACCGCTGCGACACGGATGAGCAGTGGCGTGACGTTCACCATCATGCCGCCCGAGTCCCGCAGCACCGCCGTAGTCCGTCCGGACATCGGAACATGAATCTGGACAGTCTCTTTCGCCGTCATCCGCGCGAGGTACAACGCGAGCGCAGCGATGACCGGTGCAGCGTGGTTCTCGGATTCGTAGAGAAGGGCACAACTTCGGTCCGACATCAGTGTGCTTTCGAGTCGGCTCTCGGTTTGCGCGGGCCCAGAAGCCTCCGCCAGGCTGGATCCGGCGAGGGTGGTATTGCGCTCAGCCCAGTACTCCCGGTCGGCGGCAAATCGATCCGACATTCTGTACCGCTCGTCGATGTCGTACAGCGTCCGGAGTGTCGCGGCACGACTCGGCTGCGAGTCCTTTCTCGCCGCCGAGGCCGAGTACCGATGCGCAATGCGGTTCATCATGGTCATGGCACCGAAACCGTCGAGCGCAACATGATGGATGCGGCTGTACCACAGATAGTGCGCGTCCCCGACGCGCAGCACAGCGGTCGCGACGATTCCGTCAACTGCCAGGTCGAGCTGTGTCCGGCAATCTCGGCGCATCCACCCGAGGGCATCCTCGATCGGATCGGGGGACCCACGGAGGTCGACAAGACGGACGGTGATCTCAGATGTCTCGTCCACGTACTGCATCGGTTGACCGTCGATCTCGATCACTTTGAGCAAAGGAGATTGAAACTCGTATGCCACCGCTCGCGTTTCGCGATCCAGCAGTTCGACGTCGAGTTCGCCGCGCAGCTCCACGTAGTTCGCTATCAGAATCGGGACTTCGGGATCGAATTGCTGAGCGAACCAGGTTGCCCGTTGGGCGGCCGAGAGCGGAAAGAGCGTCTCATCAGGAGGGTCGGTCCGACCTACCTCGAAGGGTTTCACAGCGCCCCGCCCCGCATGATCTCCGCGGCCGCCGAGTGCATAGCCGCGTCCGAATCAACAGCGCGAAAGCAAGAGGCTGATCGCGCCTCTCAAGCAGTCGTACCCAGAATCGGCACGCGCATGCACCGCCGCACCAGTCGATGTCACGTACGTATCGCTCCTGTTTCGCGTGCCCGATATGTACTAAAAGTGTGAATGTGTCTCGTCACCTCGGTAATGTCCCACTCCGAGAAGACACATCCCCCGAGGGGAGCAGGCGCATGGACATCACCACCATTACCGACGTGATACGCCGACCACCGGATCGCCCAGGGAACGTGTGGCGTCCCGGCGACGCCTGGCTCGCGGGAGGAACGTGGCTGTTCTCAGCAGAACAACCCGACACGCGTCGACTGGTCGACCTCACCGCGCTCGGTTGGACACCACTGGAGGTCGGCCCGACTCATTTCGGTGTCGGAGCTACGTGCACCGTTGCCGAACTGTATGCGTTTGTCCCGCCGGACAATTGGCGTGCGAGTCCACTTATTCGCGTCAGCTGCGAGTACTTCCTCTCGTCTTTCAAGGTGTGGAATTCGGCCACCGTAGGCGGCAACATCTGTATGTCGCTTCCGGCCGGACCGATGATCACCCTGGCAGTTGCACTCGAGGCTTCGTTCACACTATGGGCTACCGACGGAACAGTGAGGACCGTCGACGCGTGCGACTTCGTGACCGGTGACCACCAGAATGTCCTGGAGCCGGGCGAAGTCCTTCGGAGCATCGAGTTCCCGGTGCACGCACTCACCAAACGGCACGCCCACCGCCGCTTCAGTCTCACGCACCTCGGCCGTTCGACGATCTTCATGATCGCGACGCAGACTCCTGGCGCCGACGACTTTCACCTCACCATCACCGCCGGCACCACCCATCCGATCCGGCTGACGTTCGACACCATGCCGGACGAGCACTCTCTGCGACGAGCCGTCGACTCCATTTCGGCCGACATTTGGTTCGACGATCCCAACGGAACCCCAGACCACCGCCTCCACCTCGCCCGCCACTACGCCGACGAGCTCCGAAACGAACTCACGGGGAGCCAGTCATGAGCTACACGGTGAACGACCGGCAGTTCCACGAGGAGCCGTTCCCGGGACAGTGTCTCCGGACGTTTCTTCGGCACCTCGGACACCACGGGGTGAAGAAGGGGTGCGACGGCGGGGACTGCGGGGCGTGCACAGTGTGGCTCGACGGAACACCGATACACAGCTGCATCACGCCCGCCTTTCGCGCCGACGGTCGCGCGGTAACCACGATCGAGGGACTCGGCACGCCCGAAGATCTCCATCCGATTCAGCAGCAGTTCCGGGATGCACCCGGCTTTCAGTGTGGGTTCTGCACCGCCGGGATGATCATGACCTCGGCGGCGCTCACCGACGCGCAGAAAGAAGACTTGCCGCGAGCGCTCAAGGGAAACCTGTGCCGCTGCACCGGTTACCGATCCATCGAAGACGCGGTCAACGGTGTCGGTGCTATCGAAGTTGCCCTCCCGGGACAGGCCGTCGGAACCAGCGTCGGGGCGCCGGCGGCCACCGACGTGGTGACCGGCCGAGCCGAATACACTATGGACACCGCCATCGACGGCATGCTGCACCTGAAAGTGCTGCACTCGCCGCACGCACATGCACGCATCAACTCCATCGACACCACCGAGGCGCTCGCCGTCCCCGGTGTCCATCGCGTCTACACCTGGAAAGACGTGCCGCGCAAGCTCTTCACCACGGCAATACATACCGACCACCTTGTCGATCCGGACGACACCTACATTCTCGACAACGTCGTGCGGTTCGTGGGTCAGCGTGTAGTGGCCGTCCTCGCCGACTCCGTCGTCGCTGCGGAAGAAGGCCGTCGGAAGGTGAAGGTCGATTACGAGATCCTGCCTTCCGTGTTTGATCCGGAAGAGGCCATGGCCGACGGCGCTCCAGCCCTGCACGGATCCGACGATCCCTTTGTTCGAGATCCCGAGCACAACATCCTGCTCGAACTTCACGGTCATGTGGGCGACGTCGAGGCAGGGTTCGCCGAGGCCGACGTCATCCACGAAGGCACCTACTTCTCGCCGCGGGTTCAGCACGCGCACCTCGAGACGCACGGTTCGATCTCCTGGATGGAAGACGGACGCCTTCACGTTCGCACAAGTTCGCAGTCCCCCTCCATCGCCAAGGTCAAACTCGCCCATCTCTTCGACCTCCGCCCGGATCAGCTACGCGTGTTCTGCAAACGCGTGGGCGGCGGGTTCGGAGGAAAACAGGAAGTGATCAGCGAGGATCTGGTGGCGCTCGCCACCCTCGACACCGGTCGTCCCGTCTGCCTCGAGTTCACCCGAGAAGAAGAGTTCACCACCGCGTCGCCGCGTCATCCGATGAAGCTCACGATCAAGCTCGGTGCCAAGTCGGACGGAACCCTCACAGCCTTTCAGTATCGCAACGTATCGAACACCGGTGCGTACGGAAACCACGGTGGAGAGACACTCTTTGCCGGCGGCGCGGCAGTATCGCTCTACCGCTGCGCCAACAAGAAGTTCGATGCGTATTCCGTGTACACCAATAACGTCCCGAGCGGCGCTCTGCGTGGGTACGGGATGACGCAACCGGCCTTTGCCGTGGAATCGGCCATGACCGAATTGGCCGTCGCGCTGAACATGGATCCGCTCGAACTGCGTCGACGCAATATCGTCCGACCGGGCGATTCGCTGATCGCACTCGAAGACGGCCCAGACGACGTGATCTTCACCGAAGACGGACTGGGGCAATGCATCGATCTGATCGACACCGCGTTGAAGCGGCAACAGGTTCCCTCGCTCGGAGACGATTGGCTGATCGGCACCGGTACCGCCAGTTCACTACATGAGACCGCGCCACCCACCGAGCACATTTCCGAGGCTTGGCTCACCCTCGGCGAAGACTGTGTATACGAACTTGCCATCGGCACAGTCGAATTCGGTGAGGGAACTTCTACGGCCCACGTGCAGATCGCCGCAAATCAGCTGGGCACAACTCCGTCGCGTGTACGAATCATTCAGTCGGACACCGACCGAACCGGTTTCGACACAGGCGCTTTCGCCAGCGCCGGCCTGTTTGTCGCTGGGAACGCGGTACTTCGCGCGTCGAATGCGCTCCGCGATCGCCTACTTGCCTTCGCCGCGCACCACACCGGCGTGTCGATTGACCAGTGCTCGATGGACGACGACAAGATCGTCTGCGGTAGTACTCGATTAACACTGCAAGAGATACTCGAGGCCGCGCGCCCGCGCGGGATCCGATTCACCGAGGCGCGGAAGGCATACGGATCTCCGCGCAGCGTGGTGTCCAACACTCATGGCTTCCGGATTGCCGTCCATCGCATCACCGGCGAGATCCGCATTCTCTACAGCGTCCAAGCCACCGACGCTGGGGTGATCATCAATCCGGCGCAGGTGCGGGGACAGATCGAAGGTGGCGTCGCCCAGGGCATCGGCTTCGCACTCACCGAGAACTTCCACGTAGACGCAAACGGCGCGATGATGAACCCGAATCTACGTAACTACCGGATCCCGACATATGCAGATATCCCACGCACGGAGGTGATCCTCGTCGAGTCATCAGACTCCGTCGGTCCTCTCCGCTCCAAGGGCATGGCGGAGTGCTGCATCAATCCGGTTGCCCCTGCATTGGCGAACGCACTGCAGGATGCAACCGGGTCACGATTCCGGTCGCTACCGCTCACCCCGGAACGCATCTACACAGGCCTGAACCGATGACCGCGCACACGTCGGCGGACAGCGCCGCGACGGTCATCATCGGCCAGCGAGTGCGTGCCGGACTGGAGAAAGAATTCGAGGTCTGGCAGAAAGATCTCAACCGAGCCGCCGCAGATTATGCAGGCTTCCTCGGGGCAGAAATCGCTGCTCCGACGCCCACCCAACCTGATTGGGTGATCGTGTACCGCTTCGACTCCATCGCTCATGTTCAAGCGTGGATCAACAGCGCGACGAGGCAGGACTACCTCGACAGCGGTCGTCAGTTCTTCGACGGCCCGGCCACGCAGCAGGTAGTGAGCGGCGGGATCAGGCCTCCGGACCCACTGCTGACCGTCGTAGTGACGCACCGAGTAGGTGACGACAGCATCGACGAGTTCCTTGCCTGGCAGGATCGCCTTCGGGAGGTGGAGAGTGCTTTCGACGGATTCCGCGGCACCGAACTGTTTCGCCCCGTCGACGGTGTGCAGGATGAATGGACCCTGCTGTATCGCTTCGACAATGCTGCCCACCTCGATACGTGGCTGACTTCCCCTGAGCGACAACAACTCCTCGCCGAGGGCCGCAAGTTTCACGACTTCGAACTGCGAACCGTGGACAATTCGTTCGGCAGTTGGTTTGCCTTCGACGAGAACGGAAACGAGGCCCCTCCACCTTCGGAGACAAAAACCTCGATCGCGGTCTGGGTCGGTCTCTACCCGACTGTCGTCTTGCTTACTTTGGCGCTGTCACCGCTGAAGCTGCCACTCTGGCTCGGATTGTTGATCGGCAATCTGCTGTCGAGCTTCATCATGAGTTTCTTCACGATGCCGTACTACGTGAATCGACTCCTGCGCCGTTGGCTGCGTCCGCCTCCGGGGATTCCTGTCGCAAAAACCAACGCACAAGGGGTGGCAATCGTCGCCGCTGTGACCTTGTTCTGGGTTATCGTCTTCTACCTCGTGACTACTCAGTTCTGGTCGCTGCCCTGAACTCTCCGGAACACGAAAAGCCAGCGCATGTAACGGGGCATGATTCTTCCCCGGTGCATACGCTGGCATTTTCAGTTATGTCCGTTCACGCGGCCGTTGGTGGGCTGTTCCCGCCGATCGGATGCTGGAACGGATCGATCGACATCGGTGGATAGAACACCGATTTCCGATCCGGACCGATCTCCACCCGCCACTCCGTGTGATGCAGCGTCCGATGATGATGACCACACAACAAGACCAGATTATCGAGATCCGTTGGGCCACCATCACCCCAGTGAACAATATGATGGGCATCGCACCACCCCGACGGAGTCCCGCACCCCGGAAACGCACACCCACCATCACGAACCGCCAACGCCCGCCGCTGCGGCACCGTCGCCGTTCTCGCTTCCTTACCGCAGTCGAGCGGAACACCACTCCCATCCAACAAAATCCGCGTGACCGTGCAGTCGCACGCCAACATCCGCGCGGTATCGATACTGATCGGGCCCACCCAATCCGCCCACGCGAAACCCAACTCCTGAGTCGACGGCAACATATCCTTCAAGGCTTTGAGGTCTGTCATGTCTTTCGCCGACGCAGTCACCGTGATGTGCGGTTTCACCCCGCCCTCGACCGGACCCAACCCCGCCCGCTCATACCGGCGCAACAACTCGCAAAACCCATCCGCCCGCCGCAGCGCCGGAGTACGCGTGTCCTTGACGCCGTCCTTCTCCGGCGTCGGCGCAGACAGACTCGACAACAACGTGATCAGACGTGCCCCGTTCACCGCATCCAGATCACCCTTCACCGACACCCGCCCGTACAAACCCTTCGACGCGTAGAACTCGTTACGCTCCGAATCCTCACCCACCGGAACCCCGTCCTCACGCCTGCCGTACTGCTTCTCGATCCGCCGAATCGCCGCCCGCACCGCATCACAATCGGCAATGTTCTGCGACGCCAACCCCAACAGAATCCCGCGAGCCTTGTCCACATCCGCCAGGGTCATGTTCTTCGGTGGATGCTGACAAAACGACGCCACCTGACGGGCTTTCAACGCATCCACGTCACCACGGTGAAACGCATCGCCCACAACAGGCTCGAGCATCAACAACCTCGCCAACCCGACCAACAGACTGCACTCACCGATCTCCAAATTCGTCGAACCATGCAACCACTGCGCGATCGCCCGAAAACCTCTCCCGCCGAGAACCTCCCGGGAAAACATCTCCACGATCAACAACACCATCCGCGACTGCAACTCGTGCCGGACACGCACCAGAATCCAGAACCTCGCCCTTGAGGCCCTCACCATCCAGCTGCCACGCTCCCCGACTGTCCATACCGAAAGTTTAATCGAACACACTTTCGATAACCAGAGACAAACCGGACAACTTCGAGAACAGGAAGGCTCGAGACACGTTGATATGAAACTACTTTCAGCAACTCTCAAAACCGGATCATCGGCCGCCGAGCGGCAGAACTCCCCCGCCGACGGGATAGGGCGGCAGCGTTCCCACAAGCGTCGGTGTCAATGTGGTCGCAGACGGATCGGCACGACCGAGAGTGAATTTCCGAACTTCGGCACCCGTTCCGTTGCTGCCGCTGACGAGGAGATCCGCGCCGGTAGTCGTGCTCGTCGTGGCCACTCCCACACCCGACTCTGGAGCGGTGAACGGGTCGAAAGCTGCAACCTCCCGAAATGCCACGTCCGTCGAATGGTGATCTGGACTCTCGAGGTACATCTCGGGTGCACCGTCGAGCCTGGATCCACTCGAGAAGACGCGGATTGATCCTTCTCCTCCGAGCATGCCTGCCACTATCGACTTTGCGCCGCCCTCGGCGCCGGCCACCCAACCCGTCGACAGAGACACCCCGTCGCGGTAGCCCTGATCGAATGCCAAGAACTGCGACGTCATTACAGGACCAGCCGTATGACCTGCGTGTTCATCGGAGCCGCCCTGCGCAGCCGCCGTCGGTTCGTACAGGTCGTAGCGGAACGTCTTGATCAACGGCTCCTCGCCCGCACCCGGTGCGGTCACGATGCTCGCTCGACCGGAGTGACTGTCAACCATTCCGGTTGCGAACGTGACTCCGCTACTCGATCCCGGGTACGGCGAGAACGAACCGAATTCTGCGGGTGCGGACCTCTTGTCCGCCGGAAGGTCGGTGGAGTAAATCTTGACCTGCGACTCCATCCCTGGGCCCGAGGCAACGATGATGTTGTCCGCCAGTGCGTTTCCGTCGATATCGACGCCGCCGATGTTCACTCCGCCACGAAAACCCACATCGAAGGGGGCAAATCTTGCCAACTCGTCGGTGAACGGCACGCCGCCGACTGCGTTGTACGCCACCACTTCCGGAGCCGAGCCTGCACCTGTTCCAGCGACCAGATCAAGCACCATGTCTCCGTTCACGTCCGCCATCGCAACACTCGGGGTGCCTTCGAACGACGGGAAGGGCGTCACAGCAGTGATCAGTTTGTCGCCGTTGGCATCGAATATCTGCACCTTGGCGGGCACGCCGGCCGAACCAGGTATCGCGACGGCATATGTCGATACCTCGGGAATCACGTTGACAGTCGCCATCAAACCGTTGTCCTCGTGATTGAGTCGGTGGCAGTGAATCACAAAGGTTCCGGTGTACTCGGTGAACTTCGTTCGCAACGTCACTGACGCAGGCTCGAGAGCATTCTCATTCTCGTCAGTCACCGGAGCGGGCACGTTCACGTTGTCGATTCCCCATGGCTGAACCCCTGTCGTGGTACCTGCGACGGGATCCACAACTTCCGTTACCTGGAAGTCGTTGACGTGAATATGCATCGGGTGTTCGTCGTTGTTGAGGTTCGTGATCTTCCATTCCTCAACGGAATTCAGTCGCGGTTGAATCAGCGGAATGTTGGGGAACGTGTTGTCGGCGAATTCGTAGGTGAAGGCCTTCGGATCACTGTTGCTGGCCTTCTCGTTTCCGAACCCACCGGACACTGTGAGGTTGCGGGTCACGTCGGGCGTCATCGCTGCGGTATCCACGAACGAGGTGTAGGTATCGAGCTTCTGTCCGAACTCGAAGGGAGTCGTCTTTCCTTCGCCCTCGTCTGGCGTCGCACGGATCAACTGCTGAGTCGGGAACGTGAAGAATCCGTCCGCGTAACTGATCACCGACGGGTCGACGGTGACGGTTCCGAGTTCGGCGGGCGGATTGTCGGTACCGTTGTTGGTGTAGAGAATGCCTGGATTGCTCACCGGCTTTGCACCTTCGAGCGGTGGCATCTCCAGCACCAGATCGCCGGACTCCGGCATCGTCACTGCGATTGCGTATCGCGAGGCCGGCGGAATCACCAGCCTGGTTCCGTCCCCGTCCACGGGTGGCCTGACCTCGTCGAACGGGTTTCCGTCCTGCCCTACGATGGCGAACTTCGGATGGGCGCCGGTTGCGGTTTCCGTCAACGTGACCGGCATGTAGGCAAAGTCGCTGATGTTGGCAAGCACCCAGATCTCGGTCTGCCCCGGCTTCAGTTTCAGCGACGGCTGGAACTGACCGTTCACGGTGTACTGCACATCGCGTTGGTTGTCCGGCAGTGAGGGATCGGCCGGTACAGTCGTCGATTCACCCACGAAGCTCTGCAGATTGCCTGGAACGAATTGATTCTGTCCACGATGATTGGCCGGGGACAACGGTCCGGTATACCAGTTGGTGAAATACTGCGCGCCCTCGGTGGTGTCCGAGAAATTCACCGGAGCAAGGCTCGGACGGTACGTCCCGTCGGCTAGTTCCGTACCGGCGGGTGGCGTCAACGTACTGACGAATTGGGGCCAGTTCGCGTCGTTGAGCTGTCGGCCCTTTCCTTTGCGGTCGAATACGAAGTTGTACTGCAGTGCCATATCGCGAATCGGAACGTCGTTTGCCGTCACGACAGGCAGATTGCCGTCCGGCCGGCCGATTTCCAGTAGCCCGGCCAGGCCCATGTACGTCTGCTGGGCGGTGAGGGTGTGCCGGTGACTGTGATACCAGTACAGACCGTTCGGCATCGTCCCCGGAATCGCGTAGTCGTACACGTTTCCCTGGCCGGCTGGAATGTTGAGCAACACGTTGTCCGCATTGCCGTCCGGACTCACGTGCACTCCGTGCGTGTGCAGATTCAGCGGAGCCGACGTCAGCGCCGGCGGATAGATCGGCACGCCCCCGCCCGCAGGTGTGAATGCCGGATCGTAGAAGTCCTGGATCGTGAGATCCTGCAAATCGTTGTCGTAATGAATGATCAATCGCTCTCCGGGATTGACGCGGAGAGTCGGCGCCGGATAGACGTCACTCGCCGAGGTCGATCCGTCCGACGCCGTACCGCGGATGACCTCGTACCCGAAGAGCAGAAAATTCGACACAGGCGCCGAAGCGGTATCGAGCGGAATCACTCCCTGATGAGCGGACAAGCGCACCTCGAGAACACCATCTCGGCTACTCAGTTTCACCGGCTCCCGATAGTCGACGGCGGTTCCGCCAGAGCCGTAATTGCCGCCCACCTCGGGCGCCGATTCACCGGAGGTACACGCGGCCAACGCCATCGTCATGGACACCACAACTGCTGCGGCTAACGACTTTCGTCGCAGTGCGATCACTGGTTTCCCCGTTCCATGGTGGCGTGAGGTACGTCCGATCAGCGCTCACCAGCCTATCGAGAAAACATCGGCTGAACAGGATATTCACGACAAATCGCCCACCTAAGGCCTGCGTGAGTGCTGCACCTTGCAAGCAGTCTCAGCAAACCGATCAGAAATCGAGAAGCACAACCACGGGACCCGCAATTACGTTGAAACACATGAACACACCACAGAAGTCCACTTCCGACCACACGTCGCCAATCCACACATCAGCAGGGAGCGCCCAGATGACCACCGCGAAATCCGTGATACTCGACGTTCCCGACCTCGCGGCAGCCGAAGCCTTCTACAACGCTCTCGGCGTCGGAGATCGAATCCAGCTACGCGAATCGAACGAACCGACAACAGGGTTTCGTGGGTACACCCTTTCGCTCGTCGTCTCCCAACCGAACATCGTCGACGCCTTCGTCGGCGCAGCACTCGCAGCCGGTGCCACCGCCTTGAAGCCTGTCAAGAAATCCCTCTGGGGATACGGCGGAGTCGTCCAGGCTCCAGACGGTTCGATCTGGAAGATCGCCACGTCGTCGAAGAAGAACGACGGGCCGGCCACCCGCACGATCGACAGCCTCGTGCTGCTGCTCGGCGCCGAAGACGTCAAGGCCAGCAAGCAGTTCTACCTCGACCGCGGACTCGAGGTGTCCAAGAGCTTCGGTCGCAAGTACGTCGAATTCACCAGTGCAGCAAACAATGTGACACTCGCACTGTATGGTCGCCGCGCTTTGGCAAAGGATGCCGGGGTTGCTCCGGAAGGCACCGGATCACACCGTCTGACCGTTGCCGGCGCGTCTGAAACCTTCACAGACCCAGACGGTTTCGCCTGGGAAGCCGCCTGCGCTTGACATCAAGCACAGATCACCGGGAAGGCGGCCGGTATCAGACTTCGGAGTTGGCCGCGTCATGCGCCGGGTACGCATGCACCAAGGCAGTAGCGAGTTTGGGCACCGCGTGAGTGAGCGAATGCTCGGCGCTGTGTGCAATCGCATGAGCTTCGGCAAGTGTTGCCCGGGGATCGATGTCGAGTTCTGCATCGGCATGCAGTCGGTGTCCGATCCACCGCATCTTCAGATCACGAACACCGAGGACTCCAGGTTCGTGCATCAATGCATGCTCTGCGTCGTCCACCAACTCAGGTTCGACGCCGTCCATCAACCTCCGGAAGACGTCTCGCGCTGCAGTCCTGAGCACCGCCACGATGGCAACGGTGATGACAAGGCCGATGATCGGATCTGCCAACGGGAAACCCAGCGCAACTCCCCCCACCCCCAGAAGGACTGCGAGCGAAGTGAATCCGTCGGTCCGAGCATGCAATCCATCGGCCACCAGGGCCGCTGAACCGATTTGCCTGCCGACCCTGATCCGATACAACGCCACCAATTCGTTTCCGATGAAACCGATCAAACCTGCCGCCGCTACCCAACCGAGGTGCTCGATCTCGACCGGGTTGATCAATCGCCTCACCGCCTCGACACCGGCGATCACTGCCGACAGTGCGATCATGGCGAGCACGAACAGTCCGGCCAAATCCTCCGCACGCCCGAAACCATAGGTATAGCGCCTGGTCGCAGCGCGCCGACCGAGCGCGAAGGCAATCCAGAGTGGGACTGCCGTGAGCGCGTCGGAGAAGTTGTGAATGGTGTCCGCCAGCAGCGCCACCGAACCCGAGATCGCCACGATCGCAACCTGAGCAACTGCGGTGACTCCGAGCGCGACAAGACTGATCTTGACCGCCCGGATGCCGATTGCGCTCGATTCCAATGCGTCGTCGACACTGTCGGCAGCGTCGTGACTGTGCGGCGAGAACACTTCGCGGACTGCCGATCGAAATCCCTTCGGCCCGTGGACATGGCGGTGGCCGTGGCCGTGGGACGTCTTGGGTTCGTGCGTCATGACGCACCTTCTTCTTGATCGGTCCGATCGACGTTCGCCGAGCGCTCCGGGTGTATCTCCCGAAGCTCACCTTCACTACGGTGATGCCCCGGCAATCCGGGTCCGGCATGCTCCGCATTGAAGACCGCATCCGTAACCAGTTGGCGCACATGGTCGTTCTCCAGGCGATAGAACACCGTCGTACCATCGCGGCGCGTTCGTACCAACCTTGCCATGCGCAATTTCGCCAGGTGCTGCGACACCGAGGGCGCCGGCTTGCCGACGCGTTCCGCCAGTTCGTTCACCGAGCACTCGCGGTCTACCAATGCCCACAAAACCTGCACACGGGTTGCGTCGGCCAGCATGCGGAACACCTCGACGACGAGGTCGACCTGATCATCGGGAAGCTTACGGCGACAAACACCACTATCTGCGTTCATACGTAGATAGTAGATCATGCTGGACGCCGAAGATGACCTCTCGTCGATTCACCAGTTGTGCAAAGCTTGGCGGCAGAGCCCTTCGCCACTCGCAGACCGGGAGACAACGATGAGTACCGACGATTGGAACGCAGGAATCATTGCGGAATTTCGGGAGAACGAGGGCAAGGTAGGTGGCCCCTTCGAAGGTGCGCCCATGGTGTTGGTCCACCACACAGGACGCAAATCCGGACGCGATTTCGTGAGTCCCATGATGTATCTGGCAGACGAGCAGGATCCGAAGACCATCTACGTTTTTGCATCCAAGGCCGGTGCCCCGACCAATCCCGACTGGTACTACAACCTCGTTGCCACCGACCAGGCAGAGGTCGAGATCGGCACCGAAACATACCCGGTCTCCGTCAGCGAAGTAACCGGCGAGAAGCGTGACCGCATCTACGACGAGCAGGCCAGTCGATACCCGGGATTTGCCGAATACGCGGAGAAGACCGCTGGGATCCGCACAATCCCGGTGGTAGCCCTGACTCGCGCGTAAATCCTGGTAGCACCTCCCAGTCGTTTCCATTCGGAAACGGCTGGGATCGTTTGTACGGAATCAGGTCGCTGAAGGGGCTTTGACCTCACCCTTCGCATGCCGTCCGAGCAGCACGTATCCGACCCAGGATCCGACAACCACTGTCGCCGCGAGCGCCTGTACAAGGCCTTCGATACTCGCCGGATAGAACACGCCGGTGATGTAGTGCGAGATGAATCCGGTGGACGGCAACTCCGCGATCCCGGCCATCCGGCGGGCCCAGTTCTCGAGATTGGTCAGCGGGCA
The DNA here is from genome assembly GCF_001653035.1 of Rhodococcus sp. YH3-3. Taxonomy (NCBI): domain Bacteria; kingdom Bacillati; phylum Actinomycetota; class Actinomycetes; order Mycobacteriales; family Nocardiaceae; genus Rhodococcus; species Rhodococcus sp. YH3-3. Next base: position 2,585,047 of record NZ_BCWH01000002.1, on the reverse strand, counting down.
GTCATATCCGACCGCTATCGAACCGGCTCCCCAGACGACTGCAAGTAGGTGGAAACCGATGGTACGACGCCACTTCCACGCCACGAATCCACCCAGCACCACATAGAGAACAAACCCGAAGTGAACGAACACCGTTACTACTTCGATGAGCCGATACACCATCGTCGTCTCCGCTCGTGGCGCGGAAGTCCCGCAACAACCAGACTAATCCGATGTTAGTCCTCGTAGAGGTGATCTACCCGGTGTATGCAGCGGTCGTGCGAGCAGCGGCGGCTGCAGCCGCATCCGGGTCGTCGCCCGATGCGATCGCAGCTTCGGCCCACAGTTCACTGCTTCCCGCGATGAATGCCTTGGCCTCGTCGCTCGCCGACCACTCGGGTGTCTCGAGTGGCGTCGCGATCCCCAGTTCCACGTGTCGAGCCAACCCGAGCAGTCCCATGTCCCACCCGACACCGAGGGCACCTGGACCGTACTCGGCCCACCGATCCGGCGCCACGTCCGCGGCGTGTGCGAAGTCGAACAGAATTGCACGACGGCGCTCCTTGGTTCGGGAAAACTTCAGCTCAGGCGCTGCTGTAGATGTACCGCTACCTCTTCTCCAGCGGCGCTCTTGCCGATCGCCTTGCACAGCGCCACGCGCAGCGGAAGCCAGTGCGGTCCGTCGCCGGAGGGCATCAGCGTCGCCTCGAAGGGATGCTCACCATCGAGGGTTCCGAGCACCTTCACAGCGCGTCTGGTTCCCAGAAGTTCCGCCGAGCCGGGCACGGTCAAGAACGTTGCGAACGCACCGTCTTTCTCGATGGGAGCGGTGAACGAGTAATCGAGCGGTTGTGGAGTCTTGTCAGTGGCCATCTCGCGTCACTGCTCAGCAGCGAGCAGGACGTCGGTGTCGAAACACGTGTGAGTGCCGGTGTGGCACGCGGCGCCCTCCTGATCGACGATCAGCAAGACGGAATCGCCGTCACAGTCGAGGCGCACCTCGTGCACGTACTGGGTGTGCCCGGAGGTCTCTCCCTTGACCCAGTACTGCTGCCGCGAGCGCGAATAGTACGTCCCCTTACGGGTTTCCAGTGTTCGCGCGAGCGCTTCGTCGTCCATCCACGCGACCATCAGCACATCACCGGTCGACTTCTCCTGCGCAACCGCGCTGAACAGTCCGGCGTCGTTTCGCTTCAGCTTCGCCGCGATTGCGGGATCAAGACTCATATGACGTTTATACCTTCCACCTGTGACTTCCGTGGAATTCCCCTGCACGGCCGCCCTAGAATGGAAGTTCCTTCGCTTCTCTCGCTTTGGAAGAAGATCCGACATGAACCATCAACGTCATGACGGTCCGCACCCGGAGTACATCTGCCATCTCGCGAACCTGAGTACCGATCGCGTCCGAACCCGCCACGTCGTTCTCGGCATCGGCCCAGGTGCTACCAGCAAGAATGTACTCAGCTACGCACTGACGCTTGCCGCCAAGGAGGATTCAGCCCTCCACGTCGTTCACTGCATCACGTCAGAGGACCTACCTGTCGAAACCGACTCACCAGAATTCGAAACGCGTCTGCACGACGAGATGGTGTCGCAACGCGAGCAGACAACCTCGGCACTTGCCTCGCACGCTGACACCTGGACGTACGACTGCACCTATGGAGACCCGGCCGGTGTCATTCTCGCAACCGCGGACAAATACGACGCATTTACCATCGTGATCGGATCTCCGCGAAAAGGCGCTGCCTCCGCGGTGAGCCGACTGATGCACATCTCGGTCACTTCCCGACTGAACCGGCAGAACCGTTATCCCGTGATATCGGTTCCGACCGGAGTCAGCTCGGCAAGATAGCCGAACGCGGGACAAGCCCGCCTAGATGATCGAATAGTCCTCGAGCGGAAAGCGTTTCGCTTCGACGAACGCATTCCGTGTAGACGTGGGCCGCAGAATCGCAGCCTCGCCGTGCTGATTGAAGTAATAGCTTCGTGCAGTCTGGCAACTACCGCCGTAGAAGACGGAGTCCGCCAGGTTCTCGGTCATCCGGTCGAGAAACTCGGCGTTGGCAGTTTCGGTGACCTCGAATGTTTCCGCGCCGCGCCGTTTCACCTCGCCGAACAGTCGATCCATGTGCTGCATCTGGGATTCGATCGTCGTGAAGTAGGACAACCCGCTGTACGAGTACGGACTGGCGAGCGTGAGGAAATTGGGGAAATACGGAACCGCGACCCCTTCGTAGGCCTGGAAACGGTTGTCGCGCCACCACTTACCGAGGTTTCGTCCCTCTCGACCGATAACCTCGATGGCTGGAAAATTCACATCCCAGAGGTTGAATCCCGTTGCCAGCACCAAGGTGTCGATCTCGGTCTTGCGACCGTCGGCGGTGACGATTCCGTCGGCAGCGATGTGGTCGATCGGCGTCGTTTCGAGATGCACGTTGTCCTTGGTGAACGTACGGAAGTAGCTGTTGGAAAATGTGGGACGCTTGCACCCGAAGTCGTAGTCCGGTGTGAGTTGTTTGCGAAGGCTGGCGTCGCTGACCTGGGACCGCAGAAACGCACGTGATGCGGCCGCCGCACCCTTGTTCAACAGTTTGACCTGCTTGTAGTGCAGGACCGCGCTGACCATGATCATTTCTAGGATCGACGAACTGACAGCGCGCGCGATTCGCTGGGTGAGCGGAATACGCGAGAACAGCTTCTGCACTGCATTCGGAATGGGGACGTCGATCTTGGGAACCACCCAGATCGGCGTGCGCTGGTAGACGGTCAACTCTGCGGCCTGACGCGCCACCTCGGGGATCAACTGCACAGCGGTGGCGCCGGTTCCGATGATTGCGGTCTTGGTGCCGGACAGATCGTAGGAATCGTCCCAGGCCGTGGTGTGGATGATCTTGCCGGCGAAGTCGTCGATACCGGAGATGTCGGGCCGATGCGGTTGCGAGAGGAAACCCGTCGCAGTCAGGAGATACTTGGCAGTGATGTCCGGCGCGCCTTCGACGGATACGACCCAGTGCGAGGAATCCTCGTCCCAGCGGGCTCCGTTGACCACGGCACCGAACGTCATGTGCTTCCGCAGATCGTACTTGTCCGCGACGTGATCGGCGTACTTCTTCAGTTCCGCGCCCGGTGCGAAAAGCCTGGACCAGTTCGGATTGGGCTCGAACGAATACGAGTAGGTGACCGACGCGATGTCGACAGCCAGACCGGGATAGCGGTTGACGTGCCAGGTTCCACCCAGATCGTCCTCGCGCTCGAGGATCGCCAGGTTGTTCAGGCCCAGCCGCTTGAGTTGAATGGCCGCACCCATTCCGCCGAAGCCCGCCCCCACCACAACTGCGTCGTACTGCACTGCCATCGGAGAATCCCTCTCGTGAACTGCACATCAGAAAAACTGCACATCAGAAACTGACACGTCATTCCGTTATTGAGAACGGTATCATTCCTGATGTGACGAAGGCCATGACCAGAGCGGAACGAAAAAAGGCGGAATTGCGCCGCGAGATCATCGACGCATCATTCGAGTGCTTCGCCCAGCGCGGCTATCACGCAACCGGAATTGCCGACATCGCAACAACTCTCGGAATCGGCCACGGGACCTTCTACCGGTACTTCGAGAACAAGCGCGACATCATCGATCACGTCATCGACGACCTCGTCGCAAAGATCATCAGCGCACTGGCCACCGAGAATGCTCCCGACGCCGCCAGCACACTGGACGAGTACCGCGCCCAAGTGGGACGGATCGCCGAGGCGCTCCCCCGCATCTTCTTCGACGACCCCCGCATCCCGCGGGTTCTGCTGTTCGAGACGACGGGCGTCGACGCCGATCTGACGGGCCGGATGCTCGATCTACTCGACCAGTCGGCATCGTTGACCGCGGCGTACCTGCACCACGGAGTCGAATGCGGCTATCTACGCGCCGACCTCGATGTCGACAACACTGCCCACGCCGTCAACGGCATGATGCTGGCAAGTGCGATTCAAGGATTGCGAGCCGGTTCGTCCGTCGACTGCACGGCGTTGAACCAAGCCATCAGCCGCCTCATGTTCGACGGAATCCGCGCCGAGAACGCCTAGCGAACAACGATTCCCTCGGCACGCATCGCATCCTTGACCTCCGGGATGCTCAGATCGCCGAAGTGGAAGACACTTGCTGCGAGAACTGCGTCTGCGCCCGCTTCGACTGCCGGGGCAAAGTGCTCGACCAGGCCGGCACCGCCACTGGCGATCACCGGTACGTGGACTGCCGCCCGGACAGCGCGGATCATCAGAAGGTCGAAGCCCGCTTTGGTGCCGTCGGCATCCATCGAGTTGAGCAGGATCTCCCCCACTCCCAACTCTGCACCACGCTCGGCCCACTCGACAGCGTCGATCCCGGTGCCGCGCTTGCCCCCGTGCGTCGTGACCTCCCACCCCGACGGTGTGTCCGGCTGCCCCTGGGGAACGGTGCGGGCATCGACCGAGAGGACGATGCACTGCGAGCCGAAACGCTCACTCAGTTCCTTCAGCAGTTCCGGGCGCGCAATCGCCGCGGTGTTCACGCTGACCTTGTCGGCACCGGCACGCAGCAGACGATCGACATCCGCGACCGTGCGCACTCCACCGCCGACGGTCAGAGGAATGAAAACCTGCTCGGCAGTGCGACTTACGACGTCGAGCATCGTGCCGCGATCCGACGTGGAGGCGGTCACGTCCAGGAAGGTCAGTTCGTCGGCGCCCTGAGCGTCGTACGCTGCCGCGAGTTCCACCGGATCTCCGGCGTCGCGAAGATTCTCGAAATTGACACCCTTGACCACTCGCCCGGCGTCGACGTCGAGGCACGGAATCACACGAACTGCGAGGGTCATGACTGTGGTCCTCCTGAGGACGAAGCGCGCGGATCACCGAGCGCGTTGAGGATATCGAGAATCTCACCGTGGATGCCCGGAGCGGCAGCGAGCACCGACTCCGATTCTACGGTCCACGGGCGGCCGGCCAGGTCGGTGACCACCCCGCCCGCACCGCGAACGAGCGCGACCCCGGCCGCGTTGTCCCACGCGTTGCGGCCGTAGACGATCGCACCGCCCAGGATGCCGGCCGCGGTGAAGGCCAGATCGACTCCGGTTGAACCGTGTATCCGGATCCGCGAGGACACCTTGCTGATCTCGGCGAGGAGGTCGAGACGGAAACTGCCGGGGATCCGCCCTCGACTGTTGACGTTGAGCGCACCCAAGCCGACGATCGACGACGCCAGATCGGTTGGCTCCAGCGGCGGTACGGCGATTCCATTGACCAACAACGGACCGCCGGCGCGAGTCGCGTACGTGTGACCGATCAATGGAAGCCAGGTCAATCCGAGCACCGGGACACCGTCGTCGAGAAGCGCCAACAGCGTTCCGGCAGTGGGCAATCCGGCCGAGTAGTTGAAAGTACCGTCAACGGGGTCGAGAACCCAGACGAGCCCGGAACCGACGTCGGGACCGCCGAATTCCTCGCCGTGCACCTCGATGCCGGTCTGCTCGAACAACTCCGCGGTCAACCGCTTCTCGAGCGCAAGATCGACCTCGGTGGCAAAATCACCCCAGCCCTTGCGGACCGCACTCGGGGCGCCGACACCGGAGACGAACTGATCGTGGACGCCGTCGAGAAGCCGACCCGCAATCGCGAGAAGTTCGTCGAGGTCACGCGTCGGAGTCATCTGGAAAATCTATCCGGAAACTGCTGCCAGTGCTTCGGGGAGAGTGAAGCGACCGGCATACAATGCCTTGCCCACGATCGCGCCCTCGACACCCTGATCAACCAGGCTGGAAATGGCGAGTAGATCCTCGATGGTCGACACACCACCGGAGGCGACGACGTGCGCGTCGGTGACCGCGCAGACCTGGCTGAGAAGTTCGAGATTGGGACCGGTGAGTGTGCCGTCCTTGGAGACGTCGGTGACGACGTAACGAGTGCAGCCGTCACGGTCCAGACGCGCGAGGGTCTCCCACAGATCGCCGCCGTCGGTGACCCAGCCGCGACCACGGGTGCGGTACTGACCGTCGACGAGACGAACATCGAGGCCGACAGCGATCTTGTCGCCGTACTTGGCCAATGCACGCGCACACCACTCGGGATCCTCGATAGCGGCAGTACCGAGATTCACGCGAGCACAGCCGGTGGCCAGTGCGGCTTCCAGGGAAGCGTCGTCGCGGATTCCACCGGACAGTTCCACCTTGACCGTCAGGTCGCCGATGACGCCGGCCAACAGTTCACTGTTGGACCCACGCCCGAAAGCAGCGTCGAGGTCGACAAGATGCACCCATTCGGCACCGTCGTTCTGCCACGCAAGAGCAGCGTCGCGGGGCGACCCGTAACCGGTCTCACTTCCCGCCTCTCCTTGCACGAGGCGAACAGCTTCACCGTTGACGACATCTACAGCAGGCAAAAGGACCAGGCTCACGTGCGGTAACCCTAGTAGGTCAGGACCTCGAACCGTCTTCCGGGTCACCGAACGCTTTTCGGGTCATCCGCTTGGATACGACACCCATTGCCGCAATCGCAGCGACGACCCCCACGAGACCGATCACGAGGCCGACGCCCGGCGATGGTTTGAGAACAACGATGACGACGGTTGCGACCGCCAGCGCAGCCACAGCGGCGCCGAGCGAGAACAACGCCAGACGGGCGAGGGAGAAATCGTCACCGCGGTTCGGTCCGGATCCCCCGGTCACAAACTCTGCACCCAGTTGCTCAGCAACTCGGCGCCTGCGTCACCGGATTTCTCGGGGTGGAACTGCGTTGCCGACAACGCACCGTTCTCGACGGCAGCGAGAAACTTTCCGCCGTGATCGGCCCATGTCAGCTTCGGGGGTGCAATGTGCTCGGACGGCGCGAGCTCCCAACTCTGCACACCGTAGGAGTGGACGAAGTAGAAGCGGGTATCGGCGTCTATGCCCTTGAACAGGGTGCTGGACTCCGGCGCCTCCACGGTGTTCCAGCCCATGTGCGGCAAAACCTCTGCTTGCAGCCTCTCGACGGTGCCGGGCCATTCGCCACAGCCCTCCGCCTCGACACCGAATTCGACTCCCCGGTCGAACAGAATCTGCATGCCGACGCAGATGCCCAGCACCGGTCGGCCACCGGCCAGGCGTCTGCCGATGATTCGGTCACCCTGCACTGCACGCAGACCTTCCATGCAGGCCGCGAACGCGCCGACGCCGGGCACCACGAGACCGTCGGCCGCCAGTGCAACCTTCATGTCGTTGGTCACCTCCACCTGCGCCCCGGTGCGCGCCAGTGCGCGAGTAGCCGAATGCAGGTTGCCGGAGCCGTAATCGAGTACAGCAATCGTGGAAGCGCTCATGCCCCAACTCTATCGGGCAACCCTGCTGCCGATCACTTTGCCGCCTGCGGCCAGTGCCGGGAGCAGAGCGACAACGACCGCAGAGACCGCGAAGACCCACGCATAGCCGGCAGTCGTGGCCACGAATCCCAACGCCAGTGCACCGATTCCGGTGCCGGCGTCGTAGCCGATGTTCCAGATCGCGCTGGCGGATCCGAGTTGCCTCGGGCCGGCAGCCTGAAACGCCATGACCAAGGACTCGTTCTGCACCGCCCCGAACCCCAGCCCGAAAAGGACCGCCGCGCAGAACAAGACCGGCGTCGACCCGCCGTCGACGTTGATCGCGAACAGCACCAATCCGATGGTCGACGACGCCAATGCCGGCGCGAGTGTCCGACCACTGCCGAGACGATCGGCGATCAGGCCCGCCGAGTACCGGCCGATCAACATCGATCCACTGGCGGTCGCCAACACCACTCCAGCAACGGCCGCGCGCTCCGAGATTGCGATCGGCAGTAGAGACGACAGCCCGCCGAACGACGCGGACACGCACGCCAGAGCGAGCACCGGAACCAAGACGGCGAACACACTCAGTCGAACGGATTCCCCGGTCGGCTGGGCGAAGATCTTCGGCAACCCGGCAATGGCCACCAGCGCGAGCGCCGGGATCAGCGCACCGAGGACGAACACCGGTGTCGCCGACCACCGTTCCATGATCGCAAGCCCCAGCGGAAGCCCCGCCATTTGTGACGCTGCGATCGCGATTCCCTGAGCACCGGTGGCACGGCCCAGAATTCGTTTGGGCGCCAACTCCGCCACCAGTGCACTGCCGGCCACCGTCAGCATGCCGAAACCGATGCCACGCACCGCGGAAACCGCCAGGACAGGGCCGGCGTCGGCCGAGATCAACAGCACCAACGACGGTGGGCCGAGGAGCAGACACCCGACCGCCAGCACGCGCCGGTAGCCCTGCGTCCGCAACAACCGAGGCACGAGCAGTTGCGTCAAGACCGTGGCCGCCATGAAGACACCGGTCACCGATCCGGCAAGCGCATCCGATCCGCCGGACTGCGCAACCAGCAACGGCACCACCGGCAACAGCAACGACCAGCCACCGAAAGCTGCTGCCGCCATGATCAGGACACCGATCATGCCCGGTGTGCGAAGCAACCCCGGCGATGGAGCAGGATCTTGCGTCTCAGATACAGTCACTTTTCGCGTCTCAGACACAGTCACTTTTCGCGTCACAGACGCAGTGCGCCCGCTACCGCCGCCAGAACCGCCAACGCCAGAAGGATTCCCGACGCAAGCTTGTTGACCTTGAACATCGAGTAGGCGCCGCCCACGGCAATACCCGCGCCGATGAACAGCAAGTAGGTGAAGAGGACGCTCACAGTGTGCCCTTCGTCGACGGCACGCCGCTCACGCGCGGATCCGGCTCGACCGCCTCACGCAGAGCTCGCGCAACGGCCTTGTACTCCGCCTCGGTGATGTGGTGCTGATCGCGGCCGTACAGAACCCGAACGTGCAGTGCGATACGTGCATTCAATGCGATCGACTCGAACACGTGGCGGTTGATCACCGCGTGATACGGAACGCCCGGGTACCCGCCGATGACGGAATGCACCATGTAGTCGGGCTCACCGGTGTGCACGCAGTACGGGCGACCGGAGACGTCGACCGACGCGTGCGCCAGCGTTTCGTCCATCGGGATGAAAGCGTCGCCGAAACGACGGATGCCCTTCTTGTCGCCGAGTGCCTGGCCGAGCGCCTGGCCGAAGACGATCGCGGTGTCCTCGACGGTGTGGTGAGCGTCGATCTCGACGTCACCCTTCGCCTTGACGTCGAGATCGAAGCTGGCGTGCGTACCCAACGCGTTGAGCATGTGGTCGAAGAACGGAACGCCGGTGGAGACGTCGACGATGCCGGTCCCGTCCAGATTCAGTTCGACGACGATGCTTGATTCCCGAGTTGTTCGTTCGATCCGCGCGATGCGATCGCTCATGCCGTCTCTCCTGAATTCGTGTCGACCAGCTGGGTGCCTGCGATTTCGTCACTGGCCTTGATGAACGCGTCGTTCTCGGCTTCGAGTCCCACGGTGGCCCGCAGGTATCCGGGGATGCCGATGTCGCGGATGAGAACCCCGCGGTCGAGGTATTCCTTCCACGCCTGTGCACTGTCGGTGAACTGTCCGAACAAGATGAAGTTCGCGTCACTGGGAATCACTCGGAAACCGGTGTCCGCCAGCGCCTTCGACACGCGATCGCGCTCGGCGGACAAGGCGTGCACACTGCCGAGGGTCTCGTCGGCGTGACGCAGGGCGGCACGTGCCGCCGCCTGCGTGACCACCGAGAGGTGATAAGGCAAGCGCACCAATAACAGTGCGTCGATGAACGCGGGAGCGGCGGCGAGGTAGCCGAGTCGGCCACCGGCAAACGCGAAAGCCTTGCTCATGGTGCGGGTCACAACCAGCTTGGCCGGGAACTCGTCGATCAGCGTCATCGCGCTCGGGGCAGCGGAGAACTCCGCGTACGCCTCGTCCACGATCACGATGCCCGGCGCCACGTCGAGGATGCGTCGCAGTTCTGCAATGCCGACGCTGTGTCCGGTCGGGTTGTTGGGGCTGGTCACGAACACGACGTCGGGTCGACGTTCCGCGATCACGGTGACGGCAGCATCCACGTCGAGTGCGAAGTCGTCCCGACGGAAGACCTCGACCCACTCGGTATCGGTACCGTCGGCGATGATCGGGTGCATCGAGTACGAAGGCACAAAACCCATCGCGCTACGTCCCGGACCTGCGAACGCCTGAAGAAGTTGCTGCAGAATCTCGTTCGATCCGTTTGCCGCCCACAGATTGTCGACGGTGACCGGTACACCTGTCTGCTTCGCCAGGTACGCCGCCAGATCCGTCCGCAACGCCACAGCGTCACGGTCGGGGTAGCGGTGCAGTTCCTTCGCGGCTTCGCGCACGGATTCGGCCACATCGTCGATGAGCGCCTGGGTCGGCGGATGCGGGTTCTCGTTCGTGTTGAGCTGAACCGGAACCGTCAACTGCGGTGCGCCGTACGCCGACTTTCCACGCAGGTTCTCGCGAATCGGCAGGGCGTCGACCGAAATCGACTCTCCAGGAGCACTACTCATCGCAGAGCCTCGAATCGCAGACGCACAGCCTCGCCGTGAGCCGGCAGATCCTCCGCATTGGCCAGCGTGATGACATGTCCGGCAACGTCTTTCAGTGCAGACTCGGAGTAGTCGATCACGTGGATTCCACGAAGGAACGTCTGCACACTCAGACCGGAGGAGTGGCGTGCACACCCGGCCGTCGGCAGAACGTGGTTGGAGCCGGCGCAGTAGTCGCCGAGACTGACCGGCGCCCACGGGCCGACGAACACGGCACCAGCGCTGGTGACCTGAGCTGCCACCCCGGTTGCATCCTCGGTCTGGATCTCGAGGTGCTCTGCCGCATACGCATTGACGACGCGCAGACCAGCGGAAACATCAGAAACGAGCACCGTGCCCGACTGGCTACCGGTCAGTGCCGTGGTGACGCGCTCGCGATGCTTGGTGATCTCGAGCTGCGCAGCCAGAGCCTTGTCGACCGCGTCGGCCAAGTCGACGCTGGTCGTGACAAGAACGCTGGCGGCCATCACGTCGTGCTCGGCCTGGCTGATGAGATCGGCGGCAACGTGGACCGGGTCAGCGGTGTGGTCGGCGAGGATCGCGATCTCGGTGGGACCGGCTTCCGCGTCGATGCCGACCAGTCCGCGGCACAGACGCTTGGCGGCAGTGACGTAGATGTTGCCGGGACCGGTGATGAGGTCGACCGGGACAAGCTCGGTTCCATCGGTGTCGGTTCCGCCGTAGGTAAGGAGGGCGACGCCCTGCCCGCCGCCGACGGCCCACACTTCGTCGACGCCGAGCATGGCTGCTGCGGCAAGGATGGTCGGGTGCGGCAATCCGCCGAAGTCGGCTTGGGGCGGCGAGGCGACAACAAGTGATCCGACGCCGGCCGTCTGAGCCGGCACGACGTTCATGACAACGCTGGACGGGTACACGGCATTGCCGCCGGGCACGTACAGCCCGACGCGCTCGACCGGAACCCAACGCTCGGTGACCGTGCCACCCGGAACGACCTCGGTGACGGTGTCCTTGCGACGCTGGTCGGCGTGCACCGTGCGGGTGCGCTCGATCGCAACCTCGAGGGCTTCCTTGACTGCGGGGTCGAGTTCACGAAGTGCGCGCTCGAGCTCGGCCGCGGGTACACGAACCGAAGCCGGACGAACGCCGTCGAACTTCTCGCCGAACTCGAGGGCGGCTTCTGCCCCGCGATCACGGACGGCTTCGACCATCGGGCGAACCTGATGCAGTACCGCGTCCACATCCACTCCACCTCGGGGAAGCGCGGCGCGAAGTTCGGCCGTGGATGGGGTACGACCACGCAGGTCGGTGCGGGCAAGCATGAGAGTTCCTCTCGTACGCAAACGGGGTGCCTGTGCAAGCGGCAGCAAACCGGTCCGGCATCACAGGCCCTGAACAGCGCGCCTGAAACACAGAACTGATGACAATTATCCAGGATAGGCGCACCCCGTTTTTCACCGGTCCACCTGCAACGCTCACTGCAGGTCCGGCGCCCGCCGCCGGGCGAGTTCGATCAGCTCGTCCCTTCGATGTGTTGCCACCGAGATTTCACGGCCGTCATGCAGACGAAAGCGGACCCCGTCGCCGGGAGATGCGAGAACTACCCGCATACCTGGGCCGGTCATTCGATAACCGATTCCGGAGCCCATCCCGATATGTACTGCAGTGGCAGACACAACTTCGTCCCACCTAAATACCTGACGCAGCCCCGGAGACAGCGCGATCGACACTCGTTCGACGTCTGTGGTGATGATCACGCGCACCTTCCACATGTACGCGGCCAACCCGAAGGACAGGACCGCGGACAACACGGCGCCGACGTAGCCCGCCGAGTCGCGATCCACGATTGCCGCGAACCCGCAGACAATTACCAGGACAATTCCGAGGACGACGCACAATGCGACCGCCGAACGCCGCAGTAGTGGGCTCAGGGGAATGGACTCGTGAAATTCGCGCACAGCACCCCCCGCCTCGATCGCCGACAACCCCACCCCGAGGAATGACACCGGGAACACGACCATCCCATTACTCGCGCTTTTATAACAAACACGTCACGCACAGCTAGGGTCCAAAGTCGTGACAGACAGTGACGTGGCCACGACCGCACCTCCGGCCTTGCCGACCCCTCAGCGATCCAGCGGACCGACCCGAGCACGGATCGTTGCGATTGTCGCATCGATCCTCGGCATAGTTTTGTGCGGATCAGTGCCGTTCCTGCCGATCGAGCAGGACACCGCCGTCGTCAACTGGCCGCAGGCCGGGTCGACGACAAGCGTCGAGGCGCCATTGGTCTCGTACACACCGTTGCGCATGGAGGCATCGATTCCGTGCGCGTCGATCAGCGAGTTGGCCGCCACCGGCGGAACACTCGTCTCGACTGCACCTCCGGGTGCCCCCGATGCGCGCCGCTACGGATTTGTTGCCACTGTCTCCCCCGAATCCTCCGACGCTCCCGCTCGGGTCGACGTTGTCCTACGCGATCGAGTGTTGCTCTCGACACCCGTCGCTGATCTGCCGAGTGGATGCGCACTCACGCTCGCCGCCGAGCCGACCCGAACCACCTTCAGTGCCACCGGTTCCGAACCGCGCGTCATCGAGGGCGACAGCCGGCCACAGGTAGTCGGCGTCTTCAGCGACCTCGATTCGGCGGCAGCCGGTTTGAACGTCTCGATCGAGGCGGACTCTCGCTTCACGTCGAGCCCGTCGGTGATCAAGACTCTCGCCATGATTCTCGGGGCACTCACGGCTGTCGTGTCCCTCTTCGCGCTGCACCGCCTCGACAACCGCGACGGCCGGGGCACACGCAAATTTCTGCCCGCCCGATGGTGGAAGTTCACCGTCCTCGACGGCGTCGTCGTCGGAACGCTGGTGCTGTGGCACTTCATCGGCGCTACCACCACCGACGACGGCTACCAGTTCACGATGGCAAGAGCCTCCGAGCAATCGGGCTACATGTCCAACTACTTCCGGTGGTTCGCGGTCCCCGAAACCCCGTTCGGAACGCCGTATTACAACATCCTCGGACTCCTGGCCCACGTCAGCACCGCAAGCCCCTGGGTCCGTCTGCCTGCTCTGTTGGCAGGCATCATCACCTGGCTCGTCATCAGCCGGGAGGTTGCGCCTCGGCTGGGCGCCGCCATTCGCGGAAATCGACTCGCCCTCTGGACCGGCGCGCTTGTCTTCCTCGCATTCTGGCTTCCGTTCAACAACGGACTGCGCCCCGAACCGATCGTTGCCCTCGGCGTGCTGCTGACCTGGTGCTCGATCGAACGCGCCGTCGCGACGAGACGACTTCTGCCGGTCGCAGTCGCGATCCTGATCGCCGGATTCACCTTGACTGCCGGCCCTTCCGGCCTCATCTGCTTTGCCGCACTCATCGCCGGAATACGCCCGATCATGCGCATCATCATCGAACGTGCGCGCACCACCGGTTACGTCGCGGCTGTCGGGCCACTGCTAGCTGCCGGACTCTCGATTCTCATCCCCGCGTTCGGCGATCAAAGTCTGGCCGCCGTCATCGAGATGCAACGCGTCCACTCGATCTCACCGAATCAGCCCTGGTTCGACGAGTACCTCCGCTATCAGTACCTCTTCAACATCTCCGTCGACGGTTCCCTGACTCGCAGATTCGGTGTGTTCGTCATGGTTCTGTGCCTTGGCGTCTGCACCGCGATGATGCTGCGCAAAGGGGGCCGGATTCCCGGTTTGGCCGCCGGCCCGTCACGCCGCGTCGTGGGGCTGACGATCGGCGCACTGCCACTGCTGATGTTCTCGCCGACCAAGTGGACGCACCACTTCGGAATCTTTGCCGGACTCACCGCCGTTCTGGCGATGATGACGGCCGTCGCCGTGGGAACAAAACTCCTGCGCTCGCCGCGCAATCGGGCCCTCTTCGCGGCGGCCGTCCTGTTCCTCCTCGCGGTGGCATTCACCGGCAGCAACAGCTACTACTACGTGTCCAGCTACAGCGTTCCGTGGTGGGACAAGCCTGTGTCCATCAGCGGACTCGGCGCGAGCACCGTCCTCCTCGGGCTGACGGTGCTGATGCTCGGCGTCGCCGCGTGGTACTTCTTCCGTGAGCCGTACACCGCGGGGAAGGAACCGTCCGCGAAGCACGCTCGACTGCTTGCCATCTCGCCACTGACGGTTGCCGCAGGTGCCATGGTCCTCTTCGAGGTGCTGTCCATGGCCAAGGGCGCGGTCACCCAGTACCCGGCCTATTCGGTGGGCCGTGCAAACGTCGACGCCGTTCTCGGCCAACATTGCGGTCTCGCCAACGACGTTCTGCTCGAGACCGATCCGAACGCCTCGATGCTGACGCCCCTCTCGGGCAGCGTCGCCACAGGACTGTCCGCCGGTGGGGCTACGGGATTCGATCCGAATGGCGTCGCCTCCGACCTTCGAGCAGACAAGGAAGCCACGGCTACCGGCGGCGCGAACACCGTCGACACCTCCGAGGACACCGCCGGCAACTCGGCCGGAACCGGCGGTGGCGCCGGACAGACCGGAGTCAACGGCAGTTCGGTCGCGTTGCCGTTCGGTCTCGACCCGGCGACAACACCCGTCATGGGTAGTTACGGTCAGCCCTCCCCCGGCACTCTGACCAGTGACTGGTACCAACTCCCCGACGTGGGCGAGAACGCCACGCGTGGCGACATCATCTCGATTGCCGCGGCTGGTCGTGTTCGGTCCGTCGACAAGGACGGAATCGTCACCTACGGCCAGAACGTCGAGGTCGAGTACGGCACAGCGCGTGGCGTCGACGATGCCGAAACAGACGCTGTCGAAACACTCGGAAAGATCGCGCCCCTCGACATCGGCCCGGCGCCGTCATGGCGGAACCTGCGTGTGCCGTTGGATCAGATTCCCGTCGAAGCCAACAGCATTCGACTGGTCGTCAGCGACTACGACAGCAAGCCCGACCAATGGGTGGCCGTCACCCCGCCGCGGGTTCCGAAGACCCAGAAGCTCAACGACGTCGTCGGTTCACAGGCGCCCGTCATGCTGGATTGGGCTGTCGGACTGGCATTCCCATGCCAACGCCCCTTCGATCATCGGGTCGGTGTCGCCGAGGTCCCCGAGTATCGGATCCTTCCCGACCATTCCGGCGCGCTCGTGACCAGTGCCTGGCAGGACCACTACGGTGGTGGACCGTTGGGGTGGATCGATCTGCTCCTGACCGCTCAGACCATTCCGTCGTATCTCGACAACGACTGGGCTCGCGACTGGGGTTCGATCGAGAAGTACACACCGATCGATCCGAGTGCAGTACCTGCCCAGGTCGACGAAACGACCGTTCAGCGCTCCGGGACGTGGAACCCGGGATCGATGACCATGGTTTTCTGAGCGGAATTTCTGAGCGGCTGGGTCACTGAGTGACACGGTCCTGCCGCGGGCGGATCGGACGAAACGCCTGCGACTGGACACTTGTATGACTTAGTCTCCCAGGCATGGGAGCCCTGTCACGGTCTATTGCGCCTGCGCTGATGGCACTGACGTGCCTGTTCGGGGTGCTGGCCCTTCCCGCTCACGCCTCGGCTGAGGTACCGGATGACTTCCTCTGGGGCGTTGCCACCTCCGGGTTCCAATCGGAAGGTTCGTCGCCGGACAGCAACTGGTCTCGATACTCCGATTCCGGACGAACCCACGACAAGATCGGTGACTCGGTCGACTTCCGTCATCGCTACGCCGAGGACATCGACCGGGCGGCCGATCTGGGATCGAAGGTTTTCCGATTCGGCGTCGAGTGGGCGCGAGTTCAGCCCGCCGCCGGGAGCTGGAACGAGACCGAATTCGCCTACTACGACGACGTGGTAGCTCACATCCGCGCGCGGGGCATGACTCCGATGATCACACTCGACCACTGGGTGTATCCGGGATGGGTTGTCGATCAAGGCGGCTGGACAAATCCGAAGACGGAAGCCGATTGGCTGGTCAACGCAGAGAAGGTAGTCGAGCGGTACTCCGGAATCGGGGCGCTCTGGATCACGATCAACGAGCCGACTGTGTACGTTCAGCGCGAATTGACCTACGGCGGAATCGCACTCACCCAGGCGCCGTCGATGTTCGACTCATTGGTCCGAGTCCACCGGGCGATCTACGACCGCATCCATGTTCTCGATCCCGGTGCCCGCGTAAGCAGTAATTTCTCCTTCATTCCCGGCGTGTCCGAGGCGATCGATTCGGTGTTCACGGATCGAGTGCGCGACAAGCTCGACTTTCTCGGCATCGACTACTACTACGGTGTGGCCCTGAACAATCCGACTGCCGCGTACGCCGCGCTCGACGAGTTCTACAACGTCACGCCGCAGCCCGAAGGCCTGTACGACGCATTGATGCGGTACTCGGGCAAGTATCCGGAACTCCCCCTCTACATCGTCGAGAACGGCATGCCCACCGACAACGGAGCGCCGCGCGCCGACGGATACACACGCGCGAATCACTTACGCGATCACATCTATTGGATGGAACGCGCCCGAGAAGACGGTGCCGACGTGATCGGCTACAACTACTGGTCCATCACCGACAACTACGAATGGGGTTCGTACCGACCTCGATTCGGCCTCTACACGGTCGATGTTCTCGGCGATCCCACTGCGGCGCGAATCCCGACCGACGGCGTCGACGCCTACCGCCGGATCATTCACGAGAACGGCGTCGGGGCCGACTACGTGCCCGTCATGGCCCCGGCTTTCTGCTCGCTCGTCGATCCTCCCCGCAGCTGTACGGCTACTCGATGAGGGCCGTTTTCCGAAATTCCTCCACTCCTCGTCGTTAGGATGTCCCATGCGAACACTGCGAAATATCGCCGGAACTGCCGCTGCCACCGCTGTCCTGATCCTGGTTGCCGGAGGCGCTGCGACGGCAGCCCCGAACCCGGCCGATTCACCCCGCGAGGCGCAAGCACGCGCCTACATCGACGCCCTCGTCTCCCATGACGTCTCCGATGTTCATTTCGCCCCGGATGCGACCCGCGTCGAAGCCGGACTCAAGACGGGGTTCTCCGGACCACAGATGTCCGCCGACCTCGAACACGGCATCCAATACCGCGTTATCCAGGGCGTCCGAGACCTCGAGATGTCAGAGGCCGGGGACATCGTCTCGACCACCTACCTGCTGGACGCGGGAATCGGCGGCACTCGCCTCATGACCGTGGAGATTCGTGAAACCTTCGAAGTCCGTGACGGTCTCATCCACGACGTCGTCGCCGACATCATCCCGGTGTCTGTGTCGTGACGCGCGCCCGATAGCTACTGGGCGGTGCACCCGAGACTCGGGTGCACATCGCCGCGAAGGCAGCCGGCGTCGAGTATCCGAGTTCAGACGCAACGGCCGTCACACTGGCCCCGGCAGAAAGTTTCGGAAGCGCGTGAAGAATGCAGGCACGCTGCATCCACGACGACGCGCTCATCCCCGTTTCCGAGATCAGCAAGCGGTGCAGTGTCCGTTCACTGACGTGGAGTCGGTCAGCCCACCGCGTGGGCGAGTCATGGATCGACGGGGCTGCGAGATACTGCGCGCACAACGCCCGCAATCCCGGGTGCCGAGGCAGCGGGAGTTCCACAGGTAGGGGCGCAAGATCGCGAAGTTCGTGCAGGATCAGCTGAAATACCGCGGCGCTGCGTCCGTGTGCGGGTAAGTCGTCCTCCACATTCAGCTCGACATCCATGTCGACTGCAGCGACAAGTAACTCACGCAGGAGCGACGATACTGCGACGACTCGGCACCTGACCGGGAACCACGGCGCTGCGGACGGTTCGATGTAGAGGCTTCGCGTGCTGACGCCGTCCATTGTCACGGCATGAGCGACACCGGCGGGAATCATGACCGCATTGGACGGCAGAACCGTCCACTCACCGTCTTCGGTTTCGACGTTCATCGCACCGTTCACAGCGAAGAGAAACTGGGCTCGTCGATGTTCGTGGGCGGCCAGCACGTGACCGGGTGGGTAGTCGGTTCCGATTGCGAGAACACCGCGGGGTGAGTGATCGACGTCGTTGATCGAGATGTTGCGCACCGGAGGAACCTACCGAGTCTGTGTCCGATTCACAATGGAACGTGGCGAACCTTCGAATGTGCGCCAACGGAGAAATCGCTAACGTTCATCAAGTGCTTCACTACTCCCTCATCCTGCTCGCTTTCGGCGCCTTGACCGGAGTCACCACCGTTCTTTTCGGATTCGGTGGCGGGTTCGTCACTGTCCCAGTCGTTTACGCTGCATCGACGCTGCGGCCGGACGTCATCGATCCGATGCATGTCGCCGTAGCATCCTCGGCGGCCGTGATGGTGGTCAATTCACTCGGTGCCACAGTCGCATTCAGGAAGTCAGGACGGCTACGGACGGAGTACATCAGACCTCTGATCGGTCCCGTCGCACTCGGAGCCGGGCTCGGAGCGGTTGCGGCGGGCCACGTAGACGACGGCGTCGTCCGGATTCTGTTTGTGCTCTACCTGCTGGTGACAATCCTGGACAGTCTTCTGCGACAAGGGTTTCTGACACCATCTGAACCTCGCGAACATCTTGACCGTCACGGCGTCCGCGCTGTCGGGATAGGCATCGGTGCCGTCGCAAGTTTCCTCGGAGTCGGCGGGAGCGTCATGACGGTTCCGATGATGCGACGCGGCGGAGTTCCGATGGCCGACGCCGCCGCGAGCGCCAACCCGTTGAGCTTGCCTGTCGCCGTCGTCGCGACGGCGGTGTATGCGGTCTCATCAGGGCACAGTTCAGCCTCGGATCTGTCGGCGGGCAGAGTCGGCGCTGTCGACCTTCTGGCCGTCTGTGCACTACTCGCCGGTTCCCTACCGGCGATCGCGCTGAGCCGACGAATCGTCGGTGCCATACCGGACCGAGTCCATGCCGCCGCCTACATCGCTCTACTCGGCGTCGTCACGGCAGTGATGGTGATTGCTTAGCGAACGGCGTATCGCAGATAGATGACGCCGCCGTCGAAGGTTTTCTCCTCGAGCAGTTGCAGATCAAGCCGGCTTTCCGGGAGAGCTCGCAATCCGCCACCGATATTGACCGGACACAGGAACAGTCTGACTTCATCGACCAAACCCGCCGCGAAAGCACTAACCGCAACCGTCGGTCCACCGATCGAGATATCTTGTACCGCTTCACTCTCGAGCAAACGGATGAAGTCTTCATCGAAGCTCGGGACAATCCTGGTACGTGCGGTCGACACCTCGTTCAGCGTCGTGGAGTACACGATCTTGTCGATTCCACGCCAGATCTGAGCGAACTCGGCGGTCGCCGCCTCGATACCGGCAAACTCGCCCGGAGCCGAAGGTCCTCCTGCCACCGAAGAACGCTCGAGATCCTCGGACGCCATTGTTTCCCAGGGAATCATCGTCTCGTACATCCGGCGCCCGAGCAGGTACGTGCCGACTCCCCTCTCTAGCTCGTTGACGAACGCGTGGACCTGCGCGTCGGGAACCGCCCAGTCGAAGTTCCCCTGCTCATCGGCCACATACCCGTCGATCGAGCAGATCGCCGAGTAGATCAGGCTCACCATCGGTCCACGTGCAGCACGTTGTCGACCGGTTCACGGGCGGCGGGTTTGAACGTCTCGCCGGTGAAGTACGCCGTCGGGATGAGCGCAGCCTGATGGAATCCGGCCGGAATGCCCAGCAGCTCGGCAACTTCCGCTTCACGCTGCAAATGCAATGTCGTCCACGCCGTACCGAGCCCACGTGCCCGCGCGGCCAGCGCGTAACTCCACGCAGCCGGGAGTAGCGAACCCCACAGGCCGGCTTGGTTCCCCTCCGGCAGCGTCTTGCCCGCCTTGATACACGGAATGAGAAGGACCGGCACCTCACCCATGTGCTCACCGAGCCACGCGACGCTGGTGCCCACGCGTTGTTGAATCGGCGCGCGATCGGGATCATCGGCGAAGAGTTTTGCCGCCGAACCGTGAGAGGCAAGGTACTCGTCGGTGACTTCCTTGTAGATCTGCCCGACTGCTGCACGCAGTGCCGGATCGGTCACCACCATCCACTGCCAGCCCTGGCGATTCGAACCGGAGGGCGCTTGCAGGGCGATCTGGAGGCATTCCTTCACCAGGTCCAACGGCACGGGACGGGTCAGATCCAGACGCTTTCGAACGGTCCGCGTTGTGGTCAGCAATTCGTCGGGTGTCAGGTCCAGTACGGGATACGACGTCATCTCCCGATCATTGCACTGTCGCGAGCAGTGAGCAGGACTGTCCGTCTAGACTTTTCTGATCCCGTGCGTGCTCGTTGTCGGGAGTATTTCCCGATCAAAGGACTTTCGACATGAGTTGGCACGTCTGGTTGGCGTTCTTCGGAGCAAGTTGGGTGATCAGCCTGTCGCCGGGGGCCGGCGCCATTGCGTCGATGTCGTCGGGACTTGCCTACGGCTTGCGACGCGGATACTGGAACATCTTCGGGCTGCAGTTGGGATTGTTGCTGCAGATCGGAATTGTCGCGGCGGGGGTCGGTGCAATTCTCGCCAGTTCGACCGTGGCCTTTTCCTTGATCAAGTGGTTCGGTGTCGCATACCTCGTCTACCTGGGGATCAGGCAGTGGCGATCGGCGCCCACCGAGGTGGAGACCGACGAGGCAGCCGCGAGCAGCTCCGGTCCGATGATGATGCTTCGCGGATTTCTCGTGAACGCGAGCAATCCGAAGGCCGTCGTTTTCATGCTCGCAGTGCTCCCGCAGTTCCTGGACCCGTCGGCGCCGCTGCTGCCGCAGTATCTGATCATCGCCGCCACGATGTGCGCAGTCGACGTGATCGTGATGACCGGATACACCGGCCTGGCCGCCCGGGTGCTCACCTTGATGCGCTCCCCCAAACAGCAGCGAACCACCAATCGAGTGTTCGCCGGTCTGTTCTTCGGAGCCGCCGGCTTCCTCTCGAGCATCGGGCGTGCAGCGGCTTGATCGGTCACACGGCTCGAGAGATCACAGGCCCGCAATCAAGTTGACGACGGACGCCACGATCACCGAACCGAACAGGTACGACAGCAATGCGTGGCCGAGTGCCATCGCGCGCATGTCCGACGACTTCAAGTTGGTGTCGGAAATCGCGAAGCTCATCCCGACCGTGTACGCCACGTAGGCGAAATCGCTGTACCTCGGCGGTTCTTCCTGATTGAAATCGATTCCGCCGTCGGGGCCGGAGTAGTACAGCCGTGCATATCCGAGGGCGAAGAGCGTGTGGACCGCCAGCCACGAGATCACGACGCTGCCGACTGCAACCGATGCCGCCACTACTTGGTAGTGATGTCCGTCGGGTGCCGCCAGGAGCAGGAACGCGATACCGACCAGGCTCGCGACGGCGGCACCGAGAATCAGCAGGTGCGCGACGTTTCGGGCCGGCTCTTCGCGCGTTGCGTGGCTTGCGGTGAGCGTCGCGTCGAAGGGCCAGACCAGAATCCACGTCCACACCGTGAACACCATCGCCGCCACATCCCAGCCGATCAGAAACGCGAATCGGGGATAGCCGACCAACGCCGTGACGACACCGGCGGCCACACCGAGCAGCAGACCCGTCGACACTCTCAGCGCCGGCCCGGCACCCAGGGCGCTCCGTGGAACCGGGTTGATCGGAAGGTCGTGCGGTCGATCGTTCACGGGCTCAGTCAACCACTGTTAGAAGTGAGACGGTGGTTACGTGACACGGCGACTCAGGCGTTGCACGCACCGACTATCGGCTTGCC
This sequence comes from Rhodococcus sp. YH3-3, assembly GCF_001653035.1. Taxonomy (NCBI): domain Bacteria; kingdom Bacillati; phylum Actinomycetota; class Actinomycetes; order Mycobacteriales; family Nocardiaceae; genus Rhodococcus; species Rhodococcus sp. YH3-3. Next base: position 2,562,940 of record NZ_BCWH01000002.1, on the reverse strand, counting down.
GTTGAATCTGTCCAGCACGTACTGCAATCCGACGCCGAAATCCGCTACGGCCGGCGCGAGGTGGTTGTTGCCGCTCCCCGGATTCACCGCAGGCAAGGTGTCGGTGAACAACGTCGCCTCGGCCCCGCGCGCGCACCAGTCCTGAACCAGGCGCCGGGTTTGCTCGTACGGGATGAAATCGTCGTTGAGCGCTCCGTTGACCAGAATCGGCGAGGCCGGGGTTCGCCACCCGATGCGTTGTTCCTCGATCACCTGTTGGATCTCCGGTACCGATTCCACCACGTCGGCGAGTGGTCGTCCGTCTGTGGTCCACGACGCCGTCGACTGCTTCCCGTACTTGGTTCGGGAATCGATGAGGCATTGCCCGGCGACGTCGGCGAGCACGGACCGGCCGTAGTCGTTGAGTCGAGATTCGATCGGCTCTCGGGCGGCGGGATAGCGGTCGAGGACGCCGTTGATCGTGTAACCGATCGCGGCCATCAGGCCGGTACCGTCGATATGACGCAGAACGCTTGCCAGGTCTGCCGGGGGCGCGCTCGCGTAACTCCCGACCAGATTCAACTCAGGCGCGTATTCGGGTGCCAGTTCGGTTGCAGCGGCAGTGGCGCCGCCGCCCTGCGAATGGCCCCACAGCGCTATCGGATCGTCCTCTCCTGCCTGCGCGAGGGCTCGGGCAGCGCGTGCACCGTCCAACATCGCATGGGCTTCCTCGGCGCGATTGACGTAGGTATGGACGCCGGGTGTTCCGAGTCCGATGTAGTCGGTGACGAATACACGAACGCCCTGGGCGAGGAAAGCGAAAGCAAAAGCTGACTCGTAGTTGACACCGACACTGTCCACACCGGCACCGTAGTTCGACGGATTCCCGGGTTCCGCCAGGCGGAGCTGACCGGCAGTGGGAAACATCCTCGACGGCGCGCACTGATCACCTTGGCCCTGCGTACCCGGACCGATCACCACCGTCGGGCGGGGGCCCGCTCCTGACCACGGGGCAGCCGGCTCCAGGTACGAGCCCGACACAGCAACCTTGGATCCGTGGGCGTCGGTACTCGAATACAGGATCCGGGTCCCCACACCAGGCACTCCGCCGACGGCACCGGCCAGAGCCAGCGGTTCCGTCCGAATCACCGAACCCGGATCACCGACGTCGCCCGGAATCGCATCGTAGAAATCGTTCACAGGTTCGGCGTTCGACATCGGTGTGAACAGCAGCGAGGTCGGCAACAGCGCCGATACCGCAACGGCCGAAACCTTCAGTGCCGCGAGGACAACCTTCCGGGTGCTCATGGAAATCCAACGTATAGGCCTCAGTCGACGCGCGGACCGGTTTCGATCTGCGGGACTTCAATCGATCGATACCAACTGTCACGCGAGCGGGCCATGCCGCTGGCCCCCCGATCCCCTGGTTTCACGGCCAGAACCTGATGAATCGTAAGCCTGTGCGGCTCCTCGAAACCCAGGGCACTGGCAGCGAGATACAGCAACCAGGTACGCACCCGGGGAGCACCGACCTGTAAGACCGATGCGTCCCAGTTCTCGCGGAGGTTCTGCACCCATGCGCGCAGTGTCAGTGCGTAATGCTCGCGCAACGCTTCGCTGTCACGCGTCTCGAAACCCGAAAGTTCCAGCGCATCAATGGTTTTACTCAACGGAAGGATCTCACCGTCCGGGAAGATGTACCTGTCGATGAAGCTGGGACCGTCATCGACGTTGTCCGACAACAACTTCACCGCGGCGATGGCATGATTGAGCAGACGACCCCACGGCACGAGCAGGTCGTAGAGTTTTGCCGTGTACACCGGCAAATTGACCAGGCCCACGTGCTCGGACATGCCGATGCTCGAAATCGCGTCGTAAGGGCCGTCGTCGACGTCGCGGTAGTCCTGCACCCGAATCTCGATGCGATCGGTCAAACCCGCGTCGGCAACTCGCCCCTTGGCGTATTCGACCTGCTCGTTGCTCAGCGAGACTCCGACGACGTCGACGCCGTAGTTCTGGGCGGCGTGTAATGCCATCGATCCCCAACCGCAGCCGACGTCGAGCAGTCGCATTCCCGGCTTCAGATCGAGCTTGCGGCAAATCAAGTCCAGCTTCGCGTACTGAGCAGCTTCGAGGGATTCGACACCTTCCGGCCAGTATCCGCACGAATAAACCATGCTCGGCCCGAGGAACAGTTCGTAGAAGCGATTCCCGACGTCGTAGTGATGGGAGACAGTCGCCGAATCGCGTGATCTACTGTGCCGCTTGCCTCGCTTACTACGCATCTCGATCGCCGGGGGTGACGGTGGTGGACCCACCGCTCCCAAGCCGGCGAAAGTACCGGCGGCGCGAACAATCGAGCGCAGCGGCAACGTCGACAAACGATTCTCACCGAGCCGCGTGACCAGTTCCGGAACGTCGAGGAGCGCGAAGATATCGCCGTCTACGTCCAGATCGCCGGAAACGTACGCCCTCGCCAGCCCTAATTCGTTGGGAGAGTAGAGGACCCGCCGTAGGGCACGCCGATTCCGGAAGTGAACCTGCGCAGCGGCGTCCGGTGGCCCTGCCTCCGAACCGTCCCAACATCGCACGCGAACCGGAAGCGGAACCCCGATCACTTCCTCGAACACCGTCAAAATCTTGGCCGCGGCACCAGTCACTGATCAACCCTCCGACAAAAGATGGTTAGCCGATGACAGAAAACTTACGCCCGATTCGCGAATCTTTCGCGCCATTTGTCCGAGTTTTGGACAGTGTTCATCGCGGTTTCGGTATTCATCGCCGAGTTCAGGGCTCCACCATTCCGGCGAGGAATTCCACCAGCAGTCTCTTCGTGACCTCACGTGGCAGCGATTCCACTGCCGCGAGGACGGCCGCCATGTCCAAGGGAGAATCGGAAGAGCCCCGAGGATCCAGCCCCGCCGACGTCAACGCTGCCGCGACGGCGTCACTGGGCAACGCAAGAACATCGGCGACGGTGACATCGCCACGTTCGAATGCTCCGGCCAACTCTGCCAGGGCCGGCGGCGCCTCGGCTGCCGCCGAGCCGCGAACGTCGTCGGCACCGAGGACGAGTGCGCTGGTCAACTCGCCGAGCACAGATTCCGTCACCGGGGTGACGGTGAGGTGGGTTGTTCGAGGCAACGTCGTCCCGTCAGGTTGCGTCGACGCCGGCTGCCCTTGAAGGACGAAGCCGCGAGCACCGACAGCGCTCACCCAGCGATGCGGATCCACTCGCCGTTCGAGCGGCACGGAATCGTCGGTAGCGACCGCGAACAGTGGTCCCACCGGCGAGCCCACGACGCGAAGACCCTCGATTGCCTCGACCGTGCCGATCAGTGCACGAGTGGCCCGCTGCGCCCGGGACACCAATTCGGCGTACCCGGATTGCCCGAGGACTTGCGAAATCGCCCAAGCACCGGCAAGAGCAGCAACGGATTTGGAACCGAGAAGCGTGGGATTGACCACCGGGTACCCCGGCCAGTCCGTGAGTCCGAAATACTGCTTGCGATGCAGATCTCGCCCTCGGTGCAGCAGGACCGAAACGCCTTTGGGCGAGTATCCGTACTTGTGGAAGTCGACGGACATGCTAGTGACCCCGGGCACCCGGAAATCCCAGGGTGGCAGATCACCCCACCACGGCAACGCAAGCCCACCGATGCAGGCGTCGACATGCAGTGGAATCGAATGTGCACGAGCAACTTCCGCGACATCGGCGATCGGGTCGAGCGCCGCGAACGGGTAGCTGGGCGCGGAGACGACGATCAAGACCGTGTCTTTCCGAACTGCCGTCGCAATATCTTGTGCGCCGACGCGCCCCGACGTGGGATCTACTGGTACCAGGATCAGTTCCAGTCCGAGCAGGTGAGCTGCCTTGTGGAAAGCGGCATGCGCGGTGGTCGGAAGAACCAGCGAACCCTCACCCGGCGGGAGCCCACGGAAGTCGCGAGCTGCCTTGACGGCCAACACACAACTCTCCGTTCCGCCGCTGGTGACATTGCCGACGACTACGCCTCCGGCGTCTGTATCTGAGGCTGGGTCTGAAGCTCCATGGAGGAACTCGCGTGCGAACGCAACCAACTCACGCTCCATCACCGCGGTGGACGGGAACACCGTCGGGTCGAGACCGTTGACCGGCTGAACCAATCGAGCTGCGTCCGCTGCCAACTCGTCGAGCGCTGCGAGGCCGCTGTCGTACACGTACGACAGAACCCGGCCTCCGTGCGTCGGAGCGTCCTGCTCGCGAAGCGAACGCAACCGACTCAAGATGTCGGCCGCCCTCTTCTCGAGGTTTGCGCTCTCGACGATCTTGCCCTGAAGTTCCTCGGCCCGAGTGGAACTCATCGTTCACCTTTCGTTCTCGTGAGTGGATTCTTGTTCGGTGCGGTAATTCCGCAATACGACCAGGCTGATCGCAACCAGGATCGCCGGCACGACCGAGAAGCCGAGGGCAATTCCGGTCAGCGCCGATTCCGGTTGCACGACAGTCTCGCCCGCAGTTTTCGAAACGAAGCCGGTCACCGCGAGTACACCCAAGAACACCGCGGGTCCCAGGGCAAGGCCTGCGGTTTCCGCGGCGGTCCAGATACCACTGAGCGAACCACCGCGTTGGCGCCCACCGATTCGCGCGTCGTCCTCGATGACGTCCGGAAGCATCGCCAGCGGGAACACCTGCATGCCGGCGTAGCCGACGCCGGCAAGCGCGACGGCACCGTAGATCCACGAACCCGCGTCGACAGCCGCAAGCGTCAACAACGCCGTGGCGACGACGAACAGAACCGAAGACACCACGTAACCGCGAAGCTTTCCGTACCGATGCGAGAACCGGTACCACAGCGGCATGACGACGAGAGCTGGTCCGACGAGTGCAACGAACAGACCGGTGAGCGCACCTTCGTTGCCCATCACATAGGTCGCTAGATATTGCGCACCCGCCAACATCACAGCGGTGGCAAGAGCTTGGAGCACAAAGACGATGACCAGCAATCGGAACGCGCGGGTACGTCGTATCGCGTCGAACCCGTCCCGGTACTGCGAGAGCAACGAGCCGACCGGCGCGTCCGCGTGAGTCACCGTGTGGCGCGCGGCTCCGCGAACTGCCCAGATCATTGCCCCGCACATCAGCGCCGACACCCCGATCGCCATGACCAGATAACCGCGTGCTCCGCCCCCGGCAGCGTCGCGTAGCTCGGGTCCGCCGGCGCCGATGACCAGAATTGTCAGGGCCAACACCGCAATTCGAACCGATACCAACCGGGTGCGCTCGTGGTAATCGCCGGTCAACTCGGTCGGCAACGCGATGTACGGCACCTGAAAGAGGCTGTAGGCACTCGCCGCGAGCAGGAAGAAGACGAGCACCCACATCGCCCCGACTCCGGGGCCGGCCGACACCGGGGCCGAGAACGTGAGAATGAAGAGCAACGGCAGTCCCAGAGCGCCTGCGAGCATGAGTGGCACTCGCGTACCGGTTCGATGAGAGCTTCGGTCGCTGATCGACCCGATCAGCGGATCGATCAGGACGTCGGCGATTTTCGGGACAATGACCACAAGCGACGCGAGCGCCGCGGCAACGCCGAGCGTGTCGGTCAGGTAGTACGCCAGTACCAGACCTGGCAGAACACCGAATCCACCCGTACCGACACTTCCCGCTGCGTATCCGGCCACCACACCACGCGAAAGCCTGTCAGGCGATCTACCTTCACGAAGACGTACCGGTTTGTCTGTAGTCACCGTCCACACACTAATGTCACGACTCCGTACCGCGAGGGCAAAAGAATCCCGATGACCAGAAGTCGCTCACTCGGACGTGCCTGGCATGCCAGACTGTGACCCGATTCGCACACGAAACGAAGGTCTGAAGACGATGGTTGACCCACTGCGAGAGATCTGGCCTCCGTACGGAGTCACGATCACGTGTGGGCCCATCACCTTGCTCCCTGTGCGCGACGATCATTTCCCCGAACTCACTGCGCTGGTCCGAGCCGGCATTCACCCTGCCGAACAGATGCCGTTTCTCGTCCCCTGGACGGTGGGCACTCCCGACGAAGTGTCGCGAAGATTCATCCAATACCACTGGTCGGTCCGCGGAGCGATGACCATGACCGACTGGAAATTCGAAACAGCCATTGTCGTCGACGGAGAAATCGTCGGCTGCCAGGCGTTCGCCGCGACGGACTTTCCTACCAGTCGTACCGGTGAAACCGGCTCGTGGATCGGACGCGGGTTCCAAGGCCGGGGTGTCGGCACTCTCGCCCGACAGGCAATCTGCGCATTCGCATTCGACTCTTTGGGTGCACGAAGCGTGGTGTCATCGGCATTCACGGACAACCCCGCCTCGATCACGGTGTCCACCAAAGTCGGGTACCTCGCAGACGGCACAGTAGAGGAGTTGGCTGCCGACGGTCGCATGACCGTGCGTCGTCTCTTCACCCTCAGCCGCGAAGATTTTGTCGCACCGCCGTATCCCGTCGAAGTGACCGGCGTGCGCGCGTTCAAGACGATGCTCGGCATCGACTGAGCGAGCTACCCGTGCACCGTGAGAACCGAGAGAGCAGCGACAACCGGAAGACCAGTGACAACCGGAAGACCAGTGACAACCGGTAGAACAGACACATGGAACCCTCCGACATGATGGCCGCAGTCACCTCGTCCATGCGCGACCGTACCGGGCGCACCCTCGAAGAATGGGTTGAGGCCGTACGGACGTCCGGGGTCGACCCGCTCGATCAGAACGAAGTGCGCAAGTGGCTGAAAGCAGAGCACGGTGTGCCGCAGAATTCGCAGTGGGCAATTGCATTCGAGACTGCCGAACAGTCCGGATGGGTGGAGCCGACCGTCGAGCAATACATCGACCAGCAGTACAGCGGCCCGAAGGCGGCACTGCGGCCGATCTTCGATGCAGCCCGACGTCTGATCGACGAACTCGGAACCGATGTTCGGGTCGAAGGCCGCGGAACCTACACGCCCTTCGTTCGCGCTCGCCAATTCGCCGCCATCACAGCGGCCACCAAGGCCCGAGTCGACCTCGGACTACGTTTTGTCGAGGCCCCCGAATCCGAACTTCTTGTCCCGGCCAAAGCTCCCGGGCAGTCGACCCACAAGATCGGGCTCAGCAGCACCGCAGACGTGAACGACGAAGTCGGATTGCTGACAGCGATCGCGTATCAACAGAACGGCCGGTAGGTCACTCACTCACCGCCACGCAAACGCTCACCGGCAGGCTGCACGAAAGTCCCTGTCCTCCTTGTCGGAGAACAGGGACTTTCTTCACCGCGGGGGAAGGTCGCTGCGACGTGTCAGCTCAGGCCGAAGAGCGCGCCGATGATGGTCCGAGCAGCCTCGAAGAGCGCGTCGACGGACGGAACACCGATTTCAGAGCTGATGGAAAAAAGGGAACCCAACATACGATCCTCCGGAGATAGTTTCTGAATGGCTTACTGCCACAAGGGAAATGATACCGATTCCACTTGCGGAACTGAAGCAAGGGGACCACGGGAGTGACAATTCCGGACCAAAGTCCCGGCCCGTTAGATCTACTGCACCCCAGTATGATTGCGATCCTTCGAATCCGAATCGACACCTTCGAGATAGCCGACGAGAACTTGGGCGACCTCCGCCAACACCTCAGTGCTCGACATTTCCGAGTGGGAGCAGTCGACCAGGTACGCCCGCAACGGCCCCACCAGTTCGGACCACCTTTCGACCAGGTGACGATGTTCAGGCAGATCATGCTGCGCCACAAACAGTTCCACTGACCCGAAATAGTGCCTCGGCGTGTGGTCCCGAACGATTCGCGACAGTTTTTCCACCCGACCCACTACGGATTCGAGTACCGTGTCGGAAAGGAAATCCATACCGGTCTGCCTTCGGATCTCTGTCGCAACGTCTGTGAAAGTCATTGCTGCAGTGTCAGTTTCAACCTCGGATAGCCCGATCTGCGCGAATAGTTCGGAAGGTTTCGGAGCCGCTTGTACCGATGGCATCATCTCCGGTAACAGCGCGTCGAGCATGACAACCGAACCGACCAGATCGCCGGCCTCTTCGAGTTGGCTCGCCATCTCGAGCGCGATCGTTCCGCCGGCAGACCAACCGAGTAGATGGTATTCACCCGATGGCTGCACCGTCCGTACGGCATCGACGTACCCCGACGCCAACTCCGCCACCGTGCCTGGCAATTCACCTGCTCCCGTTGCCTGGATGCCGTACACCCGTCGACCCCGCAGCTGACCGACGAGTCCGGCGTAGCACCAGGCGATTCCGCTGACCGGATGCACACAGAACAACGGCGGCCGTTGGTCATCGGGGTCGCCGCCGAGCATGACGACCGTGTCCAGCGGATCCGAACGAAGCGAATCACCCTCGAAGACATCGGCATGAACGAGATCCATCCGAGAGGCAAGCTCCGCCACAGTTCGGTCGGTGAAAATCCATTGAACCGGGAATTCCCTGTTAAGGCTCTCACGCAAGCGCGTAGCCACTCGAACTGCACCCATCGATGTCCCGCCGAGCTCGAAGAAGTCGTCGTAGCGGCCGACCGATTTCGCGCCGGTCACGCCCTCGAATGCCTGTGCCACGTGACGTTCGGTATCCGAGATGGGTCGATCCACACTCGACCCTGGCTGCGGTGAAGGAGCAGGAAGTGCCGCTGCGTCTATCTTCCCCGAAGCGAGCAACGGTACCTCGCCCACTATCGTCACCGACGAAGGCAGCAGATGCTTCGGCAGCAGGCCGGAGACGAACCCGCGAAGCTCCGATTCCGTCGCCGAACCGTTTTCCGCCAACGTCACATACGAACGGAGCTCAGCGGATCCGTGCCCGTCGTCACAGACAACGGTTACCGAGAAGGCCACTGCTCCATGGCTTGACAGAGCCGCGTCGACCTCCGCCGGTTCCACGCGGACACCCCGCACCTTCACCTGCGCGTCGTTGCGACCCAGGTACTCGAGCGCTCGGTCGTGACGCCTACGACGCACGAGGTCACCCGTGCGATACATCCGAGTCCCCACCGCATGAGGATTGGCAACAAAGCGCTCGGAAGTCAGAGCCGGGGAAGCGACGTACCCCCGTGCCACATTCTCACCGGCGAGGAACAGTTCTCCCGCAACGCCATCCGGAACCGGTCGGAGCCTCTGATCGAGAACAAATGCTGTCGTACCAGGGACTGGAGTGCCGACAGTGACGTCCGCGTCAGTGATCCGTGCGGAAATCGATGCCGCGATCGTTGATTCGGTCGGTCCGTATCCGTTGACGATGCGATGTCGGGGTGACCACGCCGACGCAAGGCGCGCAGAGAGCAGCTCCCCCATCGATTCGACGATCAACGGTTGCACTGCATCCGGATCGACTGTCGCCAGGACCGTCGGCGTCACGATCAGATGTGTTACGTCGGCGGCTATCAGCAGATTCGTGAGTTCTTCTCCCCCGTAGACGAAGTCGGGAGTCAGAATCAGCGTTCCACACCCTGCAGCCGCGAGAAGGATCTCGATCACCGACGCGTCGAAGGTCGACGACGCCAATTGCAGGACTCGGGGGCCACGCTCGAGCTCGGCGATCTCGGCGTGTGCGGTGCAGACGTTCATGATTCCGCGGTGTGAAACCTCCACGCCCTTGGGTCTTCCCGTGGAACCCGACGTGTAGATGACGTAGGCGAGGTTGTCGGGGTGAGCCGGCTTTGCCGATACCTCGGCAGCGCCACCAGCAGTGCGGGATTCGTCCATCGCCACCCACTCGACGCACTCGGGCAAACTCTCGGATGCACCTCCCGCTGTCAAACCGACAACCGAACCGCATTCCTCGACCATCGTCTGCCGGCGCGCTGTCGGCAGCGCCGGATCGAGCGACAGCCACGCTGCGCCTGCACGCGCTACTGCCCACAACGCAACGATCCACAGATGCCCGCGCCCGAGCGCAACGGCCACCACGTCGTCGGGTCCGATTCCTCGGACCACCAACTCGCGTGTCCAGTGCGACGACTCCTCGTGCAGGTCGCGGTAAGTCCAGCGTCTGCCGTTCTCTTCCAGCGCGACGCCGTCGGGCGCCTGACGCAGAGCGCGTTCGAAAATGTCGGCAATCGTCAGAGGTTCGACGTGGCGAGGATTCGCAGCAGTCAGCGCCGAGCGTTCGAGTCCGGACAGCAGTTCGATCTCCCCGATCACAATCTCGGGTTCCGCGGTCACTGATTCGGCGATACGTCTCACCCGCTGCATGAACAGTTCCGCGGTCGACTCGCGGAACTTGTCCGTCGCATACAGCAATCGAATAGTCAGACTGTCACCGGTGTCGACCAGGTCCCACGTCAAGTCGTAACCGGTCGACGCCCCTGAATTGTCGATGTCGAAGACGGTAATGCCGTCGATCTGCGGCAACTCCAGCGCTCGCCGGTACGCCAGCATGACCGTGAACAGCGGATGCTCGTTCATCCTGCGCGGCGGATCGACCTTCGCAACGACGTCGTCGAACGAGACGTCCGCGTTCGCCATTGCTTCCAGATCGACACGGCGAACCTCGTCCAGAACAGCAGCGAAGCGATCGGTGGAGTTGATCCTCGTGCGCAATGCGACAGTACCCACCATCATTCCGGCGACGCTCAGCAGCGCCGGATCGTTCCGCAGACTCACAGCTGCTCCCACCACGACGTCGTCCGTGACGCACTCGCGAGCGAGCAGCACGGCAATCACGCTGTGGACGACCATGAATACCGTGACGCCATGCGAACGAGCCAACGCCGACAACGCGTCGTAGGTGGCGCCGTCGAGGACTTCCGTCACCATCTCCTCGGATCGTGAAGACACGGGACTCCGGGGGTTGTCGACGGGTAGAGCCAACACATCCTCGACGCCACAAAGTGCGTCCGACCAATAGTCGAGTTGCCGGTGAGCCATGCTGAGAGAATCCTCGGGGTCACCCAAGCTCTCTCTCGCCCAGAAACTGTAGTCGCCGTAGCTGATCTCCCCCGACGAGCGATCCCAGGGAAGACCTGCCGACCTGGCCTCGAAGGCTGCCACGAAATCGGTCAGGATCGGGCCCATCGACGCTCCGTCGATCGCGATGTGGTGAACAACGATGACCAGGACCGTCAGTCCTGCAGAGTCGACTCCTGCCTTTTCGGCGAACACACGCACACGGAACGGAACATCTCGTTCGAGATCGAACGGCACAGTCGCGAATGCCGAAGCGCTCGCACGGATATCGCCGACGTGTACCGCAGTGAGATCGAATGCAACAGAGTCCATTTCAAGTTGTTGCGGACCGAATTCACCCGGAACACAGACAGTTCGCAATACGGCATGGTGATCGACGACGTCGCCGAGCGCGCTGCTCAAGACCGAACGATCGATGTCGTCTGCCAGGACCGCTGCAAACGTCAGGTTGTACGCAGTCGATTCCGGCTGAAGCTGATTGATCAGCCAGAGTCGTTGTTGCGAGGGCGCCAGCGGGGCCGGCTTGCCGGGATCACGTCGAGTCAGTTCGCGGCGTTTGCCATCGGACGCGCTCGCCGACAGCCACTGAGACATCGCTCGCGGCGACGGATTGTCGAAGACGGCGCGAACAGGCACATCTCGCGCGAAGATCGAGGCGAGTCGACCTGCCACCGCTGCCGCAGCCAACGAATCACCACCTGATTCGAACAGGTTGTGCAGAGCGCCGAAACTTCCGGACACGTGTTCCGACATGACAGCGGTGACGAGTTCCTCCGAAACCGTCACTGCTGCATCGGGCGCCTGGCTCTCGAACACATGGCGCCGCAACGCATCTGCGTCCAGTTTTCCGTTCGTCGTGAGCGGGATCGACTCCAATACGACCACGCGGCCGGGCATCAGATACGCAGGCAACATCGCGGCCAACTCGATTGTCAGCTGATCCGCCTCCACACCATCGCCGACCGCGCACGCAACGGCGATGTCGTCGACGAGGACAACCGCCGCAGCCTCGACGCCCGTGCACCGACGCAGAGCTGATTCGATTTCGGCGGGCTCGACGCGGATTCCTCGCACGCTCATCTGACGGTCGGAGCGTCCGACGAATCCGAGCCTGTCATCCGTGCGGCGATGAACCAGATCACCGGTCCGATAACGGCGGTGCCCGCCGGATGCTGCGATGAACGACGTGGCGGTGCCGGCAGGATCTCCGGCATAGCCCATCGCAAGCCCGGGCCCGCTGACGTACAACTCACCGATCCCGGCCCACGGCACCGGACGCAGTCGCGTATCGAGCACCTCTGCACCGATTCCGGCGAGCGGGACTCCGATGGTGACCCGATGATCCACCTCGGCGACAGTGGTGACCACCGTGCATTCCGTCGGTCCGTACGCATTGAGCATTCGCGCGCGGCGACTCCACGCACGCGCGGTGGAAGGTGAGAGCACATCGCCACCGACTGCCACCACCTCGAGCGAATCGAACCGCTCTGGAGCCATCGTGTCGAGTACGGCTGGAGTGGACAACATGTGAGTGACGCCGCGTTCTGCGACGAATTCTTCGAGTGCCCTTCCGCCGAAAGCCTCCCGAGGAGCGACCGCCAAGGTAGCCCCGGCGCCGATCGCCAACATCATCTCGAGGATTGCTGCATCGAACGTCGGTTTGTAACCGTGCAGCACAACCGAGTCCGAGGTCACGCCGTACTTGCGGACAGCATCGTCGGTCAGCAGGCCCAGTCCTCGGTGGGTGACTGCAACGCCTTTCGGTTCACCGGTCGACCCGGACGTGTGAACAACGTACGCGACTGAATCCGGATACTGCCGACCGGGAACAGGGCTGCGATCGGAGAGGACTGTGCGCAGCTGCTTCAGACGTGCCGGTGGCAGGTCGGGGTCGATCGGCACGAATGCCGCTCCCGTTTTCGAGATCGCCAACATTCGGACCAGGTACGCGATAGTCCGCACCGCCGGAATCTCGTACACGGCACCCGGTCCTGCTCCCCGAGCCACCAGTTCCCAGGCTTGGGCATCCGAGGCAGAGTCGAGTTCGGCATACGTCACCGTGCGGTGTCCGTCGTCGAGAGCAATGTTGTTCGGGAATCGCGCCGCGGTGGCGGCGAAGATCTCGGTCAGTGTGCGGGACGAATCGACCTCGGCAGCAGTCCAACTGGGCGCCGCGCCCACCACGAGATCCGAAACGAGTACTGGTACATCCTCGGCAATCGAGGTGAGCACTCTCGACAGCTGTCGGGTAACCGCGTCGGCGCTCGAAGGATCGAATGCGCTCGCGGCATAGATGAGCGCTCCGGTCAATGAACCGTCGTCAGCGGGTGCGAGCGAGACATGCATGGGGAACTTCGTTGTCGCGGTCTCGATTTCGCGAGCCTCGATCGTGAGGCCGGAAACCTCCACGGCAGGGATCGCGAAGTTCTGCAGACCCAGCGCAATCTGGGGAGTTCGTCCACCGAGCAGCTCACCAACCAACTCGGCAGGAACAGAGCTGTTTTCGAACGCTGCCACATCAGCATCGAAAGCTGCACCCAACAGAAGATCGATCGGCACGTCCCCGTCGATCCGAAGGCGAAGAGGCACCGTATCCACGAACATGCCGACCACGCCGTCGAGCTGAGGCGCCCGCCGTCCGTCGACAGCTGTCGCGATCACGACATCGGGATTTCCACTCAGCTTGGCAAGCACCACCGACAACGCCGCATGAACCACCGCGAACAGCGAGACCTTCAATCGGTCGGCTCGCGCCTGCAGTGCCGAGGTGATGACGGCTGGTATCACGAAGTTCACTCGCTGCGCTATGGTATCCGGCCCGCCATCGGAGTGATCCACCGTCAGCGGAGACACAGATGTCACACCGTCCAGCGTTCGGCGCCAGAACTGCTCGACGCCAGGGGAAACGTCACGTGCTGCCTCCCACGCGGCAAAATCCCCGTACTGGATCGGCAACGGAGACCATTGCGAATCCAGTCCAGCTCGTCGCTTGCCGTACGCGGTCAGCAGGTCGCCGACCACCGTTCGCATCGACACCCCGTCGACTGCGATGTGATGAAAGCTCACTGCCAGAGCGTGCCTGACCGGTGACACCTGGAGCAGCATCCAGCGCACCGGCAGGTCTGCCGCTACATCGAAACCACGCGAGCCGAACTCTCGCAGCAGCACCTCGACCTCGATGTCGGCGACCAGCCGCGTTTCCATTGTCACGGAGGTCGGAGGATCCACGACCTGAACCGGTGGAGTGCCCGGATACCGGGTTCTGAGGACATCATGACGACCGACAAGATCCGTTGCTGCCTGACGCAGCGCCGCCGCGTCGAGTTCACCGTCGATCTCGATGCAGATCGGCAGGTTGTACGCGCCGCTCGCCGTGTTCCGCTGATTCAGTACCCACATCGCACGCTGGTTTCGTGACAGGGGTGCGGGCGTGGGGTCGCGGCGCGGTTCCAGTCGGACAAGATCGGTCACCGAGTCGTTCTGCTCGAGCGAATCGAGCCGGGCTGCCAACGCCGCAACTGTTGGATGCTCGAATACGGTCCTGAGCGGAACAACCAGCCCCAGAGTACTACTCAAGAGCGAGGTAACCTCCGCGGCCGACAGCGAGTTGCCCCCGAGCGAGAAGAAGTCTGCGTCGCGGTCGTCCTCATTCCCACCGAGGACGGAACCAAAAGCTCCGGCTACAACACGTTCGGTGGCGGTGGCCGGCCCCTCTGCACGGGAAGCATCCAGTGTCGGAGACGGGAGACGGGCGAAGTCGACCTTGCCGTTCCGCATCGGAAGCTCGCCCTCGATGTCGACGATGGCATGCGGAACCATGTACGTCGGAAGGACTTCTGCGGCGGCAGCGCGAAGTTGACCAGTGTCAACTCTTTCGGCACCTGAACTTCTCACGTAGGCGACCAACAGAGGACTTCCACCTTCGGCCGACCGAACCCCGACGACACAGAAGTCGACGTTCGCGACAGACTGAATGACTGCCTCGATCTCACCCGGTTCGATCCGGACACCGTTGACCTTCACCTGCACGTCGGTTCGCCCGAGATAATGCAGGCGATACGTATTTCCCTCGGATTTGGGGCTTTCCGGCTTCCACATCACCAGGTCGCCGGTCCGGTACATCCGGGCGCCTGAACCGGTTGCCACGAATCGTTCCGCAGTTCGGGCCGGTTGGCCGGCGTAACCGCGAGCGAGCATTCGACCTGAGAGATACAGTTCGCCGGCGACTCCCGGCGGCACCGGTTCGAGTCGATCATCGAGCACGACGGCGTCGACCCCGGCCAGTGGATACCCGATCGATCCGTCGTGAGTGTCACCCGACAGTTGTTCGATCGACAGTGGTTCGGTAGCAAGCGAATACATCGTCGACTCGGCAGGTCCGTATCCGTTGATGACTCGGCGTCCGGCTTGCCAGCGCTTCGCCAACGCGCCGCCGAGTCGCTCGCCCCCGAACATCACCGTGGAAAGGTCCGGCAGCGAAGGATCGCCGATCGAGGCGACGACAGTAGGTGTGGCGCACAGATGAGTAATTCGCTCGCGCCTCAGTGCTGATGCGAGTCCCGAGCCGAACAGTTCTTCGTTCTTCGCCAGAACGAGCGTGGCCCCGGACGCACTCGCGATGAGCACCTCGAGCAACGTCATGTCGAATCCTGGCGCTCCGCGATGGAATACGCGAGAACCTGGCCCAGCCGAGAATCGACCGGGCCGGTCTTCGGCGATCACACCGAGCCCGCCGTTGGTCACGACCACAGCCTTGGGGGTTCCGGTCGTTCCTGACGTGAAAACTACGTAGGCCGCCAGGTTCTCGGAATATTCGCGCACCGAGTCGGTGACTTTCTCACCACCAGCGTCTTCAGCACCAGCGTCTTCACCACCAGCGTTGCGGCCGCCGATCGCTCCGGTGCCCAGTGTGTCGAGGACATCGCGTACTCGCGCCTGCGGCTGTTCCGGGTCCGTCAATGCCGGAGCTGCACCGACCTTCGCGATTGCCCACAGTTGCACGATCGACGCAATCGACCGATCTGCAGTCCAAGCAGCGACCTGGTCGACTCCAACTCCCCGGGAGCGCAACTCGTCGGCTGCGACATCCGACTGGGCATCGAGTTCCCGGTAAGTCAGTGTGTTGCCCTCACCCTCGACCGCCACAGCGTCCGGGGCGGATTCGACGCCGAAGCGCAGCATGGAGGCAAGTGTCGTACCGGAAAGTCGAGATCGATCAGGCCGGTCGACCGCGCCGTGTGCGGGGACGAGAAGAGCTCGTTCCGCACTGTCCAACAGGTCGATTTGCCCTACGGCGACATTCGGGTCGACAGACACTTGATTCAGGAAGCGCTCGAACCGGCCCGCAAAGCTCGATACCGTCAGATCATCGAATAGATCAGCGTTGTAGACGAATTCGAGACCGAGTTCGCCCCCGACCCCCTCGTCCGTGACGTTGACCTGCAGATCGAAATTTGCGTGCCTGACTTCAGGAGCAATCTGTGTGATGTCCAGCCCTGGTATCGACCACGCGGCGGTCTCAGCAGTTCGGAACGAGAGCGCCACCTGGAACAACGGATGTCGCGAACGCGATCGCGGTGGGTCGATCAGATCGACCAGCGATTCGAAGGGCATCTCTGCGTGCGCGAACGCCGCTACGTCACGCTGACGAACCTGCTCGACCAACCGGCCGAACGAGTTCGACGGATCGACTTCGGTTCGAAGAACCATCGTGCCGGCAAACATGCCGACCAGCTCGTCGAGTTCAGGTGTGACGCGTCCGGACACAACAGTGCCGACAGCTACGTCATCGCTACCGTTGTACCTCGCCAACAGCGCCGCGAGAGCGGCGTGTACAACCATGAACATGGTCGCGTTGTTCGATCGTGCGAGTGTCTGAAGGCCCGTTCGTACCGAACCTGAGATCTCCACCCGACAGCTCGACGCACGGGCGAACGTCGAACGTGGACGATCGAGGGGAAGCGTCACCTGCTCGGGAAGTCCTTCGAGAGCCTGCATCCAGTAGCTGCGTACCGTCTCGGGAATCCCCGATTCCCTTTGCCATGCACTGTAATCGGAGTATTCGAGCGCGAGCGGCGACCACTGCGGAGCGTGCTGCGCCGAGCGGGCGATGTACGCCGCAGTGAAGTCGCGGACCAACAATTCGAGTGATCGAGCGTCGGCGGCAATGTGATGGACGACGACAGCCAGGATGTGCTCGACAGGTGAAACCTGGAGAAGTGCCGCACGTACGGGCGGATCAACGGTGACATCGAAGCCCGAACCCACCAGTTCTGCTACACAATTCTCGGCGTCGCCGCCGTCGAGTGCCTCGAGCTGAAAGGCCGGAAGCGCATCCTCGGCGTCGAGCACCGTCTGAACCGGGCCGCCGCCGACAACCGGGTACACGGTCCGCAGAGTGCGATGGCGATTGATCACGTCACGAATTGCCAGTTCGGCCGCAACCACGTCCAGCTCGCCTGCCAAGCGCAGCACGATCGGGATGTTGTATCCGGCGGAGTCTGTATCCAACTGATTCAGAATCCACATTCGATGCTGGGAAGCTGACAGGTGCACTTCCGTGTTGTCCGAACGAGGCCCCAAGGACACGTCAGACGCGTGCTCCGCGCCGGTTCGCCCTACACCTATCCGCGCAGCAGCGATGTCTGCGAGCTGATCGACGGATGGGTGCTCGAACACATCGCGGACGTCGAGGTTACAGCCCAGGGCGGAGTTCAGACGCGACGAAAGACGAGTGGCGATCAAGGAATTGGCGCCTTGATCGAAGAGGTTCCGGACCGGATCGACATGCGGAACTTCCATCAAATCGCTCAGAATGGCTGCGACTGTCTGCTCGAAGAAGTCTCGCGACTGCCGAGTCGGCTGCGTGAGAGACACCGGGGTCGGCAACGATGCTCGGTCGATTTTGCCGTTGATCGTGACCGGTAATGACGCGAGCGCCATCAAAGCCGACGGAACCATGTGCGCGGGCAGCAACGAACGAGCAGTCCGCAAGACGCCGTCGAGGTCGTGTCCGCTCCCCGGGGTGATGTAACCGACCAAAGTCGGCCCGCCGTCGAGTTCTCTCACCACTACCGCGGCCTGCTCCACCGACGTGTGAGCCAACAGCGCGGATTCGACCTCGCCCGGTTCGATGCGGTAACCGCGCAGTGCCATCTGACCGTCGGCGCGGCGAACATATTCGAGTCGGCCGGCTCGCCAACGGACCAGATCGCCGCTGCGGTACATCCGTGATCCATCGAATCCGGGTTCAGGCACGAATCGCGAAGACGTCATCGCGGGTCGACCCAAGTAGCCTTCGGCCACCTGCGGACCCGCAACATACAGTTCGCCGACAGATCCCGGAGGGACGGGCTTCAACGACGCGTCCAGTACGTAGCTGCGCAACCCTGGTAGTGGGGACCCGATCGGCGAGACAGTCTCGTCACCGGGGACAAGATCGAAACTGGTGACATGGACTGTGGTTTCGGTGATTCCGAACATGTTGACGCCCCGCACGTCCGGGTGCCGATCGAACCAAGCCTCCACGCGCCCGGCGTCGAGGCGATCACCGCCGAAAACAATCGTCCGGAGCGGAAGCAGCATTTCCTGCGTGACTTCCGCCAACGCATAGAAGGCGGCCGGGGTCTGATTGAGAACGGTCACTCGTTCCCGCACAATCAGATCCGCGAATCTTTCGGGTGAGCGCGCGACATCACCGTCCACGATCACGAGGGATCCGCCAGTGGTCAACGAACCCCACATCTCCCAGACCGAGAAGTCGAATGCGTACGAATGAAACATCGTCCATACGTCTTCGGCGTTGAAGTCGAAGATCTCTCGGGTCGAGGCGAGCAGCGCCAACACGTTGTCCTGAGACACCACTACGCCTTTGGGAGCTCCAGTTGATCCGGAAGTGTAGATCACGTAGGCGGCGGACTCCGACTGTGCAACGGGCCAGTCGGCCGTAGCGTCAGTCGTCTCGTCCACGAAGATGACAAGTTGCTCGTACCCAACGAACCGCCCAGCAGATTCGTCCGTCGACAGAATCGCTTTCGGGCCTGCATCGGCAAGTACGTAGTGGATACGAGCGTCGGGATACTGCAAGTCGATCGGTACGTACGTCGCGCCCGCGCGAACGACAGCGATGATGGCTACGACGAGGTCGACCGATCGAGGCAGGGCGACCGCCACGCGATCACCGACTCGAATTCCTCGATCGATCAAGACAGCGGCAAGGCCCTCCGAACGAACTCGCACCTCTTCATAGGTGAAACGAGTATCGCCACTCGACACCGCGATTGCATTCGGATGCCGGGCTGCGACGGCCCCGAAGAGGTCAGGCAGCGACTGCGCGACAATCGACGGCGCCGGCACCCGAGCCGACAATTCTTCGCGTTCCGCAACACTGAGAACATCGATGTCACGCAGCATGATTGACGAGTTCTCGGTAATCGAGCCACACACTCGACGAAGCCGCTCGACCCAGCTCTGCACGGTGCCTGCATCGAACAGATCGGCGGCATATCGGAAAGTGCCGCGAACACCGCTCGCGTCGCCGTCAATCGTACGATCCTCGCGCACAGTCACTTCGAGGTCGAAGCGAGGGTGGACCGGAGGTAGCGGAGTGCCGTGCGCCGTCAAAGTTCCCATCGCGATCGCGGAGTCGGGCGCTACCGGATCGACAGCGAGAACCACTCTGAGGAAGGAATTCTTCTCACCTACGCCCCCACCGACCGCACGGTCGACCACCCAGTCGAACGGAACGTCGGCATTGGACAGGGCCGCCACATCAACCTCGCGCACCTGAGTCAAGAACTCACCGAACGTGTCTCCGCCGCGAAGGAGCGTTCGCAGCGCGACGGTCCCGACGAACATACCGACGACACCGTCGAACGAAGGATGCGTTCGTCCGGAGGTCGGGGTCCCGATGACCACATCGGACGCACCGGTGATCTTGCTCAGTGCGATCGAAAGGCAGGCGTGCAACACCATGAAGGTTGTGCAGTCGTGCGCGCGAGCGATCTCGTTCAGCGCCGCATGGATGGGTGAGGGCAACTCGAACGTCACGTCCCGAGCCGACGACGGTTGGTCCGGCCGGCGGGATCTGTCCACGGGAAGCGCAAGAGTCGGATCAACACCGGCGAGTGTGTCGGACCAGAATTCCAGCTGGCGTCCTGCCAAGCTCTGTGGATCCGCGGGATCACCGAGAATGGTTCTGTGCCAAGCGGAATAGTCGCGGTAGTCGAGAGCGGGCGAAGGCCAGATCGGCGACCGTCCGTCGGCGCGAGCGTCGTACGCCGCGACGAGGTCCGAGACGATCGTCGCGAACGAAAGGCCGTCCAGGGCGATGTGATGGGCAACCACGGTCATGCGGTGGTCGGCGTCGCTGCCGGAGGCGAGGATCAAGCGAAGAGGCGCATCGGTCGCCAGGTCGAAACCCGCCGCAACCAAATCCGCTGACGCAGCCTCGTAATCCTCGGACGCAACCTCGATCAGAGTCACCGGAGTCGCGGTCGCAACCTGGATCGGCCACGCATCGTGATTCTGGTCGAACGAGAAAACAGTACGCAAGACGAGATGGCGATCGGTCAGGTCACCTACCGCCGCCCTCATCGCCTCGATATCCAGAGCACCACTGAACGCGACCTCGAACGCAATGTTGTACGCCGACGACTGGGGATCCAGACGGTTGAGTAACCACAGGCGTTGTTGCGCCGGTGCGATTTCCACGACGAGGTCGTCCGAAATGCGTTGGGGTTCCACCATCCACTCCGCCCGCCCCGCACGGATTACCCGGGCCAGGCGCGCCGGCGTCGGGGCACCGAACACGTCCCTGACACCAACCCGTCTTCCGAGAGCGGAACTCACTCGCGCGGCAACATACACGGCGTCGAGTGAACTACCGCCCCAGGCGAACAAGTCGGAGTGCGGTCCGAGAACTCCGACGCCGAGGACCTCGGCCATCACCGAGGCAATCAATTCCTCGTCGTACTCGATCGGACGGTTGACCGCCGCGCGCTGCTCGGCCGGCGCGGACGACGCCGGTTCAGGGAGCGCTGAACGGTCAGTCTTTCCATGGCTCGTGACGGGCAATGCTGCCAAAATAGTCACCGAACTCGGCAGCATGGAACGAGGAAGTCGGGTAGCCAGATGATCGAGCACCATCGTCTGGCTCAACGGATGAGCTGCACCTTCGGCCACGGTCACATACGCCGCAAGCGACCCGGATCGCTCGACCACCGCTGCTTGCGCAACGCCGGGAGTCGACAGGAGCACAGCCTCGATCTCGCCCAGTTCGACGCGTACTCCACGGATCTTGACTTGTTGATCAGAGCGACCCAAGAACTCGAGTTGACCGGCATCGTTCCATCGCACGACATCCCCGGTGCGGTACATGCGCTCGCCGGCACCAGTGGCACCAAAGGGCGCCGCTACGAAACGCTCCGAGGTCAGCGTCGCGGAAAGATACCCGCGCGCCAGTCCTGGTCCCATCACGTACAGCTCACCCACGGCGCCGACCGGAGTCGGACGCAACCACGAATCCAACACCACAGCGGCAACGCCGTCGATCGGACGCCCGATCGGAGTATCACCGCCAGGCTCGAGTGGCTCGCTCATGAATGCCGCGACGGTCGCTTCACTGGGGCCGTACGAATTCACGATGTCGACGTGACTCGACCACGCATCCACTAGCGCTCCCGGCGGTCGCTCGCCGCCGACGTTCAGGACTCGAAGTTCCGGCAAAGCCCGAGGATCCATCGTCAACGGAACCGATGGCGTCGAGTTCAGGTGCGTGACACCTTCGAGCCGCAAATAGTCTTCGAGGTCCACTCCGCCGATCAATCCGGGAGGAACGATCACTGCGGTCGCGCCGCAGCCGTGTGCAAGCAGAATCTCGAGGATCGCCACGTCGAACGATGTGTTTGCAAGGAGCGCGACGCGGGAGGAACTATCGATGTTCAGACGCCGTGCGTGAGAACGCAGCAACGGCACAATGCCTCGGTGCGTGACCGCGACACCCTTCGGTCGCCCGGTAGAACCAGAGGTGTAGACCACGTAGGCGGTGTCGTCCAGAGACAGGTCGGCGATAGATGAACCCGCCCCCACGCGTCGATCCACCGGACCTTCGACGGTCTCGTCTTCCCTGGGGTTGACGACGCAGACCCAAGCCGGCACGTTCACGAGTTCGCCACCGACCACAACGGACACGTCGGCGTCGTCGAGAATGAAAGCGACACGCTCGGAGGGTGTTTGAGGATCCACGAAGAGAAGGGCAGCACCAGCCCGCACTACTGCATGAAATGCAACTACGGAATCGGTCGAGCGCCCGGTGAGGATCCCGACGACGTCGCCTCGTCCGACTCCGTTCTCCACGAGCAAGGCGCAGAGTGCATCCGCGCGAGCGCCGAGCTGGTCGTAAGTGACGTCCACACCTTGCTCGCGGATCGCGACGGCACTCCCCTGCCCTGCGCCGCCTCTGATGACCGAATCGAGCGTCGCGAATCCGTCCGTCCGCGGACCTAGCGCAGGGACCAGATCCTTCACTTCATCCGTCGAGAGGATGGGGAGGTCACCGAGCGCACGGGTAGCCGAGTCGAGGAACCCCTCGAGTAGCCGAACGAACTGACGATGATGCATCGCCAAGTCACGTTCGCTGTAGAGGTGCGGATTGGCTTCGAAGGAAAGGCGAACGTTCTCCCCCGCGATCGACGGATAAATGCTGAAGAACAGGTCTTCGGTGGGTCCGGATGTGAGGACGTGAAATTCGCCGACGACGTCACCGAGCCGAATCGCTTCGTGAAACATCATGACGTTCACGGCCGGGCCCGCCGCCTCACGGGATCCGCCCTGACCCTCCTGGAAGCCCATGTCCTCGTAGCGGAATCGCTGGTGGCGTAGCGCACCGGTCATTTGAACCGAGATCTGACGCACCAGTTCTCGTGGCGACAGATCCCGTTCGAGTTGCGCACGAACAGGCACGATGTTGGACAGCATCCCACCTGAACGTTTCGACGTCGCCGTGGTGCGGCCGGACACCGGCAAGCTGAGGACTACGTCATCGGAATCAGTCATGCGACCGAGATAGGACGCGAATGCACCGACGAGGACCGCCACCTCGGAGGTAGTCCACTCGGTCGCGACATCCGAAAGCTGTTTTGCAAGAGTTGGATTCAGTGTCCGCACCATCATGCGCTGCGGCATGGACGTCAGGCCGGCGCCGTCGGCGAGGCGAACCGGGCGGGGCAGGCCTTCGGACATCTCCGTCCAGTACTGCTCGTCCGATCGATACCGCGACGAGGATCGGTAATCGACGTCGAGGTCATGCAGTGCACGTACCCCGAGACCACCGAAAGGAGTCAGCGTCTTGCCATGAACCAGATGCGAATAGCGCTCGGCCACCCGAGCGGTGAGTGTCATCGCCGCATGTCCGTCGAGCACGAGGTGATGGGCGTGCGAGTACCAGTAGTAGTGCTCATCTGCCAGGTGAAGCAAGGTTGCCGAGATCAGGCGGTCAGACATCACGTCAAGTGGCCGTGAGTATTCCGCTGTCATCCACTCGTTCGCGCGCTGAACCGGGTCGCGGTCGCTGCGTAAGTCGAGGTATGCGAGATCGTCGACGATCGAATGATCGACGACCTGTGCCGGCTCGGCATCGGTAGCGACGAGGCGAACGAACGGCGACTCCAATTCATGACATGCCGTATTCGTTGCCTCGATCAGCGCGTCGACGTCAACCGGTCCGCGTAGTTCCACGTACTGAGCCACCACGAACGGAGTTGACGGACTCAATTGCTGCGCGAACCACAGCGCGAGCTGAGCCCGAGACAACGGAAAAGCACTCAACCCGTCACCTCACATTTCACCAGCCTTGTTTTTCACGAACGTTCGGTGGCTGATCACGTGAATCCATGGGAGCGAACACCACGAACGGCCGAACCGAACCCTACTGTCTCGTCTAAGTTTTCACCACTGGGCCAACACTGCTAGACATGTCGACGCAGCTTTCACGCACTCAAACGTCAGGAGCTTCAGCGGATGAACAACGACACGGTGGGACCAAAGTCCGACGACGATTCCGGGGCTGAACCGAGCGGCTCCAACACCATCCCACCGAGGGGCCCGGAGCGCGAAACCAAGGGGGCGGCCGCTTTTCTCCGAAGCCGTAGAACGGCAGTCGCGATCACCGCAACGACGCTGGTAGTGGGCGGTTTCGTGGCATGGCTCGGGTACACGGCATACGAAGCGAAAGACAACCTGGAGGCGGCTCGCGACCACGCACAGTCGGCGAAGAGCGCTCTCCTGGCCGGAGATACGGGAGTCGCAGAGTCTGCCGCGGCGGAAGCCGATCGCGAAGCATCGGCCGCATACGACAACACCCATTCACTCCCCTGGAACATCACCGCCGCAATTCCCGTCATCGGGTCGCCGTTCGAGTCGACGCGCCAGATGACCGAGGTCGTTCAGGGGCTTACGCGTGACGTTCTCGGCCCTGCCGTGACTACCGGAACTTCACTCGCACCAACGGAATTGGTGCAGCCCGGTGGGCGCTTGGCACTCGCACCGTTACGCGAAGCGGAACCGAAACTGGCCGAAACAGCTATCGCCGCGGAATTGCTGTCGTCGCAGGCACAGGAAGTTCCCGAATCGAAGTACCTGGGCCGAGTTAACGATGCCAGAGCAGAATTACAGTCGCAGACAAGCGAACTAGCTACCCTCCTGACGAACACCGCCACCGCGGCGCGCATCGCACCGGCGATGCTCGGCACCGACGGACCGCGCAACTACTTCATCGGTTTCCAGACCAATGCGGAAGCGCGAGGAACCGGCGGCCTGTTGGGTGGATACGGCATCGTCCGAGTCGACAACGGCGCCGCTCGGGTGGACACACTCTCCCCCAACTCCGAACTAACACTGGACAATCAACCGATAGACCTTGGTCCTGACTTCAACCAGCTGTACGGAAACAGTCGACCGACCACCGATTCTCGCAACAGCAACCTCAGCTCGCACTTTCCCTACGCAGCGCAGATCTGGCAGTCCCTGTGGTCACAGGAGTCCGGGGGTGAGATGGTCGACGGTGCGATAGCGACCGATCCGATCGCCCTGAGTTACATCCTCGAAGCGGTAGGACCGATCAAGATGCCCGACGGAGAGTCGGTCACCGCCGACAACGTCGTGGAACTGACCGAGTCGACTGCGTACGCTCGCTTCCCTTCCGACAACAAGGCACGAAAGCAGTATCTGCAGACAATCGCAGCTCGTGTCGTGGAGAAGATGACCGGGAACATCAAGTCGCCGAGCGCACTGCTGGAAGCTCTGGGCAAGGGCGTCAGCGAGGGCAGAATCGCCGTGTGGAGCTCTCACCCCGACGAACAATCGGTTCTTGCCGACACCGTCCTCGGGCACACCATTCCCGATGATGCGGCTCCGTATGCCGGTGTGGTGATCAACAACCAAGCCGGCAACAAGCTCGACTACTACCTCACACGAGAAATCGACTACACAGCCCAGACGTGCACCGGCGACACCCGAAAGACAACGGTCACCGTTCGACTGACCAACAACGCGCCCGACGCCGACCTGACCGAATATGTCAGCGGGATCGTCGACAACCCCGGACGACTGCCCAATGGCACCAATGTGGCTGCAGTCACTCTGCTTGCGACAGCCGGCGCCAAACTCGATGCCGTCTCCGTGGGTGGACAGATTTCGTTTGCCGTCAACGGAACTGAACAGGGTCACCCGGCCTACATGACCAGGGCCGTCATTCCGCAAGGCCAGACGGTTGAGCTGAAGTTCGATCTGACCGAGCCCACAGCCGAGGGCGAAGCTCGCGTACCGGTCCAGCCGCTTGTCGACGACCCGAAGATTACCGTCGACGTTCCTAGCTGCTGAGCTTGACCGGCAAACGTCGACGAGGCCCCTGGCATGTCGCCGTTTGTCGGGCTCGTGAACTTTCAGCAGATTTGAAACTTTGCCAAAGGCTAGCCTATGCTTCCTGACGCGCCTGGAACCGGCCGTCGGCTGCGATCCGTCGGAGTCTCACTCCTCGGCGCATCGACAACGGAAGGTTCCCCATGCGATACGCCCGTGTGCGCTCACTTCGCCGAACTGTGGCGCTGAGTGGATTGGTCATTGCCGCCCTGGTAATCGGCGGATGCAGTAACAACGACACCGCAACCGAATCGAGCAGCAGCGACTTCGAAACCGTCACCATCGAAAGTGCGCTCGGAAACGCCGTCATCACCGAAAAACCCGAGCGAATCGTGACTCTCGGCATGGGGTCGGCAGAGACCGTAATCGCGCTCGGCACGATCCCCGTCGGCGTCGAAAAGTACGCATGGGGCAGCGACGACACCGGGTATCTGCCGTGGGTCCACGAAGCGGTCACGAAGCAAGGCGGCGAACTGCCAGAGCAGTTCACCGGCGGAACCGATCTCAACATCGAGGCGATCATCGCTCTCGAACCCGACCTGATCCTCGCCCCCTGGTCCGGCATCACACAGCAGCAGTTCGACTCACTCAACGCGTTCGCGCCGACCGTCGCCTACGCCGAGAGCCCCTGGACCATCACGTGGGAAGACCAGATCAACGTCATCGGCAAAGCCATGGGCGAATCCGAGAAGGCGACAGCCGAAATCGACAAGATCAAGTCGCAGTTCGCGGAATCGACTGCAGCACATCCGAACTACGCCGACGTCAGCTTCTCCTTCATCTACAACACGGGCCCAGGAACCCTCGGCGTCTTTTTCGCCGAAGAGCAGCGTGTGGCCATGGTCCGCGCACTTGGCCTGCAGGTGGATCCCGTCGTCTACACCTTGACGGAATCTGAAGGAACAGACTCCGCCGTCATCGGCCTCGAGAACGCAAACCTCCTCGACAAGTCCGACCTGCTCTTCACCTTCTACTCGGACCCGGCCAACCGGGCCGAGATCGAAGCGCAGCCCGCTTACCAGGCAATCCCCGCTGTGGCTCGGGGAACTGTCATCGCTCCGACCGAACAGCCCTTCGTCACCGGTTCCTCGATGATCAACCCTCTGACCGTGCCCTGGTCGCTCGAGCGCTACGTGCCGATGATCGACGAGGCAATCGCGAAGCTGAACAAGTGATGTAGATCAGCATCGTGCGATCGAGAAACCCGCGTCCTATTCGGACGCGGGTTTCTTGCCGTCGCGTTCAGCTTTGAATCGCATCCACTCACTGCTCAGCATGCGATTGTCGATGATCCACCCCATGTAATCGCGCATGTTGAGCACACGAATGTACGCGGGACCGTTGGGATTTGCGTACTGCAGGGCCTCGGTCGCAAGCTTGCGTTGATTCTCGAGATACACGTGCTCTGTTTCGAGGAATCCGCCCCACACGTCGGAATCCATGACGTAGTAGTGAGTCCGATCCCGAGGCTTGCGCGTGAGCTTGACGAACCCCCGGTCGATCAACCGACGAATGTAGGTGGACACCGATCCGCGACTTGCTCCGAGTGCCTGCGCCAACTCTTCGGCGCTGACCCCTGGCGACTCGCTGATCAACAGATAGCCCGCAATACGTCCTTCGATGCGGGCCCCACCGCCGGACTGCCAGTACACGGAGAACTGGTCGATGAACCAGGTGGAGAAATCGTCACCGCGAGCAGGGCTGGCATCGCCCATTCGTTGAGCCTCCGACGTCTCTGGGTACGAACAATTCGCCACTATTGTGCCAGCACCACCGTCACCGAGCCGAAATCACCAGCCCTGGAGTGGTTGCGATGAACTCGAGCTGTTCGATTGTCAAAGGCGACGCCGATGTGGAGCCAGCCGATGTCACGAACTGGGTCACCACTACTGTTTCGCCGGAGGGGTGAACAACCCGGACCGTGTCATCGCCCGAGCCATCGGGATCGACCAGGCGAGTCACGGTGGTGGAGCCTGGCAACGTCAGTGTGTCACCCGGTTCCGGCACAGCGGTACCAACTGATATTTCGACATCGCTGCTGCCGTCCGCTGTCGAGGCGACGATCCGCTCGCACACTCCTCCCTGTCCGTAATCATCTGGAACCAACGAACCGAGCGGGCGCTCCAAAGTGACGCCTGCCGCGCCGAGATCCTTCCAACGTGCATCGAGCAACTGATTCAGTCGGTCGATATCCATGCGCGACGCAGGTGGACCGGCATTCACAGAATCGGTGTAGCAGGATGCCATCGGCGGCGGCGTCGAGTCTGGAACCGGCGCAGTCACCGCAAGCCCCGGCGCGGTCGCTAACGCGATCAGTTCGTCCATCGTCAAGAGCGGGGAAGCATCCGACGAAGTTCCGGTCGACGTGTCGACGCTGGCAACAACCCGGGATCCATCACCGAGATACGCGACGACTCCGCGCTCGCCCCCGACTTCCGAACCGTCTTTGTCTTCGAAATCGGCTCTGTCCTCGAAATCGGCGATGTCGAGCACTGTTCCGTTTTCGAGATGCTCCCGCCGATCCACCAGACCCTCCAAGCACGGCGGCACCGGCTGATCCCATGCACGCACCTGAACCGAGATATCCGCAGTCCGCCCGACGCGAGTCAAGGTTCCCTTCGCCGACGTAGAACCGCTGAACTCGATCGGGTCGACCCCGTCAGGAAACGAGGCACCCCGGTAATTCTGGATCGGCGCAAACTCGAGCGATTTCGATGGACTCGCAAATACAACGTCGACATCGGAAGGCAGCGATTCGAGTAGTGCGTCGCTCATGGCGGTGGCCTTCGGTCCCGAGAACCATGGATAGTCCGGGTCGTCATAACCGGGCTCACCGGCAAAACCGTAGTTGATACGCACCGGCGGACCCGGCGATGCCACCGAATCGCAGCCGGGAATCGACGTGCCCGTGTCCTCGTTCGTCACCGCCGCGACAACAGTTCCCAAGGCGACGATCGAGACGATCACCAGCCCGTCACGCCAGGTCCATTGCTCGCGGCGACGGTTCGACTCGTGTGCGGTGCGCCCAGACATTTCTCGATCATTGCCTACGGCAACAACTACGTCACTATCCGACATACCCAGTGAGGTCGTAAACCGTGGAATTTCCCACGGTCGTCGATGCGAAATTGGCTTCGACCCATTCCTGGATGGCACTCGACGTGCTGTCCCCGCTTTGGCCCTCTCTCTGGCTTCCGCCCTGGCTACCCGCAATGTAGTAGTGAATTTTTCCGTCTGCCACGTACTGGATGAATTGATCCAATGTCGGTGCGGGATCGGAACTCCAACCGCCGATCGCCATCACCGCGGTATTGCTGGCCAACTCGTAGGTTGCTGCGCTTTGCGAGCCGTTGGTCGCGGCCGACCACGTGGTGCCCGCATTGACCAGCATTCCCGTCAACTCGGAAGTACTTTCACTGCCGCTACTCAGTTCTTGCCCGTTCGACGCCGGATTTACAGTCGCGTCAGAAGAATTCGGCGGAGCGTCACCGTTTTGCAGCTCTGGGCCCCCACCCATACCTCCTCCCCCGCCCATTCCGGAGTCGGACACGGCGCCGGTTGGTCCGGCCGTCGGGATGGATCCGCCGTGCGCTGTTGCGGCAGTGGCAATCGCGTAAGACGCAGAACCGGTTATCCCTGCCAACGATCCAAGAATCAATCCAGCGACAGCGAGCTTGCGGAATCGATCCTTGGCTCCCACTAAAACCAAAATCGCGCCGACGACAGTGCCCGCCAACAGAATCCACTTCAGCATCGGCAGCCAGTCGGCATTGCGGTGCAACAACACCCAGCTCCAGATTCCTGCGGCCAGCATCGTCGCAGCCAACCCGCAACGTCCGATCCAACGGGCACGGACCAACCACAGAGCGTATCCACCGGTCCCGATCATCCCCGCGACGGCGGGCGCCAGCGCAACTGTGTAATAGGGGTGGATCGTGCCGGACATATAGCTGAAGATCAGGCCGGTAACGAGAAACCAACCACCCCAAAGGATCAACGACGCACGGACAAGATCTGTGCGCGGTGCGCGTCCCCGAGCGAGCAGTCCGAACACCACTGCGATCAGTGCCGCAGGTATCAGCCAGGAAATCTGGATACCCATCTCGCTGCCGAACAGCCGCTCCAGTCCGGTACTCCCCCCGAAGCTCGAACCCGCACTGCCACCGGCCATTCCGCCACCGACACCGGTGCTCCCGAAAAGTCGACCCAATCCGTTGTATCCCATTACCAAGTCCATGACGCTGTTGTTGGTCGATCCGCCGATGTACGGGCGAGAATCAGCGGGCCACAGCCACACTGCCAACACCCACCACCCAGCCGATATGACAACGGACGCAGCACCGATGACCAGGTGGGCCAGGCGAGTCCGCAAGCGCACCTGTCCGGCGATCAAATACGCGGCACCAAATGCAGGCAACACCATCAGCCCTTGCAGCATCTTGGTGAGAAAGGCAAACCCCAGCGCTACTCCTGCGAGCGCCACCCACATAGCGGCTCGACGACCTATCGCCGTGCACATGGCGCGAATAACGAAGTAGCCGGCGAGAGTCATGAGCAGAACCAACAGTGCATCAGGATTGTCGAACTTGAACATCAGGGCGGCAGCGGGCGTAGCTGCCAAAACAGCTCCCGCCACCAAACCCGCAGCGGGCGACGCCACTCGTTTGACGGCCGCGTATACGAGCGCAACTGATCCGATGCCCATCAATGCCTGCGGAACTAGAAGGCTGGCACTCGAAAATCCGAAGATTCGCCCGGACACACCCATGACCCACAATGAAGCGGGCGGTTTGTCGACCGTGATGAAATTCGAGGTATCGAGGGACCCGAAGAACCACGCTTTCCAATTCTGGGAGCCGGCCTGCGCCGCTGCAGCGTAGAAGGTGTTGGCGTAGCCACTCGCGGTCAGATTCCACAAATACAGGACTGCCGTTGCTGCCAACAGGATCGTCAGCGCCAATCCTGTACTGCGCGTGCGGAACCACGACGGCGAGGGCTCCGCGCGATGGGCAGTTGGTGCCGGCCGCTGACGCGGGGCCGGATGCAGAACGGCGGTCATCAGGAAGTCCCTTCACGAGTTACTGTCCTGCCAACGATCGCGTCTCCAACCCTGGCGGCACTGGGAGCCGGCTGGAAAGTTGCTGTGAATGGCTCAGGTCAGGGAGCGCTCGAATAGCACGACGCTGAACCAACCGTTGTCGGCATCGTCTCCGAAGTCACGACGCCCTACCTCGGCGAAACCCGCGTCTCGGTAATAGCGGCGCAACCGCACGTTGGTTTCTACACAATCGAGCCGCAGGTACTGCGCGTTCTCCTGCGCGGACCGTCGATGGGCCCAGACGAGTAAGCGTTCGCCCAACGAGGTGCCCGAGAATTCTCGATCGATGACCAATCCGTGCACGTAACCAGCACGCTCGTTCGAATCGGGCCAGACCACAGGGTCCGACCAGATCAACCGCAGGGCGCCGACAATCCTCGACTGCTCCCGGTCTCGCGCAACAAAGAACTCCCCTCTCGAAATCTGCTGCTCGACCTGCTCGACAGACACTTCACGCGGGCGCCACTGGATGATTCCGCGTTCTGCCAACCAGTCTTCTGCCGCGTGCCGCAGCGCCAGAATCTCCGGCCCATCGGTCTCGACCGCTTGCACAACGTCGACAACCATATGACCTCCCCCATATCTGCAGCCGTTCACAACAACACGGCCTCCAGGCCCCAACCCGGGTGTATCTCCGAGTTGAAGCCTATCGGCGTGAAGTTGTGCGCCTGAACGGGTGTCACCACTCAGTCAGGTTTTGAATGTGGTGTTCGCCGGTCGCGGGTGCTGGCCGGGGTCGATCGAGGGCGGCGGGATGAACCACGGTTTGTTGTCGACACCGATCCGGATCACCCACTTCCCGACGAACCCGGATTTCCGGTGCATCAACCGGTGATGTGAACGGCACAGCAGGACCAGGTTGTTCATCACCGTCGGCCCACCGTTCGCCCAGTGCCGAATATGGTGCGCATCAGTCCACGCGGGCACACATGTGCAACCCGGGAACGCGCAGCCCTTGTCCCGGGCGATCAACGCCACTCGCTGTTCAGCGGTCACCAACCGTTTCCCGGGTTTCGCATCGAGCGGTGCCCCGTGACCGTCGAGCAGAACGGTCGACAGGAAACAATCACACCCGAGAAGCCTGGTCTGCGACACCGACAGCGGTCCGAGCCAGGGCATGTGCCCGACATCAAGATCCGACACAGCCATTCCGTCATCAGCAGTGGAGGGTGCTGCGGCGCAGTCCCGATGCTCCGCCAGATCCCGAGCGTTGATGTGCACGTTCACGTGCGGACGCTGACCACCATCGGTACCGGTATTGGCGCAGTCCAGATAGCGGCGGATCAGTTCGGTGAACCCGTCCGCCGTGCGTTTCGCCGCCGACCGAGCATCCGGCGTCCCATCCGGTGCCGGGGTCGGCATCGTCAGATTCGACAGGACCGACAACAGCATTTCACCGGTCAGGGCATCGAAATCACCACGCACCACCACTCGACCGTTCAATGTCGAGGCGATCCGCAACTCATTGAGATCGACATCCTCTGCGGGCGGGATCTCATCCGATTCGAACAACCGCTCCAAGGTCGCGATCACGTTCCGCACTTTCGTCGTCGTCGCCTCCACCCCCGATGCCGCAGCCAACAACAAATCGATGCACTTCGGTAGCGCCTCCTCCGGCATGCCTTTAGGTGGTGATTCACAGAACGCCACGATCAACACGGCATGCTCGAACGAACAGTCCCCGCCATCGAACCGAGCCGCCACACCCGGAAACGGCCGCAAAGCCGCACCCAACGCGGCGATCTTCTTCCCGTCCCGAACCTGCAACATCGTGTTAGCCGCCAACCACGCACCCTCCCCGCGGCTCGCAATCACCTGATCATCCGGGCGCAACGACAACTCGTCCACCACCGCCACACGCACAGCTTCGAGACGAAGAATCTCCGCACTCGCCGACACCGCAGCAGCGCGCAACTCGGCAGCAGACAACTGCCACAACCGTCCGCGTAACCCCACCGCAGAACCAGACACCACATCCGACAACAAGACGCTCATTGAATCCCCCGATCCCCTCCCCAAATCATACTCGAACACCCGTTCGAGTCAAGAGTGGTAGACCTCGAGCGCCCGCGCTACCGATTCGTCACCCGCAGGTAGCAACGGCAGTCGCACATTGGGAGTCGGAATCTGTCCCAACGCATGCAATACGCCCTTGATCACAGTCGGGTTCGGTTCGGAAAACAGAGCTCCGGACAGCTTCGACAAACTCCGCCCGAGGTCACGGGCGCCGTCCACATCGCCACTGTCCCAAGCTTTTACCAAGCGGACGAACTCAGCGGTCGACACATGAGCGGACGCCAAGATGCCACCGGCCGCACCCAAGGCCAGAAGAGGCGCGAGAAACAGATCATCCCCCGCCAGTACGGCGAAGTCGCCTGGAAGATCCGCGAAGAGTTCGACGGCAGCTGCGTCGATACCGCCCGCGGCATACTTCACACCAACAACCCCGGGCAAAGTACCCACCTCCTGCATAGTGCCGCTGTCCAGATCGCACGCAGTTCGGTACGGCACGTGATAGACGATCAGCGGCACTGGGCTCGACGACTGCAGATGCGCGAAATGCGCCACCACACCGGCTTTCGACGGCCTCGTGAAGGAGGGAACCGGCACCAAGGCCGCCGAGACCTCAGGCCACCGAGCCAGCCTCCCGAGCGCCTGCGCACTGCCCGCCGTGTCGTTACTGCCCGCGCCGACGATCAACGTCGCGCCTCTCGCACGGCACACATTCGCACAGATATCCAGAACGGTCACTCTCTCCTGCTCGGTGAGTGTTGCGGCTTCCGCTGTAGTCCCCAGCGCAACGAGTCCGACCGCACCCTCGGAGAGGACCTGGTGCGCAAGCTGTTCGAGTGCATCGGTTGCAATACGACCGTCGCTCTCGAAGGGCGTGATCAGTGGAACATGGATTCCGGCCAGGTCAACTCGAGTCACATTCATAGAACTCAGCCTCACCGAACAAACCTTGTAGGTCTAGTTCGCATTTCTATCGTCGAGCGTAAGCTGAGCTGATGCTCGATGTTCGTCGACTGAAGCTCTTGCGCGAACTAGCGCTGCGCGGAACCATCGTTGCCGTTGCCGAGGCGCTGTCGTTCAGTCCCTCCGCGGTGTCGCAGCAGTTGGCCGTCCTCGAACGTGAAGCCGGCGTGCCGCTGCTGGAACGAACAGGCCGTCGCGTCCGGCTGACACCCGCCGGTGAGAACCTCGCACGTCATGCCGAAGCCATCCTGCAACGCCTGGAGCAGGCGTCAGGTGAATTGGTCGACGCACGTCGTGGACTGGCGGGGCCGCTGCGCATCGGAACGTTCCCGACCGCGGCACGGGCGATCCTCCCGGCGGCATTGATCGCCCTGTCTCGCGAGCTTCCCGGGTTGGAACCGATGGTTTCGGAGATCGACCCGGCGGACGTCGCCGACGACCTACGAGCTGGGACTCTGGACTTGGCATTGATTCACGACTACGACTTCGTCCCTCGCCCCACCGAACCGGGCCTGACGACATTGCCGCTGTGCAGCGAAGCCGTGTACCTCGCTTCGAGTGACATCGAGTCAGATTCCCACGACGCTGTCGCATCGCTGACCGACTGCGTAGAACGTCCCTGGATTACCGCAATTCCCGGAACTGCTTGTCATGCAATGACTATTCGCGCATGCCAGGCAGCTGGATTCACCCCGAAAGTGCGACACCACATCGACGAGTTCGCCACCGTTCTCGCCCTCGTCGCTGCGGGACAGGGTGTTTCGCTGGTTCCTGAACTCGGAGCAATCCATCCGCCGCTAGGTGTGCGCCTGACGCCGATGCCCATTCGACGAAGGACGAAGATTGCACACCGAGCGGGCTCCGACGCTCACCCGGCGGTCGCAACCGTGACAAACGCGCTTCGCTCGGCCGTCCCACAACTGCTGGACGCCGAGCAATAGCGGCATCTACATGTCGAGCCCGAGGTCGAGGACCGTCACCGAGTGTGTCAGGGCACCTACAGCGAGGTAGTCGACGCCGGTTCGGGCGTACTCTGCGGCAACGTCGATGGTGAGACCACCGGATGACTCGAGTTTGGTTTCTGGAGCAACAGCGTCTCGGCGCTGGACCGCGATCTGCGTCTGCCACAGCGGGAAGTTGTCCAGCAGAACAAGTTCCACGTTCTCCGCCAGCACCTGATCGAGCTGAGTGAGGTTGTCGACCTCAACTTCGCACTCGATGTCCGGGGCGAGCTCACGGACCGCACGAAGTGCTGCGACCACCGAACCGGCAGCAGCAACATGGTTGTCCTTGATCAACGCCGCGTCACCCAATCCCATACGGTGGTTGACGCCTCCGCCCACGTGGACTGCATATTTCTGCAGAGAACGCAGTCCGGGCAGCGTCTTTCGGCTGTCCCGCACTTTGGCATGAGTGCCGGCGATGGCGTCGACCCACTGTGATGTCGCCGTGGCGATTCCCGAGAGATGGCAGACGAGGTTGAGCATCGTGCGCTCTGCCGTGAGAAGTCCGCGGGTGGGCGCGACAACGGTGAGCACCGATTGACCTGGCGCAACCCGAGTTCCGTCGGCCACCCGATCAACGACCTCGTAGTTACCCGCGCCGATCACCTCGTCGAGAACAAGCAGTCCGACGTCGATGCCGGCGACAGTACCCGAGGAGCGTGAGACGACCGACGCCTTCGCGACCGCATCGGCGGGAACCGTTGCGGTAGAAGTGATGTCGGGTCCATAGCGCAGATCCTCGTCCAGAGCGAGCCTGACCAATGTGAGCAGCTCGTCACGGTCGAGCGGCGCGGGCAGGATCTTCTGCTCGGTCATCAATGAACTCCTGTCAACAACATGTCGGGTATTTCGAGCGCTCCGTCGGCACCCATCTTGATCCGAGTGCTGCGACGCTGATTCGGATCTGTTTCAGGATAGTCGGTGCGGGTATGGCAGCCACGGCTCTCGGTTCGCGCCACGGCCACGTCGACCAATGCAGTCGCGGTCAACGTGAGCGCCGCGTCTTCGAGGTCCGGAGCAGCCACCGCCACTGTCTGTTCGGCGTCGGCAAGCGCAGCTCGCGCAATCTGGAGACCGCCTCCGTCGCGAACCACCGACGCGTGTGCCGTCATGACGGACTGCACGGTCTCTCGCGGCAGGATCGGCATCGGCTTGCGCACCACGTTGACCACTTCGGCATGAACCTCGCGACGCTCGGCAGCTGCGATTCCTGCACGCTCCCCGACTACCAAACCCTCGAGAAGGCTGTTGGACGCAAGACGATTCGCGCCGTGCAATCCCGTGCGAGCCACTTCGCCTGCTGCGTAGAGACCAGGCACTCCCGTTCGTCCATGGACGTCGGTGGCGACTCCGCCGCACGAATAGTGCGCGGCCGGAGCGACCGGAATTAATTGGGTGCGTGGATCGATGCCCGCTTCGAGGCAGGACGCCGTGATGGTCGGGAATCTCGAATCGAAACCGTCGAGCTTGCGAGCGTCGAGATAGACGTGATCAGTGCCGAGATCGCGTAGGCGTGCTGCGATTGCCCTCGAGACCACGTCACGCGGGGCGAGATCACCCAGCGGATGAACACCTGCGGTGACCGAATCACCGTTGGTGTCGACAAGAATCGCGCCCTCGCCGCGGACCGCCTCACTGATCAGGGGTCGGCGGCCTACCCCGCCCGGAGTGAAGAGCACCGTCGGATGGAACTGAACGAACTCCAGGTCCGCAATCGCCGCACCGGCTTCGAGTGCCAACGCGATTCCGTCGGCAGTCGCTCCGGGCGGATTTGTGCTGCAGGCATACAGCTGACCGAGTCCGCCGGTAGCGAGCAGCACCGCGGGCGCATGGATCACGCCGAGGCCTTCCGGCGAGGAGACGATGAGTCCGCACACCCCACGCCGGTTGGTCACCACCTGGACTGCCGCTGCACCGAACAGAACGGGGAGCCCGGCAGCATTGAGAGCCCGCTGCACTTCCGCGCCAGTGGCGTCGCCGCCGGCATGGATGATCCGACGCGTGCTGTGCCCACCCTCGCGGGTGCGCGACACCTCGCCGTCTCGCCCGCGATCGAAGACCGCTCCCAACGCGGCCAGCGCAGCAACAGCGTCGTGACCAGCTTCGACGATGGAATAGACAGCTTCCTCGTCGCACAAACCGACGCCGGCCTCACACGTATCCGAAACGTGCGACTCGACGGAATCGGTATTCAGATCGTCGACGACCGCGATGCCGCCCTGCGCGTACTGAGTCGCGGTGTCCGTCGGACCGCCCTTGCTGACCGTGAGTACTTTCAATCCCCGCAGAGAAGCGGTGCGCGCAGCGGTGAGGCCCGCGACACCGCCTCCCACGACGACCAGGTCGGCATGAGCCTCCCAGGCGAAACGCCCGGCAGGGCTGGTCACTCGCCGCCGCCCGGATTACCGATCTCGATCATGCGCTGCACCGACTTCTGTGCACGCTTGGCCATCTCGAGATCGACGTGGACCTCGTCCTTGCCCTCGAGAAGGCAGCGAAGCAACGCGGCAGGCGTGATCATCTTCATGTACGGGCACGACGCGCGGTCGTTGACGGCCTGGAAATCGACGTCGGGCGCTGCCTTGCGCAACTGGTGCAGCATCCCGATCTCGGTCGCGACCAGAACCTGCTTGCTCTTGGTGACGCGGGCAGCGTCGAGCATTCCGCCGGTGGAGAGAATCTTGACCTTGTCCGCGGGGACCGCGCCTTCACCGGCTAGGTACAGAGCCGAAGTAGCGCAACCACATTCAGGGTGCACGAACAGCTCGGCGTCTGGGTGCGACTTGGACTTGGCCGTCAGCTCGTCACCGTTGATGCCGGCGTGCACGTGGCACTCACCGGCCCAGATCTGCATGTTGGTACGGCCCGTCACGCGCTTGACGTGAGCTCCCAGGAACTGGTCCGGCAGGAACAGAACCTCGCGGTCGGGATCGATCGAGTTGACCACGTCGACGGCATTGGACGAGGTGCAGCAGATGTCGGTGAGACCCTTCACCTCTGCGGTTGTGTTCACGTACGACACCACCAGCGCGTTCGGGTTGTCGGCCTTCCACTCACGAAGCTGCTCGGCATTGATCGAGTCGGCCAGAGAGCAGCCGGCTCTCTCGTCCGGGATCAGCACGGTCTTGGACGGCGACAGGATCTTCGCGGTCTCGGCCATGAAGTGCACACCGCAGAAGACAATCGTGTCCTCGGGCGCCTCGGCAGCGATTCGCGACAGCGCCAGGGAGTCACCGACATGATCGGCGACGTCCTGAATCGCAGGCAGCTGGTAGTTGTGCGCAAGAATCGTCGCGCCGCGTTCGCGAGCCAGACGTTTGATCTCAGCGGCCCACTCGGGGGTCGCTTCGACTCCGTTGTATCCGCCGGGGCCGTCGTGAATCTGCGAGGCCGATCCCTCCCATAACGTCGTGGTCGTCATGGCGTTCTCCTTCACCGTGAACCCGGGCTCGTCACCCAGTTCAAATCCGGACGGGCTGGCCCGGATTTCCGTATTCGAGGTTTTCGACTTAGGATCGAAAACGTGCCCAATAGTAACACCACCCACGAAGTGCTTGCAGCGGTGTTCCAAGTTCGCACCTTCCCCGCAAGCATCGCCGCAGGTGACGGCGATCACTGCCCGCAAGGGCGTGAAGAGTTGGCCGTACTGCTGTGGCAGCGTGCACTCAACCCACAGAAGGGCACGTGGTCCCTGCCCGGGGGCACTTTGCGCGACGACGAGGACCTGACGACCTCCGCTCGACGACTCCTCGCCGAGAAGGTCGACCTACGAAAGGTCGCCCACCTCGAACAGCTCTCCGTCTTCAGTGATCCACAGCGCGTGCCGGGTCCGCGCCGCATCGCGTCGACCTTCCTCGGACTCGTTCCCCTCAGCGCCGACCCACAACTGCCACCGGACACAGCCTGGCACCCCGTTTCGAAGTTGCCGGAGATGTCGTTCGACCACGGAACCGTCGTACGGCACGCGCGCAATCGACTTGCCGCGAAACTCTCGTACACCAACATCGCATTCGGGCTGGCCCCGGAAGAGTTCGCGATGTCGACACTGCGCGAAATCTACTGCGCTGCCCTCGGTTACCAGGTCGATGCCACCAACTTGCAACGCGTGCTGGGGCGTCGAGGCGTTCTGACTCCCACCGGCAACACCGCACCGTCCGGCAAGTCGGGTGGACGTCCACCCGCCCTGTACCGTTTCACCGACTCCACCTTGCGGGTCACCGACGAATTCGCCGCACTACGGCCGCCAAGCTGACACCGATCGCACTGTCAGGCAACAGCTTCGAGACTTCCGCGCTGCAACCACACCGAGGTCACGGCGCCGGCCGGATCGATGACCCGGTTGATTACACCGAACCGAGTCGTCACCCGATCGAGAATCCGATCGGCCTGCCAACGATCCGTCGGATCGGCGACAATCGCAAAGAAGCGATGGGCAGGTTTTCCCGCCATGACGCGAACCAATTCGGTGACCGTCCGCGCCGTGACTGCCACGCTCCAACCAGCGTCGAGAAACTCGGCGGCCGTGCGCGCACCGTGCTCGAATCCGATGTCCGTGACAAGTACAACTCCCCTGTTGGGGGCGATCTCTGAAACACTCATTGCCGAACCTCCACTCGGAATCAAACTTCTTGACTCCTATGTAAGTCCGCAATCTTGTGCTTCCCTTGTGCTGGTTCTGTGAGAACTCTGGGGAATTGCGCGCCCCACCTCAGACTGCCCTGGAAAGGCCCGCCCAGAAGACCGTCGAGGCCGCGTTCACCACCTCGCCCACCGGCACGTCGCCCAACATTCCGCCCGCAGCAAGCGTCGCGACGCCGTGGAACGTCGCAAAGGCAACCAGCGCAATACTTTCCGGATCACCGGCGGCAATGTCACCTGCGGCCTGAGCTTCCGAAACGAGCCGGACGGTCAGGTCCATCGTCGCGTGCCCCGCGTTGACGACAGTTTCGGCGGCGCCCGGCGCATGCTTGTTGCTGTACATCAGAGAGAGCAGGCCCGGATGCTCCAGCGCAAAATCCACGTAGGCATTGGCGAGCGAGGAGAACCGGGCCCTCGCGGTCGGTGGAGCATCCGCGACTGCCCGCTCGAGCGCACCGGTCATCCGATGGAATCCACTTTCGGCCAAGGCATCGAGCAAAGCCTGGCGATCACGAAAGTGCTTGCCCGGAGCCGCGTGGCTCACGCCCGCCTCACGCGCGAGTTGCCTCAGCG
The DNA here is from genome assembly GCF_001653035.1 of Rhodococcus sp. YH3-3. NCBI lineage: Bacteria > Bacillati > Actinomycetota > Actinomycetes > Mycobacteriales > Nocardiaceae > Rhodococcus > Rhodococcus sp. YH3-3. The sequence continues at coordinate 2,522,837 of NZ_BCWH01000002.1, read as the reverse complement.
ACAACTTGTCGACGCCATCTCGTTCGAGTGTTGCTTCGGCCGACGCCAGGAGTTCCTGTCGCAGGCTGCCGTGATGATACGGCTGTTCGTGGGCGGGCATGGTGGCACCATATCAAAATGTTGTCATTGACAACTATGGTGTCAGTGCCTACATTTGGGATCACCCGAACCGAAGGAGCCACCATGGCCATCGACGTAGCCGGAACCACCGTCCTCATCACCGGAGCCAGCGCTGGGCTCGGAGTGGAATTCGCTCATCGCTTTGCCGCTCGCGGCGCAAACCTGGTTCTGGTCGCCAGGCGGGCCGACCGCCTCGAGGCACTCGCCACCGAACTCCGTGGCGCCCACGGCATCATCGTGACAGTCCTGCCCGCCGACCTGGCCGCACCCGGCGTCGGTGCATCGCTGCACCAGGAGCTGACAAACCGTGGCATCACCGTCGACTCGCTGATCAACAACGCCGGATTCGGAACACACGGGGCATTCGTGGACGAAGATCTCGAGCGCGTCACGTCCGAGATTCAGCTCAACATCGCCACGCTGGTCGAGCTGACACACACATTCCTGCCCGACCTTCTCACCGGCCGCGGAGCACTGGTCAACATCGCCAGCACAGCGTCGTTCCAGCCGACACCGGGCATGGCCGTCTACGGCGCGTCCAAGGCGTTCGTACTCAACTTCACCGAAGCACTCTGGGCCGAAGCTCGCGGCAGCGGATTGACTGTATTGGCGGTGTGCCCCGGTCCGACGCGCACCGAGTTCTTCGACGTAGTCGGCTCCGAAGACGCGGCGGTCGGGCGAATGCAGACGGCAACTCAGGTGGTGGACACCGCTTTCCGAGCACTGGATCGACGCTACGCGCCGCCGACCGTCGTATCGGGACTGCCGAACTGGGTGTCCTCGATCAGCACTCGCTTCGCAACCCGCCGGTTGGGCGCGCTGATTTCCGGGCGACTGTTGGGTGACGTGCGAATGAAAGCCGAAACCAAGCGCTCGTCGACCTCTGCGGCGTAGCGACGCAACAGTTACGGAAGTTTCGGCTGGCTCTCGACTTCGGCCTGTTCGGTGTCGGTGGCCGGATCCCCAGATTCCGGATCCCCGGATTCCGGGTGGTCCCCCACCCCGAGGTCGTCGTACGGATTGAGCACTGCAAGAACCAATGTCACGACGCACGCCGCGAGCGGCTGAAACAGAAGCACGAGCAAAGTTCCGACGTTCGGGGCCCGCGCAATGATCTCCCCGACCGCCGGATTGTCGGCCGTGGGGAAACGCAGTTTTGTCACGCCCGAACCCACGAGTGCCATCAGTCCGGTACCTGCCACTGAACCGACTATCAACCCGCCCAGGGCATAAGGACCTCGACTCAGGCGTGCCAACCAGGCCGCCACCGCCGACAGCACACCGACGATCAGTGCCAGCCAGATGAACACGGCGCTCGCGTCGAACTGATGAAGGCTCTCACCCGTCAACGCGACGCCGCGCCCCTCGGACACCACCAACAGGTGCTCGGCCGGAGCCAAGAACGCCCACAGCACACCGACGAGCACGCTCACGCCCGCAATGGTTGCGGCGATCACGATCGCGGTGCGCAGACGAATCTGCCGAAGAGAGATCACACAGAGTGACGCTACCTGCGGGCGACGTCGATCGAGTCGACGACACCGTGTCGGGAGCATTTCGCCCACCATCCGTCAGGGCTGACCTGAACGATCATGCGGCGCCCGCACTGCTCGCAGAAGCGAGGAGGCTCGAGCCCCATCGACGCCGCAGTCGGCGTCGGATCGTCGACGCCGTCGACGATCCGACGCCCGGTGAACGGGTTGTACCGCTCCTCGGTCACCGGAGTGCTCACAGAGTGTCGTTCAGTGCTTTGATCGGCATCTGCAGATCCACCAACAAATCCAGATCCTTCTCGGCGGGACGTCCGAGGGTCGTCAGATAGTTGCCGACGATCACGGCGTTGATTCCGCCGAGGATGCCCTGCTTGGCACCCAGGTCGCCGAGAGTGATCTCGCGTCCACCTGCGAAGCGCAAGATCGTGCGAGGCAGCGCGAGACGGAAAGCGGCCACGGACTTGAGCGCCTCGCTGGCGGGCAGCACGTCCAGATCACCGAACGGCGTACCCGGACGCGGGTTGAGGAAGTTGAGCGGGACCTCGTCCGGCTCCAGTTCAGCCAGGTTGGCCGCGAATTCTGCGCGCTGCTCCAGCGATTCACCCATGCCGAGGATTCCGCCGCAGCACACTTCCATGCCTGCTTCACGAACCATCCGAAGCGTGTTCCACCGCTCTTCCCACGAGTGCGTGGTCACGACGTTCGGGAAATGCGACTTCGAAGTTTCCAAGTTGTGGTTGTACCGGTGCACACCCATGGCGGCCAGTTGGTCGACCTGCTCCTGGGTGAGCATGCCGAGCGAGCAGGCGATCTGGATGTCGACCTCGTTGCGGATCGCCTCGATGCCTGCGGCAACCTGAGCGAGCAACCGGGCGTCGGGTCCGCGGACGGCGGCCACGATGCAGAACTCGGTAGCGCCCGACTTCGCAGTCTGCTTGGCAGCTTCCACCAAGCTCGGGATGTCCAACCACGCCGCGCGAACCGGCGACTGGAAGAGTCCGGACTGCGAGCAGAAATGGCAGTCCTCAGGGCAGCCGCCCGTCTTCAGGCTGATGATGCCCTCGACCTCGACCTCCGGTCCACACCACTTCATACGCACATCGTGGGCGAGAGCCAGCAGGTCTTCGAGCCTGTCGTCGTCGAGTCGGAGTACGTCGAGCACCTGGCTTTCGGTCAGGCCAACTCCTCTTTCGAGAACTTGCTCGCGCGCCTGGTCGAGGATGTCGACCGTCGCAGGGGCCGTGCTAATCGGGGGCGGGGTCACAGACGTCTCCTTCGAAACCAGCAAAATTGAACACCGTACAAGTTGAACGGTGTTCACGTTAGAGACGTGGTGGAATACTGTCAAAGGCGGGTCCGATCGACATTCGATCGAAAGCGCTCCACAGCGGGACGAAACGAGGGGAACAACAAGTGCAGTTGCGACGCGGCGACGTGCTGGACGGCGCCATGGCGATACTCGACGAGTTCGGACTTGCCGACCTCACGATGCGCAGGCTCGCAACCTCACTAGGTGTCCAACCCGGCGCCCTGTACTGGCACTTCCCGAACAAACAGACCTTGCTGGGCGCGGTTGTCGACAAGATCCTCGAAGACCTCAACGCCCCCGTCGACGCAGACACGTGGCAAGAAGCGTATTCCGAACTGGCACACAGACTTCGGTCTGCCCTACTGGCGCACCGCGACGGCGCCGAGTTGGTCAGCGCCACCTTCGCCTCGCGGATGACAAGCAGCAAGGTGCGCGAGCATTTCGTACATGCCGGGCAAGAATCCGGTCTCTCACGCGAGCACGCCCAACTCGCGGCGTATGCCCTGCTGTATTACGTACTCGGCCATACCGTGGACGAGCAGTCCCGAGCGCAGATGGAAGAGATGGGGGCACTCACCCGGGCTCCCATCTCCCCCGACTCCCCCGAGGTCATCGGCGGCGGTTCCGACGAGGACCTCCTCGACGGCGATCCGACAGTGCGCTTCCAGTTCGGCCTGGACCTGTTCATCGACGGCATTCGCACTCGCCTGAATTCGATCCCCGATTCAACGCCCATCGAATCGGCTCTACGACACTCCTGACAGTCGGAGTACTGCAGTAGTGCCGGCCGCGACAATCACCACGACCACCAACGGCGCCTTGAACCAGGCGCAGATGCCTCCGGCCACCACGCCGAGCATCCGCGCCGGCCCCGCAACGTCATGCCCGGTGAAGACCGTCGATGTCACAACCACTGCGAGCAGCAGCACCACGACAGCACGATCGAGGGTTTTCTCGGCGAAGCCGGAGAGCTTCACCCGAGCGCGGAGCAGAACGCCACTTGCCCGCAAAGCGTAAGAACCGCAAGCGAACACGACGATACCGATCCAGACCGACGCGGTATTCATCGAACCTTCTCCCGGAACGGTATCGTCACCGCGATACTCAGCAGCGCAACGAGCGGAGCGGTACCGGGCGGCAGGAACGGCGACGTGGCCACCGCGACTGCTGCACCGATCAGGGCGGCAAGCAGCGTCACCTTCTCCTTCAGCGCAGGAAAGACAAGGGCCAGAATGACAACCGGAAACGCGGCATCCAATCCCAACGCGCCGGGGTCTCGGACGACGCTGCCGAGCAGCCCGCCCAGGAGAGCTCCGATCGGCCACGACACCGCGATCCCGATTCCACAGAACCAAAAAGCCGCACGCTTGCGCTCCACCGATTCCTGCGCCATGGCGACCGCGACGCTTTCGTCGTTGACCAGGTGCGCGCCGACCAACTTGCGCCAGCCCGAGCCCCTGCGCCAGCCTGAATCTTTGTAGCGATCCCTGCCGAGGAATGATCCTGCCGACATCCCATAGGCGAAGTTACGGGAGTTGATCAACAAGCCCGCCACAACAGCAGCGGTGGCACTGCCTCCGGCTGCGATGATTCCGATGAACAAGAACTCCGAAGACGCTCCCAGAACGAGTACAGCCAACGCCAAAAGCTGCCACAACGAGAATCCAGCCGATCCTGCCGTCACACCGTAGGACACACCGACGATGGCCACGGAGAGACAGATCAGCACGCTCACCCGAACCGTGTCTCGATCAACTGTTCGCCATAAAGAACGCATGTATTCTATGTTGAACGAAGTGACACCGTTCGTCAAGTAGAACGATCGATCGGAGAATCGAACGATGCCCAGTAATGAAACGGATACAGCGGAGACTCCTCAGAAACTGGTCGCCGTCGCACTCAAACGCGAACGTGCCCGAGCAGGCTTGAGCCTTTCGGAGGTCGCCCGGCGCGCCGATATCGCCAAGTCCACACTCTCCCAACTCGAATCCGGACTTGGAAATCCGAGCCTCGAAACTCTGTGGGCACTCGGAAACGCATTGGGCGTGCCGTTCTCACAACTCGTCGACTCTCAGGCACAGACCGTTCAGTTGATTCGAGCCGGAGAAGGTCCCGCGATTGCGTCGGCAAACGCGTCGTACATCGCGACACTCTTGGCGCCGAGCCCACCGAACGCACGACGCGATCTGTATCGGATAGTCGCCGAACCGGGCGAGCCGCGTATTTCGACTCCGCATGCACGCGGCACCACCGAACACGTCGTGATCGGCACCGGACGGGCGCAGGTCGGGCCCACTGCAAATCCGATCGAACTCGGACCGGGCGACTATCTTGCTTATCCCGGCGACGAGGAGCACATCTTTCGGGCGCTCGAACCAGGGACGACAGCGATCTTGGTATCGGAACACACCTGAGCCGCGATGAGTTTCGCCGCTGCGGGAAGTCTGTATCTGGGAGGTGATGTGGCCAGAGCCTCGATTGCCGACGACAGTAACGACCGACAGCAGGAGGACCCATGTCCGGATCCAGCATCAGCAGCATTTTGCTCTCGAGCACCGACCCCGAACGCTTGCGCGACTGGTACGCCGAGGCGTTCGCCCCGAAGGTCGACCGGACTCCCGGCGAACCCGGCTACGACGTGCTCGACTTCAACGGTTTCTACGTGATGCTCGACAGACGCGACGACGTCGGCGAGACCAACCCCCAGCCGGGTCGCATGTTCCTCAACGTCGAAACCGACGACGCCCGGTCGATCGCACAGCGCATCGATGCACTCGGCGGAAACTGGCACGCTCCACTCGAAGACCGCGGGGGCAGTTTGTTCGCCACTGCGATCGACCCCGACGGAAACTACGTTCAGATCATCGAGTTCAGCGAGGAAGCCAGGGCCGAGATGGAATCCGGAATGACGGATTCCCAAACCACCTAGTCCGGCAACCGCTGGGAACGGAGATAGTCATGCTTACAGACACGAAAGCATTCAGCGGATTTTCGGTGACAGACATCGACTCTGCAAAGAAGTTCTACGGCGAAACACTCGGGTTGAAGGTAACCGACGAAGACATGGGACTGATTCGCCTATATCTTGCCGGCGGAACCGAGATCCTCGTTTATCCGAAGCCGAATCACGAAGCGGCGACCTACACGATTCTCAACTTCGTCGTCGACGACATCGACACAACCGTCGACCAACTGACCGCACGTGGCGTGGAGTTTCTCAAATACGACGGATTCCCCCAGGATGCGCGAGGCATCATGCGTGGCAACGGCCCCGACATCGCGTGGTTCACCGATCCCGCCGGCAATGTTCTGTCGGTGATCAAGGAGTCCTGACGCGCTTAACCGCTGAACAGCTGCGACTGCCGCTGTTCAGCGGTGTCGGTGTTGGAGCGTTCTGCTGCCGCAGTTTCACGCTCGGCAGCCAGTTGCTCGGCGCTTTTTGCGTCGACAACGGGCTCCGACGCGCTGAGGTCGGAAAACAAGCCACTGCTCGATTCGTTCACATGCCACCCTTTTGCCTGGTCATCGTTGCCGCGCGCAGATAAACCTGCGTTAGAGATCGGTCGATGGCTACTCAATTACTGCCGCCCGTACGGCGCCGACAAGACGCCGATGACTCAGCAGTTCTTCACCCAGTGTTGCACGCCTGTGTTTTCCACGAGAAATTCGGTCCAGACGGGTTGTCATCGCCCGCACGGCGGAGCAATGTGAAAGATGAGCGCGGAGCAGGTCGGCAGCACTTTCGTCGGACACCTGGCCCCTCAATTCACCGCACAATTTTTGGAGGAATCATGTTGGGAATTGCTTTGGGCCTCGGCAGCGCCGCTGTCGGAATCGGCCTCGGACTGCTCGGCGCAGGAGCGGGAATTCTGCTGAGCGACAAGACCGTCAAAACCGCACGACGTGAACTCACCGCCTGACGAGGGCGAGCGCACTGAATTTTTGGGCACTCGGGTCGGTATTCGGGTGAACGCCGCGATGCGACACCCCGCGCAGTGGGTGTTCGCACGGGCCGCGCATCGACGTGGCGTGCATACCGGCGTAGATGTTCCGACGAGCGCGCAGGACGTGCTCGACCGGTTGACGGCACTCCGAATAAGTACGTGGAGTTACGGATTCGACCACAAGTCGGTCCGTCACCTGGGTCCGATGGCGCAAGACTTTGCGGCGATTTTCGGCTTGGGATCCAACGCCCGCCGGATCTCCGCCGTCGACGCGAACGGCGTCTGCATGGCGAGCATCCAAGCGTTGAACCGCAAGATCAGTGCCCTCGAGACAGAAGTCAGCGCGCTCGAGAAGGACGTGAACAGACTGAGACGGGAAACGGGAGACACGAGCACGACTCGGAATGCATTGGAAACAAACAACAATCACATATCCACACCGCTCGACGAATTCGGTGGATCCACCGGTCTGTAGTTTGTTCGGTGTGACCGCCCCTGATTCAGACTCCGACTCAGCGCCCAACGTGATTGCCGCGCTGTTCGACGTGACGTCCGATTCAGTCGGCGACGAACATGTCGAACAGGTACTTGCCGAATTCGGCTTTGGCGCAACGGAGGTCGCGGAGACCGCGGCCCTCATCCGGGCCAGTCGGTCGGAATTTCGGCGACTTCGCCGTCGCGAGAACGAATTGGCGGTTCTCTATTCGAGTGCACGTGAGCTCGCGCAGGTTCGCGACGTGGACACACTGCTGCAGAGGCTGGTCAACCGCGCACACGACATCATGGGCACCGACGTCACGTACCTGTCCGAGTTCGACGTGATCACTCGTGACCTGAATGTTCGAAAGACGGCCGGCGCGGTCTCGCCGGAACTCCAGCATCTGCAAGTTCCTGCCGGCGCGGGACTGGTCAGCGCGATTGCCGAATCTCGAGCAGCCCAATGGGTTCAGAACTACAGCGACTACACGCAGTCGCGCCATGACGAAGTGGTCGATGCCGCGATCGTCGCCGAGGGTCTGGTGGCGATTCTCGGCGTGCCGATGCTCTCCGACGGCCAGATCCTCGGAGTCCTGTTTGCCGCCGACCGCCGGGAACGACGATTTACCGCAGATCAGATCGCCCTGCTCTCTGCGCTGGCTGATCACGCCTCGGTAGTCCTGCAAACCGCACGGGCGCTGGACCGCGCCGAGGAATCCGCCGCCGAGACCGGGCGAGCACTCGACGAGCTGCGCGAGCACGTGTCCGCGCGGGACAAATCGAACATCGTCCACCAGGATCTGATCCACGCCGTTCTCCGCGGCGGTGGCTACGCCCAGGTTGCACGAACCCTCAGCAGCGCACTCGAACGCAGCACCGTCGTCGTCGACAATGAGCTACGCCCTCTCGTCACATCGTCGGGTGAGCAGATCACGACGGTGCCGTTGTCGCTACCTCGCGCCGTGTCCGATGCCATCGACCAGAGTCGCCGCAGTGGCCGATGCACGTTTGTCGCCGATAACAGCGAGACCGTGATCCAACTCGTCAGCGCCGTCACCGCCGGAGAATCGTTCCTCGGGGCCATCTTGCTGAATCGTTCGGACGCGCCGATCGGCCCCGTCGAACTCCGGACCGTGGAACGGGCAGCTCAGGTCACTGCCATCCTCGTGTTGCAACACTCGGCGGCGGCAGCAGCGGACCGGCGTGCACGTGACGAACTGGTCGCCGACTTGCTGAGCACTGCGCCCGAGCGCAGGCGCGATCTCGAACGTAGGACCCGAAACCTCGGCATCTCCCTCGGCGAACTGGACACCGTCCTCGTGGTGTCGGTCGCTCCGGAACTCCGCACCGCCGCGCTCCGCGCAATCGGGCAGTCTCTGCCGGTAGCGGGGTTGGCGGCGCAGCATGCCGGATTGATCGCGGTGGTCTCGCGCTCGGGAAACCCGGCAGCCGCGGCGACGGTCATTCACCGTCAGATCACCGGTTCGGTAGGACCGCACGCAGTAGTCATTGCGCCGGCGACGGCGGAACGCCCCGAAGAGCTCCCGGCGCGCTTCACCTCGGCGCTGCGCACGGCCCGCCTACTCACGGCATTGGGCAAGACCGACGGCGCGGTCACGACGGCGTCATATCTGCCGTACACCGTTCTGTTCGGCGAAAATCCGGAATCACTTCATCAGTTCATCGACGAAGTAATCGGCCCGGTACTCGCGTACGACCGCGACAAGGACACCGATCTCACCGCGACCCTTCGTGCCCTGGTACGCAACGACGGGAGCCCGACCAAGGCTGCCCGCGCACTCAACTATCACCCCAACACCGTCGTTCAGCGTCTCGACCGCATCCGTACGCTCCTCGGTCAATCGTGGCGGGAAGACGAGAACTTTTTCCGGGTGTCCATGGCGACGAGGCTCGACGAACTTCGGGACGTGGGAACCGAAGAGGCCGGAAGCGGCATCAACGACAGCGCCGATGGTGCATGACACTACAATTTCGACCGATCGATGTGTTGTGAGCACGTGGCCTGGCAAGCATCGACCTCCCTACTGTGAAGCGGAGCACAGAAACACTTCAGGAGGACGACCCCACGTGTCTATGAACAACCGGTCCATCAACAGCCGCATCGCCGATTTCCGGTCCTACGACGTCGCCGCACGACGCGCCGAGATCGTCCGCCAGACCGACCTGACCGAGGCAGACATCGCGGTCTACGACGCCGCCGACGGCCTCACCATCGATCAGGCCGATCGCATGGTCGAGAACGTCCTCGGCGTCATCGGCATCCCGGTCGGCGTGGCCACCAACTTCACGATCAACGGCACGGACTACCTGATCCCGCTCGCCACCGAGGAGCCGTCGGTAGTCGCCGCCGCAAGCAACGCTGCTCGCATCGCACGCGGACTCGGCGGCTTTCACGTCTCGAGTACCCCGCCGATCATGCAGGCCCAGATACAACTCGTCGACGTCGTGGATCCGGCAGCCGCCCGTATCCGACTCCTCGAGGCACGTGAAGAAATCATTGCACTCGCCAACGAACAGGACCCGAAACTGGTCAGCGTCGGCGGTGGCGTGAAGGACGTTTCGGTACGCATCGTTTCTTCGGACAAGGCCACCTACGTCGTCCTTCACCTTCACGTCGACGTACGAGATGCCATGGGCGCCAACGCCGTCAACACGATGGCCGAGGCAATCGCGGATCGAGTAGCCGAGATCGGCGGCGGGCACGTCGTTCTTCGCATTCTCACCAACAAGGCAGATCTGCGGCTGACGCGCGTTCGTGCCGTGTTCGACGCCGAATTGATCGGCGGTGCAGAGGTAGTGGACAACCTGATCCATGCCGCACGCTTGGCGGAGCTGGATCCCTACCGCGCCGCGACACACAACAAGGGCATCATGAACGGCATCAGCGCCGTGGTGTTGGCAACCGGAAACGACACGCGCGCAGTCGAAGCCGGGTGCCATTCCCATGCAGTCAACGCCGACGGGATCTACTCGTCGCTCTCGCATTTCGAGAAGAATGCCGACGGCAACATCGTCGGCACCCTCGAGCTACCCATGCCGGTCGGCCTCGTCGGCGGCGCCACCAAGGTGCACCCGGTAGCGCAGGCCGCAATCAAGATGCTCGGCGTCGAGAGCGCCGAAGAACTCGCCGGCATCATTCTGGCAGTCGGCCTGGCGCAGAACCTGGCTGCTGTCCGCGTTCTGGCCAGTGAGGGTGTCCAGCGCGGACACATGGGGCTGCACGCCCGCAACATCGCTGCCACCGCCGGAGCGCAGAAGAGCGAGATCGACGCCGTGGTTGCACGCCTGATCGCGGACAAGAGCATTCGCGTCGAGCATGCCGAGAAGGTTCTCGCCGAGATCCGCGGCGGAAACTGACGACAATGACCGAAACAGTTGCAGGATCACCGGTGCGGAAGCCGGCGCCTCATCGAGTGCCGGCGCCGGGGCTGCCGACCTCGGTCCGGATCTACGAAGTCGGGCCACGCGACGGACTTCAAGCGGAAACAGCGGTGATCCCGACCGAGACGAAAGCCCAGTTCATCGAACGCCTGGTCGCGGCCGGCTCCCGCACTGTCGAATTGACGAGTTTCGTCTCACCTCGATGGATCCCGCAACTTGCGGACGCGGAAGAATTGATGGGTCGGCTGCACCTGCCGGACTCGGTACGTACGGTCGTTCTTGTCCCGAACCGCAAGGGTCTCGAGCGGGCCGTCGCCGCCGGAGCAAGCGAGGTTGCAGTATTCGTCAGCGCCACAAAGGAATTCGCGAAACGCAACCTCAATTCCACGGTGGACGGCGCGATCGCCGCGGCTGCCGAGGTCACTACGGCCGCCCGAGCCCTGGGACTTCCCGTCCGCGGCTACATCTCCATGTGCTTCGGCGACCCCTGGGAAGGCTCCGTGCCCGTCGAGCGTGTCGCCGACATCGCAAAGACCCTGATCGACAGCGGTGTCACGTCACTCTCACTCGGCGACACCATCGGCGTCGGCACACCTGGCCATGTGCTCGCTTTGCTCGGCGCCCTCCGAGAACGTGGCATCCCCACATCGCAGATCGCCATGCACTTTCACGACACCTACGGCCAGGCGCTGTCGAACGTCTATGCGTCGTTGACCGCTGGGGTATCCGAATTCGACAGTTCCGCAGGTGGTCTCGGACGGTGCCCATATGCCAAGGGCGCGACCGGAAATCTCGCGACCGAGGATCTGGTGTGGATGCTCCACGGCCTCGGGATCGACACCGGCATCGACCTGGATTCGCTCACCGATACAAGCATCTGGATGGCCGAACAGATCGGGCACTCGAGCCCGTCCCGAGTTGTCACCGCCCTCCGCGCAGCACGCACCTGACACCCGCAACGCAAGCCCTCATCTCGCAAGCCCCTCCCTGTACGACCCCGCCATGCATGACACTGGAGAAGACTGATGTCACCACCGCAGCCGGCAACGACGCCGACCACCACAACCGAGCCGACCGAGCAGCAGACATACCTCGAGGTCTGGGGTGACACCGTCAACGGTCGACACCTCGCGATCTCCGTTGCAGTCGGCAGTGTCGTCGGCGCCTCGGCCCTTCTCGCGGCCCAGGCACTGTTCGAACGGGTCGTCAGCGAACCGTCGTTGGCCCAGGCGTACAGCCTGCTGGTCGGCATCGCGGCCTGCCTGCTCGCCGGCGTGGTCTGCGGAATCTTCATCAAGCCGAAGCGGATAGTCGCCTTGGCCGCCGCCGACGCGGAGTCGATCGACGGTGTCATCACGACGATGAGTGAACAGCGCCAGGGTCTGGGCACTCTCGCCGACATTCCGGAGCAGAGCCGACAGGAACTTCGCGAGCTGGGTCTGTACGACCACTTCGCCGCTGCCGAGGCCGAGCACGCACGGGTCTCGAACACACCGAAGGACGGTGGGCGCGCATGAGTTCGGTTCTGACCAACGAAATTCTGATTGCCGTTCTCTTCGGCATCATCGGTGCGGTCGCGTTCACGTTCATCGGATTGATCTCCGGCACGGACGAGACCGCCACGATCGCACCGCTGACTCTGCTCGTGATTCTGCTCGGCGCTCCCCCGGCGGCGGTCTTCACGTTCTTCCTCTCCGGTGCGATCGCCAAACACATGACGCACGCGGTGCCGACGATGCTGCTGGGCATTCCCGGCGACACGATGGCGATTCCACTCTTGCCGGAAGCGCAGATGATGCGCTCACTCGGCATCCCGCACATCGCACTCCGCAAGGCGATCTCGGGAGCAGTGATCTCGGCGTTCGTCGCTGTGCCGGTTGCCGTTTTGTTCGCGACCATCCTCGCGCCGTTCGCGGACACCGTTCAGTCGATAGCACCGTGGCTGTTCCTGGTCGCCGCCATCGGCATCGCCTACGCCTCACCAGGCCGCTGGGCCGGGGTTGTCGCCCTCGTTCCCTTCGTCATCTTGATCCTCGGCGCCCGCGCGTTGACGTCGAATTACGATGTGTCGCTGAACATCAGCTACTTCCTTGCGATCGCAGTCGGGCCGCTGATCGCGGACCTCGCATTGACCTTGGGCCCGTCGAGCCGTAAGGACATGGAACGCAGTGAACCCAAAACCGTTGCATTGGCCCCGGACATCAAAGGATGGAAGGGATACTTCCCCAATCCTCTGAAGGTCCTCGATCGCAAGCAGATCGGTTACACCGCCGCCGCTTCCACGGTGTCGAGCGCAACCTTCGTCTTCAGCCCGGTCGCCATGACTGTTCTGATGGGTGAGCTGGTAGGTGCGCGGATCAAGAACGGCTATCACCGACTGACCACAATGGTCTCGGCGAAGAACGGTACGACGGAATCCACCTACATCGCGGAAACCCTCATCCCACTCGTCGCTTTCGGCCTTCCGCTCAGCCCGCTCGCGGCAGGCCCCGCAGCCCCTCTGTTCAACGCTCCACCGGTGTTCGAGACCAATCAGGAAACCGGAGTGATCAACAATCTCTCCACGTACCTGACGCAGTGGGAGTTCCTGCTCTACGGACTGCTCGCAGTGGTCACGGCGACGGTCATCGCATACCCGTTTGCCATGAACTACGCGTACCGCGCTGCGTCAGCGGTGGTCAAGCACATCAGTCACGAAGCTGTGATCGCGGTGTTCACGGGACTGGTCGTGGTCATCAGCATCTGGGAGGGCGGCATCCTCGGGCTTCTGATCACCGTGACGGTCGGCCTGGTCGGTGGTCTTCTCGGGCGCCTGTTCAAGATTCACGGCGGAGTTCTTTTCATGGGTTACTACGTAGCGCTGTTCAGTGTTCCTGCCCTGATCAATCTGTTCTGAATCGGTCGACTCCACCACCACGTGCGGACCCGCAACAAACTGCGGGTCCGCACGTATTTCTTCAGCTACCGACCGTGAGCGCCACGGTTCGATTGCGGTCCAACTTCTTCGCTCGATACAACGCCTCGTCAGCGCAATCGACCAATTGCGTCAGGGCTGCGTCGCCGTGGGGTGAACACGCGACACCGATGCTGACCGTCGGCCCGAAGTCGCCCAATACTGCCGACGAATTCTCCGCTTGCGCGCGTCGAATCATCTCGGCTGTTTCGGTCGCACCCTCGAGATCGACGCCGGCCATCAGTACGACGAACTCCTCGCCGCCCAATCGGGCGAAGAGATGCTTGTCATCGAGGTGCCGCCGCACCTGATCGGCAAAACTCACCAACGCCGTATCGCCGGCACGATGACCGAGGTTGTCGTTCACCATCTTGAAGTGATCCAGATCCATCATCAGGACGCTGACCGGACGTCCAGAGTGGCGACGCGGATCGGTCGCACCCGTCACGCTGCCGCCTCGCCGCAAGAATTCGTCCCGGCGCAACGCACCGGTGAGATCGTCGTGGGTGACGGCCTGGGTGAGTGCCTCGAGGGCGCGGCGACGCTCGAGGATCACACAGGCCACCGCGATCGGCGCTACCGCCAGCAGCGACAATCCGATCTGGACCGACGCGCTGACCGGCGAGACGCCCTCGCTGGACAATCCGAGATGGCCGTCGGCCGTCAGTACCAACGTCCAGGCAGTTGACACAGCGGTGAGCACCGACGTGACAAATACATTGGTGAGCAAGGCTGCAGTCACCAGCGCCGGCATGGCAAACGCGATCGCTCCGGCACCGCCTATCACCCACTCCAAGATGATGCAGACGGCCAGCAGCGCCGTCGGAACGAATGATCGACGCACAAGCGTGGCAACAGCTTTCGGTTCTCGATCCACTCGTCGAAGCGAAGGGAATGTCAGCACCAAGGGGACGATGGTCATGTAGTTGACGAACTCACTCGAGAACCAGAGCAACCAGCCGTCCCACCACTGCCCGCCGAACAGCACGCGGTTCGCGATACCGCCCACGAGCGCCGCCATCGACGCGGCGGCGACAGTCATCGACACGAGATAGCCGACGGACTGAATACTGGTCAGTCGACGGTCCTCACTGTCGACCCAGCGAAAGGCGTAGAAGCCGCTCGCAACCCCGACGATGTTGGCCGCGTTGAGCCACACCGTGGACTCCCATGCCCCACCGGTGATCAGGTCGGCTCCGACATAACCGACTACGACGCAGATCCAGGTGAGCAGTGTGGCGGAACGCGGCGACCGAAAGAGGATCCCGAGTAGCAGCGCGTTCGCCGGCCAGAAGACTGCAAGCGTGCCCGGCAGACGGCTCAGAATTCCGACCAGGCACGAGACGAAGACGACTACGCCGATAAGCAGTGCGCGACGTACGGCCGATGACGACAACGACTTTTCGACCGTGCTCACCACCTACATTCGACTGACCTACTCACAATTCGACAACCACTGTCGGTGACCAAGGCGCCCCGGATGCAGGGTCGCCGCAAGACACCCGTCGAAATATACCGACCGGAATCGTACGCGAGGGACGTCGAAACCCAAGGCGCCCCACTGTGCCTTGGCTATCGATGCGGACAAATCGGATGTTACGTCGTCAGTTGGTCAAATGAAGTTCACCGAGCGTGATCGAAGCGGTGCGAGCAAACTCTCGGACACTCGCGCCTCCACTTCCGGCAGGCATTACCCCGAGAAGGGGAACACCGCTGACCGAAACCAGATCCTCGCGATTGCATCTCTCGGCGAGGTCCGGTTCCTGCGGCCACGAACCGATCACCAACCCGGCGCAGTCCACGCCGGATGCACGTAGGGCTTCCACGGTCAGTGCGGTGTGATTGAGCGTGCCCAGGCCGGACGCAACCACCAGCACCACTGGCACTGCCAGAGCCGCGGCAAGATCGCGAGCGGTGAACCCGTCGACGCCCAAGCGGACCAGCAAGCCGCCGGCGCCTTCGATCAGGGTCAAGTCGTGGGTGGTGTCCAGGTCGCGAGCAACTCGGGCTACTTCGTCGAGCGCCAACAACGGCAGACCACTTCGACGGGCAGCAGTATCCGGCGCCAAAGGTTCGGGATACCGCGCCAACTCGACCAGCGTCACGCCGCCGCCGGTCAGACGCTCGATCTCGGCCAGATCACCCGCACCGTCCACGTCGACGCCGGTCTGGGCCGGTTTGAGCACTGCAACCGACTTGCCCGACTGCAAGGCCACCGATGCCAATGCGGCTGTCACCACTGTTTTTCCGACGTCGGTCGACGTTCCGGTCACCAGGAAAATGCTCATGCTCGGGCTCCGGCCAATACTTCGCGCAGTACGAGAGCGATCTGCTCCATCTCGGATGCGGACAGCGTCGCTCGTGCGGTCAGACGCAGCCGTGACGTTCCTTCCGGAACCGACGGCGGGCGGAAGCAACCGACATGCAACCCCTGATCCCGGCACGCCGACGCGGCATCGAACGCCCGCTGCGGATCACCGAGAACGACTGAGACGACAGCAGATTCAGGCGACGGAGCACCGGTGACGTCCGCCAACTCGGATGCCCGGGCCAGGACGTCGAGCGCTCGCGTCGGCTCACGCTGGAGTACGGCGAGTGCAGCCCTGGCCGCGCCTACGGCGGCCGGTGCGAGACCGGTGTCGAAGATGAACGTTCTTGCCGCGTCGATGAGATGCGCGCGGATCTTGTTGTCACCGAGCACAACTCCGCCCTGGCTGGCGAGCGACTTGGACAGTGTTGCCGTCACGACGACGTCGGGTTCACCGGCCAGGCCCGACTCGTGGACGAGTCCACGTCCACCGGCACCGCGCACACCGATGCCATGCGCCTCGTCGACCAACAGGATCGCCCCGTACTCGCGGCACACCTGATGCATCTGCCGCAGTGGCGCGAGGTCTCCGTCGGCACTGAAGACCGAATCGGTGACGACCAGCGCTCGCTCTTCCACTCTGCTGCGCAACGTGTCGGCGAGAAAGCCCACGTCCGAATGCGGAGCAACGGCGACCCGAGCACGTGACAGGCGGCAGGCATCCACCAGCGAGGCATGCGATCCCGCATCGGAGACGATCAACGACCCTGGACCCGAGAGCGCCGTCACCGCGCCGAGATTGGCTGTGTAACCGGAGGAGAAGACAAGTCCGGAGTCCGCCCCGACGAACTCGGCCAGTTCGACTTCGAGCAATTCGTGTTCGGTGGTGGTGCCGGTGACCAGACGCGAGCCCGTGGCGCCCGCGCCCCAACGGCGCAGAGCCGCCGCGGCACCCTCGATCACATCGGGGTGCCGCACGAGTCCGAGGTAATCGTTCGACGCCAGGTCGATCAACGGGGAGTCGACCGTGCGAGGACGGAGTTCGCGACGCAGTCCAGCGGCCCTGCGGTCCGCTTCGACGGCCGTCAGCCAATTCAGCGAGGTGTTCACTTTTCCGACCATACTTGAACACCGTTCAACTCAATGGTTAGGGTGCATCCGTGCTCACAACCGGACTTGATCCCCATGACGTCTCCGCCATCGATGCCGATGTCCTCTGGCATCCGTACGGATCGTTTCCCGCGTCGACTCGTCCGCTGATCGTCGACTCTGCGCAGGGGGCTACCCTGACGCTCTCCGACGGCCGCCGATTGGTCGACGGGATGAGCTCGTGGTGGGCCGCCATTCACGGCTACCGCAATCCCGTGCTCGACACCGCCGCCGCACGGCAGCTCGGCAAGATGAGCCATGTCATGTTCGGTGGACTGACGCACGAACCCGCCGCTCGCCTCGGGCGGCTGCTCGTCGACATCACACCACCTCACCTCGACAAGGTGTTCCTCTCCGACTCCGGTTCGGTGGCCGTCGAAGTCGCAGTGAAGATGTGCCTGCAGTACTGGCGGAGCCTCGGAAAGCCGTCGAAGAATCGTTTGATGACCTGGCGCGGCGGATACCACGGTGACACCTTCACCCCCATGAGCGTCTGCGATCCCGACGGCGGCATGCATTCTCTCTGGACCGACGTCCTGCGCCCTCAGGTCTTCGCGCAGGCTCCCCCGGCGGGCTATCTCCCCGAATACGTGCAGGAGTTGGAATCGCTCTTGGCCGAGCATCACGAGGACCTCGCAGCGGTGATCGTGGAACCGGTGGTTCAAGGCGCCGGCGGAATGCGTTTCCACGATCCCGCGTACCTGATCGACCTGCGTAACCTCTGCGACAAGTACCAAGTCCTCCTGGTCTTCGACGAGATCGCGACCGGATTCGGACGCACCGGAGAATTGTTCGCCGCCGATCACGCCGGCGTCAGTCCCGACGTCATGTGCGTCGGCAAGGCACTGACCGGCGGGTACATGAGTCTGGCGGCAACGCTGTGCACCACGGAGATCGCGGAGACCATCACTGCAGGTGAGGGCGGCGGGCTGATGCACGGCCCCACCTTCATGGGCAATCCACTCGCGTGCGCCGTCGCGGTGGCGTCGACCGAACTTCTGCTTGCGATGGACTGGCGGCGTGACGTCGCAACCCTCGAACGTGGCCTCGCTCGAGGCCTCGCCGAAGCCGTCACAATTCCCGGGGTCGTCGACGTCCGCGTCAAAGGCGGAATCGGAGTGATCGAACTCGAACAGCCGGTCGACATGCAGAGCGCGACCGATGCAGCCGTCGACGCCGGCGTCTGGCTCCGGCCGTTCCGCAACCTCGTATACGCGATGCCTCCGTACCTGTGTTCGGAGGCAGAGGTGGAACAGATCACAGCCGGAATGCTTGCAACCGCCCGCAGCCAGGCGAAACGGTGATCGGCACCGTAGACAGTCGACGAGATTCGATCGGCTGCACCCGATAGGGTCTGATTCATGGATCAACCGCCGAGCGAGACCTCAGCCACTCCCATCCCGGTATGGCCTGGCAGTGCGTACCCACTCGGTGCCACCTACGACGGCGCGGGGACCAATTTCTCGCTCTTCTCCGAGGTCGCCGAGGCCGTCGAGCTGTGCCTGATCGCCAAGGACGGAACCGAAACCCGCATTCGGATGGACGAGGTCGACGGTTACGTCTGGCATGCGTACCTTCCGTCGGTATCCCCCGGCCAGCGATACGGCTACCGCGTACACGGGCCGTACGATCCGGCTGCGGGTCTGCGATGCGATCCGAGCAAGCTCCTGCTGGACCCGTACGGAAAAGCGTTCGACGGAGACTTCGACGGAGACCGTTCGCTGTTCTCGTACGACGTCGAATCGGCGGCGGACCCCGAACCTTCAGGAGACGACGAATCTCCCGCCGTGGAGCCGCAAGAGGCTACCGACGAAACGAGTTCGGAAGCCGAATCGGACGAGGTGGGCCTCGAAGACGACTCGCCCACGGGCGATCAGGAATCGGACGAGATCCTCGAGCCCGAACCCTTCGAGCCGGAACCACTCGTCGACGAACCCGCCACCATCCCTTTCCCCCAACATGATTCGCTCGGCCATACGATGTCGACCGTCGTCATCAACCCGTTCTTCGATTGGGCGTCCGACCACTCGCCGAAGCGTCCATATCACGAGACGGTCATCTACGAAGCGCACGTCAAGGGTATGACCGCGACGCATCCCGGAGTTCCGGAGGAATTGCGCGGCACGTACGCGGGGCTCGCTCATCCGGTGATCATCGAGCACCTCACCGATCTGGGTGTCACGGCGATCGAACTGATGCCGGTCCACCAGTTCATGCACGATCAGGTGCTTCTCGACCAAGGTCTGCGAAACTACTGGGGTTACAACACCTTCGGCTTTCTCGCTCCACACACCGACTACTCCTCGGCCACGAAACCCGATGCGGCCGTAGCGGAATTCAAAGCCATGGTGCGCAGCTTCCACCAGGCGGGTATCGAAGTGATCCTCGACGTGGTCTACAACCACACCGCCGAGGGCAATCACATGGGGCCGACCATCAGCTTCCGCGGAATCGACAATGCCGCCTACTACCGCCTGGTCGACGGCGACGAAGAGCACTACATGGACTACACCGGAACGGGCAACAGCCTCAACGCCCGTCATCCGCATACGCTGCAATTGATCATGGACTCTCTGCGGTACTGGGTCACGGAGATGCACGTCGACGGTTTCCGCTTCGACCTCGCCTCGACACTCGCCCGTGAACTGCACGACGTGGACCGCCTTTCGGCCTTCTTCGATCTCGTGCAACAGGATCCGATCGTCAGTCAGGTGAAGCTGATCGCCGAACCGTGGGACGTCGGCGAAGGCGGTTACCAGGTCGGCAACTTCCCCGGCCTGTGGACCGAATGGAACGGCAAATACCGCGACACCGTCCGCGACTACTGGCGTGGTGAGCCGGCAACGCTGGGGGAGTTCGCCTCCCGTCTCACCGGATCCTCTGATCTCTACGAGGCCACCGGACGTCGCCCTGGCGCGAGCATCAACTTCGTCATCGCTCACGACGGTTTCACCCTGCACGACCTCGTCTCGTACAACGAGAAGCACAACGAAGCCAACGGTGAGAACAACAACGACGGCGAATCGCACAACCGATCGTGGAACTGCGGGGTCGAAGGCCCCACCGACGACCCGGAAATCCTCGAACTGCGTGGACGTCAGAGCCGAAACATACTGGCTACGCTGATGCTCAGCCAGGGCACCCCGATGCTTGCTCACGGCGACGAGATGGGCCGAACTCAGCAGGGTAACAACAACGTTTACTGCCAGGATTCGGAACTGTCATGGATGGATTGGACTCTCGCGGAAACCAACGCCGACCTCGTCGAGTTCACCAAGCGCGCAATTGCCTTGCGCGCCAAGAACCCGGTCTTCCGGCGTCGTCGATTCTTCGAGGGGCGACCTATTCGAAGCGGCGACCAGAGTCGCGACATCGCCTGGCTCACGCCGTCTGGCGAAGAGATGACTCCGGCCGACTGGGACAGCGGTTTCGGCAAGTCGTTGGCTGTCTTTCTCAACGGTGACGCGATCCCGGAACCGAACTACCGCGGCGAGCGCGTCACGGGAGATTCGTTCCTTCTCTGCTTCAACGCCCACTACGAAGATCTCGAATTCTCCACCCCCAACGCGGACTACGCGTCGGAGTGGACCGTCGTACTGGACACCTCGGTCCCCACCGGTGAGAGCGATACCGTGATCAAAGCCGGAACAACATTGGATGTAAAAGCGCGAGCATTGACGGTACTTCGCAGAACCGCTTGAGGGAGACGTGCACATGGCCCCGATAACCAGCACCTACCGACTGCAGTTGCGACCGGATGCATTCACTCTTCGTGATGCGGCCGCACAGGTGGACTACTTCGAGGCATTGGGGGTCTCACATCTCTATCTCTCCCCCATCCTCACTGCGACGTCCGGATCGACGCACGGCTACGACGTCACCGATCCGACAACCGTGTCCGAAGGACTTGGTGGCCGCGAGGCCCTGGTGGAGCTCTCGCGCGCCGTTCGATCACGTGGGATGGGCCTGATCGTCGATCTGGTCCCCAACCATGTCGGTGTCGCCAAACCTCGCGAAAATGCTTGGTGGTGGGACGTTCTCACGCACGGGCAGTCGTCGGAGTACGCGCATTTCTTCGACGTCGATTGGGCCGAGGACAACGGAGCCAACGGCGCCGACGGCAAACTCTCACTCCCGGTACTGGGCAGCCCGGACGATCTCGACGCACTGACTGTCGAGAAAGATGGCGAGGAAACACTTCTCGCGTTCTACGAGCACCGCTTCCCCATCGCTGCCGGTACTGAATTCGGATCTCCACAGGAGGTGCACTCCAGGCAGTCGTACCGACTCGTACCGTGGAACGCCGGGATCGTCAATTACCGACGGTTCTTTGCCGTCAACGAACTCGCTGCGCTGCGCCAGGAGGACCCCCAAGTCTTCGAACTCTGCCATCGGCAAGTGAAGTCGTGGGTCGACGAAGGACTGATCGACGGCGTTCGCATCGATCATCCGGACGGACTCGCGAATCCGGCGGAATATCTCGGGCGCCTGCGAGAACTGATCGGACCAGATCAGTGGCTCGTGATCGAAAAGATCCTCGGCCATACGGAACCACTCGATCCGATGCTCCCGATCGACGGCACCACCGGATACGACGCCCTCAATCAGCTGGGCGGCATTTTCGTCGATCCCGCCGCCGAACTCGAATTGACCGAACTCTCGGCAGATCTGACCGGCGACGACGGGGACAGTGCATGGTTGCATCACACCGAACGTCAGTTCAAACGCGACACCGGGCGCGGTGACCTTGCACCGGAGGTTCGCAGGCTCGTGCGTGCAATCCGACGCGAAACCGGAAGTCGTTGCAGTGAGATCGAACTGAACGACGCAGTTGTCGTCGCGATCGCTCGGATGCCGGTGTACCGATCCGACTACAGTCCCCTCGCCGGTTTGGCCGCTCGGATCGTCGGCGACATGCACGAATTGGCTCCCGGACATGAACCATCGTTCAACGTGTTGGCGCAATCCCTGGTGAACAGCGGTGAAGCCTCAGTTCGCTTCCAGCAGGTGTGTGGCGCTGTCATGGCCAAGTCCGTCGAAGATCGACTCTTCTATCGGACGGCGCGCCTGGTCTCACGTCAGGAAGTCGGCGGCAACCCGGCATCGCTTGCCGTCTCCGTCGCCGAATTCCATCTCCACAACGCGGACCGAGCGAAGCGGTGGCCGCGCGCGATGACGAGTCTGTCCACTCACGACACCAAACGCGGCGAGGACGTGCGGGCACGGATCGGTGTTGTGTCTCAGGTGCCGACGCTGTGGGCCCGGCTGATTCGCGAGTGGGAAGACGTGTGCCCCAGCCCTGATCCGCTTACCGGATTGTTCTTGTGGCAGAACATCATCGGTGTGTGGCCGGCGGACGGCCGCTCGGCAGCCTCGGTTCCAGAGCTGCGCGAGCGTTTGCACGCCTATGCGGAGAAAGCCGTCCGCGAGTCCGGCGCCAGAACTTCCTGGAACGATCCGGACGTCGACTTCGAGTCTGCAGTGCACCGCTGGATCGACGAGGTGATCGACGGCCCGGTCGGTGATTCGGTCAGCGAATTCGTCGGCCGGATCGCGCGTCACGGCTGGTCGGACTCTCTGGGCCAAAAGCTGCTCCAACTTCTCGGGCCCGGCGTTCCCGACGTCTACCAGGGCACTGAGCTGTGGGAGGACTCGTTGGTCGATCCGGACAACCGGCGGCTTGTCGACTACGGAACGAGGCGATCACTGCTCGATTCCGGCGCCGCGCCGATCGACGCAACAGGAACCGCAAAGTTGCACCTCGTTCGCACGGCACTGACACTGCGGCGGGAGAACCCCTCGTGGTTCGATCACGGTGAGTACCGGCCGGTCTTCGCTTCAGGTTCCGGATCCGGTCATCTGGTCGGCTTCTCGCGCGGCCCGGCAGGTGATCCGCCTATGGTCGTTGCTCTGGCGACGCGACATTCGCTCAGACTCTCGTCGCACGGTTGGAGAGATACGCGAGTGGACCTGCCAGATGGCGAATGGGTCGACGCACTGAGCGGACAACCCGTCTTGTCTTCGGATGCGCGGGACATCTTCGCTGCCGGGCCATGTGCCCTGTTGACCAGGGTGCGCTGAGCGGTTTCCGCTGACTGGGCATTCACCCCCGAAAAGAACTTCGTCGCGCTAACTTCCGAAGAGCAGATCATCACCACTAGTCGGAGGTTTGAGCATGGCCGCCAGTCGATTCACCGGAAAAGTTGCCTTCATCACCGGAGCCGCCCGTGGTCAGGGGCGCGCCGAAGCTGTCCGGCTGGCAGAAGAGGGCGCAGACATCATCGCCGTCGACGCGTGTGTTCAATTCGAATCCACCTCGTATGCCGGCGCCACCGACGACGACCTGGCCGAGACAGTCGAAATGGTCAAGGCCCTGGACCGTCGAATTGTCGCTACCAAGACCGACGTTCGCGACTTCTCTGCGCTGTCCGCGGCGCTCGCGGCCGGCATCGACGAATTGGGGCGACTTGACGTCGTCGTCGCGAACGCCGGAATCTGTTCTGCCAACATGTCCTGGGAAATCACGCCCGAGCAGTGGCAGGAAACGCTCGACGTCAACCTGACCGGCGTCTTCCACACCGCCAAGGCAGCGATCCCGCACCTGATCAAGCAAGGCACCGGTGGCTCGATCATCTTCACCAGCTCCGTCGCCGGCCTGCGCGGCCTCCCCTTCCTCGGCCATTACGTCGCGAGCAAACACGGCATCACCGGTCTGGCCAAGACGATGGCCTCGGAGTTGGGGCAGTACAACATTCGGGTCAACACCATCCACCCACACGGCGTGGAAACCGGAATGCAGATGACGGACATGCGGCCGCTCATCGACGCCAACGCCCACACACTCGGTCCGATCTTCATGCAGACCTTGCCCGACCCGGTCAGCCAGCCGGAGGACATCGCCGCCGCCGTCGCGTTCCTCGGTTCCGACGAGGCCCATCACATCACCGGCATCGCGATGCCGCTCGATCTGGGCACCCTGATCCGCTGATCGAATCTTCTCGAGTTTTTCCCGTCCTCGGGGAATATCGTTTCCCCGAGGACGGTTGCGCGAGACATGACCAAAACTGTTGTAGCGCTGACGTACGGCACGCCCGAGGTCCTGAAGCTGGTGGACGTCGATTTACCGGCACCGAAATCAGGTGAAGTCCTGGTCGACGTGAAGGCGATCGGCGTCAATCCCTTCGACTTCAAGCTCTACAGCGGCGCTTTCGGCACCGACCCCGAGAAACTTCCCATCCGCCTCGGCGGCGAGGCAGCGGGCGTCGTCTCGGCTGTCGGCGACGGCGTCACAAATGTGAACGTCGGCGACGAAGTGATCGTCAGCCCCGGCAACGGCCTCTACTCCGAACAAGTAGTCGTGCCGGTCTCCTCTGTCACCGCGAAGCCCGCAGGCATCAGCTGGGAACAGGCAGCCGGCCTCCTTCTGGTCGGCGGAACTGCAGTCGACGCCCTCGACACCATTCGGGTCGGTTCCGGCGACACCGTTCTCATCCACGGCGCGTCCGGCGGCGTCGGCGCGATCGCTGTTCAGCTGGCAGTTGGTCGCGGAGCTACGGTGATCGGCACTGCGGGAGCCTCGAATCAGGATTACGTGCGCTCGCTCGGCGCCACGCCTGTGCTCTACGGCCACGGCCTCGAAGCGCGTGTCCGTGAACTCGCGCCGAACGGCGTCGATGCGGCGTTCGACACCGCCGGAACGGACGAAGCCGTCGATGCATCTCTGGCTTTGGTCACCGACAAGAGTCGCATCGTCACCATCGTCGCGTTCGGACGCGCCCAGACCGACGGCTTCGCTTCCGTCGGCGGAGGCAATCCGGCAAGTGCGGAAGCGCGTTTGAAGGCACGATCCGAACTTGTCGAACAAGCCGGTTCCGGACACCTCCTCGTGAAGATCGCCAAGACCTTCCCGCTAGCGGACGTGGCACTCGCTCACACCGAGTTGCAGAGTTCGCACCCCGCGGGAAAGTTCATCCTCGTTCCGTGACCTTCAGCTCTGTCTTGCCTAGGCCTTAGGGGCGAGTGGAACCAACAGGGTGGTGCCGAACGCGACGAGCACCGATTCGCCTTCGCGTTCGGCATGTACCTCGGCAGTGACGAACACCTGCTTGCGCCCGGCCTTGACCGAGCGCGCCGTAGCGACAAATGCGGTTCCGACGCCCGGACTCACGAAATTGACCGCGCAGTTGGACGCCGCCACGACACCTACCTGGGTGAAAGCAGCAAATCCGCACGCGGTGTCGACGAGTCCCGCCACGAGCGCAGCGTGCAGGTGTCCCGAGTACTGGCCCAGATCCTCACGCCATTCGAGCCGCAGACAAACGCGACCCGGTTCGGCCTCCGTGACTTCGAATCCGGCCCACCGGTTGAAGGCCGCCGAGGCGTTGACCGCGCGCAACTGTTCGAGCATTTCAGAATTTCCCATGTAGACCAGTCTACATAGATTGTGGTGGATCGCTGGGGTGTTTAAGCTCCAACTCGTGGCGACTCCCCCGAAACACCGCGAAGCACTCGTACGAGCTGCGGCCGATCTGTTTCGCCGCCAGGGGTATGCGGCAACGGGCCTCAACGAGATCCTCAAGTCGAGCGGGGCGCCGAAAGGTTCGCTCTACCACTACTTTCCCGGCGGCAAAGAGCAGATCGGCGAAGAGGTCGTCCGCGTCGGCGGGCAGTTGGTCACCGACACCCTGACCGAACTCGCCGACAGCCAATCGGACGCCGGGTCGCTGCTGCGCGAGTACGCGCGGTTGCTCGCCGGATGGGTGAGCGATTCGGATTTCCACGAAGGCTCGCCGATCACGACGGTGTTGTTGGAACTTGCCCCCGATTCGGAGAGCGTGACAGCCGCCGGACAGGCGGTGTATCGACAGTGGACTTCGCTACTGCGCGACACACTGATCGCGTCCGGGGTCGGACGTGCGCGAGCGGAACGGCTTGCCGTCCTGGCAGTGTCCGCGCTCGAGGGCTCGCTGGTGCGGGCTCGCGTCGAACGATCCGGTCAGCCGATTCTCGATTCCCTCGGCGAGGTCGCCGACGTGTTCGACGGAGCAATCGCCGCGGCGCACTCGCACTGAGCGAACGCGACCTGAGCGAACGGCACTCTCGGTCTCATGAAGGCGCCGAAAGGTACGTTCGCTCGGAATCGGAGGGTGGCTCAGTCGGCTTCCGGGCGCCACCTCGAGCACCACCGCGGGCCGCGCCGATCCCTGCGACGACGACGCACGCGATACCTGCCACGGCCAGAACACTCGGAACCTGTTGCAGCACAACCAGACCGATAAGCTGCGCGAAAGCAGGCTCGAGACTCATCAGCGTGCCGAACGCCGCCGTGGACAGCCTTCGCAACGAGACCATCTCCAGAACGAACGGCACGACGGGCAGCAAGATCGCGAGTCCGAGGCCCACGAGAATCAGATGCGGAGTCAGCCGCCCGATAGCCGAGTGGCCTACGGCAATTGTCGCGGCCAACCCGGCTACCGCCATCGACACCGCCAGCCCGTTGATACCGGCAACCTCGTCGCCGACGCGCTGGGTGAGCAAAATGTACATCGCCCAGCAGAGCGCCGCACCGAGTGCGTACGCCACACCGACCAGATCGACTGTCCCGGCCCACGGTTCGGTGAGAAGCACGACGCCCACGCCTGCCAGAATCGGCCACAGAACGCGGCCACGCCCCCGGAGCAAAGCAACCGTCAGCGGACCCAAGAATTCCAATGCGCTTGCTGTTCCCAGCGGAAGGCGCTCCACCGCTGCCATGAACAGGAGCGTCATGCCTGCGGTGACCACACCCAGAACCACGCAAGCCAGAAACGCCTTGCGAGTGAACGCCGAAGGGCGGGGCCTGACGATGATCAGAAGAATGATGCCTGCCCAGGCGAGTCGTAGCCACGCCGCTCCGTCTGCGCCGAGCTGATCGATCAGGCCCACCGACACGGCGAGCCCGAGCTGCACGCACAACATCGCCAAAACAGCCAGGCCCACTCCGGCCCGCGCTTTCGTATCCATAGCTGAATTGAACGGGAGGCCAACCGTTCGTGTCCACGCGATTTTGACCTACATTATGTTCACGATTAGTGAATGATCGAAGGATGGAAACCCGTCGACTCCATCTCCTCCTCGAACTCTCCCGCTTGGGTTCGATGCGTGCGGTCGCCGAAGCGCACAACCTCACGACGTCGACAGTGTCCCAACAACTCGCGGCCTTGACCGCGGAGACCGGTACCGCACTGATCGAGCCCGACGGTCGCCGGGTGCGGCTGACGCCGGCCGGTCAACGACTGGCCGATCATGCCGTCACCATCCTGGCAGCCGTCGATGCAGCTCGCCTGGACCTCGATCCGGACGCGGAACCGGTGGGGACCCTGCGAGTCGGCGGATTCGCAACTGCGATCAGAACCGCGATGCTCCCCGTCGCTCGAAGCCTGCAACGCAGTCACCCGCAGGTGGACGTGATGATCTACGAATACGAACCCGTCGAGGCTTTTGCACTCCTCGAACGCGACGATCTAGACCTCGCACTGACGTACGACTACAACCTTGCCCCCGCGTCGCCGAGCCCACTACTCGAAGCAATTCCGCTCTGGTCGACGCCCTGGGGACTGTGTGTTCCCGACGACGCCAGAGCTCCCGACAAGTCCACAGAATCCGGAATCGATCTCCGCGCCTTCGCCGACACGTCATGGATAGTGAACTCACGCAACACGGCAGACGAGCGCGCTGTGCGAACCCTCGCGTCGCTGGCCGGGTTCACCCCTCGGATCACTCACCAGATCGACAGTCTCGACTTGGTCGAACTCTTGATCCTCAGTGGTTACGGCGTGGGGCTGATGCCGCTCGAACGCAAGACTCGCGAAGGCGTGCGCGTCGAACCACTCGTCGATCCGCCCGTCATCCTCACTGCCTATGCGGTGACGCGTCGCGGCCGATCGTCGTGGCCGCCGCTTCGGCTCGTGTTGGACCGACTCACGGCCTACCGATAACTCACATCCGATCAGCGTCGCCGTCGCGGCGCTGCTGCTTGGCAATTCGACGCTGCTCTTCCGCCCGTTCGCGGCACTGACGCAAGAAGGCTTCGTCCGCCGCCGGATCCTGCGCAACGGCACGTCCCGGGCGCTCGTATTCGCCGTAACCGGTTGGGCCGACGTATCCGCGGGGCGCGTTCTGTCCGCGCCCGACCACCAGCCACAGAACGGACCCTAAGGTGGGAAGGAAGATGATGATCAGAATCCAGACAACCTTGGGTAGGTACTGGATGTAGGCGTCATCTCTCGTGATGGCGTCGACGATGCAGAAAATCCACAGCAACATCGTGATGAGGCCGAACAAGGCATAGGGCACGCTGGCGATTCCTCCCGAGAATAAAAAACCCTCGCCATGCTAACGAAAACAGACCAATTAGTACATTAGATTCTGGCGAATGTTGAACTCGAGCCATCCTCGGTACGCATCGACGTCCCATCCACTGACCCGACGCAATTGCTGATGAAGCTGAGGCGAGACGAAAGCGGCAAGTATGCCCGCAGCTTTCTCGAGCGAAATCTCAGGCCTCAACAAGCCATGCTCGGAGAGACCCTCGGCTATCGACATCGCATTGACGGCCGACTGATCCGACGACTCCTCGGATAGTCGACGCATGTCGGCATCCGCACCCGAGGATTCGACCGCGACCATCATCAGAGCGCCGGCACGTTCGAGCAGTCCGATGCCCTGAGCCACGATCTGGGAGACGATCCGGCGAACGTCATCGGGGTCCGAGGCCAGGTTCGGCGCGCCGAGTGGAACCTCTTCGGCATCGAGCGCCGCAGCGAGGGCCGCTTCGAAGATCTCGAGTTTCCCGCCAGGGAAGGCTGTGAACACCGTCCGATCGGCGACGCCGGCCGAGGCGGCAATCTGCTTGACGGTGGCACTGACATACCCGTCTCGAACAAACAAGGCCGTCGCCGCATCACGAATGAGTTCACGCGTTCGCTGCGCGGAAGCTTCACGCACGCGGGAGTGGTACTGGCGTCTGCCCTCCATTGCGCACACTTTAGCCGCATTCGATGCAACGACCGTGCATGGAAAGAATCGTGCAGCTCAGGAGCCTTTTCCGGGGTGGTCTATCCAGCCATCGCTACCGGGAAACACCAACGCCTCGTGGCCGTTGTCGTACCTGACCAGATAGGGAGGACCGCCGTCCTCGCCGTGCACCTCGAGAACCTCGGCAGTTACCTCCGCCTGCCCCACCACGCGCCCCTGGACGTGGAGACGGTCACCCACTTCGGCATGCATCACTCCTCCTCGCTGCCCGCTCGCGCAGGCGCAGACCAACCACTGACGTTGTTCCCGCCATGCCGACTCGGAAACCCTGGGGCGAGTTGCCGTCGTGAGAAATCGCATATTCACCGAAGGTGACACCGACGGGTGAACAGTGGTTCACTCATGGGTGAATTCCCGTTCACCATCGCCGCGTGAAGGACCGTCTCTTGGCATTGCACTCGTCTCCGACCACTCGCCGTTCAAGTCGGCTCGTTACCGCAATTCTCTGTCTTTCCGGCACCGTGGTCGCGCTGCAACAAACGATGGTCATTCCGTTGTTGCCCGATTTCCCGAAGATCCTCGGCGTCAGCGCTGACGACGCCTCCTGGCTCGTCACCGTCACGCTCCTCACGAGTGCCGTCGCCACTCCGATCGTCTCCCGCCTGGCAGACATGTTCGGAAAACGACGCATGATGCTGATCTCGATGACGATGATCGTGGTCGGATCACTGGTCGCGGCGATCGGCGGCAACTTTGTCGCCCTGCTGATCGGACGTGGTCTCCAGGGCTTCGCGATCTCGATGATCCCCGTCGGAATCAGCATCATGCGCGACGAACTGCCCAAGGAGAAGGTGGCGTCGGCAACAGCGTTGATGAGTGCCACTCTCGGAATCGGCAGCGCACTCGGGCTCCCGCTGTCCGGGTTGATCTTCGAGCATCTGGGCTGGCCCGCCATCTTCTGGCTCTCGGCGATCGTGGGCGTCCTGCTGATCATCGCGGTAGCCGTCGTCGTCCCGGAATCAAGCGTTCGTACCCGCGGCAAATTCGACTTCCTGGGCGCGGTCATGCTCTCGACAGCACTCACGGCGATCCTCCTCGCCATCTCCAAGGGCGCCCGTTGGGGATGGACGAGCGAACTGACATTGCTGATGTTCGTCATCGGAATCGTGACTCTCGCATTGTGGTTCCCTTACGAACTCCGCGTCACCCAGCCGATGGTCGATCTACGAACGTCGGCCAAGCGGCCTGTTCTGCTGACCAACGTCGCCTCGATCCTCGTCGGCTTCTCGATGTACGCGAACAACCTCTCCACCACCCAACAACTTCAGATGCCGAAGATCTCCGGCTACGGCTTCGAACTGGGCGTGATGGCGGCCGGACTGTGCATGATTCCGGCAGGCCTCGCGATGGTCTTCTTCGCGCCCGTCTCCGCGAACATCACGAAGCGATTCGGAGCCAAGATCACCCTGATCGTCGGCGGCACGGTGCTCGCGCTCGCCTACATCGCGCGAGTGTTCCTGACCGGTTCGATAGCACTGATCATCATCAGCGCGGCGGTGGTCAGCATCGGAACCGCAATCGCCTACTCCGCGATGCCGATGCTGATCATGCGATCGGTTCCGATTACCGAAACCGCGTCGGCAAACGGCCTCAATTCGCTGCTCCGCTCAGTCGGTACTTCCACGTCCAGCGCGGTGGTTGCCGCCATGCTCACTTCGATGGTCATCCCGTCCGGGCCGGGCGAGGGCCTTCCGTCGATCGACGCCTTCAAGAACATCTTCTGGCTGGCCGCCCTCGCCGCCGTGGCTGCTGCCGCTGCCGCTGCGTTCATTCCTCGCCGCGGCGCAAAACCGGAAGCGGCACTTCGCCCGGTGACCCCGGAAGGGTTCGAGCTTCCCGACGCCGCCGTGTCCGAAACGGAAATTGTGGTTGCCGGTCGTGTGATCCGGACCGACAGCCGACCGATCCGGCAGGCCGTTGTCACCGTGATGGACATGGAGGGTCGACCGATTGACTGGAGTCGCGCCGACAACGAAGGCAACTTCTCCCTCGCCCTACCCCGGCCCGGCCGGTACCTGGTGGTCACGAGCGCCGACGGTTGGTCCCCGAGATCGCAGGTAATCAGCTTCGACAGCGCGCAATCGACGCACACCGTCGAACTCGGTGACCGCCTCACCATCTCCGGCAAGGTCGGAGTCGGCGGCCGAACAACCTCGGGAACCGTCGTCACACTCACGAAACCGACCGGCGAATTCGTCGCATCCACGGTCACCGACGGAACCGGGCACTACGGAATCGCACTTCCCACATCCGGCCGGTACATCCTGACCGCGCTGACCGAGAGCGGACACGGCACATTGGCTCGTCAGATAGCGGTCATCGCGCAGTCCACCGTCGTCGATTTCGACGTACCCGTCGATGCCGAGCCGTTGACGACAGTATGAACGCCAGTATGAGCAACCGAACGCATGGCGATCGGGTTTCGAGGTGGAGGCGAGCGACATGAGCAGCGGCGAAGCCAGCATCCTCACAGCAGCGAAAGCCTTGTTCGCGGAACGAGGTTACGCATCGACGACCATCAAGGACATCGCGGTCGCAGCCGGCTACTCGCCTGCCCTGGTCATGAAGATCTACGGCAGCAAAGCTCGGCTGTACTCGGCTGCGATCCCGTCCGCACCTCCGATGGACGAGGATCCGAATGCCGACGCCACCGGAGACATCGGCTGTCAACTGGTCGAGAAACTTGTCGCTCGTAGAGAATCCGATGAAACCGATCCGTGGGCAATGCTCGCAGTACACGTTCACGAGGCGCCAGATCCGGACGCCGCTCGGGCCGAGATCAAGCAACGATACGTTCACGGGATCGCGCGCCGCATCGGCGACACGGAGCCCGGTTTGGTACGCAGCCAGATCGTCGTCTCACTGCTGCTCGGACTGGCCACCGGCATGCGGACGCTCGAACTCCTCGGTGAGGATTCACTGTCGTCGGAGGATCTGATCCGGCGCTACGGAAGGCTGATTCAAATAGCCGTCGACGAAATCGAACCGGTATCCGAGCACGAATCGTTCATCAGTGACACGGTGGAGGAATGACTACTTACCGATACCTCGACGCCGACCGGAATCTCCTCGAAGAGAAAGATTTCGAAACCGAGCAGGACGCACAGGAATACCGACTCTCCGTCCTCGGTGCCGAACACATCGAGCCCACCGGCGAATGATCCTGTCGATTCCCGGATCGGTCAGGGAGACTTCGCTGCAGTGGTGAGTTCAGCGATCAAAGCTTGAACGCGCCGCTCGATTTCGTCACGGATCGGGCGAACTGCTTCAAGGCCCTGTCCGGCCGGGTCGTCGAGAACCCAGTCTCGGTAACTCTTGCCGGGGAAGATCGGGCACGTGTCGCCGCAGCCCATGGTGATGACGACATCCGAATCCTGGACGGCGTCGACAGTGAGGATCTTCGGAGACTGCGCTGAGATGTCGATACCGCGCTCTGCCATCGCCTCGACCGCTGCCGAATTGACGGTCTCGGCGGGTGCGGATCCGGCGGAACGGACCTCGATGGCGTCGCCTGCGAGATGGCTCAGGAATCCCGCGGCCATCTGAGATCGACCGGCATTGTGGACGCAGACGAACAACACCGATGGTTTGCTCATGACCTCGCTCTTTCTCGACTGGATGAAACCTCTTCGACTGCAAAGCGTTTGCGTAGAGCAAGGGAGACATAGACCAGCCCGACGAGCACCGGTACCTCGATCAGCGGGCCGACGACACCGGCAAGAGCTTGCCCCGAGGTGGCGCCGTAGGTGGCGATGGCTACCGCGATCGCGAGTTCGAAGTTGTTGCCCGCGGCGGTGAACGCCAGGGTCGTGGTGCGTTCATAGCCCAATCCGATTGCGGCGCCGAGGATGTAGCCTCCGCCCCACATGAGCGCGAAGTACGCGAGCAGGGGCAGCGCGATCCGGACGACATCCCAAGGCTGGGAGGTGATCTGTTCGCCCTGCATCGAGAAGAGCACGACGATGGTGAACAGCAGACCGTAGAGCGCCCAGGGGCTGATCTTGGGGATGAACTTGTTGTCGTACCAGTCGCGGCCTTTGGCGCGTTCGCCGAAGAAGCGGGACAGAAAACCTGCCAGCAGCGGGATACCGAGGAAGATCAGAACGGATTTGGCGATCTGCCAGGGCGAGGTGTCGATGGTGGTCTGTTCGAGGCCGAGCCACCCGGGCAGGACCGAGAGGTAGAACCAACCGAGCACGGCGAACATGATCACCTGGAACACCGAATTGATGGCGACCAGCCCCGCGGCGGCTTCGCGGTCTCCGCAGGCCAGGTCGTTCCAGATGATCACCATCGCGATGCAGCGAGCGAGACCGACGATGATCAAACCGGTTCGGTATTCCGGCAGGTCAGGCAGAAACAGCCGGGCGGGGGCGAACATCGGCGCCGGGCCGAGAACCCAGTTCAGGAACAGGGAGCCGGCGAGGAGTTTCTTGTCCCCGGTGACTGTGTCGAGGCGGTCGTAGCGGACCTTCGCCAGGACCGGGTACATCATGATCAGCAGACCGAGGGCGATCGGTAGCGAGATGCCGTCGATCTGCACCTTGTCCAGGGCAGTGTTCACACCGGGGATCCAGCGTCCAACCAGCAGGCCGACGACCATGGCCACGCCGATCCAGACCGCCAGATAGCGGTCGAGGGTGGAGAGTTTTCCGACGACTTCGGGGTGTTCGGTGGTGGCAGCGGTGTCGCTCATGCGGTGACCTCAGCGCAAGCGTCCGCGGCACTCACGCTCGCACCTTCTACCAGCAGAACGGCGGAAAGCTGTTGCAGCGCAGCCGGAATAACCCAGTAGTACACCCAGGTCCCGCGTCGTTCACAATCGAGCAGCCCGGCCTGGCGCAACACTTTCAGGTGATGCGAGATAGTCGGCTGAGACAAGTCGAACGAGTCGGAGATGTCGCAGACGCAGGCTTCACCACCCTCGTGACTTGCCACCAAGCTGAGCAAGCGGAGACGAACCGGATCGCCGAGGGCCTTGAACATCCGAGACAAGTCGCCGGCCCAATCCTCGGTCAACGGTTCACGAACGAGCGGGGTGCAGCAAGCCTCGGAGTCCGGCAGCTCTTGATTCGACATTCTTCGATATTGACAGATATCGAATCAACGCGCAATCGGGCATCCGGTCAGCCGGATCCCGGACTCATCCCTCGGCGATCGCCGTTCGACGCTCGAGCAGAACAGTGTCGCGCCACACGCCGTCGAGTTCGGCGATCTTCTCGCGAAGGCCGACCGTTCGAAACCCGGCCGAATGATGGAGCGAGATGGAGGCACGGTTCTCCGGGAACATCGACGTCTCCAGAGTCCAGAGTCCGTCGGCGTCGGCGGCCATGACTTGCTTGCGCAACAACGCCTTTCCGACGCCACGACCACGCATGCCGTCCGCAACGTACACGGAGTTCTCGGCAACCCCGCGGTAGCAGTCACGCTCGGAAACCGGACTCAACGCAGCCCATCCGACAACAACACCCCCGATAGTCGCCACCCATCGATGCTGCGGCAGCCACCGTTCGTGGAGATGCTCACGCGAGGGGACCTCAGCGGCAAAGGTGGCATTTCGGGTGTCGATACCCTCACCGTAAATACGGCGAACCGCATCCCAGTCGTCGTCGATCATGGCCCGGACAGAGACATCGTCGGGCAAATCACTCGGGCAGCACGGACGCGGAGTAAGGACTCCCATCACCACATCCGCCGCCTGCGGCAAGGCAACGCAACACGTCGGACTCATCGCGACGACCGTGCTCGTCCCTTCCTTACGCATGGTCACAAAACCCACATCGGCGAGCTTGCGCAGGTGGTGCGACACCGTCGGTTGCCCGATCCCCAACGCCTCGGCGAGCGCTCCGACGGTAATACCACCGACCGCGCTCGCTACCCGGTGAAGCAATCGGACGCGCATCGGCTCGGCAAGGCAGGCGAACCACTGCGCGTAGGTATCGGCATCGCCCTGCGCGAGGACGGAAGAACGGATCTGATCCGGGTCCGAATCGCCGACTCGCACCGTCGGAGTCTGCAGCGAAGTCATCTCTCCACTATATCGACAGCTGTCGATGGTTGCCTACATTGATGATCGTCGATACAGTTCTCCGTAGATCGATAATCGTCGATGAAAGGCACGAAAATGAACCCCCTACCCGTTGTCGTGATCGGGGCCGGCCCGATCGGCCTGGCAGCCGCAGCAGAACTGCGCGAGCGCGGACTCACACCCCTTGTATTCGAGCGCGGAACCACAGCCGGTGCTGCGATCTCCGAGTGGAATCACGTTCGACTGTTCTCCCGGTGGTCCGAACTCGTCTCCCCCGCCGCGCGGCGACTCCTCGACCAGAATGGATGGAGCTCACCCGACGGGCAGACCTATCCGACCGGCCGGCAATGGCGCGAGCTCTACCTCGAACCACTCGCCTCGGCCCTCGCCGACCTGGTCCAGTTCGACACCGAGGTGATCGGCGTCGCTCGACGCGGACGTGACCTGGTCGTCGACGCCGGACGCGACAGCGAACCCCTCTCGATTCACCTGCGGCGCCGGGACGGAACCGAGGATCGGATGTTCGCCCAGGCCATTGTGGATGCGTCCGGCACCTGGGGCACCCCGAACCCGCTCGGTGGTGAAGGTCTTCCTGCACTCGGCGAAGGCGCTGTGGGTACTGCGATCCGGTACCGGGTTCCTGATCTCGACGATCCGGCAGTGCGGGCACAGTTCGCCGGAACGCACACCGTCATCGCAGGTAGTGGCCACTCCGCGCTGACGGCGATCGTTGCGCTGTCAGGGTTGGCGGAGCAGGCTCCGAGCACCCGCATCACCTGGGCGGTCCGCCGAGGAAACATCGGCTCTGCATTCGGAGGCGGCGACGCTGACGAACTGCCCACGCGCGGCGCCCTGGGCTTGCGTGCAAAGAAGGCCGTCGAGGATGGCCTGTTGAGAGTCGTCACCGGCTTCCGCACCGCAGAGGTGACAACTACCCCTTCGGGACAACTCATACTCGCCTCCGATGCGGGTGATCGCATCGAGAACGTGGACAACGTCATAACGCTGACCGGCTTCCGCCCCGATCTGTCCTGGCTCTCGGAAATTCGACTCGGCCTCGACCCGGTCTTACAAGCACCGGTCGAGCTTGCTCCGCTGATCGACCCGAACGTCCACTCGTGCGGCACCGTTTACCCGCATGGCGCGAAGGAGCTTCGCCATCCGGAGCCGGGGGTGTACTTGGCTGGAATGAAAAGCTACGGCCGAGCACCCACCTTCCTGGCGATGACCGGCTACGAGCAGGTTCGCAGCATCGCAGCCGAGCTCGCCGGCGATCACGAAGCAGCGGCCCGTGTCGAGTTGATCCTTCCGGAGACCGGAGTCTGCGGCGGCGCAGGCATTTTCGACGAACCTGACACAGCAGAAACCGACACAGGGAAAGCCGAGGGCGGATGCTGCAGCGCCCCCGCTCCGAAACTGATCACGCTGTCTGCACCGTCCGGCAACACCTGCGGATAGAAACAGTCCTTGACGACGGAACCAGCCCGCCGGGCTGCCACATCCGGCCGAACAAGGCATGCTGATCGTGTGCATACATTCGAGGTCTGGGCGCCAACACCGGAATCGGTCCGGGTCGAAGTCGACGGCATCACGCACGAGATGGACCGGACCGACGACGGGTGGTGGCGCGCCGAGGTCGACTGCGACAACCGCGCTCGCTACGGCTTTGTCGTCGACGGTGAAACACTCCCGGATCCGCGTTCACCACGCCAGCCCGAAGGCGTGCATCTCCGCTCCCAACTGCACCAACTCGACGAGGCGTCCTGGACCGACTCTCAGTGGACCGGACGACAACTCCCAGGATCATCGGTCTACGAACTGCACATCGGAACGTTCACCCCCGAAGGAACATTCGACGCCGCGATCGAACGTCTCGATCACCTGGTAGACCTCGGCGTCGGCTTCGTGGAAATCATGCCGGTCAACGGCTTCAACGGAACTCACAACTGGGGCTACGACGGTGTGCTCTGGTACACGGTCCACGAGATCTACGGTGGCCCGGACGGATTGCAACGCTTGGTGAATGCGGCCCACGAACGCGGACTCGGCCTGATTCTTGACGTGGTCTACAACCACCTGGGCCCGTCGGGCAACTACCTCGAAAAGTTCGGCCCCTACATTGCCGATGGAGCGAACACCTGGGGCCGAACGATCAACATCGGAGGCCCGCAGTCGGGCGAGGTTCGCGAGTACATCATCGGCAATGCCCTGCGATGGATGCGTGATTTCCACATCGACGGTCTACGCCTCGACGCCGTCCACGCGTTGGTCGATCACACCGGAACGCACATCCTCGAGGAACTCGCCGTCCGAACGGAAACACTGTCGGCCCATCTGGGCCGACCGCTCACGTTGATTGCCGAAAGTGATCTCAACGACGCCACTCTGATCACACCACGAGCGGCCGGCGGGTTCGGCTTGGACGCGCAGTGGGACGACGACATCCACCACACGATTCACACGGCCGTGTCCGGCGAACGCCAGGGTTATTACGCCGACTTCGGATCCTTGGAATCCCTTGCAAATACATTGCGGCGCGGTTTCTTCCACGCCGGAACGTATTCCTCGTTCCGTGGACGGGTTCACGGCCGGCCGATCGACATCACGCATCAGCCCGCCAGCGCCCTGCTCGCATACACGTGCACCCACGATCAGATCGGCAACCGCGCGATCGGGGACCGCCCGAGCGCCTATCTGACGCCAGGACAATTGGCCATCAAGGCGGCGCTGGTCCTGCTATC
Source organism: Rhodococcus sp. YH3-3 (assembly GCF_001653035.1). Taxonomy (NCBI): domain Bacteria; kingdom Bacillati; phylum Actinomycetota; class Actinomycetes; order Mycobacteriales; family Nocardiaceae; genus Rhodococcus; species Rhodococcus sp. YH3-3. The sequence goes on along the minus strand of NZ_BCWH01000002.1, from coordinate 2,484,838 downwards.
GCCGTACACACCGATGCTGTTCATGGGCGAGGAATGGGGAGCGACCACTCCGTTCCAGTTCTTCACCTCGCATCCGGAACCGGAACTCGGCGAGGCCACTGCCAAAGGCCGCAAAGCGGAGTTCGCGGCGCACGGCTGGAACAGTGACGACATTCCGGATCCGCAAGACCCACAGACATTTCTGCGATCGAAACTGGACTGGGACGAGCGAGACGACGAGACACGCGCTCGCGTCCTGGCCTGCTATCGCGATCTACTTGCCCTGCGCAGGAAGCGAATCGAGATCACCGACCCTTGGCTGGGGAACCTGCACGTCGACTACGACGAGGACGACCAGTGGATCACCTTGCGCCGCGGCGCATTACAGATCGTGTGCAATCTGGGAACGGACGCGGCCTCGGTTCCGGTCGGCGGAACCCCCATCCTCTGGTGGGATCCGCCGACACAGGACGAGACCGCGTCCGCAACAGTGGTGCTGGGGCACTCGTTCGTCGTACTCGAAAGCTGACTAACTCTCGAGATTCCGGTATTAACGCTTCGCGTTCTCTGGTGTACTCCGCAGCATCCGCAACACCAATGCGGCACTGACGAACAGAACCAAAGCTGTTGCACCGGCAGCAACGTGCATACCGTCGACAAACGCCGACTTCGCGGAATCGGCAAGCACCGAACCGAGTTCACCAGGTAGGTACGTTGCTTCCTGCAGGGCACCGCCGAGCGTGCCCTGTGCAGCGTGCGCCTGATCTGCTTCGAGCATCGAGGTGTCGATTCCCTTGCGGAAGATCGCCATCACCACGCTGCCCAGGATCGCCACGCCGAGCGCGATGCCGAGTTCGTACGCGGTCTCCGACACAGCGGACGCAGCGCCGGCGCGTTCGGGTTCCACCGAGCTGACCACGAGATCCGATGTCAACGTCAACGCGACACCGACACCAGCACCGGCCAGACCGAAGCCGATCACGAACATCAACGGGCCGCTGTCGACGCCGAGCGCGAGCAGCATCGCAGCACCGATACCGGCAACCGCGAGGCCCGCGCTGAGCACGTGAGACACCGACCACCGGCGAATCAACCAGGCCGCCGCAACCGCGGTGAATGCGCTGAGCAACATACCCGGGAGCATCAGCAGGCCGGCGTCGAGCGCCGAGTTACCCAGCACCAACTGCAGGTACTGCGAGCCGAAGAACAGGACACCTGCCAGCGCGAAGATCGAGAGCAGGTTGGTGATGACGGCGGTGGAGAACGACGCGTTGGCAAACAGCTTCAGATCCAACATCGGATCCTTCAGCATCCGCTGACGACGCACGAACACGTAACCCGCCGCGAGACCAACGAGGCCGATCACCAGCAACGTGATGCTGACGCCGTGCACCACGGATTCCTTGACCGCGTACACCAGCGGCAACATGGTCGCCATCGACAGACCAGCGCTGATGAGGTCGAATCGACCCGGATTGGGGTCCTTCGACTCCGGGATCAGGATCGGGCCGAGTACAACCAGCGCGATCATGACCGGAATGTTGATCAAGAAGACCGAACCCCACCAGAAGTGCTCGAGCAACCAACCACCGACCAACGGGCCGGCCGCGGTACCGCCACCGGCCATCGCGCCCCAGACACCGATCGCCTCGGTGCGCTGACGCGGGTTGACGAAGATCGTGCGGATCAGACCGAGGGTGGCCGGCATCAGCGTTGCACCGGAAATACCCTGCAGCACGCGGGCGGCAATGAGCATCTCGGGACTGACAGCGAGAGCGGCGATGATCGAGGCGAGACCGAAGCCGACTGCGCCGATCAGGAGCAGTTTTCGCCTACCGATCCGGTCGCCGAGCGTACCCATGGTGATGAGCAGACCGGCGAGCACGAACGAATAGACGTCGATGATCCACAGCAACTGCGTGCTGCTCGGCTCGAGGTCGGCGCTGATGAACGGAAGCGCAAGATCGAGCACCGTGCCGTCGACTGCGATGAGCAACACAGCAAAGGCAAGGACTATCAAGCCCGCCCAGTCACGCTTTGTCGCCCGAACCTCGTCGGGATTGATTGCAGACGTGTGATCTGCCGACACTGACATTGCTCCCCTGCGACTTTCTCTGAGTTCTTTCGAAAAGACTTCACTGCACCGTCCAGCCGGTACAGTAGGTCAACGGTAACAGTGAACCGTCCGAGCGGTAAAGTTATTTCCGGGTAGGGTCACATCACATGGCTGCCGACACTCGCGATCGAATTCTCGACGCACTGGAGAAGCTGCTGCTGGTCAGCGGCGTCGCCCAAGTCACGCTCGAAGGCGTTGCCGCCGAAGCCGGGGTTTCCAAGGGCGGACTTCTCTATCACTTCCCCAGCAAGGAAGCACTGCTCGCGGCGATGGTCCGCAGACTCGGAGAACGCTCGGATCAGCAACTCGAAGACGCCGTAGCCGGCGGTACGACGGTCACCGAGTTCTATCTGCAGATCCCCGATGCGAACGAAAGCGAAGAACTCTCACTCTTCCGGTCGATCATCGCGGCACTGAGAACAGTCAACGGACAACACGACGAAATCCAGAAGGCCGTCACACATGTGATGCGGAGCTGGGACAAGGGCCTTCAGACCGAGATCGCCGACCCTGTGCAGGCCGAGATCATCCGACTCGTCGGCGACGGCCTGTATCTGGCGGCCATGCTCGGGCTCCCCCAGCCGGATCCCGAATTGCATCGACAGGTGGTCGAGCGACTGCGGCCCTGACCGGGGGCGTCTCTTACGTCAGATAGCGGTACGCCGGGCTTCCCGGCTCGAGCCTCTCGGACTGCATCGGCGCGCGCTCCATCCGCTCGAGTAACGCCGCCAACCCGTCAGCGGAACCGAGTTCGATACCCACCAACGCGGCACCCGTCTCGCGATTGTTTCGCTTGACGTACTCGAACAGCGCGATGTCGTCGTCCGGCCCGAGCACGTCCGAGAGGAAGCGACGGAGCGCTCCCGGTTCCTGCGGAAAGTCGACCAGGAAGTAGTGCTTGAGCCCGAGGTGAACGAGCGAACGCTCGAGGATTTCGCCGTAACGAGAGACGTCGTTGTTGCCACCGGAGATCAGGCACACGACGGTCGAACCCGGCTCGAACGTCAAATTCTGAAGTGCCGCAACGGAAAGCGCTCCCGCAGGTTCGGCGATGATGCCCTCGCTCTGATACAGCTCGAGCATCGCCGTGCAGATAGCGCCCTCGTCGATCTGATTGACGACAAACGATCCCGAACCGGACCGTGTCTGAAGTTGACGAGCCACGAGCGGCAACGACGCGTGCGACACCACGGCGGCACCCAGACGTGAGACGACCTCGTAGGGAACATCGCCGATCCTCTTGACCGCTGCGCCGTCGACAAATGGATCGACGTCGGGAAGAGTCACCGGGCCCCCGGCAACAAGAGCGGCCGTCATTGACGCCGCACCGGACGGCTCGATCCCGACGATCGACGTCTTGGGCGACCGTTCGTGCAGGTAGGTGGCGATGCCCGCAATGCAACCGCCGCCGCCGACCGGCACGACGATCGTGTCGAGAGGGGCGTCCAATTGCGTGAGAATCTCCGCTGCGATGGTTCCTTGCCCCGCAGCGGTGCGCACGTCGTCGAACGGGGGAACCATGGTTGCGCCGGTTTCGGCTACGTCCTCGGCGGCCGCAGCAGCGGCGGCGTCATAGGTCTCACCGATCATGAACAGTTCGACAAACGCTCCACCGTGCGCGCGGATGCGATCACGCTTCTGCTTGGGGGTATTGGCCGGAACGTAGATCCGACCCTTGATCTGCATCGTTCGGCACGCGAAAGCAACACCCTGCGCATGGTTACCGGCACTGGCAGTCACTACGCCGGCACCGCGTTCGGCCTCGTTGAGCTGAGCGATCAGGTTGTACGCGCCACGAATCTTGTACGAACGAACGCCCTGGAGGTCCTCACGCTTGAGATACACGTGTGCCCCGGTCAACGCCGAAAGACGATCGCTGTACTGCAGGGGCGTCGCCGCAATGACGTGCTGAATTCGCTCGATGGCCGCGTCGATCTCCTGCGCGTCGAGCGCGGGGACGGTGGACTTCGTTACTACGACATCGGGCGAGTTAGACACCCCGCCATTTTCGCACGTCGGAGATCAACCTTCCCACCACCCCGCCCCGCATGGTCTGCGAGGCAGGGTGGCGGTAGGTCAGCCGCGCGGATCCAACTGTGAGGGACGTGGCACGTTCCGCAGATTCGACTTGGCCATCTGTACTGCCTCGCCGACGCCGCCGTTCATCACCATCTTCGACATCGCCAAAGCGAAGCCCTTCATCTGACCACCGGTGATGGTGGGCGGCAACGACAATGCCAGCGGATCGGTCACCAGATCAACCAAGGCCGGACCGTCGTGATCGAGCGCGGCGCGTAGGCCCGCTTCGATATCCGCGGGATTCTCGATTCGGCGCGAAAAGATACCGAGCGCAGCAGCAACCGCCGCGTAGTCGACCGCGGGCACGTCGACCCCGAAATCCGGAAGGCCGTCGACCAGCATCTCGAGCTTGACCATTCCGAGCGTCGAGTTGTTGAACACCACGATCTTGACCGGCAACTTGTACATCGCGACGGTGACCAACTCACCGAGCAGCATCGACAATCCACCGTCGCCCGACACCGAGATGACCTGACGCCCCGGACTCGACCATGCAGCACCCATCGCATGTGGGAGCGCATTGGACATCGATCCGTGCAGCGCCGAGGAGATGAAGCGTCTCGATCCGTTCGGATTGAGATAGCGCGCCGTCCACACGTTGCACATCCCGGTGTCGGCGGTGAAGATTGCGTCGTCGGCCGCCAGATCGTCCAAGATCGAGGCCGCATACTCGGGGTGAATCGGCGTCCGCTGCCTGACCGGATCCGTGTATGCACCAACCACTTTGGTCATCAAAGTGTTGTGCTTGGCGAGCGTATCCTCCAGGAACCCGCGGTCGGTCTTTCGATCGAGCTGCGGAATCAGTGCGCTCAAGGTGCTCGCGACGTCGCCGTGCACAGCCAGGTCCAGGCTGGTTCGACGCCCCAACCGCTCGGCCGCGATGTCGATCTGAGCAGTGCGAACGTCGTCGGGCAAGAACTGATCGTAGGGAAAGTCCGTACCGATCAGGAGCAGGAGATCGGCGCCGTGGATACCGTCGTGCGCCGCACCGTAACCGAGCAATCCGGTCATCCCGACGTCGTATGGATTGTCGTACTGGATCCATTCCTTGCCACGCAGTGAATGCCCGATGGGAGCGCCGACGGTTTCGGCCAACGCCAGAACCTCCGCGCGCGCATCTCGCACGCCCGCGCCGGCGAAGATCGCAACCTTACGCGAGCCGTTGATCACATCTGCCAACGCCTTGACGTCACCGGCATCCGGGACGACTGTCGGCCTTCGCGTTTCGACGAGCGTCGGCGGAGTGCCCTCGGCCGGGCAGTCGGCGATGTCCCCGGGAAGCACGATCACCGAGACGCCGTTTCGAGCCACCGAATGCTGAATCGCCGACTGCACCACGCGTGGTGATTGCACTGGGGTGCTGACGAGTTCGGTGTAACTCGAACATTCGATGAAGATCCGCTCGGGATGCGTTTCCTGAAAGTAGCCCATTCCGATCTGGGCGCTGGGGATGTGCGAGGCGATCGCGAGGACCGGCGCGCCCGAACGATGAGCGTCGTACAGGCCGTTGATCAGGTGAAGGTTTCCGGGGCCGCAGGATCCGGCACACACTGCGAGTTTTCCGGTGATCTGGGCATCCGCTGCGGCCGCAAACGCAGCTGCTTCCTCATGCCGGACGTGTATCCAATCGATTCCGCCCTTCTCGGAACCACCGGTGCGACGAACCGCATCGACGATGGGATTGAGACTGTCACCGACAATGCCGTAGATCCGACTGACACCCGCGTCAACGAGCTGCTGAACCAATTGATCTGCAACGGTTTTCGGACTCATCAGACCTCCATGACACACTCACGGGAGTCGGGATCGCCGACCCCCGGGAGTGACGATTTACTTGTGATTGATGCAGCGCTTCTTGTGGAATGCGGGGTTACTTGGGTTCGAGCACGAACACCGGAATCTCACGATCGGTCTTCGTCTGATAATCGGCGTAGTCGGGGTACGCAGCGACAGCGCGCTCCCACCAGACCGCCTTCTCGTCGCCGGTGACTTCCCGAGCAACCAGGTCGAAGACCTGCGTCGCGTCACGCAGCGTGACGTGCGGGTCGGCTTTGACGTTGTAGTACCAGACCGGATTCTTCGGGGCGCCACCGAGCGAAGCCACAACGGCATACGAACCGTCGTGCTCGACGCGCATCAGCGGCGTCTTCCTGACCTTGCCGGACTTTGCCCCGATGGTCGTGAGAACGACGACGGGCATGCCGTTCATGTCGTTTCCCTCGGTGCCACCGGAGTTCTCGATGCGTGCGACCTGATCGGCGGCCCACGACGCTGGACTGGGTTCGTACTCACCTGTGATTGGCATGTGTACCAGTGAACACCCACTCGAGCACCTTGGCCACCGAACCACGCCGACCAGGCCTGTCGCCCGCGCACTCCCCTGGTTGATCGATTAAGTGAGCTGCCGATCAATAAAGTTCGCTTGCCCGAACTCTCATCTCTGGCTACTCTGAAACCACAGCTTCGAACAGCCGTATCGGAAAGGGACGAGATGACCACCGCAGATATCTCCACTCGCGAATCACGCCCCTCCCCAGACTATTGCGTCGATCTGGCCGGAACTCGGTGGCCGCTGTACAAGATCGAAGCTCTCGTGGTCGGGTTCGTGCTGTTCGTCGTCGCCGGTGCCGTCACGCAGTCGATGCAGGTGGCCGTACTGACTGCCGCAACGGCCGCTGTAGTCACGTGGTGGGTACGGCGCGTGCACTACTCACGCACCACCTGATCACCGCACTCCCCCGAACTCCCGCGAACCACGAAGGGACCTTGCTGCATCAGCAGCAAGGTCCCTTCGTTCGGTTCAGGTCCGCTCGGCGGTCAGACCGTCAGGCAACTCGGTCCGAGCAATGCCTTCAGGTCGCCCATCAGTGCCGAGGACGGTTCGACCCGAAGGACATCGTCGACCTTCCACAAGCTGATTTCGGTTCCGCCGATCAGTCGGACATGGACATCGGACGTCCCCGGATGCCTGGTCAACACCTGCTTGAGAGCACTGAGCTTGTCCTTGGTGCATTGCCGAAGCGGCAGCGAGACCGACAGCGGACGCGCAACCCCGATCGCCGAAATATCAGGTACCGCAAGGTCGTTGCCGATCAGTGACATCCGATCGTCTCGGATCGAAACGCGAGCCTTGACCAACACGATGGCATCCTCGGCGATGTCCATTCCGTACACGGCGTACGCCTGCGGGAAGAACAGCACCTCGATTCCACCCACGAGATCTTCGAGCTGCACGATGCACCAGGTCAGACCGTTCTTGTTGACCCGGCGGTCCACCGAGGCGATGATGCCGCCGAGAGTTACCTGGGCACCGTCCTGAACGCCGCCTTCGAGTATCGCAGCGATGGACGTGTCGGACTGCTGGCGAAGAATGTGCTCGACACCGTTGAGCGGGTGACCGGAAACGTACAGCCCCAGCATCTCTCGTTCGAGTGCCAGGCGATGCTTGGAGTCCCACTCCTCCTCGGGAATCTTGACGTCGAACACCGAGGTGATCGACTCGTCCGCTTCGGCACCGCCGAAGAGGTCGAACTGTCCGATCGCCTCTGCCTTCTTGGTGCTCATCACGGAATCGATGGCGTCGGCATGAACCAACATCAGGCCCTTGCGCGGGTGACCCAACGAGTCGAAAGCACCGGCCTTGATGAGAGATTCGGTGACCTTCTTGTTGCAAGCCATCGCGTCGATCTTGCCGAGATAGTCGGAGAAATCGGTGAACTTCGATTTCTCGGTGCGCGCCTTGATGATCGAAGCGACGACGTTGGCGCCGACGTTGCGCACCGACCCCATACCGAAACGGATGTCGTCGCCGACGGTCGCGAAGTCGACGCGTGACTCGTTGACGTCCGGCGGGAGAACGGTGATGCCCAACTTGCGGCAGTCGGCGAGATAGATGGCGGACTTGTCCTTGTCGTCACCGACGGAGGTCAGCAGACCCGCCATGTACTCGGCCGGGTAGTTCGCCTTGAGGTACGCAGTCCAGTACGACACGAGTCCGTAGCCGGCGGAGTGCGACTTGTTGAACGCGTAGCCGGCGAAGGGAAGGACCGTGTCCCACAGCGCCTTGATGGCGGCTTCGCTGAAGTTGTTGTCCAACATGCCCTGCCGGAAGCCGGCGTAGGCCTTTTCCAGCTCGGACAGCTTCTTCTTACCCATCGCGCGACGCAGCAAGTCGGCCTGACCCAGGGTGTACCCGGCCACCTTCTGCGCCAGTTGCATGATCTGCTCCTGGTAGATGATCAGGCCGTAGGTCTCGGAGAGGATCTCCGCGAGCGGCTCCTCCAGTTCGGGGTGAATCGGCTTGACGTCTTCCAAGGCGTTCTTGCGCTTGGCGTACGAGATGTGGGCGTCCACACCCATCGGTCCCGGTCGATACAGCGCCAAGGCGGCGACGATGTCGCCGAATCCGGTGGGCTGCATCAGTTTCAGCAACTCGCGCATACCGCCGCCGTCGAGCTGGAACACACCGAGAGTGTCGCCGCGGGCGAGCAGTTCGTATGTTGCCGCATCGTCCATCGGCAAAGTGTCGAGGTCGAGGTCGATGCCGCGGTTGGCTTTGATGTTCTCGAGCGTGTCGCCGATGACCGTGAGGTTTCGCAGACCGAGGAAGTCCATCTTGAGCAGGCCGATGGCTTCACACGAAGGGTAGTCCCACCCGGTGATGATTGCGCCGTCCTGGGCGCGCTTCCAGACCGGGATTGCGTCGGTGAGCGGTTCGGACGACATGATGACCGCGCAGGCGTGCACACCGGCGTTACGGATCAGCCCCTCCAGACCCACCGCAGTCTTGTAGATCTTCGCGACGTCCGGGCTGGAGTCGATGAGTGCTCGAACCTCGACGGCCTCCTTGTACCGCTCGTGCTTCGGATCGGTGATACCGGAGACAGAGATGTCCTTGGCCATGATGGGCGGCGGGAGTGCCTTGGTGATCTGATCGGCGATGGCGAAGCCCGGCTTGCCGAACTGGACGCGAGCCGAGTCCTTGATGGCAGCCTTGGTCTTGATGGTGCCGAAGGTGATGACCTGGGCGACCTTGTCGTTGCCCCACTTGTCCGTCGCGTAGCGAACCATCTCGCCGCGACGGCGATCATCGAAGTCGATATCGATATCGGGCATGGACACACGCTCGGGGTTGAGGAATCGCTCGAACAGCAACCCGTACGGGATGGGGTCGATGTTGGTGATACCCATCGCGTAGGCCACCAACGAACCGGCAGCCGATCCACGGCCGGGCCCGACACGGATCCCGACGTCCTTGGCGTGGTTGATCAGGTCGCCGACCACGAGGAAGTAGGCCGGGAAGCCCATTTCGTTGATGACGCCGATCTCGTAGTCGGCGCGGGCGAGGTACTCCTGCGGCGGTCCGCTCGGGAATCGGCGATCGAGTCCGCGCATCACCTCGGCGCGCAGGAAGGTCTGCTGCGTGTGTCCCTCCGGGACCGGGAAGATCGGCATGCGGTCGTGGAACGCCCACACGTCCTCGTACGACTGCACACGCTCGCCGATTGCAACGGTGTTGTCGCATGCCCCCGGTACCTCGTTGTCCCAGATGGCGCGCATCTCGGCAGCGGACTTGAGGTAGTAGCCGTCGCCGTCGAACTTGAAGCGAGTGGGGTCGGAGAGCGTCTTGCCGGTCTGAATGCAGAGCAGCGCCTCGTGATTCTCGGCGGCGTCCTTGGTGACGTAATGGCAGTCATTGGTGGCAAGTGGCGGAATACCGAGTTGCTTGCCGATGTCGAGCAGACCCTCTCGCACACGGCGCTCGATCGAGAGACCGTGATCCATCAGTTCGAGGAAGAAGTTGTCCGGGCCCCAGATCTCCTGCCACTTCGCGGCAGCTTCGAGAGCCTCGCGATCGTGACCGAGACGAAGGCGGGTCTGGATCTCACCGGACGGGCAACCCGTGGTCGCGATGATGCCCTCGGCGTGCGCGGCGATGAGCTCCTCGTCCATCCGTGGCCATTTACCGAGCTGGCCCTCGATGGACGCGAGCGACGACAGCTTGAAGAGGTTGCGGAGTCCGGTCGCGTTCTCGGCCACCATCGTCATGTGGGTGTACGCACCGCTACCGGAGACGTCGTCGGACTTCTGGCTGCGATCTCCCCACAGAACTCGCTTGGTGTTGAAGCGAGACTCGGGTGCGATGTAGGCCTCGATGCCGATGATCGGCTTGATGCCGGCGCTCTTTGCCTCGTTGTAGAACTGGCTGGCGCCGTACATGTTTCCGTGGTCGGTCATGCCGACTGCGGTCATTTCGAGACGAGCGGCCTCCTCGAACATGGCGCCGACCTTGGCCGCACCGTCGAGCATCGAGTACTCGGTGTGATTGTGAAGATGTACGAACGAGTCAGCCACGTGCGCCTCTCTGAAGGTCTGGGAGCGAGATCGAGTGTATTCCGCGCTGCCGACACGACCGGCGACCGACGTAGCGGAGTCGCCGTGCGCCGCCTCCGGTCACGTGACCGGAACCTCGGGTTCGGCGCTCGACCTCACCGAACGCCGCGAACGTCGACCGGCGACGAAGGTGTCTGTCGTGAAGATCACCAGTGCAGCCCAGATCAGAACGAAGCCGATCCAGCGTGAGGCCGGCATGTCCTCGTGCATGACGGCCACACCCCACGCCATCTGGAGCGCCGGGGTGAGGTACTGCAGCATGCCCATCGTCGCCAACGGAACTCTCTGAGCGGCGACGCCGAACAGGAGCAGCGGCAGCGCGGTGACCGGGCCGGCGGCAAGCAGCAACAGGCTGTGCCCGGTACCGCTGCTGATGAATGCACCGGCCCCGGTCAGGCCGAGAAACACGAGGTAGCCGACCGCGAACGGTGCGGCAACGACTCCCTCGGCAGTCAAACTGGTTCGAGGATCGAGCGGAACCACCTTCTTGACCAACCCATAGGTGGCAAACGAGCCGGCGAGCAGCAAAGCGACGATCGGAGGTTTCCCGAAGTCGACCGTGATCACCACAACTGCCGTGGCAGCGAGAACGAGCGCGGCGATCTGGGCGGGACGCAATCGTTCGCGGAAGATCACGACGCCGAGCAGAACGGTGACCAGCGGGTTGATGAAGTACCCGAGAGCCGCCTCCACGACGCGGCCTGACACCACGGCATAGATGTACGTCCCCCAGTTCACGGCGATCGCCGCTGACGCCGCGGTCACCAGCAGCCAGGTGCGTGCGCTGATTCCGCGAAGCGATCCGAGGCGGCCGGCAAAGGCCAACACGATCAGCATCAACAGAAGGGTCCACACCACCCGGTGCGCCAGGATCTCGACCGGATCGGCGAAGTCGAGTAATCCGAAGAAGGCCGGGAACGTTCCCCACAACAGGAAAGCCGCCACACCGTAGAAGATCCCCGAGGACGAACGGGACTCAGCGCGTTCGTCCTTGTTCACAGAACCGGAGTTCACGGGACCGGACCATCGTCGGGGCCGGGAGCAACGACGTCCACGTACTCCGGCAGCAAGGGACGGACGGCTGCCAACCACGGCGAGGCGTCGGACGGCAACGCTTCCACTGCACGGACGTTCGAGTCATGTTCGATCGCTTCGAGTCCTTCGGGAGTAGCTCGCACCAGCACGCCCACCGCGCAGGCGCACCCGGCGGACAATTGCTTCGCCGACGCGAGCGCCACCTGTTGCTGACGATCGGTGTCGCCGCCGAGCGAGACCAGTCGCGTGGCTGCAACACCGGGCGATCTGCGTACTGCTTCGTCGTTGTCGGGAACGGGCACCGACATGAGCGGCGTCTGGACGCGCTCGATCGGAACTCGGAACATGACCCTGGACACGCGAACGCCCGAGACCTCAGCGCCCGGCACCTGAACACTGCTGGTCGACGTGATGACCTCGTCGACGGTGAGTGCCTTCGTGAACGAGACCAACGCCCACACCGGCCCATCGACCGACGCGACGGAATCTCGCGCTCGGTCGAGGTAGTCCGGGACAGCTTCCCCACTGTCCGGACCCAGGGTGTCCGTCCGGATCGGCGGGGTCGGCACGGGATTCGCGAACCCCACGCCCACCACCGCCGCCACACCGACCACCACCGCGACGACGGCCGGCGCGGGGGTAAGCCCGCGCGGTGTCATGAGGACCGGAGAACTTCGAGTGCGTGTTCGAGATCCTTCGGGTACTTGCTCTTGATCTCGACCCAGCGACCGTCCGCCGGATGTGCGAATCCAAGAGACACGGCGTGCAGCCACTGGCGCTCGAGGCCGAGCCTTTCGGCAAGTCGAGGGTCCGCGCCGTAGGTCAGGTCGCCGCAGCACGGATGGCGCAACGCCGAAAAGTGGACACGGATCTGGTGTGTGCGACCGGTTTCGAGGTGCACGTCCAGCAGACTCGCTGCCTGGAACGCCTCGATGGTGTCGTAGTGCGTGACGCTGGGCTTGCCGTCGGCTGTGACCGTGAATCGCCAGTCGTTCCCGTGATGGCGTCCGATGGGCGCGTCGATCGTTCCGCTGCTCGGGTCGGGGTGTCCCTGCACGAGAGCGTGGTAGCGCTTGTCGATGGTCCGCTGCTTGAAAGCGCGCTTGAGCAACGTGTACGCGCGCTCGGATGTGGCAACCACCATGACACCCGACGTTCCGACGTCCAGGCGGTGGACGATGCCCTGACGCTCGTGGGCACCGGACGTCGAGATGCGGAAACCGGCCGCGGCAAGTCCGCCGATGACGGTCGGTCCCGTCCACCCGACGCTGGCGTGCGCGGCAACTCCGACGGGCTTGTCGACTGCCACGACGTCGTCGTCGGCGTAGAGGATCTCCATTCCCTCGACCGGTGTCGCTTCGATGGTCAGGGGCCGCGGCGGTTCGGGCAGGACTACCTCGAGCCACGACCCTGCGGTCAGACGATCGGACTTGCCGACGGCCACACCGTCGACGAGTACCGAGCCTTCTTCCGCGAGTGTCGCGACCACGGTGCGCGAGAGTCCGAGAAGGCGCGCGAGGCCGGCATCGACGCGCATGGCATCGAGACCGTCGGGCACTGGCATCGAACGGGATTCCCTCACTTGGTTTCTCCCTCGGCTGCAGCCTTCGATTCGGTGAGCTTCTTGTCGTCCGCCTTGTGATCACGCAGGCGTTCACCGTTGGGTTCGAAGCCGAACAGTGTCAGGACGACGAGCAGAATCGCGCCACAGACGATCGCGGAATCCGCGATGTTGAACACCGGCCACCAGCCGACGGAGACGAAATCCACCACATGTCCGCGCATGATTCCGGGAGAGCGGAAGAATCGGTCGACGAGGTTACCCAGCGCGCCGCCGAGAACGAGGCCGAGACCGAGCGCCCACCACGGTGATCGGAGCGTGCGACCGATCTTGATCACACCGATGACCACACCGATTGCGACGAGAGTGAGGATCCACGTCATCGACGTCGCCATCGAGAACGCTGCCCCCGGATTGCGCACCATCGTGAATGTGACCACGTCACCGATGATTTCGATCGGCTGCCCCGGTTTGACCGCGGCGACTGCCCACACCTTCGTGAGAATGTCCGAGAGCAGGATGACAGCGGCGATGGCAATGAGCATGGTCAGCCGGCGGGGCTTTTCGACCGGCACAACCGCCAGGTCACCGTCTTCCGATTTCACGGCTTCCGGTTTCACGGTTTCGGGCTCGTCGGCCTTCGAGATTTCGGTAATCGGCTGATCCTCCGCGTTGACATCTCGGTCTGGATGGTCTGTACTCACGCAACCATCATCCCTCATGTTCACCGCACCGGGTCACGCACTCTGCAACTGCGGCTAGCCTGGAGCGCGTGCCACTGCTGTCCACGACCGGCCGACGCGTTCCGTTCGCCCTCGCTGCCCTCGCTCTCACCACCGTTCTCACCGCTTGCGGCGACTCGGATCAACCTCCGAACACCCCGACCTCCTCGCCGAGTGAGGTGACTGTTCCGGTGACCGCCGCGACGGTCGAAGTTCTCGAGGCGGGAAGCGAGCCGCGCGAGGTTTTGCGTACGAACTTGCCTGTCGGCACCACGCAGACGGCGACGCTCGTCACCCAGGCCGTCGTGAGTCAGCAGATCGATCAACAACCGGCGCAGGATTTCTCTTCGCCGGAGATCACGATCCCGCTCTCGGCAAACGTGACCGCTGACGATCCCACCGCAGTCGTTGACCTCACGCTGTCGTCGATGACCTCGCCCGATGCAACGCTGCAGGCTGCGCTGAGCGGGGCCGACGGGTCTGCGGCCGGATTGTCGGTCACGGATTCGGGCGCCATCACCGCCCTACGGTTGAAGCCCTCCGCCAACTCGGCCAATGCTGCCCGCGCTGCAATCGAACAAGCGCTGGGCCAAGCGGTCTACCGGACCGTTGCACTCCCCGACGCTCCGGTCGGTGTCGGCGCACGTTGGGTGGTTCGGCAGCAAGTCAGCAGCGAAATCCTGCTCGATCAGACAACCACCGTCACGCTCACCGCGCGCGAGGGCAATCGGCTTTCGCTCGCGGTGGACGTATCGCAGACCCCGCAGAGCCCGGTCTGGAACCTGGCTGGTGACGCCGGAACGCTGAACATCGATCAATACGTCATGGCCGGCTCCGGAAACCTCACCGTCGACCTCTCACTCCCCTTGCCGATCGACGGACAGATGACCGTCGGCGGCGACCAGGCATACGGCGACCCGGACAGCTCCTCGGTGATCCGGCAGACCATCTCCAACAGCATTCGGTGGGAATCGTGACACGCCGGTCGCTTCTCGCACTTGGTCTGACCGCAACGGCGGCACTGTTCGTCGTGACCGGTTGCGGCTCGGACGACTCGCCTGGTGCCGACACGACTACGCAGGTTTCCGCCCCACAGGTCGGCTTGGCGCCGTTCACGGCTGCTCCGGCCGCACCGCTGAGCGGGGCGCCTCTCGACCGTGACGGCCTGCAACGAGCCGCGCTCACCCTGTCCGAGCTACCTGCCGACTTCGACGTAGTTCCCGACCCGGTCGACGACCTCGGCCTCGCACCGGCGCCGGAAAATTCGGAGGCGGACAAGTCGAGCACCGACCCCGCCGTCTGCGCCCAGGTTCTGGCGCCGATAGCCACCCAGGCTCCCGGATCGGTCGCCGACCTCTCCGACATGTTCACCGGCCCCGATTTCACGAGCATCGATCAGGACTCTGCTTCGTACGCCGACGGCACCGCGGCAGCAGCAGCTTTCGAGAAACTTCAGACCACGCTGGCTGGGTGTGCGGAGTATTCGGGAACCGATGCCGACGGAACGACAATCACCTATCGCGTCGGCGGAGCGTCGGACCCGAACATCGGCGACGCGTCTTTCGCTTTCCGAATCATCACGGAGAGTGGCGGTTTCACCTTGGTTGCCGACGCGATCGTGGCCGCAGTCGGGACGACGTTGACTCAGCTGTCCGCGACGGCGCCGAGTCCGATCGCCCCCGATGTTCTCCTCTCGATGGCATCGGCCGCCGCAGATCGCCTGCGCGCACAAACGCCCTGACAACGAGCGGATTCGTCCTGTCTCGGCCTTTCGCGAATGATTCGGGACCACAGACCCTTTGACAACTGCCCGTCCACACTGAACGGTGAGAGTAGGTACGAAACAGACCAACGCGACACACTGATGTGAGGAGCCAGAGTTCATGCCGGAACCCAGAAGGTCAGATCACACCGATTACGTAGCCGTCAATCCGATCTTCTCGAGGCCTGGCGAGGATTCGGTTGCATCGAAGTACACACTCGAACCCGATGGCATGCTTCCCGAGACCGCGTATCAGATCGTCCACGACGAAACGATGCTCGACGGCAATGCGCGGCTCAATCTCGCGACGTTCGTCAGCACGTGGATGGACGATCACGCCACCAAACTGTATGCCGAGTCGTTCGACAAGAACATGATCGACAAGGACGAGTATCCGCAGACCGCCGCGATCGAAACCTATTGCTGGCGTATCCTTGCCGACCTCTGGCACTCACCCTCCCCCAAGGACGCAATCGGCACCTCGACGATCGGTTCGTCCGAAGCCTGCATGCTCGGCGGCCTGGCGATGAAACGACGCTGGCAGCTCGCACGAAAAGCCGCGGGCAAGTCCACCGAAAAGCCAAATCTCATCATGAGTTCCGCGGTCCAGGTGTGCTGGGAGAAGTTCTGCAACTACTGGGACGTCGAAGCGCGTTACGTGCCGATCAGCGAGGAACACCGCACCCTCGACGGTCACGATCTGGACAAGTACGTCGACGAGAACACCATCGGTGTCGTCGCGATCATGGGCGTCACGTACACCGGGATGTACGAGCCGGTCCTGGAAATCTCGAAGGCACTCGATGCGATCCAGGCGAAGACGGGACTCGACGTCCCCATCCACGTCGACGGCGCTTCCGGTGCGATGATCGCACCGTTCCTTCAGCCCGAACTCGAATGGGATTTCCGACTACCGCGCGTCCACTCCATCAACACCTCGGCGCACAAGTACGGGCTCGTCTACCCCGGCCTCGGCTGGGTGGTCTGGCGATCGCAGGATCTACTTCCCGACGACCTCGTCTTCAAGGTGAGCTACCTCGGCGGCAGTATGCCGACCTTCGCACTGAACTTCTCGCGTCCCGGCGCTCAGGTGATCCTGCAGTTCTACTTGTTCCTGCGTCTCGGCCACGACGGCTATCGCGCGATCCAGCAGTCCTCCCAGGACGTGGCGAAATTTCTCGCCGAAGGGATCGGGAAACTCGACGCGTTCGAACTGTGGAACGACGGTTCCGACATCCCGGTCTTCGCGTGGCGCCTCGCCGAGGGGCACACGTCCAACTGGACGCTGTACGACCTCTCGGACCGGTTGCGAGGCAAGGGCTGGTTGGTGCCGGCCTACCCCATGCCGGACGATCTCGCGGATCTGACAGTGCAGCGCATCGTGGTTCGTAACGGACTGAGCATGGACCTGGCGGCCAATCTGCTGCGCATCATCGAAGAGGAAACCGCGTTCCTCGACGAACTGGACAGCCCGATGCCGCGGCCGCGCGTCACCGAGGGATTCCATCATTGACGTCGCTTACCACGTGAAGAGCGGCCGCCCACTCCCTTCGGGAGTCGGCGGCCGCTCTGGTGTTTCAGGTGTTACCGAGAGATCAAGCAGCGCAAGCCGGCGAGGTCAGACCTGCAACGCCGACGATCTGGCAAGCGGTGGTCTTCGAGAGCTTCCAGACGCCGTCTTCGTAGACGAACGACGCCTGCAGGCCCTGCTGCAGCGGCTGACCGTTGACGACGATGTTCAGCGAAGCTGCTGCCGTCTCGCTACCCGTGTCGGTGACCGGGTCGAGGATCTCGACCTGTGCGCCGGCAGCCTTGGCGGCAGCGGCGACCTGGTTGATCAGCTCGGGATCCTGCTCGGCGCCCTGGACGAGGTTGACCTTGTCTGCGGCCGGAACGCTCTCGTCGAGTGCCTGAGCGACCTTGCCGTTGAGCTCGGCAGATGTCGGAAGGACAACTTCAGACGGAGCTGCCGCAGAGGTGGTGGTCGTGGGCTTCGCCGAAGTGGTCTTGTCGGAATCTCCTCCGTCCGAGCCACAAGCGGTCATCGTCAGGGCTGCTGCGATCGCCACGGCTGCAACGGTCATCTTCTGAAGCTTCAACTTCTCAGTCCTATCCATTCGGGTGTTCACATTCGAGCGTCAGTCGAACATCGTGCTTGCTCGAGGATCGTCGACAACATTACCCAACGGTAAGCGGAAAAAGTCTAAGGACATCCTCAGAGAAGGCTGTCGACCGCATCTGCTACCTCGAGCACCTCATCGGATTCGGCAAAGGTTTTGGCGATTCCCGTTCCACTGGAACGGGTTTCGAAGCGAACCGTCACCACACCGTGCCCCGCGCCCTGCACCCAACCGTGTCCGTATTCTGGATGCTTCACGTCCAAACCGGGGTGCCAGTAGCGCTGAGGGACGCGTGCGGCCACCGGAACGTCGAGTTCGGCCTCATCGAGGGCGCCCGTGAGAGTCTCGACCGGATAGCCGGGAACATCCTGATCCAACTCGGGAAAAAGTGATCCTTGCCGAACCGTGGACAAACCGGCGAATCCCACACCGACCAGGCGAATCGGCCCCAATTCCTGTGGATCGATGACCTGTTTCTGCGCGGTCGCGATAAGGATTTGGCGGTCGATGGTGGCAAACGGCAGCGTCACGGATCGAGTCAAGATACTCATGTCGGACTTCTTGAGCTTCAGTACGACGGTGCGAGCAGCTCTTCCGTCCTTCTCCAGCCTGGAAAATGCTGCACGACCACTACTTTCGACGGCCGCGCGCAATTGTGCCATCGTGACGATGTCTGCGGCGAACGTGGATTCCGCGCTGATCTGCTTGGATTCGGCACGCTCGGCGACCGGCCGATCGTCGATCCCCTGTGCGAGCCGATGCAACCCCGGTCCGACAGTGGTTCCGAGTATCGACGCCACCTCCGCTATGGGAGTGCGGGCAAACCCTCCGATGGTTTCGATTCCGAGACGCTTGAGCTTTTCCTCGGCAACAGGACCGATCCCCCACAGCTTTCGCACCGGAAGTGGATCGAGCAACTCGTGCTGCATCCCGGGAGGAATCACTGCGACGCCGTCGGGCTTTGCCAGTCCCGACGCGATCTTGGCGACCTGCTTACCTGCGCCGGCACCGATCGAGGCAACCAACCCGGTCTCGGCTTTGATCAACGCCCGCAGGTCCTCACAAAACGCGCGGACCTCGTCGGCGCCGACTCCGGCCAATTCCACCGGTTCGCCGAAGGCCTCGTCCACCGACAATTGCTCGAGGATCGGCATACGAAGGCGCAACGCGTCGAAGGTGCGTTTACTCAGAACCGAATACAACGACATCCGCGGTGGCAATACCACCGCTCCGCCACCGACCATCCGGCGTGCTTGGTGCATCGGCATCGCCGAACGCGCACCGAAAACTCTCGCTTCGTAACTTGCCCCGGCCACCACTCCGCGCCCGCCCAAGCCGCCGACCAGCACCGGGCGACCTCGCAGCGTCGGACGCGTCAACTGCTCGGCGGAAGCGAAAAACGCATCCATGTCGAGATGCAGCACCCACCTGCGACTTCGTGTGGGATCACCTTGATTCATCGGGCGTTACGGTTCTCTCAAAAGTAGGTGCAGAATCTACGTCCGCGCCTTCTTCTCGGTCGACTTCTTCTTCGGCAGGGGCAATACGTCGGCAGTCCGTTGAATGAAGGCGTGAAGGTGATCGAGGTCCTGCAACCGTTCCTCCGGAACCCGGTAGTAATCCTTCGCCCCCGGGTACGGCGGAGCCAGATCGGCCTCTGATCCGAACTCGGTACTGACCTCCGTGGGTTTGACGAACAGGACGTCTCCGCAGATCAAGCCCACGATCTTCTCGTCGCAATACACTCCGTACTCGCCGAACATCGCCCTTGCCCGCACGTCGAGCGGTTCCAACTGCTCGAGAATGCGCGCCACGGTTTCCTTGCTCGTACTCATGAGAGCAAACTACTCCGGCACCCCGACATACAGACATTCATCGGGGAGCCGGAGTAGATATGGCGGTATTAGACCTTCGTAATCGCGGCGCGGATACCGTCACCGAGATCGACGGCGTCGTCTCCCGCTTCACCCACCGAGAACGAGGTGGCCAGAACCTCACCGGCGATCAATTCGCGATGACGCTCCGCCCACTCCTTGCAGTCCTGCGGAACCTCGAGTACGACGTTGATCCGGTCCGAGACGTCCAAACCGGCGGCGCGGCGCGCATCCTGCAACTGACGGATACGGTCCTTGGCCCACCCCTCGGCTTCGAGTTCCTCCGTCACAGCGGAATCGAGTACGACCAGTCCCGCACCGTCCGGCAGTGCCGCCGTCGAATCCGGCTCGGCCGCAACCAGTTTCTGCGTGTACTCCTCGGGCAGCAGTTCGATGCCCGCCGCAACCACGACGCCGTCCGCGTTCTCGGTCCAGTCGCCCGCCTTGACCGCCTTGATGACAGTCTGAACGGACTTGCCCAGACGCGGTCCTGCAGCACGCGCATTGACCGCGATCTCGAAGCGCCCGTGCACGTCGACGTCATCGGTCAGATCGACCTTCTTGACGTTGACCTCGTCGGCGATCAGTCCGAGGAACGGACGCAGACGCTCGGCATCCGGCGCCGCAACCGTGACTTCGGGCAGCGGAAGACGAACACGCAGATTCTGCGCCTTGCGCAGGCTCAGCACCGTGGAGCACACGGTCCGGACGTCGTCCATCGCCGCTACCAGCTCGGGGTTCGCGGGGAGCTCCGACGCCTCGGGCCAATCAGCCAGGTGAACCGAGCGCTCCCCGGTCAGCCCGCGCCAGATCACCTCGGACACCAGCGGCAACAGCGGCGCAGCGAGACGCGTCACGACCTCGAGCACGGTGTGCAGGGTGTCGATCGCGTCGCGATCCTCGTCCCAGAACCGCGAACGCGACCGTCGCACATACCAGTTGGTGAGTGCGTCACAGAACAACCGAAGCTCGTCGCACGCGCCGGCGATGTCGTTGACCTCGAGGGCCTCGGTGATCACGTCGCGGGTGGTAGCGAGCTTGGCCAGGATGTACTGATCGAGGATGTTCTCCGAATCGGTACGCCACACACCGGATTCCGGCGCGTACAACTGCAGGAAGCTCCAGGCGTTCCACAGCGGGAGCAATGCCTGACGCACACCTTCGCGGATGCCCTGCTCGGTCACGATGAGGTTTCCGCCGCGCAAGATCGGCGAAGACATCAGGAACCATCGCATGGCATCGCTGCCGTCGCGGTTGAACACCTCCTTCACGTCCGGGTAGTTGCCCTTGGACTTGCTCATCTTGAGTCCGTCGTCGCCGAGCACGATGCCGTGCGCAGCAACGGTTTTGAACGCCGGACGATCGAAGAGTGCGGTGGCCAGCACGTGCAGCGTGTAGAACCAGCCGCGAGTCTGCCCGTTGTACTCGACGATGAAATCGCCCGGGAAATGGCCCTCGAACCATTCACGGTTCTCGAATGGGTAGTGCACCTGCGCGTACGGCATCGAACCGGATTCGAACCAGCAGTCGAGCACCTCGGGAACGCGGCGCATCATCGACTTCCCGGTCGGGTCGTCGGGGTTCGGGCGGACCAGGTCGTCGATCATCGGGCGATGCAGATCGGTCGGACGCACACCGAAGTCTGCCTCCAACTGATCGAGCGATCCGTAGACGTCCGTACGCGGGTACTGCGGATCGTCCGACACCCACACCGGGATCGGGCTGCCCCAGTAGCGGTTTCGGCTGATGTTCCAGTCGCGTGCACCTTCGAGCCACTTGCCGAACTGGCCGTCACGGATGTGCTCGGGCACCCACGTGATGTCCTTGTTCAGCTCGACCATGCGATCGCGGAACTTGGTGACCGCGACGAACCACGAGGGAACCGCCATGTAGATGAGCGGCTGCCCACTGCGCCAACTGTGCGGGTACGAGTGCTCGATCGTCTCGTGCCGCAGCAGCTTTCCAGCGGCCTTGAGGTCCTTGATGATGACCGGGTTGGCGTCGAAGACCATCAAGCCCTCGTACGGCGGAACCATCGAGGTGAACTTTCCACCCGGATCGAGCGGCTGCACGACCTCGATACCGTTGGCTGTGGCGACATCCATATCCTCCTCACCGAAAGCCGGTGCGAGGTGGACGATTCCGGTTCCGGAATCGGTTGTCACGTAGTCGGCCGAAAGCACGACGTGCGCGTTCGGATGTCCGAGGAAGAAGTCGAACGGCGGTATGTACGACAGTCCGACCAACTCGGCGCCCTTGTGACGGGAAACGACCTCGGGGTCCTCCCCCAGCTCACGTGCGTAATGAGCAACCCGTGCTTCCGCGAGCACGTACCGCTTTCCGTCCTCGCCGAGCACCTGGACGTAGTCGACCTCGGGATGAACCGCAGTGGCCAAGTTGGACGGCAGTGTCCACGGAGTCGTGGTCCAGATGATCGCGTTTGCGCCGTCCAATGGTGAACCCGGAGCGACCAGCGGCATGTCGACCGTGACTGCAGGATCCTGACGCATCTTGTACGCGTCGTCGAGACGAGTCTCCTGATTGGACAGCGGAGTCTGCTCGTACCAGCTGTAGGGCAGCACGCGGAAGCCCTGATAGATCAGGCCCTTGTCGTGCAGCTCCTTGAAGGCCCACATGACGGACTCCATGAAGTCGACGTCCAGGGTCTTGTAGTCGTTGTCGAAGTCGACCCAACGTGCCTGGCGGGTGACGTAGTCGCGCCACTCGTCGGTGTACTTGAGCACCGAGGCCTTGCAGTACTCGTTGAACTTGGCCAGACCCATGACTTCGATCTCGGCCTTGTCCTTGATGCCGAGTTGCTTCTCCGCTTCGAGTTCTGCGGGCAGGCCATGGCAGTCCCAGCCGAAGCGTCGCTCGACCTTGCGTCCACGCATGGTCTGGAAGCGCGGCACCAGGTCCTTGACGTACCCCGTCAGCAGGTGACCGTAATGCGGCAAGCCGTTTGCGAAAGGCGGTCCGTCGTAGAAAACGAACTCTTCGCTGCCGTCCCGATTGGAAACCGACGCACGGAAGGTGTCGTCGTCGTCCCACTGTTTCAGGACTTTCTGTTCCAGTTCGGGGAACTTGACTCCGGTGTCGGCGGGGACACCGTAGTCGACTTTGGGATACCCGTTACTCGCCATGGCGATCTCCTCGTGCCAGTCGGACTCGGCACGGGGACGACGTGGCGCTTGTGCGCCGACACCGCGGTACCACCCCGTTTGCACCCCGTAGATCCGCGCTTGGATCCCGAGGTACCACTCGATCGAGCTGTGACGGGCTCACCCGTTCGGTTCTACTGAGTTCTGGGCGCCTGAAGCGACAAGAACCGTTCTTCCGAAAGCTCCCCGGTGATTGCCGGATCACAGCCTGGTATTCGTGTTGGACAGTCTAATACTCGTCCTGGACCTTGTCGGAACTCGCCCTAGGACTTGTCGGGGCCACCCGGCGACTCGCCATGATTTCTCTGATTGTCATCGTTGGCGGTGGCTGCATCGTCGATCGACGAATTCGAGGAACTCTCGACTCGACCGTAAGGCGACGACATTCCGCTGCCCGATGCCGGGTCATCCAACGAAGGAACCGCCTTCCTGCTGGTCAGCGCACTGACCAGCAGGAGGACGGCACCTGCTACACAAATCGCGATACATGCCCACGCCCAGATCAGCGACCCTGTGGTCAGGGCGACGATCAGGAGAGCGAAACCAACTCCCGCGAGAACCAACGTCACGACCAGCACGTATCAACCTTTGTCCGGTCCGATAGCTGAGCCGACGGGGCGCTCTCGGTCAGCTGTTTCCCTTGGCGAAGGACGGGCTGTAGGAATCCTGTCCACCGTCGACCGGAACGGCCGAGCCGCGCTGTTCGAGCTCTTCGAGCTGCGATTCCAGGTAGGACTTCAGGCGCACCCGGTACTCGCGTTCGAACGTCTTGAGCTGCTCGATACGGCCCTCGAGGACCGAACGCTGCTGGTTGATGGTCGCCATGATTTCGGTGTGCTTCTTCTCGGCGTCCGCCTTGAGAGCGTCTGCCTTCTCCTGAGCCTGGCGAAGCTGGGTCTCGGAGCGAGTCTGAGCGTCGGTGAGCATCGCCTCCGACTTGTTGCGCGCATCCGCGATCATGCCGTCAGCCTTGCTGCGAGCCTCGCTCATGAGCTGCTCGGAGTTGGTGCGGGCACTGCCGAGCAGCTGCTCGGACTCGGTCTTGGCATCGTTGGTGAGGCGATCCGCCATCTCCTGAGCCAGTCCGAGGACCTTTGCGGCCTGCATGTGGGTGTCGCCGCTCTGCGGCGCTGCAACGGCAGCGGCGGCGGGAACCGGCGCTGCAACAGGTGCAGGCTTGGGCGGTTCGACGACCCGAGCGGGCTCCGGCTTGGGCTGCGCTGCGACGGGTGCTGCCTGCTGAGCAGGTGCCGGCGACTTCTTGGCAGCCGCGAGCTCCTGATCCAGCTCACCTACGCGCTGGCGCAGGTCCGCATTCTCTTCGATGAGCTGCGACAGCGCCTGCTCGACGAGGTCGAGGAATGCGTCGACCTCGTCCTCGTTGTAGCCACGCTTGCCGATAGGCGGCTTGCTGAACGCAACGTTGTGCACGTCAGCTGGAGTCAGTTGCGGCATGGAAGGATCCCTTCACGCGTCATTTGGCGGTCTAGCAAGCATTCAGTTGCAACACAGTCTACGTAGTGGCGAACCACTGGATGAGTTATGGCATCCATTCTGGCATACCACTCACTCGGACTGCGCTCAGCGAACAACCGACATCAGGATGATGACGATGAAAAGCAAGACCATGATGGATAGATCCAAGCGAACTCCACCGAGGTTGATCGGGGGGATCAACCTGCGGAGCAGTTTCACCGGAGGATCGGTGATCGTAAAAATGGTTTCGAGAATGACTGCGACCAATCCGGTCGGTCGCCAATCTCTGGCAAACGAACGAACGAACTCGACGATCACTCTGCCGATCAGCAACAGCCAGAAGACAACCAGCACCAGATAGATCACAGAGAGAAGCGCGTCCACACCCTCACTCTGCCTGACTTCTGCGGTGTGTCCAAAACAGACACACCGCAGCAATTCCGGAACCGGTCCGCATCGAGTCCGTCTTGTAACGGCCGGCGATGGGTCCGAATGCGGCGTCCGCCGGGACGGGCCGCCGTTCGAATGTGCTCACGTCACCCCTGCTCAGGGGCCGGACTGCGGTCGAGACCATCATTTCTGGCTGTAGAAACCCGTCTCGGCGATCCGACGGCGCTCCTCGGCGGAAACGTCGATGTCGGCCGGTGAGAGAAGAAACACTTTGGTGGCTACCTTGTCGAAAGAACCACGCAATGCGAACGCCAGGCCGGCCGCGAAATCGACCAGACGCTTCGCGTCGGCGTTGCTCATGTCGACCAGATCCATGATGACGGGAGTGCCGTCCCGGAACCGCTCACCGATCGTGCGGGCCTCTGCGTAGCTCTGCGGACGCAGTGTCGTGATCTTGGCGAGCGGGCCGCCGTCGTCGACCGGGCGCGGCGCCATCGCCGGGCGGCTGCTGCGGCTGGGAACGGTGTCGACGCGGGGCCGGGAATCGTAGCGATCGAACTCCGCGTCCTCTTCGTCACGACGACTGGGCGCGTAGCTCGCCTTCGAGAAGGCAGGTTCGACGAACTCGCGGTCGTCGCGCTCGGCATAGCCGTCGTGACTACGACGGGGTGCGCGGCGAGCCTGATCGGGCTCCTCCACGTATTCGTCCTCGTAGTCATCGAGGGGAACCATGCCGAAGTAAGCCTTGAACTTATGCAGGTTGCTCATTGATCGACCTTCCTTGGCGCGGCGGAATCAATCCGACTGCGACCGGTCGCAGCGGTGTGGACGGGTTGGGCGATCACCTGAGCGATCACCTCGAGATTACTGGTCGTGAGCCGAGCAGTGCGGTTCCGACACGCACGCAGGTTGATCCGTGGCGCACTGCAGCCTCCAGATCGCCGGTCATACCGGCCGAGAGTTCGGTTGCCCGGGGATGCGATTCGAGGATCAAAAGATGTGCCCTGCGGAGGATTTCGAACTGCTCGTCCGGATCTGATCCAAGCGGCGGGACGGCCATCAGTCCCGCGAATTCGAGACCTTCGGCTGATTCGATCCGCTCGGCGAGAGGCGTTAGCTCGCCCGTCGGAACTCCGCCACGCGCGGGGTCTCCGTCGAGACTTACCTGGATGAGCGCCCGGAGCGGCTCCGTGCGCTCACCGTCCGACAAAGCACTCAGCGCAGCCCGATCGAGTGCATCGACCAGTCGCGCACTGTCCACCGAGTGAATTGCATAGGCCCACTTCGCTACCGACCGAGCTTTGTTGCGCTGCAACTGTCCGATCATGTGCCAGCGAACCGGATCATCGATCGCGCCCGTCTGTGCAGCGCCGTCGAAGTCCGCGACCTTCTCCACTGCTTCCTGCTCACGAGACTCACCGAATTCACGGCAACCCAGTTCGTACAGGATTCGAGCGTCGGACGCCGGAAAGAATTTGGTCACCGGCAGCAGTGCTACGTCGGAAACCTCGCGACCGGCGGCAAGGCAGGCGGCCGCCAATCGCGCCCTCACCGAGTCGAGTGCCGTCGATATTTCTGTCAGCCGCATTTCCGTCTCGCGCATTTCTGCCTAGACGGTTTCCTGCGCTGCGGGCGCTTCCATCCAGATCACTGCAGCTTGACGCCCGGTCAGAGATTCTCGGCGATGACTGAACAACGCGCGATCCTCGATCGTGCACCGCGGGTCCTCGGCGACACCGGACACACCCGCGGCGAGCAACTGCTTACGCAGTCCCGCACGCAGATCGAGCCCCGGCGTGCCCTTCTCGGTGCGAGTTGCGCTGCCCGGCAAGTGCTTTTCCACGTCCGCGCGCATCGCAGCGGGAACCTCGTACTGGCGTCCGCTCGCAGCCGGACCGAGGAAGGCGCCGATACGCGAAACGTCCGCGCCCTGACGCACCATCTCCGCGAGGACGCGCGGGACGATACCGATGCGGGCACCGATCCGTCCGGCATGAACGGCCGCGATCACACCGGCCTCCTCGTCGGAGAGCAGAACGGGAACACAATCTGCACTGAGGGTGGCTAGCGCCAGGCCGGGAACAGTGGTGACCAGAGCATCCGTCACCGGAATCACTTCGTCGGTCGGTTCCGTCACGACAGTGACGTTGCGCGAATGGATTTGTTCCATCCACACGAGATGGTCAGGCTCGACGCCTATTTCGCGTGCCAGACGTCGGCGATTCGCATCGACGGCTGCCGGATCGTCTCCGACGTGATCGCCCAGATTGAACGACTCGTACGGTGACGCGGAAACACCACCGGCTCGGCTGGTCACGACGCGGCGAATGCGGGTGCGGGTGGTCGACTTCTCGGTACTCAAGATAAGTGTGCTCACAAACGTCGAAAGTTGTCGTCCGGCTCAGACGTGACCGGACATCCAGTCAAGAACAGGGTACCCAGAAATTCCGGGCACCCTGTTCTCGAAACTGTTTGTAGCCCTACGTCAGCGACGCATGAAGACCGGCACGTCGACGTCGTCGTCGCCCTCGTCTTCCTGGACCGGCGCATGGCGGGGGCCACCGATCGGAGGCAAGCTGCCCGAACCGGTGGTCTCGCGCGCTGCGGAAATCGGCTGCTCGCCAGCAGGTTCGGCGGCCACCGGCGACCGGCCGACCTCACCCGCGCGCCCGGCGCCGATAGCTCCACGTCCCTGCGCGGTCGACTCCACGGGACGACGAGCCGGAGCTCCTCCGTCGAATCCCGCAGCGATGACCGTCACACGAACCTCGTCACCGAGTGAATCGTCGATGACCGTTCCGAAGATGATGTTGGCGTCGATGTGGGCAGCTTCCTGCACCAGCGAAGCCGCCTCGTTGATCTCGAACAGACCCAGATCGCTACCGCCGGCGATCGACAGGAGCACGCCGCGGGCGCCTTCCATCGAAGCTTCGAGGAGCGGGGAATTGATCGCGGATTCCGCCGCCTTGATCGCGCGTCCCTCACCCCGAGAGGAACCGATTCCCATCAACGCACTACCGGCACCGGACATGACACCCTTGACGTCCGCGAAGTCGACGTTGATCAGACCCGGGGTGGTGATGAGGTCGGTGATGCCCTGGACGCCGTTGAGGAGAACCTCGTCCGCGCTGCGGAACGCGTCCATCAGGCTGACGGCCGCGTCACCGAGCTGGAGCAGGCGATCGTTGGGAATGACGATCAGCGTGTCGCAGGACTCGCGGAGCGCCTGGATTCCGGTATCCGCCTGTCCCCCACGACGCTTGCCCTCGAAAGAGAACGGTCGCGTCACGACACCGACGGTGAGTGCGCCCAGCTTCCGGGCGATGCTTGCCACGACAGGGGCACCACCGGTTCCGGTGCCACCACCCTCGCCTGCGGTCACGAACACCATGTCGGCGCCCTTGATGACCTCTTCGATCTCGTCCTTGTGATCTTCGGCTGCCTTGCGACCCACTTCCGGGTCGGCACCGGCGCCGAGGCCACGGGTCAATTCACGACCGACGTCGAGCTTGACGTCGGCGTCACTCATCAGAAGGGCTTGCGCGTCCGTGTTGACCGCGATGAACTCGACTCCCTTGAGTCCCTGTTCGATCATGCGGTTGACTGCGTTCACGCCGCCGCCGCCGATGCCGACGACCTTGATTACGGCGAGGTAGTTGTGCGGGGGCGTCATCGGCTCTCGCCTTCCGTGTCGTGTTTCACGCTGCTTGTCAGTGCTGCTGTCTTTGTTACTGCTGTTTTTGTAGCTTCATGCTCTTCGAGAACAACCCTAAACCTCAACCACAGGGTTAGAGTTATGTCAAGTATTCGATCTGAAACGAAACGCTATGCACCGTCGTCGCGTTCCGCCATTAGGCGCGCCGAGACACACCGAAGTATTTGCTGCGCACTGACGCACGGCTGCACCGGGCGCTATCGCACCGTCGGCAGATCAGGACTGGACACGTCGTACGTCTGCCCCGGTTGGGTCAACAGCGGAAGCGTCACAGCAGCCTTACGATCCGAGTGCTCGACACCGCCCCAGTTTACGACGCGACCGTCGAGCAGAGTCAGCGTGACACTCGAAATCGACCGAGCGGCAACCTCTCCCACCTGAAATCGCAGATCCGGCGGCAACACCGACAACACCTCGAGCGCGGCAAGCGTCGGCTCGTCGTTCCACCCCGGCGTCGGTGTCACCAGACGCGGAACCCCGGGCGGCGGGACGCCCATCTCGAAGTCGACGCCCTTCTCGTCCAGCAGGTGTGCACCCTCAGGTGAGTCGACGAAGACGACCGGTACCCGTTCGGTGACGGTGACGCGGATAGTAGACGGATACATCCGCTGCACACGAGCCGAGGCCACCTTCGGAATCGTCGCCACACGTGCGGCGGCGGCGCCGGTGTCTACCCGCATCAACGGCTGACCGGTCGGTACGGCCAGGAGCGAAAGGATCTGTTCCTCACTGACGGTCGTCGCACCGAGAACTTCGGTGCCCCGGACCGAGAGCACCGGCGACAACCAAGCCGTCAACGCAATTCCCACCACCAGCACGATTGCCAGCGGTGCCACGATCAGCGGTCGCTTGAACCACTTACGAGTCGGTGTGGGTTCGGGAGCCGGCTCCGTCGACCGCGTCGAGTATCGCGATTCGGTGCGAGTACTGCGCCGACGCGTACTGGTGGCTTGTCTGGCTCGAGGATCTCGACGCCCGCGCCGACTTCGTGCGTCGGGTGTCATCGCGGCGCGGGATGCGGCGCCGAACGCAAAGCATCGAGGATCTGTTTGCCGAGCATGGTCACGTCACCGGCACCCATCGTGATGACGATGTCGCCGGGGTGAGCCAACGCCGCCACCTGCTTTGGCGCCTGCGACAGATCCGGTTGATAGTGAACAGGTTTCGTGACCGACTGAGCGACCAGCGCACCACTGACGCCCGGCATCGGCTCTTCGCGAGCGCCGTAGACATCGAGAACGACAACCTCGTCGGCCAAGTCCAGCGCCTGCGCGAACTCCTCGGCAAACGCGGCGGTGCGTGAATAGAGATGAGGTTGGAAGACCACGATCACGCGTCCGGCTGCCGAATTGGTCGACGACGAATCGTCCTCCGGTCGAACCAGATCCGCCGCCGCGCCGAGAACCGCCCGAACTTCGGTCGGATGGTGGGCGTAGTCGTCGAACACCCGGACACCACGCTCGCGGCCGGTGAACTGGAACCGGCGGTGTACGCCACCGAATCCGGCGAGCCCCTCGACGATCTCCTCCGTCTCGGCGCCGGCGTCACGGGCAGCCAGTAGAGCCGCAAGTGCGTTGAGCGCCATGTGACGACCCGGCACTGCCATCCGCACGGTTCGCGCGGCGCTCTCGCCCGCCAGGTGGAACTGCAGGACTCCCCCGACGTCGTGCGCATGGAAGCCCAGTAGTCGGACTCCGACCTCGACACCGTCGACAGGCTCGAAGGCGGTGCCCGCCTCCACCTCCTGCGCGTCTGCCGATCCGTAACCGAGTACCCGGATGTCCGAACGGCCCGAGGCCACGATTCGCTTCGCGAGATCCGCCGATCCCGGGTCGTCGAGGCAAGCAATCAAGAGCCCACCCGGACGCAACTTGTCGACAAAATCGTCGAACACCTTCACATACGCTTCGACACTCCCGAAATAGTCGAGGTGATCGGCCTCGATGTTGGTCACGACGATCACGTTGGGGTCGTACTGCAGCAGCGACCCGTCACTCTCGTCCGCCTCCGCGACAAAGACGTCACCGCTGCCGTGATGGGCATTCGTTCCCGCTTCGTTGAGTTCGCCGCCAACGGCGAACGAAGGGTCGAAACCACAGTGCTGCAGGGCGACCACGAGCATCGACGTTGTCGACGTCTTGCCGTGTGTACCCGAAACCAGGAACGTGCGATTGCCCTGCATCAGTGATGCAAGGACAGCCGGACGAAGAATCACCGGGATTCCGCGGCGAGCGGCCTCGACGAGTTCCGGGTTGTCCTTCGGGATAGCCGCGTGCGTCGTGACGACGACGGTCGGACCACCCGGCAGCAGGTCGAGAGCATCGGCGTCGTGGCCGATCCGGACCTGCGCCCCGCGTGCACGGAGCGCCAGGACTCCTCGGCTCTCCTTGGCGTCCGAACCCGAGACGAGGCCCCCGCGGGAAAGCAGAATTCGAGCGATGCCGGACATACCGGCACCGCCGATTCCGACCATGTGTACTCGCTCGAGGTGGGCGGGCAGCGCGGTCATCGGTTTCCCCTTGCGTTTTCCTGGACGGCGTTTTCCTTTGCCGCGATGTCGAGCACGATCCGTGCGATCTCGGTTGCCGCGGTGCGGTGCCCGACGTTGGCAGCGCCACTGCTCATCTTGTCGAGGCGCGCGCTGTCGCTCAGCATCGGGACGACGGTACCGGCGACGAACGTCGGCGTGAGCTCGTTGTCGGAGACGATGATCGCACCGCCCGCTGCGACAACGGGTTTCGCGTTGAGTTCCTGCTCACCATTGCCGTGCGGCAACGGAACGTAGACGGCCGGAAGCCCGACCGCCGAGACCTCGGCGACGGTCATCGCGCCCGAACGACAGATAGTCGCGTCGGCTGCGGCATACGCGAGATCCATCCGCGAAAGATAGGGAACAGCCACATACGGTGCCGTCTCCGAGTACTGCGTGACTTCGAGGGAGTTCTTGGGTCCGTGTGCGTGAAGGACCGAGATCCCGGCCTTCGCCAGTTCTTCCGCTGCTCCGGACACCGCGTCGTTGAGCGACTTCGCGCCTTGCGATCCGCCGAAGACGAGCAGAACGGGACCGTCCTGAGGAAGTCCGAAGTACTCGCGAGCTTGCGAGCGGAGTCCCGCTCGATCGAAATTCGCGATCGACGCCCGGACCGGAATGCCGACGATCTCGGCGTCCTGATCGCCGCGGTTCTTCACACCTGACCCCGGAACGGCGGCAAGCACCCGCGTCGCCAGGCGAGCACCGATCTTGTTCGCGATTCCGGCGCTCGCGTTTGCCTCGTGGATGACGATCGGAATCTTGCGGCGGCGCCGAAGAACACCACCACGTGCTGCAAGGTAGGCCGGAAGCGCGACGTAGCCACCGAAACCGACGATCACGTCGGCGTCGACGGAATCGAGTACCTCACGGGTCTTGCGCACCGAGGCGAGGATGCGTGTCGGCAGTTTGACGAGATCCATCGTGGGCTTACGAGGAAGCGGAACCGGGGGAATGAGCTCGAGCGTGTACCCGCGAGCCGGCACCAAGGTGGTTTCTAGACCACGCGCCGTCCCGAGCGCAGTGATTCTGGTGTCGGGCGCAGCGGCCTTGACCGCGTCCGCGACAGCAAGTGCGGGTTCGATGTGACCAGCCGTGCCTCCCCCTGCCACCACTACCGACAGAGCCGATTTGTTGCCGCTCACCTACGAATTCCTCGCTCTCGAACTTCTCGTGGATCTTGTGCCCTACGTGTCGGCGCCTGCCGACGCTGACCATTCTGCCCTCCCGCGGTGCGCTTCCGTGACCCAGCGGCCGCACCTCGGTTGGAATCCGAGGAAGGGCGAGCGCCTTGATCTGCCCGCTTGCGTCGATCGCCCGTCTCGATCGCGCGCCGGCCGTCGCGTCCGCGTGCCGGTTCGATCTGCCGTGCGGGCTTCGGTCGACGGATCGGCCGGCCCCCTGACGGCGGGGGGTACAGCACGGGCTTCGGCAGTCTGAGCAACTTCGAGATCTTGCCGTCCTGCCCGGAGTTCAGAGCGGCAACTGCTTCGGGCTCGTGGCGCGCTGCATTGGCGATGACACCGAACATGAACAACGTGATCGCCAAGGACGAACCGCCGGCGGAGACCAAGGGCAACTGGAGTCCGGTCACCGGCAGCAGTCCGATGACGTAACCGATGTTGATCATTGCCTGGCCGACGATCCAGGTAGTTGCAGTGGCCGACAGGAGCCGCCAGAACGGATCGATGCTGCGGGCTGCGATCCGCAATCCCGTGTAGACGAATACAGCGAACAAACCGATCACCACTGCGCAGCCGACAAATCCCAACTCTTCGCCGATGATCGCGAAGATGAAGTCGTTGTGCGCGTTGGGTAGGTAGTTCCACTTGGCGACGCTCTGACCGAGTCCGCGTCCGAAAAGGCCCCCGTCGGCGAGCGAATACAAAGCCTGCTTGGCCTGATAGTTGTTGCCCTGCAGGTCGTCGCTCTTGTTGAAGAAGGCTTGAACTCGATCGGAACGATAACCGGCCGTCATCGCCAGCACGCCCGCCACGACGACGCCCGTCACCGCGATCGAGCCGAAGAGCTTCAGTGGCAGCCCACCGAACCACAGCAGGGCCCCGACGATGATTCCCAATGCGATGGTCGTACTGAGGTTCGGTTGCGCGACGACCAGCGCGAAGACCAGCATTGCTGCGGGCACGAGCGGAATCAGGATCGACTTCACGGATCGGTCGTCCGGCCGCCGCGAAGCCAACAGATGGGCGCCCCAGATCGCCAACGCGACCTTCATGATTTCCGAGGGCTGCACCGAGAACCCGCCGACGTTGAACCAGCGACGCGCGCCCTGCGCTTCTGTGCCGATTCCCGGAATCAGGACGAGTACCAGCATGATCAGCACGACGACGAACAGCGGAAACGAGTACTGCCGGAGCACTCTCGCCGGGATCCGCAGCGCGACGTAGAAGAGCACAGCTCCGAGAATCGCGAAGATCAACTGCTGGGTGAACAACGAATACGCCGAGCCACCGGACACGTACTGCTCGACGCTCGACGCCGACAGAACCATCACGAGCCCCAAGACAGTCAACATCGTGGCAATCGTCACCACCAGGTGGAACGACGCCAACGGCCGCGCCAACCAGGCACCGATTCGGGTCTTGGGACCCTTGGTCATAGC
Organism: Rhodococcus sp. YH3-3; assembly: GCF_001653035.1. Classification (NCBI taxonomy): domain Bacteria; kingdom Bacillati; phylum Actinomycetota; class Actinomycetes; order Mycobacteriales; family Nocardiaceae; genus Rhodococcus; species Rhodococcus sp. YH3-3. Next base: position 2,451,302 of record NZ_BCWH01000002.1, on the reverse strand, counting down.
AAGTTCCCGGCTTGGCCAGGCGAATCCGTGAACGGATCGGGTAATGCGGCTACGGCGGCGGCGAAGCTGTCACCACGATGTCCGTAGCTGGCGAACATGTCCAAGGACGCGGCGGCCGGGGCGAGTACAACTGCATCACCGGGGGACGCCAACTCGGCAGCTTCGATTACCACTGCGGCCATGACGGCATCCGCGTCGGCACCCGACGGCAGCCGGATGGTGAGAGTCGAGTTGCTGCTGTTTTCGCTCACCACTGCATCGTCCCCCGACATCACGTGCACCACGGGAACATCGGGTGCGTGTCGCGCGAGCGCGTCCTCGATCACACCAGCGTCACGCCCGAGAAGGACAGCGCCGGAGAGTCGAGGGCCGACTTCGCTCACCAATTGGTCGACGCTGGCTCCCTTGAGCAGACCGCCTGCAACCCAGACGACGCGATCGTGCGCGAGTATCGACGGTCTGGCTGCGTGCGGATTGGTGGCCTTGGAGTCGTCGATGTACACAACGGACCCGACACGGCCGACCAGCGCCCCTCGGTGTGGGCCGACCTTGTGTGCGGCCAGACCGCGTTCGACGACGTCTGCCTCGAATCCGAGTGCCCGCGCCAAGGCGGCGGCGGCCAGCGCGTCCATGACGCCTGCCGGGCCGGCGGGATCTATCGACGCTGCTTCGGCCAAGCGGACGTGATCGCCGAATGCGTTGTCCACGAGGTGTCCCGCTTCGACCCCCAGTTCCCCTTCGCCCGGTTCACCCAATCTGAACCCGGTGACAATGTCTGCAGTTGCGCGAGTTCCCAGTTCGGAAGCGATCGCGTCATCGAGGCCGACCACCGCGACCTTTCCGCTCAGCGCCCGCGACTTGGCCTCGGCGTACGCGCTCATTCCGCCGTGCCAGTCGAGGTGATCCTCGGCGACGTTGAGGACCACGCCGGCATCCGGACGCACCGAAGGCGCCCAGTGCAATTGGAAGGACGACAGTTCGACAGCGAGGTACTCCACGCGCGGCGACGTCTCGGCGAGTGCGTCGAGTATCGGCAGCCCGATGTTTCCGCAGGCTCGGCCGACAACTCCAGCGGCGTCGAGAATCGAGGCCAGCATCGACGTCGTCGTGGTCTTTCCGTTCGTCCCCGTCACGACGAGCCATTTACGGGGTGTGCCGAAGTGCCCGCTGTGGTCGACGCGCCAGGAGAACTCGACGTCTCCCCAGATGGGAATCCCGTGACCGGCGGCGGCTGCAAGGATCGGTGCATCCGGCCGAAAGCCCGGACTGGTGACGACGAGCCCGTACTCGGTGATCGAATCCGGAGCATCCTCGATCGAGGTGGTGGTCACCATGTCCGCGCCGAGCTCCGCGCAGCGCTCCGCCAAGTCCAAGGTCGAATCGGCGACCGTCACGACAGCACCGAGGGCGACGAGAGGCTCGATAGTCGCTTGACCGGACACCCTCCCTCCGGCGACCAGCACGCGCGTACCGCGAAGCCAGGACAGATCATTCTCGGAAGCCGCTGAGCTGGTCATGGTTTTCAGCCTCCGAGCGCTGCGAGGTATTCGCTGTAGAAGAGTGCCAATCCGATAGCCGACGCAATAGCCGCCAGCAACCAGAATCTGATAATGACCGTGGTTTCAGCCCACCCGGCGAGTTCGAAGTGGTGATGGAACGGCGCCATTCGGAAGACCCGCCGTCGGCTGGACCGGAACACCGCTACCTGGATCACCACCGACGCGGCCTCCGCGACGAACAGTGCACCGATGACCACCATCAACAGTTCCGTGCTGGTGGTGATCGACAATCCGGCGAGCATGCCGCCGAGGGCAAGAGAACCGGTGTCGCCCATGAAGATCTTGGCGGGTGCGGCATTCCACCAGAGGAAACCGATGCACGCGCCCGCGCCTGCCGCGCAGAGCACCGCGAGGTCGAGCGGGTCTCGGACGTCGTAGCAACCCTTACCGGGATTCGTCTCGCACGAGTAGCGGAACTGCCAGAACGTGATGATGACGTAGGCGCCGAGAACGAAACTCATCGCTCCGGCGGCCAATCCGTCGAGGCCGTCGGTCAGGTTGACGGCATTGGACCAGGCGCTGACCAGTAGGTAGCAGAAGGCGATGAAGACCACGGAACCGAGTGAGACGGTGGCGATGTCGCGGACGTACGACAGATGAACACTGCCCGGAGTCAGCCCGTCGTCACCGCGGAACTGAAGGGCCAAAATTCCGAAGGCAATGGCAGCGACGAACTGGCCGACCAGCTTCGCTGTCTTGTTCAGTCCCAGATTGCGCTGCTTGCGGATCTTGATGAAGTCGTCGAGGAAACCGACTCCACCGAGCGCGGTGGTCAGACCGAGAACGAGTAGGCCGGACGCCGACGGTCCCTCCGCGTTGTCCATGCCGAGACCGATGAGGTGTGAGCCGAGATAGCCGGCCCAGATTCCGGTCAGGATCGCGACGCCGCCCATCGTGGGAGTGCCGCGCTTGGCCTGGTGACTGGCTGGACCTTCGGTTCGGATCTCCTGCCCGAAACCTTGTTTCGAGAACGCCTTGATCAGGATCGGCGTGAGCATGATGGAGACCGCCAGCGCGATGCCTGCGGCGAGAAGAATCTGGATCACTGCGAATCCCCGCCGTTCTCGCCATCGGTGTTCGCGTCACCGGTGTTGTCGCTGGGCGTTGCGGCCAGTATCGCTTCGGCGACCGTCCACAGTTCCACCGACTTGGACGCCTTCACCAGGACGAGATCGCCCGGTTCGAGTTCCGCTTCGAGAATGGCGATTGCCGCAGCTGCGTCGGGCACGACGACGGACTCGTCACCCCACGACCCCTCCATCACTGCTCCTTGATGCATCGCACGCGAGGTGCGGCCCGTCCCGACGACGATCAACTTGCTGACATCGAGTCTGACGGCCAGGCGACCGATCGCGTCGTGCTCGACAACTGATTCCGGTCCGAGCTCACCCATCTCTCCGAGCACAGCCCAGCTACGGCGACCGAAGTGCCGATCCGATCGCGCCATGGACACCAACGCTTTGAGCGCAGCGCGCATGGAATCGGGATTGGCGTTGTAACTGTCGTTGACGACGGTGACGCCGTCGGCGCGCTCGGTGACTTCCATCCGCCTCGCGGACGCTGCCTTCGTGCCCTCGAGGACACGCGCGATGTCTGCAACCGCGAGGCCGTTCTCGAGTGCGACGGCCGCCGCGGCCAGGGCGTTGCTCACGTGGTGTTCGCCGTGAACGGCCAGGCGAATACGTGCAGAACCCTGTGAACAGTTCAGTGTGAAGGAAGCCCTGGCCTGGTCGTCGACAACCACGTCGGTCGCCCGAACGTCGCAGTCTTCGGACTGACCGACGAATACGATCCGGGCCTTGGTTCGACTCGCCATTGCGGCGACCATGCGGTCGTCGGCGTTGAGGACCGCAACTCCACCGTCGGCTGCCGACGGGAGTGCTTCCACCAGTTCACCTTTGGCGACCGCGATCGCTTCACGCGAACCGAACTCACCGAGATGGGCAGTGCCCACATTGAGAACTACGCCGATCTTCGGCGGCGCGATCTTCGTCAGTTCGCCGACATGACCGACCCCACGGGCCGACATCTCGAGAACGAGGAAGCGGGTCCTCTCGTCGGCGCGGAGCACTGTCCACGGCAGACCTAATTCGTTGTTGAACGACCCGGGGGGCGCAACCACCTCGCCGCACTCGCGCAGCAGCGCTGCTATCAGATCCTTGGTCGAGGTCTTGCCGGCAGAACCGGTGACTCCGACAAGCGTCAGTCCACCATCGGTCGGTGCGCCGTTAGTTGCCAGTTCGTCGACGACGGCTCGGGCCAGAAGGCCGAGGGCATGCAGGACCGCGGCTCCGGACCCGTCGGTGTCGTGTTCGAGCAGCATCACTGCACTGGGACCGTCGTTCGGCACCGATGGAACGACGATTGCCGGAACTCCGACCGGCCGCGCCGCGAGCACCGCCACAGCGCCCGCTGCCACCGCCGCTTCCGCGTGATCATGACCGTCGACACGCGCTCCGGGTAGGGCGAGGAAGAGCCCACCTGGAGCTACTTTGCGCGAATCGAATTCGACGGTTCCAGTCACCTGCGTCGACGAATCGTCGACGTCGTGCAGGGTTCCTCCGACGATCTCGGCGATCCGAGAGAGCGTCATCGGGATCATTGCTTGCCTCCATGTGCTGTGTTGATCGCGAATCGGCCGATCATTTCGCCCAACACCTCGCGGTCGTCGAACGGGTGTTTGACCCCGTCGATTTCTTGACCTACTTCGTGGCCTTTGCCTGCCACCAGGACGACATCTCCTGGCTGTGCCCACCGGACTGCTTGCTCGATCGCGGCGGCCCGGTCCCCCACTTCGCGAACCTCGCCGCGTTCGGATTCGAGCACGTCCATGGCGCCTTGCATCACCGAAGCGCGAATCTTCGCCGGATCCTCGGTGCGTGGGTTGTCGTCGGTGACGATCAGCAGGTCTGCGCCTCGCGCACCCGCTTCACCCATGAGTGCCCGTTTGCCGGCGTCGCGGTCACCGCCCGCACCGACCACCACGGCCACTCGGCCGGGAACCTGGTTGCGCAGCGTGGCGATCACGGCTTCGAGCGCTGCCGGCTTGTGGGCGTAGTCGACCACGGCGAGAAAGCTCTGCCCCCGGTCGATCCGCTGAACTCGCCCCGGGACGTCCACGGTCCCGAGCGCTCGAACAGCCGCGTCCGGGTCGAGTCCCGCAGCAAAACTGACGGTCAACGCCAGCGCAGCGTTGGCCACGTTGTATCGCCCGGGGAGACGAAGTGAGACTGGCCACGACTGTCCATCCGGCCCGACCAACTCGAAGGTCTGCGAGCCGTCCTCGGCAACCTCGACTGCGCCGACCGTCCACTCGGCCTCGGCCGTCGAGGTCGAGACCGTGGTCACCGCGTCGCTCTCGTCGGTCGCGGCCAACTCGGCCATCCGTCGACCCCACACGTCGTCGACGCAGACGACGGCATGCTCGGCTCGCACCGTCGACTCAGGATCGAACAACCGAGCCTTGGCCTGGAAGTACTCCTCGAAGTCCCGATGGAAATCCAGGTGGTCCTGCGAAAGATTGGTGAACGCGCCGATGTCGAAGCGGATGCCGTCGACGCGTCCGAGAGCAAGAGCGTGACTGGAGACCTCCATGACGACGGTATCGATCCCCTGCTCTGCCATCACGGCGAACAGAGCATGCAGTTGCGGAGCTTCCGGCGTGGTCAGAGCGCTGGGCACCCGGCGGCCGTCGATTCGAGTCTCGATGGTCCCGACCAGGCCGGGCTTGCGGCCGGCTCCGGCAATCGCAGCTTCGAGCAAGTACGACGTCGTGGTCTTGCCCGATGTACCGGTAATCCCGACGACCTGCATCTTCTCCGAGGGCCGGCCGTAGATTTCCGCGGAGATCTCACCGAGCACATCCCGCGGGTTCGGATGAACGAGAACTGGGACGGACCGGTCAGGCGCCTTGTCCGCGGCCTCGATCAGTTCGAGGCCGGCCTCGTCGGTCAAGATCGCGGTCGCACCGCGCCCCAGAGCGTCGACGGCGAACTGAGCGCCATGGGTCCGTGCACCGGGCAGAGCGGCGAAGAGGTCATCGGTCACGATTCCCTGCGCACGCAGGTCGACGCCCTTGACGACGACCTCCGAGGACTGTGATCCCGGTTGCCCCACCCATTCGAGGCGAGCCCCGGACAGTTCGGAGAGCGCCGTGATCGCGGTAGCAACCGGTTGTGTCGGACGCGTCCCGGGAGCGCCGTCCGAGTTCGACGATTGCAAACGATTCGGCACTGTCACTCGACTCCTGGCAATTGTCGTTGTTCTATCGCGGTCGTTGTCTATGGCGGTCGTTGTCTATGGCGGTCGTTGTCTATGGCGGTCGCAACGCAAGCAAAGTTCGGCGCACTGCGATGAATGAGGTTACTGCGACGTTTGAGATTACCGTGTCCGGGATTCACCCGAAGACCGTGTCGAAACCGACACACCGCAATCAGTCCGCCTGCAACACCAACTTGCGACCGGGGTCCGGCGACATCGGGACACTGTCACGCTGGAGCATCCACGACGCGATGTTGTGGAACAACGGTGCCGCCGACTGACCGCCGCCGCCGTCCACGCCGCGAACCGGTGCGTCGAGCATGATTCCGATCACGAATCGAGGATTGTCCGCAGGCGCGATTCCCGCGAAGGTGATCCAGTAGTTGGAGTTGGAGTAGCACTTGCACGCGGGATCCACCTGCTGCGCGGTCCCGGTCTTTCCACTGACCTGGTATCCCTCGACGCCCGCGGCAACACCGGTTCCTCGTTGGTTGCCGGTGTCTTCCTGAGTGACCGACCGGAACATGTCCCGAACGGTCGCCGCTGTCTGGGCGCTGACCACCTCGACGCCCTCGGGCTGCGGCGTCTCGGTCCGCGTGCCGGAAGAATCGACAGTCGACTTCACGATCCGCGGAGGAATTCGCACGCCGTCGTTGGCAATGGCCTGGTACATCCCGGTCATCTGCAGGGTTGTCATCGAGAGACCCTGCCCGATCGGCAGGTTCGCGAAGGTTCCGCCCGACCACTGGTCGCGACTCGGAACGCTGCCCGCGCTCTCGCCGGGAAGTCCGACGTCGGTGCGTTGTCCGAGGCCGAACCTGTTCAGCATGTCTGCGTAGCGATCCTCGCCCACTCGCTGAGCGAGCATCAAGGTGCCGACGTTCGAGGACTTTCCGAACACACCGGTAGAGGTGTACGGGGCCACACCGTGATCCCACGCGTCCTTGACTGTGGCACCGGACATCGTGATGCTGCCCGGGACCTGCAGAACTTCGTCCGGAGTTGTCTTACCGTCCTCGATGGCCGCTGCTGCGGTGACGATCTTGTTCACCGATCCGGGCTCGAACGGCGTACTGACCGACGGATTGCCCATTTCGGCTGTCGGCGCGTTCTTGTCGATGCCGATTGCGGGGTTGAAGGTGCTGTCGTTGGACATGGCCAACACCTGTCCCGTCTTGGAGTCCATGACCACAACCGAAGCGTTCTTTGCGCCCGACTTGTCCTTGGCGATCTGGACCTGCTGCTGAACGTAGAACTGGAGGTCCGAATCGATGGTCAGCTCGACACCCGAACCGTTGACTGCCGGTTGCTTGTCACGCCAGCTACCGGGGATCACAGCGCCGTCGGAACCGCGGTCATACGTTTCGGATCCATCGGTTCCGGCGAGCGTGGAGTCCATCGAATCTTCGAGACCGAGCAAACCGTGCCCGTCCCAGCCGGTCGCGCCGACGAGATTCGCGGCCAGAGAGCCACCGGGGTACTCGCGGATGTCCTGACGCTCGAGGCCGACCTCCCGGAACTTGTCCGAGATCTCGGCAGCAACCGCCGGATCCACGCTGCGCGCGAGGTACGTGAAAGTCTCGTTGCTGTTCATCTTCTGAAGCAGATCTTTTTCCGGAACGGTATCGCCGAGCTTGGCGTGGATTCCGGCGGCGATCTCGGCGAGGCGATCGCTCACTTCCGGCGCCTGCTTGTCACCCTCGGCGCCCTGCTCGATGCTCTTGGCGCGCGCTTCCTCGAGTTCCTTGCGTACCCGCACCGGCTGGAAAGTCAGCGCCTTGGCTTCCATGGTGAAGGCGAGGGGGTTTCCGTTGCGATCGGTTATCGAGCCACGTACAGCCGGATCGACCTGGGTCGTGGTTCGTTGATTGGCAGATTCCGCAGCCAGACTCGGCGCGTCGATTCCCTGAATCCACAAGAGCTGCAATGCCGCAACGGCGAGCGCACCACACATGGTGTTACGACCGACTCGCTGACGAAACGGAAATGAGGCGGTGGCCGAGCGGCGCGGACGCCGACCGGGGTTGTTACGGGAGTTCTGACTCACCGACGTTCCTCAGGCGGAGCAGGCACCGCCGTCGTGGTGGCGGGTGCTGTCGTCGTGGGGATCACAGGAACCAATTGTTCACTCTGCGCGAGGTTTCGCGTGTTATTCGGAACGCTCGGCGTGGCTCCGGGAGCAACCGGCGTTGTGGTGCGCGGGGGTGTCGCAGTCGGTGCGGGCACCGATGTGGGCGCATCGAGCGGAGGCATAGCTCCGGCAGTCGCGGGAGTCGGCGTTCCGACGACCTCGACCGAACCGTCCGGATGAACTACCAGTCGTGCAGGGTCCTTGGCGGGGACCATGCCGAGAGCGCTTGCCTGATTTGCCAACTCCGGAGCCGAGTTACGCGACTGGAAGTCACGTTCGAGCGCTGCTTTCTGCTCGACCAAAGACTGGTTGTATGCACGTGCATCACTGAGTTGGTACGAATCCTCGGCAGCGCGAGTGGTCAGCAGCAGAGTCACCGCGAGACCGATGGACAGAAGTCCGATGACGGAGGCGACGAACGGCACTCTCCCCTTGAGCATCGCCCGAGGAGAGATAGACGGGCCGGCAGCAGCGACAGTTCCGGTCCGGCCTGCCGCCCGTGCGGTGCGCTTGTCGTATGCACGTTGCGCTGCACCGGATTTGCCCTGACGACTCATGCCCGCCTCCTGGAAATGCGTTCTGCGGCACGCAAACGCACCGGAGCTGATCGTGGGTTCTCTTCGATTTCCTGCTCTGACGCACGTTCTGCGCCACGGGTGAGAATGCGGAACTCCGGTCCCATACCCGGCAACTCGACCGGTAGTCCTTCAGGACTGGTGGACTTCGAGCGGGGAACCAACTCCGCCTTCACAACTCGATCCTCGAGCGACTGGTAGGACATGAACACCACTCGCCCACCGACTGCCAGTGCGTCGAGCCCGGCAGGAACGGCTGCACGAAGCGAATCCAACTCGGCATTGACTTCGATCCGCAGCGCTTGGAAGGTGCGCTTGGCCGGGTGTCCCCCCGTACGCCGCGTGGCTGCCGGGATTGTTCGGTACAGCAATTCGACCAGAGCTGCACTGGTGGTGAAGGGTTCACGCTCACGCTGCCGAAGGATCTCGGACGCAATCTTTCCCGCGAACCGTTCTTCGCCGTACGTGCTCAGAATGCGAGCAAGGTCGCCGTGACTGTAGGTGTTCAGGACCTCTGCCGCGGTCAGCCCGACCGTCTGATCCATCCGCATGTCGAGAGGAGCGTCGATCGAGTACGCAAAACCTCGGTCGGCTTCGTCCAACTGCATCGACGACACACCCAGATCGAAAAGGATCGCGTGAACCGACTCCGTCGACGGCAGACCTGCCTGTTCGAGCGCGTCCTCGATCCCGTCATACGTGGTGTGCACGAACGTCGTTCGGTCCGCGAATGGCGCCAGACGCTCGGAAGCGATCCGGAGTGCGTTGGTGTCGCGATCGAGACCGATGAGGTGAAGGCCCGGGTACTTGCCCAGGAAGAATTCGGAGTGGCCACCGAGCCCCAACGTCGCATCGATCATGTATGCGCCCGCTCCACCGTCACCGACGGCGGTGATGGCAGGGCCGAGAAGATCGTCGGCGCGGTGCAGAAGTACAGGGACGTGCGCGAAGCCATCGGCATCCGAGGGTTCGTTCACCTCGTGATCCACCATGATTGCTCCGGCTCCTACTTTCATGATTTCCGATGACTTTTCGAAAAGGTGCTGACTTTCCGAGAAGGCGATGACTGTTCGAGAAGGCGAATGCTTCGAGGTCCCTGCCCGAAGGAGAACCTGGCGCTGGGGAAGTGCGTCAGGGTCTTTCCGGGCAGAGGCCTCGCGGCATTCGCCGGGGGCTCTTCGCCTAGACGATCTCGCTGAGAGATTCGCCTGTTGCCTGCGAATAGTCCTCTTCGTTGTCTCCGAGATACCTCTCCCAGGCTGCTAGATCCCAGATCTCGAGGTAATCGACGGAGCCGGTCACTACGCATTCCTTGGACAGGTTTGCGTAACGCCGATGATCAGCCGAGAGGGTGATTCGCCCCTGGGCATCGGCGTGCTGTTCATCTGTGCCGGCGGCCAGGGCACGGACATACGCCCGAGCTGCCGGATCATTGCGTGGAGCTGCCGCTGCCTTTCGAGCAAGCTTGACGAACTCGTCCCGGGGGTAGATGGCGAGGCTGTGATCCTGACTCTTGGTGATCATCAATCCTCCTGCCAGTTCGTCTCGGAACTTTGCCGGCAACGTGAGCCGACCTTTGTCGTCGAGCTTCGGCGTGAAGGTACCGAGGAACACTCGACACCTCCTGCGAGCTTGCGCTGAAACCCTCCCTATCGAGCGGATCGTGCTTCAGCTCTCCGCCCGAACCCACAGTACCCCACTTTCCCCCACAAACAAGGAGCACATGGTCCCTATTCAGCATCATTTGCTGATAAATAGCAGGTCAGCGCAGGTGGGGAGACGTGGGGGAAATTTGTAACCGTGTCCCGGCCCACACCGCCGTCAGATCGACCCTTTACGCCACGATCTGTTGCTCCCCCACACAAAATCGCAGTACAAGCGCGGTTTTCGAATAGACGTGAGCGGGACGAGGTCTGGTCGTGCGTTGCAGTTCGACCAGGGTGGAGGAAAGTGGAGGGCCGAGTGGAGCGAAGTGGAGGAAGCCCGCGGGCATGCCCTGAGGCAGCAGGAGTGGCGAGTGATTCGCTCGCACGTCACTGATTCACTCGATGGATTGCCGGCGCACACGTACAACACCCACAGCAACGGCGTGTGGCGGTCGGCAACCTTGGTTGCCGACCGCCACACGTGTGGTCGTCCGTGCCCTGAAGAGGGCGTCACGTCCGAACTGCATCACTCTCGAAGTACGCCCGAAGAAGGGCGGGAGAGCTAGTCCTGCTCGAACCTGCGTTTGAATCGATCTTCCATCCGCGACGAGAATCCGCCGCCGGACTTCCGGCCGCGTCCCCGCCCGGATCCGCCGGCACTACCCCTACCCGGCGGACCGGAGGGATGATTGCCACCTTCGGAAGCGGAGTCGGCGGCCGGCGCAGACTTACGTCCACCACCCCAGAGGAACAACACCCCTGCGCCGAACATGAACAAGAAACCGAACAGGCTGATGATCGGAAAACCGCCCGGCTTGAGCGGGAGTGCAACCCCCGCGATCAGCAGGACCAGACCCAGCACGAATAGAGCCGCTGCTTGGAACCGCCGTCTACTCGACGGCGCCCGCATACGGCCGCCCCTCACATTGGAGGCGAACTTGGGGTCTTCGGCATAGAGAGCGCTCTCGATCTGATCGAGCATGCGCTGCTCGTGCTCGGAGAGTGGCACGGTACCTCCCCCGGCACTGGAAGTTTGGCAACCACCCCACGGTGTGAGGCGGCGGGTAATCAAGTTGGACGATTACCTGTTTTCATAATACGAGCAGTTTAGGTCTCGGACCACCAACTCCGGGTACGAGTTCCGCCACAAGCGTACGTATTCGTGCCGAAGGGCCCCGATTCGGCTCCATTTGCCTGTGCGGACCAGGAAATTCCCCGGAAACAACTGCCGACACGGACCATTTGTTCACGACGCTCGCAAATGCTCGGACGCGTCCTGACCGATGAAATCTTCGACCGCCGTGAGAAAACGGCCGACCTCGGCGAAGAATGCGTCGGAATCGGAGTCCGTGATCACGATCGACACGCCGGTTTCCACGGCCGCACGCGTAGCGGACCACCCTGCGAAGAATTTCGACCACGCTCCGAACGCGGGCGCTGCGGCGTCCATCAGAACCCACGCGTTTCCACTTCGCTTGCGCTTCGAGCCGGCACCGGCAGGAGCTGCGGCCAACACTGCCCCGGCACCACGTAGGGCCGCCAGGTAGGCACACCGGAACCGGTCGGCAGGATCGCCCGCCCCAATCGCTTCCTCTAAAAGCGCATCCGCCTTCCGGAGCAGCCCCCACGCCACACCGGACTTTCCCACTCGAGCAGTGCGGTCGCTGGCGTCCCTCGCGCCGAAGGACCGCCTCGCCGACATCGGCAATCGAGAAATTGCGGCATCCGACGGACTCGACAACTCGGCAGGAAGAGTTCGTTGGCACTTCACACGTTCAGGCTTCACACGCTCGGACATCGGGGCACCTCCTGCACCGTGAGGATCCAAGACCAGGTGGGCCGGAGATGCCCGCTTCCCTTCGGGCATCTCCGGATCACCCACATCGAACATCTGTTCGACCTATTCAATATAACTGCACCCACCGACACGCCGTCAAGAGAAGAGGTGAGACCGGTCGACCCGCAGATCGCCTGGACACCACATACGGTCGACCTCGATCGCGCAGAATTCGCGAGTCGACTCCACGAGGCACTGGCCGTGTACGTCACCGCGATGGACTATCCGCGAGGAACCGAGTTCCATCGCGCACCGATGTGGCAGGAGCACGCGAACCGGCCTGGCTGGAAGGCAGTCGGCGCATTGGCGGTTCCTCAGCAACCGTCACACGAAAATCTGCCGCTGGTGGGGATCGCTTACGGGTATCGCGGGAGCCCGGACCAGTGGTGGCATCAACAGGTACTGCACGGGCTTCGGCGCTCGGGTCGTCCCCAGAGCGAGATCGACGCGATTCTGAGCGACTACTTCGAACTCACCGAACTTCACGTGCATCCGAACGGACAAGGTCACCGGTTGGGCGAATCGCTCTTGCGCCACCTCCTCGTCGATCGACCCGAACGCAGTGTTCTGTTGTCGACACCCGAGGTGTACGACGAGGACAACCGAGCCTGGCGGCTGTACCGTCGCCTCGGCTTTCGTGACGTGCTCCGCAGATTTCGTTTTGCCGGCGACAACCGGCCGTTCGCAGTCCTCGGCCGTGGACTGCCGCTGTGAGCGCGCTTCTCGACGCCGTCGTCGTCGGCTCCGGACACAACGCGCTCGTATCGGCCGCCTACCTCGCACGCGAGGGTTGGTCGGTCGAGGTTCTGGAGAAGGACACGGTTCTCGGCGGCGCCGTCTCGACCGTCGAGCGATTTCCCGGATACAAGGTGGACCGGGGGTCGTCGGCACACCTCATGATCCGACACAGCGGCATCATCGAGGAACTCGGACTCGGCGCGCACGGACTGCGCTACATCGACTGTGACCCGTGGGCGTTCGCGCCGCCCGCCCCGGGCACCGACGGGCCGGGCATCGTGTTTCACCGCGACCTCGACGCAACCTGCTGGTCCATCGAACGAGCATGCGGGACAAAGGACGCCGACTCCTACCGGCGATTCGTCGCGGTCTGGTCGGAGCGCAGTCGACATGTCATGAAAGCGTTTTCCGCACCGCCCACCGGATCGAACCTGATCGGTGCGTTCGGAGGTCTCGCCACCGCACGCGGCAACAGCGAACTGTCTCGGCAGTTCCTCGCGCCTGGCGACGCACTGCTCGACGAGTATTTCGACAGTGAGGCACTCAAAGCAGCACTTGCGTGGTTCGGCGCCCAGTCCGGGCCTGCGATGTCGGAACCGGGAACCGCTCCGATGGTCGGCTTCGCGGCCCTCATGCACGTCTTGCCGCCAGGGCGAGCAGTCGGTGGAAGCGGCGCACTGAGTGCTGCGTTGGCCTCCCGGATGGCTGTCGACGGCGCCACGGTCGCGCTCGGTGACGGCGTGACGTCGATCCGTCGAAACTCGAGTCACTGGACCGCCACAACCGAGAGCGGTCGAGAAGTTCACGCTCGCAAGGTAATCGCCGGGTGCCACATCCTGACCACGCTCGACCTCCTGGGCCGAGGGGGCTTCGACCGAACCACGCTCGATCACTGGCGGCGGAAAATCAGGGTCGGCCCCGGCATCGGCGCGGTACTTCGACTGGCGACATCCGCGCTTCCGTCGTACCGCGGCGACGCCACGACACGGGAAAGTACCTCGGGATTGCAATTACTCGTCTCCGATCGCGCACACTTGCGCACTGCACACGGCGCAGCACTGGCGGGGGAACTTCCTCCTCGCCCTGCGGTTCTCGGAATGAGTTTCAGCGGAATCGATCCCACGATCGCCCCGGCCGGTCGGCATCAGGTGACACTGTGGTCGCAGTGGCAACCGTATCGCCTCAGCGGACATCGCGATTGGGCATCGGTCGCCGAGGCGGAGGCCGACCGGATCGTCGGCGAGATGGAGGCTTTCGCACCCGGGTTCGCCGATTCCGTCCTCGACCGGTTCATTCAGACTCCCCGGGACATCGAGTCGGAATTGGGGATGATCGGCGGAAATGTCATGCACGTCGAGATGTCACTCGATCAGATGATGTTGTGGCGACCGCTTCCGGAACTGTCCGGCCATCGTGTTCCGGGAGCAGACGGGTTGTATCTGACCGGAGCATCGACTCATCCCGGTGGCGGTGTGTCCGGAGCCAGCGGTCGCAGTGCGGCTCGAATCGCACTGTCGGACAGCCGCCGGGGCGCGACTCGTCGTTGGATGCGTCGTTCGAGCAGGTCGTGAAGGTCACCCGCCGAACTTCACCCGCCGACACGCCCCCGCCTCGATGACTGGCTACGCCACGGCTGGCACGATGACCACTGTGCAACAGTCCACCGATCCCGCCGCCAAGCCGACCAGTCGGAAACGTTTCCTGACGGTTGCCGCGCTCGCCCTCATGCTTGTTCCCTTGCTTGCCGGGTGCATCCGCGTGCAGGTGTCGATGGGAGTGTCCGCGAACGATCGTGTGACCGGACAGGTGGTAGCTGCCGCTATTCCGGCGAACGAGGCGGACAAGGGTCCGCAGCTGACCCCACCTTCGTCGCTGGAAGACAAGATACGGGTTCAGGAGTACAAGAAGGACGGGTACGTCGGCAGCCAGGCGTTCTTCAGCGACTTGTCCTTCGGTGACGTCGCCCAACTGGGCTCCATGTACGCCGAGGGGTCCGGGTCGTTCCAGATCACCCTCAAGCGATCCGGGGACACCGTCACGCTCGACGGCAAGGCAGACCTGAAGACGGTTCCGACTCAGGGCGCCGACGTCCAGGTCAGCATCGCCTTCCCGGCACGGGTCGGCACGACCAACGGAACACGAGACGGCGATTCCCGGGTGTCGTGGACCTTGCCCGCCGGCGAGGTGTCCACGATGCGCGCCGAGGTCAACTACGCGGACCCAAGCACCCGAAGCTTCGCCGGGTGGGCAGGAATCATGGCCGGGCTGGCGCTCGGTGTCGCGATTGTCGTCGGTGCGATGGCCTGGATGGCGCGCAATCGAGCACCGATCAAGCGCGCGCCGGCCGCGAAAGCACCGGTCATGAAGACGCCTGTCACGAAATCACCTGCCAGCAAGCAAGCTGACAACAAGAATCCGAAAAACACCACGAAATAGCGCCTGACGATTGCCCCCCTCGATTGGTGTCGAGCGGGGCAACCGGAGATCAGACGGCTTGTGCTGTCCCGACCGAAGTGTCGGGAGTGAGACCGAGTCGCTCGAGGACCTCACTGGTGGCGCGTGCAAAGTTCAACGTGATGAAGTGCAGGCACGGAGCGCCTTCGGCGATCAACCGCTCACCCATCTCGGTGGCCAGATCGATGCCGAGTTCGCGGACCGCTGCACGGTTCTCGTCCGGACCGCTTCCGGCCGCGGCGTCGAATCGACGCTCGAGAGCGGGGGGCAACGACGAGCCCGAGAGCTCGAGCATGCGCCGCACCGAGCGCAGCGACGTCACCGGCATGATCTCCGGGATGATCGGCTTGGCGCCCTGTTCTGCGTCGTACGCACTCACCCGGTCACGAAGACGCAGGTAGTCCTCCACGTCGAAGAACATCTGTGTGATCGAGTACTCTGCGCCGGCACGCAACTTCGACACCAGGTACTTCGTGTCGTATGCCAAGTCCGGAGCGCGGTAGTGCCCCTCGGGGAACGATGCGACGCCGACGTGGAAGTCGCCCAGGTCACGGACCATCCGCACGAGTTCCTCGGCGTACTCGACGCCTTCGGGATGCTTCTTCCACTCGCCGAGCGGATCGCCGGGCGGATCGCCGCGCAATACGAGGATGTTGCTGATCCCACGATCGGCGTAGGCACCGACCATGGCGCGAAGCTCTTCGGTGCTGTGTGAGACAGCAGTCAGGTGAGCAACCGGCAGCAGGGTCGTCTCTTCGGCAAGTTCGCCGGTGACACGCACCGTACGATCGCGCGTCGAGCCACCTGCGCCGTAGGTCATCGAGACGAACGCCGGTCCGAGCCGCTCGAAGGTACGCACCGCACGCCACAGGCGCGCTTCGGCGTCCGCGTCACGCGGCGGCGAAAACTCGACCGAGAACGGAATACGGCTACCTGTCGAGGAAGCGATCCGATCGACGATCGACGGTGTTCGGGTGGCCCACCCCTCGCTGGAGCGGCCCCTGACTGGATCGAATGTCACCGGTCAAGCATATGTTTTCCAGCTGCAAACAAGCTCATCGCCCAGTACTGCGTATCCCGAATGTCAGGATCGCGCAGTTCACGGCCCGACCCGCCGTTGATTCCAGCCCCTACTAAGCTGGGCCCCAAGCTCGCTTCCGTGTAACCATCCGGCGCGAGAACATACCGATCTTGGAGGCCACCCTGTCCGCAGGAACCGCGCGCGTTGGACAGAGTTCGACCAACACCGCACCGCATCCGACCTCACTCGAACTGCCAGGTTTGTTCGAAGCAGCGCTCCGCGACTTCTTCGCTTCACGCCGCGAACTCGTCACGAACATCGGCGGTGGATACGAGAAGGCCGTCAGCACCCTCGAGGCCTTCGTCCTGCGCGGAGGAAAGCGCGTCCGACCGTCGTTCGCCTGGACGGGATGGCTCGGCGCCGGAGGCGACCCGAACGGGAAGGACGCAGACGCGGTGATTCGTGCGTGCGCCGCCCTCGAACTGGTGCAGGCCTGCGCGCTCGTCCACGACGACATCATCGACGCATCCACGACCAGGCGCGGCTTCCCGACCGTTCACGTCGAATTCGAGGACCAGCACCGAGACGAGGAGTGGAGCGGCGACTCCGCGCACTTCGGCGAGGCCGTCGCCATTCTTCTCGGCGACCTGGCCTTGGCCTGGGCGGACGACATGATCCGAGAATCCGGGATCAGCCCCGAGGCGGCCGCACGTGTCAGCCCGGTCTGGTCGGCAATGCGCACCGAGGTGCTCGGTGGCCAATTCCTCGACATCAGCAACGAAGCCCGAGGCGACGAGACCGTCGAGGCAGCCATGCGGGTCAACCGCTACAAGACCGCCGCGTACACGATCGAACGCCCACTGCACCTCGGCGCCGCGCTGTTCGGTGCGGACGCCGAGTTGGTCGATGCCTACCGGTCCTTCGGCACGGACATCGGTATCGCCTTCCAACTTCGCGACGACCTGCTCGGTGTCTTCGGAGATCCGTCCGTCACGGGCAAACCGTCGGGCGACGATCTCATCGCCGGTAAGCGAACTGTCCTGTTCGCGATGGCGCTTGCCCGCGCCGACGCCGCAGATCCGGCGGCAGCAGAACTGCTCCGCAACGGAATCGGCACGCAGCTGACCGACACCGAGGTCGACACTCTGCGCCAGGTGATCACCGATCTGGGCGCCGTCACCGACGTCGAAACGCAGATCGACACCCTCGTCGAGGCAGCTGCGAACGCCCTCGACTCGAGCACGGCAACGGCAGAGTCCAAGGCTCGCCTGACCGACATGGCGATCGCGGCCACGAAGCGAAGCTACTGACCGTGGCACACGTGCACCGCACTCGAACCGTCAGCTCGCCGACCGATCGAGTCGTGATCGTCGGCGCGGGACTTGCCGGACTGTCTGCGGGGTTGTATCTGCGTGGCGCCGGCCGCGACGTCACGATTCTCGAGAGCAACAGCTCGGTCGGTGGGCGAGTCGGTGTCTACCAGGGCAATGACTACAGCATCGACAACGGCGCAACGGTGCTCACGATGCCCGAACTCGTCGAAGACGCGCTTGCCGCCGTCGGTGCCGACCCAGCCTCGACAAACCCCAAATTCGTTGTGCACAAGCTCGATCCGACGTACCACGCGCGATTCGCAGACGGCACCGCTCTCGATGTCCACGCCGATCCAGAAGACATGGCTGCCGAGGTATCCCGTGTCTGCGGGCCGGAAGAAGCGCAGCGATACCGTGCGTTGCGGCGATGGCTGAACCGGATCTTCGACGCGGAATTCGACCGCTTCATGGACGCCGACTTCGATTCTCCCCTCGGACTGGTCAATTCGCGTGACGCAGTCAAAGATCTGAGCCGGCTCGTCGCACTGGGAGGATTCGGGAAACTGGGCGGGCAGGTGGATCGCAAGATCCGCGACCCTCGCCTCCGGCGGATCTTCACCTTCCAAGCGCTGTATGCGGGCGTTGCTCCGTCTCGGGCCCTCGCGGTGTACGGGGCGATCGCTCACATGGACACCTCACTCGGCGTCTACTTCCCCGAGGGCGGAATGCGCACGATCGCCGAGTCGATGGCCGACGCCTTCACCGAGGCCGGCGGAATTCTGCATCTCGGCCGCACTGTCGAACGCCTCGAGGTGAGCGATCGGCGCGTGCACACCGTTCACACACGCGACGGCGAGCGCTTCGACTGTGACGCCGCCGTCCTCACTCCCGACATGGCCGTCACGGACTCGCTGTTGCGCCCGCATACGCGATTGCGTCCGCGCCCGGTGCGTACATCGCCGTCCGCTGTCGTGATTCACGGCACTGTTTCCTCCGCGGTCGCCGACGAATGGCCCGCGCAGCGACACCACATGATCGACTTCGGCGAGGCGTGGAAGCGTACCTTCGCCGAGATCACGGCACGCCGCGGCCGCGGGCGACTGATGAGTGATCCGTCACTGCTCGTCACCCGACCGGCACAGACCGATCCGAGCCTGGCCTTCTCGCGAGACGGCCGAATCCGTGAACCGCTGTCAGTCCTCGCGCCGTGTCCGAATCTGGACAGTGCAAGTCTCGACTGGTCGACTCTCGGCCCGCCCTACGTGCGCGAAATCATCCTCACGCTGCAAGAACGTGGCTACACGGGACTGGTCGAAGGGTTCGAGATCGATCACGTCGACACCCCGCAGACCTGGCTCGAGAAGGGCATGGCCGCGGGTAGCCCGTTCGCAGCGGCACACACCTTCACCCAGACGGGGCCGTTCCGACGCAAGAACCTCGCCCGCGGCTTCGACAACGTCGTTCTCGCCGGATCGGGAACCGTTCCGGGGGTGGGAGTACCGACCGTTCTGCTGTCCGGACGGCTCGCCGCCGAACGTATTACCGGTACACGCGAGCGAGCCAGCGCGGTGGGCACTCGTGCGAGCAACTAAACTAGCCCCTCGTAACCGACCATTCATCCACGATTCACCGACTCGGGCGCTGCATGCGCCGATCGACACCGATCTCCTCGGGGGAGGAACCTGCACCGATGACGTCCTCTGCCGCAGCCACTGAAAGACCGTGGCACCTAAGGGCCGCCAATTTCCTTCGGACTCCCGAAGGTCACAGTGCACTGCTCGGTTTCTTCGGCGCAGTCATGATCACTTTCGGCGGATTCGGTGCCGGTAGCGTCCGGCGCCAAGATCCGCTGCTCGAGTCGATGCATCTGTCCTGGCTCCGTTTCGGACACGGATCGATTCTGTCGGCGGCCATCGTCTGGATCGGTGTCCTATGCATGATCGCCGCCTGGGTTCGACTGGGCCGCTCGACTCTGCGCGGTGACGTCTCGTTGCGCGGCCTGCGCTACGTCGTCCCGGTCTGGACGTTTCCGCTGCTGTTCGCGGTGCCCATGTTCAGCCGTGACGCCTACTCCTACCTGGCGCAAGGCGCGTTGTTGCGCAACGGCTTCGACCCGTATGCCGTCGGCCCCGTCGTCAATCCGGGAATCCTGCTCGACAACGTCTCCAACGTGTGGACGACGACAACTACCCCGTACGGTCCGGTTCACCTTCTCCTTGCCGACGCCATCGTTCGGCTGACCGGTGAGAACGTCATCGCCGGCACGATGCTGTTGCGGATCACGATGCTCCCCGGACTCGCCCTGATGATGTGGGCCGTTCCCCATCTCGCGACGAAGCTCGGCGGAAACACCTCGATCGCCCTGTGGCTCGCAGTACTCAATCCCCTCGTCCTGATCCACCTGATCGGCGGCGTTCACAACGAGATGCTCATGGTCGGCCTCATGGCCGCAGGCATTGCGCTCGCTCTCGAACGCAAGCACCTCTTCGGGATCGGGCTGATCGCGCTCGCCGTCGCGATCAAGGCAACCGCAGGCGTCGCACTTCCCTTCATAGTCTGGATCTGGATGATCCACGAGCGGGAGGACGCCGCAGCCGCCGGGCGAGAACCGGCGTCACCGATCCGATCGTTCGTCAAAACGGCCGGCGCAGGTTTCGCGGTGTTCGTGGCGGTACTCGGATCCACCTCACTGATCGCCGGAGTCGGCCTCGGCTGGACGACGGCACTCTCCGGTTCGGCAAAGATCATCAACTGGCTCTCGCTGCCCACGATCGTGGCGCACATCGGAACCATGGCAACCTCCTGGTTCGCCGGCGACCATTTCAACGACATCCTCGAAGTCTCCCGGACCATCTCGGCGGTTGTGTTGATCGCGATCATCGCCGTCGTGTGGTGGCGCTACCGCAAGACCGAGCGCGACGCCGTCATGGGCATCGTGATCGTGATGGTCGCCATCGTCGTTCTGTCCCCCGCAGCACTCCCCTGGTACTACTCCTGGCCGCTGGCAGTAGCTGCCGGTTTCGCAATGTCGCCGACGACTCTCGCCGTACTGACCGGGCTGTCCACCTGGCTGATGCTGGTGTTCCAGCCGGACGGATCGATCGGCCTGTACACCTTCCCGCACGTTGCTCTGGCCATCGTCGCTGCCGTGATCGCGGCGATGTCCTTGCAGACGGAAGACCCACTGCGACTTCGTGGACGCAAACACGAGAAACCGATCGAAATGACGTCAGCCGCCTCGGCGCCCTCGACGTCAGGATCTGCGTGATCCGCGTGTCATGAACGCACTGCCTGCGTCCTATGAATTCTGCGAGGACGTGACGAGGGAACACGGCCGAACGTACTTTCTGGCCACCCGGTTGTTGCCCGTACCTCGACGCCGCGCAGTTCACGCGCTCTACGCATTTGCTCGCGTCGTCGACGACATCGTGGACGAACCCTCGGGTCCGCATGAACGAGGCACGGTGCTCGCCGACGTCGAACGTGCAGCCGTCAACGCACTCGACAACCCCACTGCGACAGGTGGCTTCCCGTCGACGGTTCCCCTCGACCTGACACGCGTACTCCCGGCCTTCGCGGATGCTGTGAAGACGTTCGACATCCCGCGCGCATATTTCGACGCCTTCTTCGAGTCCATGCGGATGGACGCCCCCGACACGGCGAAGTTTCGACCCGTTTACAACACGATGGACGAACTCAGCGAGTACATGTACGGCTCTGCCGTCGTCATCGGTTTGCAGATGCTCCCGATTCTCGGAGTGAGCGTTCCGCAGCAGGAAGCTGTAGTGCCCGCGTCGAATCTCGGTGAGGCGTTTCAGCTGACCAACTTCATCCGCGACGTCGGTGAAGACCTCGACCGGGGACGTCTGTATCTACCGGCGGGCGAGTTCGCCGCATTCGGGGTCGACATCGAGATGCTCGAGCACGGGCGCAGAACCGGAACGGTGGACGTTCGGGTCAAGCGCGCGCTGGCACACTTCATTGCCGTGACGCGGGGGCGGTATCGGTCTGCCGAATCTGGCATCCCGATGCTCGATCGGCGGGTCCAGCCGTCGATCCGCACGGCTTTCGTGTTGTACGGAGCAATTCTCGACCAGGTCGAGCGCGCCGACTTCCGGATACTGCATCGACGTGTGTCCGTTCCCGGACGCACGCGACTTCGAGTCGCTGCGCCGGGTCTGGTCCGGTCGGCAACCTACGCGGCGAAAAACCGCATGCGGTGAGTTGTCAGAAGGCCGGCAGCTCAGAAAGCCATGGCCTGTGCGCGGCGGATGACCTCACGCGCGAGATCACCATGCAGTGCGTCCACCGGGCGCCCCGGCAGGGAATCGTCGGCCAGGAACAACCAGCGGAGGATTTCGACATCGGTGTAGCCGCCGTCGTGCAGCACCGCCAGCAGACCGGGCAGCCACTTGACGATCTGGCCGTCCTCGCCGAAGAACACTTCGGGGACACCGAGAACGCCATGCCGCTTGACTGCGATGATCTTGTGATCGCGAAGCAACTGGTGAACCTTGCTCACCGGCAACCCGACGTTCTTCGCCACATCCACCAGCTGGAACAGGGAAACCGAAGAATCCAGGACATCATCACAATAAGGAATCGCGCTCACCGCGAGAAGTTTATCCGGTCCGGCGAGCCCGCTGTGTACCGCCCGGTGCAGTGCTCGAAACTGCCGCTCCGCTCAGGTCACAGCGCTCTGTGACGTTCTCGAGACTTCCGCGTCGGTATCGCTGGCTACGATGGACGGGATGCGGCGTATCAGTAACCGGGATTTCGCGGTGGATGTAAATGGGTGCCCTCACTGCGGGAGCCAGTACGCGGTAAACAACCACCCACATGCCGACAGCTACCACCTAGACCGCAAGCAGACAGATCGCAAGCACGGAGGAACAGTCATTACGGAGGTCGAGGGTTGATCGGCGAAATGCTCGAGCGCCGCTATCGAGTGGACGCACCGATCGCGCGCGGCGGTATGTCGACCGTTTATCGAGGCCTCGATACACGGTTGGATCGACCTGTCGCGATCAAGGTGATGGACCCGCAATTCGCCGGCGATCCAGCGTTCCTGACTCGTTTCGAGTTCGAGGCCCGGGCCGTGGCCCGACTCAAGCATCCTGCCCTTGTGGCCGTCTACGACCAAGGCAGCGATCGCAATCACGTGTTCCTCGTGATGGAACTCGTCGACGGTGGAACCTTGCGTGAACTCCTTCGTGAGCGCGGACCGATGCCGCCACACGCAGTCGCTGCAGTCGTGGCACCTGTCCTGGACGCGTTGGCGGTGGCGCATCGAGCGGGACTGGTTCACCGTGACGTCAAACCCGAGAACATCTTGATCTCGGACACCGGCGAAGTGAAGATCGCCGACTTCGGATTGGTGCGTGCAGCTGCGGCAGCAACCACCACCTCCAACAGCGTGATCCTCGGCACCGCGGCCTATCTGTCGCCGGAACAGGTGACGTCAGGAATTGCCGACACTCGAAGCGACGTCTACTCGACCGGCGTGTTGATGTTCGAACTTCTCACCGGTACAACACCGTTCACCGGCGATACGTCACTCTCCATCGCCTACCAACGCATCCACGACGATGTCCCGCGCCCAGGTTCACGTATCCCCGGTGTACCGGCGCAGTTCGATCGTCTGGTTGCCGAAGCCACTCACCGCGAGCCCGCACATCGTTTCGCCGACGCCGGTGAGATGGCAGCTGCACTTCGCAGTGTGAGCGAGCAACTGGAACTTCCGTCATACCGCGTTCCCGCTCCGCGTCGAAGCGCCCAGCACCAGAGCGCGCAAGTTGCCCCGGCCCGGCCACAACCGGCGCCTGCGCCTCCCACGGAGGTACACCCGAACTCTGCTGCGCGCCCGAACCCTGCTGCCACGACGGTATTGGCGTCCGGCGTGGCCCCGGCTGTGGCAGCCACCACGGCGCTCGGCACGGGCTCTCCTCCCCCTGGCGGTATCCAGCACACTCGCGCGGTCACCGCACAAACTGCTCGTCCGGCGACGGTCGACGGCGACTCGGATTTCGACGACGGTTCCGATTTCGGCGACGACCACCCGGGGCACGACGATCCGCATGCTCATTTTGTCGAGGCACGTCGTAAATCGCGACGAGCCACCCTGATCTGGCTGCTCGTCACGACGGGCTGACCAAGGACACTGCGGTCACCGCTCTGCAGGACGCCGGGCTCTCCCCCGACGTCCAGGGTCAGTACTCCGACGCCCAACCCATCGACACGGTGATCGGGACAGACCCGGCCTCCGGCTCCAGGGTTACCAAAGGCTCGACCGTCGCGCTGCTGACTTCGCTCGGGCGTCCGACTGTCCCGCCCATTCCGGCCGGCGGCGACGTCTCGGCCCTGGGCGCACAACTCGCCGATCGCACTCTCGTCGCGGTCGACGGCGGGGACACATTCAGCTCCAAGATCCCGATCGGCGGCGTGGCCGCGCTCGACCCGGCACCGGGAACCGAAGTTGCCGTGGGCTCCTCGGTCAAGGTCATCACATCCAAAGGGTCACCGCCCGTGGACATTCCCGATGTGAAGGGCATGTCCGAGAACGCTGCGCGCGCCGCCCTCGACAAGGTAGGCATCTCAGTCAGCACCACCAGAACAACGTTCGACGACGCCGTCGAGGGCGGTAGCGTAATCGGCACCGATCCCGCAGTCGGGTCCTCCGTCAACGCCGGCACCTCCGTGGTTCTGCTCATCTCCGACTCCGTCAAGGTTCCCTCGCTGATCGGCCGCTCCGTCTCCTCAGCACGCGAAGAACTCGGCCGCCTCGGCCTCGAGATCACCGTGCGTCAGCTCACCCAGAACGACAGCTCGGTCATCATCAGCCAGAGCGTCAAGAACGACCTCGTTGCCAAGGGCACCGACATCAGCGTCGTCGCAATTCCCTGACAGTCCGCTTCGGCCTAATCTGAATTCATGGCCACGTGGGAACCCGAGAGCATTGGGATACTCGACTTGCCGTCGGGGAGATCGATTCGGGGTCGAGGACTCCGCAATCCACTTCCTTCCGGACCTCTCCCCACCTTCGGCGTCTATCTGACCGGCAAAGAACCTCCCGACACCGAGTGGGAGTCGGAGTGGGTCCGCTGGCGAGATTTCTGGTTGCCGAGCGATCCCGATGCGCTGCGCAGGGCCTTGCACGAAGTGTGGGTGCGCTCGGAAACCGAAAGAGTCGAGATCGCTTGTGGTGGTGGATACGGCCGCACCGGAACAGCGTTGGCCGCTCTTGCCGTCATGGACGGAGTGCCCAGTAAGGACGCCACCGCGTACGTTCGCGCACGTTACTCACCTCGCGCCGTCGAAATGCCCTGGCAGCGCCGATTCGTCACACGATTCACGCAATAGCGAACGCCCCCACCTGCGCGAGCGGGTGAGGGCGTTTGCCGAAAATCTATGCCGGCGCGAATCAGCTTCGGCGAAGCAAGGTTTCAGCCTCGCAGCATCTCGGCCACGAGGAACGCGAGCTCCAACGACTGTTGGGTGTTCAATCGGGGGTCGCACGCCGTCTCGTAGCGACCGCCGAGATCGAGGTCGGAGATGTCCTGCGCGCCGCCGAGGCACTCGGTGACGTTCTCACCGGTCAGCTCGACGTGGATGCCACCCGGATGCGTGCCGAGACCGTTGTGGACCTCGAAGAATCCCTGGACCTCGTCGACGATGCGGTCGAAGTGGCGCGTCTTGTACCCGGTGGAGGCTTCGTGGGTGTTGCCGTGCATCGGATCGCACTGCCAGATGACCTGGTGACCGGTGGCTTGGACCTTCTCGATGATCGCCGGCAGCAGGTCGCGGACCTTGCCGTTGCCCATGCGCGAGATCAGAGTCAGACGACCTGGCTTGTTGGTGGGGTCGAGACGCTCGACGTATTCCACCGCCATTTCCGGCGTCGTGCTCGGGCCGATCTTGAGGCCGATCGGGTTGGACACCAACTCGGCGAAGGCGATGTGCGCGCCGTCGAGCTGACGAGTGCGGTCACCGATCCAGAGGAAGTGAGCCGACAGGTCGTAGAGCTTGGGGTGATCGCTGTCGTTGTCGAGACGCAGCATCGCGCGCTCGTAGTCGAGAACCAGGGCCTCGTGGCTGGCAAAGATCTGTGCCTGGTGCAGGCTCGGATCGGTGACGCCACACGCGTTCATGAACTGCAGGCCGCGGTCGATCTCGGCTGCCAGTTGCTCGTAGCGTGCGCCCGCGGGAGACGCTGCGACGAATTCGCGGTTCCAATCGTGCACCTTGTGCAGGTCGGCCATGCCGGCGCCGGTGAGTGCGCGAACCAGGTTCATCGCGGCGCTGGCGTTGGCGTATGCACGCACCAGTCGCGAAGGATCGTGGGCGCGGACTGCCTCGTCGGCGACGAGCGAGTTGATCATGTCGCCGCGGTAGGACTTCAGACCCAACGAGTCGATGTCGGCAGAGCGCGGTTTGGCGTACTGGCCGGCGATGCGAGCGACCTTGACGACCGGCATCGAGGAACCGTAGGTGAGCACGACGGCCATCTGCAGCAACGTGCGGATGTTTCCCTTGATGTGCGGCTCGGTGTTGTCCGCGAAGGTCTCGGCGCAGTCACCGCCCTGGAGCAGAAATGCCTCACCACGCGCGACCTGCGCGAGACGCTCTTGCAGCGCCTCGACTTCGCTGGCCACCGTGATGGGAGGCACGCTCTCGAGCACAGTCCGCATGGCGGCCGCCTGGTCAGCGGGCCACGAGGGCTGCTGAGCAGCGGGCTTCGCGAGCGCCTCGTCGAGCTGCTTACGCAGTCCGGCAGGCAGCGGCGGGAGTTCGGGCAAGCGGTCGATCGGCACGTCGACAGTCCAGTTCACCTCTACAGGATATTCGCTCGCTCGTCGGCGCGTCACACAGGCTCTCGATCGCAGCCCAATCGGAACACTTCCCGCGCACCGAAACCTGGGTCAGCGAAGTGACCGTGCAGCCGAAATGGCGTCGAACTTCACGAGGTTGTGCCTGGCGTCGGCAAGTGCGTCGTGTGCGTCGGCGGGCGCCGACGGGAGGGCAGGACTGCCGTTGTCTTCCCAGAACTGTCGGAGTTCGCGGGTGTACCGCGGCATCGACTGCGGTAGTTCGGTCATATCGCCCCACAACTGGCACAGCGCGACGTGGTCGTAGGCGGCGACCCACGCCCAGAGCTCCGGAACCACCATCGGCCGCGGAACGAAGAATTTCAGAAGATCGTCGCGGATCTTCTCGCGTGATTTCCACAGCGGCGACGAAGGCTGCGGCAACTTAGGCAGCACGTTCTTGCGCACCCAACTACCGGCACGGGCGGGATCGAACTCCGTCGAAACCGCGTAGTACTCTCGGCCGTCCTCACAGACAACGCCGATGGACACGAGATCGATGGTTCGACCGTCTTCGATGAATTCACAGTCGTAGAAGTAGCGCACGTCCGAAAACTATGCCGCACGCGCAGGCTCTGGAGCCAATGCGCGTGCGGCCGGTGTGGGAAATCTCTAGCTGGCTTGTGCGTCCGGGAGCGAATCCTTGTCGGACTTCGCGGATTCCTTCGACTCGGCCGAGGCCACGAGATCGACAACCGACTCGCCGCCTTCCGCCGGAACGTCGACGGCAGCTTCGGGTTTCGTGGGCGCCTGGTTCTTGAGGCTTGCCGCGTAGATGTCCACGTACTCCTGGCCGGAGAGTTTCATCAACTTGTACATCACCTCGTCGGTCACAGCGCGCTCGACGAAGCGGTTTCCGCCCATGCCTTCGAAGCGGGAGAAATCGATGGGTTCGCCGACGATCACGGTGACCTTGGCGGGACGCCACATCCGTGAGCCGATCGGATTCATCTTGTCGGTGCCGACCATCGCTACCGGGATCACCTTGACGCCCGATTCAAGTGCGAGGCGCGCCATTCCGGTCTTGCCCTTGTAGAGGCGACCGTCAGGCGAGCGCGTCCCCTCGGGGTAGATACCCAGCAGGCTGCCCGAACCGAGGACCTTGAGACCGGCGTTGAGTGCATCCTGCGCCGCGTCTGCACCGGTTCGGTCGATGGGGACCTGACCGACCGCGGTGAAGAACCACTTCTGGAAAGCGCCCTTCAGACCGGAACCGGTGAAGTACTCACTCTTGGCAAGGAACGTGATGCGGCGGTTGACGCGAAGCGGAAGGTAGAACGAGTCCAGAACCGCCTGGTGATTGCTGGCCAGAATGGCCGCCCCGTCAGTCGGAATGTTCTCGTGACCCTTGACCGTCGGACGCCCGAGCAGCCAGAGAATCGGCCCCAGCAACACATACTTGAAGAGCCAATACCACACGGCGTCCCTCCCATTCACAGCTGAATTTCGCTGAGTACGACCTTACTGCCGACCGGTAACCCCCGCTACACACGCCCCTGCAGGATCGACCCGATCACAGTCCGGCAGACGTGGTTCCAGCGCCGTCGACCCCACCGAGATCCTGAGGCACTACCGATCGGGCCAAAGCGGCGGCGCCGACCATGCCCGCAGCTTCGCCCAGCTGAGCGGAACGGATGCGGGCCAGTGGGCGGTGCTTCGCCCCGGTCAACAATGTCGCGTACTGCTCGCGGGCGTCGTCGAGAAACAGTGGGGCAGAACTCGCGACGCCGCCGGCGATCACGACCAGATCGGGATCGTAGACGTCACCGACCATGGCCAGACCCACGGCCAGCCAACGGGTGAACTCGGCGATCGTTGCCAGCGCGAGTGGGTCACCGTCCTGCGCGGCGTTGGCGATCCGGCGACCGGTGAGCGAACCAGGATCCACCGCTACCTCGCGCGCCAGGACCGTCGACGCGGCCGGGTCGGCGGCAAGCAGTTCGATTGCCGTGTCGACGAGCGCCGTTCCGCTGCAATAGCGCTCCCAACACCCACGTTTGCCACACGCGCACTGACGCCCGCCCGGAACGACCTGGATGTGGCCCAGTTCGGGGGCGACGCCGTGACTCCCCCGGTACAGCTCACCGTTGATCAGCAGCGCTCCACCGATTCCGGTCCCGATTGCCACCATCACGACATTGCGGCCACCTGCGGCCGCGCCGAATCGGTGCTCCGCGAACGCCGCCGCATTGGCGTCGTGTTCGAGAACGACCGGCAAGCCGAGCCGCTTGCTCAAGTCACTTCCGACCGGCGCGTCCACCCACGGCAAGTGCGGAGCGAACCGAACCGAGCTTCGATCGGAGGTGATGAAGCCGGCGACCGCCAACCCCACGGCCGATACCTCGTGCCTGGTGACCAATTCGCGCACGACGCGATCGAGACCGTCTTCGAGTGCCCTGGCCGACTGCGGGGTCGGGGCTTGAATCATCTCGAGCACTTGTCCGTCGACGTCCACGACGGAGGCCCTGATACTCGTCCCGCCGACGTCGATGCCGACCGTCAAGATGTCGTCCATGGTGGAGTCGGAGACCGCTTTCAAGCGGCGCGCGCTCATCGCGACGATTCCCGCGCGAGCGGCGTCCGCTGGAGTGCGCACCCTGAATCGGTGCCTCGTGCGTCGGTGACCATTGTGTCGATTGTGCTCATCTCGGGCCGTTCGCTCTACCCGGGGTA
This sequence comes from Rhodococcus sp. YH3-3, assembly GCF_001653035.1. Lineage (NCBI taxonomy): Bacteria > Bacillati > Actinomycetota > Actinomycetes > Mycobacteriales > Nocardiaceae > Rhodococcus > Rhodococcus sp. YH3-3. The sequence goes on along the minus strand of NZ_BCWH01000002.1, from coordinate 2,422,231 downwards.
CTGAGTCAGTCCTTGACCGTCACGTTGATCGGGACAAATGCCGCCGTGCGAGTTCGCTCCGCACCTGGCGTCGTCGGACCGCCGTCCGGTCCACGATCGGGACCTGACGGCCCCCCGAGAAACTCGTCGAGAATCTCACGAAGCAACGCAAGGAATGCTGCTGCTTGACCCGCGAGGAATGCCAACAGTTCGTGGTGCTCACCGCGAACCAGTGCGGCGAGGGCGCACACCGGACACCAGCTGCAGCCGGTGAACACCGGCTGCGTGTCCGTGGACGCCGAGTCACTCGCAACGTCGGCCGTCGCTGCTGCGGCCTTCTGCAGCACCGGTTCCAGGCGCGTCAGAACGGTTTCCGCCAGCGCGCGAAACTCCGCGACGAGGCGCTCGTGCTCTTCGCTCATACCGGCCACACCGCGGGATCCGGGCTGAACCGGATGATCAGGTAACTGCCGTCCAACTCCGCCCCGTTCACGACACAACGACGCAGCACCGACGCCAAACGAACTCTGCGTCGTACGCCGTCTGCTCCCACCAGCACATCGTCCTCCACCCGGCCCAACGACAACGACGACGGATCCACGAGCGGAAGGTACATCCGCATCACGTACACCGAATCGACTCCGGTCCCGGACTCCAACGACACCACGATGTTGTCCGCGGTACCGACGGTGCCCGAATCCGTGCCCGTTCCACCCTCGAACGTGGCCGCGATCTCGCCCAGAGCGGCCAACCCTACCGGTTCGGCGCAAGCGCGTTCGACCGTTGTGACGGACATTCCATCGGTTGATCCACGCAGTTCGTCCACGACGAGTGCCTGAGCCGCCCGGATCGAGGCGAGCCACTGCGCCGCCGGTGAATCGTCGGCACCCTTCCCGGCGGACGAGTTGAACTGCGGGACAAGGTTGTTGACCACAATCCCGTCAACTCGCAACCCGGCCAGAGCCAGCCCGGACAACGTCCGACGAGTCGCCGCGACCGACACGCCGTCGGCCGACGTCACCACACGCACGCCGGTGTTCTCCCGATCCGAGAGGTGAACCGCGATCCGATCCACCGACGCGAGCACGCGTTCGACGACGGACACGAGCAGGAGCAGCCGCATGTCCGTACCTGTCACAGCGACCATCCGCCTGTGCCGCGGCCACAATCGCTCGAGATACTCCGACACCATCGACGGCGAGCCGAGTATCCGCAGCGCTTCGGCGGCGGCCGGACAGTCCACGATCACGAGGTCGTAGTCGCCGCTGTCCGAGAGGTCGACGATCTCGGCGAGCCCGAGCATGTCTTGGATGCCCAGGGATCCCGTCAACTCTTCCGGTTCCAAGCCCTCCAACGACGAACCGTGTTCGTGATCTCCCGCTCCGAAAGTTCCTGCAGCGTCGAGCAACCCCGACAATCCTCGGAACTTGTCCTCGAGGAGCGCTGACGTGTCGAGTTGCCGGACGTCGAGACGCTCGGTGAGAGATGTGGTCGTTCGCGGATTCGGCACGCCCAGGACGTCTGCAAGAGAACCTGCCTGATCGATCGACACGAGCAGCACTCTCGCCCCATCGGTCGCAGCCGACACAGCAGTCGCTGCGGCAAGCGTCGTCGTGCCTACTCCGCCTTTACCGACGAACAGTTGGACGCGCGATCGTTGCTCCGGCACTCAGCCCTCGACTCGCTTCTTCAGTTCCTTCAGAGCTGTGTCGGTGATGATCTTCTCGGCCTTGCGCTTGAACAGTCCGATCATCGGAATCGTCAGGTCGACCGTCAACTCGTAGGTGACCGACGTGGTGCCGTTCGGGCCGGGCTCGAGTGTGTACGAACCGAATTGGGACTTCTGAATCTCGCCCGAGATCAGCTCCCAACTCACCGCCATACCGTCCGGTGCCCACGAATACTGCAGTTCGTAGGTGTCCTTCACCATCCCCGCGTCGAGGACGAAACGTACTCGGTCCGCGCGGCCGCCCTGTCCCGGCGCCGTCACCTCGACGGACTTCGCCGCGGCCACCCACTCGGGGTACCGCTCGAAATCGGCGATGACGTCCATCACGGCGTCGGCAGGAGCGTCGATGCTGATCAACCCCTTGGTCTTCTCGGCCATACGACTGCGCTACCTTCCTTCGTCAAAAGTCCAGAACCTGCACAACGTGCAGTGCTTCGATTATCAGTCCGGTGCTACTCCGGCGGCACGTCCCGCTTCGAGTTCGCGTTTGAGCTGGAACGACATGACCTTGCCATCGACCCGACGCTTGCGGTTCATCCCGGCGAGGTCGAGGGTCGCCAGATCGGACGGCGATACGCCGACCGGCTCACAGTGCAGGAAGTAGTGCGCGATCGTCCCGTCCATGACCGGTTCGAGCCACACCTCCATGGTGCCGACCAGCTGACCTGACACTCCCCAACGGAATCCTGCGGGACCGCGATCTTCCCGGACTTCGAGCTCGAGATCACTGAACCAGCGACGCCACTGCGCGCGCGAGGACAACAGTTCGGCGACCCGCTCGGGCGGGGCGGCGATGAAAGTCTGGTCTGCGACCTGAATGCTGCTCACCGAAGTAGCTTCACATATCGCGTCCGCGAAGCGTCGAGGGGTGTCGCAACACTACATACCGGACAGACTGTAAGCCTGGCCACAACTGCGTCGGACATGCGACTACAGTAGGAGACGAAAACCCTACTCGTCAGTATTTCGCAGTGTCGGAGGTATTTCGTGCCTGAGTTCAGCGCACCCCAGACGTTCACCATTCCCGAGGATGCCTCCGCGGTCGACTCGGTCTTCGCCTTCGCGAAGACGAAGCCGGCGGCGGTTGTCTACAAGCGCAAAGTCGGAAATGCATGGGTCGATGTCACTGCAGGCGATTTCGCCGCTCAGGTGACTGCCGTCGCCAAGGGCCTCATCGCGATCGGCGTCAAGCAGGGCGACCGCGTCGGCCTCATGTCGGCGACGCGTTTCGAATGGCCGCTCGTCGACTACGCCATCTGGGCAGCCGGTGGCGTGACGGTTCCGATCTACGAAACCTCCGCAGCCGAGCAGGTTCGTTGGATTCTCGAGGACTCCGAAGCAATCGACCTCATCGTCGAGAACGACACTCACGCCGCGACCGTGAAGGACGTCGCTGCAGCCGCACCCGCGCTGCGCACGGTCTACCAGATCGATGCCGCGGCGGGCGGTAAGGGTGTCGTCGAGGAATTGACCGCACTGGGCGCCGACATCTCCGACGAGGACGTCCACGCCCGCGTCGCTGCACTGAAGGCATCCGATCCCGCGACCCTGATCTACACGTCGGGCACCACAGGCCGACCCAAGGGCTGCCAGCTGACGCACTCCAACCTGATTGCCGAGTCGAAGGGCATCCTCGACTCCAACCTCGGCACGCTGCTCAAGACTCCTGGCGTTCGCACTCTGATGTTCTTGCCGCTCGCGCACGTTCTCGCTCGCGCAGTCAGCATCGCGTCGTTCGATGCCGGTGCAGCGCTGGGGCACACGAGCGACATCCCGAACCTCGTTCCGACGTTCGGCGAGTTCAAGCCCGACTTCATCCTCTCGGTGCCGCGCGTGTTCGAGAAGGTCTACAACAGCGCACGCGCCAAGGCGCACGGCGACGGCAAGGGAAAGATATTCGACGCGGCCGCAGACACTGCCGTCGCGTGGAGCGAGGCGCAGGACAAGGGCGGCGCCGGCATCGTTCTCAAGGCCAAGCACGCTCTCTTCGACAAGCTCGTGTACTCGAAGCTGCGCGCAGCGCTCGGCGGGCAGTGCCAGCTGGCCATTTCCGGTGGTGCACCTCTGGGCGCTCGACTCGGCCACTTCTTCCGCGGTATCGGCGTCACGATTTACGAGGGCTACGGACTGACCGAAACCACCGCGGCCTTCGCCGTCAACACCATCGGCGCACAGAAGGTCGGTTCTGTCGGAAAGCCGTTGGCCGGCAACTCCGTTCGTATCGCAGAAGACGGCGAAATCCTCCTCTCGGGACCGGTGGTCTTCACCGGCTACTGGCGCAACGAGAAGGCCACCGCCGAGTCGATCGAGAACGGCTGGTTCCACACCGGCGACCTCGGCACCGTCGACAAGGACGGCTACATCACCATCACCGGCCGCAAGAAGGAAATCATCGTCACGGCAGGCGGCAAGAACGTCTCCCCCGCTCAGCTCGAAGATTCCCTTCGCGCGCACCCGCTGATCAGCCAGGCCATCGTGGTCGGCGACCAGAAGCCTTTCATCGGCGCCCTCATCACCATCGACGCCGAAGCCCTTCCCGCCTGGAACGAGCGCAACAACAAGGCCGCAGGAACCACAGCGGCCGACCTGGTTTCGGACGGCGAACTGGTCGGCGAAATCCAGGACGCCATCGACGAGGCCAACAAGCTCGTCTCACACGCCGAGGCGATCAAGAAGTTCCGCATTCTTCCGGTCGACTTCTCCGAGGACACAGGCGAACTCACGCCCACGATGAAGCTCAAGCGCAACGTCGTGCACGAGAGCTTTGCCGCCGACATCGAAAAGATCTACGCCAAGTAGTCTTTCGCCGATCAGTCCTCTGCCGACACGAACGTGCCGACACGAACGGCCCGCACCGAATTCGGTGCGGGCCGTTCGCGTTCGAGTCCCGGTTGCTCAGCCGAGGAGATTACGCAGTTTCGAAGCGAGCGTGTCCCACTTCCAGTCTTCGGCAACCCATGCCCGGCCGGCTGCTCCCATCGCGGCCGCGCGATCACGATCGGACAGCACCTCGATCACGGATTCGGCGACGTCGCGAACCGAGGTGCCGTCGACCACGAGCCCGGTCTTGTTCTGCTGCACCGTTTCCGGAGCGCCACCACTGCGCCCGGCGATGACCGGCACACCGGTAGCCGAGGCCTCGAGGTAGACGATTCCCAGTCCTTCGACGTCCAATCCGGCGCCTCGGGTACGGCACGGCATGGCGAACACGTCGGCGATCGTGTGGTGCGCCGCCAACTCTGCGGCGGGCACCGTGCCCGTGAAGACGACGTGATCGTCCATCCCGGTCTTACGCGCCAATTGGCGGAGATAGTCCTCGTACGGCCCACCTCCGACGATCACCAGTACCGCCCCGTCAATGCTCTTGCGTACGGTCGGCAGCGCCTTGATGAGCATGTCCTGCCCCTTGCGTGGCACGAGCCGCGACAGGCACAGGATCGTGGGCCGCTCGCCCAGCCCGTATCGCTTACGCAGTTCCGCGCGGGCGACCGAGTCCGGGTGGAACACTGACGTGTCCACTCCGGAAGGAAGGTGCTCGAGCGCCGCTTGCGGGCCGAAGGCCGCCGAGAACCGCCCACGGGTGTATTTGCTGACGAACGTCACCGCATCGGTGTGGTCACCGATCACACGCAACGACTGCCGCGCACCGGGAATCATCGACCATCCGACCTCGTGGCCGTGAGTACTCGCGATCACTCGGCTCGCTCCGGCACGTCGAACAACCGGCGCCAACAACGCCAACGGCGCTGCCGCACCGAACCAGACCGACTCGCAGTCGTGCTTCTTGACCAACTTCGCGGCTCGACGAGCGACAAAAGGCGACGGCAGCATCAGCGTCGTCGGGTGCCGAACGACCTCGAAAGGCTGTGCCGCATCGAACTTCTTGTGCGAGTCGCCCCGCCACCGCGGTGCGTACACCACCAACTTGTCCGGCGGCAGATGCCCGGCGAACGTGTGGAGATAGGACTGGATACCTCCGGGGCGAGGAGGAAAATCGTTGGTCACCAAGAGGGTCCGGCGCATCCGTCCACCGTAGGGCACTCGGTGCTTCAAACGTGCGAAGGGCACCTCGCCGCTGCAATCGACCCAGCCGCGAACTACTCAGCCCAGATGGCTGTTGGTCCAGTCGACCCATCCGGCTCGCAGTTCCTCGGTTCCGACGCCAACGACCGCTCGGATCCGCGAATCGAGGTCTTCGGCCGTCATCTTTCCGGAGGCGAGAGCGCGAAAGAGGTCGGTCAGCTTTGCTTCTCCGAATCGATCGGCGATATACGCGTTGATCGACCACGCCGATTCGTACGCCAGTGAACTCACGACCGGTACACCGCTGAACTGCGTGTCGTCCGGAAACTCGGTCGGAGTATCGCCGGAGCGTACCGCTGCCGCCAGAGTCGGCGCGATCTCACCCCAGGCCCGCGAGGATCCACGGTTTCCCGCGTATTCGGCAAACCCTTCCAATACCCACATCGGCGACCCGTCACGGGTTTTCGATCGGGCGGCTATGTGCATCAGTTCGTGGCGCAACACCGTTCGCCTGGTGATGTCGGTCAACCTCGAAGCCGCGGCAGGCGAGAAGACCACCCGCTGGCCACTCACGTCGGAAGACCCGTCCGCCGTCGCATCCGCGACCGACACTGCAGCAATCGAAGCGCCGTCGTGATGGGAGCCGACCAGTGCGGTGAATTCCTCAGCGGACCCCGCCACCATGAGCACCGCGCGCTCGGACCACCACGGCCCCCACAACTGCGTCGTGTTCTCGATGGCTGAGTCCACATCGGCAGCCAAAGCGTCGACGAACGCCTGCTGACCCGGGTGGCCGATCACCAGCGCGTTACCCGCAGAATTCTCTGCGACGGCAAGCGGGCCGAAGTCCCAGGGGCCGTTCCAGGATTCGCCCGCCGTTCGGGCGCCGTCCAGTCCGACGATCGACCCGTCCGCAAGAACCGACCACTGATCGCCGCGTTTCGCGAGCGTCATGGACACTGCCTTGCGCGTGGGCAATGCGTCGACGCCGTCGAGGGCGTACCGCAACAGAACTTGCGCATTCCATACTTCGACGTCTCCGCCCGGCGCACCGGTTCGCGGCGCCGGAGTCAGGCCGCCGCTGGGAATCTCGTATCCCCAGTCGGAGAATTCAAGCGCTCCCGCAGCAGTGGCTCGTCGAACTTCCGCCTCGAGCACACCGGGTGCGGCGGCACTGTCGACGAACTTCGCCAGCCCCGACGGATCGTCGGACATCTGAGCCGCGGCCCATGCATCGAGAAAGCTCTGGACTTGAGCGCTGCGTTCCGCGTCCTGTTCGGCGGCGGCATTTTCGTCGGAATCGGACCTGTTCGTCAGGAAGATCGTCAGGCCCAGAACGAGCACCACGGCTACACCGAGCGCCACGAGGGCCGGATACTCCCAACGGCGTGGTCGATCTGCGCCGACGTCGGGCGTCGTCATCGGTTCAGTCGGCACGGTGCCGAGTGTAGGAGAACTCGACTCGACGCTTCACGGCGGCTGGCCACACGCCGCTCGGGCGCAGCAAGCCGTCAGTAACGACGCGCAGTGGAGAACTCCATGCCTGCCATCGACTGGACCTTCACCGGTACGCCGAACGTCGACGCATGCAGAATGTTTCCGTCGCCGGCGTAGATGCCGACATGCGAGTTGTCGCTGTAGAAAGTCACGACGTCGCCGGGCTGTAGTTGGTCCCTCGACACCGGTACACCGCCCTGCGCCTGCGCTTGGCTCGATCGCGGCAGAGTCTTTCCGATCTGCTTGTAGGCCCACACCACCAGACCTGAGCAGTCGAACTCGTTCGGGCCGGTCGCGCCCCAGACGTACGGGTCACCGATCCGCGTGAGGCCTGCCTGCAGAGCAGCAGCACCCGAGCCAGGGGTCAAGTTAGCCAGAATTTTGCTGAGATCGACGTCCGGCGGGAAAGGCGTACCGCTCAGTTGGTTACGTTCGTCGTCGGTGAGATTCTGGAAGGCTTTGGTCACGTCGGCGATCTGCGTCTGCAGTTCACTCTGCTTGCGCTGCAAATCGTCACTGAGCGCGCGGGCTTGATCGGCGGCGGTTCGCGCTTCTTCGGCCGATCGCTTCGACGCTTCCGAGGCGGCACGCGCATCGGCAGTGGCTTGGTTGAACTGAGAGACCTGTACTGCCGCGTCGTTGGAAATCACGTCGAGCGCAGACATCTGGTCGAGCAACTGCTGCGGCGAGTCGCTCACCATCAACGCAAAGAGGCGATTGGTTCGCGCACCCTGGTAATTCGCTGTGGCAATACGGTTTACCGCCGGAGCGAACTCGGCGACGCGCGCCGAAGCCGCGTCGAGAAGACCCTGATCGGCTGCCGATCGCACGTCCGCATCATTCGCGACTGCCAGCTTCGCGTCGAGGTCGATCTGCGCGTTGTGCAGCGCTTCGTTGGTCTGCTCGGAAACCCGGGAGAGTTCACCGAGCTTGTCGAGCGCCTCGGTGGGGTTGGTGATGACGGGGTCGGCACCGGCCTGCATCGAAGGCCCTGCAACGAGTCCGAACGCCAGCACTCCCACTGTCAATGCGGCCCGTACTCGACTGTTGTTTTTCGATGAAACCACGGAATGCAACTCTCCGTCTCGGTGAAGCGACGCCGACCGGGACCGGTCGACGATCTGTTAGCTGGCTGTCAACTATCCACAGTACCTGTCTCGGCCGCGCAATGTCTCGATAAGGTTACGGAACGGCATACGTTTGTGTCTACTCGCCGGTAGGCGTGTCGGGGTGAAGTACCGGGCGAATTGTCGCGAAACGAAAATGTGGGCCCCGAATCGAAGATTCGAGGCCCACATTCGAAGATCCGGAGCTCCCCCGAGCTCCGCCGCATCACAGCGGCGGATCGTTCCGACTGCCTACCGGAGACAGCCGTCGAGCGTGTTCAGAAATCAGTAACGGCGAGCGCCGTCGTACGGCATCGAGGACACCGGAGCGAGCTTCACGGGCTGACCAGCGGTCGACGCGTGGATGACATTGCCGTTACCGGCGTAGATGCCCGAATGCGATCCGCCGTAGAAGGAGATCACGTCGCCGACCTGAAGATCGGACTGTGCGACGGCAACGCCGGCTGCAGCCTGGTCGTAGCTCGTGCGAGGCAGGTTGAGACCGGCCTGCTTGTATGCCCACTGAACGAGACCGGAGCAGTCGAATGCGTCCGGGCCGGCTGCGCCGTACACGTACGGGGAGCCCAGCTTGCTCTCTGCGGCGCGAACTGCCTGCTCACCAACACTGGAGATGGGAGCGGCCGGTGCAGCCGGTGCGATGTCGGTGATGCCCGGAATGACCGGCAACTGAGGAATAGAAACGCCCGGAACCTCGAACGTGCCGACGCCGGGGATGGTGATGGGGTCTGCCGAGGCAGGTGCAGCGGTTGCAGCGAATGCTCCGACTGCGAGCGCGCCGGCTACTGCCAACTGCGCTGAACGCTTGAAACTCTGTGACGCCACTTAAGGGGTGCTCCATTTCTTCCATTCATCCGCCGACCGAGTTAGCTGACGGGTTCGGGCTGGGAAGATCAGCCCTACCCGCGTGGTCTGCAGCGATCCTGCGTGCTGCACCCCAGGCGGGATTCACCCCAGTGGAAACTTGGGTTCCCGGTTCGGGTTCCTCGCGGAGATCCCGATTAGGCGGTTCCTGACGATGCCGGTCCTGTTTGGTCCGGCAAGACTTCGTTAGGTCTCAGGAAGGTTACGAAATGATCGCGACGATGTCGACCGCTTCGTGACAATCGCGCCCGATTCGCCGGAAATCGTGGTGCCGCGCCCGCGATACGCCCGGCGGGTCACGGGGAGATAACAACAGGTCGGTTCGGCGACCCACTCCAGGCCGTCAAACCCGCGCCCGCTACCCACTGCCAAGGCTCACCAAACCCGACAATCCGATCTTCCATGCAGTTCAACGATGATTACTTGAAACTAGAACTTGTTCCGGTCACGGACGCGGTTTCAGCCGTCGACAGACGCACCGAAGACCCCCTCGACTCGCCCTACTCACAAGTAGGCGCGCGTCCACATTCGCGAGTTCCCACCGCAAGTGTGATCCTCGTCTCTCCTACTTTTGTCGGGCGTTCATCGACCGATTTCGCAACGGAAGTCCGTGCGGGTCGGATTCCGTGTCTGCACTCTCGAATTCGTGTCGGGGGGTACTTCTACTGTCTGCGGTGTGAGTCCCGCCTCGGCCCGAGAATTTCCGTCTCCGCCCCCGTTCTCCGACGGGGAGAAGTTCGACGTCGGGCGGCAACTGAGCTTCGACGAACTGGACACACCGCTGAGCGAGACAACATTTGTCGTCGTCGACCTCGAGACCACAGGGGGCAGCGCCGACCAGGACTCCATCACCGAGATCGGCGCCGTCAAGATCCGCGGCGGCGAGGTACTGGGCGAAATGGCAACACTCGTCGAACCCGGCCGGTCGATTCCGCCCTACATAGTCGAACTGACCGGAATCACCACGGCCATGCTGATCGGCGCACCTCCCATCGAACGTGTCCTGCCTGCATTTCTCGAGTTCGCCGAGGGCGCGGTGCTGGTGGCACACAACGCGCCGTTCGACATCGGTTTCCTCAAAGCAGCGGCGTCACGCAGCGCGCGCCCGTGGCCTGCGTTCCGTGTCCTGTGCACCGTCAAACTCGCCCGGCGCGTACTCACACGCGACGAAGCACCTTCGGTGAAACTCTCCGCACTCGCCCATCTCTTCCAAGTGACCACCCAGCCGACGCACCGGGCTCTCGACGACGCGCGTGCGACCGTCGACGTCCTCCACGGACTGATCGACAGGGTCGGAAACCAGGGTGTCCACAGTTACAGCGAACTAGTCGACTACCTGCCCAACATTTCCTCGCATCAACGGGCCAAACGGTCCTTCGCCGCAAACCTGCCGCGAAGCCCCGGTGTCTACCTTTTCCGCGGTCCTTCCGACGAAGCCCTCTACATAGGAACTGCTACCGACCTTCGACGCCGCGTCCGCAACTACTTCACCGGTTCGGAGACCCGCGGCCGGATGAAGGAAATGGTCGCGCTGGCCACCCGCGTGGACCATGTCGAGTGCGCGCACGCTCTCGAAGCCGGGGTGCGTGAACTACGACTGCTGAGCGCGCATGCGCCGCCGTACAACCGTCGCTCCAAGTTTCCCAAGCGAGGTTGGTGGATCACCCTCACCGACGAGGCGTTTCCGAGACTGTCCGTGGTTCGCACGCCCACGGCCGATTCGATCGGCCCGTTCACCTCTCGCGCCGACGCAGTCGACGTCGCCGACACCGTCGCAGAGTTCAGTCGTCTGCGCACGTGTACCAAGCGTCTCGGACGCGGCGCCGTTCACGGCCCTGACTGCCCCGCTCGCGAACTGGGGGCGTGTCCAGCCTCCTGGACCCCGGAAATCAACGCAGAGGACTACGCGGCCGCCCCTGAGGCCGTGCGTGGATTCTTCCGAGGAACCAACGACACTCCCCTCCAACAGATGCAGGCCCGGATAGACGAGCTGTCCGCACACGCGTTGTTCGAGAATGCTGCGCGTCTGCGTGACCGAACGGTCGCAGTCGCCACCGCAGTGCGGCGCACTCAGCGACTCGCTGCAGTCGCGGCGATCGAACAACTCGTTCTCGCCCGCCCCACCGGAGACGGCGGCTGGGAGCTGTCGGTGATCCGGTCCGGGCGTCTCGCGTCCGCCGGGCTCGCCAGACGTGGGACTCACCCGATGCCCGTCGTCGACGCCATCACCGCGGCGGCCGAAACCGTCCTACCGGACGACGCCCCGTTCCGCGGCGCGTCACCCGAAGAACTGGGACTGATCGCAAGGTGGCTCTCGTCGGACGGTGTCCGAATCGTGTCGGCGACATCCGGATACGTCGAACCTGTGAGCGGCGCCGGCAAGTGGGAAGCCTGGTGCCGACTCGCCCGAGCCGGAACCGAATCCGAACATCGATGACGTAACGGCGGGGCGGCACCCCTAAGCTCGATCGAAACCACCGGGTCATCACAACCCGCAGGGAAATCGAGGAGAAAAATGATCAACGCCATCGTCATGATTCACGCCGAGTCCGCTCGGATCCCGGAAACCGCGCAGGCCGTCGCCGACCTGTCCGGAGTGACCGAGGTCTACTCGTGCGCAGGTGACGTCGATTTGATCGCCATCGTGAAAGTGCGTGACCACGCCCAGATCGCCGACGTGGTCACCGGAGGAATCAACAAGGTGCCCGGCGTTCTCCGAACCGCCACACACATTGCGTTCCAGTCATTCTCCAGCGCAGACGTCGAGGCCGGTTTCTCGCTGGGTGAATAGCCCCTCGATCAGGCTTGGTCGGCCAGCTCGGCGGTGAGCGCCGCCCACTTGTGAAGCAGTTCAGCGCCCGCGCCGCTGTCGATCGCGGCAGCGGCTGCAGTCATCCCGGCAGAGATCGCACTCTCGAGATCGTCGCCGACACCGTTGAATGCCGCGATGGCTGCTCCCGCGTTCAGCAGGACCGCGTCCCGGACCGGCCCCTTCTGCCCGGAAAGCAGCGTTCTGGCGACCGTGGCGTTGATTTCGGCGTCGCCTCCACGCAACTCTTCGAGAGGAACGCGGTCGATTCCGAGGTCACGCGGATCCAGCGTGACAGTTCGCACACTTCCACCCCCGACGATGTGAACCGTCGACGTCGTCGATGTGGTCAGTTCGTCCAGTCCGTCGTCTCCCCGTACCACCAACGCCGAATTGCCGCGCTGCGCAAGGACTCCCGCGACGACCGAGATCAGTTTCGGAAATGCGCACCCGATCAGCCCGGCACGCGGACGAGCCGGATTGGTCAGTGGACCGAGCACGTTGAATGCCGTCGGAATGCCGATTTCCTTGCGAGGCACCGCCGCAAAGCGCAGTGCGGGATGGAAGACCGGCGCGAAACAAAAGCCGATGCCGACCTCTTCGACGCACCTCGCAACCTGCTCCGGCCCGAGGTTGATGCGAACGCCGAGCGCCTCGAGCACGTCGGCGCCACCGCTCTTGGACGAAGCAGCGCGGTTGCCGTGCTTGACAACTCGCACACCGGACGCGGCAACCACGATCGAGGCCATCGTCGAGATGTTCACCGTGTTGGAGCGGTCACCACCCGTGCCGACGATGTCGACGACGTCGGAATCGACCGGCACGCGCCTGGAGTGTTCGAGCATCGCGGCGGCGAGCCCTTCCAACTCCGCGGGGGTTTCTCCCTTCATCTTCAGACCGACCCCGAAAGCAGCGATCTGAGCGGAGGTGGCGTTGTCCGACATGATCTCGCCCATAGCCCAGCGACTGTCGGCTTCCGACAAGTCACTGCCGTCCGTGAGCAAACCGAGAATCATCGGCCAGGACCGCACCACTGCACTCGAATCGACGTTCACGGCGTTGGATGCGTCGGTGCCGGCCATAGTGCCTTGGTCCCCTGTCGTTCAAGTGGGCTGGATTTCGAGCTGTCGTTTCGAGCTGTCGTTTCGCGCTGCCATTTTGTGCTGCCGATGACCCTCGCAGCCTAGTCAGTGAGGTAACGAGGAAACCGAATAGGGCCGCTCAGGACTTTCTGCGACCGCGTTTGGGCGGCGCCTCCGCAAGTATCGGGGGCTGGAGCGCGTCCCACCCGGCGACCGAACCACCGAGTCGCTGCGCCAGACCAGCCATTCGTGACCGCTCCTGGGAGCAATGCAGGGCGTCAAGCACCTGGACACGCTCGAAGACGACGCGAACCGAATTCTCGACCACCGGAGTCACGTCCTCGGGCCGACCCACGCCTCGCACATATCCGTCCTGGGCGACGATGCTCTCGGCATCGGCTACCGAGCCCTCCGGGAGGTCGAGATGATGCCGCAGAACCACTTCGGACTCCGCCCTGAACTCCGGCTCGGTGGAGGCGGCACGTTCGAGAGCCGTCGAGCTCGCCTCGGCGTCGTCGAAGCCTTCGGCAACGACGACCAGATCCGACCGCCCTGCATCGAGCGGTGTCGGAATCTTCGTGCCGAAAATTCTCAGGAACCACGGTCTACTCTTGTGTGTAGCTGCCATCGCGCCAGCATATTCCGACCACGCCACCAGCGCGTTCGCCGCCCGATCCCGCGAACTCGAGCCGAGCGACGCGCCGATGGTGGACCCGAGTGGTCGTCTCTTACGACGAAGCGTCATACTTCTGTCTGTGACGAGCGCAGTAGGGACTTCAGGATCGGCAATCACCCAACGCGTGCACTCGCTGAACCGGCCGAATATGGTCAGCGTTGGCACCATCGTGTGGTTGTCAAGTGAGCTCATGTTCTTCGCAGGGCTCTTTGCCATGTACTTCGTGGCACGAGCTCAGGCGAACGGAAATTGGCCGCCGGAGCCAACCGAATTGAACCTTTATCTGGCCGTGCCGGTGACCTTGGTGCTTATCGCATCTTCGTTCACCTGCCAGATGGGTGTCTTCGCGGCCGAGCGTGGCGACGTCTTCGGACTTCGTCGCTGGTACACCATCACCTTGGTCATGGGGGCGTTCTTCGTCGCCGGCCAGGGTTACGAGTACTACCACCTCGTGCACGAGGGCACCACGATTTCGAGCAGCGTGTACGGCTCGGTGTTCTACATGACCACCGGCTTCCACGGTCTGCACGTCATCGGCGGTCTCATCGCCTTCGTCTTCTTGATCGCACGTACCCGGGTCAGCAAGTTCACGCCCGCCCAGGCCACCGCCGCGATCGTTGTTTCGTACTACTGGCACTTTGTCGACATCGTGTGGATCGCGCTGTTTGCCACGATTTATTTCATCCGTTAATCAGCTGTACGCCCCAGGCAGCCCCTGACGTCCAGTTCCGTCCCGACATACCAAAGGGATACAGATGAGTTCATCCCCCCCTCCCGCATCCGATAACTCAGCGAATGCCGCGAAGTCGCGTCGCCAGCGGAAAATCCGCCGGCGCGTCACTGGCGCGCTCGTATTGATGATGGGATTGATCAGCGCAGGTTTCCTCGCTTCGGCGTTGACACCAGCTCCGCAGGTTGCGACCGCCAGTGACGATTCAGCAGCCCTGATTCGTGAAGGCAAGCAGCTGTACGACACGTCATGCATCACGTGCCACGGCGCGAACTTGCAGGGCGTGCAGGACCGCGGTCCCAGCCTCATCGGCGTCGGCGAAGCAGCCGTGTACTTCCAGGTCTCCTCTGGTCGTATGCCGGCAGCTCGCAACGAGGCCCAGGCTGCACGCAAGGACCCCAAGTTCGATGCTGCGCAGACCGACGCCCTCGGCGCTTTCATCCAGGCCAACGGCGGCGGCCCGACGCTCATCCGCGACGAGAACGGCGAAATCGCCCAGTCCTCGCTGCGCGGTGGCGACGTCGGACGCGGCAGTGAGCTCTTCCGGCTCAACTGCGCGTCGTGCCATAACTTCACCGGCCGCGGTGGCGCACTGTCCTCGGGCAAGTACGCCCCGGTCCTGGATCCGGCCAGCGAGCAGCAGATCTACGCTGCCATGGTTACCGGTCCCCAGAACATGCCGAAGTTCTCGGATCGTCAGCTGACGATCGAGGAGAAGAAGGACATCATCGCCTACGTCAAGTCGTCGGGCGAGTCGAAGGACCCCGGTGGGTACGGGCTCGGTGGCCTCGGTCCGGCCTCTGAGGGTCTCGCCATGTGGGCCGTCGGAATCATCGCTGTCGTCGGTGCAGCATTGTGGATCGGAGCAAGGTCATGAGCGACGCTGGCCAGCATGGCGGCGATACGCCTAAGAAGTACACAGATGAAGAGCTCGACGCGATGTCACGCGACGACCTGGTCAAGCTGGGTACCAATCTCGATGGCGTCGATGTCGTCTACCGCCGTGATCGTTGGTCGGTAAAGGGCACCAGGGCGGAAAAGCGCGCCGAGCGCAACGTCGCCTTCTGGTTCGGCCTCGCCGGCGTTTCGGCGATCGCGTTCATCGCGATCTACCTGTTCTGGCCCTGGGAGTACGCAGGCGCCGGTGACGAGAACTACGGCAAGTACAGCCTGTACACCCCGCTGATCGGCTTGACCATGGGTCTGGCGATCCTCGGCGTCGGCATCGGTGCCGTTCAGTTCACGAAGAAGTTCATCCCCGAAGAGGTCTCGATCCAGGACCGCCACGACGGTGGTTCCACCGAGGTCGATCGTCGCACGATCGTCGCCGAGCTCGGCGACACCCTCGAGACGTCCACCCTCCCCCGCCGCAAGGCCATCAAGCGCAGCTTGATGTTCGGCGGCGGCGCACTCGGCGTCATGATGGTCATGCCCCTCGGCGGACTCATCAAGAACCCGTGGGCCAAGGGCGACGACTCACCTCTGTGGGTGTCCGGCTGGACCCCGAACTACCCGGGCGAGACCATCTACCTGCGTCGTGACACCGGCCGTCCCGAGGACATCGTCCTCGTTCGCCCGGAAGATCTCGATGCCGGTTCGATGGAAACGGTCTTCCCGTTCCGCGAGTCCGACCGTGGCGACGAGCACGCTCTGCTCGCAGCACTACGCGGCATTCGTAACTCGGTGATGCTCATCCGCCTCCGCACGGAAGACACCGCGCGTGTCACCAAGCGTAAGGGCCAGGAAAGCTTCAACTACGGCGATTACTTCGCCTACTCGAAGATCTGCACCCACCTGGGTTGCCCCACCTCGCTCTACGAACAGCAGAGCAACCGTATTCTGTGCCCCTGCCACCAGTCGCAGTTCGACGCACTGACCTACGGCAAGCCGATCTTCGGTCCCGCTGCTCGCGCACTTCCGCAGTTGCCTATTACAGTGAACGAAGAGGGCTTCCTGGTCGCCGACGGTGACTTCATCGAAGCACTCGGCCCGGCATTTTGGGAGCGTCGACCGTGACCACAACAACAACCAAACCGTCCAAGATCAGCGCGGCAGCGGCTGGACAAGCGGAGGCTATGGACTCCCGCTACCACCTCGCCGCAGGCATGCGCCGGCAGATCAACAAGGTCTTCCCGACGCACTGGTCCTTCATGCTCGGCGAGATCGCGCTCTACAGCTTCGTGATCCTGCTGATCTCCGGTGTGTTCCTGACGCTGTTCTTCGATCCGTCGATGGCACACGTCGTCTACCAGGGCGCATACCAGCCGCTTCGCGGTGTCACGATGTCTCGCGCCTACGAGACGACCCTGAACATCTCCTTCGAGGTGCGCGGCGGTCTCTTCGTTCGCCAGATTCACCACTGGGCTGCACTGATGTTCGCGGCGTCGATCATCGTTCACCTCGCTCGCATCTTCTTCACCGGCGCCTTCCGTCGCCCACGTGAAGCGAACTGGGTCATCGGCTGCCTGCTGCTCATCCTGGCGATGTTCGAAGGCTTCTTCGGTTACACCATCCCCGACGACCTGCTCTCGGGCACCGGCCTCCGCGCCGCCTTCGGTGGTATCACGATGAGTATCCCGATCGTCGGTACCTGGATGCACTGGCTGATCTTCGACGGCGACTTCCCCGGCGACCTCATCATCCCGCGTCTCTACGTCGCTCACGTGCTGCTGTTCCCGGGCATCATCCTGGCTCTGATCGCCGGCCACCTCGCGTTGGTCTGGTACCAGAAGCACACGCAGTTCCCCGGCCCCGGCCGTACGGAACAGAACGTCGTCGGCGTCCGCATCCTCCCGGTCTTCGCGATGAAGGGTGGCGCGTTCTTCGCCATGACCTTCGGCGTGCTCGCACTGCTCGGTGGTCTGTTCCAGATCAACCCCGTGTGGAACATCGGTCCGTACAACCCGTCACAGGTCTCGGCAGGTTCCCAGCCCGATATCTACATGATGTGGACGGACGGCCTTGCTCGACTGTGGCCGGCGTGGGAGATCTACCTGTTCAACCGGTACACGATCCCTGCAGTGTTCGCCGTCGCCCTGATCATGGGCCTCGTCTTCGCACTGTTAATCGCGTACCCGTGGATCGAGAAGCGTCTCACCGGAGACGACGCTCACCACAACATCCTGCAGCGCCCGCGCGACGTGCCGGTCCGTACCGCTATCGGTGCGATGTCCATCGCGTTCTACCTGGTGCTCACGATCTCCTGCATCAACGACATCATCGCGTACCACCTGCACATCTCGCTGAACGCAATGACGTGGATCGGCCGTATCGGCATGGTCATCCTTCCGCCCATCGCGTACTTCGTGACGTACCGGTTCTGCATCGGCCTGCAGCGCAGTGACCGTGCAGTCCTCGAACACGGCATCGAGACCGGCATCATCAAGCGGATGCCGAACGGCCAGTACATCGAGATCCACCAGCCGCTCGGCCCCGTCGACGAGCACGGACACCCGATCCCGCTCGAGTACCAGGGTGCTGCTGTCCCGAAGAAGATGAACAAGCTCGGCCTCGCCGGCAAGCCCGGTAGCGGTAGCCTGATCACCGCTGACCCAGTCGAGGAGAGCGAGGCTCTCGAAGCCGCTCATCACGAAGCTGAGCACGAGCAGCTTCAGATCCTTCTGGACTACCAGAACCGAACCAACGGCAAGTCCGATGGTTCAAGTGGAGAACTCCACTAAGAACGTCAGTTGACCAGTGAGGCCCCGAACCGGATTCCGGTTCGGGGCCTCACTCGTTCTCTGAGCGATTCAGTATGGACAACCTCCAAGTGGGCACCACTCCCCCGGTCCGTCGTCTGAGCGCCGACAACAGCAGGCACTACGCTTTGCTAGACCTCGAGCACAGTCGAATAGTGCTCCACCGTCGGGAACGGCTCGTAGAAGTGATGGAGAAGTTCTCGCCACTTCTCGTATCCTGGCGACTTACGGAACCCGATGGTGTGTGACTCCACGTCTTCCCACTCGACCAGCAGGAGATATCGCTCCGGTGATTCCAGGCAGTGCGAGAGCCGCAGCCTGATGAATCCGGGAACCTCGGAGATGATGGTTCGGGCCACGTCGAATGCGGCCTCGAAACGCGCTGACTGCGACGGATCGACCTGCAGGACGGCATGTTCGAGAATCATCTACCGAGTGTTGCACGTTCTCGGGAGTCCCCTCGAGGCGTTGTCGCCTGGTGAGATACTCGGACCATGACATCCCATGCACGCGGCACCTTCGAGATCGATCTTCGCCCCGCCGATCCTGAGCTCTCCGGACGCGTCGGACGCTTCGAGTTCGACAAGACGTTCATCGGCGGCGTCGAAGGCACGTCGTCCGGACTGATGCTGTCCGCGGGCGATCCGACAGCCGGTGCAGCGGGCTATGTCGCTTTGGAGTTTGTCACGGGGCAGGTCGACGAAGCTGTGGGATCGTTCGCCCTGCAGCAGTTCGGTCAGATGATCGACGGAACGCAGAAGCTTCTGTACGAGATCGTGCCGGGGTCCGGAACCGGCGAGTTGAAGGGCATCTCAGGCACTCTCGAGCTCGAGGTCGTCGACGGTCTGCACCGCTACGACCTCGAATACTCGCTCCACGATTGACAGAGAGCGGCTGTTGACAGGCACCCTCCTACCACCGAAACGTACATAAACGACAACAGAGGCGCCGTACCCGGGTGGGTGCGGCGCCTCTGTTCGAGTGCGGGTGAAACTAGTGCTTCTCGGGTCCGGTGTAGTACTCGAACACCAGGCCTGCGGCTGCGGCGAGCACACAGACAACTGCGACTGCGATGAGCCACGGCTGGAAGTACGCCAGCGACACTGCCGCGAGTGCAGCAGCAGCGGCAAGCAGGATCGGCCAGAAGCTACCCGGGCTGAAGAAGCCCAGTTCTCCTGCACCATCCGAGATTTCAGCGTCGTCGTAGTCCTCGGGACGGGTGTCCAGACGACGGGCGACGAAGCGGAAGTAGGTACCCACGATGAGCGTCAGACCTGCAGACAGGACGATGGCCGTCAGTCCGGCCCACTCGATACCTGTGCGTGACAGAGCGGTGAACACTCCGTAGATGATCGCGACGAGAATGAAGAACATCGTCAGGATCTCGAAGAGCTTGGCTTCGATCTTCATATCAGCACTTGTCCTTGTTCAGTGAAGAGGCTGGCCGGCTCAGTTGCCTGCAGTGGCGACGGTTGCCTGACGGTACTCGCGGTCGGTGTTGAACGGCGTGGTCGACGTAGCCACCGGCGACTGACCGATTGCCTGCAGAGCCTCAGCGGTCGTCAGACCACCCTTGCCCTCCGCGTCACCCTTGCGCAGTTCGATGTACTTGGCGAAGTCCTCCGGCGAAACCGCACGAACCTCGAAGTTCATCATCGCGTGGAACGTGCCACACATTTCTGCACAACGCCCGACGAACGCGCCTTCCTTCTCGATCTCACTGATCTGGAAGATGTTGTCCGAGTGGTTCTCCTTGGGGTTCGGGAGAACGTCACGCTTGAACAGGAACTCGGGCACCCAGAATGCGTGGATGACGTCCGAGGAAGCGAGTTCGAACTGGATTCGCTTGCCGGTGGGCAGAACGAGGATCGGGATCTCCTGGCTGGAGCCGACGGTCTCGATCTTGTCGTAGTGCAGGTAACTCAGGTCCTCGGTGCTGTTGCCGTGGATCGGGCCGGGAACTTCTTCGCCGTGATCGTTGACAGTGGAGCCCTCGGTCTTGGCAGCCTCTTCGGCCTCGACGTCGATTCCGTTGTACTTGGCGGAACCGTCACCGAACTCGATGGAGCGGTAGCCGAACTTCCAGTTCCACTGGAAGGCCGTGACGTCTACAACGACGTCAGGGTTGTCCGTCTTGTCCAGAACATGGTTCTGAACGATGACGGTGAAGTAGAAGAGAACCGCGATGATGACGAAGGGAACTGCCGTGTAACCGAGTTCGAGCGGCACGTTGTATGCCGTCTGACGCGGGAATTCCGGCGAGTCCTTCTTCTTACGGTGGAAGATGACGGCCCAGAAGACCAACCCCCACACCAGCACACCCATGACGAGGGCGGCTACAACCGACCACGTCCACAGCTCACGCATGCGCGTCGCCTCCGGGGTGATGCCCGAAGGCCACCCGAAACGAAGCACTTCGTTGTCGATGGAGCAACCCGACAGCAGCAAGGCAGCAATGCCCAGAGATACTGCCAGCCCCGCTCGCCGAAGGATCCGACCTTGCGCCACGTTCACGCCTTCCTGATCGCCACAAAATTCAACTAGGGCATGCCCGGAGGGAAGGCCCAATTACTACGCAGCGTAGACCAAAGCCGGGCGCTATCCATCCTCGGGTCCTCGCCCGTGTCGCGGCGGACGTCACACAGCTCTCTCAGGTGCTGCTCAGGAACGGCTCAGGTCGTTTCGGCGACGCACATCACGTCGATTCGTTCCGCCGCGATCGGCAGGGACGTCGATCTGCGGCATACTTTCGTCAAGAGTTCGTTGACCTCTCCCCGACACTCGTGTCCGGGAGCCTTCTGTACAAAAATTCTGAATCGAGGAACCGGACGCTGTGTGTGGACTGCTCGGGCTACTGACATCTGGCGGAACCAGCGAGGACGCCGTCTCGCGGGTCGACCAGGCGATGCATTGCCTTCGTCACCGCGGGCCGGACGAACACGGGACGTGGAACGACGATCACCTCGTCTTCGGGTTCAACCGCCTGGCGATCATCGACATCGCTCATTCCCACCAGCCGCTGCGTTGGGGCCCACCGGAGAACCCGGAGCGTTATGCGCTCACGTTCAACGGCGAGATCTACAACTACTTGGAGATCCGCGCCGAACTGGTCAAGGACCACGACGCCAAGTTCTTCACCGAGGGCGACTCCGAGGCCATCGTCGCTGCATTCCACTACTGGGGTGAGGACGCGGTCCGGCGCCTGCGCGGAATGTTCGCGTTCGCGATCTGGGACACCGACACACGCGAGCTGTTCATCGCGCGCGATCCGTTCGGGATCAAGCCGCTGTTCATCGCGACCGGCGCCGGCGGCACCGCGTTCGGCAGCGAGAAGAAGAGCCTGCTCGAACTCACCGATCTGATCGGCATCGGTACCGAGCTGGATCCGCGTGCCATCGAGCACTACACCGTTCTGCAGTACGTACCGGAGCCGGAAACACTGCACAAGCAGATCCGACGCCTGGAGTCGGGCAGCTTCGCTCGGGTGCGTCCGGGCGAGGAGCCCACGTTCACGCGGTATTTCACGCCGAAGTTCCCGGCCAAGCCTTTTGCACCTGGCACCGAGAAGGCGCGCTACCAGGAAATCGCCGAGGCACTCGAGGATTCGGTCGCCAAGCACATGCGCGCCGACGTCACCGTCGGTTCGTTCTTGTCCGGTGGTATCGACTCCACGGCGATCGCGGCGCTGGCGATGCGCCACAACCCCAACCTGATCACCTTCACGACCGGTTTCGAACGTGAGGGCTATTCCGAGGTCGACGTCGCTGCAGAATCTGCCGCAGCGATCGGCGCGAAGCACGTCGTCAAGGTGGTCTCCCCCGCCGAGTTCGCCGCTGCCATTCCCGAGATCGTCTGGTACCTCGACGACCCGGTAGCCGATCCGGCATTGATTCCGCTGTGGTTCATCGCGAAGGAAGCGCGCAAGCACGTCAAGGTCGTGCTGTCCGGCGAGGGTGCCGACGAGCTGTTCGGCGGCTACACGATCTACCGTGAGCCGTTGTCGCTCAAGCCTTTCGAGTACCTCCCCAAGGGACTGCGTCGGGCTGCCGGCAAGTTGTCCGAACGCATCCCGGACGGCACTCGCGGCAAGAGTCTGCTCAACCGCGGTTCCTTGACGCTCGAGGAGCGCTACTACGGAAATGCTCGTAGCTTCAACGACGCTCAGCTCCGCGCCGTCCTGCGCGATTTCCGCCCCGAGTGGACTCACCAGGACGTCACTGCGCCGATCTACGCGCAGTCACGGGACTGGGATCCGGTTGCGCGGATGCAGCATCTCGACCTGTTCACCTGGCTGCGCGGCGACATCCTCGTCAAGGCAGACAAGATGACGATGGCCAACTCGCTGGAACTGCGTGTGCCGTTCCTCGATCCCGAGGTCTTCGACGTCGCGTCACGCGTACCGCTCGATCAGAAGATCACGAAGGACACAACCAAGTACGCACTGCGCCAGGCCCTGGAAGGCATTGTGCCGCACCATGTTCTGCACCGCGCGAAGCTCGGATTCCCGGTTCCCCTGCGCCATTGGCTGCGCGGCACCGAACTCTTCGACTGGGCACATCTGCAGATCGAGGAGTCGGGAACCGACCACATCTTCGACAAGCAGGCCGTCGTGAAGATGCTCAACGATCACCGCGAGGGCGTGTCCGACCACAGCCGACGCCTCTGGACCGTCCTGACCTTCATGGTCTGGCACGGAATCTTCGTGGAGAAGCGCATCGTGCCGCAGATCCAGGAACCGGTGTACCCGGTCAATATCTAGGCCTTCGGCCCCGTGAGCGGTTAGGGAGTCTCCGGACTCCTCAACCACTCACGGGGCGGAGCCCTACTTCGGCAGGATCGTCGCGATCTCGTCCGCTGCCGCGCTGCCGTATGCGTCGGTAAGGCGCTTGAGTGCCTCGTCGCGATTGAACACCCACTCCTGCGTTCCCACGGTCTCGAGAATCAACACAGCGACCAAAGATCCCAACTGTGCAGCACGCTCGAAGCTCAGACCGGCGCCGTGTGCGAGCAGGAATCCGGCGCGGAAGCCGTCACCAACGCCCGTCGGATCCACCTTGCCGGTCTCGGGCACTACGTCGACGCGCACCCAATTGCCTTCGGCGTCAACAATTTCCACACCCTTGGAGCCGAGGGTGGTGACACGGATGCCGACCTGCGCGCGGATCTCTTCCTCGCTCAGACCAGTCTTCTGCTGAAGCAGACCCCACTCGTACTCGTTGGTGAACAAGTACTTCGCGCCGTGAATGAGCGCCTTGGCCTCGTCACCGGACAGGCGGGCAAGCTGCTGCGACGGATCCGCTGCGAACGGAATCCCGAGCAGACGGCATTCGTCGGTATGGCGAACCATGGCCTCGGGGTCGTTGGCGCCGATCAGCACCAACTCGACTGCGCCTGCAGTCTTGGCCACTGCCGCGAGTTCGATCTCGCGAGCCTCGCTCATCGCACCGGGGTAGAACGACGCGATCTGCGCCATGTCCTCGTCGGTGGTGCACACGAAACGCGCCGTATGTGCCTTGTCCGAGATACGGACCGCGCTGCAGTCGACGCCGTTGTCCTCGAGCCACGTGCGGTACTCGGCGAAGTCGGCACCGACTGCGCCGACGAGTAGCGGGGACCCGCCGAGCACGCCCATCGCGTATGCGATGTTGCCGCCGACACCACCGCGGCGAATCACGAGATCGTCGACCAGGAAACTCAGCGAAACGTGGGCGAGCTGATCGGCGAGGAGCTGATCGGCGAAGCGGCCGGGGAAGCGCATCAAGTGGTCGGTGGCGATGGAACCGGTTACCGCAATAGTCACGGATCGTGGCCTTTCAGCGAAGTGAGTACAAGAATGAAACAGGAGCAAAAGTTCACGTTACCGCCCGTAGCGCCGTCATCGGCGCCCGAGCTGTCGGATCGGAACGGTCTACGTACGAGTCACCACAAACAACTGACGCGAAACCGAATGTCGGTTCCGCGTCAGTTGTTCGTGAATTGAGTTGTGATCGACGGACTCAGTTGAACGAGTCACCGCAGGCGCAGGAGCCTGTTGCATTGGGGTTGTCGATCGAGAAGCCCTGCTGCTCGATGGTGTCGAGGAAGTCGATGGACGCACCTTCGACGTACGGCGCGCTCATCCGGTCGACAACCAGGTTGACGCCGTTGAAGTCGACAGTGAGGTCACCGTCGAGCGTGCGGTCGTCGAAGAACAGCTGGTACTTCAGTCCGGCACAGCCGCCGGGCTGCACTGCAATACGCAGCGCGAGGTCGTCGCGACCCTCCTGATCGAAGAGTGCCTTCGCCTTGGCGGACGCGGCCTCGGTCATCTTGACGCCGTGGGTGGCGGTCTCGTTCTGCACAGTCATGGGCTCTCCCTAATGTTCGTACCAACCCGTGAACGCTTCAACGGTACGCCGCTGCCGACTTATTCCCGCCAGTCCTTTACCGGGTGCGATTCGTCTTCATCCTATCCGGTCTTCCAGACACGGCAACGGCGCGTCGACGCTTGTGGATCCTCACCTCCGGACGCCGCGCCAGAAGTTCCACTCGCGTGCCGTGTGTTCGGCGAGTCCCTCGAGACACGCCGACGCTTCCTCCATCGCACGTTCCACCGACCCGGCGAAATCCGTCACCGACTTCGCCGCGACTATCGAGGTCGACGCATAGTCCGCCTCGTCGAGCGTCACCTGGCCGGCAAAGACGAGCGTCGGAACGCCGTGCGCTGCCCCCGCCGAAGCGAGCGTTGTGACGAGTTTGCCGCGCAGAGATTGGTGGTCGAACTTGCCTTCGCCTGTGATCACCAGGTCAGCGGAAGCCAGTAGCGCGGCCTGTCCGGTGCGATCCGCGACGACGTCGGCCCCGGATCGCCGCTGTGCACCGAGTGCAAAGAGCGCGGCACCGATACCACCCGCGGCGCCGGCACCCGGAAAATTCGACACTCGTTTTCCGGTGACGGACTCCAACTGTTCGGCCCATCTCCCGTTGCTCGCTTCGAGGACTGCGACGGCTTCGGCGTCGGCGCCCTTTTGCGGGCCGAACACCGCTGCCGCACCGTGCTCGCCGAGAAGTACGTGTTCGACGTCGGTGGCGGCGACCAACTGAATGCCTGCCATAGCCGCCGTTGCAGCCTCCAGGTCGCCCAGCGCCTCCACCAGTCCACGTCCCCCGTCGGTGCAGCAACTCCCACCGAGTCCTACGACAACCGTCTTCACGCCTGCCTCGAGCGCGACAGCGATCAGCTCTCCCACGCCGCGACTGTGCGCGGCGAGTGCGGTGTCCCGCGTCGGCGGACCTCCGAGCAGGCCGAGCCCGACGGCCTCGGCGGACTCGATGTACGCCGTGTCCGACTCGAAAAGCCACGTGGCGTCGACGGCGGCGGTCAAAGGCCCGGACACCCGTGCAGTCCGGATGTCGCCCCCGGCCGTGGCCAAGACGTCGACGAATCCCGGACCACCGTCGGATTGTGGCGCGATGACGACGTCGTCGCCGGGTCTACCGCGCCGCCAGCCGGCAGAAATGGATTCGGCCGCCGCGACGGCAGTCAGGGTTTCGCCGAACGAATCTGGAGCAACTATTACCCGCATAGCCGAAGTCTAAGAGTCCCGAATGACCCCGATGTTTCACGATCTCGCGCGTTTCAGTGCCTCGGGCGATTGGGTTTTTCAGAAAGACCGAGGTCGGTTTCCCAGACCGTGCACTTATCCAATAGCCTGGAGGTGTGAAATTGCTACGCCGCGGTGACTCAGACAACTCCGACAAACGTGACGTCGAGGGCACTGAGGCATCCTCGGCCTCCGAAGAGGCGCCCATCGAGCAGGTGGGCAAGGGCCGCCCCACACCCAAGCGTCGTGACGCCGAGGCGAAGAGGCGTGGCCCCGTTGCCCCTGCCCCGCTGACCGCGAAGGAAGCCCGCGCCCGCCGCAAGGCGACCCGCGGCTCCAAGGAGGACCGCAAGGCCGAAGCCGCCGAGCGTCGCGCATCGTCGGCAGACCGCCGCGCCCGCATGCTCGCCGGCGAGGACAAGTACCTGCTCCCCCGCGACAAGGGACCGGTTCGCGCCTACGTCCGTGACTTCATCGACGCTCGCCGCAACCTCGTCGGGCTGTTCATGCCGCTCGCGTTGATCCTCATCATGACCATGTTCGTCACGCCCGCGCTCCAGCAGATCGT
The DNA here is from genome assembly GCF_001653035.1 of Rhodococcus sp. YH3-3. Lineage (NCBI taxonomy): Bacteria > Bacillati > Actinomycetota > Actinomycetes > Mycobacteriales > Nocardiaceae > Rhodococcus > Rhodococcus sp. YH3-3. The sequence goes on along the minus strand of NZ_BCWH01000002.1, from coordinate 2,395,869 downwards.
CACACTGGCAATGCTCGTGATGATGCTCTTCATGGTCGGTGAAGGCATCTGGCTCGGTCGCATGATCAACAACCGCGTCGCCGAGCGCTTCCCCGACAGCACCGACGGCGGATTCAAGCTCGGCTGGTACGCGTTCGTTCGCGCGTCGCAGATCCGTAAGCTGCGCGCACCGAAGCCTCGTGTGGGGCCGGGCGACGCAATCTGAGCGTGACGAACACGTATAGAACTTTGGTCCTCGGCGGCGCGCGGTCTGGTAAGTCCGCGCACGCCGAGGATTTGGTTTGTGCAGGCCACTTACCCGAAAGTTCGGCACCGGTCCGGTACCTGGCGACAGCCAGACGTGATGTCTCCGACGCAGACTGGGAAAGCCGGATCGACCAGCACCGCAACAGACGGCCTTCTCATTGGTCGACTGTCGAAACCGCAGCTGCCGGTGACCTCGCGGCGCAGCTCGAAAGCGATTCACACACAGCGACGTTGGTCGACGATCTGGGAACGTGGCTGACCGCGGAACTCGATCGGCAAGGCGCTTGGGACGCACCGCGCGGCACCGTCACGCCCGCGGCGGACAGCCTGGTCGCCAGTGTCGAGAACTACCGCGGACACCTGGTGCTGGTCAGCCCCGAAGTGGGTTTGGCCGTCATCCCCGAGACGCGGTCCGGACGATTGTTCCGCGACGAGATCGGCACTCTCAACGCTCGTATCGCCGCGGTGTGCGATCGTGTCGTACTAGTGGTTGCAGGGTTACCGCTCATCTTGAAAGATACTGCTGCACAACCGGAAGGCACGATGTGAGTACCGAGGCCAATCCAGGGGCCATTTCAGGGGCGAATCCAGATGCCAACCCTGACGTCGCGCCAGTCAGTAGCGCCGACTTCGAACCCGTCACCCCGCCCGACCGCGAGGTGCGAGCGCAGGCCGATGCGCGTCAGCGTGATCTGACCAAGCCGGCCGGTTCGCTGGGCCGACTGGAGGCTCTCGCCGGCTGGGCATCAGCCTGCCAAGGAGTTTGTCCCCCACACGCTTTCGCTCGGCCTCGCGTCGTCGTGTTCGCGGGTGATCACGGAATCGCCCGCAACGGCGTCTCCGCCTATCCGCCGGAAGTGACCGCACAGATGGTCGCCAACTTCCTCGGGGGCGGCGCGGCAGTCAACGTCCTCGCCGAGGTTGCCGGCGCCACGGTACGCGTCGTCGACATCGCAGTGGACGGCGATACCGATCCGTCCGTCTCGAACCACAAGGTGCGCAGGTCTTCCGGGTCCATCGACCGCGAAGACGCCATGTCGAACGAGGAAACCCTTCAGGCCATCGCCGCCGGCCGAGCGATCGCCGACGAGGAAATCGACGGGGGCGCAGATCTTCTCATCGCCGGCGACATGGGCATCGGCAATACGACGCCCGCAACCGTACTCATCGCCGCACTCACGGACAGTGAACCCGTCGCGGTCGTGGGTCGAGGTACCGGTATCGACGACGCCGGATGGATCCGCAAGACCGCAGCGATTCGCGACGCTCTCCGGCGTGCCCGTCCGCACGTTCGCGACACAGTCGCGCTGCTGCGCACGTCTTCGGGTGCCGACCTCGCCGCGATGGCCGGCTTTCTGGCCCAGGCAGCTTCGCGTCGTACGCCGGTGATCCTCGACGGCGTTGTGGTCACCGCAGCCGCCATGGTTGCCGACGAACTGGCTTTCGGCGCACGTGAATGGTGGGTCGCCGGACACCGCTCCACCGAACCTGCCCACACCATCGCATTGACCCGAATGGGTCTCGACCCGATCGTCGAGTTCGACATGCGTCTCGGTGAAGGTTCAGGGGCAGTCACAGCGCTCCCGATTCTTCAGGGCGCAGTGGCAATCCTGGGCAAGATGGCGACATTCTCCGAAGCCGGCGTCAGCACTCAGGGCAGGGCACCTGCCGACGAACCCGAGTCGATCGACCTGACCAAGACCGATACGGCGGAGTGAGGGTGGCGGGCCCACTGTCCGGAGTGCCACTGGCCTTCTCGTGGCTGACGGTCCTTCCGGTTCGTGGTCCCTCCGACATCGACCGAACTGCCGGCCGTCGCGCCATCGCGGCAGCTCCGCTCACCGGGATCGCTCTCGGCATTGCCGCGACGTTTCTGCTCTGGGGCACAACCAGTATCGGCCTGAATCCCTATCTCGCAGGCTTGCTGACGGTAGGTGCGCTCGCTCTCGGGACACGCGGGATGCACGTGGACGGACTGGCAGACTCCGTCGACGGACTGGGTTGTTACGGTTCACCGGAGCGCGCCCGCGAGGTCATGCACAGCGGCGGTGCCGGACCGTTCGGGGTCGCGGCGCTGTTCATCTTCCTCGGGCTGCAATCGGTCTCCTTCGGCGTCCTCGCTGTTGCCGACTCCCCCACGCAGTGGATCGCCGTTCTCGTATCTGTCGGTGCGGGTCGTGTGGCCGTCGTTTTTGCCTGCCGCCGAGGTATTCTCGCGTCTGGCCCGAGCGGATTCGGTGCGCTCGTCGCCGATTCACAACCGTTGTGGGCCGCAATTGTGTGGTCGGTTCCGCTGATCGCCGCTTCCGGCTTTGCCACCGACCGGTGGTGGCTCGGCCCTCTCGTGACCGCGTCGGCGCTGGTGATCAGTGTGCTGTGCGTGCGTCACTGCGTCCGTAGATTCGGCGGACTCAACGGAGACGTTCTCGGATTCGCACTCGAACTCACTGTGACGCTTACGGCCGTCGGCCTCACTCTCGGACTGTGATCCGACGTCGTGCGAGTAGGTGTCCTTGCGTACGAAGGTTGCCTCGCGGCCGAGATCTTCGTTTTCACCGACCTTCTCCTGATCGCCAATCGCGTCGCTGATGGAGCGCCCGCCGACCCCTTCGAGGTATCGGTCATCGCAGCGTCCCGCACGCCCGTCGTTGCGGCAGGTGGATTTTCGCTCGGCGTGCAGGAGGGGCATCACGACATCGATCACCTGGTTGTGCCGGGGTTCGAACTCGTGCCGTCCGAAGACCCTGCGACGCGCTTGTCGCTGTGGGAGGGAGAAATCGAGTTCATCCGTGCGTGCGAGGCGCACGGCGTTCGGGTGTCGTCGGTCTGCGTCGGCGCGTATCTGCTGGGCGAGGCGGGACTGCTCGACGGACGCCGATGTACGACGTCGTGGCTGTACGGTGCGGACCTCGCGAGTCGTTACCCCGGTGCGACGGTTCGAACCGACTCGTTGATCGTCCAGGACGACGGCGTCACCACCACTGCTGCGTTCACCGCCGCGCTCGACCTCGCAACAGCACTCGTGCGCGAGCATCTCGGCGACAAGATTGCGCGTACGACTGCAAGAATTACTCTGGCGCCGGAAAACCGAACCAGTCAATCTCCGTACATCGTCGACTCGATGCTGCCCGCCAAACACACACAGTTTGCCGACGACGTCGGAAGGTGGCTGGTCGAACGGATGGCGGAGCCTTACGACTTGGATCTGCTGTCGGGTGCTTTTCACCTCAGCACCCGAACCATGCTTCGGAAGTTCAAGGACGAGACCGGGGAATCGCCGCGCAGTTATCTGCAGCGTGCACGGATCCGAAAAGCGAAACGGTTGTTGGAATCGACCGACTGGTCTCTCGGAAAGATCCTGGGGCACATCGGCTATCAGGATCCTGGAACCTTCCGTCGCCTGTTCACCGACCGCGTCGGCATCAGCCCGGCCGACTACCGAAAGCGATTCCGCAACGGCGGCGCCGGATAGGTGCGAGGCGAGCCCGCCCGAAAACATGGCGAACCGCCCTCTTCTGTAGTCGATCCCGCGCCGAAAGACTGTGCAGAGGAATTGTTTCGACTACTGAGAGGGCTCACCGTGCCGAACCGGAGCATGACCGAAGACGATCCGCTCGAAGACTTCGACCGTCGAACGATCACCATCGACGCAGTGGCGAAGTCCGTGTACGTGGCCGGCACCGGTCCCGCAGTAATCGTCATGCCGGAGATGCCGGGCATCAGCCCGCATGTAGCGCGATTCGCCCGCTGGGTGCGCGACGCCGGTTTCACGGTCTTCGTTCCGTCACTGTTCGGCCGCGACGGAGCGGTCCCCACAGTGAACGAGGGGCTGACGGTATTCAAGAGAGCCTGCGTCAGTGCAGAATTCCGCGCCCTCGCTGCCGACGAACCGAGTCCGGCGGTCCGTTGGCTGCGTTCACTCGCCGCTTCGGCGCATGAGGAGAGCGGCGGACCTGGCGTCGGCGTGATCGGAATGTGCTTCACCGGTAACTTCGCGTTGTCGATGATGCTCGAACCCCCGGTCATCGCGCCGGTTCTCGCCCAACCGTCGTTACCGCTCGATCGACCGGACGAAACCGACAGCGGGCCCGAAGAACTCGAAGCCGTGCGCTCGAGACTCGAGGCCGAAGACCTCACGGTGCTTGCATACCGCTTTCGAGGTGACTCGTTCTGCCGCGCACAACGATTCGCCGCCTATTCGAAAGCCTTGGGCGAGCGCTTCGTCGGGAAGGTACTACCCGACGAAGCGGCCAACGCGACAACGTCGCCGTTCTTCGAACACGTCATTGCCAATCCACACAGCGTGGTGACGGCTCATCTCGTCGACGAGGCGGGATCGCCCACCACCGTCGCACGAGACGAGATTCTGCAGTTCTTCCGGGAGCGATTGCTCGCGGAACGAACCAGCGATCAGTGAAGTTTCGTCATCCAGCCGTGGGTGTCGGCGAAGGTTCCGCGCTGGATACCCGTGAGGGTGTCGCGCAGTGCCATCGTCACCTCACCCGGCTCGCCGTCGGCGATGGTGAACTCGCCCTCGGCGGACTTGACGCGTCCGACGGGGGTGATGACTGCTGCTGTGCCGCAAGCGAAGACCTCGGTGATTTCACCGCTCTTGCACTTGGTGCGCCATTCGTCGGTGCTGATCTTGCGCTCCTCGACGGCGAAACCGGAATCGGCGGCAAGGGCAAGCAACGAGTTGCGCGTGATGCCTGGCAACAACGAACCGGACAGCGACGGCGTCACGAGGCGAGCGTCGGGGCCCGAGCCGAAGACGAAGAACAGGTTCATTCCACCCATTTCCTCGACGTACGTGCGCTCGATGGCGTCGAGCCAGACCACCTGGTCGCAACCCTCGTCGGCGGCTTGCGCCTGGGCGAGGAGTGAAGCGGCGTAGTTGCCGGCGAACTTGGCCGCGCCGGTACCACCGGGGGCCGCGCGAACGTATTCGGTGGACAGCCACACACTGACCGGCTTGACGCCGCGCGGGAAGTACGCACCGGCAGGCGAGGCGATCAGCAGGTAGCGGTACTCGTCAGCGGGACGGACACCGAGTCCGGCTTCGGTGGAGAACATGAACGGACGGAGGTAGAGCGCGTCCTCGCCACCGGCTGCGGGAACCCAGTCGAGATCGACGTCGATCAGTTCGGTGATGGAATCGATGAACATCTGCGACGGGAGCTCCGGCATGGCCAGACGGCGCGCAGATGCCGCGAAACGCTCGGCGTTGGCCTCGACGCGGAACGAGCTGATCTCGCCACCCGGCTGACGGTATGCCTTGAGGCCCTCGAAGATGGCCTGTCCGTAGTGCAAAACCATTGCGGCCGGATCGAGCTCGATGTTTCCGTACGGCAACACCTGGGCGTCGTGCCAGCCCTTGCCCGCGGTGTAGTCGATCGAGACCATGTGGTCGGTGAAGTGCCGCCCGAAGCCGGGCGCCGCCAAAATGTCACGGCGCTCGGCGTCGGACTTCGGGGACGAGCTCTGAACACGAACGAAATCGGCGGCACCTGTCATGGGCGCAATCCTATCGAACGTGAAAAAGCTCTCTACTTGGTGTTGGTCTCCACGAACGGAGGAGACACCACGACGCACCGAAGAGCACGACCACGGACGTCGACTTCGATCTCGTCGCCGGCCGAGACATTGGCACCGGAATCGAGGAGCGCCAACGCAATTCCCACTTTGAGCGAGGGCGAAAACGTCCCCGAGGTGGTCTCGCCGATTGCCTCGCCGTCACGCAGAACACCGAGGCCGGCACGAAGCACGCCGCGATCGAGAGCCTTGATCCCCCAGAGTTTGCGAGCCGGGCCGGCAGCCTTCTCGTCGGTCAAGGTCTCTTTGCCCCAGAATGTCGGCTTCTTCCAACCGATCGCCCATCCGCAGCGCGCTTCGAGCGGAGAAATCTCGAGCGAAAGCTCATGCCCGTGCAGCGGATACCCCATCTCGGTACGAAGAGTGTCACGGGCGCCGAGTCCGGCGGCCTGCCCACCCTCGGCGCGCACTGCCTCGAGAAGCGCGCGGAACAACGGCTCGCTGTCCTCCCACCGCGGCAGGAGTTCGTAGCCGACCTCACCGGTGTAACCGCTGCGGCACACACGAACAGGCACGCCGTTCCATTCCGCATCTTCGTACGCCATGTACTCGATCTCGGTGGGAAGTCCCAGAGCGGTCAGAACCGCCACCGATTTCGGACCCTGCACAGCCAGCACACCGTAGGCACGATGCTGATCCTCGACGGTGATTCCGTCCGGTGCGAGGGCGACCAGAGCCGCAACGACGTCCGCGGTATTGGCTGCGTTCGGGACGAGGAAGATTTCGTCGTCGCTGACGTAGTACGCAATGAGGTCGTCGATGACACCACCGGACTCGTTGCAGCACAACGTGTACTGAGCCTTACCCGGCCCGATCTTGTTCAAATCGTTGGTCAGTGCGGAGTTCACGAATTCCGCGGCGCCCGCGCCACGCACGACGGCCTTGCCGAGGTGACTGACGTCGAAGAGTCCGACATTCTCACGCACAGAGGTGTGTTCGGCCACGACGCCGGCGTACGAAACCGGCATCTGCCACCCCCCGAACGGCGCGAACGTCGCGCCGAGTTCGACGTGGACGGGGTGGATCGGGCCCTGCAACAGTTGTTCGTCGGTCATGGCCCACAACCTATCGGACTTCGCCGATCGAAACATGTCCGCAGCGAGAGCTCACCCGGCCGTGACGATCGCCCGTCCGCAAACTGCAAAGGGCCTAACATCGACTCAGGCATCCGCCAGAACCGGACGCATCGCACACTCACCTCACAGGAGACACCTTGAGCACTCGCACAGCCCGATCGTTGGGACCCGACCTCGTTCTCGCCGGCACAGTCGCCAAGCGCGCAGAGATACTGGTCGTCGGTCTGACGTCGGGTCCGGACGGCCCCGAAATCGCACTCAGCGAAGGCATCGTCGCCGAAGACGTACTCGCCGAGATCCTCGACAGCCTCATCGCCGTCGGCGCCACGGGCAAGCCCGAGCAGCTCACTCGTGTCCCGGCACCGAGCGAACTGTCGGTCACCAGCGTTCTCGCCGTCGGACTCGGCTCTGCCGACAAGCTCGGCAGCGAGCAGATCCGTAAGTCCGCCGGCGCCGCAGCTCGCTCGTTGTCCGGCATCGACACCGTCGCAACCACGCTCTCGATCCTCGACCTCGGTGCAGCCGCCGAGGGATTTGCGTTGGGCGCGTACAGCTTCACCGAATTCAAGTCGTCCATGACGGCTCCCGGTCCCGATTCGCAGCCACTGGCCCGCGTCGAACTTCTGGTGCCGTCGCCGCGCACGAAGGAGACCAAAGCGACGCTGGCACGGTCGGCCGCCATCGCCGAGGCCGTCGCCACCGCACGCGAGTTCGTCAACACTCCCCCGAGCCACCTCTACCCCGCCGAGTTCGCCGCGCGCGCGAAGGCACTGGGCGTCGAGGCCGGGCTCACCGTCCAGGTTCTCGACGAGAAGGCACTCGAGAAGGGTGGCTACGGCGGAATCATCGGCGTCGGCAAGGGCTCGTCACGCCAGCCGCGTCTCGTCCGCCTCGAATACGCGTCGAAGAAGCGTGGCGCCCGCAAGGTCGCACTGGTGGGTAAGGGCATCACCTTCGACACCGGCGGAATCTCCATCAAGCCCGCCGCCGGTATGGAGAACATGACCTCGGACATGGGCGGCGCCGCAGCCGTCATCTCCACCGTCGTGCTTGCCGCCAAGCTCGGCCTGCCCGTCAACGTCGTCGCATACGTACCGATGGCCGAGAACATGCCGTCCGCGACCGCCCAGCGTCCCGGCGACGTGCTGACCCAGTACGGCGGAATCACCATCGAGGTCGTCAACACCGACGCCGAGGGCCGTTTGATTCTTGCCGACGCGATGGTTCGCGCGGGTGAGGACGATCCCGACTACATGATCGACACCGCCACCCTGACCGGTGCGCAGATGGTCGCGCTCGGCAACCGCACCCCCGGAGTCATGGGCACCGACGAGTTCCGTGACCGCGTCGCCTCCATCTCGCAGAGCGTCGGCGAGAACGGCTGGGCCATGCCGCTGCCGGAGGAATTGCGCGGAGATCTCGACTCCAAGGTCGCCGACATGGCCAATGTCACCCCACACCGCTGGGGCGGCATGCTGGTCGCAGCTCACTACCTCAAGGAATTCGTTCCCGAGGGTGTCCAGTGGGCGCACATCGACGTCGCGGGTCCGGCCTACAACACGTCAGGGCCGTGGGGTTACACCGGCAAGGGCGGTACCGGCGTTCCCGTTCGCACGATGATCTCGGTCCTGGAGGACATCGCGGTAAACGGCTGACCCCTTGCTGTGCGCCTTTATTAACCCCCCGCGGTTAATAAAGGCGCACAGCAGTTCAGGCGCCGTCGCGTAATTCCTGCTCTCGGGCCCGCTTGCGTTCGATTCGCTTACGTTCGTCGTGATCGCGCATACGCTGCGGATATCCCGTCTTGCGGACGTCGTAGACCGGGATCTTCAGGTCCTGTCCCAATTTGCGGGCACCACGTTCGCCGCCGACACGACGACGAGTCCACTCCCCGTCCTTCGCAACCAGGACGACGGTCACCTCGGTCACCGTCGTCTGCGGTTCCACATAGGCCTCGACGCCTTCGTGCGAGTGCGCCCAATTCGCCAGATGATCCGCATCACTTTGCGCTGCGGCCTGAGCCGCACTTGGCGGACGCTTGAAACGATCGAACAGTCCCACGGTCGTACCCTCCTCGGTACCGACGCCGCGGATGCACCCCGGCGATATGTCAAGTTTGCCAGGCGATGTCCGTTGTGCCTGCGCACGACATACCGTTTGGTCCGCTTACGCCGTTACAGCCGGACCCCCGACGCATACCTACTCGCCAGTAGCCGACACACCCGAAACGGACGGCATCCCCCTCATCGGACACGCCCGGCGTATCAATGGAAAGATGAACGACGGTGACGCCGCGCCCGCGCGTCGACATCGGCAAAATAGCTACAAGTAGCCGCACGTCGCGCGCCACTCGAGCACAATGCATTACGACCACAAGTCGACAAAATTCAACAACCCGAACACAACTGTCGAGGAGTCAAAAGACATGGCCTTCTCCGTCCAGATGCCAGCCCTAGGTGAGAGCGTCACCGAGGGAACTGTCACACGGTGGCTCAAGCAGGAAGGAGACACGGTCGAAGTCGACGAACCCTTGCTCGAAGTCTCCACGGACAAGGTCGACACCGAGATTCCGTCTCCCGTCGCCGGCGTCCTGACCAAGATCGTCGCGCAGGAAGACGACACCGTGGAAATCGGTGGCGAGCTCGCCCAGATCGGTGAAGCCGGCGAAGCCGCAGCACCCGCGGCAGAGGCACCCGCCCCCGCCGCCGAGGAAGCTCCCGCCGAGGAAGCGCCGGCT
>NZ_BCWH01000002.1:2242155-2385641 GCF_001653035.1 Rhodococcus sp. YH3-3 | reverse complement strand
TCCCGCCGCCGCTCCTGCTGCTGCAGCACCCGCGGCCGCACCGGCCGCCACCGCAGCCGCAGGCGTCCGACCCGAACTGGCACACCTGCGTGGAACCACGCAGAAGGCCAACCGTATTCGGCAGATCACGGCCACCAAGACACGTGAGTCGCTGCAGAACACCGCTCAGCTCACGCAGACCTTCGAGGTGGACGTCACCAAGATCGTCGCCCTGCGGGCCCGTGCCAAGGCCGGCTTCATCGAGCGCGAAGGCGTCAACCTGACGTTCCTTCCGTTCTTCGCCAAGGCAGTCGTCGAGGCGCTGAAGTCGCACCCGAACATCAACGCCAGCTACGACGAGGCTGCCAAGCAGATCACCTACTACGACGCTGAGCACCTCGGCATCGCAGTGGACACCGATCAGGGCTTGCTCTCCCCCGTCATCCACAACGCCGGCGATCTCGGCCTGGCCGGCTTGGCCCGCGCCATCGCCGACATCGCCAAGCGTGCACGCTCGGGTGGCCTGAAGCCGGACGAGCTCTCGGGTGGCACCTTCACCATCACCAACATCGGCAGCCAGGGCGCGCTGTTCGACACCCCGATCCTGGTACCGCCGCAGGCGGCCATGCTCGGAACCGGCGCGATCGTCAAGCGCCCGATGGTGGTCACCGACGAGAACGGCAACGAGTCCATCGGCGTTCGCTCGATGATCTACTTGCCGCTGACCTACGATCACCGTCTGGTCGACGGCGCCGACGCCGGCCGATTCCTCACCACTGTGAAGCAGCGGTTGGAAGAAGCCTCGTTCGAAGCTGATCTGGGCCTGTAAGCAACTGCTCGGCCGGCCGGGGCGTCATCTCCATCAGGAGGTGGCGCCCCGGCTTTTTCAGTACGGTCGGAGATATACGTTCGGATATCGAAGCACGCTGAATCGAAGGAGGCTTTCCGAATGCGAGTAGTCATCGCCGGCTCGTCCGGTTTGATCGGAACGGCCTTGGTGTCATCGTTGCGCTCCGACAACCACGACGTGGTGCGTCTGGTGCGACGCTCGACCGCCGGCCCCGACGAATCGCGTTGGGACCCGGACCACGACCGTCTGGACCTCTCCGTCCTGCAGGGCGCCGACGCCGTCGTGAACCTCTGCGGCGTCGGCATCGGCGACAAACGGTGGTCGGGTTCCTACAAGCAAGCGATCCGTGACAGCCGCATCGTCGCGACCGACGTCTTGGCCGAAGCGGTCGCGAGTCAGAAGGTTCCCGTCCTCGCCAACGCGAGCGCCGTCGGCTATTACGGCGACACCGGCGACAAGATCGTCGACGAGGATTCGCCGGCAGGCACAGACTTTCTCGCCACGACGTGTCGCGATTGGGAACTTGCCACCGAACCGGCGCGTGCGGCGGGTGCCCGCGTCGTCAATCTGCGGTCCGGCGTCGTGATTTCACCTCATGGGGGCATGCTCGGTCGGCTTCGGCGCCTTTATTCGTTCGGCCTCGGCGGGCGACTGGGCAACGGTCGCCAGTACTTTCCGTGGATCTCACTCGAGGACGAGTGCGACGCGATCAAGTTCGCGCTCACGAATTCCGAACTCTCCGGTCCCGTCAACCTGACCGGTCCGGCCCCTGTCACCAATGCCCAGTTCAATGACGCCATGTCCCGTGCGGTCCACCGCCCGGCTCCCTGGATCGTTCCCGGGTTCGCACTCGAAGCGTTGATCGGAGAATTCGCCAAGAGCGGCATCCTCGGTGGCCAGCGCGCCATTCCCGCAGCTTTGGAAAAGGCGGGATTCTCTTTCCGCCACAACACGATCGGCGAAGCGCTGGCGGCCGCACTCGGTTGATTCCGAAGTCGGGCGTAATCTCTACGTCCATGAGCAGCGCTGCCGTTTCCGCCCGGTTCTCGAAACTGCCGATCGCCGTCGAGCAACTCGGTTCGATCGACTACAACGCCGCGTGGGACCGCCAGCGTGAGCTCGCGGCTGCGCGGGCGGACGACATCGGACCGGACACGCTACTGCTCCTCGAACACCCGCCGGTGTACACGGCAGGACGACGCACGGAACCCGAAGATCGTCCCGTCGACGGCACGCCTGTCATCGACGTCGACCGCGGCGGGAAGATCACCTGGCACGGCCCCGGCCAGCTGGTGGGATATCCGATCGTGAAACTGGCCGAGCCCATCGACGTGGTGCGGTATGTCCGACGCATCGAGGAAGCACTGATCACGGTGTGCACGGACCTCGGCCTGAACTGCGGGCGCATCGACGGCCGCTCCGGCGTCTGGCTGCCCGCCGAACTCGCAAACGGGCAATGGAAGCCCGAGCGCAAGGTTTCTGCCATCGGCGTGCGCGTCCAACGGGGCGTGGCACTGCACGGCTTCTCCCTGAACTGCAATTCGGTCCTGACCGGATTCGACAACATCATTCCCTGCGGCATCCGTGACGCCGGGGTCACGACGCTGTCGCATGAACTCGGTCGCGACGTCACCGTGGACGAAGTCACTCCCGCTGTGACCGAGGCAGTGATCGCTGCTCTCGACGGAACCATGCCCGTCACCGAACGGAACGTCGAGCGCGTCACCTTCGAAAGCGCCTCGCCTACTCCGACTTTTACTACCGTTCAGTACAGCTGACGGGCTCGCCCGAACCCCGTTGCAGTAATCACCGCGCGTAGGATCACTGTCGTGACTATCGCCCCAGAAGGACGTAAGCTGCTCCGTCTCGAGATCCGAAACGCGGAGACGCCCATCGAACGCAAACCCAACTGGATCAAGACCCGAGCAAAGATGGGCCCCGAGTACACGGAGCTCAAGGGCCTGGTCAAGCGTGAAGGTTTGCACACCGTCTGCGAGGAAGCGGGCTGCCCCAACATCTACGAGTGCTGGGAAGACCGCGAAGCCACGTTCCTGATCGGTGGTGAGCAGTGCACACGCCGCTGCGACTTCTGCCAGATCGACACCGGCAAGCCCGAAGCCCTCGACCGCGACGAGCCCCGTCGCGTCGCGGAAAGCGTTCAGGCCATGGGCCTTCGGTACTCCACGATCACCGGCGTCGCCCGCGACGACCTCCCCGACGGCGGCGCCTGGCTCTACGCCGAGACCGTCCGCAAGATCCACGAACTCAACCCGGGCACCGGCGTCGAGAACCTGGTTCCGGACTTCAACGGCAAGCCCGAACTGCTCGACGAGGTCTTCGCCTCACGCCCCGAGGTCCTCGCACACAACCTCGAGACCGTCCCCCGCATCTTCAAGCGGATCCGTCCGGCATTCCGGTACCAGCGCAGCCTCGACGTCATCACCGCAGCACGCGACTACGGACTGGTCACCAAGTCCAACCTGATCCTCGGCATGGGCGAAACCCCTGAAGAGGTCACCGAGGCGATGGCAGATCTCCACGCCGCCGGTTGCGACATCCTCACCATCACCCAGTACCTGCGCCCCTCGCCCCGGCACCACCCCGTCGAGCGGTGGGTCAAGCCCGAGGAGTTCGTCGCACACTCGAAGGCTGCAGAAGAGATGGGCTTCGCCGGCGTCATGGCCGGTCCGTTGGTTCGCTCGTCGTACCGCGCCGGCCGCCTGTATGCGCAGGCCATGGCACATCACGGCCGCGAACTTCCCGAGGCGCAGCGTCATCTGACCGAGGGCGGCGACGCTTCCCAGGAAGCCAGCTCACTCATGGCGCGCCTGAATCGCTGATCCACTTTTTGCTGTGCGCCTTTATTAACCGCGGGCGGTTAGTAAAGGCGCACAGCAATGGACGTATCCTGGGTACATGGCGAACGGCAGCAAATCCGGTAAGGGCAAACCCACCAAAGAGGCAAAGGCTGCAGCGAAGGCTGCCCGCAAGCAGGCTTCCAAGGAACGTAGAACTCAGCTCTGGCAGGCATTCCAGATGCAGCGCAAGGACGACAAGCTCCTCCTGCCGCTGATGATCGGCACCCTCGTCGGTGCGGCTCTGGTCTTCTTCCTGGTCGGCCTCATCTGGGGCCTTCAGTGGTTCCTGCTGCCGATCGGCATCGTTCTCGGTCTCCTCGGCGCCTTCATCATCTTCGGTCGTCGCGTCCAGAAATCGGTGTACAAGAAGGCTGAAGGTCAGGCCGGTGCCGCTGCGTGGGCGCTCGACAACATGCAGGGTGCGTGGCGCGTCACGAATGCCGTCGCCGGCACCACCCAGCTCGATGCCGTTCACCGCGTCGTCGGACGGCCGGGTGTCATCCTCGTCGCCGAGGGTTCGCCGCAACGCGTCAAGGGCCTCCTCGCGCAGGAGAAGAAGAAGACTGCCCGCCTCATCGGCGACACCCCGATCTACGACATCATCATCGGCAACGACGAGGGCCAGGTTCCGCTCTCGCAGCTCCAGCGCTACTTGAACAAGTTGCCCCGCAACATCGACACCAAGCGCATGGACAACATCGAAGGTCGCCTCGCTGCACTCAGCGCACGCGGCGGCGGAGCAGCGCTTCCCAAGGGCCCGATGCCCGGAGGCGCGAAGATGAAGGGAATGCAGCGAACCATTCGTCGTCGCTGACACTCCCCCACAGCAAAACGAAAGACCCGGGCCCACACGGACCCGGGTCTTTCTCTACTTCGAGAAATTTGTGTCAGCGCGATTTCACGAGCAAAGTGCCGGTCGCGCGGTCCTGCATACCGCGACCGTCGATGTCGGTGATGGTCGCGGGAATCACGAACACAAGCAGTGCCTGACGTCCGAGCGCGCGCACGAAGCCCACTCGAATCGGGCCTTCGATTCGTGCAACCTGAAGTCCGAGGACGAACTGCCCCGGTGTGAAGTTGAACAGCGCCACCGTGACGACACCGACGGCGAACCACACCATCAGCGTGACAGTCGAGGTCATACCGTCGAAGAAGTCGCCGGTGATGAGCGAGGCCACTCCCACAGCCATCACCCAATCCACCAACAGTGCCGCGATACGACGGCCCGAACCGACCAGCGAACCCGGACCCTCCTGAGGGAAACCGAGGAGCTCGCCACGGTACGACTGCTCACGGCCGTCCGCGCTCTTCGGCAAAGCTGCTTGCGGCCCAGAGAGCCAAGTTCCGGTGATACGTGCCATGCTGTCCAGGATAGGCGTCGCAGCACCGTAGTCCAGATTTGCCGGGTTTTAACTGTGTGGCCGGTCACATGGACTTCGGAAATCCCCAGGATGCTGCGACGCGTAACACTGCCGAAACAAAGGGTTGACGAGCGGGCAACACCAGCTCCCTACCGTCTGCCTCGACGGATTCAACCGACATCACTTGGCTGAAGCGACTTAAGGAGCACAAGCGTGGCGTTCACCACGGCCGAAGAGGTCATCAAGTACATCGCGGACGAGAACATCGAGTACGTCGACATTCGGTTCAGCGACCTGCCCGGCGTCCAGCAGCACTTCTCGATCCCGGCGTCTGCTTTCAACCAGGACGTGTTCGAGGACGGCCTCGCATTCGACGGATCTTCGGTCCGCGGATTCCAGTCGATCCACGAGTCCGACATGATGTTGCTTCCCGACGTCACCACGGCGCAGATCGACCCCTTCCGCAAGGCGAAGACCCTCAACATCAACTTCTTCGTGCACGACCCGTTCACCCGTGAGTCCTACAGCCGCGACCCGCGCAACGTTGCCCGCAAGGCCGAGGAGTACTTGGTCAGCACCGGCATCGCGGACACCGCATTCTTCGGCGCCGAGGCCGAGTTCTACATCTTCGACTCGGTTCGCTACGACTCCGGCATGAACTCCGCTTTCTACGAATTGGATTCCATCTCCGGTTCCTGGAACACCGGCGCAGAGACCAACGCCGACGGCTCCCCCAACCTCGGCTACAAGGTTCGCGCCAAGGGTGGCTACTTCCCCGTCGCTCCGTACGACCACTACGTGGACCTGCGCGACGAAATCTCCACCAACCTGACCAACGCAGGCTTCGAGCTCGAGCGCGGCCACCACGAGGTCGGCACCGGCGGACAGCAGGAGATCAACTACAAGTTCAACACGCTGCTCGCAGCTGCTGACGACCTGCAGCTGTTCAAGTACATCGTCAAGAACACCTGCTGGCAGCACGGCAAGTCCGCAACCTTCATGCCGAAGCCGCTCTTCGGTGACAACGGCTCGGGCATGCACGTCCACCAGTCCCTGTGGAAGGACGGCAAGCCCCTCTTCCACGACGAGTCCGGCTACGCAGGCCTCTCGGACATGGCGCGCCACTACATCGGCGGCATCCTGCACCACGCTCCGTCGCTGTTGGCCTTCACCAACCCGACGATCAACTCGTACCACCGTCTGGTGCCGGGCTACGAAGCCCCCATCAACCTCGTGTACAGCCAGCGCAACCGCTCGGCAGCTGTCCGTATCCCGATCACGGGCAACAACCCGAAGGCAAAGCGTCTCGAGTTCCGCGCACCCGACTCCTCGGGTAATCCGTACCTCAACTTCGCTGCACAGATGATGGCCGGCCTGGACGGCATCAAGAACAAGATCGAGCCGATGGCTCCGGTCGACAAGGACCTCTACGAGCTTCCCCCGGAGGAGGCTCGCAACATCCCGCAGGCTCCGACCAGCCTCGAGACGGTCATCAACCGCCTCGAAGCCGATCACGAGTACCTGACCGAGGGTGGCGTCTTCACCACCGACCTGATCGAGACCTGGATCTCGCTCAAGCGTGAGCAGGAAATCGCTCCGGTCAACCTGCGTCCGCACCCGTACGAGTTCGAGCTCTACTACGACGTGTGATCCGCATCCTGACGTAAGTCAGACCTGCGAGTACCGAGTCCACCCGTCCCGCTTCTGCGGGGCGGGTGGACTTGTTTCGTCCGAGGGAAACCCCTCGGACAGATGATGACCGGCCTTCATACCGGACGCGGTCGAATCGCGGATCAGCCGCGGGCACGTTGACCGATGGCCGCATTGTTGACGATATGGGCGATTCGACCTGCCCGTGTTGCGTCTCGAGCGGCACTGACGATCCACCACAGCATCTGTTTGCGGGCGCTGGGCGGAAAACTGTCCCAGTTGCTTCGCGCTTGCGTGTCCAGGTCCAGCGCCGCCTGCAAGTCAGATGGTTCCTCGAGGTCTTCGACTTGGTCGAGAATCGTCCACCAACCAGTGGATTTCGCGGCAGCAATGGCACCACGACCAGCAGCGGTCATGAGGCCACGCGCCTCCATATCAGCTGCGCGTTCGCGGTTGAGTCGGGTCCAGGAACTCTTGCGTCTCCGCGGTGTGAACAGTTGCAAATTGCGCTCTTCGTCGAAGATGGTGTTAGTGGAATCGATCCACCCAAAGCAGATCGCTTCCTCAACGGCCTGAGGGTAGGGGCAGCGTGGTCGGCTGGTGGTGGTGCGCCAGGAGCACAACCACACTCCACGGCCTGACGTGTGATTGTCCGTCAACCAAGTTCGCCACTGTTCGCGAGTCTCGGCGTGGATGATCGGGTAGTCGAACTTCCACGTCGGGGGGTGGACGGAAGCCGGCGGCGATGATTTCGAATCGGTCACTTACTCTCCAAGCCTAGAGGGAATCGGATACGTGTCTCGATAGACGAGGGGCCTGCGCAGGGAACACGTCCCCGCGGCAACTTGGACGTGAATGGTCTTGTCGCGCAATCCTCTTCTGACTGTCATGGTGGCGAGACCCTGAGGTGAAGGGCGAGCCGACTGACGGTGTCGGCAAGCTCGGTTGGTTCGATGACGACCACTGGGGCGGTGAGCGCAATGCGCGCAACCGTCATGGCGAGCCTGCCGAGATCTTCGCTGCGGATCTCGACAAGGCAGCGGTCCGCTGCCACCTCGATCGGTGTGTGGTCAATCCATCTGAGTACGCCCGCGAGGTCGGCGAACGTAGCTTCGATGGCGAGTTTTGCATCGTGGTGACGGGGTGGCGAGCCCACTGATCTCGCGACGAAGCCTGCCGCGTCACCGCCCGGGATCTCGCGTGGCGTGAAATGACTGCCTGCCAGCCAGGGCTCCGAGAGCCGGTCCAGTCGAAATGTTCGCCAATCCGAACGATGGTGGTCCCATGCTACGAGATACCAACGACGCCCCGCCGTGACAAGGCGGTGCGACTCGACGAGTCGTCTGCTGCTCTCGCCATCACCTCGCCGATAGTCGAAACGAACGTGCTCGTGGTCACGACATGCCGCAGCGAGCACACTGAGTGCTTCGGGATCGACGATGTCGTCATTTGCCCGCCGCATGGAACTGACGCTCGAATGCAGTGCCGACACACGTCGGCGAAGTCGATGGGGCAGGAGTGTTTCGATCTTCGTCAGCGCGCGCAGCGCCGTTTCTTCGATGCCTCCGATGGCGGCCTCGGCGGCGTAGCGCAGTCCGACGGCTACCGCCACGGACTCGTCATCGTCGAGGATCAGGGGCGGCACGTGCGCCCCCGTTGCAAGTCGGTAGCCCCCGTATTTTCCGGACGTGGAATCGACCGGATAGCCGAGGTCGCGTAGGCGATCGATGTCGCGGCGCACCGTCCGCTGCGTGACATCGAGTCGTGCGGCAAGTTCGGCACAGTGCCAGAAGCGATGAGTCTGAAGGAGCGAGAGCAGTTGCAGTGCTCGGCCTGTGGGATCGTTCCGCATTTCTTCAGATTGCCAGCGATCTAGGACTTTATGTGTCCACGATGCTCCCTATCGTCGGAGCAACCGGTCGATCCAGACACGAGATCGGTACTCGACTCAAAGGAGCATCCGTGAATCCATCCGACTTCCCCAGGCCCGTCCTCATCCCAGTGAACGGCGTGGAACTCGAAGTCTTCGAAGCAGGGCGACACAATGCCGGGAAACCCATCGTGTTGTGTCACGGATGGCCAGAGCACGCCTATTCCTGGCGATACCAGGTGCCCGCCCTTGTCGAGGCGGGCTACCACGTCATCGTCCCGAACCAACGCGGCTACGGCAATTCGTCACGTCCGACCGAAGTGACGGACTATGACATCGAACATTTGGCGGGTGATCTCATCGCACTTCTCGATCACTACGGCTACGACGATGCCACCTTTGTCGGTCACGATTGGGGTGCCTTTGTCGTGTGGGGCCTTACCCTGTTGCACCCGGACCGGGTAAACAAAGTGATCAACCTGAGCCTGCCCTACCAGGATCGCGGAGAGCAGCCGTGGATTGAGTTCATGGAAGCCGTGCTTGGCGGTGATTTCTACTTCGTCCATTTCAATCGACAGCCGGGCGTCGCGGACGCGGTGTTCGAAGACAACACCTTCCGGTTCCTCCGCAACCTGTACCGGAAGAACGAACCCCTCAGGGAACCTCAGCCGGGTATGGCGCTGATCGATCTCGCCAAAGCAGAGACACCACTCGGTGAGCCCCTGATGAGCGATAGAGAATTGGCCGTTTTCGTCTCCGCCTTCGAATCGACAGGATTCACGGGCAGTGTGAACTGGTACAGGAACCTTGACCGCAACTGGCATCTGCTGGCGGAGGTGGACCCGATCATCCAACAGCCCACACTCATGATCTACGGCGACCGTGACGCGATCGCGAGAGCTGAGAACCTGACAGAGTTCGTGCCCAATGTGGAAGTAGTCAATCTCGATTGCGGTCACTGGATCCAACAAGAAAGACCCGAAGAGACCAACCAAGCGATCTTGAACTGGCTGCAGCGGCAGGATGCCACATAGTTTCAAGGCTAGGTGCGGTCTCAGTGAAAATGTCAGTCTCATTCAAGTCCAGTAGGGGGCTTGATCCGGACCGACCGTCTTCGAGATTTGGCGAGAGCGTCGGTAAACAAACCATGCACTCAACCCGACGATGGGCACAAGCCAAATCCCGACAGAGAAGGCGACAGCGCGCCACACACCGACTCGCCCGGACACAGAAACCACATCGGCCGTTCCGACAAGACACAGGGAAAGCCAAATCAAGGCGAGAATGAATCCGCCGCCGTACAGAAGAAAGAATGCTTCGAATCCGTCCATGCAGTCCATTCCACTGTCGGCGCAGTCCTGAAGCCCAGCCGCACCGAGTAGGGAAATGTTCACGGTGGCGATGCTACGGGCCAGGGCGTCCCGAACTGCCGAACAAGCGGGCGGATTCGGCGATGCGAACGCCGCTCAGCCCGAACAGAGTAGAAGCCCCACCCCCGTGGGGAGGGCGGGGCTTCCTCTGGTCCGGCGCTCACGCACAGTGGGAGGGTGGTGGACATGCCGGACCGACGACACGGCAGGGAGTCAAGCTGCCGCGCCCAAGCGCTGACCTGAAGGAATGCGCCTGAGATCGTGGTTACGAGAACCATCAAACCAGACAAACTGGACGCATGTTCAGGAATCGCGAGATTCGACCCCCGCACGTCAGAAAGATCTCACTGCACCCGATAGGTTTCGCTGCGGACAGGATCCACCAACCGCCGCATGACCTCGTACGCGCGGTCCGGATCCGTGTACGGCGGAATCATCATCAAAACGAGTTGACGACCATAGATATCGTCGAGATACATCAAATCGTGGGGCTGGCCAGGGTACGGACCCCGCACTTCCAGTCCGTCGACCTCGTCGATACGACGCTGCGCGCTGCTGATCGTGTTCCAGTCGAACGCAACCCGCGCGATCGGCCCCAACCTCAACGAAAGTGCGGATATCAGATCGTGAAGCTCCGCCGTGACGTTCGTGGTCCACGGGAACCACGCGCCGTCAACCGATGCCTTGACGGCACCTTGCCCACGAAGCAGGAATCGCGGAGTCCGCGTCGGCGACGGGAAAGGTTGCCCGACATGGCGCTGCGGCGCTTCCATTGCATAGTCGAGAGTGCTGATGTGCGCCATGACGAGGCTCCTTGACGGAGCATTCGTGGAACCGTCAGGCAGAGGTGCCCGGTCGTGGGTTCCATACCTTCAGACTACTCCGCTACGCAATCCCGACTACGCATCGACGGAAATGATCACGCCGGTGTCGCCGTACGGGAACGGACCATTACCGATGTGACCAAGGGTGTTGAAGAATTTCGAAATAGGCACCATCACACCGTATTTCGCTTTGACTTTGCTGCGGATCTCGTCGAATTCAGCTCCACCGCTCACCAACTGAGCGGTCCCGGTGACCGGCGACGCACCGTCGGCAACCTTTCCGCGGTTGTTGCACGGCACCACGGTGACGCGTGGGTTGTTTCGCAGCCGCTTGGCCTTACCCGATTTCGAGGAAGTCCAGAAGCCGATACGTCCGTCAGGCAGAGGCACGACCCACGTCGGCGTGGCTACGCCGTCACCGCTCTTACGGAATGTGGTGACCGAGATCGTCTTCTCTTCGCCCAGGGACATGAAACGAGCGTATGCCTCCACAACCTCCACGACCATGCACGCGAATGAATTTTCTCTACCCCAGGAGTTTCAAAACGGACAATTATCCGGACGAAGGTGAACAACAGGTGCCGAGTGGTGGAAATGTCGCGGAACGACCACGTCTGAGGTCGATTTGAGGCCCGGAGGTGTTGGAACATGACTTCTCGTGAATGCGGAACTCATCGTTCTCCTCGTCGTCGTCGTAACCGCTCTGGGGTTCGACTTCACCAACGGTTTTCATGACACTGGCAACGCTATGGCCACGTCGATTGCAACCGGCGCCCTCAAGCCCAAGGTGGCAGTCGCTCTGTCTGCTTCCTTGAACCTGGTCGGAGCTTTCCTCTCGGTAGAGGTTGCTGCCACCGTGGCCAAGGGCGTGGTGAACCTCGGAAATGTGGGTGGCCAAGCGCTGCTCACCATCGTCTTCGCCGGCCTTGTCGGCGGCATCATCTGGAACCTGGCAACGTGGTTGCTCGGCATCCCCTCGAGTTCCTCACACGCACTGTTCGGCGGCCTGATCGGCGCCGCCATCGCGTCCCTCGGCATGAGCGGTGTCGCCTGGAGCGGCGTCCTCAGCAAGGTTGTCATCCCCGCAGTTCTCGCTCCCGTCGTGGCCGGCTTGGTTGCCGCGGCCGGCACCTGGCTCATCTACCGCATCACCTCCAACGTCGGAGAAGAAACCAAGGACAAAGGTTTCCGACTCGGCCAGATCGGTTCGGCTTCACTCGTTTCCCTCGCACACGGCACCAACGACGCTCAGAAGACCATGGGCGTCATCTTCCTCGCCCTGGTCGCCCACGGAACCATTTCCGCCGACGCGGACATGCCGTTCTGGGTCAAGCTCACCTGTGCGCTCGCGATCGCTGCCGGAACCTACCTCGGCGGTTGGCGAGTCATCCGCACTCTCGGCAAGGGACTTGTCGAGATTGCCGCACCACAAGGCATGGCAGCCGAAGCATCCTCTGCTGCAATCATTCTCACCTCCAGCCACCTCGGCCTTCCGCTCTCCACCACCCATGTGGCGACGGGTTCCATCATGGGAACCGGTCTGGGACGCAAGGGCGCCGAAGTTCGTTGGGGTGTAGCCGGACGTATGGCGGTCGCCTGGTTGATCACTCTTCCGTCCGCTGCAATCGTCGGCGCTCTGTGCTGGGGACTGGCCAACATCGTCGGCGGCCTGCCCGGTGTCCTGGTCGTCTTCGCCGTGCTCATCGCGTTGGCCGGCTGGATGTACCTGCGCTCCCGCAAGGAGCCCATCGATCCGAGCAACGTCAACGCCGAGTGGGACGGCGGCCTGGTGCCTGCAGAGGTCCCCGGTCCGGACGCCCGCGTCACCACCGACGCCAAAGCCTGAAAGAGGGAATCGACATGGATATCTTGAAAAACACCGTCGACTCGCTCTGGCAGGTCGTACTGGTCGGCCTCCTGCTGGGCGCCGGACTACCGGCGATCTTCGCAATCGGCCTGAAGTCGCTCGACGCCGGACAACGTGGCAGTGGCGGCGGGAGCACTGCCGTCGCGGCTCGCAGTCCGTTGGCCGTGGCAGGCGCAGTGGTGTGCTTCGCGGTCGTGCTCATCGCGATCGTCACCGGAATCCTCTTCATCATGCAGGGCTTCCTCAGCCACACATTCGGCATCGAGATCTTCTGATCCCGTGCGCCCTCACGAGCGGAAAGACATCACCGTGACTGCACCGACTCCATCCCTTCCTCAATCCATTCTTGACTGGCTTCGCGCCGGCTACCCCGAAGGCATACCGCCCAAGGACCGCATTCCGCTGGTCGCATTGCTACGACGCAAACTCTCGGACGCGCAAATTCGAGACATTGCCATCGGCGCTGCACTCGCAGAACTGAGCGACGTCAACAGCGACCAGGTGATCTCGAGCGACGAGATCAGCGCTCAGATCGCCGATCTGACGAGCCAGACTCCCTCGGACGAGGACATCGCGCGCGTTGCCTCCGTCCTTGCTGCCGCCGGGTGGCCCCTCGCTGATCTCGACAACCACTGAAGCTCGATTCGTTGAGTCTTCCACCACTTCTGGCTTCGATACTCGGCTGGCTGCGTGCCGGGTATCCGAACGGTGTGCCGGAGCAGGACTACGTCCCTTTGATGGCCCTGCTCCGGCGACAACTGTCCGACGACGAGATCGCCGTTCTTGCTGACGATCTCGTCGCCGGCTTTCCGCTTCCGGTCGATCCGATCGACTTTCCCGGTTCGGTCGATCCGATCGACATCGGCGTCCTCATCACCAAGGTCACCGACGATATTCCGCACGAATCGGACGTCGCTCGGGTGCGTGAACACTTGATTCGTGGAGGTTGGCAAATCGAGGCGCAACCTCCGGTCGACGACGCCTGACGGCATTACGGTAAATCAGACCAGTTTGATAACGAACCGGTAACGGTGCCGTCGAGGTCAATACAGACCACTTAGTGTCATAAGGAATTCCGCGCCTCGGGGGGCTCGGTCGGATTTCGGTGTGCAAGCACCTTTGGGGCGGGAGTGATACATGCACGAGGCTCAAACAGATTTGGCGAAGAACCCAGATATTTCGAACCCGGATCTTTCGAGAAACCGCATTTCGAAACGAATCAAGCGTCGGATCCTGGGCCTCGCCGCGACAGCACTCGCACTCCCCCTGACCGCAGGCCTGATCAGCGGATCGGTAGCGACCGCAGCGCCCGCGCGTACCGCCCCGGCCGGTGGCTACGAGGAAGTGTTCGTAGACTCGTCGATGGGACCGATCAAGGTTCAGATCCAGTGGGCTTCGCGCGGCGGCAACGCGGCGCTCTATCTTCTCGATGGCCTACGAGCACGCGACGACCGAAACGCATGGAGTTTCGAGACCAACGCTCTCGAGCAGTATCGTGGCGACAACGTCACGCTGGTCATGCCGGTCGGCGGGCAGTCCAGCTTTTACTCGGACTGGTATGCGAACAGCAATTTGAATCGCCAGCCGGTCACGTACAAATGGGAAACCTTCCTCACCCAGGAACTTCCCGCCTATCTGGAATCGCGCGGCGTCTCCCGAACCAACAACGGCGTGCTCGGACTGTCCATGGGTGGCAGCGCGGCACTGACGCTAGCCGCCTACCACCGCGATCAGTTCAAGTTCGCCGGTTCGCTCTCGGGATACCTCAACATCTCAGCTCCAGGCATGCGTGAGGCGATCCGGGTGGCCATGGTCAGCGCCGGGTCCTTCAATGTCGATGCAATGTGGGGACCGCCGTGGAACCCCGCTTGGCTCCGCAACGATCCCTTCGTGTTTGCACCCGAACTGGCTGGGCTCTCGCTGTACATCTCCGCCGCGAGCGGCCTACCCGGCCAGTTCGATCAACCGCGTCGACCCGTCGACTTCGTGAATACCGGTAGCGCCATCGGCCTCGAGGCCCTGGCCCTGATGAACTCACGGGCATTCCAGCTGCGCATGAACTCCCTGGGAATTCCGGCGACGTACAGCTTCCCGGCCAACGGCACTCATTCGTGGCCGTACTGGGGTGCAGAACTGTGGAAGGCCCGAGGCCAGATCCTCGACACCCTGAACGCTTGGTGAACTGACAACGACTCGATCACCGACAACCGCAGGCCCCGACCGATATTCGTTCGGGGCCTGCGTCGTTCGAATTCAGAGCGCGGCAAAGAGATCCACAGTATTGCCGTCGGGATCGAGAAGAACGGCGTAACGCTGCCCCCATACGGCGTCGAAGGGCGCCTTGTGCCCTGGGAAGTCGGCTGTCATGCGCTGATACGCCTCGTCTACTGCGGCGGGAGTCCCGAAATCGAAGGCCAAAGCGACGGGGTGTCGACCTTCCCCGACAGCGAAGTCCGGATCGAAGCTCGCGATGGTGGACAGCGCGTCCCAGGCCAGCCGAAGCCCACCGTCGAAAGTGAACTCCACATGCGGAGCGTCAGCGGGTGTTTCCGGAATGTCGAGCCCGAGGGTTCGGTAGAACGCGAGGGAACGCGCGAGATCGTTGGTGACGATTCCGACGAGATCGAGTCTCGGAGAGACGGACACGGTATTTCTCCTGTTTCGGGTCGAGAAGTGATCGGCGAGTGTGTGACGATGATCTGATGACCGGCACTGACACCCTCGCTCTCGACGGTAGTCGGACGGTAGCGTCGAGTCTTGAACAAAACGGCCACACCTATGTCGAGACTCGGATCACCGGTTCGGCCGGCCTCTTCAGTTGCACGTGGAAAAGCACCAGCGAAGCCCATACGCCCACGGAAGCAAAGCGGATTCTTCCCGATCTCTGCGCCGACTTCATCGTCGACAGCACCGGAAAGTCGTGGCTCGTCGGACCTGCCACCGGTGCCGATCTGGTTTCGGTCGCCGCCGGTACAACCATGTGGGGCATCCGGATCAATCCACCGGCTCTGCGGAGCCTGCTCGGCACAGCTGCCGACGCGGTGCAGGATTCGAAGATCGCCATCGACGACATCCTCACTTCCAGACAAGCGCGGGTACTTGCCGACGCCCTGCGCCACGAGGCAGTCGACGCACACCTACTGGGCCAGTTGTGGCGCGGACTGGAACCCGACCACGGAATCGAGCGTGGTTACTCCGCGCTCATCTCCTCCCCTTCCACGCCGATACGAGAGATTGCTGCAGACCTCGGTGTTTCCGAACGTCATTTCAGACGATCGATCACGTCAGCGGTCGGGCTGTCCCCCAAACTGATTCAGAAGGTGCAACGAATGCAGGACGTGTTGACTCTCAGCCGCGGCGCAAAACTCACGCTGTCGTCGCTGGCCGGTCGCGCCGGCTACGCCGACCAAGCCCACCTCGCACGCGATACGCGTGCACTGGCAGGTCTGACACCGACTCAGCTACTGCGCGAGCACCGGTAACGATGAGCGAAGATCTGTTCGCCGCCCTCGATCACCTGGCTGCCACGTCAGCTGTCGTGATCGATCGCCCCCGAGGGTCGGCACACCCGCGGTACCCCGATGCGATCTATCCGCTCGACTACGGCTATCTCGACGGCACGGTCAGCGCGGACGGCGACGGGATCGATCTGTTCCGAGGCTCGGCCGTCGGCAACGGTGTTGTCGCCGTGGCCGTTGTTGCCGACATCGTCAAGAAGGACGTGGAAGTCAAGATCCTTCTCGAATGTACTGCGTCTGAAATCGACACTGCCACAGCATTTCTCCGCGACGTTCTAGGTCTCGGTGCCACTGTCTTGCGGCGCGCCGTCAGCTGAGTTCGTCGAATCGCGGAACAAGATGCTCCGCAACCCACTTCGCTTCCTCGATCAGAGGCCAACCTGCCAGGATCAGTGCAGTCAAACCGGTTCGGCTGCGAAGCGTGCGTACCGAGTCCGTGATCGAATCCGGATCGCCGACGTAGTACACGGCCGATGACCCGGTGCCGAAGATGTCGAGGGGTGACCACGCCGTGATACCCGCGTACAGCCCGTCACCGACGTACAACTCCTCCGGTTCCGGAAGTCGGCCGGAGGCAATCTTGTCCGCCCAACCCTGCCGCTGAGCGTCGCGGGCGGTGAAGGTCTTGAGGTCTTGCTTCCCCTGAGTACGACGACGCACTGCGTTGTCCAAGACATGAGCGATCTGCTCGACGCCCGTCTTCTCGAACAACGAACGGAACCGGTCGTGCGCCTGCGCCTTGGTGGGGCGAACGATCACACCGGTGAGCGCACCGAAGTCGGTGAACTCGCGCCCGGCTGCCTCCGCCGCCGCCCGTGCGGCAGAGAATTTGTCTTCGATGAACGAAGTCTCGCGCAACATCGCCAAGTAGGTGTCGAGCACCTTGCCTGAATTCGCCAGGCCTGCAGGCGAATCACCGGTACCCCACAGCGGAACCTGATGCCCAGCGGGCGCATCGATACGCAGTGGCGTGTTGGGAAAGTTCGACTCCGTGCCTTCGGCGTAGATGCGGCGGAAGTCCGCCCAGTACTGCTCCCCCAACTCGTAACGCTCGTCGTGGGGCACGTTCATGTCGTACTTGGTCAGGATGTTCTCGCGTCCGTTGACCGAGTTGATCAACAGTCGGCCGCCGCTGAAGGCGTCGAAAGTCAATGCCTTCTCCGCCAGCAGTCGCGCCGGCGTCATGTTCGCGTAGACGGCGACGAGGAACTTCATGCGCGTGGTGTGCGCTGCCGCCCACGTCGCCGAGATGAACGGATCGTTCGGCCAGGTGGCAACAAGCGCACCTTCGAATCCGCCGTCGTCGATGGTCTTCGCGAGCTCGATCTGCCTGGCCCCGTCCACGGGGAACAGCCCACCGGGGCTCCACGGGTAGTCCCCGTCGGCCTGGGTGAGATACCAGAATGTCTTGATGCCCATCAGTTCTGCACTCCAGCCGGCAGGTCGAACGATTCGATTCGGGCACGCGAACGGATGGTGTCCGCATTCACGCTGTAGAGCGCGTCGAGGTATGCGACCGCGAAAGAACCGGGGCCCGAGGCATTTTCCTCGGCGATCTCCGATGCCACGGCAACATGCGTGTGCGCGGCAACCAATCCGTCCAGCGCGGTCGACGTGACGGCGAGGTAGGCGGCGACAAGACCGCCCAGAGAGCAACCGGTACTGGTCACGCGCGGCAACAGCGCGCTGCCACCGGAGACTCGGATGCCCTGGGTGTCACCGCCCGCATCGCGGCCGACGATGTAGTCGACCGGTCCGGATGCCGACACGGCATCCGCATGCTTCAAGAGTGACAGAGCGGCGGGCACCGCGTCGGCGGAATCGGAGGCACTGTCGACGCCGCGGGTGTCACCGCCGAGTCCGGCCAGAGCGATGATCTCCGATGCGTTCCCGCGGATGGCGCTGGGGTGAAAGCGCAGCAGATCCACAGCGATACCGCTCCGCCAGGGTAGTCCGCCGACACCGACGGGATCCAAAACCCATGGCGTACCGGCAGTTCGGGCCGCTTCTGCTGCTATCAGGAAAGCTTCGGCTGTCCCGTCGTCCGGCGTTCCGAGGTTGACGAGCACTCCCCCGGCGATGGCAGCGAACCCACCCGCTTCGTGGACGTTGTCGATGTGAGCGTTGCTTGCGCCGGCGGCGAGCAGAACATTGGTCAAGAAGTTCGCAGAAACGATGTTGGTCAGCGACTGGACGAGCGGTACCTGATCGCGGAGTGCGTCGATCGCCGACGCGACGGTTTCGACAGAGACAGTGTCAGACATGAGAATTCCTTCAGAACGGGAGGTACTTGAGGACTGCGGCGATTCAGGACCGCGGACATCGAACATCCGCAAGCGCGCCGCCGGGCTCACCGCCGACAACCATCGGCAAAGTCGGATCTGCAGTCCATTCCTCCAACGAACCGTCGTAGACCTTGACGTCCTCATAGCCGCCGCGGATCAGTGCGAGTGCTGTCAGGCACGCCGAAACTCCACCGCCGCAATAGATCACGACAGGTTCAGCGACGGGTGGTAGAACGTCAGCAGATTTCGACCGAACATCGTCCGCCGGAAGCATCCGGGCATCGGCGTCGAGAAGACCCTTCGCAGACAGATTCACACTTGACGGAATATGTCCGCGTCGCGAATATCGCGTCTTCTCCGTTCCCTCGTACTGCTCAGGCGCCAGCGCGCACACCAGCGTTCCGGCTTCTTCTCCTGCGGACAGTGAGGCAACGCGAGGTAGATCGACCCACAGGCCAAGGTCCGTCACACTCCAACGCTTCGACGCCGACGTGTGGGTGACGTCGTCGCCGCTCGCGAGGGCGAAGCCGCATCGAGTCCATTCGGCGAGGCCACCGTCGAGGACCCTTGCTTCGATGCCGGCGTTGCGAAACACCCACCAGAGCCGTGATGCCCAAGTGGTCGAACCCTGGTCGTAGATCACGATTGTCGCACCCGGTTCGATACCACTGGATTGGAGATCGGACATCAACTGCTCCGTTGACGGGCGTGTGAAATGCAGCGCCGCTTCCCTTTCGGAAAAGACGTCCATGAGGTCGACGTGTCGGGAACCCGGGATGTGCGAGGAAACCCAGCCGTCGTACCCGGACTCCGGGCGATAGTCGCCGTCGAATCGCGCGGGAGGAAAATGAACCGTCGCGTCGAGCACAGCGACGCCTCCCTCGCGCAGCATCGCGTCGAGTTCAGCAGCACTCACCAGCGGCGACGCGGTCTCTCCAGCCACTTCGGACCCTCTCCCTCGGAAACGAACAAGCACGAACCTAAATGAGTACTAGCGTATACGCAAGTACTCACTCGTCGCCGATGGCATAATCGAACGCGCTCTACTTGCATGCACAGGAATGAGGACACATGGATCTCGACGCCGATACGAGCACCACCGATCTGCTGGTGCCGGAGGCTGCGCTGGGCCGGTCCGATCAGACCTCGCGGCAGTACCTGCGCCTGCGAGCCGACATCCTGGCCGGCAAGTTCCCCCAGGGCTCTCCGCTGCACGAGACTCAATTGTGCGAATCGTACGGCGCATCGCGTACCCCGATCCGCGAGGCACTCAACTGGCTCGCGCACGACGGTCTACTCGAACGAGCCGCCCGCGGTTTTCGTGTCCGTTCCGGCACACCCGAGGACGTCATCGAAATCTACGCAGCGCGGGTTGCCCTCGAATCGGAAGCCGCCGGCGCCGCCGCACTCCGCCACAGCGATCTCGACCTTGCCCGCCTGGACGGATTGCACGAGTTCTGCTGCACTGCAACAGAAGGCACCGAGGTTCGTGCCGGAAACTTCAAGTTTCACGAGGCCCTCTGGCAGGCCGCCCACAATTCCACGATCACCTCATTGCTGATCCGCCTCACCACCCAATTGCGAATCTACGACAGCGGCCCGCCGTCGAACTACGGCGAACCTGACCTGCTCAATTCGGAGCATCAAGAGATCCTGAACGCCATCCGCGCCCGGGACGAATCGTCCGCACGTGGTCACATGCGCAACCATCTCGAGCGCAGCCGCGACCAACGAATAAGGATGTTCGCCAGCCGCTGACTTCAGACAGCCCCGAGTTCTGCACACTGACGCCTGCGCCGCCGTCGCTCAGACGGGGAGCGTGCCGGTGTCGACGTCGTACACGCTCTCGGCCGGGCTCGACATCACTCGATCCGCCATCTCCTGCTTGAGCTCTGTCAGCCGTGACTCGTCTTCGGCCGTCCGGTCGGACTTACGGGACAGAGTAATGAACTCGTCGACGACGAACCCCTCCCGAACAGTCAGCGTGACGCTCGCGCCGCGATAGGTGATCCGAAATACATACAGCGCGAGCGTATTTCCACGTTCACGCCTGGCCAAGGAACTGTCAACGGTGTACCGCCCTTCGGTCACCGCGCGCGTGACCAACTCGAACGCATCGCGCACTCCTGGTCCGCCGTGTGCGGTGGTGACGACCAGCTCGCGACGCTCGACGGAGCCTTCCCCGCCGAGCACACCGAGAGCGCGCTCGAGAACCTTGTAGGCATGCGCCACGCCGCCCGGGGCCTGCGGACCGTGATAGCGGAGGGCGTCCTCGTACGTGAAGTCGAGCATCGTCCCGTGATCGGTCACGGTGAGCGTGGTGGCCATGATGGGCGTCCTTGCCGGTCAGTGCTGGCGGTCGATCGGATTGATCCGCGAGACGATGAGCGGATCGATCGGAGTGAAAGGGAAGTGCGGCAGCTCCCGCTCCGGAACGCCGAACGAGGCCGAGAGAACGCTGCGCGAGAACGCGGAAGCCGTTGCACGGTAGCCTATGTCGCCCGGTGTCGGCTGGTCGAAGAAGATGAGGAAATTGATGTCCTCGTCGCCTAGAACCTCGATATGATGGGGATAGGCACGCGGAACGAAATACACCTGACCGGGCTCCAGCAGGTAGGTGTCGAGCGAACCGTCCGGATCGAGGACCGTCATCCGCCCGTGACCACGATGCACGTATCCCATTTCGGCAGTGACGGGATGCCAGTGTGGCTCACGCATTCCACTCTCGCGAATAGTCAACGAGTACATCGAAAGATCCTCCAGCGCCGCCCAATACTGCTTTCGCGCCACTTTCGCCTGTCCGTACGGATATGCGAGAGGCGCGATCTGGCCTTCGAGATCGAAGAGATGCGCGTTGGGAAGGCCGGCGGTATCGGAACGACGGCGGCGCCGTCCCGCCGAACTATCTGGGACGCATCGGCTCTACCGAAGACGTCGAAGGCCGATGCGGCGAGATCGTACGTATTGCCGAGCACCGCGTTCGACATTGCGCTGACGCTACTCTGCAACGAAAAGTGCTGCGGCAGAGAAGTACGCAGGGCGGCGATGATCTCCGCCTCCTCCTCTCCGACATTCTCGATGTGATAAATCGCGCCGGATTCGACGTGATACATCTGCCCCGCTCGCACCACGAAACTGGCGAACTCGTCAGCATTGCCCAACATCGAGACGAGCACGGTTCCGCTGGTGACGTAGGCGATCTGGTTCGCGTTGACGTTCCATTGTGGTTCACGGATCGCGCCGGGACCGAGAACAATTCGTTTGATCGACAGACCGGACAGGATCGGCAACGAACTCGTGTCGAGCTGCGAGATCGACCCGAGTTCGTTCTCGAAGACACTGGGGCCATTGCGTAGTGAGGCAACGTGTGTAGACATGGCAATTTTATCCTTCCCACTCTGGTCCTTTCGACTCCGCTCCCTTCCGCCTCGCTGACGTCAGTCCTCGATGAACGCGAGAATGTCCTGGTCCAGTGTCTTCTGATATGAGCCGTAGATACCGTGAGGTGCGCCCGGATACACCTTCAGCGTGCCCTTCTTCACCAGCTTGATCGCCTTCTCGGCCGCTGCGCCGATCGGCACGATCTGATCGTCGTCGCCCTGAGCGATGAGGAACGGAACGTCGATGGCTTCGAGATCGGAGGTCTGGTCCGTCTCCGAGAATGCCTTGACGCAGTCGTAGGCCGCGGCGAGGTTGACCAACATACCTTGCCGCCAGAAGTCGTCCTTCGCCCCTTGCGAGACGTCGGCACCTTCGCGGTTCGCGCCGTAAAAGCTCTCGCTGAGATCCTTGTAGAACTGCGATCGGTCTCGCAGAACTCCCTCACGGATGCCGTCGAAGACCTCGATCGGTGTGCCTTCGGGGTTGCCGTCCGACTTGACCATGATCGGCGGTACGGCGCCGGCGGTGATCACCTTGGCCACGCGCCCTTTGCCGTGCTGCGCCGCGTACCGGACCACTTCCCCGCCGCCGGTCGAATGGCCAACCAGGACCAGGTCTTTCAGGTCGAGTGTGTCGATCAGCTCAGCCAGGTCCTTGGCATATGTATCCATGTCGTTGCCGGTGTACGTCTTCGACGAGCGACCGTGTCCTCGACGATCGTGCGCGATAGTCCGGTACCCGGCGTCGGCGAACAACTTCATCTCGACCTGCCACGCGTCAGAACTCAGCGGCCACCCGTGGCTGAGGACGATCGGCCGGCCGACGCCGTGCTCGGTGTAGTAGATCTCGGTTCCGTCTGAGGTGGTGATGTAGGGCATGCTCTGCTCTTCTCTGTCGAGTCGTGGACTGAGATCCGGACACGGTGCCCGGTTTCCTCACTCTGCGAGTGCCCACTACGGGGGCAGTCGACTCATCGATCGACAGAAATGTGCGTGGGGGCAGAAGACTCCGGCCCGACACCACGAAGCGTCGTGCCGGGCCGGAGCCTTCAGTCAAAGGGAAACGATCAGTAATCGTCCTCCGTGTAGACGATCATCCCGCGCAGATTCTTTCCTTCGAGCATGTCGGCGTACCCCTCGTTGATCTCCTCGAGCTTGTAAGTCTTGGTCACCAACTCGTCGAGTTTGAGTGCGCCGCTTCGGTAGTGATCGAGCAACTTGGGAATCTGGGACCGTGGCCCTACCCCGCCGAAGATGGCTCCCTGCAAACGCTTCTGCAGAAGGGTCAGCTCGAAGAGGCTGAGCGTCACCTGCGAATCTGCGTAATGCCCCATTCCGACGACCACGACCTGGCCACCCTTGCCCGTCGCGCTGAGCGCGGGCTGAATGATGTCGCCGTGAATCTCGCCCACGGTGATCACGGTGACGTCGGCCATCTTGCCCCAGGTGATCTCGCCGATCACCGGTAGCGCTTCCTCGAGGGAGGCAAAAGTGTGTGTGGCGCCGAATTCCTTTGCCTTGTCGCGCTTGAACTCGACGGGATCGATCGCGATCACAAATCGTGCTCCGGCGGACGCCGCACCCTGCACCGAGTTGATTCCGACGCCGCCGACGCCGACGACCACCACCGTGTCGCCGACCTTGGCTCCACCGATCGCGGTGGCCGATCCCCAACCGGTGGCAACACCGCAGCCGAGCAAGGCCGCCTTGTCGAGCGGGATGTCCTTCTCGATCTTGATCACCGACGCCTCGTTGACGGTCACGTACGGCGAAAATGTTCCGAGCAGGCACATCTGGATGACCGGCTCGTCGTCGAGGGTGACGCGGTACGTCTTGTCGGAGATCGCCTGCCCGGTCAACAGGCCGGCTCCCTCGTCGCAGATGTTCTGCAGACCCTTCGCGCAAGACGGACAACGTCCGCACGCCGGGATGAAGGCGAGAACCACGTGGTCGCCTTCTTCGACGCTCGCGACACCCGGTCCGACCTTCGTCACCACTCCGGCGCCTTCGTGCCCGCCCAGGGCCGGGTAGAAGGGCAGCGGGCTGGCGCCCGTACGCAAATGTTCGTCCGAATGGCACAGCCCCGATGCGGCGAGTCGGACCTGCACCTCACCCGAGACCGGGTCCCCCAGCTCGACCTCTTCGATCTCCCACGCCTGACCTGGCGCCTTGACTACCGCTGCCTTGACCTTCACCTGCACTCCTCGAAATTCTTCGTGATGCACGGACGACGAAAGAACGCGCCGGCATTTGTGTCGCCGATCACACTCCATGTACGAGTGTGCCTGAAGTAGCCCGAGAATACCGTCGGTCCGTGTGCCTTTTTGGTAGTGGGCACTACCAAAAAGGCGCACGGCTAACATGGACACAGTGGCCAAGGGAACTCGCAAGACCAGAACTCGCAGCAGTACTCCCGAGCGAGGCGAGTCCGGTCCCGTCGCCGGCACTTTTCCGATCGATACCGGGACGTGCGAACTAGTCCGCGATCAGTACTCCGACGACAGCTGGATCATCCAGATCAACGGAGTGCCCAGTTCCCACGTGAACGTCGCGGATCCCACGGTGCTCGATTTCGAGTACATGCGGTGGATCGCTCATCTGGTCGATTCCGAACGTGACAAGGCCGAGCGCCTGCGGGTGCTTCATCTCGGCGGTGGCGCCTGCTCCATGGCCAGATACTTCGCCGCCACGTACCCTGACGCGCGTCAGGTGGTGGTCGAAATCGACGGTGCTCTGGCGGAACTCGTACGCGATTGGTTCGACCTCCCGCGCGCGCCTCTTCTGCGCATCCGCGTCGGAGAAGCCCGCGCCGTCACCGAAACTCTCACCGAGTCCACCCGGGACATCGTGATTCGAGATGTCTTCGCCGGCAGCACAACTCCGACACCACTGACGACGGCGCAATTCACCACCCACGTACGACGCGTGCTCGCACCGGGCGGCATCTACATCGTCAACTGCGGCGACACCCCGGATCTCCAGGGCGCGCGCAGCGAGGCCGCAACCATCGGCGCACAGTTCGAACACATGGCGATCATCGCCGATCCCGCGATGCTCAAGGGCCGCCGCTACGGCAACATGATCATCGCGGGCAGCGACGTACCGATCGGCGGGCAACCCGCGCTCGCGCGCGAGCTACTCGGCGGCGGAGTTCCCGCCCACGTGTGGCAGGACGCCGAAGTCCGCAAGTTCGCCGCGAATGCGCCGGTTCGCCAAGACTGAGCAAAAACGCTACTCCCCGCCGAAGACCCTCTCCACCACTGCTTTTGCCCGACGCGTGATGCGCAGGTAATTGTCGAGGAATTCCCCTGCGTCGTCGCCGTATCCAGCGACCTGCGCCACCGCCGCGAGAACACGGCCCGGGCCGGGAAGCTGATCGGTCGGCTTCCCCCGCACCAGAACGAGGCAGTTGCGTGCCTTCGTCGCGGTGATCCAGGCGTCACGCAGCAGTTCGACGTCACCTTCGCTGAGCAGTTCCGCGGCGCCGATGGCGTCGAGAGTCTCGAGGGTCGACGTGTTGTGCAGCGACTCGATCTTGTCGGCGTGGCGCAGCTGCAGCAATTGCACAGTCCACTCGATGTCGGCCAAGCCGCCGCGACCCAGTTTGGTGTGCGTCGCCGGATCGGCTCCGCGAGGAAGCCTTTCGGAATCGACTCGCGCCTTGATGCGCCGGATCTCGCGCACCGCCGCGTCACTGACGCCGCCTTCGGGGTAGCGCGTCTTGTCGATCATGTGCAGGAACCGCAGTCCCAGTTCAGGATCACCGGCAACCGGGTGCGCACGAAGCAGCGCTTGAATCTCCCACGCCTGAGCCCACTTCGCGTAGTACGCGTCGTACGACTCGAGCGTGCGAACCATCGGTCCGTTGCGGCCTTCCGGACGCAATCCGGTGTCGACTTCGAGCGGAGGATCCGTGCTCGGTGCCCCGAGAAGCTTGCGCACCTTGTCGGCAATGCTGTTGGCCCACTTGACCGCAACGGTCTCGTCGACGCCCTCGCGGGGTTCGCACACGAACAGCACGTCCGCATCGGATCCGTAGCCGAGTTCGCCACCGCCGAGTCGGCCCATGCCGATGACGGAGAAACTGGCCGGCGCCTCGGTCCCGAGTTCGGTGACGCTGGCCTTGATCACCGCGGAGAGCGATGCATTGAGCACCGCGGCCCACACCGAGGACAGCGCCTTGCAGACTGCAGGAACATCGAGCATGCCGAGGATGTCGGCCGACGCGATTCGCGCAAGTTCGTGTCGCCGCAACGAGCGGGCCGCAGCAACAGCACGATTGGGATCACTGTGTCGGCCGGAGGCGGTGAGGATTCCGCGAGCGACGTCCTCGGGCTTCGGCTCGACAAGGCGCGGTCCACTCGGCGA
The DNA here is from genome assembly GCF_001653035.1 of Rhodococcus sp. YH3-3. NCBI lineage: Bacteria > Bacillati > Actinomycetota > Actinomycetes > Mycobacteriales > Nocardiaceae > Rhodococcus > Rhodococcus sp. YH3-3. The sequence continues at coordinate 2,359,461 of NZ_BCWH01000002.1, read as the reverse complement.
ATCCGCGAACAAGCGAATCACGTCGGGAGCCTTGATGAGCAGGTCGGGTAGGTACGCCGACGAGCCCAGCACGGTCATCAGACGCTCGGCCACCGCAGCCTCGTCGCGGAGCAGGCGCAGGAACCACGTCTGGTCGACGAGCGCGTCCGAGAGCCTGCGGTAAGCGAGCAGACCTGCATCGGGATCCGGTGTGTCCGCGAGTGATTCGAGCAGAGTCGGCAACAGGAGCGCTTGAATGCGACCCTTGCGTGAAGCGCCACTCGTCAGCGCCGTCAGATGTCCGAGAGCATGCTCGGGTGCCGTGTAACCGAGAGCGGCCAACTGGCGAACCGCGGCTTCTGGCCCCAGGACCAGTGCTTCCTTGTCCATCCGCGCCACCGATTCGAGAAGCGGGCGGTAGAACAACTTGGCGTGCAGGCGGCGAATCCGATGCGAATTCCGCTTGATCTCGGCGCGCAGGACTCCCAGGGAATCCAGACGACCGTCGGGTCGCATGTGCGCGGCGCGGGCCAGCCAACGCAGCGCTTCCTCGTCGTCCGGCGGCGGCAGGGTGTGTGTGCGCTTGAGCTTCTGCAACTGCAGACGGTGCTCGAGCAGACGCAGGAATTCGTACGACGCAGTCAGGTTGGCGGCGTCGTCGCGGCCGACGTATCCACCCGCCGCCAATGCAGTCAGTGCATCGACGGTGCTCTGGACATGCAACGAACTGTCGGCGCGCCCGTGCACCAATTGCAGGAGTTGGACGGCGAATTCGACGTCGCGCAAACTTCCGCGGCCGAGTTTGAGTTCACGCTCACGCAGTTCGGGGGGAACCATTTCCTCGACGCGTCGACGCATGGCCTGGACTTCGGGGACGAAGTCCTCGCGCTCGGAGGCGATCCACACCATCGGGCTCATCGCCTCGGAGTACTGGCGACCGAGCTCCATGTCGCCGGTCATCGGACGAGCCTTGAGCAGTGCCTGGAACTCCCAGGTCTTGGCCCAGCGCTTGTAGTACGTGATGTGGGATTCGAGGGAGCGAACCAATTCTCCGCGCTTGCCTTCGGGCCGCAGCGCAGCATCGACCTCGAAGAATGCGGAGGTACCGATACGCATCATCTCACCGGCAACGCGACTGGCCGTCGCATCGGCCGGTTCGGCGACGAACACCACGTCGACGTCGGAGACGTAGTTCAGCTCGCGCGCACCACATTTGCCCATGGCGATCACGGCGAGCCGGATCGGACAGCTGCCCTCGGGACACACCGTTGCGATGGCCACCGCAAGTGCAGCGGTCAGCGCGGCGTCGGCCAGATCGGAAAGCTGGTGCCCCACAGTCTGATACGGAACTACGGGTTCGTTCTCGACGGTCGCCGCAAGATCAGCCGCAGCCAGCAGCATCAGCTGGTCCTTGTAGCTCTTACGCAGAGCAACAACAGCTTCCGGCCCGGTCACCGTGGCGCGGTAGGTCAGGGAACCTTCGGTGGCACCCTCGTCGACAGTTGCACCCACGACCTCCAGCAAGGCTGCAGTCGCCTCGTCCTTGGTCGGCAGAGCGGTGCCGTCGAGCAGTTTCCAGCCGATCGGATCCGCGGCCAGGTGGTCGCCGAAGGCCGACGACGCACCCACCAGTGCGAACAAACGGCCGCGCAGGCTCTTGTCCTTGCGCAGGACCTGATCGAGTTCGCGCCACCCGTCGCCGAGCCCGTCCTTGATCCGCACAAGGGTGCGCAGAGCGAGGTCGGCGTTCGCGGCACGCGACAGCGACCACAAGAGTTCGATGCTCTCGGCGTCGACCCAACCGAGCTGACGCAACTCGTCGGCAGCGGTGGGCTCGACCAGCCCGAGTCGACCCGGTCCTGGAACTGCTGATCTCGCAGCGGGCGGTTTCACCGTCACAGACCGAGGTAGGTCTTGAGCTCGAACGGCGTCACGTGGCTGCGGTATTCCTCCCACTCACGACGCTTGTTGCGCAGGAAGAAATCGAAGACGTGCTCGCCGAGTGCTTCGGCCACGAGCTCCGACTTCTCCATCTCGCGCAGAGCGCTGTCCAAGTTGCTCGGCAGTTCCTTGTAACCCATGGCGCGGCGCTCGGCGGAGGTCAACGACCACACGTCGTCTTCTGCCTCGGGCGGCAAGGTGTAGCCCTTCTCGATGCCGCGAAGACCGGCAGCAAGCAGGACCGCGAAAGTCAGGTACGGGTTGCAAGCCGAGTCTGGGCTACGGATCTCGACGCGGCGCGAGGACGCCTTGTTGGGCGTGTACATCGGGACGCGAATGAGAGCCGATCGGTTGGACGGGCCCCACGACGCAGCAGTGGGTGCCTCTCCCCCGTGGACGAGTCGCTTGTACGAGTTGACCCACTGGTTCGTGACCGCACTGATCTCGTTGGCGTGCTCGAGGATGCCGGCGATGAACGCCTTGCCGGTCTCGGAGAGCTGCATCGGATCGTCCGGATTGTGGAAGGCGTTGGTGTCGCCCTCGAACAGGCTCATGTGGGTGTGCATCGCGGAGCCGGCCTGATCGCTGAACGGCTTGGGCATGAAGCTCGCCCGGACGCCTTCACCGATCGCGACCTCCTTGACGACGTACCGGAACGTCATCACGTTGTCGGCCATCGAGAGTGCGTCGGCGTAGCGCAGATCGATCTCCTGCTGACCCGGCGCGGCCTCGTGGTGGCTGAACTCGACCGAGATGCCCATCGACTCGAGTGCGTCGATGGCGTGGCGGCGGAAATTCGGAGCCGAATCGTGCACGGCCTGGTCGAAGTATCCGCCCGAGTCGGCCGGGATCGGTGGAGTGCCGTCGATCGGGCCGTTCTCCAGAAGGAAGAACTCGATTTCCGGGTGGACGTAGCAGCTGAAGCCCAAGTCGCTGGCCTTGCTCAGCTGGCGACGCAGTACGTGGCGCGGATCGGCCCACGACGGCGAACCATCGGGCATCGTGATGTCGCAGAACATGCGAGCGGAATGCTGCGCACCGTCCTTGTGCGCCCACGGCAGGATCTGGAATGTCGAGGCGTCGGGCCGAGCGACGGTGTCGGCTTCGGAGACTCGAGAGAATCCCTCGATGGCGGAACCGTCGAATCCGATTCCCTCCTCGAAGGCGCCTTCGAGTTCGGCGGGGGCGATCGCCACCGATTTGAGGTACCCGAGAACATCGGTGAACCACAAGCGGACAAACCGAATGTCGCGCTCTTCCAGGGTACGAAGCACGAATTCTTTTTGGCGATCCATGCACGCGAGACTAAGCAAGCCACGTTAAATCTGTGTTACATCAGTGGTCCCGGTTAGCAGAGTGATTGGTCACCATCGAATAGGCGCAGCGTACGGCGTCGCGCCGGTTAACATGTCAGACCCTCTTCCGGAGCCTTCAAGTAAACGAAGTAGTCGACGACGGCATCGTCGACGCAGGAGTTTCCGTCCAGAACCACCGTGTGTTGGGTTCCGTCGAACGTGATCAGAGCAGCGCCCAACTGCTTCGCGAGATCCACTCCGGCCTGATACGGGGTCGCCGGATCCTGCGTCGTGGACACGACGACCAGCTGCGGCAGACCGGCGTCAGCGAGCGCCTGGGGGTCGAGCGCGTGAGGGCTGCCGGTAGCCGGAACGGGCCAGAACGCGCACAGGTCGAGCGGCGCTTGACCCGTCCCGCGGCCGTCGTCGAGGAACGGCGCCGCCTCGCGGTACCGAGTGTCGGATTCGCCGGCCTCGGCGCGGTCGGTGGTTGCCGGATCGTCCACGCAGCGAATGGCGTTGAACGCGTCGTTGATGTTGGAGTAGCTGCCGTCATCCTCACGGCCTTCGTACATGTCGGCGAGATTGAGCAGCGAGTCGCCGCGTCCGTCGGCCAGACTCGACAGACCCCCACGCAGCGGCGTCCACAACTGTGGCGAGTACAGAGCTTGCTGCACGCCCGTGATCGCGTCGGAATAACTCAGCCCGCGCGGATCGGTGGTCTGTGCCGGCTTCTCGATCAACGGATCGACGAGTGCCTGAAAGCGTGCCTGCGCCTGCGCCGGATCATCACCCAGCGGGCAATCCGTTCGCGAGACACAGTCGGCGACAAAGGCGTCGAACGCGCCTTGGAAGCCCTGCCCCTGCAAGACCACTTCGTCGACCGGATCCTGCTCGGGGTCGAGCGCGCCGTCGAGGACCATCGCTCGGACGTTCTGCGGAAAGGTTTCCGCGTACGTGGATCCGAGCCGGGTCCCGTACGAGAACCCGAGGTAGTTCATCTTCGGATCGCCGAGAACGCCCCGAATGACGTCCATATCTCGCACCACCTCGTAGGTACCGACATGAGCGAGGAACTCCGTACCGGTCCGCTCAGCGCACTTGGCGGCGTAGTCCTTGCTGTCCGCCTCGGCGAGAGCGATGCCCTCCGGCGTCATGTCGACGTTGACCTCCGCACGCTCCGCGTCGGTCTCCTCCGGCGTCAAACACCGAACCTGCGGGGTCGACGCCCCGATCCCCCGCGGATCGAAGCCGATCATGTCGAAACGTTCCTGCAATTCGGTGCCCGAACCCGAGGTCGCCATCGACAGCCCGGACCCACCCGGCCCGCCGGGGTTCAGCAACAGTGAGCCGATGCGGTCGCCGGTTGCCTTCGAACGCGAGATCACCACCTTCGCGGTGTCGCCGTTCGGATTCGCGTAGTCGACGGGAACGCTCACCTCGGCGCAGTCGATCCCACGCCCCAGCGGCGCAGTTCCTTCTTCGACAAATTGGTCGCACGAACCCCAGTCGAGCGTCTGCTCGTAGAATTTCTCGAGGCCGGACGGCACCGCGGACGCGGCAGAACCAGCAGGTTCCACTGATTCGGGCGTGCCTTCCGAATTGGTGCAACCGACAACCAACACGAGCACTGCTGCGCTTCCGGCGAGGGCACCGGAGAGGCGAACGAACTTCGACATGCCATCGATGGTGCCAGGAAACCGCGATAGCCAGCGGTTCGCCTCGTCTCGGCACCTACCTGATACGCGCGCGGTGATGTGACCCATTGCACCCCGTCAACTATTCGTGTCGGCGATGTCCGGTGGCAGACTGAACACGTCATCACCCACACCCGGGGACCCGAAGGCGATCAACGCTCAGGGCCTCGAGGCCAGAAAGGGACAACGATGTCCGAAACACCTCTCTACGGTTCTGTACCCAGTGCAGTTTCTGTACCCACTGCAAGCTCTACCGATGCACCGAAGCGTAAGACGCGCATTCACCACCTCGCCGAGATGAAGCAGAACGGCGAACGCTGGTCGATGCTCACCGCTTACGACTACTCCACGGCACGCATCTTCGAAGACGCAGGCATCCCGGTGCTGCTCGTCGGCGACTCTGCCGCCAACGTCGTCTACGGCTACGACACCACCGTGCCGATCACCGTCGACGAACTGCTCCCGCTCGTGCGTGGCGTCGTTCGCGGCGCGCCGCACGCACTCGTCGTCGCCGACCTCCCCTTCGGCACCTACGAGGGTTCCGCCGAGCAGGCCCTGGCGACTGCCACACGGTTCATGAAGGAAGGCCTCGCGCACGCCGTCAAACTCGAGGGCGGTGAGCGGATGAGCAAGCAGATCGCGGCAATCACCTCGGCCGGCATCCCCGTCATGGCACACGTCGGATTCACCCCGCAGAGCGTGAACTCGCTCGGCGGATTCCGCGTCCAGGGTCGTGGCGACGCGGCCGAGCAACTTGTGGCGGACGCCATTGCAGTCCAGGAAGCCGGGGCGTTCTCCGTCGTCATGGAAATGGTTCCGGCCGAGATTGCGGGCCAGGTCAGCCGCAAACTCACCATCCCCACCGTCGGCATCGGGGCCGGTTCCGAATGCGACGCTCAGGTACTCGTCTGGCAGGACATGGCGGGTTACACGAGCGGTAAGACAGCCAAGTTCGTCAAGCGTTTCGGTAACGTCGGTGACGAACTGCGTTCCGCAGCCGCAGCCTATGCATCAGAAGTTCGCACTGGCGCTTTCCCGGCCGCAGAACACAGTTTCTGATCCGAGACCGGCGAACGCCGCCTGTCTCTCAACCAGCCAGGGGTGCGTTCAATGATCGGTAACCGTCGAAGTTCTACTGCCGCAGCTGTAGTCGGTGCGGCAGCTCTCGTCACGGTGCTGAGCGGATGCGCGGGAGGGTCCACCAACTCTCCCGCGCCCAGCAGCACTACGCCCGCGAGTTCCACCACGACGGCGCCGGCAACAACCGCGTCCGGTTCGACGTTCACCGACGCTCAGGTCCAGCAGTTGTGCTCGGATATGGAAGGGCAGCTGCAGAACTGGCGGACCGTCACCCCGACGCTCGGCAAGGGCGGACTGAACACGATCGTCATCACGTGGGCGACGCAGAACGGCATCAACCTGCTCGATCTCGCTCAGAACCGCGAAAGCATCGACGCGGCAACCTCAGCCGCGTGCCCCGACGTCCGGAGCGGCGCGATTTCCGCACTCGAGATCCCCGATCTCGCCTCCGGCCTGGTGGGCTTCTGATGACCGACACGTCAGCCACTTCAGGGCAGCCGTCGACTCTCCGGAGTCTGTATCCCCCGATCGAGCCTTTCGTCACCGGCTTCCTCGATGTCGGTGACGGCCAGAGCATGTACTGGGAAGTCAGCGGAAATCCGGACGGCAAGCCGGTGGTGTTCCTGCACGGTGGCCCCGGCGGTGGTGCGCAACCGGCGGTACGCCAGTTCTTCGATCCGGCCGCATACCGCATCGTTCTACTCGACCAGCGCGGCTGCGGGCGGTCCACCCCTCACGTTGCCGACGGCGCCGACCTGTCGGTGAACACGACGGACAAGCTGCTGGCCGACATCGAAGCCCTGCGCGAACATCTTTCGATCGACAAGTGGATGGTTTTCGGCGGGTCCTGGGGTTCCACGCTGTCCATCGCCTACGCCGAAACGTTTCCTACGCGCGTCACTGAGCTGGTCCTGCGCGGGATCTTCCTCCTGCGTCGTAGCGAGATCGACTGGTACTACAACGGCGGCGCGGGAAACATCTTCCCGGAGCGCTGGGACAAATTCCTCGAACCGGTACCCGAGGCGCAGCGCGGCGAAGACCTCGTCGCGGTCTATCACCAACTGCTCCATTCCGAAGCCCCCGACGTCGCGGCCCGCGCAGCCATCGCCTGGTCGGCTTGGGAAGGATCGACGAGCTACCTGTACCCACAGGCGGACAAGATCGAACAGAACTCCGAGACCCGGTTCGCCTTGGCTTTCGCCCGTATCGAGAACCACTACTTCGTCAACGGCGGGTTCTTCGACGAGAACCAACTCCTACGCAAAAGCTCCGCACTGCACGGCATTCCGGGGACGATCGTCCAGGGCCGCTACGACGTCGTCTGCCCCGCCACCAGCGCGTGGGCGCTGCACAAGGCGTGGCCCGAATCCAAGCTCGTGATCGTCGACGACGCCGGACACTCCGCCATGGAGCCCGGCATCGCACATCACTTGGTGGAAGCCACCGATTCTTACCGGTAGCTCCCTACGCCGGGAACGTGAATTCCACCGTCCGTTTGACGGTGTCGACGGCGGTGAGTCGCACCTTTGCGCGCTCACCGTCGTCGGGCGTTCCGACGCATTTCGCAATCACCGCGACCGACGGGACAAACACTTCCGCCGAGCGCTTTCCGTCCTTGGCGCGCATCACCACTGCGTCGAAGACCTCGCCGACCCGGCCGTCGAGCAGCGTGGACTCGGTCAGATCGATGCACGCACGGTCGACCTTGTTCGCCAGCGAGTCGGACCCACTCATGATGTCGGGCAGCTCGGGAAGTGCAGTGCGCGCCCATTCCGGTACCGGCGTACCAGCTGTGATCGCCAGACACACCTCGGTGCTGAAACGATCGGACAGTCGGCGCAGCGGAGCAGTCACGTGAGCGTAGGGCGCTCCGATCCCCGCATGCACCGTCAACTCCGGTAGTCGGCCGTCGAAGGCCGCGTAGTCTGCGCCGCGCAGCAACGACGGTGCAACCGACATCAGCGCCATCGTCGACGGCTCGTTGGAATCGAGTCCGGCAAGAATCTGCCCGACGCTTTGCCCCTCCGGCCACGTGATACCCAGCGCCACTGCAGTTCTCCGCAAGGTCCGAACCGCGGACTCCTCGGCCGGCGGCAGCGTGCGAAGCAACCCGATACCTGCGTCGATCATCATGCGGCCGGCACACATTCCGGTCAGCAGCGACACTTCTGCGTTCCAGTCGTCCGCTTCGGTGCGTGGCTCCAGTTCGATCCGCCAGCGAGCCGAGGACTCGTCCTCCGGCTGATCCCGAACCACTGACTGCTCGGGCAGTTTCAGCTCGATGGCACCCCTGGCAACCGCCGAGACACTGCGCAATCGTCCGAACTCCGGTAGTGCGGCGATGGACGGATGCAAGGTTCCCGCGTCGGCATCGCGCTGCACGGTCGAATAGTCCAGACGTGCCACCGATTTCACCAGAGCGCGTCTCACCTGCCACGACGTCGGCTCGGCCTGCGCGTCGAGTTCGATCCGCCACAGCGCGGCGGGACGAACCACGTCCGGCAGCAGACTCGCCGATCCCTCCGACAACGCTCGGGGATGCAGCGGGACGGAACCGTCCGGGAGATAGAAGGTTTGGCCCCGCTTGCGGGTTTCGATGTCGAGAGCGCCACCCGGCGTCACCACCGCCGCGACGTCGGCGATCGCGTAGTGCACGACGTACCCGGTCGAGATCTTCTCGATGTGCACTGCCTGGTCGAGGTCCATCGATCCGGGAGGGTCGATGGTCACGAAGGCGATACCCGTTTCGTCGACACGCCCGGCACCGAAACGATCCACGGCATTCTCGGCCTCGGCCTGCGCCGCAGCCGAGAATGCTCCTGGCAAGTCGAACTCCGCCCGAACCACTCCGAAGTCGATTCCCTGCACCATCATTCGACTTGCGGGCACGCATCCTCCATGATCGGTTCGGGCCGGTGTAGCAGCAGTACCGGTCCCAGTTGTTCGAGTCCCGGCTGTTCCAAGTCTCAGTTATTCCAAGTCTCAGTTGTTCCAGTCTTCGTCTGCCCGATCGGCGGCTTTGTTGCGTTCGGCAGCGATCTTCAATGCATGCTCGGCAGAGTCCCGATCAGGGTACGGCCCCATCCTCGTCAGCGAGGACGCACCCTTTCCCTGCGTGACGGAACCGTCGGACACGTCGAAGTACCAGAGTCGATCTTCATCAGTCATATCCACAGTGTGACATCAGAGTGAGATAGAAGCTTGTAGATCGCTGTGAGACTGATATTCTTTCTACTTGGCCTGGCAGGTGAGAACCGGACATTCGAACGGTGAGTTCTGCTTGAATGCCCAACACAAGCTACGAACAGAAAATGGAGTGCGCATGTCCGCAATTCTTTACGATTACCTCCTCCCGCTCATGGGCCATGACGCGGCAACGTACTGGGCTACGCTGCTGGTCATCAAGCCTGTCTGACAGCTTTCGACCATAAAGAAGACCCCCACCGATCCGGTGGGGGTCTTCTTTGTGCTCTCTTGCAGATCGCGGGCGGACGAGTCGGCGTGTAAGCCGGATCCTGTCCTGCGGCACCGAAGTGCCGAGTGGCGACCATCCATCTGGGCACACCGTCGCCGGGTGCCTCGAGCGGTTCACCCGCAGGCTCGGGCGAGCAGCCCTCGAACACCTGCGCAGCCGCACCGCGAGCGATGCGACCTTCAACCTTGCTCCGGGCGGGGTTTACCTAGCCACCCCGGTCACCCGAGGTGCTGGTGCGCTCTTACCGCACCGTTTCACCCTTACCTGCCTCGAAAGGCAGGCGGTCTGTTTTCTGTGGCACTGTCCCGCGAGTTGCCTCGGGTTGCCGTTAACAACCGCCCTGCTCTGTGGAGTCCGGACTTTCCTCGGCCCCAGGCCTGTGCGCGATACGCGCTGGTTCCAGAAGCCGCGGCCGCCCGGCCAACTCGTCCGCCCCCGTATGCTACCGGGCGCCTGTCGGTGGCCGGCACTATGGTCACCGTATGACTCGGTACGTGGCCCTGCTACGCGGTATCAACGTGGGCGGCATCAACATCAAGATGGCGGACCTGGCGAGAGTCTTCGGTGACCTCGGATTCCAAGGGGTGAAAACCGTGTTGGCCTCAGGCAACGTTCTGTTCGACAGTCCGAACACCGACATCCCGACGCTGAAGAAACAGATCGAATCCGCCCTTGTCCGCGAGTTCGGCTACGAGGCTTGGGTGTTCGTCCTCGACCTTCCGACACTGCAGGCGATCGTGGACAACTACCCGTTCGAGCGCGAACGCGAGGGTTGGCATGCTTATGCGATGGTTGCCTCCGAGCCGGAAATCCTGGAGGAATTGAGCACTGCGGCAGCGCAACTCGATGCCTCGGTCGAGCGTGTGGCGGCAGGCGACGGAGTCCTGTACTGGGAGGTCGAGAAGGGGCAGACCGTCAAGAGCGCGTTCGGCAGGAACACCGGAAAACCGAAGTTCAAGGCGTTCACCACAACCCGAAACCTGAACACGCTCTACAAACTGCTCAAATGACGCTCGCCCCGACACGGAGCACCATCGCGTGACTCTTCTACCGATCCTGCTCGTCGCCCTCGTCCTCGTCTTCGCGATAGTGCGTCCACGCGGGCTTCCCGAGATCGTCATCGCCGGGCCGGCAACTGTCGTCGTTCTCCTGACCGGCGTCGTAACTCTCGACGAAGCCCGCGACGAACTGGCGAGCATGGCACCCACCGTCGTCTTCCTGGTTGCCGTGCTGGTTCTCGCTCATGCCGCCGATGCTCTCGGCGTCTTTCGCTGGGTCAGCCAGATCCTGCAGCAAAAATCCCTCGCCGATCCACACCGGTTGCTGATTTACGTATTCGGCGCCGCTGCCCTGACCACGGCGGTCCTGAGCCTCGACGCCACCGTCGTACTTCTGACACCCGCAGTGATCGCGGCCGCACGATCCATCGGAGCAAGTACGCGGCCCCATTCCTATGCCAGTGCGCACCTGTCGAACTCGGCGTCGACGCTCCTGCCGGTGTCGAATCTGACCAACCTCATCGCGTTTGCTGCAACAGGTTTGACGTTCTTGCACTTCACCGCGTTGATGGCGTTGCCGTGGGTTGTGACGATCGCTGTCGAGTACCTGATTTTTCGACTGTTCTTCCGTTCGGAACTCGCGCGGGGCGACAGCGCCGAACCGCCGGTGGCAGCCAGATCTGCGCCTGCGCCGATTCTGCCGCTGACGGTGATCGGAATGACGCTGCTCGGTTTCGCGGTTTCGGGTTTCTTCGGGATCGAGCCCGCCTGGATCGCGGTGGTGGGTGCGAGTGTCCTGGGAGCGATCGCTCTGGCTCGGCACCGTACGACCGCCGCCAAGATGCTCTACGCTGCCGACCTCTGGTTCTGCGCGTTCGTCCTGGTTCTCGGAATCATCGTCGCCGGAGTCGCGAACGGGCCGGTGGGCGAATGGATTGCGCAGATCCTGCCAGGCGACACCAGCTACGGCTCACTGCTCTTTGTCGCCGCGGTAGCGGCGGTTGCGTCCAATCTCGTCAACAACCTGCCGGCAACCTTGCTGATGATCGCAGCGCTCGGAACGGCGGCACCTCCAGCTCTGGTGCTTGCGATGTTGATCGGCGTCAACCTCGGCCCCAACCTCACCTACGTGGGCTCACTGGCAACGATGCTCTGGCGACGAGTCGCCACCAGCGCGGGCGCACCGCCCACGCTGGCGACATTCACTCTGCTCGGGGTCATCACGACGCCACTGACGCTGCTCGCCGCCGTGAGCGCCCTGTGGTTGGTGATCTGATCAGAGGCTGATCAGCCGTCGGGGCTCTTTCAGCGAAGGTGTGACGTGTCGTTGACCAACCGGACCGAGGCTCCCCCGTCGGGATAGAACTCGGTGATACTCAGCGACGCCAGATCCAGATGCAACCGGTACAGCAACGACGGCCCGGCATCGAGGGCCAGCTGCACCAAAGTCTTGATCGGGGTGACGTGAGAGACGACCAACAGCGTCGCGCCGCCGTAGGTCGAGATCAGGTCGTCACGCGCGGCGACGACTCGTTCGCGTACCTCGTCGAAACTCTCGCCGCCCGGTGGACGCACCGAAGTGTCCGAGAGCCATTCGCGATGCAGGTCCGGGTCACGCTCGGCTGCCTCGCGGAACGTGAGTCCGTCCCAGTCGCCGAAATCGGTTTCGATCAAACCCTTGTGCTCGACGACGGGTAAGCCGAGCACGCGGGCCGATGCCTCTGCCGTCTCACGGGTTCTGCCGAGGGGTGAGCAGACGATGGCGTCGATACCGCCTCGGTTCCCGAAGCGTCCGGCTGCGCCGGCAGCCTGCGCGCGGCCCAGTTCCGTGAGCTCCGGATTCCCGCGTCCGGAGTACCGGCGATCGACCGACATCGCTGTCTGTCCGTGACGTAGCAACAACATTCGTGTCGGCTTGCCGGTGGTGGCGATCCATCCCGGAGAGCCGGCGATCTGCGGCTCCGACGTCTCTTCGGACGGCGCGGCAGGTGCAGCAGGTGCGGGGGCCGAAGGTGCGACTGGGCCGGTTTCGATGCCGGCAGCCGCGTCCATCGCCTCGTTGGCAAGGCGATCGGCATGAGAGTTCTCGCCGCGAGGAATCCACGTGTAGGTCACTCGCGAGAACTGCGTCGCCAGCTCGGCAGCGCGCCGCTGCAGCGGAATCATGTCCGGGTGCTTGACCTTCCAGCGCCCGGACATCTGCTCGACGACCAACTTGGAATCCATGCGGACGTCGACCGTCGACGCGCCGAGTTCACCGGCAGCGGTCAACCCGGCGATCAGTCCGCGGTACTCGGCGACGTTGTTGGTCGCGATACCGATGCTTTCCTTGCGTTCGGCCAACACCGAGCGCGAGGCGTCGAACACCACCGCTCCGTAGCCGGCCGGACCGGGATTGCCCCGCGATCCACCGTCGGCCTCGACGATGACCTGCGAGAGAGTCACAGACCGGACTCCTTGGTACGCACCATGATTGCATTGCACTCTGGGCAACGAACTACGACGTCGGCCGGTGTCGCGGCGATTCGGGAGATCTCGCCGCGGTCGATCTCGATCCGGCAAGCGCCGCATCGGCGTGCCTGCAGAAGCGCCGCGCCCGGTCCGCCCAGGGTGCGCTGCTTCTCGTAGACAGCAAGGAAATCGGCGGGGAATTCACCGACGAGTCGTTCACGATCGGCGGCGCAACGCTCCTGCGCCTTGTCCAGATCAGCGACGGCATCGTCGCGGCGACGCTTGGCGTCGATCAGCTCTTCTTCGGCCTGGGACAGCTGGGCACCGGCGTGATCGTGATCGGCCTGCAACGCCTCACGCTGCTCCATCACTTCGAGCAACTCGTCTTCGAGGAGCCCCTGACGCCGGACCAGGCTGCCGAGTTCGTGTTCGAGTTCGGTGAGCTGCTTCGCCCCGACCGACCCGCTCTGCAAGAGTGTGCGGTCACGATCCTCGCGCTGACGAACCGCGTCGACCTCGCCTTCGAGCTTGCGAATGTCGCGATCGATGTCGTCGATCTGGATTTCGACGGCTACGGACGCGTCTTTACGGCTGATTCGCTCGGCCTCGAGACGTTCGACTTCCTGCTGCTCGGGAAGCGCTCCGCGTCGGTGGGTGATCCGAGTGAGCTCAGCATCCACCCCGGCGAGGTCGAGAAGCTTGGATTGCACCTGTGGTTCGACGTTCACGCTGTATAACTCCTGCTGTAAGTCCGATGTCGGCAGTGCTCGCGAAGGACGGCTCTCGAAGAACTGCTCTTGAATTGTTCGTGCAACCGTACCTTGCAGAGCGCTGCACTAATGCGCACTCAAACACCACGGATCGGTGCGAATTGTCGAAACCCGGCTTTCCCACTCCGGATTGTGGGCAAACGCGGCGTCGAGCACCGATTTCGCCTGTGCGCACCACGGGTATTCACTCGCCCAGTGCGCGACGTCGACCAGAGCCGGGCCACCGGCGCGTAGATGCTCGTCCGCGGGATGATGCCGCAGGTCCGCAGTGACGTAGACGTCGGCGCCCAGTGCCGCCACCACGTCGAGATACGAGTCGCCGGAACCGCCGCACACCGCCACGGTACGAACGGTCGCTTCTGGATCTCCGGCCGCGCGAACACCCCACTCGGTCGAGGGCAGTGAGCGCGCCACTCGCGCGGTGAATTCCCGCAAGGTTTCGGGGTGGTCGAGCTCACCCAACCGCCCCAGTCCGAGTGAACTGGGGAACGCTGCGAGTTCGAAGACATCGAAGGCCGGTTCCTCGTACGGATGGGAGGCACGCAATGCGCCCAGCACTGCGCTTCGCTTTCCGCGAGGGGCAATCACTTCCACACGATTCTCGCGAACCTGCTCCACAGCGCCGACGGTCCCGATCGTCGGATTCGCTCCGTCGGCGGGCAGGAACTGACCCGTACCGGTGACGGTCCAACTGCACTGGCTGTAGTCACCGATCCGCCCAGCCCCGGCCTCGAAAAGTGCATCCTGCACGGCCGATGCATTCTCCACCGGAACCATGACGACCCACTTGTCGAGCGGCTGCGTCGGCTTGGGTTCGATCGGGCGCAGCACGGTCAGGCCCAGAGCCTGCGCCAACGCGTCGGAAACTCCGGGGTCGGCGGAGTCCGCATTGGTGTGCGCCGAGAACAGTGCGCACCCCGCCTTGATGAGCTTGTGGACCAACGCACCTTTGGGTGTGTGAGCACCGACGGTGTCCACCCCACGCAGCAGAAGTGGATGGTGAACGACCAGAAGGTCGGCACCGGAGGCGATGGCGTCGTCGACCACTGCCTCGGTCGGATCCACCGCGAAAACCACTCTCGTCACCGCGTCCGCAGGATCGCCGCAGACCAGACCGACCGAATCCCACGATTCCGCCAGGGCCGGCGGATAAGCGGATTCCAGCACGGCTATGACGTCCGCAAGAATTGGGCCGCTCACAAGATCTCCTTCATCGCTTCGATCAGTACCGAGACCTGCTCGGCTGGACGGACGGCAACGCGCAACTGATCGGGCCCGAGTCCGGGAAAGGTGTCGCACCGGCGGACGGCGATACCGCGGGCACGCAGGTGCTCTCGCATCGAGGCGCCGTCGCGGACGTCGATGAGCACGAACGGCCCCGCAGCGGGTTCGTGCACGGCAATCCCGATCTCGGTCAGTCGCCGGGACATGTCTTGGCGGTCTGCGGCAATCGCGTCGGCTTTGATCCTCGACTGCTCGACGGCGAACGGTTCGCAGCACGCCGTGATGGCCTCGATCTGCAGACTGCCCAATGGCCAGTTGGCTCGGCCGTGACTGAGTCGAGCCAGAAGATCGGGAGAGCCGATCGCGTATCCACATCGCAATCCGGCGAGCGCCCACGTCTTGGTCAGGCTCCGAAGGACCAGTACATCCGCCGACTCGACACCGGCGATGCTCTCCGTTTCGCCGGGGACCGCGTCGCCGAAGGCCTCGTCCACCACCAGGATCCGGCCCGGCTGACGCAATGCCAACACATCGGCCTTGGGGTGAAGCACGGACGTCGGGTTGGTCGGATTGCCCAGAACGACAAGGTCCGCGGATTCGGGTACCTGCGCGGTCCGAAGCTCGAATGGCGGCTCCAGAATCACTTGAGTCACCGGCACTCCGGCCTCTCGCAGTGCCAGTTCCGGCTCGGTGAACGACGGATGGATCAGCGCTGCCGAACGAGCGCCCAGGCGCGGCAGCATCGCGAATCCCTCGGCACCGCCCGAGAGCAACAACACCTCTTCGGGCCGGCGCCCGTGCCGCTGCGCGACGGTTTCGCGGGCCTTCAGTTCCGCTGCGGCCGACGGGTACGAACCGAGCGTCGACAGCCCTGCGGCCAGCCGATCCCGCAACCACTCCGGTGGGCCCGAGCCTTGAACGTTGACGGCAAAATCGAGTAACCCGGGCTCCACTTCGACATCGCCGTGATGTCGCAAGCTCTCCAGGTCAACCGTTCCGGTACTCACCCGGTCAGCCTACGGTCGAGCACCGTGCGCGGACATCACCCCTGCCGTCCGGGACAATGAGTGCCGTGACGACACCACCCCTCGACCGTTTTCCTGTAGTTCTGTTCGATCTGGACGGCACCATCACCGATTCCGCTCCCGGCATTCACGGCGGCTTCCGACATGCGTTGGCAACTGTCGGCCATCCGGAGCCGACGGAAGCGATGTTGGCATCGGTGATCGGCCCGCCGATGGTCGACACCTTCAGGTCACTCGGTATGGCCCCGGCGGACGTGGATCGGGCGATCGCCGCGTACATCGAGCGTTACGACGCGACCGGGTGGCAGGAGAACTCGGTGTACGAAGGCATGGACGTCGTCCTGGGTAAGGCTCGCGCGAGCGGAACCCGACTGGCCGTCGCCACCTCCAAGTCGGAGCGATTCGCCATTCGAATCCTCGAGCATTTCGGCCTGGCCGAGCACTTCGAGTTCATCGGCGGCGCGAGTGACGACGGAACTCGTCGGGCTAAACCCGATGTGATCGCGCATTCGCTGACCTCACTCGGGATCACTCCCGTCCTCGCATCCGACGGCGGAACCCCCGACGTTCTCATGATCGGCGACCGTGATCACGACGTGCTCGGCGCCGCGAAGTACGGCATCCCCACCGTCGTCGTCGAATGGGGCTACGGTTCCGCCGAGGAAGCGCGGCAAGCGTTTCGCTCCGTATCGTCGGCATCCGAACTGGGAGGACTTCTCGATGGCCGCCACTGAACCACTCCACGTGACTGAACCACTTCATGTGACGTTTGTGTGCACCGGCAATATCTGCCGGTCACCGATGGCCGAAAAGATCTTGCTCGCGCATCTGGACCGTGAAGGCCTCGCCGACCGAGTCCGTGTCAGCAGTGCAGGTACCGAGGGGTTTCACACCGGTAGCGAGGCCGACGAGCGGACCAACGTCGTGCTCCGAGCGGCCGGATATCCGACGGGCCACAGTGCCGCGCAGGTCAATGCAGATCGTCTCGCCGCCGATCTTGTCGTCGCCCTCGACACCGGGCACGAACGTGAGCTTGCTCATCTCGGCGTGCCCACCGAGCGTCGGCGCCTACTGCGATCGTTCGACCCCGAGGCGGACGGAGAATCGGTTCCGGACCCGTACTACGGGGACCAGGAGGACTTCGAACTGGTGCGAGACCAGATCGAAGCGGCCATTCCCGACATACTCGACTGGATCCGCGAGCGAGCCTGAACCCGGAGCAAAATTCACTCCCGTTCGGGCAACGGATACCGTGGACGTGTGCGAAGACTGAAATTCCTGTTGCGGCCCGGTTGGTTGGTACTGGCAGCTGTGGTCGGGCTCTTCGCCTACCTGTGCTTCACCGTGCTCGCCCCATGGCAACTCGGCAAGAACACGAAGACCGAGCACCGCAATGATCTGATCTCGAACTCGATCAACGCGGAGACCGTGCCGATCGGTGACGTCATCGCCGATTCGACGATCGCACCGGACGACGAATGGCGAAACATCACCGCGGCAGGCACCTATCTGCCCGACGCCGACATCCTCGTTCGACTGCAGTCCATCGAGGGCGCACCGTCGTACGAGATCCTGACGCCTTTCCTTCTCGACGACGGCCGCACGATCCTCGTCAATCGCGGATACGTTCGGCCGATCAACGGCGCCGAGGCACCGCCCATCGCCGCGCCGCCGACCGATCCGGTCACTCTCAACGGTCGCGTGCGTCTGTCGGAAGGCACCGCGCCCGGCCGAGTTCCGATGTTCGAGGACGGCGCGAAACAGGTCTACTCGATCGACGCACAACCTATCGGCGAGTTCATCGGAACGGACCTGATCGACGCGTACATCCAACTCGAACCCGACCAGCCCGGCGGCCTGGGGACGATCCCTCTCCCCCAACTCGATGCAGGCCCCTATCTCTCGTACGGGTTCCAGTGGCTGGCGTTCGGCATCATGGCGCCGCTCGGACTGGCCTACTTCATTCGCGCGGAGTGGCGCGAACGTCGCAAGGAGAAGGCAGCTCAAGCAGCTGTCGACGGCTTCGCAGCGGACGACGCCGCTACCGAGACGACCCCGGAAGCGCCGGTATCCGCGCCTGCCGCACCCCCCGCCGAACCGACTCGTACCTTCAGCCGTCGCAAGAAGCCGGAGCCGGAATCAGTGCCGCTGACGGCGCAGGAAGCCAAACTTGCCGATCGATACGGCAATACCCGCTGACACCACAACTGCACTGATCTGCACCGCCGACGAAAGCCTCGACGCGCGGCGCAGATCGTTCGGCGTCGGCACAGTCCCGCGGCCGAGGACGGGACGCATCTCCACCCCGTGCGCGTACTCGGTCCGACCACCCAACGAAATGCCCAACGCCCCTGCCGCCGACGCTTCCGCGACGCCCGCATTGGGGCTTGGATGAGCCGCTGCGTCGCGTTTCCACGCTGCCAGTGATTCCTGAACCGAGCCGCCTACCACCGGTGCACACGCAGCCGTCAGCGCACCTGTCAGCCGAGCGGGGACGATGTTGACCAGGTCGTCGAACCTCGCCGCAGCCCACCCGAATCTGCGGTATTTCTCGGAGCGGTAGCCGATCATCGCGTCGAGGGTGTTGGCGGCGCGGTAGACGAACAGACCCGGCACGCCCGCAATTGCACCCCAGAACATTGCACCGACGCTTGCATCCGAGGTGTTTTCGGCGACCGACTCCAGCGCTGCACGCGTGAGGCCCTCCTCGCTCAGTACCGATGGATCGCGTCCACACAGTGAAGGGAGAAGCTCGCGCGCTTTCGTCAGGTCGCGATCGACCTGTGACGCCTCCAATCGAGCGGCCATGTCGATGCCGGTGCGTGCAAGCGACGTCCCGCCGAGCACAGCCCAGGTAGCCATCGCTGTCGTACCCGTGACGGCCACCCAACCGGCCCGGCGCGACACTTTTTCGGCTGCGAGCCCAAGTCCTGCGGTGCCGGCCAAGAGCACGGCAACATGAAGTGTTCCGGCCGCGCGCGAGTCCCGGTAGGACATCTTCTGCAGCGCGATAGCCGCGGTTCCGAAGCCGGCAACCGGATGGAACCGCCCCGGATCGGCGAAGACCCGATCCGCGACGAAGCCGAGGAGAAGCCCGGCAGCTCGCGCATTGAATCGAGACTGGGACGAACGAACCGAAATCTGCACGAGCCTAGTTGTAGCAGCGACGCTCGTTCTCTGGCCAACCGTCACGTGTCTGCACGAGCCGATCTCTACCCGTCCCAGTCGATCGTCAGGTAGATCAAGCGGTGCATTCGGTTGATTTCCCAGACACGGGCAATCCCGGTCGCCAGTGCGTCGCTTTGGGAACGAACCCGGATCGTCTGCCCCGGGAACAACGCAACACTGAGACTGGGCATCTCGGCGATGTGTATGTGCGGACGGGTGGGATGCACGCGCGTCGGGTCGACGGCTACTTCGATCACAGAACTGGACATGCGTCCAGAATGGCGTATTGCGGACAATTCGTTGTCGAAAATGAAAAACCCCGATCTGCATCGACATGCAGATCGGGGTTTGAATTCTTCGGTGGGCGCGGAGGGTTTCGAACCCCCGACCGCTGGTGTGTAAAACCAGAGCTCTACCACTGAGCTACACGCCCGAACTCCCGGTGAGACCCTCACCGGGAGTGCTCTAAGACTCTAGCGCGGCAAGCGCGTTTGCCCAAAGTCCGTGGTCACGGGCTTCTCCGGGGCCGTTCATCTCGGCAAAACGAATGATTCCGTCTTTGTCGATGACAAAGGTGCCACGATTCGCGAAGCCCAACTTGTCGTTGAACACCTCGTACTTCTGAGCGACCTCACCGTGCGGCCAGAAGTCCGACAGCAAGGGAAATGTGTATCCCTGCTCGGCCGACCAGATCTTGTGAGTCGGCGAAGCACCGACAGAAATCGCGAGAATGGCGGTGTCGTCGTTCTCGAACTTCGGAAGCTCGTCACGGACCTTGCAGAGTTCCCCCTGACAAGTCCCGGTGAAGGCCAACGGATAGAAGACCAGCAGAACATTCTTCTTACCGCGGAAATCTGCGAGCGAAACTTCCTGGTTGTTCTGGTCCTTCAAGGTGAAATCCGGTGCCTGGGCACCAACTTCGAGAGGCATGTGCGATTCCTTGGGAAAGTGCGGAAAGGACCGGGTCAGCGCTTGTTGGCCGGACGAGCCTTCGGCTGAACCAGTCGACTTCCCGACCAGTCACCGAGGTTGGCTGCCGATGTCTGCGTCAGGCCGGCAGTCGGCGCCGATTCGGCGATCTCGCTGGGCTCGACGTGTCCGTCGAGACCGGTCTTGGGAGTGAGAACCCACACGAAGCCTTCGTCGGCGAGGGGCCCGATGGCATCCATGAGGGCGTCCACCAGGTCACCGTCCTCGTCGCGCCACCACAGCAGCACGACGTCGATGACCTCGTCGGAATCCTCGTCGAGCATTTCCCCGCCGATGGTTTCCTCAACCGCGGCACGAATGCCGTCGTCGGTATCCTCATCCCAGCCCAGTTCCTGCACCACCATGTCAGTGGTAATCCCGAGTTTCTGAGCGTAGTTCTGGGCATCCGCCGCGGCGACCACGGTGGGGTCCTCCTTTTGTTGATGGTGTGTGGCGACCCCGCACACCTACCGTTTGACGATCAATTAGGGAAAGCGAACATGGTCTGAGGCGTTAGCGCAAGCCGACCACGCCGAAAACTTTCACCAAAGATCGTCTTCTGACACACGGCGAACCTTACGCCTGCGGATTACCGCAGGTCACAGGGATCCACATTCATCGAAGATCGACTTGCGAATCGAATTGCTCGTATCGCTGATCGAATTGATTTCATCGGCCGAATGATCACTCTCGATCACGACAGCAGATGAACGTAGGTTCGCGGCCAATTCGGCGAACAGTCCGGAAAGTTGCGTCGGAAGTTCACTCGAGACCGAGTCGAACCACGAGGCCGTCTCCCTTGCCGAGGAAGCAGCAGCGCTTGCTTCGGCTCTCAGGTCGGTCTCACCATGATTTCCGGCGTCGACGTAGGCATTGAACGCAACCACGTCGTTTTTCGATCGAGAGACCGCTTCCTCACAGATCGCGAACGCCGCATCTGCCGCATCTGCCGCCGCTTTCGACGAGGACGCGGCGGCCATCGAAATACTCACCTCGGATTGGTATGCAGCCACGTGCGCTTCATTGGGTACTGCCGATCCGGTCACCGCCGCCGAACATCCCACGATCACCGACAGTCCCACTGCGATCGATCCGACCGAGACCCACGCCCCGACCCTGCCGTAATTGATTTCTTTGTTTATTTTTTCCCACCCCTTCATACGTTCCGATCGATCCCCCAAGCCTGTGACTACGGGGAACCATCACACCCCTGCGTCACGCCGAAAAACGCTACCCGAGAGTAACCAGAGGCGAGGTGTGCCGGACCGACCGGGATGGTGAAAGATGAGGTACGCGCCATATTCACGATGGAAGTGCGTCGGACCTAACAAGGCCTCGATCACCTATGTAAGGACGCCCCACCACGCGTCCCCAAACCAATGAGGAGCACACGTTGTCTGACCTGATCCAGGGTCCCGCGTCCGGGCAGAACGCCGATTCCGGCGCCGCCGGCGAGTCGGGTTCGCCCGCGTCGAATACGCCGGGGGGAACCGACGGTCGCGTTCGCGTCATTCGCGAAGGTGTTGCGTCGTACCTGCCGGACATCGATCCGGACGAGACCACCGAATGGCTCGAATCATTCGACGGACTTCTGGATCGATCCGGACCCACGCGTGCCCGCTACCTCATGCTCCGCATGCTCGAACGCGCCGGCGAGAAGCACGTCGCACTCCCCGCGCTCACTTCGACCGACTACGTCAACACGATTCCGACCGAAAACGAGCCGTGGTTCCCCGGCGACGAAGAGGTCGAGCGCCGCTATCGCGCCTGGATCCGTTGGAACGCCGCGATCATGGTCCACCGCGCTCAGCGACCGGGCGTCGGCGTCGGCGGTCACATCTCGACCTATGCATCCTCGGCAGCGTTGTACGAGGTCGGCTTCAACCACTTCTTCCGCGGCAAGGACCATCCCGGCGGCGGCGACCACATCTTCATCCAGGGTCACGCCTCCCCCGGCATCTACGCGCGCGCCTTCCTCGAGGGCCGGATCCCCGCGGAACAGCTCGACGGATTCCGCCAGGAGAAGTCGCACGCAGACTTCGGCGGCGCACTGCCGTCCTACCCGCACCCACGGCTGCTTCCCGACTTCTGGGAATTCCCGACGGTCTCGATGGGCCTCGGCCCGATGAACGCCATCTACCAGGCCCGGTTCAACCACTACCTCAACGACCGCGGCATCAAGGACACCACCGATCAACACGTGTGGGCGTTCCTCGGCGACGGCGAAATGGACGAGCCCGAGTCACGCGGCCTCGCTCACGTCGCGGCAACCGAGGGCCTCGACAACCTCACGTTCGTCGTGAACTGCAACCTCCAACGCCTCGACGGCCCGGTCCGCGGCAACGGAAAGATCATCCAGGAACTGGAATCGTTCTTCCGCGGTGCCGGCTGGAACGTCATCAAGGTCGTCTGGGGTCGCGAGTGGGATGCGCTGCTGCACGCCGATCGCGACGGCGCACTGGTCAACCTGATGAACGTGACGCCGGACGGTGACTACCAGACGTACAAGGCCAACGACGGCGCGTTCGTACGCGATCACTTCTTCGGACGTGACCCCCGCACCAAGGAACTGGTCAAGGACCTCACAGACCAGGAAATCTGGAACCTCAAGCGTGGCGGCCACGACTACCGCAAGGTCCACGCCGCCTACGCAGCGGCCATGGCACACAAGGGCCAGCCGACGGTCATCCTGGCGCACACCATCAAGGGCTACACCCTCGGTAAGCACTTCGAGGGCCGCAACGCCACACACCAGATGAAGAAGCTGACGCTGGACGATCTCAAGGCGTTCCGCGACATGCAGCACATCCCGATCTCGGATGCCGAGCTAGAGAAGGATCCGTACCTGCCTCCGTACTACCACCCAGGCGCGGACGCTCCCGAGATCAAGTACATGCTCGACCGTCGTAAAGCACTCGGCGGGTTCCTGCCTTCCCGTAACACCGATGCGGCGCCGCTCAAGCTCCCCGAGGACAAGACGTACGACGTCATCCGCAAGGGTTCGGGCAAGCAGGAAGTCGCCACCACCATGGCGATCGTGCGCATCCTCAAGGAACTGTTGCGCGACAAGGAGATCGGCAAGCGCATCGTACCGATCATCCCGGACGAGGCTCGCACGTTCGGTATGGACTCGTGGTTCCCGTCGCTGAAGATCTACAACCGCAACGGGCAGCTCTACACGTCGGTCGACGCCGAACTCATGCTCGCCTACAAGGAGAGCCCGATCGGCCAGATCCTGCACGAGGGCATCAACGAGGCCGGCTCGACGGCTTCGTTCACCGCAGTCGGCACGTCGTACGCCACCCACGGTGAACCGATGATTCCGCTGTACATCTTCTACTCGATGTTCGGTTTCCAGCGCACCGGCGACGGCCTGTGGGCGGCTGCCGACCAGATGGCTCGGGGATTCGTTCTCGGCGCCACCGCCGGTCGTACAACTCTGACCGGTGAAGGTCTCCAGCACGCCGACGGACACTCGCTGCTCCTGGCATCCACCAACCCCGCAGCTGTCACGTACGACGCCGCGTTCTCGTACGAGTTGGCGCACATCGTCAAGGACGGCTTGCGCCGCATGTACGGCGGCACCGAGGGCGTCGACGGTTTCGGTGGCGAGAACATCTTCTACTACCTGACCATCTACAACGAGCCGTACGTTCAGCCGGCGGAGCCCGAAGGTCTCGACGTCGAGGGCTTGCTCAAGGGCATCTACCTCTACAAGACGTCCGAAGCATCGGGCCCGAAGGCACAGATCCTCGTCTCCGGTGTCGCGATGCCCGAGGGGCTGCGCGCGCAGAAGCTGCTTGCCGACGAATGGGGCGTCTCGGCCGACGTCTGGTCGGTCACGTCCTGGGGTGAGCTGCGCCGCGAAGGCGTCGAGTGCGAACGTCAGGCGCTGCTCAATCCGTCCGAGGATGCTCCGGTTCCCTTCGTCACCACGGCGTTGTCCTCGGCCCAAGGCCCCGTCGTCGCGGCTTCGGACTGGATGCGGGCGGTCTCGGATCAAATCCGTCAGTGGGTTCCCGGCGACTACACCACGCTCGGCACGGACGGGTTCGGGTTCTCCGACACCCGCACTGCAGCGCGTCGCTACTTCAACGTCGATGCCGAGTCCATCGTCGTTGCCGTGCTGATCGGTTTGGCGAAGGAAGGATCGATCGAGCGGTCGAAGGCCGTCGAAGCAGCGAGCCGATACCGCATCGACGACGTGAATGCTGCTCCCGAGCAGACCGGGGACACCGGTAGCGCCTAAGTCGTAGGGCAACAGTCCCAGCGATCGAAAACAGACCTACGCCCATCGCCGCGGGTGTCATCTCGACATCCGCTGCGGCGATGGGCGTAGGTTTTTCTCATGCCCGAACCTGATCCCGAGAAACCCGAAGAGGGCGTACGCCGCACTCGACCACAGTCGTCCGGGTTGCAGGCTGTACTCGCCCGCCGTCGTCAGGTTCGCGATCCACTTCCAGAAGCCTTGCTCCGCCGCGTCAAACAGTTCTCCGGCCGGCTCTCCACCGAGGCCGTGACCGTGATGGAGGAGCAGCTTCCGTTCTTCGACAGTCTCGACGCTTCGCAACGCGCCGACGTTCAACTGTTGGTGCAGACGTCGGTGGTGAATTTCCTGGAATGGCTGCGGCAACTCGACTCGGAGATCAGCTTCGGATACGAGTCGTTTCCGGTCATCCCTCAGGATCTTGCTCGACAGCTCACGCTGCGCCAGACCGTCGACATGGTCCGGGTGGCGATGGAGTTCTTCGAGAAATGGCTGCCGGCTCTCGCCCGCAACGATCAGCAGCTGATCGCGCTGACAGAAGCCGTCCTGCGCTACGGGCGTGAACTCGGTTTCGCAGCAGCGACGGTGTACGCAAGCGCTGCCGAGTCGCGGGGTGCCCTGGACACGCGACTGGAAGCGCTCGTCGTCGACGCCGTCGTGCAGGGAGACACCGGCTCGGACATGCTCTCTCGCGCCGCCACCTTGAACTGGGATGCCACGGCTCCGGCCACCGTCATCGTCGGGTCTCCCCCGCCGGACGAGCGGGTCTCGGTTGCCGGCACCGTCCACGCGACTGCCGCCGCGCACGGGCGCGCTGTTCTCGCCGTGGTGCAGGGTCCGCGACTGGTGATGATCGTCAGCGGCGAGCTGAGCAGTAAGACGGAAGGCAGCCAATTCCTTCAAGACCTGCTCATGAGTTTCGCCGACGAGCCGGTGGTGATCGGCCCGACGACACCCTCGTTGAGCGCAGCGCACTTCAGTGCGTCCGAAGCTCTGGCGGGAATCAAGGCTGTTGCCGGGTGGCGCGGCGCACCTCGTCCCGTTTTCGCGACTGAACTGCTCCCGGAACGGGCACTACTGGGAGACGCCGCTGCCGTGAAGGCTCTTCGCGATTTCCTCGTCGCACCTTTAGCTGAATCCGGCACAGTCTTGACCGATACTTTAGACAGTTATCTCGACTGTGGAGGTGCGGTTGAGACTTGTGCACGTCTTCTGTTTGTTCATCCAAATACCGTTCGGTACCGCTTGAAGCGAATCGCGGAAGTTACCGGCCGGGATCCAACGAATCCACGCGACGCGTATGTACTACGGATCGCCGCTACCGTGGGCCGATTGACACAAATCGATCTCAAATCGAACAATTCGGTTACTTCAGTCACATCTTTAACATCCGGACAAACAAACCTGTAACCCCTGAGCGTCCAATTTCGATGGCCGAGCGCGACGTGGGATTTTGTGGGAATCCTACAAAACACTTCGCCAGAGTTCATCGCGACCGACATCTCGCAGGTCGCTCGCGGCGGTGTTCTCTTAATAAGTGATTTCGTTGCTCGCCCCGGGACAGGGCTCTCAGACACCCGGCATGCTCAGCCCCTGGCTGGCACTGCCCGGAGCACAAGACCGCCTCGAAGTGTGGTCGAAGGCAGCCGGCCTGGACCTCGTCCGACTCGGCACGACCGCGACCGCCGAAGAAATCACCGACACCTCGGTAACCCAGCCCCTCGTCGTTGCCGCTGCTCTGCTGGCATACGAGGAAATCGAATCACGTGGGCTCCTCGGCGCCGACGTCATCGCTGCCGGCCATTCGGTGGGTGAGCTTGCCGCTGCTGCGGTCGCCGGTGTTATCTCCGCTGACGACGCGGTCGCGCTTGCCGCCCTCCGTGGCGCCGAGATGGCCAAGGCTTGTGCGCTCGAGCCCACGGGCATGTCAGCCGTTCTCGGTGGAGACGAAGCCGAAGTGCTCGCACGAATCGAAGAACTCGGGCTGGAAGCAGCCAACCGCAATGCGGCCGGCCAGATCGTGGCGGCCGGACTGCTCACCGCGCTCGAAGAACTCGCAGCAAACGCACCCGAAAAGGCCCGAGTCCGCGCACTACCCGTCGCCGGAGCTTTCCACACCCGCTTCATGGCGCCGGCGCAGGACGCCGTCGCAGCTGCTGCCGCCAAGATCACCCCTTCCGATCCGACGCGCACGCTGCTTTCCAACTCGGATGGCGCACCCGTCTCCTCGGGCGCCGACGCCCTCACCAAGCTTGCCGCGCAGGTAACCCGCCCCGTTCGTTGGGACCTCTGCTCCGCGTCGTTGCGGACAGCAGAAGTCAGCGCGATCGTGGAACTCCCGCCGGCCGGAACCCTCGTCGGAATTGCCAAGCGTGAAATGCGTGGCACACCGACGGTGGCCCTCAAGAACCCGGAGGATATCTCCGCACTGTCCGAGCTGACCTAGCTCGGACGCCCACCCGGCCGATCAGCCCGAACGGCGGCCGGACGTTTCACCCCACCTCAATCGATCAAGAAGGGAGCCACACCAGTGGCCCACACTCAGGAAGAAATCATCGCGGAACTCGGCCAGATCGTGGAGGAGGTCACCGGTATCGAGCCTTCCGAGGTCACCGTCGACAAGTCCTTCGTGGACGACCTCGATATCGACTCCCTGTCCATGGTCGAGATCGCCGTTCAGACCGAAGACAAGTACGGCGTGAAGGTCCCCGACGAGGATCTCGCAGGCCTGCGCACCGTCGGCGACATCGTCGCGTACATCCAGAAGCTCGAAGCCGAAGGCGCCGAAGCCAAGAACGCAGAGTGAGCCGACCGTGACTTCCGCTTCTACCCGCAAAGGGAAATTCCCCGACATCGTCGTCACGAGCCTCGCGACGTCGACCTCGGTGGCTGGTGATGTGGATGGCACGTGGAAGGCGCTACTCGCCGGCGAAAGCGGCATCGGAATCCTCGATGACCCGTTCATCGACGAGTTCGACCTTCCCATTCGCATCGGCGGGCACCTGAAGGTTTCACCGGACGAGGGCTTGTCCCGCGTCGAAATTCGACGGATGAGCTGGGTGGAACGCCTTGCCCTCACGTTGAGTCGCACGGTCTGGAGCAACGCCGGCAGCCCTGAAGTCGATCAGGACCGCCTGGCCGTTGTCATCGGCACCGGACTCGGCGGCGGCGACACGCTCATCGACGCCGTCGACAAGCTCCGTGGCGGCGGATACCGCAAGGTGTCCCCGTTCTCGGTGCAGATGGTCATGCCCAACGGACCGGCCGCAACGGTCGGACTCGAACTCGGGGCCCGCGGTGGCGTCATCACTCCGGTGTCGGCATGTTCATCAGGTTCCGAGGCAATTGCTCACGCTCACCGCATGCTTGTCATGGGTGACGCGGACATGGTTGTGGCTGGTGGAGTCGAGAGCTTCATCGACGCCGTTCCGATCGCGAGCTTCGCCATGATGCGTGCGATGAGCACCAACAACGACAATCCGGCCGCAGCTTCACGTCCTTTCGACAAGGACCGCGACGGATTTGTCTTCGGCGAAGCCGGCGCCTTGATGATCCTCGAAACCGAGGAGCACGCAAAGGCACGCGGGGCAACGATTCACGCCCGCCTGCTTGGTTCCGGAATCACTTCGGACGGGTACCACATCGTGGCACCGCATCCGGAAGGCCTGGGCGCGGCGCGAGCCATGACCCGAGCAATCGAGATGGCCGGACTGACGAAGTCCGACATCAAGCACATCAACGCCCACGCCACTGCGACGCCGATCGGTGACATCGCAGAGGCAAAGGCAATCAACGCAGCAGTCGGCAATCACGCTGCGGTGTACGGCCCGAAATCCGCGCTGGGACACTCGATCGGCGCTGTCGGCGCCCTCGAATCAGTCCTCACGGTTCTGGCAGTGCGTGACGGGATCATCCCGCCCACGCTCAACGTTGACAGCCAGGATCCAGAAATCGATCTCGATGTCGTCAAGGGTGAACCCCGAACCGGCTCTTTCGATTTCGCACTGAACAACTCGTTCGGTTTCGGTGGGCACAATGTCGCGCTCGCCTTCGGTCGGGCCTAGCCCGAACCGCGGTTTGCACCTGTCCGCGGGTGTCGTTGCAACACAACGTCACCCGCGGACAACACCGACCTTTCGTTCCACCCAAGGCTCGTACTGAAGGAGGACGCGATGACCATCCTGGCCCCCGTGACAAAGTCCGAATCATCGACAGACCCGCGCGATCCTCTTGCGCGCCTGGAAAATCTGTTCGACCCCGGCACAACAGTGCCGCTCCACGCCCGTGACAAATCCGGTGTGCTCGCCGCCTCCGGAAACATCGACGGCGTCCGCACCATCGCGTACTGCTCCGACGCCACTGTCATGGGTGGCGCCATGGGCGTCGACGGTTGCAAACACCTCGTCAAAGCCATCGATACCGCTATCGAGGAAGAGTCCCCCATCGTGGGCCTCTGGCACTCCGGTGGCGCGCGTCTGGCTGAAGGCGTCGAGGCGCTCCACGCCGTCGGACTGGTCTTCGAGGCCATGGTCCGCGCGTCGGGTCTCATACCTCAAATTTCCGTCGTGCTCGGCTTTGCCGCTGGCGGAGCCGCGTATGGTCCAGCCCTCACCGATGTCGTGATCATGGCGCCGGAAGGCCGAGTGTTCGTCACCGGGCCAGACGTAGTTCGTAGTGTCACCGGCGAACAGGTCGACATGGTGTCACTCGGCGGTCCGGACACACACACCAAGAAGTCGGGTGTCGCGCACATCGCCGCACACGACGAGGCCGACGCATTGCACCGCGCGCGCCGCCTGGTCTCGATGATGTGCGAGCAGGGCGAATTCGATCAGCGGGCAGCGGAACTCGGCGACAGCGATCTGCGCGCCATGATGCCTGCCTCCGCGAAACGCGCGTACGACGTTCGTCCGATCGTTCACGAAATGCTCGACAACGTCGAAGGCGAGTCGAGTTTCGAAGAACTGCAAGGCAATTACGCTCGGAGCATCGTCACCGGTTTCGGCCGGATGGCCGGACGCACCGTTGGCGTCATTGCGAACAACCCACTGCGACTCGGGGGGTGCCTGAACTCCGAAAGTGCAGAGAAGGCCGCTCGATTCGTGCGACTGTGCAACGCATTCGGCGTGCCGCTCGTGGTCGTCGTCGATGTTCCCGGGTATTTGCCGGGCGTCTCGATGGAGTGGGAAGGCGTTGTCCGACGCGGAGCGAAGTTACTTCACGCCTTCGCCGAGGCAACGGTCCCCCGCGTCACCGTCGTCACTCGAAAGATCTACGGCGGCGCCTACATCGCGATGAACTCGCGAGCACTGGGAGCCACGGCCGTATTCGCTTGGCCCAACTCCGAAGTAGCCGTGATGGGTGCGAAGGCTGCTGTCGGCATCCTGCACAAGCGGGCCCTCGCAGCTGCACCGGACGACGAGCGTGAAGCATTGCACGACCGACTCGCTGCCGAGCACGAGGCAATCGCGGGCGGCGTCGACCGCGCGGTCGAAATCGGCGTCGTCGACGAGGAAATCGACCCGGCGAAGACTCGCAGCATCGTGACCGCTGCCCTCGCGTCTGCACCATCTGTCCGCGCGCGGCACAAGAACATTCCGCTCTGACAACCCTGGACAGCAAGGTGGGCCTCGCCGATACGGCGGGGCCCACCTTTGTCATTCAAGTCTTTGTCGTTCAAGCCGCGAGAGCACTCCGGGTTCAGGATGGACCTCGGTCAGCTGACACGCCTTCGCAGCCATGTCACTTCGGCACCTTCGCCTGAACTCCGGAAGGGTTCGAGTTCCTCGTCCCACGGTGTACCTATCGCCCGATCGATTTCCGCGGCGATGTCTCCACCGGAATTCATGATGGACCGCAGTTTCATCTCCCCTACGACGACATCACCGTTCGCACTGGTGGATCCGCGCCACAGGCCCAGACCGGGCACATGGCTGTACCGTTCGCCGTCGACGCCGTGACTCGGGTCCTCGGTGACCTCGAACCGCAACATCGGCCACGCGCGTAGCGAGTCGACCAGGCGGGCACAGGTTCCGACGGGACCCGTCCAGTCCGTCGTCGCACGCAGAAGCCCGTCGTAGGCAGGCTGTGAGGTCCATCTGAGCTTGGCAGGGCTGTCCAACGTGGCGGACAAAGCCCAATCCACGTGCGGGCACAGCGCCGCGGGCGACGAGTGGATGTAAACCACACCAGTCGTCACGTCCGCGAATTGATTCATTTCGCGCACTCGAGCCTCCTGCTTCGACGAGGGACGTCTTCCCCAACGACCTCTGTCGAGTTCGTGCAGCACGCTCGATTGAACAGTGTGCCTTGTGTTACCCGTGTTGCGCCAGTGGAAGGAGAGAAATTTGTGCTCTACCGCGAAACTTCACCGACCACGCCATCCGACAATTCGGTCCACAAAGGCTTGGCCCAATCACCGAAATCGCGATCGGTAAGCACGACGCACGCAGTATCGATCGTGGGATCGACCCACAGGAACGTCCCGGACTGGCCGAAATGACCGAAGGTAGCGGCCGAGTTCTCGAGACCCGTCCAATGCGGACGCTTGTCGCCCCGAATTTCGAATCCGAGCCCCCAGTCGTTGGGGCGCTGAGAGCCGTAACCCGGAAGAATTCCGTTGAGCCCCGGGAACTGCACAGTTGTCGCCTCTGCGAACGTCTGCGCCGAGACCAGA
This sequence comes from Rhodococcus sp. YH3-3, assembly GCF_001653035.1. Lineage (NCBI taxonomy): Bacteria > Bacillati > Actinomycetota > Actinomycetes > Mycobacteriales > Nocardiaceae > Rhodococcus > Rhodococcus sp. YH3-3. The sequence continues at coordinate 2,328,446 of NZ_BCWH01000002.1, read as the reverse complement.
GTCGGCGAGAGCAGTTCAGCCGCGAACTTGGCCAAGTCGTCTGCCGATGCCTGCGCACCGTGACCGGCCGGACCGACAAGAGCCGCGCTGGTCATCGCCAACGGCGCGAACACCGCCTCGGCCAGATAGTCGGCAAATTCGATCTCGGTCTCCCGGGAAACCAACTCGGCAAGCACCTCGAACCCCGCACTCGAGTAGATCCGCTTCGACGCCACCGGAGCCTGAACAACACGTTCGGCGAATGCCAATCCCGAAGCATGTGCGAGGAGATGACGAACGGTCGACCCCTCAGGCCCGGCCGGCCCATCCAACTCGACCGCCCCCTCCTCCACTGCCACGAGAATCGCGTAGGCGCACAACAGTTTTGTCACCGAAGCCAGGGGGAAAACATGCGCCTGGTCGCCACTGAAACCACGAATGCGGTCGCCCTCACCGGGATTCTTTCCGGAGAGGACGACCGCTGCCGCATTGTCGACCGGCCACTGCTGGATTACGTCGAGACTGTGAGTACTGGGCACCCGATCAGACTACTGGCACAAGGGTTGCGCTTCCGATCACCAGTCAGCTTCGGTGTAGCGGATGACGCCGCGGATGTTCTTGCCATCCAACATGTCCTGGTAGCCGTCGTTCACGCCTTCGAGCGTGTAGGTCCGAGTGACCATGTCGTCGAGGTTCAGCTTGCCTGCCTTGTACATCGCGAGGAGGTTCGGCACGTCCTGGCGAGCGTTGCCACCGCCGAAAATGTTGCCCTGAAGGTCCTTCTGAAGCATCGCCATCAGGAACAGGTTCAGCTTCACATCCATGTCCGTCAGGTGCCCCATTGCGGTGACGACACAACGGCCGGCCTTTGCCGTCAGAATCATCGCTTCTTCGACGTACTCACCCTTCATTTCGCCGACGGTGATGATCGTCTTCTGCGCCATGCGGCCATACGTAGCGTCGATGATCGGCTGAATGGCAGCGGCAGCGCTTTCGAAAGCGTGCGTTGCGCCGAACTTCAGAGCCTGCTCACGCTTCCACGGCACGGGGTCGATGGCAAAGATGTACCGGGCGCCCGATGCAACTGCACCCTGTAGCGCACTGATACCGACGCCGCCGACACCCATGATCACAACGTCTTCGCCGGGCTTCACATCGGCGATGTGGGTTGCCGATCCCCAACCGGTCGGGACGCCGCAACCGACGAGTGCGGCAACCTCGAACGGAATATCCTTGTCGATCTTCACCACTGACGACTGGTTCACGACCATGTAGGGCGAGAACGTCCCTAGCAGGCACATCGGGATCACGTTTTCGCCGCGTGCCTGGATTCGGTAGGTACCGTCACTGATGGCCTGGCCGCTGAGGAGGCCCATCCCGAGGTCACACAGGTTCTGATGGCCGGCCGAGCACGCCGGACAGGTTCCACAAGCCGGAATGAAGGACAGAACGACGTGGTCGCCGACCTCCAGACCCTTGACCTCCGGGCCGAGCTTGGTGATGACGCCCGAACCCTCGTGCCCACCCATGACGGGGAACGACGGCATCGGGGTCGCGCCGGTGACGATGTGGTGATCGGAGTGGCACATTCCGGCCGCTTCCATGCGAATCTGAACTTCGCCGGCTACGGGCTCACCGATCTCGATCTCCTCGACGGACCACTTTTCATTGAGGCCCCACAGGATTGCACCCTTGGTCTTCACGTCACTTCACCCTTTCATTCGCACACCCGCATCTATCTCTGTGACCATAGCCACAAATCTGCGAAATTGGAACGTGTTCTAACGAAAGATTTTGCACTGCAGGTCAGATGTCCAAATGACCTGGCACAACCGGCGCGGCAACAACGGAATAACGACCCACTGAGTGGGACAGGCCACACGGGCACCCGAAAGTAGAGCCGCCCCGAAAGCACGCAACCATTCGACTCCACCTCCCACCAATCGGTCGGACACAGAGCAGCGGGTCTGAAACAGGCCTGGGCATGTTCTGGTGCATCTGAGGTTTGACCCCTCAGGTTTTGAAGGTGGTGTTCGCCGGCCGTGGGTGCTGCCCGGGGTCGATCGAGGGCGGCGGGATGAACCACGGTTTGTTGTCGACACCGATCCGGATATCCCATTTCCCGACGAACCCGGATTTCCGGTGCATCAGCCGGTGATGTGAACGGCACAGCAGGACCAGGTTGTTCATCACCGTCGGCCCACCGTTCGCCCAGTGCCGGATATGGTGCGCATCAGTCCACGCGGGCACGCATGTGCAGCCCGGGAACGCGCAGCCTCTGTCTCGGGCAATCAACGCCACTCGCTGTTCGGCGGTGACCAACCGTTTTCCTGGTTGCGCATCGAGCGGTGCCCCGTGACCGTCGAGCAGAACGGTCGACAGGAAACAATCACACCCGAGAAGCCTGGTCTGCGACACCGACAGGGGTCCGAGCCAGGGCATGTGCCCGACATCAAGATCCGACACAGCCATTCCGTCATCAGCAGTGGAGGGTGCTGCGGCGCAGTCCCGATGCTCCGCCAGATCCCGAGCGTTGATGTGCACGTTCACGTGCGGGCGCTGACCACCGTCGGTGCCAGTCCTCGCGCAGTCCAGGTAACGCCGGATCAGTTCGGTGAACCCGTCCGCGGTCCGCTTCGCCGCCGACCGAGCATCGGGAGTCCCGTCCGGTGCCGGGGTCGGCATCGTCAGATTCGACAGGACCGAGAGCAGCATTTCGCCGGTGAGGGCATCGAAATCACCACGCACCACCACCCGGCCGTTCAAGGTCGAGGCGATCCGCAACTCATTGAGATCGACATCCTCTGCGGGCGGGATCTCATCCGATTCGAACAACCGCTCCAAGGTCGCGATTACGTTCCGCACCTTCGTGGTCGTCGCCTCCACCCCCGATGCCGCAGCCAACAACAAATCGATGCACTTCGGTAGCGCCTCCTCCGGCATGCCTTTAGGTGGTGACTCGCAGAACGCCACGATCAACACGGCATGCTCGAACGAGCAATCCCCGCCATCGAACCGAGCCGCCACACCCGGAAACGGCCGCAAAGCTGCACCCAACGCGGCGATCTTCTTCCCGTCCCGAACCTGCAGCATCGTGTTAGCCGCCAACCACGCACCCGCCCCGCGGCTGGCAATCACCTGATCATCCGGGCGCAACGACAACACGTCCACCACCGCCACACGAACGGCTTCCAGGCGCAGAATCTCCGCACTCGCCTCGACAGCAGCAGCGCGCAACTCGGCAGCAGTCAACTGCCACAGGCGTCCGCGTAACCCCACCGCAGAACCTGACACCACATCCGACAACAAGACGCTCATTGAATCCCCCGATCCCCTCCCCATATCATACTCGAACACCCGTTCGAGTCAAGAGTTTCACGAGTCAATCCACCGAGCGTCCCGGAATCACCACACCGCATTGATATGCGAGAACCACCAGTTGCGCGCGGTCGCGGACATCCAGTTTCGTCATCGCCCGATTCACATGGGTTTTTGCCGTGACCGCGCTGATCACCAATTCCGCGGCGATTTCGTCGTTGGACATCCCCATAGCAACGAGAGTTACCACCTCGAGTTCACGCGGCGTCAATTGACCGAAGATCCCAGAAGTCGAGTCTGCCCGCGACGGGATGGAAAGGAATCGAGTAATCAACGCACTGGTCGCAATCGGCGACAACAACGAGTTGCCACTTGCGACCGTCCGAACAGCATCCAGCAGATCTTCAGCCCGGATCCCTTTGCCGATAAAGCCGCTGGCACCCGCCCGGATCGCCTGTGCCACATGCTCATCCACCTCGAATGTCGTCAGGATCAACACGTGTACGTCGGACAAATCCGGATGATCGGCAATCATGGCGGTCGCTTCGACTCCGCTGGTGCCTGGCATTCGAATGTCCATCAATACAACGTCGGGTCGGTGCTCGATCGCCGCCTGGAATGCCTGCTCTCCGTCTGCCGCCTCGGCGACCACCTCCATGTCCTCTTCCGAACCGATCAGCAGCGCAAGCGTTTGACGGAAGAGCGCCTGATCGTCTGCCACTACCACCCGAATACTCACGACTCCCCACTCTCCGAACCCCTGGACACCGAGACAAGCGGCAGTTGGGCGTCCACACGAAATCCCCCGTCCGCGCGGAATCCTGCTGAGACCTCGCCTCCCATTGCCTGTGCCCTCTCCTTCATTCCCAGCAGTCCGTACCCGGGCGGTGACGTCGAAGGCACTGCCGTTCCGGAGTTTTCGACCGACAGCACCAGAACCTCGGCTTCGTACGACAACGACACGGTGACGGCCCCTGGCAACGCATGCTTGCTCGCATTCACGAGTGCTTCCTGGATAATTCGGTACGCCGTGAGGTCTACTGCTGGCCCGAGAGGGCGCAGCGAACCCACAGCGCGCACTTCGATTTCCATTCCCGCACTGACGAATTGATCCACCAGTGCCGGTAGATCCGAAAGCCCCGGAGCCGGCTTCATCGAGCGATCACCGTCCTGAGCATCACGGAGAACTCCGACCGTGGCCCGAATTTCATCGAGTGCCGCCTTGGACGTTTCCTCCACTCCGCGTAGTGCAGTCGTCGCCTTCTCCGGGTCTTTCCCGATCAAGTGCGACGCGACCCCGACTTGCAGGTTGACCAAGGCAATGTGGTGCGCGACAACGTCGTGCAGGTCTCGCGCAATCCGCATCCTTTCTTCGACGACGCGGTGTCGGGCCTCGTCCTCGCGCATTCTTTCCGCTTGCACCGCGCGCGCCTCGACGGACTCCAGATAGGCTCGGCGAGAACGGACCTCGGCGCCGGCAAAACTTGCCATCAGCAACCAAGCCAACAACCCCAGTGCCTCCTGCAGGAGATTGTTCCCCACTCCCAGGAAGATCGTGACGAGCATCAGCGAGCTGACTGTGCTCGCCGCTGCGAAGAAGGTCCTCCGGCGGTCACTCGTGCTGGCAACGTAGTAGAGGCACACCATCGCTGCGGAACCTGTGCCGGCATTCGGCGGCGCTGACAGTGCAATCATCAATACGCCGAGGAGTACTGCCACCGCCAGTGCCGAGAACGGATAGCGCCTTCGGAACACGATGGTTGCCGCTGCGATCGCTGTTACAAGCACTCCCACAACCGTGACCTCGCGGGTGTCATTGCCGTCGAGCGCGATGCGGTGCGCCGTCCACGTGGCAAGGAGCACGAGAATCGCCAGTGCCAGGTCGATGGTGCGCGGGTGTTCCGCACACCATCGACCCCACGTCGATGTCGAAGTCATCGATCTACCGTATCCGGGTCACACCGACAACTTGTCGCTCGTGGGTTCACTGGATTCCTTCGAATCTGCGAGCAGCGCAGTCAACTGCTCCCCCTCGACATCGACGTTCGGGACCAACCGGTCCAGCCATGAGGGGAACCACCATGCCCTCGAGCCCAACAGGGACATGACGGCCGGTACGACGGTCATACGAATCACGAAGGCGTCGAACAGAACCGCGAACGAGAGTCCGAGTCCGATCTGCATGATGAAGGCGTCGCCGCCGAAGATGAAGCCCGCGAAAACGGCGATCATGATCAGCGCCGCGGCCGTGACCACTCGCGCGCCCTGGTCGAAGCCCTTCACGACTGCTTCATCCGGTCCGTCACCGTGGACGAACGCTTCACGCATTCTGGTCACCAGGAACACCTGGTAGTCCATCGCCAACCCGAAGACGATGCCAATCATGAAGATGGGCAACATCGCCACAACTGATCCGGTTTGACCTTCGATTCCGAGAATGCCGGCGAACCAACCCCACTGGAAGATCGCGACCAGCACACCGAACGTCGCACCGATCGAGAGCAGAAATCCGAGAGTTGCCTTGAGTGGTACCAAGATCGAGCGGAACACCAACATCAGGAGGATGAAGGCGAGGCCGACGACCAATGCGAGGTAGGGAACCAGGGCGTCGGCCAGGCGATCCGAAACGTCGATCGTCAACGCTGTCTGACCGGTGACCGACATCGTGGCTCCGGTCTCGTCGGTCAGTGATCCGGCGACCTCACGTATATCTGCGACGAGCGCCTTTGTTGCCTCGGTTTCCGGGCCACTCGAGGGAACCACCGTGATGACTGCTGTATCGCCGGCCTGATTGAGTGCTGGCGGCGTCACTGCCGCTACGTCGGGCAGAGCGCCGAGCTTTTCCTGGGCGCCGCTCAATGCCGCTGCCGGATCTGCGGCGTCGGCAACGTCGACGACCACCATGAGCGGACCGCTGAACCCGGCACCGAACCCCTCGGATAGTCGGTCGGTAGCCCTGGCGGCAGTTGTGTCGGGCACTGGTGGGCTCGCCAAACTCAGGTTGATTCCGAATGTGGGGATCGCCAGCAATCCCAGCCCGAGGACTGACGCGAGCAAAACCGGAACTCGACGCCGGATCACGAACTTGGCCCATCGCGAGCCCGCCCCCTCCGACTGTTTCCGGTGTGTCAGTTCACCGCCGGACGCCAGCAGTCGACGATCAGACCGACTCATGACGCGCGACCCTGCAAATCCGAGTGTGGCGGGCAGCAGCGTCAGTGAAATCACCACTGCAACAGCAACTGCGAAGGCTGCAGCCAGACCCATGCTCGTCAGGAACGGGATGTTCACGACGAACAGTCCTGCCAATGCGATGAGCACCGTCAACCCCGCGAACACTACGGCCGAACCCGCAGTCCCCGCTGCGCGGCCCGCAGCAATTTCTGGATCATGTCCGTCACGTAGTTCGGAGCGGTAGCGCGAGACGATGAAGAGCGAATAGTCGATCGCCACGGCGAGCCCCAGCATCATTGCCAGGACGGTTGTGCTCGAACCTAATTCGATGAAACCAGTTGCGATTGTGATCGTGCAGATCGCGATGCCGATGCCGATCAACGCGCTGATCAAGGGAAGCCCCGCCGCAACCAAGGAACCGAAGGTGACGGTCAGCACCACCGCGGCGATCGCGACTCCGATCACCTCTCCCATCGATTCGGCGCTGCTTTCCATCAGCACGTTGCCGGCAACATCGACTGCCAGCCCTGAATCCGCGGCGTCGTGGACGGCGGACTCGAGCAGTTCTTTCGAACTGTCCGGTAAGTCCATCGAGTCGGCGGTATAGGAGACCTGCATGTATCCGATCGTCCCAGTCGGCGACACTCCGCCGGAGGCATACGGATCCGATACCGCTGCAATCTCAGGATCCTTCCCGAGCGCAGAGACCAAGTCACTGACGGATTGTCGAATCGCCGGATCGGTGAGCGTCGTGCCCGCCGGAGATTCGAAGACGATGCGAGCACTGGCTCCGTCGGTGGACGATTGCGGAAATCTTTCAGCCAGAAGATCTTGCGCCGCTTGTGATTCGGTGCCCGGAATCGACAACGTATTGACGGTCGGACCGGACAGCGTTGCTGCGCCTACTCCGCCCGCCACCAGCAGGACGACCCAGAAGCCCACCATTGCCCAACGGCGCCGAAACGCGAGTCGCGAGAGTTTGTACAGGAATATCGACATGCGTGTCACTGTGCCGATACACGACCCCGTCGCACATCGTGCACAGGTAGGCAGTTCGACGTACTGCGCTCGCAGTAGGGCGGTGGTCCCCAGTGCTAGACGGGCAGGCCCAACTCCCTTGACCACGGCGGATCCGCCCCGGGACGTGACACGGTGACGGCTGCCGCGCGTGCGGCAAAGGTCAACGCGGCCGACCAATCTGCCTCGGTGAACGCACGCACAACAGCGACGTCGAGTGCGTCGTGACGATCAAGGTAGGCCAACAGGGCTCCGTGAACGGTATCGCCCGCACCGATCGTGTCCGCGACGTCGACCGCGGGCGCCGGCACCGAAACATCGAGTTCCTCGGTGATCAACCGCAACCCGTCACCACCACGGGTGAGCAGGACGGCGCCGACGCCTTCGTGGAGCCACTCGGCGCCGTCGACCGAACCCAACCACTTCGCGTCGTCGTCGCTCACTTTGAGAATATCGATGGCGGGCAACCACGAACGAAACCGTCGTCGATACGCGTCCGGGTCGGAGATCACCGCCGGACGAATGTTGGGGTCGACCATGGTGAGTCGACCGCGGGCGTGTGCTTCGTGCAGCAAAGCTTCGTAGGCAGAGGCCCCGGGCTCGAGCACCAGCGACAGCGTTCCGAACGAGAATGCCCGGGCAGAGGGAAGTTTCGGCAGCGCGAACTGTCGATCCGCCGTTCCCTCGAGGTAGAAGGAATACCGCGCACCTCCGTCCGCTGCAAGGTTCACGACGGCCAGAGTTGTCGGCTCGGGCCCACGTTCGACCCCAGTTGTGTCGACATTGGACGCGGCCAGCGAGTCGATCATCCGATCTCCGAAAGCGTCTGTGGACAAGCGAGAGACGAATCCCACGTCGGATCCGAGTCGACCCAGTGCAATCGCAACGTTGAACGGTCCACCGCCCAACTTGGGTGAGAAGTTCTCCCCCACCGGAACCAGATCAACCAGTCCCTCACCACACACCACGACGGATCGTTCGCGTGTATCACTCATCGGTAGACCCTAACCTTCTCACCAGTCGAAGATGGATGTGATGGGATTCAGCTACCCACACGCTCGCCCGTAGCCGGGTCGAAGAGGTGAACGAGGCCGTCCACCCGCTCGAAGCCCAGCGTCTGGCCGTACTGCAGCTTCGATCGACCGCCGGTGCGTGCAACGAGCGAGATCGGGTCGGCTTCGGTACCAGGCACGTGTGCGTAGATGTACGACTCGTTGCCCAGTTCCTCTACCAGGTCGATCTGAGCTGCGATTCCGTCTCCGGCAGCAACCACCTGGAATTGCTCGGGCCGAATTCCCACTGTGACCGAAGCCAGACCGGCCGCGGCGATTGCCGCCATCTGCTCGCGGTCCAGCGGAACCTCGACGTCGCCGAAACGCACCCCACCCGAACTGACCGGCGCCGTTACCAAGTTCATACCTGGAGATCCGATGAAGCCGGCAACAAACGCATTGGCCGGCCGATCGTAAAGTTCGGTCGGAGAAGCGAATTGTTGCAACTTGCCGCCCTTGAGCACTGCCACTCGATCACCCATCGTCATCGCTTCCACCTGATCGTGCGTGACGTAGACGGTGGTGGTTCCGAGACGACGCTGCAACGCCGCGATCTGCGTGCGGGTCTGGACGCGTAGCTTTGCGTCGAGGTTGGAGAGCGGCTCGTCCATGCAGAACACTTGCGGTTCACGAACGATAGCTCGGCCCATGGCAACTCGCTGCCGTTGACCACCGGAAAGCTTGGCCGGCTTGCGGTCGAGATAGTCAGTCAGGTCAAGCAGTTTAGCCGCTTCGGCCACTTTCTTCTTACGCTCCTCGACGGGCACACCGCGCATCTTCAACGCGAACCCCATATTTTCCCCGACGGTTTTGTTGGGGTACAGCGCGTAATTCTGGAAGACCATTGCGATGTCGCGATCCTTGGACGGGACATCGGTCATGTCCTTGCCGTTGATGGTGATCGCGCCGGAATCGATGTCCTCGAGCCCTGCCAACATGCGCAGGGCCGTGGACTTTCCGGAACCTGACGGACCGACGAGCACGATGAACTCCCCGTCGTTGATGTCGAGATCGAGTGAATCGACAGCGAGGGTCCCGGCACCTTCGTAGATGCAAGACGCTTTCTGGTACGAGATTTCAGCCATGACGAACTCCTGAGAGGGTGAGGAGAATTATTTGATTGCACCGAAGGACAGGCCGCGCACCAGTTTGTTCTGGGCGAACCAACCGGCCAGGATGACGGGCAATGCCGCCATGGTCGCTGCCGCGGAGAGCCGAGCCCAGTACAGTCCCTCGCCGGTGATGAACCCGACCAGGAAGACCGGAATCGTCTGCGCTTGAACAGCTGTCAGGTTGACTGCGAAGAAGAATTCGTTCCACGAGAAGATCACGCAGATCAGCGCAGTCGCAGCAATTCCGGGCGAGATCAGCGGGAGGATCACCTCGCGAACCGAGGTCCACAAACTCGCGCCGTCCATGCTGGCAGCTTCGAGAAGTTCGCCGGGGACTTCGAGAAAGAACGAACGCATCATCCACACTGCGATCGGCAGATTCATCGATGTGTACAAGATGACCAGCGCCCAGATGTTGTCGAGCAACCCGATGTCGTTGACGATCACGTACAGCGGCACGATTGCAGCGACGACTGGGAGCATCTTGGTACTGATGAAAAAGAACAGAACGTCCTGAGTCTTGACTACCGGGCGAAGCGACAATGCAAATGCAGCCGGAACACCCAGTAGCAGAACAAGAATCGTCGACATGGCCGTCGCAAATGCGGAGTTTGCCAGCGTCGTGCCGAGACCGGAGTCGAGGACGGCACGGAACTGTTCGAGGGTGGGAGTGAAGAACAGCTTCGGCGGATCCGTGTAGGCGTCTGCCTCGGTCTTGAACGCGGTCAGGACCATCCAGAAGACCGGGAAGAAGAATCCGAGAGCGGCGATCCACGCCACGACCGACCACGGACTGAACTTACTGCTCTTCTTTTTCTTGACGACGGGTTTGTCGGTCGTCGCGCTTGTCGTCTCTACGGCAGTCATCACGCCGCCTCCTCGTTGCCGGTGAAGCTCTTGAAGATCAATCGGAGCGCAAGTGTCGACACGATGATCGTCGCGATCACTGTCACGACACCCATCGCCGCAGCTTGACCTACGTCGAAGCCGAGGAACGCGCGCTGGTAGATGTAGAACGGCAGGTTCGAGCTGGCCACGCCGGGCCCACCCGAGGTCATCATGTACACCGCGTCAAAGGTGTTCACGAGGTAGATCGCACCCAGAACTGCACCGAGTTCGATGAAGCGGCGCAGGTGCGGCAACGTCAGTTCGCGGAACATCGCAAACGGCTTGGCTCCGTCCACTCGTGCGGCTTCGAGAATGTCTCGGGGCATGGACTGCAAACCGGCCAGAATGAGCAGCATCATGAAGGGCGTCCACTGCCAGATCAGATTGATCATGACGGCGGCGAGCGGAAACTTACTGACCCAGTCGACCTGGCCGACGCCGAAAGGCTGGAGGACAAAGTTCACGATACCGAACACCGGGTCGAACATTGTTGTCTTCCACAGCAATGCGCCGGCGACGGGAGTGATGAGAAACGGCGTGATCAGCAGTGTCCGCACGATCCCCCGACCAAGGAATGCGCGGTCGAGTAGCAGCGCCAGCGCGAGTCCGAGGATCACGGAAACGATGACGGTTCCCACGATCATGATGACCGTGTTGACCGCGACTTCCCGAAACTGACTGTCCTTGAAAACCTCTATGTAGTTGTCGAACCCGTTGAAGTGCCGCGATCCCGGCCGGACTAGGTTCCACGACTGCGTCGAGTAGTAGAGGGTGAACAGAAACGGAATCTGGGTGACGACGATCGAGAAGATCAACGCCGGCAACAGGGGACCTCTACGACGCCAACCCTCGGCGCGGGAGATCTTCTTTTCGACACGGACCGGTGGCGCGTCGTCCACCGTAGTTCTGGGCTCGGCAACCGTAGTCATCGGTTCTCCTGATAGGTCTTGCCGACCACCTCGGCATACTGCTGGGATTGTTCGAGTGCTTCTTTCACGCTCTTCTGACCCGCGATGGCCGCACTGATCTGCTGGCTGACGCGAGTGCCCAGGTCCTGAAACTCAGGGATGGTGAGGAACTGGACGCCGGTGTACGGAACCGGTTGCACTGTCGGGTTTTTCGGATCTGCATTGTTGATCGATTCGAGGGTGATCGGACCGAATGCCTGTGCGGCCTCTTGATATTCCGGAATCTCGTAGGTCGATAGGCGACTTCCCGGAGGAACTCTCGACCAGCCGAGTTCGGTTCCGACCTTCTGGATGTAGTCCTTGTTCGTCATCCAGGAAATGAACTTCCAGGCGTCATCTTTGTTCTTTGCCGACTCCGGGATTCCGAGCGCCCACGTGTAGAGCCAACCAGGATCGGACTTCTCGACCTTCGGGGCCTTCGCATATCCGATGTTGCCGACTACCTTCGACGACGCAGGGTCCTCGAGAACCGACACAGCCGACGTCGCGTCGTACCACATCGCCGTGTTGCCTTGCGCGAATTGTGTTGCACATTCACCGAATCCGCTTGTGGCAGGACCCGGCTGACCGTGCTCCTTGACCGTGTCCACGTAGAACTGAACCGCATCCTCGACCTGCGGACTGGTCAGCTGCGCATTCCAATTCTCGTCGTACCAGCGTCCACCGAAGGTGTTGATCACGGTGTTCAGCGGTGCGAGTACCTCACCCCAGCCAGGCTTTCCGCGCAAGCAGATTCCCGCCATCTTGGCGTCCGGGTTGTCGAACTGTGCTGCCCAACCTGCAACTTCTTGCCACGTCGGGTCTTCGGGAACTGTAATCCCCGCCTGATCGAACAGATCCTTGCGGTACATCAGGAACGACGACTCCCCGTAGAAGGGGACCGCGTACATACTGTCCTCGTACGACAGAGAAGTCTTGATCGACGGTACGAAGTCGTCCTCGTCGTAACCGGGCGTCGTGTCTGCATAGTCGGACAGGTTCGTGAGCCAACCGTTGGCGGCCCACTGAGGTGTCTCGTAGTTGCTGATCATCACGACGTCGAACTCACCGCCGCCGGTTGCCGTCGACGCCGTGATCTTGGCGCGCGCCTGGTTCTCGGAAAGGCTGACGAATTTGAGGTCGATGCCAGGGTTCTCGGCTTCGAAAGCCGGCGCCAGTTTGATGGCGTCCTGCATCTGCGAGTTCGACACCATCGCGATGGTGACTGTTCGTTCGCCGGAACCACCGAGCGCACCAGCGCCCGCACATCCCGACACCAGGAGGCAGAGCGCCGCCGCGGCAGCGCCCCACACTCGTCTTCCTGTTTTCACGGATTACCTTCCTTCACACTTGCGTGTCAGTCGCGCGCTCGGACCGCGAAACTCGTGAGATCGCTAGCCTTCGAGCAGCCACTGGGCGCACTCGACGTCGGTGACGAGTACGTTTGCCAAACCTCCGCGCAATGCGCCCAGAACGGCCTGGCGTTTGTGTGTTCCCCCCGAAATCAGAATCGTCTGATCGCAGGATTTCACTGCGTCGAGCGATACGGAGACCGTTCGCTCAGGCAGTGGCCCCTCCACTGGATTGCCGTCGATCGTGTAGAAACGGCCGCCGATTTCACCGACAGCGCCTCGACTTTCCAACTCGTCCAGCATGGTCGAGTCGACGAAGCTACCGGCAAACAAGGTCGTGGCAGTCGAGACGGCACCAACTCCGAAAACCATGATGTCGGAATCAGTTCCGGCTTGCAGCGCCTTCGAGATCACCGAGTCGTTTCGCATCGACTCCACAGTCGCCGGGTCGGCATACAGCGGAGCGTTGAGACGAATAGGATTGGCCTGCAACTGTTGTGCACATCGGCCGATGGTGAAGTCGACACCGGTTTGGTAGTCGGTCACCGTCATGGAGCCGTCAAGTTGTACCACAGCCGAGCACTTCGCGGCCTTGTCTGGCAAAGACCCTGCTACCGCAACGGTTTCCGGACCCCAGGTAAACCCGAGAACGCTCGACGGCTGCAGACGACGAACCAGAACTTCCGCTGCTCGTCGACCGAGTGCGTCGAAGTCCGGGTCGTCCGCATCCGAAATCGCTTCGGGGACGATCAACACTTCGGCCAACCCGAAGTGCTTCTCCAGCTTCGATTCCAACTCCGTGTTCACCGAACCTTCGAGCTCCGGCGGTACCAAAATCTCGACCCTGACCAAACCTTGCGTCCGCGCCCTGGCCAACAGTCGCCCGGCTGTCGGCCGCGAGACGCCCAACTTCGCTGCAATCTCCGCCTGAGTGGCACCTTCGAGGTGATACATGGTCGCTGCCCGCAAGGCGAGCCGCACATCTTCGGAAGCGGGCAACTTCGACGTCTTGAGTCCTGTGGGCTGAGCCGACTGGTTCACACGGTCTCCTTGTGCATCAGGTTCAAAGTTTCTCGATCGTGAGCAAATGCTCACTAGATGTTCTTATGCTCATTAAGCTAACATCTACGTTGTGACCCACACAACAGTTTCCGGAGAATCCGTCGATCTACCTGCGACAATTCGGGCAAATGTCCTCGTCGAGACCGGAAAGATGCAGATGGTCGAGAGACCACGACCGTCCCCGAAGGCGGGTGAGGTCCTCGTTCGCATCCATGCCGTGGGCGTGTGCGGGTCGGACGCGCACTACTTTCACGAAGGTCGCATCGGCCCTTACGTAGTCAACTCACCGCTCGTTCTCGGACACGAAGCATCGGGACGCATCGCCGCGGTCGGTGACGGCGTCGACCCAACACGCATCGGGCAGCGTGTCTCCATCGAGCCTCAGAAGCCCGATCCGACAAGTCTCGAATCCAAGGCAGGCAGATACAACCTCTGCCCTCATATGGAGTTCTTCGCGACGCCGCCGATCGACGGTGCGCTGACCGACTACGTCACGATCGGTGCCGACTTCGCCCATCCCATCGCAGATTCCGTGTCCTACGAGGCAGCTGCGCTGTTCGAGCCACTCTCCGTAGGGATCGCCTCAGCCCAGAAGGCGGGGATCACTGCCGGCTCTCGGGTGTTGATCGCCGGCGCCGGCCCGGTAGGAATCGTGACGACGCAGGTGGCCAAGGCATTCGGCGCGACGGAAGTCATCGTCTCGGACATCGACGCGGCCCGGCGTGATGTGGCACTGAAATTCGGCGCAACAACCGTCGTTGATCCACGTGAGGGCGACGTACGCTCGCTGGCCGTCGACGCATTCATCGACGCCTCGGGTGCCACGGCCGCGGTGATCGACGGGATTCACGCAGTTCGGCCCGCTGGGACCGTCGTTCTAGTCGGAATGGGTGCCGACGAGATACCGTTGCCGGTCCCGATCATTCAGAATCGCGAACTGATGCTGACCGGAGTGTTCCGGTACGCCAACACGTGGCCGATCGCCGCCGCATTGGTCGCTGCCGGGCGCGTCGATCTGGACTCGATGGTCACAGCACGCTTTTCACTCGAACAGTCGCAAGAGGCCCTGGTGGCCGATCGCATTCCCGGCAGCATCAAAGCCGTAGTCATTGTCGCCGAAGGAGACTAGTACTTTCATGGAACTCAATACGAAGACCCTGCTCGACTTCGATGCTGCACTCGAAGTGCCGAACTACGACCGGAGCAAAGTCACCACTGGCATAGTGCATTTCGGTGTCGGAGGCTTTCACCGTGCACACCAGGCCATGTACATCGATGCTCTCCTGCGACGCGGTGAGGGCTTCGACTGGGGAATCTGCGGAGTGGGAGTGATGCCGTCGGACAAGCGAATGAAAGACGCACTCCGCGCGCAGGACGGCCTCTACACGCTGGCGCTCAAGCATTCCGACGGAACCCTCGAGGCCCGGGTCATCGGGTCGATCGTCGAGTACCTGTTCGCTCCAGAGGATCCGGAGGCGGTGATCGAAAAGATGGCATCCGAATCGACGAAAATCGTATCTCTCACCATCACCGAGGGCGGATACAACATCTCGCACACTATGGGCGAGTTCGACGCGTCCCATCCCGATGTGATGCACGATCTCGAGCCGGGAACACTCCCCCGCACCACCTTCGGTCTGATTTGTGCGGCACTCGCACTCCGTCGCGACCGGGGCCTCACCCCGTTCACGATCATGAGTTGCGACAACATCGAAGGCAACGGATCGGTCGCCAGGACGGCTGTCGGAGCGTTCGCCGCTCTGAAGGATCCCGAACTTGCGGAGTGGATCGACGAGAACGGCGCCTTCCCCAACTCCATGGTCGACCGGATCACACCCGTCACGACAGCCGAGGTGACCACCGAGATCGCCGAGACGTTTGGCGTGGACGATCAGTGGCCGGTCGCAGCTGAGCCGTTCACCGCGTGGTTCCTCGAGGACGAGTTCACCTCAGGCAGGCCACCTCTGGAGAATGCCGGCGTCAATCTCGTGCCGGATGTTCGCCCGTACGAACTGATGAAACTGCGCCTTCTCAATGCCGGCCATCAAGGCATCGCGTACTTCGGCTACCTTGCCGGATACCGTCTGGTCCACGAGGCATGCCAGGACGAACTCTTGTCAGGATTCCTGCTCGACTACATGAATCTGGAAGCGACGCCGACCCTTGATCCGGTACCCGGCGTCGACCTCGGTCAGTACAAGAAGACCCTCATCGAACGATTCTCGAACCCCCAGGTCCGCGACACGATTGCACGTCTGTGCGCCGAATCGTCCGATCGAATTCCCAAGTGGCTGTTGCCCGTCATCCGAACCCAACTCGACACCGGTGGGTCGATCAACCTGTCCACCGCAATTGTCGCCAGCTGGGCCCGCTACGCCGAGGGCACAGACGAGAACGGAGATCCCATCACCGTCGTCGATCAGCTGTCGGACACTCTAGTGCCGCTCGCCCAGAAACAGTCGAGCGACCCGTTGGCCTTCATCGGGTACCGCCAAGTGTTCGGCGATCTCGTGGACGATCGCCGATTTGTCGCTAGCTTCCGAAAGACGCTCGACTCGTTGCACTCCGTCGGAGCCAGAAGAACCCTCGAGGAGGTGCGCGGGCTCTGACTACACCGAGACGTCGTGCAGGTGATGGATCGGATCGTGAATGAAGTAGGCCGCCAACGATTCGACGGTGAACGCCGATCCGTCACTGCGGAGACCCCGTCGTTGGCGGCTACCCTCTGGCACGGTTTCGAAGGCATTCGCGACCTCCGCCGCGGCGTCGGACAATTCCGATGCCACCGTTGCCGGATCTTGGTCGTTGTACCGCTCGGCCTCGGCTGTTGCGTCCTGATCCCAGTTCTCGAATCGCGGATCGTCGAATTCGAGCATCTGTTCCAACCGCACCTTGAAGATCCGGAACACGTCGCGTACGTGGGCGGAATACTCCAGCGCTGACCATGTGTCGCTGTCTGGCCGCACCGTCACGTTCTCGTGTTCGAGCACTGCAGCCCAGGATGCGGCGTTGGCACGCACGAGATCGGGAACGTCCGTGAATGCGACGGTGGATGAATCGAACCCACACTCGCCGCAAGGGCGTTCGAGGACCCAGGTCCAGTTCTTTGTATCCGGGGTGATCGGCATGCATCGAGAATAGTCCGCGGGAGCGGAGTCGGTCTGCTTCGATTGGCCGATGAAGCGCATCATGGTCGGTCTTGCGATTCCATTCGTGCTGATGCTTACTTCGTGTGGCGGGGACGGGGGCGACGCCGAACCACACGAACTCGCCTTCACATGCGACTACGCACATGCGTACCTCGAAGTTTTCGGGACGGTCGAGGCGGCGTTGGCCCGGCTACAGAGCCCTGGATGGAACGATGTCCCTGAACTCGTGGGTTCCGCCAGCGCCTGGGCAGCGTTCACACCACAACAGCAGACTGCGTTAGTCAATTCACTTCATGCGGCTTCCCGAGGTGAATGTTGATCCGTATTTCGGTGCCGGTATCCGGCATCTGACTCCGTCGACAAGATTTGCCGGTCGATACTCGGATCGGCCGAAGAACTGGACATACTCCGACTGATTCCACGTCGCCGATCGATCGAATCCGCGATGACATGAGCGGACCGCACGACGACTGGAGAGGATTCGACGCTGAGGCGCGTGAGCGCACCAAGAAGCCTTCGAAGCAGCGGAATCGGGATCGTGCGACCGAGCAACGCCGGAGGCCTGATTCGCCGGTCGCACAACAGAATTACAAACGACGACGTAACTACGTCATTCCGTTCGTGACAAAATACTCGTTCGTCGGCGACGGACCGATCACTTCGATTTCCTCGATGGGTCTCGTCGCCCCTCACGTGAAGGGCGTCGAGTCGACATGTACCCCTTCCGAACGCAGTAAATGCTCGGCCGCACAAATCAACAGGGAAAGGGATTCGTACGAGAGTCCCTTGATCGCATGCATCAGCCTGTCAGGCGCCGGAATCGACCGGTCGCCCGGCGAACCCTCGGATCTCCGCACAGAAAGCACGGTCGAGAGTTCTCGTTGATTCACCACCTGACCTGCGCTGTTCGCTCGCTCGAACATGGCATTCAGCCGCTGGACCAGTTCCTCACCTTCAGCTGATCGAATAGTGTTGCCGAACAGCCTGTTTCCATGATCGGCTTCGACACCAGGCCCGATCGAGTTCTTGATTGTCACAGTATGTTCTCCGTTACGTTGGTCTGCCAGGTTGATCAGGGGTGCGATCCGGCGCAATTCGCAGAGCCTTTATCCGTGCCGCCCAACGGCGTCGCGTCCATCGACAGCAGACGAATCTCCCCCGGCGCCAATCGGCTTCCGGTAGCGCGACCTCGAAGCCGCTGTTCATTTGCGACCTATCGTTACATATTAACATCAACTGTAACTCTTCGACAGCACTTTGTTCCGATTGCCCGGTTTGATCACGGGTAGCGCAGAACATCAGGGGTGGCCAACTTATCGACATGATCGACGCCGTCCCTGCCATCTCCGTTCAGGCTGCAGTGATGGTCGAGCCACCGGCAAGGGACAAGAACGACATTCCGCCGACGAGCTCCCAGCGTAGGTATCGCCGCGCGTGCATCACCTGCGGTGAACTGCGATGCACGAAAGCCGCAACGCGGATAGGGGCGGCGACACAGTCCACGAGAGCTTTCTTACCCGAACTTCTCCATCACCGTGTGAGGCAGCCGGCCAGCCAAGACTGCGCCCAAAGTCCTCGCTACTGATGACCTAAGTCCGACAATACTTTTCACGAAAAAGAGGACCCCGCGCCTGCGGGGTCCTCTTCGCTTTCCTTCAGAGCTAGAGACCGAGCGAGTGAAGGTGCTCGCTGATCTTCTCGAACATGAGCCTTTGACCTGCCGGCGTGGGATGCATGCCGTCTTCCTTGAGTAACGTCGGGTCAGACAGCCAGTTCTCGGCGAGCGCATCAATGAAAGGCAGCTTGTACTGCTCAGCGGCGGAACGGATTCGATCGTTGACATTGACAGCGGTCTCGGATGGAGGCCGGTTGTCCATGATGGGGCCGATGACGACAACCTTGGCGTGAGGAAGCCGATCTCGTAGCTGCGCATACAACTCCCGAGTCGCATCTCGCACCTCGAGCGGGTACGAAACATCGTTCCGACCGCCGGCGATGATGACGACCTCGGGATTCACCGCAACGACCTGATCAATTTTCGCACCGAACGGTAGCTTGCCTTTTTCCTCGTTTCCCTGGACGTAGCCGGTGCCACCGCTCGCAAAATCTGCCAGGTACCAGCGACGATCGAAGGCGAGCAGCGCCGGCCAATGATCTCCCGTCGTGTTCGGAATCGAGTACGAGTCCCCCAAAATTGCGACCGTGTCGAAGTCGTCGGTAGGGGCATTCAGCGCCGGCGCCGAACTGTCAGGCTGCGATACAGAGGCAGTTGCCCGACTGTCTCGGGATTGCTCGTACGCAAATCCTACGATCACCGCTACGACGGTGAAAACCATGGCACCGATGACGGCGACAGTTCGCTTGTTGGGTTTGGTCACCCCGTAAACATACGGGGTCGAATCATGTTGCCTCTGAGCGAGTGTCAAGCATCTGTCGTTCCGCTTGAATCGGCCATCAACGAAGGAGTGAAATCCCGCTCTCACAGCAGACTGGGGCGAAGCTTGCTGGAAGTTAAGGCGCGGCAAAGCATTCAGGGCACACTGTCCCCCATTCGACGGACCAAAGTCCATTTTCAAATCAACACTGCGACAAGCGGCAATCGCGCAGCTATATTTCGTCGACACTTCAACTACTTTCGGCACATCTGCACGGACGCGCGACAACACCCAGTCCCCTCGCTCGGCAATCCCCTCTATTTTTCTCATTCGAAGAAACCGGCACCAGGTGCCAGGAAGAACGTCGACATGCCGGAAACAGAAGCAAAGCGCAGCAATCGGCGACTGATCGCGATCGCAGCACTCGCAGTCGTACTCCTCGTGCAAGGCGCCTACTCGTTCGGTGTCCGCCCTGAGCCGTACCCGACAATTCGCATGCCCAGCTTCGGTGGCGTGCCCAATGCAGACGGCGAGTTCAGTGGGAGTGGCTTGGATATCACTCTCCATTACACCGACGGATCCACGATCAGTCCCAACCCAGTGGATCTCGCCGGCGATATTCGCTACTCATCCGCGAGAGCATCACTCGATTATGCGTTCCGCCCCAGCGGGGCAGGCGACCGCAACACCCGAACCGCGGACCCTGAATTGGTCGAATGGCTCCGAAACCGCAGCGTCGAAGTCGGAAGTGGTGCCATCCCGGACAGTATCGAGTTCTGCTGGCGCAAAACAATTATCGACATCACCGACGGAACCGATGCGTCAACTGACCCGTGCGAAACGACAAGGGTTGATCTATGAGTGCCCGTGCGGGAACTCTGTTGTTCCTGCGCGACCACATCGATCAGTTGTGCGAGGCGTACCGCGGGGATGCGAGGTTCCTCGCTGTCATTCGAATCCTCTTCGCGCTATATGTGATCGCGTTTCCCATCGACTACACGTGGGCGGGCGAGGTTCCCTCGATTCTGTTTCATCCGCAATCCGGTCCGTTCTCCCTGCTGTCGTCACCACCCTCCGAGAACTTCCTCGTCGGACTCGAAGTCGCCCGATTCATCCTGGCGATCGCCATCTTGGTCGGATATCGAACGACGGTCGCGTCCATCGCAATGACCCTCACGCTCATGACCGGCAGCGGGTTGGTCAATTCCTTCGGCAAGGTCGACCACTTCATTCTTTTCGAAATCTTGCCGGTGGCCATGGCAGCCGCTGGATGGGGCGCCGCATGGTCCCTCGACGCACGACGTTCACGCACACAACGCAAAGCACTTCAAACCCGCGGACTGCCCATGCTCATCTGGGCAGTGACGGTCGCCTACGCCCTGTTTACAGCGGCACTACCCAAAGCTGCGTCGGGCTGGCTGAACCCCGAATTGCAGGCAACCCGGGGCTACGTTGCGCGAGACGTCGCTGACCCCACCAAGCTCGGTCCGCTGACCCACGAACTATTCGATATCCATTCGGAGTGGCTATGGAAGGCACTCGACTACGCCACTGTCTTTGCTGAAGGCTGGTTGATCGTTGCCGTGCTCTTCCCTGTCTTGTTCAGAATCGGGATCGTCGTCTTACTCGGGTTTCACCTTGGGGTTTATCTCGCGTTGGGCATCGAGTTCGACAGCTATATCTTCGTGTATCTGCCGTTCCTGTCGGCACCTGCCGTATGGGTCACCGAGCGAGCCCTGGGCAGAAGGCCCGATATCGGTAGAACGTCGGCGCCGGAAACTCCACGTCAAGTATCTCCGGCCAGTTCGGACGCACCGAAAATCTAATATCCGGGAGCGGACCTTTCCGTCACAGTTCGGGAGTGCCCCAATCACAGGTAGGCGATCCTCAGGCTCCCTCAACCTGGGGATCAAAGAAACCTACTGTCTCCCAATGAAATTCCGAGAACTTCTACTTTCGCTGACATTTGGTTCGCAGACGGGCGCCCTAATCGCCAATTCGGCGCCGCCATTCGGACCCCACGTCGCGTGTTGGGGGCAGTCGAGCCGCGGGGGTCGGCTCGACTGCCTGCACTAACACCAGGCGAAAATGGTTTCTTGCCAGTTGTCTGCTCGGTCACGCCCAGAAGCGTTGCACATTCGACACTGTCGGGAAATTGGTCATCTGGATCCGAGACTTTCACCTCATCTGCGATCGACGATAATGATGCGACGATTCCTTGTGTGACCACGAACGCTCGACTCAGACGCAACCGCAGGCGCATTGCCAGGCGATTCAATCCCAACAATGTGTGGGCGAATGTCTTGGTGATTGCACTCTGTGCACTTGTCGCCTTGGCGATCGTCTGGAGCATGATCTTCGACAAAAGTCATTGGGGCTGACCCGCGGGCTCACGGCAACTGAATGTGGGGCGGGCGGGGCTCGAACCCGCGACCAATGGATTATGAGTCCACGGCTCTAACCGACTGAGCTACCGCCCCATCCGGATGCGATGCATCGCGGCGAATCCGAATGTTACCGGCACATCCGACGCGGATCACAATCGGGCAGGCGGTGACGCGTTGCACTCTTTCGAGTCGAGTCTTCCAAGGTTGGTCGGCACAGGCGCGATGAGCCGATACCGTGGGAGTGCACACCCCACGGAACAGGATCACCACATGAAGCTTGCACTGACCGAATTCAAGAACTCGAAGGCCACGATCCGGATCATCATGTCCGACGGCGCGAAACTGAACGGCACCGTCACCGATTTCACCGAAGACACTCTCGTTCTCAATTCTCCGAATGGTGTCTACTACATCAACCCCAGCCACATCATCCGGCTGTTCGAGCCGTCGGATCGCGCAGCGAAGTAGGCGCACCGGTCAAACAGTTCGACGGTTCCACCGAAAGCCCGACGCAGACACTTGCGTCGGGCTTTGGTGTATCTGTCGCCAATATCTTCGCGTCGCGTTCACGGGTGCTGATGCCGCCTATCCTCTCCGACATGGCGAACGACAGCGGACCACCTGAACTCGTGTTGTTCGACCTGGGCGGTGTGCTGTGTCGATTCGAGCCTGACCGTCGCGCCGCAGAACTGGCTGCGGCCATCGGCGTCACGGAAGACGAGATTCATGCCCTCGTGTTCGCGTCCGGGTTCGACCAGGAATGCGATCTCGGCATTCACTCCGAAACCGCGATCCTGGAACGCTTTCGACGACTCGGGTTTCCTGGTGACCGCGACGAGCTACGCCGAGCCTGGGCCAAGGCCTTCATCCCGGACCGCGCGGTCATCGATCTCGCAATCGCGCTTCGAAGCGAGGGGGTCGTGGTCGCCACACTCTCCGACAACGGACCTGTTCTCTTGGCCGCCATCGAGAGTGTCGTAACTCCATCGGCAATCGACGAGCATGTTTTCTCCTGCATGCTCGGAGCTACCAAACCCGACCCTGCGGCCTTCCTGGCTGCGCTGGAGTTTCTCGATGCGCGTCCACAGCAGACCTTCTTCGTCGACGACAACCCGGTGAACGTCCTCAGCGCTCGACGGCTGGGAATTCTCGCAGAACAAGCAAACAAAGCGGCAGACGTCGGATCGGCACTTCGATCGGTGGGTCTGCTGCAAACGCACTAGCGGCGACGAATACAAGAAAGCCCCCCACCCGATTTCTCAGGTGAGGGGCTTTGCTGCTCCCCCGGCTGGACTCGAACCAGCAACCGTCCGATTAACAGTCGGAAGCTCTGCCAATTGAGCTACAGGGGATTGTCTTGCTCGCTTCGCCCGTTCCGGCGTTGCCTGAGAAACTGTAGCGAATCCTTCACCGAAGTACCAAATCGCCTGCCCAGCGAGTCATCAGGCAGGATGGAGTCAGGACGATCGGTGCTGGAGGGAAGCAGGAATGATGCGTTTGTTGATCGGTGTTGCAGCTGGGTACGTCCTGGGAACCAAAGCGGGCCGCGCACGATACGAGCAGATCAGCCGGGCCGCGAAGGCGGTGGCCACCAGTCCGGCCACCAAGAAGGTGTTGGACGCGTCACGGCAGAAGCTGGCCGACTCACTGAGTACTCAGCCCAAGCTCGAGCCGATGAAGCCGATCAACGAGGAGACTACGATTCTGGTCCCCCACGACCAGTTGAAGAAAAACCGTTAGGTCAGACGCTTTGGTCGCCGACAGCCTGCTCACGCAGCTGTCGGCGATACTGCTCCAGCGCCACGAGGTCGCCGAACAGTGAGTTGTACTCCTCGGGGGCTGCAGCAGGTGAAACGCGCTGAAGCTTGGATTTGAGGTCGGCAACCTGCTCGCCCACCCACGCTTCCTGCAGTCGTGCGAGCACTCCGTTGATGTAGCGCGGAACCGTGTCTTCGTCACACGGCATCGGTTCGACGGCCAGCTCAGATACAACCGAGGCCACCGTCATGTCTTCGACGCCCTTGGTGACGACTTCGATCCACTCGGCGCCGCCGAGTCCCTTGCTCGTTCCACCGGCGTCAGCCATTGCCTGTCTGATGACAACGTAGGCGGGGTGGGTGAACGTCTCGGGCGGCAACGAGTCGAAGACACTGCCGGCGATGCCAGGGTGCTGCAATGCGGCCTTGAGGACAGCTCGCTGCGTCGAGAGCGCGGGATCGTTGGGCCGGGGCCTGGAGATTCCGATCGGCAGCGCAAGCGCATCGGCAGCAGGTTGGTCGACAACCTGACGACGCTTGGGTGCCGGTGACGATCCACGCGTCGACGCCCGTTTGCGAGCTTCGTCACGCACGCGTCGTCGAACCGACGGAAGATCGTCCCAACCGACCCATCCGCACAACAGATTCGCGTAGCTGTCGCGCAGAGTTGATTCCTTGATCTGCGCAACGACGGGCACGGTACGACGCAGTGCCTCGACACGACCTTCAGCGGTCTCCAGATCGTGTTCGGTGAGGATGGACTTCACCACGAACTCGAACATCGGAGTGCGCCGTGCCACGAGGTCGCGAACGGCGGCGTCACCAGACTTCAGACGCAGATCGCACGGGTCCATTCCGTCGGGCGCGACGGCGACGAACGTCTGCCCGGCCATCTTCTGATCACCCTCGAACGCCTTCATCGCAGCGGCCTGCCCCGCGGCATCACCGTCGAAGGTGTAGATGATCTCACCGCGAAAGTAGCTGTCGTCCATCAGGAGTCGGCGGAGCATCGCAAGGTGCTCCTCACCGAAGGCGGTCCCGCACGAAGCGACGGCGGTCTTGACGCCGGCCAAATGCATCGCCATGACGTCGGTGTAACCCTCGACGACTACCGCCTGGTGCCCCTTGGCGATGTCGCGCTTGGCGAGGTCCAAGCCGAACAAGACCTGAGACTTCTTGTAGAGAATCGTTTCCGGCGTGTTGACGTACTTACCCGGCATGGTGTCGTCGTCGAAGAGCTTGCGGGCACCGAAGCCGATGACGTCACCGGCGACGCTGCGGATCGGCCACAGAAGTCGGCGATGGAACCGGTCGATCGGACCTCGCCGGCCTTCTTTGGACAGCCCGGCTGCTTCTAGTTCTTTGAACTCGAAACCTTTGGACATCAAGTATTTTGTGAGAGTGTCCCAACCTTCTGGCGCGTATCCACACCCGAACTGCAGGGCCGCTGCACCGTCGAAGTTTCTCTCGGTGAGGTAGTCGCGAGCCGCCTGGGCATCGGGTTCGCGCAGACGAGCGGCGTAGAACTCCTGAGCCGCCGCGTTTGCTGCGATCAAGCGTGCACGGGTGCCGCGATCGCGCTGAACGGACGGTCCGCCGCCCTCGTACGAAATCGTGTAGCTGAGTCGATCCGCCAACTGCTCGACGGCCTCTACGAAGCTGATGTGATCCATCTTCTGCAGGAACGAGTACACATCACCACCCTCACCGCAGCCGAAGCAGTGGTAGAGGCCGTGGTTGGGTCGCACATGGAACGACGGCGACTTCTCGTCGTGAAAGGGACACAGACCTTTGATCGAATCGCCACCGGCACGCTTGAGTGAAACGTATTCACCGACGATGTCCTCGATGCGAGTGCGTTCGCGAATGGCCGCGATGTCTCTGTCAGAAATTCGGCCCGCCACGTACATCAGTCTAGGCGGTCCCCCGGCACCTCCTGACAACGATATGTTGATGGCCGACTCTGCACCGCAGCGATGGGACCGACGATGACTGAAAACGCCTCGAGCTCGCACGAAGGGCGATCAGGAACCCGATTCGGCGTGTACGAGTTGCGTAGCCTCCTCGGCCGAGGCGGAATGGGTGAAGTGTACGAGGCGTACGACACCTCGAAGGATCGCCTGGTCGCTCTCAAGTTGCTCCATCGAGAGCTTGCGGCCGACCCGTCATTCCAAGCTCGTTTCCGCCGAGAATCTCGCGCCACCGCCGCCCTGAACGAACCGCACGTGATCCCGGTGCACGACTGGGGCGAGATCGACGGAGTTCTCTTCATCGACATGCGATTGGTCGAAGGTCATACGTTGCGAGCCGAGTTGACCGAATTCGGCCGACTCACGCCTGTACGAGCCGTCGACATCGTCTCGCAAATCGCGTCGGCGTTGGACGCCGCCCATGCCCGCGGGCTCATCCATCGTGACGTCAAACCAGACAACATCATTCTCACGAACAACGGCTTCGCCTACCTCGTCGACTTCGGAATCGCATACTCACAGACGGACACGAAGATCACCACCGAGGGAAGCGCAGTCGGTTCGTATGCATACATGGCGCCGGAGCGGTTCGGAATCGAAACGCCGACGGCCGCAGCGGATGTCTATTCCCTGGCTTGTGTCCTCTACCAATCACTCACCGGAACAACACCTTTCAACACCACAAGCATCGAGCATCTGGTCAATTCGCACCTGAACGCTCCGCCGCCACGCCCCACACTGGCGGTTCCGTCGCTCCCGCAAGGCCTTGACGCCATCGTGGCTCGCGGCATGGCAAAGGATCCCGCACACCGCTATCCGACTACGGGAGCGCTCGCACTCCAAGCGCGGCAGGCCCTCTCGACGACCCACACCCCCGGTGCCGCCGGCGGATTGCAACCCACGATCGTCGGGCAGCCCACCTACACCACGGCGAATCCCGCTCACGGGAACTACACGCACATCGTGACAAAGACCAAGCGAAACCGAGCACCGATCGCGATCGGTGCGGCTGGAATTGCACTCGTTCTGGCCGCAGGAGGCACGGCGGCCTGGGTGACGCTGGGGAATTCGGGCCCCGAATCACCAACCGCTGTAGCAGCTTCCACCGCCACGTCGGCACTGGCGCCCATTCAGGATCCGGTCAGAACGCCGAAGCTCGAGCCGCTACCCACCGCCGGACAGCAGGCAACCACGACCACGCGGGCGCCGAACCCCGCCACGAAGAACGGCGATCTCGGGGTGAGCAAGCCGATCACCGTCCCCTCATGCAAAGGAACCGGAATCGTGGTGTTGGCCAATGCCACCGATCCGGCAACGTACGCCAGCGAGATCCAGAACTACCTCGACGCGTTCCCCGGCTCGAAATACCTACGCACAGACCAGTCCTGCCCGTCACTGCGTCAAGTCTCCGATTCGGGGACGGCGATCTACACGGTGTATCGCGAATCCGGGAACACCGAGTCGAAGATCTGCAAGGACGTTCGCGCAGCAGGTGGCGACGCTTACGGCAAGTGGCTCGATACCACTACCGACCCGTCGACGCGGATGACTTGCTGAGGGCGTAAGTGGCTCAGCCCCAGCTGGCCTGCGCGCCCAGGCTCGCTTTGTCCACCCGTTCGAGCCGACTCTCCGTGTACGACGCGATCTGATCCACCACTACCCGGACCCGAGCACCGTCGTCCGCGGCGCGTTCCCACGCGGGCAGCAGGATCGGATCGAGCCCGGCCGGCGCAGTTGCCAGCAGCCATTCCGCGACGCGATGAACACGATCACGCTGCCGATCCTGACGCGCTTTGTGTCCGGCGTCGGACATCACGTAGTACAGCGCCACGGTCTTGAGCAACGCCACCTCGGATGCGACGGCCTCGGGTATGTCGAGGTCGGCTTGATAGCGCGAGAGGGGTCGGTCACCGTGTGTCAGCCGGGTGCTGGCGATCGCCGCGGTGGCGAAGCGACCCACCAATTCACTCGTGAGATTCTTCAACGCGACGGAACTTCCGAGTGTTCCGTCGAAACTTCCGACCCCGCGTACGACGGGGAGTTCGGACAACCGTTGAGCGGCGTCGATCAGATCGTCGACTACCAACCCCCGAAACTCGGAGGCCCCCAGTTCTGCCAGTGCGCGCTGCTCGGACGGATCAGCAAGCGAGCGAAGGTCGATACGGCCTGCGATCACCCCGTCCTCCACGTCGTGCACGGAGTACGCGATGTCGTCGGCCCAGTCCATGACCTGAGCTTCCAGGCATTGCCGACGCTCGGGCGCTCCCTCGCGAACCCAGGCGAGCACCTCTGCGTCGTCGTCGTATGCCCCGAACTTCGCGCCGGGCTCAGGGCGGGTCCAGGGATACTTGATGGCTGCGTCGAGTGACGCCCTGGTGAGATTGAGGCCTGCGCTCAGACCGTCGGGGCGCAGGATCTTGGGTTCGAGGCTGGTCAAGATCCGCAGATTCTGCGCATTGCCCTCGAAACCTCCGCAGTCCTTGGCGACTTCGTCGAGGGCCTTCTCGCCGTTGTGACCGTACGGTGGGTGCCCGATGTCGTGCGCGAGACCGGCGAGGTCCACCAGGTCCGGATCGCAACCGAGTCCGTCGGCGATCCCTCGCCCGATCTGTGCGACCTCCATCGAGTGCGTCAACCGCGTGCGAGGTGTGTCACCGTCGCGCGGGCCGACAACCTGGGTCTTGTCGGCCAAGCGCCGCAAAGCCGCGGAGTGTTGGACACGCGCCCGATCTCGCGAGAAGTCCGAACGATGCTGCGCCGCTGCGATCTGCGAACCCGGCAACCCCGCTCGCTTCGGCGCCTCGACGACACGACGTTCGAGGTCGTGTTCGGAGTAGGTGCCGCCTCCGTAGGTGGTGTGAGCTGTCATGGTCTCTATTGCCCTGCCGTGTAGGGGAAGTCTGCCGAGAAGTGCGTGAGCTGATACCAGAGCAGCGCGCCGGTTTCGCGAGCGATTCCGTGCAACTGGGATTCGCGGGTGAAGACAGCCGGGCCCTGACGAGTAGGTGCGGTCCACGCCTGGAGTCCTGTGTCGCGGGCCATCGTCCGCGTTCGCAAGGAGTGCCACGGGTCACTGACCAGGACAGCGGAATTGATTCCCTGCGAGGACATCTCGGCGCTCACCGCGTCGATACTGAGCAGTGTGTCCGAACCGGTCTCCACCGCGGTGATCGCACTCGAAGGAATTCCGCGATCGGTCAGATACATCTTTCCCGACGCCGCTTCGGTGTACTCGTCACCTTCTTGTTTGCCGCCGACAGTGATGATCTGCGGCGCCACTCCGCGCTTGTACAGCTTGTACGCCTGCTCGAGTCGGGCCTCGAAGACGGACGACGGAGTGCCGGAATACTGAGCCGCGCCCAGAACGACTATCGCGTCGGCCGGCCGCGTGTCGTCGATGCGCGCCACCTGCCACACCCGGAACGCAGTACCCCCGACCAGAACCACGGCCATCAACACGGCACCGGCGATCAGTCGGCGCGTCCAGCGAGCCAATCCTGCCCCGAAGCCGCCCGCCCGTGAGGGTGATGGGTCGTGGGGGCGGTTACCGAAAGCAGGTTTCACTCCCGCAATTCTGCCAGTTCGCGGCGATCACCTCCGATGCCGACGCGCCACAACGGATAGATTTGCGTCATGGCCCTCGCACCACACTTCTCGCAGTTGTCCTCGGTAGAGCAGAGTCGGACAATCACCCGACCCGTTCGCCGTCGGGGAAGCGCCGCCGCCGTCGCTGCGATTTTCGCTCTGCTGGCGCTCGTCTTCAGTCCTGCGCTCGCCTCGGCGGACGCCCCGATGGTGTTGCCGAATCACATCACCGACACCTCCGGGGTTCTCGACGCCGGGCAACGCAGCGACATACAAGCCGCGATCGATCAACTCGGCGAGGACCACCAGATCGATCTGTGGGTCGCGTTCGTCCCCGATTTCAACAACCTGGGTGGCCAGGCGTGGGCGCAGCAGACAGCCACGAAGTCGACGCTGAGTACCAAGTCCGTCCTGCTTGCAGTTGCCACGGCGGAGCGTGCTTACTACCTCGATGTGCCCGCTGAGCTGAGCAACATCACGGATTCCGACATCGAATCGATCAATACCGACGCGGTGGAACCGGCTCTCGCCGAGGATGATTGGACCGGCGCGGCGATTGCCGCGGCCGGCGCACTCGGCGACGCGAACAACACGAGCGGCGGAATGGGAGTCGGAACACTCCTCATCGCGGGCGGCGCTGTGGTGGTCGGGACGGGCGGCGTGGTCCTGTACTCACGCAAGCGCAAGAACGACAAGAACAAGGCAAGCGTCGAAGCCGCGAAGAACATCTCCCCCGACGACATCGCCAGCCTCAATGCACTCCCGCTGCCAACGCTCGACGAACGCGCGAAGGAGATCCTCGTCGAGACGGACAACGCGATCGCCGGCAGCCAGGAGGAACTCGATCTGGCCCGCAGCGAGTTCGGAGATTCCGCCGTCGCACCGTTCTCGGCAGCATTCGACAAGGCCAAGGCCACCCTCGCCGAAGCCTTCGCGATCAGGCAGCGACTCGACGACGCCATCCCGGAAACTCCCGATCAACGCCGACAGATGCTGATCGACATCATTTCCTCGTGCGGTCGAGCCGACCAAGAACTCGAAGCTCGCGTCGAGGAGTTCGACGGGCTTCGCGACCTTCTCATCAACGCCCCCGCCCGTCTCGATGCGTTGACGCAGAGTGTTGTTTCTCTCAGCGTGCGCTTGCCCGAATCCGAGGCGATTCTGACCAAATTGAAGGATCAATTCCCCGCGCCGACGCTGGCATCGGTCGTGAACAACGTCACGATGGCGAGTGAGCGCCTGACGCTCGCCGAGAAGTCGATCGAGGAAGGACGAGACGCGACGGCACTGCCGGCCGGTAAGCAAGGCGCTGCCGTCACTGCGATTCGCACGGCCGAAGCCGCCCTCGATCAGGCACGCAAGCTACTCGACGGCGTCGATCACGCCGCCGACGACATCCGAAACGCCATCGCGACACTTCCGTCCGCGATGGACGACGTCCAGCAGGGCATCACCGCTGCGGACGCTTACCTGGCGCAAGGCGGGCAGAAGTTGGCGGACGCGAAGGCCGCAGCCCAGGCAGCGTTGGCGAATGCTCAGACGTCGAAGGACAGCGATCCGCTGACAGCCTTCAACCAGATCGTCGCAGCCGACGCCCAACTCGACGCGCTTCTTGCCGACGCTCAGGAGCAGAAGCAGCAGCTCGAACGTGCACAGCAGCGCCTCGCCCAGGACATTCTGGCCGCACAGGCTCAGGTGACCGCTGCAGGCGACTTCCTCGGAACCAGACGCGGCGCGATCGGAGCGGAGGCGCGCACTCGCTACGCCGAGGCTCAGCGGCACCTGCAGGCGGCCCAGCAATTGCAGGCCTCGGATCCGTCGAAGGCGCTGCAACACGCCCAGGCCGCGACCACCTTGGCGACGCGGCGGCGGGGGCGGCGGCCGAACCAGTCGAGGCGGCGGCGGCCGGTTCTGACGGATCCCGTCGAGGTAGTAAAATCCCTACTTTGTTCACGACCGCACTCGTCGTACGCTTCATCCGGCAAGTCGGGATCACAGATCATACGAAGGTGTTATGGAAAGCGTCGCCCCGCAGATAACCGTCGTTGTACCCACATACAACGAGCGTGAGAACCTGCCAAAGCTCGTCGATCGCCTCGCCGCGTTGAAGATCCCGAACCTGCACGTCCTCGTGGTGGATGACAACTCCCCCGACGGAACGGGCGAGGTTGCGGACAAGTTGGGTATCGATGGTCCCATCCCGGTCGGAGTGCTTCACCGCACGGTCAAGGACGGTCTCGGCCGTGCTTACGTCGCGGGCATGAGCCGGGCTCTGGCGGAGAACGCAGACATCGTCATTCAGATGGACGCAGATCTCTCGCACCCGTCCGAAGCGATCCCCGCCATGATCGAGATCCTCACCACTACCGATGCGGCAGTCGTTCTCGGCTCCCGCTACGTCGAAGGCGGCGCAGTCGCCGGCGACTGGCCGTGGCACCGCAAGGCCTTGTCCGCCTGGGCGAACTTCTACGTCAACGCCATTCTGCGACTGCACGTCAAGGATGCGACCGCCGGCTTCAAGGCGTGGCATGCAAAGACCTTGCGCGACATCGACGTCGAATCGGTGCAGAGCAACGGCTACGCGTTCCAGGTCGAGATGAACTACCGAGTTGTTCAGCGCGGCATGAAGATCGCCGAAACGCCCATCCGCTTCGAGGAGCGCACCGAAGGCGTCTCCAAGATGAGTCTCTCGGTTCAGTTGGAGTCTGCTCTGGTGCCGTGGAAGCTCAAGTTCGGCAAGAAGTCCCTGTGACCTCGGCGGCCGATCGAAAGTAGTCGGCCGTCTGCGTGTCCGACGGGTAGAACGATTCGATCGCAATCTCTGCGAGCGTGACGTCGCGCGGCGTACCGAACACGGTGGTGGTGCTGAACATCGCCAGTTCGGTATCGCCGACGCGTACACGCAACGGAACCAGCAGGGAATTCGCGCGGTCGTCGTGCCAGTCTCCGCCGCTCGGATAGGCGCGCAGCTCGTCGAGCAACGACGACAGCTGCGCATCCGCACTGACCTCCACTTCCCGAGCCAGCCTTGTGAGCAGGTGGGCCCGCCACTGCGCGAGGTTCACGATCCGCGGCGCCATGCCCTCGGGATGCAAGCTCAGACGCAATACGTTCACCGGTGGTTCCAGGAGGAAATCAGCGGCGCCCGCGGTCAAAATTCCCACGGCCTGGTTCCCGGCGACCATCTCCCACTGCTGATCGACCACCACGGCCGGATACGGGTCATGCGCGTCGATGATGCGATCGATGGCCTCACTCACCGCTGACATCGGCGCTTCTGCTAACGACTTCTGCGAGTACTCCGGCGCGTGGCCACTTGCCAGCAGAAGCGTGTTCTGTTGTCGTAGAGGAACATCCAGACATTCGGACAGGTGAAGAATCATGTCCCGGCTCGGCTTGGAGCGGCCGGTTTCGATGAAGCTCAGATGCCTGGTCGACACTCCTGCCGCCGCCGAGAGTCCCAACTGAGTGAGCCTTCGCCGCTCCCGCCACCGCTTGAGTTCGGAGCCCACGTCCATCGTCTCGAAGGTCATTCTTTCAAGTTAGCGACCCGAGGTAGCCGAGGCCATGACCTCAGAGGTAATCGACCCGAAGCAGTTTCGGAGGAACAGTGGTCTCAGCCAGCGAGGCCGCCGGACATTCACCACCGGAAACTGATCAAGGGAGCGACCATGAGCGACTTCGACGCAATCGCCGACGCCTACATCGACATGTGGAACGAAACCGAAACCACCGCCCGTAAAGCACGGGTCGAGCAATTGTTCGCACCCGGCGGTCGCTACACCGATCCGCTCGCGGACGTCACCGGACACGATCAGATCGACGCGATGATCAACGCTGTGCAGCAACAATTTCCGGGCATGCACTTCACCCTCGTCGGACCGGTGGACGCGCATCACCGACAGGCTCGATTCGGTTGGGCTCTCGGCCCGTCGGGGGCCGAGTCACTGATCGACGGATTCGACGTACTCGAACGCGACGACGACGGCCGGGTGACGCTTGTCCTCGGGTTCCTCGACAAGGTGCCTTCGGCCTGAATCGGGACTACCACCGACAGCGTTCGTCACGAAGGCTGTCGGTGGTTCGTGGAATCATCGGTGCCGATGAACGCCGACGGATTTACCTGGTCCACACCGATTCCCGAGTCCGAGGGTGCTGAGTACGGCGCTCACACGTTGACCGTCAACGGCCTTCCCACCGTCTATCGAACCGCCAAGACGACGCCGACCAAGCTCGGTCAGTTCGTCACACTGTGGCGCCGTTCCGAAGCCGGGCCCATCCGCCCCTTCGACATCGGCGACCGCGTGATGCTGTTCGTGGTGAAGGTATACGACGAAGAGCATTCGGGGCACTTCGTCTTTCCCGTCGAAACCCTCGTCGAACACGACATCGTCTCGACGAACTTCTCCGGTGGTAAGCGCGCTGTCCGGGTCTATGCGCCCTGGGTTACGCCGACCAGCGCGCAAGCAGTCAGAACTCAGCGCTGGCAGATCCGGCATTTCGGCGAGTTCCCTGATGTACTCAGCTCGACTGTGTTCAGCTCAACTGCGTTCAGCTCAACTGATACGTCGCGATGATGACGCCTGTTGTCGTAGGGACGCTGTCGGTGAGGGTGAACTGAGCGAGCGCAGCTCCGTCGGGGAACAATCTGCGCCCGGTTCCGAGAACCAGCGGATGTATCAGCAGAGTGTAGGTGTCGACGAGACGTCGCGCGGCCAAGGACGTGATCAAGTCGCCGCTGCCCAGAATCACCAGATCCGGGCCTTCACTTTCCTTGAGCGTGGCGACCGCGTCGGCGGCATCACCTTTCAACAAGGTCGAGTTCTTCCACGGCAGCGGTTCACCCAAAGTCCTTGACGCTACGTACTTCTGCGTGTTGTCGAGCACCTCGGTAAACGGATTGTCGGTCTGAAACGGCCAGTACGAGGCGAAGTTTTCGTAGGTTTTGCGTCCGAACAGCAACGCCGATTTCTTCGCCATCCCCTCCCCCATCTTCTGCGCCATGACGGAATCGTTGAAGGGTGCTGCCCACCCACCGTGCTCGAATCCGCCACGACGGTCCTCGTCCGGCCCACCGGGCGCCTGCATGACACCGTCGAGAGTCACGCTGTTGGTCACGCTGAGTTTTCTCATAACTTCGATCCTGCGCCTGAAGGACCATCGGGGAAAGAGAAAACGGGCGGTCCTTCTCGATTGAGAAGGACCGCCCGTCAGCTTCGAACGAGAATCAGGAGCCGATCAGCCGTGCGGCCAGGTAGCTTTCCACCTGATCGAGGGCGACGCGTTCCTGCGCCATGGAGTCACGCTCACGCACCGTCACAGCCTGGTCTTCGAGAGTGTCGAAGTCGACCGTGATGCAGAACGGTGTGCCGATCTCGTCCTGGCGACGGTATCGACGACCGATGGCGCCGGCGTCGTCGAACTCGACGTTCCAATTCTGACGCAGCTGCGCTGCAAGATCTTTGGCCTTCGGCGTCAGGTCCGCGTTACGCGAGAGCGGCAGAACGGCAGCCTTGACGGGAGCGAGTCGGCGATCCAGGCGGAGCACTGTGCGCTTGTCGACGCCGCCCTTGGAGTTGGGCGCCTCGTCCTCGGTGTAGGCGTCGACCAGGAAGGCCATCAGCGAACGCGTGAGACCGGCCGCCGGCTCGATGACGTACGGCGTGTACCGCTCGCCCGTCGTCTGGTCGTAGTAGTTCAGCTCGGTGCCCGAATGCTTGGAGTGCGTCGAGAGATCGAAGTCGGTACGGTTCGCGATGCCCTCGAGCTCGCCCCATTCACTGCCCTGGAAGTGGAAGCGGTACTCGATGTCGGTCGTGCCCTTCGAGTAGTGCGAAAGCTTTTCCGGCGCATGCTCGTACAGACGCAGGTTGTCCTTGTTGATACCGAGGCCGGTGTACCAGTCAAGGCGGTAGTCGATCCAGTACTGATGCCACTGCTCGTCCTCGCCCGGCTTGACGAAGAATTCCATCTCCATCTGCTCGAACTCGCGGGTGCGGAAGATGAAGTTGCCCGGGGTGATCTCGTTACGGAAGCTCTTGCCGATCTGACCGATGCCGAACGGCGGCTTCTTACGCGAGGTGGTCAGCACGTTGGCGAAGTTCACGAAGATGCCCTGTGCGGTCTCGGGGCGCAGGTAGTGCATGCCCTCTTCGCTCTCGACGGGGCCGAGGTACGTCTTGAGCATCATGTTGAAGTCGCGCGGCTCGGTCCACTGGCCGACGGTGCCGCAATCGGGGCAACCGATGACATCCATCGAGACGTCGTCCGGGTTGTCGAGCTTCTTCTTCTCCGCGTACGCCTCCTGCAGGTGATCCTGACGGTGACGCTTGTGACAGTTGAGGCACTCGACGAGCGGGTCGTTGAAGACACCGACGTGACCGGACGCGACCCACACCTCGCGGGGCAGAATCACCGACGAGTCGAGGCCGACGACGTCCTCGCGGCTGGTGACCATGTTGCGCCACCACTGGCGCTTGATGTTCTCCTTGAGCTCGACACCCAATGGGCCGTAGTCCCATGCGGACTTGGTACCGCCGTAGATCTCACCGCACGGGTAGACCAGGCCTCGCCGCTTGGCGAGATTGACAACGGCTTCGATCTTGGACTTGGGTGCCACTCGATTGCTCTCCATCTGGGTAATAGATGCATGATTTTCGTGCGCTTTTCGCACCATCAGCCTATCTGGCGGCTGCCACGCACTTCCGTCCAAGGTTGACATGCATACTTGTGCATATCAAAATGAAAGTGATTTGCAATAATGTGGTGAGATGGCTATGCCCGGACATCATGATCTACCCCTCGAAGGAGCCTCGCTGTGAGCATTGCGGATACCGGCGATCTCCACAAAAGCCATGATCATTCCGACCTCGGACACACGCACGACCCGTTCGAAGCCGCACCGCCCGCGCCCGTGCCGCCCAAGGAAACCCTGGCGGCAGCCGGTGAAATTCTGCGGGCGCTCGCTGCACCCGTTCGGATCGCGATCGTGCTTCAGTTGCACGAGTCGGAGCGTTGCGTTCACGAACTCGTCGGAGCTCTCGGTGTCACTCAGCCACTCATCAGCCAGCATCTGCGCGTACTCAAAGCAGCGGGCGTCGTCCGCGGCGAGCGCAACGGACGAGAAGTTCTCTATCGACTCGTCGACGATCACCTTGCACACATCGTCGTCGACGCTGTCGCCCACGCCGAAGAAGGATGAGATTCCACCGCATGAACACCCCGGGCAGTACGACCTCGAAACGTGGACCGGCCACAGTCGGCGTTCGTTCCACGAAACAGCGCAGCGCCATCTCCGCCCTGCTCGACGACATCGACGAATTCAAGTCGGCACAGGAATTGCACGACGAACTGCGCAAGCGAGGTGAAGGCATCGGCCTGACCACCGTCTACCGCACGCTGCAGGCACTCTCCGACGCCGGAACCATCGACGTCCTACGCACCGACACAGGTGAGTCCGTCTACCGACGCTGCTCCTCCGGGCACCACCATCACCTGGTGTGCCGCAACTGCGGATTCACCGTCGAGGTCGAGGGCCCGACGGTCGAGCAGTGGTCACAGACCATCGCCGAGGACAACGGTTTCACCGAAGTGAGTCACACCGTCGAGATCTTCGGCACCTGCCGCGACTGCGCCGCCGCCTGAGAGCGTCAGGGAATCAAACCCTGCCGGGCGGTATCGGCACCGGTGAGCGCCAGTAGCAACATCGTGGTCAGTGCCTCGTCGTCCAGTCCGGCGGCAGGGAACGTGTAACGCAGGATGACGTCCGCCAGACTGCCGTGGCCGAACACCGCGATGGAGCCGAATTGGATGGTGCGATTCCGCTCGGCCACCTTGCGATGCAGTGCCGCGCTCACCGGTCGGTCCCATGCGAGAACACACGTCATGGACAGCACGTCCAGACCCTCGGACAGATTCATCGCCTGGATGGAACACAGCGCGCCGGAGTACTGGAAACCCAGTGATCCGTCGGCAGCCACATCGACCGTCACGAAATGCGCCAGCGAGGCGGCCGCGCGTTCTTGTAGGCGGGCTGCTTCGTCGGTGGTGTCGGTCATGTTCTCCCCTGTCATTTGACGCCACCGAATCTACGGTCACGTGAGGCGTACTCGACGCAGGCGGCCCAAAGGTCGCGGCGGTCGAAATCGGGAAACAGCTTCTCCTGGTACACCATTTCGGCGTAGGCAGATTGCCAGATCAAGAAATTGGACGTCCGCTGTTCCCCCGACGGACGCAGGAAGAGATCGACGTCGGGCATTTCGGGTTCGTCGAGGTACTTGGCAACCGTCGCCTCGGTGATCTTGTCCGGATTGATCTCACCGGCCGCGACACGCTTCGCGATTTCCTTTACCGCATCGGCAATTTCGGCCCGGCCGCCGTAGTTCACACACATGGTCAAGTTCATGACGGTGTTGTTCTTGGTCAGTTCTTCGGCGATCTCGAGTTCCTTGATCACGCTGGCCCACAGGCGTGGCTTACGACCGGCCCAGCGAACACGCACACCCATTTCGTTCATCTCGTCGCGTCGACGGCGGATGACATCACGGTTGAAGCCCATCAGGAATCGAACCTCGTCGGGACTGCGCTTCCAGTTCTCGGTGGAGAAGGCGTAAGCGGAGAGCCACTCGACACCCATCTCGATGCACCCGCAGACGGTGTCCATCAGGACAGCTTCGCCGCGTTCGTGCCCGGCGGTTCGGGGCAGACCGCGCTCCTGCGCCCATCGTCCGTTGCCGTCCATCACCAAAGCGACGTGGCGCGGGATCAGTTCGGTCTGCAGGATCGGCGGGGTCGCCCCGGACGGATGTGGGTCCGGTGGTCGGATCACCCGGTCAGCAGCAGAATCAAGCGGAGTTCGCGGTTCGCGTCGTCGAATCACGTGTTCCATCCTGCCTCACGGGCAAGTCGACCTCGACGGCTGCATGCGGCCTCGAACGCTCGATCAGCGGCAACGTCCGCAATTGGCGCTCGAGATGCCACTGCAGGTGTGCCGCGACCAGTCCGCTGGCTTGCGTCCGCAGCGTCGCGGGCGCCGAATCGGTACCCTCCCACTCCCCTCGGAGCAGGGCTTCCATCAAGTCGAGCACTCCGGGCGACGGCGTCGCAGCACCCGCCGGGCGGCAATAGGTACACACGGCTCCGCCTGCGGCGACATGAAAGGCCCGGTGCGGTCCAGGAGCACTGCAGCGGGCGCACTCTTCGAGGGCAGGCGCCCAACCCGCATAGCCCATGGCTCTCAACAAGAACGCGTCGAGCACGAACTCGACCGGTCGTGCCTGCTCGGCGATCGCACGCAGTGCTCCCACCGTCAATCGCTGAAGCTGCGGGGCCGGCGCGCGTTCCTCGCCGGCCAACCGCTCGGCAGTTTCGAGTACGGCGCAGGCCGTGGTGTACCGGCTGTAGTCGTCGACGATGTCGGTGGCGAATGCGTCGACCGTCTGCACCTGAGTGATGATGTCGAGATTCTTGCCCGGAAGTAGTTGCACGTCGATGTGAGCAAACGGTTCGAGTCTGGCACCGAATTTGGAGGTGGTTCGGCGGACACCTTTGGCCACGGCACGTACCAACCCGAACTGACGGGTGAGCAACGTGACGATGTGGTCGGCTTCGCCCAGTTTGTGCAGGCGCAGCACCACCGCCGTGTCTCGATACAACCTCACTCGACCAGTGTCCCACGTTGTACCGACGACCGATCCCGATGCCGCGCCCGATGACAAGTCGGAAACACGGCAGGTCCGTCCGGATAGACTGGCGCGATGCCGAGCGACGCAATTGTGCAACCTGTCACTGCAGAGTTGACCGGTCGCGAAGCGCGGTGGGAGCGACACAACTCCGAGCGTCAGAAACGGATACTCACCTCGGCGGTCGAACTGATCGAAGAGCGTGCGGCAGGTGCCGAGGTGTCCGTCCAGCAGATCGCCGATCGTGCCGGCCTCGCCAAGTCGGTGGTGTACCGCCAATTCAGCGGCCGAGACGACCTCGATCGACGAGTGCGAGCGTTCGTGCTCGGCCAATTTGCGGCGGCCCTGGATGCTTCGATGAGCATTTCGGTAGGCACTCTCGACCAGATCCTGACCCGAACCATCAGCGCCGTCGCCGAGTGGATCACCGAGCATCCGCGGATTCACGAGTTCATGGGTACCGGCCCCACCGACTACGACGACGAGAGCATCGACGCGATCAGCAGTCTGAAGGCCACAATCGCCGACTCCGCCCGCACCACTATCACCGAAGTCGGTCGATCCGTGGGGATCGACTCCTCACCCTTCGATTCACTACCGTTCGCAGTGGTGACAATGGTCGAGGGCACGCTCACCCACTGGGTCCGAAGCACCGATCCGAAGCCGAGCCGCGAAGAGATCGTCGCCGACCTCGCGAAATACACCTGGTACATGTTCGACGGCGTTGCCCGCTCGAGCGGACTACAGATCGATCCCCATGTCGAATTGTCCACGCTCATAGCCGAGCTGGTGTCCTCCGACGGAGGAACTTCGCGGCCGGACTAGATCCGGGTCTTGTCGGAACGCTTCGGCTCGCCGCGGTAGCGGGCGTAGTCGCCGTCGATGCGCAGCTTTCGCCACGCACGCTTCGACACCGGATTCATCAATCCGAGTTCGTCTGCCAGGGCTCGCATTTCGCCGAAGTAGTTACCCAGGATGCGGCGTGAATGCGGGCTCCCCCAGAAGGCGCTCTTCATCACCTCGTCCGGGATTCCAAATTCTTCGGCGAATTCCTTTGGCGGTGACATGATTTCACCCGCAAGCCAACGCATCGCGCCGGGGAAGGCGACCGATGTGATGGCTCGACTCGTACGACTGAGTCTGGGGACGTGATTGCGCAGGAACTCGTGAGCAAACGAGATGTGTCTCGCTTCTTCGGCGATGTGAATCTCCATGGTGCGGAGCATCGCCGGCGGCGTGTCCTTACCCTCACGGATGAGATCCTTCTGGAAGTGGTCGATCGGTTCTTCACCAGCCAGAATGCCGATGAAGAAGATGACCGGGAACTTTGCTCCCAGCACTCCGATGATCGGCGACAGCCGCCGGAACATCGGACGCATACCCGGCACGTCGATGTCCATGCGATTGACGAGTTCCTGGAACATCTGGATGTGATTGCACTCTTCGGTCATCTCGTGCAGGCAGTACCGGAACTCAGGCGACTGGTTGGGTAGCGCCACGATGTATTGCAGCATTCCCCGGATCAAGATGCTCTCGAAGGCCGAACCCACCTTGGTCACGTTCGCCTGACGCCACATTCCCATGGCGATTCGACGCTCCAACGACTGATCCTGGTACCACTGCGTCGCCCCGAGGGGGTCCGACACGGACGAGAGCACCCATCTCGGATCATGCGGATCGATCGCGAACTCTGGTGAATCCCAGTCGATGTCGAGATAGGGATCGAAACTGCGGGCAACTGAGCCCTCGGACAAAGTCTGCAGTACCTGGTGGTACGGCTTTTCCACTTCGATCGACGCTGACCGAGCCATCGGTGTCTCCTCACGGCCAGTCCGTCGATTGCAGTCGACGGACTTGAATGAGGTCAAACATAATGGGACACCGCGTCCCACGCAACCCCCTCGGGGGCCTATTTCAGGCCCGACGCAGCGGGATGATCTCGCGAACCTTCTCGTCCCGGAGATACAGTCCCGCCCACATGACGATTCCGGTGTAGACGGCAAACAGGGTCGTGCTCAGCAGAGGCTGTTCAGCTCGAAGGTTGGTCAACACCGCTCCCCCCAGGTAACCGGTGAGCAGAATCGCGCCGAGTATCGACGTTCGCGGAATCACGTACAGCGCAAGGCAGATCAGTTGCACCACCCCAGCCGTCAATGCCAGCGAGTCCGGCAACCCAAGTTCAGCCGACGCATCCTTGACTGTCTGAAGGTTGAGAATGTGAATGATGCCGTCGAAGAGCATGAAAACGACGAACAGCCCACTCAGGACGTATCCGAGCTTGCGAGCCGTGGCCGAAGGTGTCGTCGTCGTGGCGTTACCGGAAACAGTTTCGTTGTGGACGGGCTGGGTGGTCATCGGAATCTCCTGGGGCGAAGGCGAGCGGCCGGTTGCCACTTCGCTTGCAATTACGACTCCCGAGCGATCGAAAACTCATCGCGCCGGCCGTTACAACGCACCCGGCGTTCAGGACGATTCACCTCACGTGGTCTGATGGACGGTGACACGGGGTGCCGAAAAAGTCGGCTGAGATCAGACCCGATGAACCTGACCAGTTAGCACTGGCGGAGGGATGTCGACATGACCGAACAGCAATTTCAGCGCGCACTCAGCCTGGACGAGCAGATCGTTCTGATCACCGGTGGCGCCCGCGGGCTCGGCGCCGCACTGAGCCGAGCATTCTCCCGCTCGGGCGCCCGCGTAATCGTGAACTACAACAAGAGCCGCGATGCCGCCGAGGCCCTGGTCGCCGAACTGGGTGAGGATCGCACCTTCGCAGTCCAGGCGGACGTGACGGACCGCAGTTCCGTCGACCAGTTGTTCTCCGCTGCACGCGAGAGATTCGACGCACCGATCTCGACCGTGGTCGACAATGCACTGGTCGACTTCTCGTTCAACGGCGATGCACGGCCGAACGCGGACACGATCACCTGGGCCGACTTCGACTCTCAACTACGCGGAGCTGTTGCCGGAACACTCAATACCACCCAGGCAGCGCTACCAGGCATGCGCGAACTCGGCTTCGGCCGAATCATCACTGTCGGAACCAATCTGGTCCAGAATCCGGTAGTTCCGTACCACGACTACACCGCTGCCAAGGCCGCACTGTTGGCACTGACACGGACGCTGTCCGCCGACCTCGGTCCGGACGGGATCACAGTCAACATGGTCTCGGGCGGCTTGCTCCGCACCACCGATGCGAGCGCCGCAACACCGGAAGCCGTGTTCGACATGATCGCGGCAAGCACTCCCCTGCGCCGAGTCACCACGCCGGACGAATTTGCCGACGCTGCACTCTTTTTCGCCTCCCCATGGTCGCGGGCCGTGACCGGCCAGAACCTGGTTGTCGACGGCGGACTCGTCAAGAACTGATGGGCGCACAGCTGCGGATAGGTGCGTTCCTGCTCGGTTGCGGACATCACAGTGCAGCATGGCGTCATCGCGACTCACCGGTCGAAAGTCTCGGCGACATAACGTATTACGAGTCGCTCGCCCAGATCGCCGAACGCGGCAAGCTGGACGCCGTCTTCTTCGCTGACGGTCACAGTGTTCGCGAACCCGAGTCGGGTGCGTCGTGGTTTCTCGAGCCGATCACCGCATTGACTGCCATGGCACGAGCGACAGCGGACATCGGCCTGGTGACCACCATTTCCACCACTTTCTACACGCCGTTTCACGCGGCGCGACTGTTGGCCTCGCTCGACCACATCAGCGGCGGACGGGCCGGCTGGAACGTCGTGACCTCGATGTTCGACCAGGAGGCGCGCAACCACGGACTCGAGGCGATGCCCGATCATGCATCCCGATACGAACGAGCCGACGAATTTGTCGAAGTGGCCCTCGCATTGTGGGATTCATGGTCGGAAGACGCGCTGATTCTCGACCGGTCGGGGCGTTTTGCCGATGCAAACAGGATTTCTCGAATCGATCACGACGGCAAACATTTTCGGGTGGACGGGCCGTTGACGGTTCCGCGCTCCCCGCAAGGCCGGCCGGTGTTGTTCCAGGCCGGGGCGTCCGAGCAGGGTCGCGATCTGGCGGCGCGTCGCGCCGAGGCAATCTATTCGGTTGCCTACGACTTACCCAGCGCACAGACCTACTACGCGGACGTGAAATCGAGAATCGAGCGAGCCGGCCGGGATTCGAGTTCGGTCGCCGTCATGCCGGGACTGGTCACCTACGTCGGCAGCACCGTCGCCGAGGCCAGGGCGAAGAAGGCCGAACTCGATCTCCTGCTGCCCACCGAACAGTCGATACGCCAACTCTCGTTGTTCACCGGACAGGATTGCGAGAACTGGGATCTCGACGGGCCCGTGCCCCCGTTGCCTCCACTCGAAGCGTTCACCGGGCCGCAGGGCCGCTACGCCACTATTTTGCGGATCGTCGAGAAGGACGCACCGACTGTGCGGGAACTCCTCGGGACGCTCGCTGCGGGTGGTGGTCACGCAACGATGATCGGAACACCGGAGTCGATTGCCGACGAGATGGGATCCTGGTTGAACGGCCGCGGTGCCGACGGTTTCAATCTGATGCCGCCGACCTATCCGCAGGGTCTGGAAGATTTTGTCGATCACGTGATTCCGGTGCTGCAGGCGCGTGGGTTGTTCCGTCGCGAATACAAGGGAGCGACTCTGCGAGAAAACCTCACCTAGTCCGGCAGTAGCGGCACCGACAGGTCCGGATCGCGTCCCAGGAGCACTCCCCTCGTAAGGGCCGCGGAGCCGAACTTCTTCCGGACACTGTCCATTGCCGAGTCGAGGGCGGCAGTGTCCGGACCCGCGAATCCTGGACCGTCGAAGGGCAATTCGAGTTGTTCGGCGCCGTCCCGATCCAGGTTGGAGACAGCGACGCCGATCAACGTGATGCCCTTGTCCGCGATCATCGGTATCGCTTCGTCCAGCAGCACCATCGAGGCGTTCAGCAATTCCGCTGTGTCGGCGGTGGACCGGCGCAGCGTGTGAGA
Source organism: Rhodococcus sp. YH3-3 (assembly GCF_001653035.1). NCBI lineage: Bacteria > Bacillati > Actinomycetota > Actinomycetes > Mycobacteriales > Nocardiaceae > Rhodococcus > Rhodococcus sp. YH3-3. The sequence continues at coordinate 2,284,682 of NZ_BCWH01000002.1, read as the reverse complement.
TCGAGTTGCCCGCGTGAAATCCGCGAAGCGGAGCCGGAGCGTGACCGTGCGCCCCGTCCGCTGCGCCGAACGCATGCGTCGACTGACACGGTCGACAAGGGACATCAACGACGCATCGAGTTCTGCGCGGGGATGGGATCCGCGACCCAGCGCATGCTGAGCACCCATCGAACTGCGGCCACGATAGGCGCGGACGGGGCGCGGATCTCGATTGTGTGAGAGTGCGTAGAGATGGCGACCGGCGCCGCCCCCGAGAATCGAGACGATCGAGGATTCGTCGTGCCGCGCGATGTCACCCACCGTCACGATGTCGAAGTTTCGCAGCTTCTGGGCCGTGATCTTGCCGACGCCCCACAGCTTCTCGACCGGCAAGGGATGCAGGAACTCGGTCTCGCCCTCCGGCGGCACTCGCAGCAATCCGTCGGGTTTCGCGAATGCACTGGCGACCTTGGCCAGGAACTTGGTGCGTGCGATTCCGACCGTGATCGGTAGTCCGACCTGCTCGGCCACATCGCGTCTGAGGTTGGCTCCGATCTGCAGCGGGTTTCCCACGATCTTGGCGAGCCCGCCGACCTCGAGAAAGGCCTCGTCTATGGAGATTCCTTCGACCAGCGGCGACGTGTCGTGAAAGACGTCGAACACGTCTTTGCTCGCCTGCGAGTACGCCGACATTCGCGGAGGGACGACTATCGCCTGAGGACACAGTGATCGGGCCTGACCACCGCTCATGGCTGTGCGAACCCCGAACGCCTTGGCCTCGTAGCTTGCCGCCAAGACCACCCCACCACCGACGATGACCGGCCTGCCGGCCAGAGTCGGGTCGTCGCGTTGCTCGACTGATGCGTAGAACGAATCGAGGTCCGCATGCAGGATTGTTGCGTCACCTGTGGACCGACTACCGCCAGAATGATTACCGCCGGAACGAGTATCGCCGGGGTGCTCACCTGGCGTTTCTTGGTCCAGCGGTTCATATGACACGAACATATGTTCCCATGACCCACCGACACTGCGTAAGGTTCGGAAATAGATTCCATGGAATTAATCACGAATCGGGCGTACGGTGAAAGAATGATTCCACGGAATGCATATCGGTTCGGAGTCTGCTCGTGACCAGATCAGCCCTGAGCAGGCACTTCGACAACCTCGTCCGCTTCGAAACCGAACTGTGGACGGCCGTCGACCAGCGACTCCGAATCGAGCACGACCTGCCACTGAGTCGATTCGAGCCGATGCAGATCATCGACAGGCTCGGCTCCTGTCGGATCTTCGACATCGCCGAGGCCCTCGCGATCACCGTCGGTGGCACGAGCAAGCTGGTGGATCGAATCGAAGCGGCTGGACACTGCCGTCGAAAATCCAATCCCACCGACAAACGATCCTCACTCATCGAGTTGACTCCCGAGGGCAATGAGCTGTTGCGGCGGGCGAAGGCAACGTTCGACGACGAATTGGAGCGCCGTCTCGGTTCCGTGCTGACGCCCGACGCTCTCGATCGGTTCGGCGCCACACTGGCCACGCTGCGTGAAGCCAATCGAAACCTGACACCGACCACGAAGGAAAAAGCATGACCGACACAATGCGCGCAATCGTGCTCGACGCCCCCGGCCCGCCAGAAGCATTGACTATCAAAGTGATTCCGATACCCGTGCCGATTGCGGGCTGGGTACTGGTCCGGGTGAAGGCATTCGGCCTCAATCGATCCGAACTTCACACCCGCCTCGGCCTCGCCGAAGGCGTGACATTCCCGAGGGTGCTGGGCATCGAGGCCGTCGGCGAAGTGGTGAACTGCCCCGGCGGGGAGCTCACCGAAGGCCGGCAAGTCGCCGCCATGATGGGTGGGATGGGGAGGACGTTCGACGGCGGTTATGCCGAGTACACGTGCGTTCCCGTCAGTCAGGTCGTTCCCTTCTCGAGCGAACTGGACTGGTCGACAGTGGGAGCTGTTCCCGAGATGCTGCAGACGTCCTACGGCTCGCTGACGGTAGGACTGGACGCGAAATCCGGTCAATCCCTGTTGATCCGGGGAGGAACCTCCTCGGTCGGCATGGCAACCGCAGTCCTGGCGAAGCAGTGGGGACTCACTGTCCTTGCGACCACCCGAGATGCGAACAAAGCGTCGTCGTTGACCGCGATCGGGGTTGACCACGTTATCGTCGACGACGGTGCTGTGGCCGGCCAGGTTCGAGACATCCTCCCGGGCGGTGTTGATCTGGCCCTCGAATTGGTCGGAACACCAACACTTCCCGACACGTTGCGCGCGACCCGCGTTCACGGCACCGTGTGTTTCACGGGAATGCTGTCCAACGAGTGGACAGTCAAAGACTTTTATCCGATCGACTACATTCCACGCGGAGTGCGATTGACCTCGTACGGTGGGGACGCGTCCGACCTGCCTGCCGGCGTACTGCAAGACTTCCTCTCCGCTGTGGCGTCAGGCGAGGCGGTGGTACCGATCGACGAGGTGTTCGCGTTCGAGGACATCGCGCGAGCACATGCCAAGATGGAAGCCGGTACGGCACGTGGCAAATTGGTAGTTGTGCTCTGACCTGGCTTCTCACACCACGAATCGATAACCCATTCCTGCCTCGGTGATCAGATGCTTGGGGTTCGCCGGGTCATCCTCGAGCTTCCGACGAAGTTGAGCCAGGTAGACACGTAGATAGTGGGTCTCGGTGTCGTACGCCGGTCCCCACACTTCCCGAAGCAACTCCTTCTGCCCGACCAGCTTTCCGCGGTTGCGCACAAGCATCTCGAGCATGCCCCACTCGGTCGGAGTCAGGTGCACCTGTTCACCGCGCCGACTCACTGTTTTCGCAGCCAAGTCCACCGTGAAGGACGCGGTCTCGACCGACGGTTCCGAAGTGTCCGCCGCGGAGGTTCCCCGCCTCGCCGCAGCGCGCACGCGGGCCAGAAACTCGTCCATCCCGAAGGGCTTGGTGACGTAGTCGTCCGCACCGGCGTCGAGAGCCTCGACCTTGTCCGCGGAATCCGTGCGCGCCGACAGCACGATGACCGGCGCCGTGCACCAGCCACGCAGGCCGGCAAGCACTTCGGTGCCGTCCATGTCGGGCAGTCCGAGATCGAGTACCACGACGTCCGGTGGACGCTCGGCAGCAGCCCGCAAGGCACCGGCGCCCGTCGACGCGGTCACCACCTCGTACCCGCGCACCGAAAGATTGATACGCAGAGCTCGCAGAATCTGCGGTTCGTCGTCCACTACCAGGATTCGACTCATGATCCATTCCCATTCGTACCGGCCGCAGCCAACTCCACGATCATCGTCAATCCCCCACCAGGTGTGTCTGTGGCGCTGACTGTTCCGCCCATCGCATCGACAAATCCGCGCACCACGGAAAGTCCGAGGCCCACTCCGCCGGTGTTGTCGCGATCTCCCATCCGTTGGAACGGCTGGAACATCGTTTCGGCCTCACCTCGCGGAACACCTGGGCCCGTATCGGCAACACTGATCACCACACGATCACCGAGTTGCGCCGCCCCGACGCGCACCGGGGTTTCTCCCCCGTAGCGCAGAGCGTTGTCGACGATGTTCGCAATCACCCGCTCTAGCAGACCTTGATCTGCTTGCACTGCAACGGTACCCACGTCGACGACTACACTTCGAGCCCGCGAATCCGAGCGTCCACCGATGCCGAGGCCCAGCAACGCGCGGTGAACCACCTCGTCCAGATACACCGGCCGCAGCGTGGGTTTCACCACCCCGGCGGCAAGTCGGGACGAGTCGAGCAAGTTCCCGACCAGCGCCGTCAACTGATCCGCCGACTCCTCGATGGTTGCCAACAATTCAGCGGTGTCTTCGGGCGAGAACTCGATGTCGTCGCTGCGCAGACTCGACACCGCCGCCTTCACTCCGGCGAGAGGCGTTCGCAGGTCATGGCTTACCGCTGACAGCAGGGCTCGACGCAGTTGATCAGCCTCGGTGAGCGCGGCAGCCTTGCTCGCCTCGACTGTCAGTTTCTCCTGGCGGATCATCCCAACTGCTTGGTGAGCCACCACCGTCAGCACTCGTCGATCCCGCGCACTCAGGTCGGGCCCAGCCAACAACAGCGCGTATTCCCCGTCGTTGACCTCACAGACCGTATCCGCTTCGTCGTCCGTGGTCGGCGGCTGCGTACCCACGGCGGCGATGACTCCGTCGTCGTGATGAATGACGGAAACCCCTCGCTGGCGATAGATTTCGAGTGCCTTCGCCAGAAGTGTCGACAGATCCGCTCCGCGGAGAACTGATCCCGCGAACAGTGTGAGCAGTTCGGCTTCCTCGGATGCGCGCTTCGCCTCGCGGGCGCGCTTTGCTGCGGCGTCGACCAGAACGGCAACTGCCACAGCCACGATCAACAGCACGACAGTGGTGATGAAGTTGTCAGGTTCGGCGATGGTGAAGCTGTACCGCGGATCGGTGAAGAAGTAATTGAGCAGCAGTCCCGAGATCAGGGCCGACAATATCGCCGGGCCGACGCCGCCGAGGAGGGCGACCAGAACGACCACGACGAAGAACAGCGCGTTCTCGCCGTTGACCCCGGAGATTCGGTCGACGAGACCCATGATCGCGGCCGCGAGCGAAGGCACGACGATCGCCGCAATCCACGACAGGACCCGGCGCTCCGAGCGCCCCAGCACCGAAATGCGTCGTCGCGCCGTCGCTTCCTCGTGCGTGACCATGTGAACGTCGATACCACCGGACTGCTGAACCACCGCAGCGCCGATCCCCTCGTCGAGGATGCGAGCCAGGCGGGAACGCCGCGACGTTCCCAGCACCAACTGTGTGGCGTTCTCCTCACGCGCGAACTCGAGGAGCGTCGACGGTACGTCGTCACCGACAACAGTGTGAAGCGTGGCGCCGACTCCGACAGCCAACGCGCGCACCTTGCCCATCTCGGGGGCCGAGACACCGGTGAGTCCGTCACCGCGTACGACGTGGACCACCATCAGCTCGGCGCTCGACTTCGACGCGATTCGAGATGCGCGTCGTACCAGGGTTTCCGACTCCGGTCCCCCGGTCACGGCAACGACGACACGCTCGCGCGCTTCCCAGGTATCGGTAATCTTGTTCTCGGCCCGGTATTTCGCCAGTGCGGCGTCCACCTGATCGGCCACCCACAGCAGAGCCAGTTCGCGTAGCGCCGTGAGGTTTCCGCGTCTGAAGTAATTGCCCAAGGCCGCATCGACCCGTTCCGGTGAATACACGTTTCCATGAGAAAGTCTGCGGCGCAGCGCCTCCGGGGTGATGTCGACCAGCTCGACCTGCGCCGCACTACGCACTACCGCGTCCGGAACCGTCTCCTGCTGAACCACGCCGGTGATGTGCGCGACAACGTCGTTGAGGCTTTCGAGGTGTTGCACGTTAACCGTGGACAGAACGTCGATCCCGGCTTCGAGCAGTTCCTGTACGTCCTGCCAGCGCTTGTGATTCTTGCTCCCTGGCGTGTTGGTATGTGCCAACTCGTCCACCAGGACAAGGGCCGGACGCCGAGCCAACACGGCCTCGACGTCCAGTTCCGGCATCCGTGTTCCGCGATAATCCACCAGCTTGGGCGGCACTGTTTCGAGGTCTCCGATCTGCGCCGCGGTGCGGGCGCGGCCGTGTGTCTCCACGACGGCCGCGACCACGTCACAGCCACGATCTCGACGCCGATGAGCCTCACCGAGCATCGCGAAGGTCTTTCCGACGCCAGGCGCAGCGCCGAGGTAGATACGCAATTCACCACGTTTGCGTGCCCTACCGAAAGATTGACCGACCTTCTCCGAAGAACTCACGTGACAATCATCCACCAGTCGTCGGTGCAGCACACGTAGGTGCCGTCAATCCGAGTGCCAGGTTCAATTCCAGGACGTTGACTCGCTCGGCTCCGAGAAATCCGAGTTGCCGACCGTCGGTGTGCTCGGCCACCAAGTCCCGCACCTGGTCTTCCGAGATGCCGTTGTTCGCCGCCACCCTCGCGACCTGCAGTTCGGCGTACGCCGGACTGATGTGGGGATCGATACCCGAGCCCGAACCGGTGACTGCGTCGACGGGAACCGATGCCGGGTCGACACCTTCACGTGCCGCGATGGCTGCCCGGCGCTCGATGACGAATCCGGCCAGAATCTCGCTGCTCGGCCCCTGGTTGGACGGCAGTGCCGCAGCGGGATCACCGGTGGCAAACGGATCCTCGTCCGAAACGGATCCGACAACACGATTGTGGAAGAACGGGTCCTGATGCCCTTCGGCGACCTGCGGATCGACACCCACCCAGGCACTGCCGACCACGCAACCGGCGGCATCGGTGACCGGTGAGCCTTCGGCAGATCCGGAGCTGATCCGGCTGACACCCCACACCGCGGCGGGATAGACCACACCGAGAACGACGGTGAGCGCGAGCAATACGAGCAAACCCGCCCACACCTGTTTGGCAAAACCGATAGTGAAACGCATGTCAGGTCACCCAATTCCAGGAATCAAACGTACGACGAGATCGATCAACCAGATACCGACGAACGGTGTGATCACACCGCCGAGACCGTAGACGAGCAGGTTACGTCCGAGCAACTGCGATGCCGTCGACGGTCGGTATCGAACGCCCTTGAGTGCCAACGGAATCAAACCGATGATCACCAAGGCGTTGAAGATCACGGCCGAGACGATCGCCGATTCGGGGGTGGCGAGACGCATGATGTTCAACGCGTCCAGCTGCGGGTAGATGCCGCTGAACAAGGCCGGCAGGATTGCGAAATACTTCGCCAGGTCGTTCGCCAACGAGAATGTGGTCAACGCGCCGCGGGTGATCAGCAATTGCTTGCCGATTTCCACCACCTCGATCAGCTTGGTGGGATCGGAGTCGAGATCGACCATGTTCCCGGCCTCTTTGGCTGCCGAGGTTCCCGTGTTCATCGCGACCCCGACATCGGCCTGGGCAAGGGCGGGAGCATCATTGGTCCCGTCACCGGTCATCGCGACGAGACGTCCGCCTTCCTGTTCCTTCCGGATCAGGGCCAGTTTGTCTTCCGGGGTGGCCTCCGCCATGAAGTCGTCGACGCCCGCCTCGTCGGCAATCGCCTTCGCGGTCAACGGATTGTCGCCGGTGATCATGATCGTGCGAATACCCATCGCCCGGAGTTCGGCGAACCTGTCAGCCATTCCCGGCTTGACGACGTCGGACAACGCGATCACGCCGAGGATCGAGGTACTCTCACCATGCTTGACGGCAACTACCAGCGGCGTTCCGCCCGCTTGGGCGATGTCGCCCACGGTGTCGGTCACCGCGCTCTCCGCGTGTCCACCGCCACTGACGACCCAGTTCATCACCGCATCTGCTGCACCCTTTCGGATTTGGCGTCCGGAGTGGTCGAGTCCGCTCATCCGGGTTTGTGCCGTGAACGGAACGAACTCTGCGCGTTCCTCGTCCAGCGTCGGCTCGGCAGCAAGACCGAACTCCGCTGCGCACAGCTCGACGATGCTCCGTCCCTCGGGAGTTCCGTCGGCCAGGCTCGACAAGCGAGCTGCCGCAGCAAGATCGTCGGCGGATACACCGGGCGCCGGATGGAGTGCGGTGGCCCGGCGGTTACCGAAAGTGATGGTTCCGGTCTTGTCCATCAACAGGGTGTCGATGTCGCCCGCAGCTTCCACCGCGCGCCCCGACATCGCGAGAACGTTGCGCTGGACGAGGCGGTCCATGCCCGCGATACCGATCGCCGAGAGCAGCGCTCCGATGGTCGTCGGGATCAGGCAGACGAGAAGTGCGATCAGCTTGATCGGATCCTGCTCGTGCCCCGCATACAAGCCCATCGGGCCGATGGCTACGACGGCGAGGAGGAAGATGACGGTCAACGACGCGAGCAGGATGTTGAGCGCAATCTCGTTGGGTGTCTTCTGACGTGAAGCACCCTCGACGAGCGCGATCATCCGGTCCACGAACGAACTGCCCGGTGCTGCGGTGATTTCCACGACGATGCGGTCCGAGAGAACCGTCGTACCACCGGTGACGGCGCACCGGTCACCACCGGATTCACGGACCACCGGCGCGGATTCACCGGTGATCGCCGATTCGTCTACGGAGGCAATACCTTCGACCACGTCGCCGTCGCCGGGAATGACCTCGCCGGCAACCACTATCACCCGATCGCCGACCACCAGTTCGGTGCCGGAAACCGATTCGATCGCACCGCTCATCGTGATCCGATGTGCTGTGGTGTCCTGCTTCACCTTTCGCAGGCTCGCCGCCTGCGCCTTGCCGCGCCCTTCGGCCACGGATTCGGCGAGGTTCGCGAAGATCACCGTGAACCAGAGCCACAGGGTGATCACCCAGGAGAACACCGAGGGATCGGCGATCGCCATGACAGTGGTGATGACGGAACCGACGAACACCACGAACATGACCGGGTTGCGGGCGAGGTGGCGTGGGTCGAGTTTGCGCACGGCCCCCGGCAACGCGGTGATCATCTGCCGCGGGTTGAAAACGCCTGCGTGTACTTGACGGGACTGCCCTGGATCAACCTTGTCGGCAGCGTCTTGCGCTACCACGGGTTTCTCACTGATACGCACGGTCATTGAAGAGCCTCCGCTAGCGGGCCCAGCGCGAGGGCCGGGAAGAATGTGAGTGCAGCAACAAGAACGACGGTGCCGGTCAACAAACCCGTGAACATCGGTCCGGACGTCGGGAGGGTGCCGGCCGTCGGCGCCACCTTCTTCTGCGAGGCAAGAGCACCGGCCAAAGCGAGAACGAAGATGATCGGCAGGAATCGGCCGAGAAGCATGCAGATTCCGAGAGACGACTGGAACCAGTCGCTGGTGACCGTCAGACCGCCGAAGGCGCTGCCGTTGTTGTTGGAGGCGGAGGCGAAGGCGTAAAGCACCTCACTGAACCCGTGGATCGATCCCGGCGTGCCCGGATCTCCCCCATTGCCTTGATAACCGGTGGTCGAACCGAGGATGACGGTGATGGCGGTACCGATCAAGACCAGCGCGGGCATGACCAGAATCGACAGCGCCGCAAGGGTGATCTCGCGTCGACCCAACTTCTTGCCGAGATATTCGGGCGTGCGACCGACCAGCAGTCCGCCGACGAACACTGCGATCAATGCCAGCACAAGAATCCCGTAGAGGCCGGTTCCGACTCCACCTGGCGCAATTTCGCCGAGCAACATGTTGAGCAGGACCGCGCCGCCGCCGAGGGGTGACATGCTGTCGTGGGCCGAGTTCACCGCGCCCGTCGACGTTCCCGTGGTCGCCACCGCGAACAACGCCGATCCGGGGATTCCGAAGCGAACTTCCTTGCCCTCCATCATCGAACCAGCTGCTGTGGCGGCAACACCGCGTGCGCCGGATTCGGCAGCGAGCGTGACTGCGAGCAGCCCGCTCCACAGGATTCCCATCACTGCCAGCAGGGTGAGGCCTTGCCTACGATCCCCGACGAGAGTTCCGAACGTTCGGGTGAGGCAGACCGGAATCAACAGAATCGCCAGGATCTCGACGACATTGCTCAACGGGGTGGGGTTCTCGAACGGGTGCGCCGAGTTGGCAGCCAAGATCCCGCCACCGTTGGTGCCGAGTTCCTTGATCGCTTCCTGGGACGCGACGGGGGCCAGTGCATTGGTGACCGCATTGCCGTCGAGGCCGGTGGAGGCGAAACCGCTGTGGAACGACTGGATCACTCCCTGGCTCAACAGGATCAGGGCGATCACGAAGGAGAACGGGAGGAGGATGCGCAGAGAACCACGCGTCAGATCGACCCAGAAGTTGCCGATCTCGCCGCCCCTGGCCACCCGAATGAAGCCGCGAACCAATGCGATGGCCACCGCCATGCCGACCGCTGCCGAGACGAAGTTCTGCACCGCCAGACCGACGGGCTGAACGAAGTTGCTCATCGTCGTTTCCGGCGTGTACGACTGCCAGTTGGTGTTCGCCACAAACGAAATCGCGGTGTTGAACGCTACGGCAGGACTGACCCCGGACAGACCGTCACTCAGCGGCAGTACTCCCTGAATCCGTTGCAGGAAGTACAGGAACAATGCGCTGGCCAGCGAGAATCCGAGAACGCTTGCGGCGTAGCCGTACCACGTCTGCTCGGCCCTGGAGTCGATCCGACCGACGCGGTAGATCACACTCTCGACCCGAAGATCTCGCGTCGACGAGTAAACACGCGCCATGTAGTCGCCCACCGGAACGTAGGCGATTGCCAGAACGACGAGGACAAAAGCGATCTGCAGGCCGGCTGCAAGAGCGGGCGACATCAGAACCTCTCAGGATCTACGAGTGCAACGAGCAGGTAAATGACCAATGCCGCGGCGACGGCGATCAGAACCACGCTGACCACACCGGCAACCGTCATTTGGGAGCGCTCGCCTGTAGGGCGCGCAGTACCAGCGCGCACACGAGAAAACCGCCGAGAATCAGAGCAACGTAGGCCAGATCGGCCATGAGCTTCCCTCTTCGAAATCTTTTGCCGTGCTGCTGTGCATCGCAGCCATGACGCGCGGTCGCCCTCGACCGGATGCGCTCTCTCAGCTTCGACCTCCGGAAAGGCCGATTCCGCGTCTCTGACGATCCGCTTACGCACTGACCTGGCGTCTTGACGCGATCTTGACGCGAAACCGAAGTTCACTAATACTGAAACAAGTTACTGTTCGTTCGAACGAACAGTTTTGCGAAGGGAACCTGATGACTTCTCGAACCGACCACGATCTCGCCCCCGGTCTTGTCGACCAGGTTGCGAGTCTGGCCTCGGGCGCCACCTCGTCCGTCGCGGCCACGGAGGCAACGCTGAGCCGGATCGAGGCCACTCAGCCTCACCTCAATGCGTTCAAGATCGTGCGGCGAGAGAAGGCACTCGAGGAAGCTGCCGAGGCCGACAGACGTCTCGCACGCGGCGAGCGTCTGCCGCTGCTCGGTGTGCCGATCGCAGTGAAGGACGACGTCGACATCACCGGCGAACCCACCGCCTTCGGTTGCCCTGGCGATTTCCCGGCCAAGACCGAGGACTCGGAGATGGTTCGACGCCTCCGCGACGCCGGCGCAGTGATCGTGGGCAAGACCAACAGCCCGGAATTGGGCCAGTGGCCCCTTACGAGCGGTTCAGCCTTCGGTTACACGCGCAATCCGTGGTCGCGTCACCACACTCCAGGCGGATCGTCGGGCGGCACCGCCGCGGCCGTCGCCGCCGGATTGGTCAGCGCCGGAATCGGTTCCGACGGTGCCGGTTCCATCCGAATCCCTGCGGCCTGGACCAACCTCGTCGGAATCAAACCGCAGCGCGGGCGCATCTCCACCTGGCCCGACGCCGAAGCGTTCTACGGCCTGACGGTCAACGGCCCGCTCGCTCGCACCGTCGCCGACGCGGCACTGCTGCTCGACGTCGCTGCCGGCAACCATGACGGCGACCTCCACAAGCCGACACCGGTCACCGTCAGCGACGCGGTGGGACGCGACCCCGGAAAACTGAAAATCGCGCTTTCCCTTCGCAATCCGTTCACCGCCACTCCCGTGAAGCTGGACCCGGAAGTGCGCCTGGCCGTGCATTCGATCGCCGACACGCTGCGGGAACTCGGACACCACGTCGTCGTCGACGATCCCGCATACGGCCTGATCTTCGGCCTGAACTTTCTGCCCCGCTCACTCGTCGGGGTCCACGACTGGCTCGGACGCGTTCCCGACCCGACACTCGTCGATGCCCGAACACGTGGAAATGCACAGAACGGCAAGCTACTTCGCGGCGCACCTCTGCGCGCGGCCCGCGCGGCCGAGCCGCGGATGCGAAAGCGGATCGGAGCGATCTTCGACACCTACGACGTCGTCCTGGCACCCACGACGGCAACTCCACCGATCATGGCGACCGCGATCGACGGCATCGGTGGCTGGGACACAGACAAGGTCATGACCGGCGCCTGCCCCTACGCGTGGCCGTGGAATGTCCTCGGCTGGCCCTCGGTCAACGTGCCGGCCGGATTCAGCAAGGCCGGCCTGCCCATCGGTGCGCAGTTGATGGGCAACGAGAACACCGAACCTCTGTTGGTCTCCCTCGCTTCACAATTGGAATCGGTCCTGCGTTGGGATCAGGTCCGACCCGAGCCGTGGTGGTGACCCGATGAGTAACCGGGACGTTCGCGAGCGAATACTCGACGCCGTTCTGCACGTCGTCGGTACCGACGGCATCCCGGGTGTGAGCAACCGGCGCATCGCCGCGCAGGCCGGCGTCTCACTCGGATCGATCACGTATCACTTCGCCAGCCAGTCGGACATGCTGCGGGCCGCGCTGTCTCGTTTCGTGACAGACGAGACGACGCGCCTGCGCGCCTTGGCCGAGGAGTACCGCGACAAAGGTCTGAGCGTCGAGGACGCCGCGGCAATAGCCGAAAAGGTGACGCGAGATCTTTCGTTCTCGGCCGAGCGGATCGCGCCGTTCGAGATGTACATCGCCGCCGGGCGCGACCACGAACTCCACGAAGTCGCCGTCGAATGCTTCGCCGCCTACGACGATTTGACCGTCACGATTCTGACGGCACTCGGTGTACCGGATCCGGAGTCGATTGCATCGACGCTCGTCGCCGTCATCACCGGCCTCCAACTCCGACGCCTGGCCACCGGCGTCGACGAGCAGGACATCGGCGCGGCGATCCTCAGGGTCCTCCGGCCCTAGAAGCCCAGCCGGCCGAGCTGCTTCGGGTCGCGCTGCCAGTCCTTGGCGACCTTGACGTGCAGCTCCAGGAAGATCCGCACACCGAGCAGCTTCTCGATCTGCAGGCGCGCACTGGTACCGACTTCCCGCAGACGCGCCCCGCCCTTACCGATGACGATGCCCTTCTGACTGGGCCGCTCGACGTAGAGCAGTGCATGCACGTCGAGCATCTCGCCCTGCTTCTCGGTGCGACCCTCACGCGGGATGACCTCCTCGATCACCACAGCCAGGGAGTGCGGCAATTCTTCGCCGAGCCCCTCGAGCGCAGCCTCACGGATCAGTTCGGCCATGAGCACCTCTTCAGGCTCGTCCGTCAATTCGCCGTCCGGGTAGAAGGCCGGGCCCTCGTCCATCAGACCGGCGAGGACGTCGACCAGGATCTCGACCTGTTCACCCGACTTCGCGGACACCGGAACGACCTCGGATTCGGGGCCGAGCAGGGTGGACAGCGCGAGCAACTGCTTTCCGACGGCGTCGCGGCTGACCTTGTCGATCTTGGTCACGATGCCGACAAGCTTGGTCTTGGGCGCCATCTGACGGACCTGCTGCACGATCCAGCGGTCTCCGGGCCCGATGGCCTCGTCAGCCGGGATGCACAGGCAGATGACGTCGACCTCGGAGTACGTGTCGCGAACCAGGTCATTGAGGCGCTGCCCGAGCAAAGTGCGGGGCTTGTGCAGTCCAGGGGTGTCGACCAGGATCAGCTGCGCATGCTCGCGGTGAACGATGCCGCGAATCGTGTGGCGCGTCGTCTGCGGGCGCGAGGACGTGATCGCGATCTTGCTGCCGACCAACGCGTTGGTCAGCGTGGACTTGCCCGTATTGGGTCGACCCACGAAACACACGAAGCCTGACCGGAATTCGTTCTTGCTCATAACTGCTCCTCGCTGAACTCTCGCTCAGTCATCGGTGTCTTCTGTCTCTTCGTCTTCGGACGGCGGGATGCGCTGCACGAACACCGTGCTGATGCGTACCCGGCCTCGGCCCGTGTTGGTTCCCTCGCCGCGCAGGATCAAACCGTCGTACTCCACTTCGGAACCGGGAAGTGGCACTCGGCCGAGTACGTATCCGATCAGCCCGCCGACGGTCTCCACCTCGTCGAGTTCGAGTTCGAGATCGAACAATTCACCGAGGTCTTCGATGGGAAGTCTCGCGGATACGCGGAACATTCCGTCACCGAGATCCTCGATGGGCGGCGTCTCGTCCTCGTCGTATTCGTCGGCGATCTCACCGACGATCTCTTCGATGACGTCCTCGATCGTGACGAGCCCGGCGATTCCGCCGTACTCGTCGACGAGGATCGCCATGTGGTTGCGGTCGCGCTGCATCTCGGCCAGCAAGCTGTCGAGCGGCTTCGAGTCGGGAACGAAGACGGCGGGCCGCATGACGTCGCAGACGTTGACGTTCCGGCCGCCGTCGGGCAGGTGGTAGGTCTGCTTGACCAGATCCTTGAGGTAGACGACACCGAGCACGTCGTCGACGTTCTCCCCGATGACCGGCAGGCGCGAGTGACCACTGCGCACGGCCAACGACGTTGCCTGCCCGGCATTCTTGTCGTTCTCGATCCACACCATGTCGGTGCGGGGCACCATCACCTCGCGCGCCGACGTGTCTCCGAGTTCGAAGACGGACTGGATCATTCGGCGTTCTTCGTCGGCCACGACGCCACGTTCCTGCGCCATGTCCACGAGTTCACGCAACTCGATTTCCGACGCGAACGGGCCGTTGCGGAAGCCCTTACCCGGGGTCAATGCGTTACCCACGAGGATCAGGACGCGACTGATCGGCCCGAGCAGAACCCCGATCCACAGCAGTGGCAGCGACGCGGCCATCGCGATGGAGTACGCATGTTGGCGCCCAAGCGTTCTCGGTCCGACGCCGATGACCACGTACGAGACGAGAACCATGATCACCGCGGTGACGGTCAGCGCCCAGCCCAGCGAGAGGACGTCGATCAGGCCGCCCACGAGTACGACGGTGGCCGTGATCTCGCACAAAATGCGAAGCAGGACCATCAGATTCACGTATCGCGGACGATCGGTCAGAATGCGTTGCACTCGCGCGGCGCCGGCTCGCTCTTCCTTTGCCATCTCGTCGATCCGCGCCGACGAAATGGTGTTGAGCGCCGAGTCGACGGCCGCGAAGACACCACCGACCGGGACAAGAGCAATCGCCAGAACAAAGAGCGCTATGGCGCTACTCACTACAGAACCCCCGGATAACTGTTATCGGTCCACTCCGTCGACGAAACCGGTCTTACCGAGCAGCTTCTGGTCGCGTTCGGCCAGTGCTGCTTCGCGGTCGATACGGCGAAGGTCTTCGTACCACTCTTCGAGGAGGCTGTTCTGCAAGCCGAACATCTCCTTCTCCTCTTCCGGCTCCGCATGGTCGTAGCCGAGAAGGTGCAACACACCGTGGACGGTCAGGAGGGCAAGTTCGTGAGCCAGTGAATGCCCGGCCTTGTCAGCCTGATCCGCGGCAAAAGACGGACACAGCACGATGTCGCCGAGCATCGACGGCCCCGGCTCGGGGGAATCGGGACGGCCACCCGGCTCGAGTTCGTCCATCGGGAACGACATGACGTCGGTCGGACCCGGCAGGTCCATCCAGCGAACGTGCAGATCCGCCATCGTCGCGGAGTCGACGAGAACCATCGACAGCTCGGCCGCCGGATGGACATCCATCCGAGCGATCACGAAACGGGCAACGCTGATCAACTCCGGTTCGGAGATGTCCATGCCCGATTCGTTCGAGACCTCGATGCTCATGTGCGACGCTCTTTCCTGGGAAAAGTAGGGGTTGATGCGTCGCTCAGCCTACCGTCGCGGTGAATGAGCATGTGCAGCGCGGCGCTGCGCCCGGTTTCCGACCGCCAACTCGCCGGACCGATCCGATTCGTGACGCTCGTAAGCGTCGACGATGTGAGAGACCAGCCGATGACGTACGACGTCGCTGCTGTCGAGAGTGGCGAAATGAATATCGTCGATCCCGGTGAGGATTTCGGATGCCGCGCGCAGACCCGAACGGGCCCCGCCCGGCAGATCGACCTGGGTCACGTCTCCGGTGACCACGATTTTGGAACCGAACCCGAGGCGGGTCAGGAACATCTTCATCTGCTCGGCCGTAGTGTTCTGCGCTTCGTCCAAGATGATGAAGGCGTCGTTGAGCGTCCGGCCACGCATGTAGGCGAGCGGAGCGACCTCGATGACTCCGGCCTGCATCAACTTCGGAATCGCCTCGGGATCCATCATGTCGTGCAATGCGTCGTGCAGCGGGCGGAGATACGGATCGATCTTCTCGTGCAGCGTGCCAGGCAGAAAGCCCAGTCGCTCCCCGGCCTCGACTGCCGGCCTGGTCAAGATGATCCGAGAGACCTGCTTGGCCTGCAACGCCTGAACGGCCTTGGCCATGGCGAGGTAGGTCTTGCCGGTACCGGCCGGGCCGACTCCGAACACGATGGTGTTCTCGTCGATGGCGTCGACGTAGCGTTTCTGGTTGAGGGTCTTCGGCCGAATCGTCTTGCCCCGACGCGAAAGAATGTCGAGGGAGAGCACCTCGGCCGGAGACTCGCCGACCTCGTTGGTGAGCATGCCGATGGTTCGTCGAACAGCGTCCGGGGCAATGGGCTGCCCCCGACCGGCCAGCGACGCCAATTCACTGAACACACGTTCTGCCAGCGCCACGTCTGCAGCCGTCCCCGACAAGGAGATGGTTCCGCCACGTACATGAATGTCGGCACGAAGCTCACGTTCGATCGCGGTGAGATTCTCGTCCGTCGCCCCCAGGATTTGACGCACGGTCTCCGGCGCCAGATCCATACTCGAACGGACGGTGCGCTCTGCGGGCAGAGCGCGCTCGGTGATGGTGGTTACACGGTTCCCGTCGAGTTCACTGTGTTCACTCACGTGGTGAATATGGCCTGCTTTCTGGTCCGATCAGCCCACTCGACTCGTGAGCCTCGATACTTCGAAGTCTAGCGCCAGAGTCGGACACGGCCCACTTGTTAATCGTCCCGGCCTAATCCTCGCGGCGACCGGACGGCAGCGATTCGCGGATCCATTCCGACGCTTCGGCGACGATCTCGGAGCTTCTGTCCGGACTGATACCCGCGATGACCAGGCACACGGCGGCAAAGGATTCGCCCGAGTCCGTGATCAGCCCACTGTTGGCCTGATCGAACAAAGTGATCGTGATCGCCTCGGTCATCGCTACCAGAGTCTCCGCCGGCAGGTATTTCGAGAAGGTTCCGTCACGCTGACCGCGCTCGACGACGCTGATACTCACGGCACGCGCGGGCTCCATCAGATCGAGAATCCGCTGCTCCCCCAACTCTTTGCGAGCAAAGCTGAGCAGCATCCGGAAGCGATCACCGACCGGCCATGACAGCAATGCCAGTACGGCAGTCGCCAGATCCGGGCGCTCGGGCGGCTCGCCGGCTTGGCTCAGCGCAGCTACGAGATCGGTCGACGCCTCGTCCACGATGCCGTTGATCAGCGCCTCTCGGCTGTCGAAATGCGCGTACACGGTTCGCCTGACCACACCGGCGGCCTTTGCGACATCGTCCATGCTCGCATCCGGATCAGCAGCGAACGCCGTGATCGCCGCCTCGATGATGCGATTGCGATTGGCCGCGGCCTGACTACGACGCTGCCGTCCGCCCGATTCGGCAGTTCCCGAAACGACTGTGCCCGAATGCGTCAATGCGCGTTCCACCTCTTTCGACTGCCCAACTGTGATCTAGGTCAATCATAGTTGCACATCGGTGTGCAAGTTATTAACTTACACATCAGTGTGCAAATAGATCGAGGAGTGTCTTCGATCATCAGGAACGGAGTCGCGTCATGACGACACTCATGAGCAAACCTGTCTCGGAGATGGACCAGCCGTACTCACGGCGGTGGGCCGCGCTCGGGGTGTTGTGCCTGAGTCTGCTGATCGTCGTGATGGCGAATACCGCGCTGATCGTCGCGGCGCCGGACATGACCAGAGACCTCGGCCTCACCAGCACGCAACTTCAATGGGTCATCGACGGCTACACCGTTCCCTACGCCGCATTGATGCTGCTGTTCGGCGTGATCGGTGACAAGTACAGTCGCCGCGGCGCACTTCTCGCCGGACTCGCCGTGTTCGCCGGCGGCGCCGTCTTCGGCAGCATCGCGGACACCACCAACGCCGTCATCGCGGCACGAATGATCATGGGCGTCGGCGCCGCGATCATCATGCCCGCGACGCTTTCGCTTCTGGTCGCTACCTTTCCCAAAGCGGAGCGATCACGCGCCATCGCGGCGTGGGCGGCGACATCGGGTCTCGCGATTGCACTCGGTCCGCTGTTGGCCGGATGGATTCTCGACAGTCATTCCTGGAGCATCACTTTCCTGATCAACGTCCCGATCGCCGCAGTCGCTGCCGTCGCCGCCGTAATTCTGGTGCCGCCGAGCAAGGCCGAGCACCTGGGCCGGATCGACTGGATCGGCGGCGCACTCTCGGTGGTCACCATCGGCTCGCTCGTGTACTCGATCATCAACGGATTCCACTTCGGGTGGACCGGCGGACCAACCGGTGCCGCCGTACTCGCTGCGATCGGCCTCGTCTCGTTCGTCGTCTGGGAACTGCGTCACCCGCAGCCACTACTCGACGTCCGTAAACTCGGCCAGCGAATGGTCGGCGGCGCGACGCTCGCCGTACTTCTGCTGTTCCTGGCCGCCTTCGGCGCCATCTACTTCATCTCACAGCAGTTCCAGTTCATCCTCGGCTACGGCGCACTCGAAACCGGTGTTCGTCTGCTGCCCTTGGCAATTGCCGTTTCGATCGGCGCCGTTGTCAGTGGGCGGATCACTCCGCTGATCGGCGTCCGGGCATCCATCGTCGGCGGCATGGTGGTCGCCGCGATCGGCGTTCTGATTCTCACGCAGGTCGACGGCGATTCGGGCTACTGGATGTTCGCAGTCCCACTGATCCTGCTCGGCCTGGGCATCGGTCTCAGCGAACCGCCGGCCACCGACGCCATCATGGACAACTTCTCCGAGGACGATCTCGGTGCTGCGGGTGGCCTCAACGACACCGCCATCGAACTCGGCGGCTCGCTGGGTATCGCGATCCTCGGCTCGATCCTCGCTGCGAGCTACAAGGATTCGATTGCCGGATTCATCGATGGAATGCAGGTTCCGCAGTTGACGGGCGAACTTGCGCAACAGGCCGCGTACGCGATGGAGGTGTCGGGCGAATCCGTCGGCGGCGCTTCGTTGGTCGCCGAAGAGATGGCAGGCAACCCGTTGGCTGCAGCTCAGGCAGGGCCGTTGCTCGACGCCGCAGGCAGTGCCTACGCCGACGCGATTTCGGCGGCCAGTTGGGCGGGCGGTCTTGCACTGTTCGTGGGGGCAGTTGTCGTGGCGTTCATCCTGCCGGGCAAGAAGGCCCCAGTGGAAGTGGACCCCGCGTCAGTCTGACGTGCTCGGAGCCAGCGGGTCTTCGGCGAGAACCAACTCGCGGGAGACCCGCCACGACTCGGTCGAGGGTGAGAGAAATGCGTCGTGTCCTTCGCCCTCGATCACACGCAGTGCCACGGGATCACCAGCCGCTTCCGCGGCTTTCGCGTACCGGGAGCTCACCTTGGCCGGCACCTGCAGATCCTCCGCACCCGTGACGCACACAACGGGGACGCCGATCGGCAATCGATGCTGCGGCGACGCACTGCGATACAGATCCGGGTCCGCGTCGAACGGAACGCCGAACAGATCCTCGATGAAGCTGATCCGTCGTCCACGCTCTCCTGCCGACGCCAGATCGAGTGCGGCCGCCTGTGCGATGACCCGTTCAGGCCGGGTGAACGTGTCCTTCTCCCCCGCCAGCCACACTGCAAGATGTCCTCCGGCCGAATGCCCGAGCAAGCGAATCTGATTCAGATCCAATTCGGCCGAGGACTTCCCGGCAACCAGTCCGGGGATTTCGTCGTACGCCGTTTTCACGTCGGCGGACATCTCCGGCCAACCACCGCCCGCCCCGAGACGGCGGTATTCGATGTTCCACACCGCGACGCCGTGCCGCGCGAGTTCGACAGCAAATGCGGTGCCCAGAGTCAATCCGTACTGCCCGCTCCAGAAGCCGCCGTGGATCTGCATGACGACCGGGATCGGGCCGTCAACGACTCCGTCGGGAACGTAGAGATGCCCGAACTGCTGCTCGTGTCGGCCGTACGGAATCTTGAATCGAGGCACCGAGGAAATCTATCTCAGGCGAGGGCGCTGCCTGCGGCCCAGTCTGCCCAGGAAAGGGTCCAGTCGCCGTTCTGCCACACCTCCAGCGGAGCGCCGCCGGTGTTCTTGATCTCGACGACATCTCCCGGCTGCGAGAAATCGAAGAACCATTTGGCATTGGCCGCACTGAGATTGAGGCAACCGTGCGAGGTGTCGGTGTTTCCCTGCGCCCAGACGGTGCTCTCCAACTCGTGAAGATAGATACCGTCCGTGCTGATGCGGGTGGCCCAGTTGATGGATTCCTTGTAGCCGAGGCGCGAGTTGATCGGCAGACCGTAGGTCGACGAATCCATGATGACGGGATTTGCCTTGTCCATCACGGTGTACGTGCCGGGCTGGGTCCAGAACGAGAGCGTCGTGCCGCCGATCGTCTCGGTGCCGCCCATTCCCATCGAGGTCGGCATTTCCTTGATCACCTGACCGTTTTCGTAGACGGTCACCATCTTGGTGTTGTCGTCGGCGACCGAGACGTGGGAGTCGCCGATCTTGAAGGACACGGTGTCGTCCTGCTGGCCGTACAGTCCGTTGCCGAGCTGCTTGCCGTAGATGTTCGCGTTCACCGAGACCGTCGTGCCTGGTGCGTAGTAGTTCTGCGGTCGCCAGTGAACGTTCTGACCGTCGACCCAGTACCACGATCCCTGTACGGGCGGATTGGTTGTGACCAGCAGAGACTTCTCGGCCGCGGCCTTGTCACCGATCAACTCGTCGAAATGAACGGCGACGACGGTGCCGACACCGTACGTGCCACCGTCCGATATCGAGGCGCCACCGGTGGTGTTGATATACGCCCGGGTCTGGTTACTCGGCGCGACGGTGGTCAGCGTCGTGTTCTTGGTCGTGGCAACACCGTTCGCGTCGACGGCGTCGACGACCAGCTTGTAAGTCTTGCCGTATCCGAGTGGTTCGCTCGGTTTCCAGGACGTCTTGTCCGGCGTGGTGATACCGGCGACTTCCTTACCCTCGGGATTGGTCAGCGCGACGGTCGTCAGTGTTCCCTTCGCGACCTGGACCTCGATGGGGTCGAGTGGACTCACCGGAGTTCCGCCGTCCGCCGGTGTGACGGTGACGAGCGCCTCGCTGGTCGGGGTAGTGGTGACGGCGCTGCTGGAGGAACCCGTGTTGTCTCCGGTGGAGACCGTGCACCCCGCGACGAGCATCAACGCCGCCGCGGCACACACCGCTCCAACGATTCGCATATGCGCACGTGACAACATCTGGCCTCCTGAAATCCCCGAACCAACTCACGCCGAAGGCGACCCCCGACGTCTTTACGATAGTGCGCAAATCTGACACTTCGCTGAGCGCCGGATCCGATTCAGCTCGGGATCACAACAAGATCAGTGCAGTGGCCGTGGTCCCCAACGATCGGTCAGCACTCCGATCGCGCCCAGAGCAACAGCCCCGGCGGTCGACGTACGCAGGACCGTCGGGCCGAGAAGCACCGGAGTGGCCCCGGCCTCCGACAACGCGCTGATCTCCGAATCGTCCAGCCCACCTTCGGGACCGACAACCAG
Organism: Rhodococcus sp. YH3-3; assembly: GCF_001653035.1. Lineage (NCBI taxonomy): Bacteria > Bacillati > Actinomycetota > Actinomycetes > Mycobacteriales > Nocardiaceae > Rhodococcus > Rhodococcus sp. YH3-3. The sequence goes on along the minus strand of NZ_BCWH01000002.1, from coordinate 2,263,250 downwards.
AAATACCTCGTCCGCGCTCGCCAGCGGCAAACCGGCCAACGGCGTCGTCGCCGATTCGTGAAGCACCGCAACCACAGCGCCACGGGCAACGGCGTCACGAACCAACGCGATCACCGCCGGCGTCTTGTGCAGTTCCGCAATTTCCGGGACGAACGCGCGTCTGGACTGCTTTGCCGCAGACACTGCCGCACTTCGCCAGCGTGCGACGCCCTTGGCGAGCTTGGGGCCCTCCCACTTGGCGACACAACGCAAGGACTGCCACGGGATCACCGCGTCGATCCCCGCCTCGGTCGCCAGTTCGACGGCCAACTCGGAACGCTCGGCCTTGGGAAGTGCCTGAACGAGGGTCACCAACGGCTTGGGCTGCTCGAGAACCTGAACGTCACTGACCAACAGTTCCAGGCGGTCCTTGCCGACGCTCGTCACCTCGGCGTCGGCCACCCGGCCACGGCCGTCGGCCAACACCAATCGCTCACCGACGCCGATCCGGCGGACAGTGGCCGCGTGGCGACCCTCCTGTCCGTCCAGAACTGCGATTTCACCGACGCCGGGAACCGGGTCGAGAAAGAAGACCGTTGCGGCCACCGTCAGCGGCCGCTGAATGCTTCGCGAAGACGCGAGAACAATCCACCGCTGTTCTGCGAGGCCGTCGAGACAACCTCGGCCTCGTCACGATCGCGGAGCAGCTTGAATTCCTTGAGCAGCTTGGACTGCTTGTGATCGAGACGGCTCGGGATGACCACCTCGAGGTGAGCGTGCACGTCGCCGCGCACTCCCGACCGCAGTTTCGGCATGCCATGACCGCGAAGAACAGCAACGTGTCCGGGCTGGGTGCCTGGCTCGATGGTGATTTCCTTGGGGCCGTCGATGATGGTGTCGACGGTGACAGTCGTACCGAGCGCTGCGTCGACCATCGGAACGCGGATCGTGCAGTGCAGGTCTTCACCGTCTCGAACGAAGACATCGTGCTGCTGCTCGACGATCTCGACGTAGAGGTCGCCGGGGTGTCCGCCGCCCGGGCCCACTTCACCCTGCGCGGTCAAACGGATGCGCATGCCACCGGCGACGCCCGCGGGAACCTTCACGGTGATGTCACGCTTGGCCCGAACTCGGCCGTCGCCGCCACACTTGTGGCAGGGATCCGGGATGGTCTCACCGGCACCGCGGCACGTCGGGCAGGGACGCGAGGTCATGACCTGACCGAGGAACGAGCGCTGGATGGACTGAACTTCGCCGGCACCGTTGCAGGTCTCACAGCGGACAGGCTTGGAGTCGCCGTTGGTTCCGGCTCCGGTGCAGCTGTCGCACAGAATGGCCGTCTCGACGGTCACGTGCTTGCTGACTCCCGTCGCACATTCTGCGAGGGTCAGCTTGGTGCGAAGCAACGAGTCGGCTCCGGGCTGAACGCGACCGCGCGGCCCACGACCTGCGCCGCCACCGCCGCCGAAGAATGCTTCGAAGACGTCGCCGAGGCCGCCGCCACCGAATCCGCCGCCGAAGCCACCACCGCCGCCACCACCGGACTCGAGCGGGTCTCCGCCGAGATCGACGATGCGACGCTTCTCCGGGTCGGTCAGGACCTCGTAGGCCGTCGAGATCTCCTTGAACTTGGCCTGCGCCGCCTCGTCAGGGTTGACGTCCGGGTGCAGTTCGCGTGCCAGCTTGCGGTAAGCGCGCTTGAGCTCCTGGTCTGTCGCGTTCTTGTCGACGCCGAGCAATCCGTAGTAATCCCGTGCCACGTTGAGTCTCTCGTCCTTCTCTTACTTCTAGGTTTTCCTCAGTCCTCGCGAGGAGGCGTGCCGACGAATGTCGACGTCCGTCATCGCTCGGAGAGAACTTCGCCGATGTATCTGGCAACGGCGGCAACCGATGCAATTGTTCCCGGATAGTCCATCCGAGTGGGTCCGAGCACACCGACACCACCGAAAACGGTACCGGCCGCGCCGTAGCCAGTCGAAATCACAGAGGTTCCGCGCATCTGTTCGACCTGCGTCTCTTCACCGATCTGAACGGTGACCGTGCCGGAGTTCTGCGTCGCAGCGAGCAGTTTGAGGACCACTACCTGCTCTTCCAGTGCTTCGAGCACAGCGCGCAGCGAACCGGGGAAGCCGGCCAGACCGGAGAAATCGGCGGCGTTGCGCGTGAGATTCGAGGTTCCGCCCAGAACGAGACGATCTTCCGGATGTTCGACCAGGGTCTCGACCAGAACCGTTGCCGAGCGGATCACGGCGTCGCGAAGGTCGGCCGGAGACTCGTCGGCCAGTTCCGCTACGGCAATCGACGCGGCGGCCAGGCGCTTGCCTTCCAGTGCTCCGCCGAGAAGCGTACGCAACCGGGAAAGGTCTTCGTCTTCGAGGACGTCTCCGAGTTCGACGATTCGCTGATCGACGCGGCCGGAATCGGTGATGAGAACGAGAAGCAGGCGCGCCGGCGTCAACGCGACCACCTCGAGGTGGCGAACCGACGACGCGGACAGCGACGGGTACTGGACAACCGCGACCTGACGGGTCAGTTGCGCGAGCAGTCGCACACCGCGGCGCAGAACGTCGTCGAGATCGACACCCGACTCCAAGAACTCGAGGATCGCTCGACGCTCGGGCCCGGACATGGGCTTGACGTCGGCGATGCGATCGACGAATTCGCGGTATCCCTTGTCGGTGGGGACGCGGCCGGAACTGGTGTGCGGTTGGGCGATGTAGCCCTCGGCCTCGAGGAATGCCATGTCGTTGCGCACAGTGGCGCTCGACACTCCGAGGTTGTGACGCTCGACCAGTGCCTTGGATCCCACCGGGTCCTGGGTGGAGACGTAATCGGCCACGATTGCACGTAAGACCTCGAAACGCCTGTCGTCGGTACTCGACATCGTTGCCACCTCCGTTTCCTGAAAAGAACGAACACCGACATTTACACATCGGTTTCCACTGGCAGTCTAATCGCCCGAGCGCCAGAGACGGCTGTTGCCCTTACTGTGGAGTGAGATCGGCGAAAGGTCGATCGCACAACCATGGACAAGGCGGCACATGATCTTCAAAGGCGTGATGGACGGCAAACCGTATCCCGATCACGGACTGTCTCTACGCGACTGGTCGAAGTTCCCTCCACGTCAGGTTCGACTCGACGAGATCGTGACCACCACGAAGGTCCTCGAACTCGATCGCCTGCTGTCGGAGGACTCGACCTTCTACGGCGATCTGTTCCCGCACGCAGTGCAGTGGCGCGGCACTCTCTACCTCGAGGACGGTCTGCACCGAGCGGTTCGTTCGGCCCTGCGAAACCGCGTCGTGCTGCACGCGCGTGTCTTCGACTTCGACGCGATGCCCGGTGTCATCGAGGGAGTCCGCTGACGCTCAGGCGATAGTCACGAGCAACGCAGGTGTCGTTTGCCCCGGCCAGGTTCCGGTGAGCGTCGCCGAGCCCGAGACTCGATCTGCGTCGATCACTCTCGCCACAGTCAGTTCCAGATCTCCCGCGCGGATGATCGTGTCGGTGCCGACTGTCGAGCAGGTCACGGATTCGACTGCCGGTACGGAAGCGCGGGCCGTACCGCTGCCAACTACGTGAGCTGTCACGGGGATGCGATCGGCGGTGTCCGCGAAGACCAGTTCGACTCCGGCCCCACCGGTCAGAATCGCGGTCGCCACCGCGCTGACGTAGACCGGATCACAGCATGCGTCGTACACCCACCGCTCGCCCAGTACCGAATGATCCATGGTCGCGATCAGTGCGGCGTCCGCCCCGTCCAGCGGAGCACCTCGATAAGTGAGCGGGACCTGAAGAATTCGACCGTCGGCAGAGCGCATCAGGTGCGTCTCGATTCCGACCTCACCGTCCGGGTCGTCGAAACGATAGGCGTCGACGCGTTCGAGCGTCGAACAGTCGACCGACCCGAGCCACGGCTGCTTGGGCACCCACGCTCGGAGCAGGTCGTTCTTGGACGGATTCAGCTGCGCACGATGAATGATGGCCACCACGGCCACATTACGCGGCGAAGGATGGTTGCGCGTCAGGTCAGGATCGTGCGAATCACCGCATCGGCGAGCAGGCGACCACGGTCGGTGAGAACCACGTGATCGTTCTCGATCACGGCCAACCCGTCGACTACCACCTGTTCGGCCGAAAGACGTTCGGATGCAGACAGTTCCGACAACGGAAGTCCCGTACGCAACCGTGCGGTCAGCATGACTCGCTCCATGTGTTCGTCCTCGGCGGTCAGTTCTTCGCTGCCGCCGACGGGAAGTTCGCCGAGCGCCAACTGTTCCGCGTACCGCGCCGGGTGCTTGACGTTCCACCACCGCACTCCGCCGACGTGGCTGTGCGCGCCCGGACCGGCACCCCACCAGTCACCGCCGTCCCAGTAGCCGAGGTTGTGACGACACCGGGTGTCACCGGAGTCCGCGGTTTCCGCCTTTGCCCAGTTGGAGACCTCGTACCACCGCAAGCCTGCCTCGGACAGGCGTGAATCGATTCGTTCGTACCGCGAGGCCAGCACGTCGTCGTCCGGGGCGGGCAGCTCGCCGCGCCTGACCTTGCGAGCCATGGCGGTGCCGTCCTCGACGATCAACGCGTAGGCCGAGACGTGATCGACATCGGCGGAGAGGACCGCATCGAGTGAGGCGTCCAGGTCTTGATCGCGCTCCCCCGGGGTTCCATAGATCAAATCGAGATTCACGTGCGAAAAACCAGCTGCGCGAGCCTCTTTCGCGGCAGCGACGGCGCGACCGGGGGTGTGCGTGCGGTCGAGGATCTTCAGAACGTGCTGGGCGGCCGACTGCATGCCGAGGGAAATCCGGGTGAATCCAGCGCTGCGGAGAGCACCGAAGAACTCCGGCGACGTCGATTCGGGGTTCGATTCCGTGGTCACTTCGGCGCCGGACGCCAGGCCGAAGCTGCTCCGCACCGCCGACAGCACGTCGGACAATCCGTCACCACCGAGCAGCGACGGCGTTCCACCGCCCACGAACACGGTGTCCGCCGCCGGGACGCCCGTCATCTCGGCCGCGAGATCGAGTTCGCGCCGCAGACCTTCCAACCACGATTGCGGCGAGGCGGAAGTTCCGAGCTCTCCGGCCGTGTAGGTGTTGAAATCGCAGTACCCACACCTGGTGGCACAGAACGGGACGTGGATGTAGATCCCGAACGGCCGTTTCCCGACACCCTCGAGCGATCGCGCGGGCAAGGCGAAGGGCGTCGCCTCGCTCTGTCGAGTGGGAGTCGTGCTGGTGGCATTCACGCCTCCAGTGTCCCAGCATCCGGAACGCACACCTATTCAGCCTGCGATGCAGGTCGGCGTACGGCTTGAACTCGATATTTCCCCCGTTTTTCGTGGAAATACGCACCCGAGTCGGAATTATCGAGTTGACGTGGCACAATGGTCCGCATGACCGGACTCGGAGTGCGACTTGTGGCGCGTCGCCATGTCGACTTCAAGCGTGTGTGCAGCTCGTCGTGTCTGCACCTGTGTAGCTGTTGATCTTTCACTGATCTTCCAGCCTTTCCCGCTCATCTCCATCTGCTTCACCGAAACACTCTCTGCAGAGACATGCCTTTTCAGGGACGCAGCTTCTCCAGCTGTTCGTTTTCGTGAGCACACCTGCCGGCCGCGAGCTTTCCGAGACCGAGGACAGCCCCCTCGATTTCCGACACGGACCGGTGCGTCCCGATCAGACACCGCCACAGTTCATCGATAGTGCGTGCCGCGTGCCGATCAACCCCCCCCCCCCGCCCCCCCCCCCCCCGCCGATTCGGCAGCTGCCGAAGCCCGGCCTGCACGCGCTGCGCGTCCCGCCAAGCGTCGCGCCGAAGGTCAGTGGGCCCTCGGTTACCGCGAGCCTCTCAACGCCAACGAGCAGGCCAAGAAGGACGACAACCCGCTCAACGTTCGGGCCCGCATCGAGAACATCTACTCCAAGCAGGGCTTCGACAGCATCGACAAGGGCGACCTTCGCGGCCGCTTCCGCTGGTGGGGTCTCTACACCCAGCGCGAAGAAGGCTACGACGGCACCTTCACCGGCGACGAGAACATCGACCTGCTCGAGGCCAAGTACTTCATGATGCGCGTGCGTTGCGACGCCGGCGCTCTGAACGTCGAGCAGCTGCGCACCATCGCCGGTATCTCGAAGGAATTCGGCCGGAACACCGCCGACCTGTCGGACCGTGAGAACGTTCAGTTCCACTGGATCGAGGTCGAGAACGTCCCGGAGATCTGGAAGCGCCTCGAAGCCGTCGGGCTCAAGACCACCGAAGCGTGCGGTGACTGCCCTCGCGTCGTCCTCGGTTCTCCCCTGGCCGGCGAATCGCTCGACGAGGTCCTCGATCCCACCCCGGCGATCGACGAGATCGTGCGCCGCTACATCGGCGACCCCAAGTACTCCAACCTGCCGCGCAAGTTCAAGACCGCCATCTCCGGCCAGCAGGATGTTGTTCACGAGATCAACGACATCGCCTTCATCGGCGTGAACCACCCCGAGCACGGCCCGGGCCTCGACCTCTGGGTCGGCGGCGGACTGTCCACCAACCCGATGCTGGCGCAGCGCGTCGGCGCCTGGATTCCGCTCGACGAGGTCCCCGATGTCTGGGAGGGCGTCGTCTCGATCTTCCGTGACTACGGCTACCGCCGTCTGCGCGCGAAGGCCAGGCTCAAGTTCCTCGTCAAGGACTGGGGTATCGAGAAGTTCCGCGAGGTTCTCGAGACCGAGTACCTCGAGCGCCCGCTCATCGACGGCCCCGCGCCCGAGAAGCCCAAGCGCCCGATCGATCACGTCGGCATCCAGAAGACCCGCAACGGCCACAACGCAGTCGGTTTCGCTCCGATCGCCGGCCGCGTCTCGGGAGACATCCTGGCTCAGGTCGCCGACGCCGCGGAGAAGGCCGGCAGCGACCGGATCCGCTTCACTCCGTACCAGAAGCTGATCATCCTCGACGTCGCCGACGAGACGCTCGAGCCGCTCATCGCCGATCTCGACGCGCTGGGCCTTCCCGCCCGACCGTCACACTGGCGCAAGAACCTGATGGCCTGCTCCGGCATCGAGTTCTGCAAGCTCTCGTTCGCCGAGACCCGCAAGCGTTCGCAGGTGCTCGTGCCCGAACTCGAGCAGCGTCTCGCCGACATCAACAGCCAGCTCGACGTGCCGATCACCATCAACATCAACGGTTGCCCCAACTCCTGCGCTCGCTCGCAGATCGCCGACATCGGCTTCAAGGGCCAGCTCGTCGACGACGGTGAGGGGAATCAAGTCGAGGGTTTCCAGGTTCACCTGGGAGGCAGCCTCGGATTCGACAGCGCCTTCGGACGCAAGCTGCGCCAGCACAAGGTCACCAGCGTCGAGATGGGTGACTACATCGACCGCGTCGTACGTCAGTTCGTCAAGAACCGCAACGAAGGTGAACGGTTCGCCGAATGGGCAGTGCGCGCAGACGAAGGAGATTTGCGATGACAGTGGACATTTCGCGAGCAACTGCCGACGAGCTTCGGTCCATCGCCGAGCGCGGTGCAGTAGAACTCGACGGAGCCAGCGCGCAGGAACTGTTGCAGTGGACCGAGGACACGTTCGGTGACTCGTACATCGTGGCGTCGAACATGCAGGACGGGGTGTTGGTTCACCTTGCCGCACAGGTGCATCCGGGCGTCGACGTCCTATTCCTCGACACCGGCTACCACTTCCCCGAAACCATCGGCACGCGTGACGCGGTCGAGCAGGTGTACGGCGTCAACGTCATCAACGCTCGTGCGCTGGCAAGCGTCGCCGAGCAGGATGTCGCCGAGGGCAAGGATCTGTTCGCCCGTGATCCCAACCGCTGCTGCGCACTACGCAAAGTCGCGCCGCTCAAGCAGACACTGTCCGGGTACAGCGCGTGGGTGACCGGCATCCGCCGCGTCGAAGCGCCCACCCGCGCCAACGCTCCCCTGATCTCCTTCGACGAAGCCTTCGGACTCGTGAAGATCAACCCGATCGCTCCCTGGTCGGACGAGGAGATGCAGAACTACATCGACACCAATTCCATCCTCGTCAATCCCCTTGTCGACGAGGGATATCCGTCCATCGGCTGCGCACCCTGCACCAGCAAGCCAGCCCCCGGCAGCGATCCGCGTAGCGGTCGTTGGGCCGGTGCCTCCAAGACAGAATGCGGGTTGCACGCATCATGACAGTTGACTTGACACCTTCACGGCCTCAGCTCGACGGCACACAGTTCGATACTCTCGACGCCCTCGAGTCCGAAGCGATCCACATCTTCCGAGAGGTAGCCGGCGAATTCGAACGCCCGGTCATTCTCTTCTCGGGCGGTAAGGACTCCACCGTGCTGCTGCACCTGGCGATCAAGGCCTTCTGGCCTGCGCCGTTGCCGTTCACCCTGCTGCACGTCGACACCGGCCACAACCTGCAGGAAGTCCTCGACTTCCGCGACCACGTGGTGGCCAAGTACAACCTGCGCCTGCACGTGGCCAGCGTCGAGGAGTACATCGCGGACGGCCGCCTCACCGAGCGTCCCGACGGTATCCGCAACCCGCTGCAGACCGTGCCGTTGCTGGACGCGATCTCGGAGAACCGTTTCGACGCCGTCTTCGGTGGCGCTCGCCGCGACGAGGAGCGGGCACGTGCCAAGGAGCGGATCTTCTCACTGCGCAACGCTTTCGGCCAGTGGGATCCCAAGAAGCAGCGCCCGGAGCTGTGGAACCTGTACAACGGTCGCCACTCCCCCGGCGAGCAGGTGCGCGTCTTCCCGCTCAGCAACTTCACCGAACTGGACATCTGGCGTTACATCGCTCGCGACAACGTCGAACTCGCCAGCATCTACTACGCCCACCAGCGTCCGGTGTACCAGCGCGACGGCATGTGGATGACCCCCGGAGTCTGGGGTGGGCCGGCTGACGGCGAAGAGCTGCAGACCCTTTCGGTGCGATACCGCACCGTCGGCGACGGTTCGACCACCGGTGCTGTTCTCTCCGATGCGGCCGACAACGAAGCGATCCTCGCCGAGGTTGCGGCATCACGTTTGACCGAGCGCGGCGCGACCCGTGGCGACGACCGAGTTTCCGAAGCGGCCATGGAAGACCGCAAGCGAGAGGGCTACTTCTGATGAGCGATCTGCTCAGACTGGCAACTGCCGGCAGCGTCGACGACGGAAAGTCCACCCTCGTGGGCCGCCTGTTGTACGACACGAAATCCGTTCTCGCCGACCAGATCGACGCCGTGACCCGTGCGTCGGTGGACCGCGGTCTCGACACCCCTGACCTCTCGCTCCTGGTGGACGGACTGCGCGCCGAGCGTGAGCAGGGCATCACCATCGACGTGGCGTACCGCTACTTCGCGACCCCCAAGCGCACCTTCGTGCTCGCCGATACACCGGGCCACGTGCAGTACACCCGCAACACTGTCTCCGGTGCCTCGACGGCTCAGCTCGTGATCCTGCTGGTCGATGCTCGCAAGGGCGTCATCGCGCAGACTCGCAGGCACGCAGCGGTTCTCGCGTTGCTCGGTGTCCCGAAGCTCGTTCTCGCCGTGAACAAGATCGACCTCGTCGAGAACCCCGAAGAGGTCTTCACCTCGATCTCCGCCGAGTTCAACGAACTCACCAGCTCACTTGGCTGGGCAAGCGAAGACGTCGTCGAGATCCCGGTGTCGGCACTGCACGGTGACAACGTCGCCATCCGCTCCGACAAGACCCCGTACTACACCGGCCCCACGCTGATCGAGCACCTCGAGTCGATTCCGGTCGACGCCGAGCCACATCGCGTCGGTCTGCGTTTCCCGGTGCAGTACGTGATCCGCCCCCGCACCGCAGAGTTCCTCGACTACCGCGGCTACGCCGGTCAGGTCGCTGCAGGTTCCGTCGTGCCCGGCGACGAAGTGGTGATCCTGCCCTCGGGTACGCGCACCACCGTCACACGTATCGACACGGCCGACGGCGAACTGGACGTCGCCCACGCCGGACGCAGCGTCACGCTGATCCTGGCCGACGACGTCGACGTCTCTCGCGGCGACACCATCGCATCGCCGTCCGACGCACCCGAGCCGATCGGCGAATTCGACGCCACTGTCTGCTGGCTGGCCGAGAAGTCGCTGCGCCCCGGTGCACGTCTGCTGCTCAAGCACGGCACGCGAACGACGCAGGCCATCGTGGGCAGTTTGGTGGAACGCTTCAACGAGCAGGACCTCACCACGGATCAGGGCCCGGACACTCTCGAGCTCAACGAGATCGGCAAGATCTCCATCCGGGTGGCCGAGCCGATCGTGGCTGACGACTACGCCGTCAATCGCCACACCGGCAGCTTCCTGCTGATCGATCCCGCTGGTGGAAACACTCTCGCAGCCGGCCTGGTGGGCGACGTCATTTCCGCTGTCGAATTGGGCGAGCGCGTCTAAGTCGATGGTTCCGCTCATCGCTGTTGCGCACGGTAGCCGTGATCCCCGTTCTGCTCGGGTGATCGCGGCTGCTGTGGCAGCTCTTCGTGAAGTCCGGCCAGACCTCGATGTCCGGCTGGCGTTTCTCGACCTCAATGCACCGTCCATCGATCAGGTCCTGGACGGGGTTGCACACGACGGCCACACTCACGCCGTTGTTGTTCCGATGCTGCTGGGCAATGCCTTCCACGCCCGGGTAGATCTGCCCGGACTCTTGGCCGCTGCCGCGACACGCCACCCCCAGTTGACCGTGTTCCAAGCAGACGTACTGGGTCGCGATGCTCGGCTGATCGAGGCAGTACGCGAGCGAATTCTCGAAGCGGGTGCCCGGCCGGACGATCCGTCGGTCGGTGTCGCTCTTGCGGCAGTCGGCTCGTCCGATGCGCGCGCCAATGCCGCGACCGCAGAATTGGCGTCCACTCTCCTCGGCGGAACCAACTGGTCGGGCGTTCGAATCTGTTTCGCGACATCCGCGGAACCGACAGTTACCCAGGCGATCTCCGCACTCGAGCAGGACGGCGCCGAACGTGTTGTCGTCGCGCCGTGGTTCTTGGCTCCCGGCCTACTGACCGATCGACTCAGCGCTGCCGCAGCAACTGCATGTCCGCGCGCGCGTTTCGCCGACACGATCGGTGGGCACTCTCTACTGATCGAAACGATGATCGACCGTTACCGACAAGTCGCTGATGCACTACCCGGCCGTCTGGTCCGCTCCGCCTGATCCGGTTTCACAGGCCGTTATCAGATTGTTACCGTAGTGTTGGATCTGTCCAGCTCGCGAAGGTACCTCCTTCGCCTGCGAAACAGATCTTTGGGTGCAATCCCCTCAGAGCGCCGCGAGAGGGAACACCATCACTCACAATCTTCGCCTCGGCACAGCCGGCATCGCATGGGTCCTGTCGGTGCTCTACCTGCTTGTCGAAATCTTCACAGCCGGAGCATGGAAGACGCCGTACAGCTTCGCGCGCGACTCCATCAGTTCGCTGGGCGTGACGACATGCAGCGTGGATTCATGTTCGCCGATGCACGACGTGATGAACGCGGCCTTCATGATCCTCGGTGCGCTCACCATCCTCGGGGCGGCCTTGCTGCACAAGTACATTCCGGACGGTCGTGCGAAGAAGTGGATTCTCGGTCTTGCCGTCGTCGTTGCATTGAGCACCGCGGCCACCGGCCTCTTCCCGGCGAACGACGGGACCTTCGTTCATTGGACCGCCGTACTTCCCGGCTTCGTCGCACGTCATGCCGTTCTCGTCCTCATGGCAATTCAATTCTGGAAGCACAGCAAATGGATCGCAGTGTGGTCAGGGCTGTGCGCGGCTACCGGAATCGTCGGTGCCGTACTGCTTCTCGGACGAACCCTCACTTTCGGCCTTGGTGAACGCCTGACGCTGTACCCGCTGCCTATGTGGATGGCCGTCACCGGCGTCGCGGCCCTGCTCGCGTTGATGCGCCGAACCGTGTTGAAGAACGTGGAACTGACACTGTCCGGTAACGGATTCATCACCGCTCTGTTGTCGTTGCGCCCGCGTCGATCTCGCGCGGCAGTGCCCACCGACGTTCTCGCACCACGGGAGCTGACCGGTTTGTAGCGAACCGGGGGTGAGCAGGGACACACTGGTAAGGAGGCGACGCGAGGAGACTTCCATGACCAGTGCATCTGTTCGACACGGAATCGTGGCCGGTATCGACGGCTCGGCAAGCGCGGTCAACGCCGCGAGGTGGGCAGCTTCGGCTGCAAAGAGATTCGACGAACCACTTCGCCTGACCCACGTGCTGCCAGGACAACCCGAGTCCGGTGGCGGTACAAACGTCACCGACGAAGAGATGTTCGACCACCACCTTCGCGTCGAGGGTGCAAAACTGCTCGACGAGGCCGAGGACGCCATCCGCGATGATCACACCGACGTCACCGTCGAACGTGGCCTCGTGACCGGTACTCCCGCAACCACACTCGTCGAACTCTCGAAGTCGGCTCGCATCGTTGCACTGGGTCAGGCCGGCACCAGCGAAATGCAGTCCGTGTTTCTCGGATCCGACACCATTCGGGTGGTCAACCGCGCGCACTGTCCCGTGGCCGTATTCCGCGGTACGGGTGATCACGCGATGGCCGACACCAGGCCCATCGTCGTCGGCGTCGACGGGAGCAAGCTCAGCGAACTCGCCGTCGCGCATGCCTTCGAATTTGCCGCGTTCCTCGGCGCACCTTTGGTTGCGGTCCACACGTGGAACGAGCACGCCTCGCTGGGCGGGTATTCCGAAGCCAGGCGCTTCGTCGACTGGGGACCGTACGAACAGCATGAGCATGCACTGCTGTCCGAGTGCCTCGCCGGCTGGACGGAGAAGTACCCCGACGTCGAAGTCACCCGCAGTGTCCAGCGCAGCGGACCGATGAAAGCACTGCTCGAGCATTCAGCGGAGGCGCAGCTCGTAGTCGTCGGTAGCCACGGCCGCAGCCCCTTCATGGCGTCGATAGTCGGATCGACCAGTCAGAGCCTCATCCACCACGCCCAGTGCCCGGTCCTCGTCTGCCGCGAGGGCTGAACCCGTCTCACTGTTGTGCCCCACCCCCTTTTTTCTGAGCGAACGGCACTTTCGGCGCCATCAGGAGTCCGAAAGTGCCGTTCGCTCAAACAGGAGTGGGGGTACAACAGGTCGAACAGGGCGAGCGGGTCATACCTGGCCGACCACGCTCACCGTGACCGGCTCCTGCACCGGCGTCGACACCGGGGTCTCCGGCAGATCCGGCACCCGGGTAGCACGCGCGTACACCGTCTCCCCCGCCTCGAGGTGCAGCGCTGCACTGTCACCGCGCGTGACCTGAGCCGAGAAGAGCTCGCCGGTTGCCTCGTTGCGCAGGTCCACTCGAACCTCGAAGCCGAGGTACACGACGCGCTCGACTGTTGCGCGTGTGACGCCGAGCGACTCGGCCGTTCCGGATTCCTGCGCGAGAGCCATGCTCGGATCGCGGCCGAGTCGGATGTCGTGCGGACGGACCAACTGCCCGTTGAGCTTCGCGACGGATCCGAGGAAGGACATCACGAAGTCGTTGGACGGGCGGTCGTACAGGTCGGCAGGTTCACCGATCTGCTCGATCCGCCCCTTGTTCAGCACCGCGATGCGGTCGGCGACGTCGAGAGCCTCTTCCTGGTCGTGGGTGACCAGGACGGTGGTGACGTGCACCTCGTCGTGCAGGCGACGCAACCACGTGCGCAGGTCGGCACGCACCTTCGCGTCGAGCGCGCCGAAGGGCTCGTCGAGCAGGAGCACCTGTGGATCCACAGCCAGAGCGCGCGCCAACGCCATGCGCTGACGCTGACCGCCGGAGAGCTGCGCGGGGTACCGATGCTGAAACCCGTCGAGACCGACGATCCCCAGTAGTTCGTTGACCTTCTTCTCGATCTCCGGCTTCGGGCGCTTGCGGATCTTGAGCCCGAACGCCACGTTGTCCCGCACGGTCATATGCTTGAACGCCGCGTAGTGCTGGAACACGAAACCGATGTCACGCTTCTGCGGCGAGACGCCGGTGACGTCCTTGCCTGCGATGGTGATGGTTCCCGAATCGAGTTCTTCGAGCCCTGCGATCGAACGCAGCAACGTCGACTTTCCCGAGCCACTGGGCCCGAGCAATGCCGTCAACGAACCCGAGGGAATGTTGACCGTCACGTCGTCGAGCGCCGCGAAATCACCGTAGTTCTTGCGGGCCCCGGTCACTGTGATCATGTGGTGCTCCTCTTACGGTCCAGCAGCGTCATCAGCAACAGGACAATGATGGCGATGCCCATCAGCAGCGTTGCCGCCGAATACGCACCAAAGGTGTTGTGGTCGTCGATGTATCGCGAGTGCACCAGCAATGTCAGTGTCTGGGATACCCCCGGGAAGCCGGAAGAGACCATGATGACTGCGCCGAATTCACCGAGCGAACGCGCCACCGTCAACACGATTCCGTACGTCAGGCCCCAACGGATCGCGGGCAAGGTGATCCGCCAGAACGTCTGCCAGCCCGAGGCACCGAGCGTCGCGGCTGCTTGTTCCTGCTCGTCGCCGATCTCGTGAAGTACGGGTTCGACTTCCCGGACGACGAAGGGCAGCGTCACGAAAATCGTCGCGATCACCATGCCTGGCAACCCGAAGATGACTTTGAACCCCAACGATTCGATGCCGCCGAACCAACCGTTGGCACCCCACAGGAGAATCAACGACACACCGACGACGACGGGCGAGACCGCGAAGGGCAGGTCGACCACCGACTGCAGAACTCCGCGGCCCGGGAAACGCCCACGCACGAGTGCCAGAGCCGTGACGACACCGAACACCACGTTGATCGGAACCACGATCGCCACGATGATCAGCGAAAGATTCAGCGCGGAAATCGCTGCCGGTGTCGTGATCGATTCGAGAAACGGGCCGATTCCGTTCTCGAACGTTCGCGTCAGGATCACACCGATCGGCACGACCAGCAACACGAACAGGTAGACGAGAGCGATGGTCCGCAGACCGATCTTCGATCCTCTGGACACGTTCATCGGGAACTCTCCTCACGTCGCTGTCCCCGCGAGGCGAAGATTCGCAGGACGAACAGCGTCACGAATGCGATGGCCAGCAACGCTACCGAGACGGCAGCGGCGTTGGTCGGACGATCGATCTCGATCTGCTGCTGAATGTACTGCGACGTCATCTGTGTCACGCGTGGGATGTTGCCGCCGATCAGAACGACCGAGCCGTATTCACCGATCGCTCTGGCGAACGCGAGGCCCGCACCGGAGATGACGGCAGGCGCCAACGTCGGGAGAACAACCGAGCGAAAGATCGTCCAGTTGGAAGCTCCCAACGACGCAGCGGCTTCCTCGACTTCGCGGTCGACCTCCATCAGCACCGGCTGCACGGAACGGACGACGAACGGCAAGGTCACGAAGGCCAATGCCACGATCAGTCCGGGCTGAGTTGCATTGAGATGGATGTCGATCGGTGACTGCGGGCCGTAGAGGGACAGCAGCACGATCGATGCCACGATGGTCGGTAGCGCGAACGGCAGATCGATCATCGAGTTGACGATGCGCTTGCCCGGGAAGTCGTCCCGGACCAGCACCCACGCGATGATCGTGCCCATCACGACGTTGATCAATGCCACGATCACCGAGACCAACAACGTCACGCGCAACGACGCCAAGGCGACGGGTGCGGTGACGGCGTCCCAGAATCCGGAGATCCCCTCGTCGAACGCGGTGGCGGTCAACGCGGCGAGCGGAAGCAGAACGATGACGGAGAGCCACAGGGTGGCCACTCCGATTCCGAGCGGCCCCACACTCCCCGTGACCCGCGCGAGTTTTCGCCGACGAGCCACGGGGGTGGGGTCAATAGTGTCAGTCACGTCAGTCTTACTTGGTCGCGTTGTCGTAGATCACTGCGATCGAACCGGTGTCCTTGGTGAACAGAGCACTGTCCACGGCCTTCCAGCCGCCGAGGTCTGCAATGGTCCACAGCTTGGTCGGCTCGGGGAACTTGTCGGTGAACTTGGCAGCGACGGCGGGATCCACGGGACGGAATCCTGCTTCGGCCCAGAGCGTCTGACCCTCGGTCGTGTACAGGTAGTCCTTGAACGCGGTCGCCTTGTCGAGGACCTTGCTGTTCGAGATCACGGCAACGGGGTTCTCGATCTTGAAGGTCGTGGGCGGGGTGACGTGCTCGACCGGGTCGCCGTTGCCTTCGATGAACAGTGCCTCGTTCTCGTAACTGATCAGAACGTCACCGCTACCCTGCAGGAAGGCTTCCGAAGCCTCGCGTCCCGACTTGGGCTGGATCTTGACGTGGTCGTTGACCAAGGCGGTGACGTAGTCGAGACCCGCCTGCGGGTTCTTGCCACCGTCGCTCTTCGCGGCGTACGGCGCCAAGAGGTTCCACTTGGCCGAGCCGGAGCTGAACGGGTTCGGCGTGACGACCTCGAGGCCGGGCTGAAGCAGGTCGTCCCAGTCTTTGATGCCCTTCGGGTTGCCCGGACGCGTCACGATGGTGACTACCGATCCGAACGGAATTCCGTTGTAGGCGTCCTGGTTCCAGTTCTGATCTACCAGACCGGCATCGACCAGACGGGTGATGTCGGGCTCGACGGAGAAGTTGACGAAGTCTGCCTCGGCACCGTCCTTCACCTTGCGCGACTGGTCGCCCGAGGCGCCGTAGGAAGGATTGAAGTTGACGTTCTTGCCCTCGTCGGTCGCCTGGAAGGCTGCGGTGAGCTTGTCGAAGCCAGGCTTCGGCACGGCGTAGGCGAACAGGTTGATCGTGCCGGCGCTACCGTCGCTGGCGGCGCTGTCACCACCCACGGTGTCGCTCGAGCCACCACTGCACGCTGTGAGTACCACGGCCCCCATGGTCGCGATAGCAGTGAGAAGTGTGCGGGAACGGCGTTTCATTGCAGATACCTTCCTGAAAGGACTGACAAACGAGGGTTGGTCAAACGACAAGTCCGAGACCTCTGGGGCTGATTCCATCGGGATGTTCAGACATGGAGAGCCGACGGGCGATGAGCCCTGAATCGGGGGCGCGAGTTACGCGCAGAGAAGTTCGAGTGGGGTGCGCAGCACCACCGGAGAGGTCGAACTCAGGAAATCAACAACAGGCGACGTCAGCGACGTCGAGCATGCCGACAGCAATCAACGCCAACTGGTGGCGGATTACGGGAGCTGTTGCTTCGGACACGCGGTGGACTTTAGCAGAGCACCGGCGCCCGCTCTAATCGGGAGAACTAACGGGTGAGAAGCCACGCGACGATCACGAGGAGAATCAGGGCTATCAGGGCGAGAGTGACCCGTGAGCGGGGCATCAGCTTTCCTCTACTTCTCGAGAATTCCTACGCAACCAGCCGAAGAGCGGCAGAGCGAGAACGGCGGCCAACGCGCGATCCAGACCGATGGCCACCAGGCGGCACAGCGGAACGACGACGATCAGGACCAACGCGACCTGCGGGATGAACGGGAGCCCCGCCATCCACAGCTCGAAGCTGTCCCACCAATCCGCTATCCGATCCACGCCAACACCCTATCCTTCGGACGATACGGTCCCGACAGCGTGTGGATTGGACGTGTGCCGATTCTGGCCGGATGATGGCCGAATGAGTGCTGACGACGAAGTGGTGCAGACGATTCCTCCCGCCTCCACGGGTCACCATCGAAGCAACTTCCCCCCGATCGACGACTATGCGTTTCTTTCCGATTGCGAAACCTCGTGCCTGATTGCCCGTAACGGATCTGTCGAGTGGATGTGCGTTCCCCGCCCGGACTCCCCAAGCGTGTTCGGTGCCATCCTCGACCGCAGCGCAGGCCATTTCCGTATCGGCCCCTACGGCCAGAACGTGCCGGCCGCTCGGCGCTATCTGCCGGGTGGACTCATTCTCGAGACCACCTGGCAGACCGAGACCGGCTGGCTCGTCGTCCGCGACGCCCTGGTTCTCGGTCCCTGGCACAACGTCGACAAGCGATCGAACACGCACAAGCGCACACCGACCGACTGGGATGCCGAACACACCCTTCTCCGTACGGTCAAATGCGTCAGCGGCACCGTCGAACTCGAGATGAGCTGTGAGCCCGCGTTCGACTATCACCGTGGCACGGCGAATTGGGAGTACACCGGAAAGGTCTACGAGGAAGCAACGGCAACGTGTCGCTCCGCCAAGCCCGGCGACCATCCCACTCTGCGCTTGACCACCGATCTCCGACTGGGTCTGGAAGGTCGTGAGGCACGGGCCCGGACGCGACTGGTCGAAGGCGACAACGTGTACGTCGCGCTCTCGTGGTCGGATCTTCCCGCGCCGCAGACGTTCGACGAGGCCGCCGACAAGATGTGGCAGACGTCGAAGTCCTGGCGTGAGTGGGTGACGATCGGCAAGTTCCCCGATCACCCGTGGCGCGGATACCTACAGCGCAGTGCGCTCACACTCAAGGGGCTCACCTACGCACCGACCGGAGCCCTACTCGCGGCTTCGACGACCTCGCTACCGGAAACACCAGGCGGAGAACGCAACTGGGACTATCGCTACGCGTGGGTTCGCGATTCCACCTTCGCACTGTGGGGCCTCTACACGCTCGGGTTGGACCGTGAGGCCAACGACTTCTTCAACTTCATCTACGACGTGTCGAGTTCGGACAACGGTCAGCCGCATCCCTTGCAGGTGATGTACGGCATCGGCGGCGAGCGCACGCTCGAGGAATCCGAACTCAACCATCTGTCCGGCTACGACGGCGCCCGTCCGGTGCGTATCGGCAACGGGGCGTTCGATCAACAGCAGCACGACATCTGGGGCACCATGCTCGACTCGGTGTACCTCCACATCCGTACCCGCGAGCGCGTCCCCGAGGCGTTGTGGCCGCTGCTCAAGAAGCAGGTCGAGGAAGCGATCAAGCATTGGCGCCAGCCCGACCGCGGGATCTGGGAGGTGCGCGGTGAACCGCAGCACTTCACGTCGTCGAAGATCATGTGCTGGGTCGCTCTCGATCGCGGCGCCAAGCTGGCAGAGATGCAGGGCGAGAAGAGCTTTGCACAGCAATGGACGGCCATCGCGGACGAGATCAAGGCCGACATCCTCGCGCACGGTGTCGACTCGCGCGGAGTTCTAACACAGCGGTACGGCCACGATTCACTCGACGCGTCGCTCTTGTTGGCACCGCTGCTGCGCTTCCTGCCGGCCGACGATCCGCGCATCCGGGCGACGGTGCTGGCGATCGCCGACGAGCTCACCGAAGAGGGGTTGGTCCTGCGCTATCGCGTCGACACCACCGACGACGGATTGAGCGGAGAAGAGGGCACGTTCACCATCTGCTCCTTCTGGCTCGTCTCCGCCCTCGTCGAGATCGGCGAACTGGATCGGGCAAAGCATCTCTGCGAGCGTCTGCTCGGGTTCGCGAGCCCGCTCAAGCTGTACGCGGAGGAGATCGACGCGCACACCGGTCGCCATCTGGGTAACTTCCCGCAGGCGTTCACACACCTGGCGCTGATCAACGCCGTGGTCCACGTGATCCGCGCCGAGGAAGCTGCCGAAGCCGGAGCTTTCCAGCCCGCGCACAACGCGACCTAGACCCCCTGCTGTGCGCCTTTATTAACCGCCCGCGGTTAATAAAGGCGCACAGCAGGTCTAGCCGGCCACCGCTTCGAGCTGCGGCGTGATCGATTCGAGCGAGTACTTCAGCGACAGCGACGACGGAGTGTTCAGGCCGGCAACAGTCGGATAGTCGACGATGGCCAATCCGCCACCCTTGACTGCAGGCAGGTCGGCAAACCCCGGCAGCTTCATCATGTCGTCGAGCGACCCGCCGTTGGGCAGCAGCACCACGACGTCGGCGCTGAGAGCGTCGACCCGTTCCGGGCTGAGTATCAGCCGGCCACCGGTCACACCGGCCTCGTCGACCAGCTTGGGCGGCAACGACATTCCCAGACGCGTGAACAGTCCCGAAGCACCGTCCTTGGGATCAGCGACGATCACCAACTGCGACGTCGGGAAGACGTACTGCGACAAAAGAGCGGTCTTACCCTTCAGCCCCGGCAACCGCTGTGCGAGCGCATCGATCTGCCCGTTTGTCGCCTCGACGATCTCGTCGGCTCGCGACTCCTTGTCGAGAACCCGGCCGAGAATCTCCACCTGGTCCTGCCACGGATCGACCTGGACGTCGGACAGACCGGCAATTGTCGGAGCGATCTTGCTCAACTGGTCGAAATCGTCCTGATCGGCGACGGAGAACCCGCCGAGAATCAGATCGGGATCCAAGGTTGCAATTTCTTCAGCTTTGAGCGGGACACCGAACTGCTGGATCGCCGAGCGATCGAGTTCCTTCGCCGACGCGTCCACGCCACTCTCCCACGGGAACAGACCACGCTCGTCGCCCATCGGGCCGGCAGCCAGGTACCCCACCGGCTGGATTCCGAGTTCGAGCAGAGCGTCGAGCCACTGGGTGTCGGCCGCGACGATGCGCGTCGGCGTCCCGGTGATCGTGGTGGCGCCGAACTTGTGGTCGATCGTGGTGACCCGACCGCCCGCGATCTCGTCGGCGTCCGAGGACGAACATCCGCTGATACCTACGACCAGCGCTCCCAAGAGAGCCACCGCCGAAAACTTCATCGCACGCACGAAAATACTCCTCCACTAGTTAGCAGAGGCTTACCTTCTCATATGGGATCCGGCTGTGTCCGACCTTGCTTTCAGGCGAAACGAGAGAGCAGACGCTCCGCATCGGCGCCGATGCGTCGAACCACGTCGCCGGCCGGATGGGTTCCGTGTACGAGTCCGACAGCTTCTCCGGCGTAGACGACTCCGCTGTGGGGATCCGACGGGTCGTACGCCTTTGCCAGCATTTCCTCATCGGCGTCGACTCCGTGCCAGGCGGCAGTGAACTCGTTGGCCACCGCGCGGCCACCCCACCGCTGCGGCCACGGTTGACTGCGCGCTCGGTCGAACACCGAGGTGTAAATCGTGTCGGCACTTCCGGCTTCGACGACGCGCTCGCGGGCATAGCCCGGCCCGACCGTCTCCGGGCTGGCGAGCAGCGCCGTTCCGATCATCACGCCTTCCCCGCCTGCCGCCAGGACTGCGGCCAAACCGCGGCCGGTCCCGATTCCGCCGGCCGCCAGTACTGGAAGTGATGTCGTTTCGAGGATCTCCTGCAGCAGCGGCAAGGTTCCGATTCGGCCCGTGTGACCGCCTGCCTCACC
>NZ_BCWH01000002.1:2204540-2241977 GCF_001653035.1 Rhodococcus sp. YH3-3 | reverse complement strand
TGCGGCTCCGCCCGCGCTCCACTCGGGTGTGTTGTCCCGAGCCGCGCCGAGCAGCCCCAACCCGCCGGCCGCCGATACAGCTCCGGCGAGCGCGCCGCCCGCGCGACCACCCATGGGCGCCCCGAGAACCGGGATTTCGATTCCGAACTCTCGGGACAACCAGGTGGTGACCATGCGCTCCTACTTCTTGGGCTTCTCGCCGACCGATTCCGACGTCAAGGCCGCCACGAATGCTTCCTGCGGCACCTCGACGCGACCGATGGTCTTCATGCGCTTCTTGCCTTCCTTCTGCTTCTCGAGCAGCTTGCGCTTACGGCTGATGTCGCCGCCGTAGCACTTGGCAAGAACGTCCTTGCGGATTGCGCGAATGTTCTCGCGCGAGATGATCTTCGCGCCGATCGCGGCCTGGATCGGAACCTCGAACTGCTGGCGAGGAATCAGCTCACGAAGCTTCGACGTCATGCGTCCGCCGTAAGCGCCGGCGTTGGAACGGTGCACGATCGAGGAGAACGCGTCGACGGCCTCGCCCTGCAGCAGGATGTCGACCTTCACCAGATCGGCCTGCTGCTCACCGGCCTCCTCGTAATCGAGGCTGGCATAACCCTTGGTGCGGGACTTGAGGGCGTCGAAGAAGTCGAACATGATCTCGCCCATGGGCAGTTCGTAGCGCAGTTCGACGCGAGTCTCGGAGAGGTAGTCCATGCCGCCGAGCTCACCGCGACGGGACTGGCACAGCTCCATGATGGCGCCGACGTACTCACTCGGGGCGATGACGGTGCATTTGGCGACGGGCTCGTAGACCTCGCGAACCTTGCCTTCCGGCCAGTACGACGGGTTGGTGACGATGACCTCGGCCCCGTCCTCCATCACGACGCGGTAGACGACGTTGGGCGCGGTGGAAATCAGTTCGAGGCCGAACTCACGCTCGAGGCGGTCGCGGGTGATCTCCATGTGGAGCAGGCCGAGGAAGCCGCAGCGGAAGCCGAATCCGAGGGCAACCGACGTCTCGGGTTCATACGCCAGCGCCGCGTCGTTGAGACGGAGCTTGTCGAGGGCATCGCGCAGCACGGGGTAGTCCGAGCCGTCCATCGGGTAGAGGCCCGAGTAGACCATCGGCTTGGGATCGCGGTAGCCGACCAGCGGTTCGGTCGCGCCGTTGCGGGTGGTGGTGACGGTGTCACCGACGCGCGACTGGCGGACATCCTTCACACCCGTGATGAGGTAGCCCACCTCGCCGACGCCCAGACCGATACTGGCCTTCGGCTCGGGCGAGATGATGCCGACCTCGAGCAGTTCGTGTGTGGTGCCCGTGGACATCATCGTGATCTTCTCGCGGGGACGGATCCGACCGTCGACCACACGCACGTAGGTGACCACGCCGCGGTAGGCGTCGTAGACGGAGTCGAAGATCATCGCGCGGGCGGGACCGTCAGCATCGCCGACAGGCGCAGGTACCTGCTTGATGACCTCGTCGAGCAGTTCCTTGACGCCCATGCCGGTCTTACCCGAGACGCGCAGGACATCACCGGGCTCGCAGCCCGTGATGTGCGCGATCTCTTCGGCATAGCGGTCGGGATCCGCGGCCGGGAGGTCGATCTTGTTGAGGACGGGAATGATCTTGAGATCCTTCTCCATCGCCAGGTAGAGGTTCGCCAGCGTCTGAGCTTCGATGCCCTGAGCAGCGTCGACCAGCAGAATTGCACCCTCACATGCTTCGAGCGCGCGGGAGACCTCGTACGTGAAGTCGACGTGGCCGGGTGTGTCGATGAGGTGGAGGACGAACTCTTCGCCGTCGACGGTCCAGGGCAGACGAACGTTCTGAGCCTTGATGGTGATGCCGCGTTCACGCTCGATGTCCATGCGGTCCAGGTACTGCGCACGCATCGCCCGCTCTTCGACCACACCGGTGAGCTGAAGCATGCGATCTGCCAGCGTCGACTTACCGTGGTCGATGTGCGCGATGATGCAGAAGTTCCGGATCTGCGCAGGATCCGTGAACGTCTTGTCGGCGAAGCTGCTGATGGGAGACCCCTTAGTCGGACCGGCACCGGCCCGGATCCGGGCCACTGTCAACCCTCAGGATATCCAAGTCTCGGCGCCGCCGTACCAGGGGTTCCCACGGGTGGGTGATTATGCTCGAACGCTATGGCAAGCATGTGGAAGCAGATCGGCAGAACCCTCGGCGCCCTCGCGGTGGAGAAGGGCCCTGCGTTGCTGCGCCAGCTGCAGTCGTCCACGTCCCAGTCGTCTGCCTCGAAGCCGGGTCCGACCGGCCGCCCGATCGCCACGCGAACGTCTCCGACCGCACATCGCGCCCGCAAGGTCGAGTACTCCCCCGACCTCGACGGCAAGGCCGATCCGGGCGAGATCGTCTGGACCTGGGTTGCCTACGAGGAGGATCCGACCCAGGGCAAAGACCGCCCGGTGCTGGTTGTCGGCCGCGACGGCGACACGCTGCTCGGCCTGATGTTGTCTTCGCAGAGTAAACGCGAGGGTGAGCGCGATTGGCTCGCAATCGGTTCGGGTCCATGGGACGGCGAGGGAAGGCCCAGCTGGGTCCGGCTCGACCGGGTGCTCGACGTTCCCGAGAGCGGGATCCGGCGCGAGGGCGCCGTCATGGATCACAAGAAGTTCGACGCGGTCGCGGCAAAACTTCGGGCCGACTTCAGCTGGAGCTGAAGCCGACCCGGACGATGGAAACAGTGTCGATCAGCTGTCCATACGGTTGAACCGTCCGAAGAGTGCTCGATAGATGAGTGCACCGAGCGCACCGCCGATGAGCGGGAACACGATGAACAACCACACCTGGCCGAGTGCACCGTCCTGGAACGGCGCGACAGCGAGGCTTCGAGCGGGGTTGACGGAGGTGTTGTCGATCGGGATCGAGATCAGGTGAATGACGGCCAGGGTGAAGCCGATGGACACCCCGGCGAGCGGCACGTCGGAGATCTGGTCGGTCGACGCGAGAACGACGAACACGAGCAGAGCGGTCAGGAGAATCTCGATGATCATCGCGGCACCGATGCCGTAACCGTCGGAAACCACCTTTCCGAGAAGATTCTTCTCGGCAGACGGACTGTGTGCGCCCCAACCGTTTGCACCCAAACCGTCAGCAGCACGGTTGTACGCCGGGAGACTGTTGGCCACCGTGTAGATCACGACGCCTGCGACCAAGCCGCCGATCACTTGCGCGACAACGTAAATCGCCGCATTGACGGCTGAGATTCGCCCGATCACGAATTGGCCGAGAGTCACTGCTGGGTTGACGTGGCAACCGGAAATCGGTCCGATCGCATATACGAGGAACAGCAGGGTCAGGCCGAATGCGAAGGCAACTCCGAGATTGCCGACTTTCGCACCTGCAAAGACGGCAGTTCCGACTGCGGAGAACACGAGCACAAATGTTCCCACCGCTTCGGCCGCATACTTCTTCACATCCGAGATCGGTTCGATCTCAGTCAATTCCTGTGCAGTTGGAGACATATTCCCACCTTCTTCTCATCGAACGGTAGTAATGCTCACGCGCCTAGATTTGCCGGACTTTACGCAAGCCTGGTGATCTCCACAACAACTTCGAGATCTGTGGAGCGTCCACCGGAAAAGATTCCCTTCAAAGGCGGCACATCCGAATAGTCCCTTCCTATTCCGACCGAGACATGCTGTTCATTCACAGCTATCGCATTGGTCGGGTCGTATCCCCACCACGCGCCGGTCCACGCTTCGATCCACGCGTGCGATTCGCCGACCACCGTGTCCCCGACTGCCGCATCACGTTTGGGGTGGAGATAGCCGGAAACGTATCGACACGGTATCCCCATCGTTCGAAGCAATACCAAGGTCAGATGCGCATAGTCCTGGCAGACGCCTTTCCGTGCCGACCACGCCTCGACCGCCGACGTATGCACTCCGGTCGTACCCGGCACATATGACATTTCACCGTAAACCCATTGCGACGCAGCCACTACTGCATCTTCAGGTGATTTATCTTTGCGCAATTCCTTGGCAATTGTCGCCAGCTTACGATCACGCGGAACATATCTCGTGAAACTCAGTTGTTCGTTGAATCGATCTTTAATCGCGTTTCCCGACAATTCATCCCAGTCGACGGTTTCCTCGGGCTGAACGAACGGTTCCGTCTCGACCACCGACAGTCCGGTCACTTCGAGTTCCGTATGCGGGGCGTGCAAGTCGAAGGCGGTCACCGCGGTGCCCCAGTAATCGGTGTATCGGTAGGAACGCGTTGCCGGCTGGGTTTCGACGCGCGTGAGTATCACCGTCTGCCTGGTGTCGCCGCGAGGTGTCAATCGCGCTTCGTTGTACGACGACGTCACCGGGGCGTCGTACGCATATCCCGTGGTGTGCACGACCCTCATCCGCCAGCTCACAGCTCTCCCTCCACCGTCGACTCCGCATACGCGGCGCCGGCATCCGTCCACGCGACCCACGGCGCAGCGTGGAAGTACTGCAATGCAATTGCCTCACCCAGTTCGCGGCAGGTCTCCTGCCAACCGAGCAACCGTCCCTGCAGATCCTCGAGCAACACGCCCTGCGGCAGGAACTCGAGTTCGCTGCGTGCGCGGCCCAGAAGCCTCGGCGCCTCCGCCCGGATTCCGACGCGACTGCCCGGCTGCGGGTCGAGCTCCTGCAGGCACTTCTCGGCCTGCCTGATCGAGTGGAACACCGAGCGCGGAAAGAGCCTGTCCAACAAGATGAACTCGACGACGCGATTGGCGTCGAGCGCTCCGCGATACGTACGCAGATACGTGTCATGTGCGCCCGCCGAGCGAAGAACGCTGACCCATGCCGGCGACGACGGGCGGTCACCGGCGCGCGCCAGAAGCATCCGCACGATCATGTCGACACGTTCGATCGACCTGCCCAGCAGAAGGAACCGATAGCCGTCGTCGCGACTGAGCGTGGAATCCGCCAGGCCCGCGAACATCGCTGCGCGTTCCTCCACATAGCGGAAGAACTCGTGTGGCCCCAGCCTGCGTGAGGCACGTTCACGCTCGGCCAGTCCGTTGTACGTGGTGTTCAGGCACTCCCACATCTCACTCGACGTGACCTCACGCGCCCCGCGAGCATTCTCACGAGCACTTGCCAGCGAGTCCACGATCGAACCAACCTGGTTGCGGCTGAACGCAACCAGATCGGTGAGCGAGCGCACGTCGAGCTTGCCCTCCGGCGCCTCGATGCCGAGGACACGCAGGAGCAGACGCGACGTGCGGTCCGGGTCGACGGTGGCGTCGTCGAGCAATTGATGGACGGCGACGTCGAGGATCCGAGCAGTGTCGTCGGCGCGCTCGACGTAGCGGCCGATCCAGTAGAGGGACTCTGCGTTGCGAGCAAGCATCGGTCACCACGCTCCGTTCACTGATAGTTCTTGGTAGCTGGGCACTTCCGAGGTGTTCACTGTTGCTGCTGCTGTTGTTGCTGCGAGGTGCTCAGTTCGGGACCCTGCACCGGCTCCGCGGATTCCGGGGGCTCGGACACCAGTTCCTCGCCTGACAACTCTGGGTCTTCGTCAGAGGTGCGACTCGCAAGCACCCACGTGTCCTTGCTTCCGCCGCCCTGGCTGGAGTTGACCACCAGCGAACCTTCCGGAAGTGCCACCCGGGTCAGGCCGCCGGGCAACACCCACACGTCCTCACCGTCGTTGACGGCAAAGGGCCGCAAGTCCACGTGGCGCGGCGAGAGAACATCGTCGATCTTGGTCGGCACCGTGGACAACTGCACGAGTGGCTGCGCAATCCACCCGCGCGGGTCTGCCTTGATCTTGCGGGTGATCGCGGCCAGTTCCTTGGGGCTCGCGTCGGGTCCGAAGACGATTCCGTAGCCGCCGGACCCTTCCACCGGCTTGATGACCAGTTCGGCGACGCGGTCGAGGACTTGCTCGCACTCCTCGTCCAACCAACAGCGGAACGTGTCGACGTTCTGCAAGAGCGGCTTCTCACCGAGGTAGTAGTCGATGATCTGCGGAACGTAGGTATAGACGAGTTTGTCGTCACCGACTCCGTTGCCGACGGCGCTCGAGATCACCACGTTGCCCGCCCGCGCCGCATTCAGTAGGCCTGCGACGCCGAGAATCGAATCCGGACGGAAGTGCATCGGGTCGAGATACTCGTCGTCGATGCGGCGATAGATGACGTCGACCTGGCGCTCGCCTTCCGTCGTGCGCATGTACACCATGTTGTCGCGGCAGAACAGGTCGCGACCTTCGACGAGTTCCACACCCATCTGACGAGCGAGCAACGAATGCTCGAAATAGGCGGAATTGGCGATACCCGGTGTGAGAACAACCACTGTCGGGTCCGCTTCGTTGAGTGCAGCACCCGCACGCAGCGCCCTCAGCAGGTGTGTTGCGTAATCACCGACCGCCCGCACCTTGTGGGACATGAACAGATCCGGGAACACCCGAGTCATGGTGCGACGGTTTTCCATCACATAGGAGACACCGGACGGAGATCGCAGATTGTCCTCGAGGACTCGGAACTCTCCCGCCTCGTCTCGGACCAGGTCGATACCCGCGACGTGAATTCGCACACCGTTGGGCGGCACGATGCCGGCCGCTTCACGGTGGAAGTGCTCGCACGAGGTCACCAAGCGGCGCGGCAACACGTGATCGCGCAGGATTCGCTGCTCGCCGTAAATGTCCGCGAGGAACAACTCGAGCGCCTTCACTCGCTGCTTGATGCCCTTTTCAAGCCGCGACCACTCCTGCGCGGCGATGACGCGCGGCACCAGATCCAACGGAAACGGTCGCTCCTGCCCGGACAGCGAGAACGTCACGCCCTGGTCGATGAATGCGCGTCCGAGTGCGTCGGCACGCGCGGCAAGGTCGGCGCTGCTCGTCGGCGCCAGGGCTTTGTACACACCCTTGTACGGACCACGCACCGAGCCGTCGGGCTCGAACATCTCGTCGAAAGCCAACTCGTAGCGACCGATGTCTGAATATCCGTCGAACACTGCGGCAGGACGCGCTCGGGTGGTGGTCGAACCTGTTTTACTCGAACTTTTCGAAGGCGGCGGCGTCATAGGGCAACATGCTGCTACAAGTGGGGCTATTCGGCAGCGCGGCGAGAAATCGGGCGCTCGGTGTACCCTTCTCGACAGACGCAACGTGCGACGGTTTGGGTTCTTGGGCCCTCGGCTGGTAATCTTGCCAGTCGGTGCATCAGTGCGCCCACAGCTTTCTCGACCGTAACCAGCTAAAGACGACAAGGATTTTACGCGTGGCCAACATCAAGTCCCAGGTGAAGCGAATCCGTACCAACGAGGCGGCCCGACTCCGTAACCAGTCGGTGAAGTCCTCGCTGCGTACCGCGATCCGTTCATTCCGCGAGGCTGCGGCAGCCGGTGACAAGGACAAGGCCAACGAGCTCCTCGTCTCCACCAGCCGCAAGCTCGACAAGGCAGCCAGCAAGGGCGTCATTCACGCCAACCAGGCTGCCAACAAGAAGTCTGCACTCTCGCAGGCTGCCAACAAGCTCTGACGTTTCCACTGTGACGGTTCGCCGTCACACTGGTTCGTCTCGATAGCCGCCAGGTCGAAAGACCAGGCGGCTATTTTGCGTATTCAATCGGGTCAGTGCGAAGACCCGCCATCCATGTCTTGCAGCGAATATGTGGAGCGGGCTGCAACCATCTGATGATGGCGATCAACGGGCACGGGAAGCGCCCTCGCAGCTGGTTGTTCACGACTGTCTTCTGGGCGGTCGTCGCTTTCGGCGTAGTGGCCGCCCTGGGAAATCCCTCGTTGGTGGGAATCATTGACGGTTGCAGTCGTCGGAGGTGCCGCAAGCTACGGATGGTGTAGGCGCAGGCAACGTAGCGAATTCCGGATCTTCTTCGGCGTGATGTGTTCACTCGTTGCGATTCTGGCGTTTCTCGCCGTTGGACGAGCGGTACTCACCACCGTGAAGGTGCCGGTGGACAGCATCGGCCAAGAAACCATTGCCTGCGGCAGTGTGGTGAATCCGGTGTCGCACGACTCACTACGGGTGACCGACATCAGAACAGGTGAACCAACGACACGGCCTCAGGCCATTCCGCATACTCAGTTGGAGCAAGCCTGCGTGAAACGCCTCGACTACCGGGCGGGCGAGGCCACGGCCGCCACTGTCGTCGGACTACTTCTGGCCGGACGCGCAGTAGGCCACGTTGTACTCAGTTCTTCCGCAACGCGCACACTTTCCGCACTGCCATCTCCAGGGCGAAGGACGAGTCGACTGCGGCACCCTTCACGTCGGCGTTGAGGGCAGCGACGATCTGCATCGCAGCGCCGATCGACGTGGGATCCCAGCCGCCGACCTCCTTGATCGCCTTCTTGACCTTCCACGGCGGCATTCCGAGATCCGACGCCAACCGGAACGGGTCACCGCCCCGTGCAAACGGGCCGACCTTCGCGATGGTGTGGACTGCGTCGGCGAGGGCATCCGCGAGCAGAACATGGGCTGTTCCGATCTGATCTGCCCATCGGAGCGCCTCGAGCGCACCCCGGGTATCGCCGACGATGACTTTGTCGGCCACGTCGAATCCGGAAACCTCGGCCTTGCCCGAGTAATACTTGTGGACCGCATCGACGTCGATCTTGCCGCCCGTATCTGCCGCCAATTGCGAGCAGGCCGACGCGAGTTCGCGGAGGTTGGAGCCGACGCTTTCGATCATCGCGGCGATCGCATCTGGCGCAACCCTGACGTCTGCGGTCCGGAACTCACCCCGGACGAAGTCGACAAGCTGACTCTTGTTCAGTTTTCCGCAGTTGTGAACCGTCGCGCCGAGCTTCTCGAGGGC
Organism: Rhodococcus sp. YH3-3; assembly: GCF_001653035.1. Taxonomy (NCBI): domain Bacteria; kingdom Bacillati; phylum Actinomycetota; class Actinomycetes; order Mycobacteriales; family Nocardiaceae; genus Rhodococcus; species Rhodococcus sp. YH3-3. The sequence goes on along the minus strand of NZ_BCWH01000002.1, from coordinate 2,233,184 downwards.
CGGAGCCAACGCTTTCGCGCGACCGCCGCCCGAGTGCACGACGATCAGAACCACACCTTCTGCCGGCTCGCGTGCAGCCTCCAGGACAAGCGCTACGGCATCTTTGCCTGCTTCTGCAGCCGATTCCAGGACGATCACACGGTCTTCGGCAAAAAGAGAAGGGCTGAGCAACTCGGCCAACTCGGGAGCATTGGTGTCGCCCGCACGCATCTTGGTCACCGGGAGATCCGAAATACCCTGGCCGCGGTCACCGCGGACGGCTCTGATGAGCTGCGATACCGTGCGGTCGATCAGGAACTCGTCGTCCCCGAGAACAAGATGCAGCGGATCGACTCCAGACGGATTACTCACCCGAAGATGGTCCCACGAGGAACCGACACGATCGACACAGACCCGCCGCCCCCGCCGTACACAGCGACGGTGCCGTCGACGTCGGTCCGAACCACCGCCCCGCCCAATGAATCCAGTTCATCGAGAACCTCCGCATTCGGGTGCCCGAAACTGTTGCCGACGCCGACGCTGATCATCGTCAACCTCGGACGCACCGCTTCCAGAAATGCCGACGACGTGGTCCGAGAACCGTGATGGGGCAGCTTCAACACATCGGCCTTCACGTCCGCTCCCGATCGGAGGATCGCCTCCTCCCCCGCAACTTCGGCGTCGCCCGTCAACAGAATTCGACCCGCGCCCGTGTGCGCCATCACCACCAGCGACTGATCGTTGGCTGCATCTGCGGCACCGACGGAATCGCGGGGAGCTGGAACCAACGGACCGAGAACCTCCACGTTCACCGATCCCAACGTCAACTCCATACCTGCGAGCAACGAGACAACCGGAACGGCCTGCGAGTCGGCGGCATCCTTCACCGCCCGAAAACCTGACTCCGGCAACAACATCGACCCGACTCCGATCGCAGCGACCGAACGCCCACTCAGGACTGCTTCCAATCCACCGATGTGATCGGCATGAAAATGACTGATCACCAGCAACGCGATGTCGTTGACGTCCAACATGTTCAGGCAACGATCCATCGACGTGGGATCAGGACCGACATCGATCACGATCACCCTGCCGTCTCCAGTCGAGAGCACAAGACCGTCCCCCTGACCGACGTCGCACATCACCAGTGCCCACCCCGGAGCAATACGGCCACCCCCGAACACGTGCTGAAAGATCAGGGCCAGAACAACTCCCAGAACGAGAACGCCGAGCACCCATCTCGAAATCCGATTCCACAGCGTCAGGGTCGTCGCCAGTAGGACTCCCACGACGACGAGGGCACCGATGAGTCCTGACGGCACTACCACCGACGCTCCGGGAAGCGCCGCCGCCCGCTCGGACACGCACAGCAGCCACCCCATCGGCGGCCGCACCAATGGCGCGACGAACACCGCGATCGGTGGACAGATCAGCGCACACAAGGCAATCACCGCACCGAACACCGTGATGATTCCGATCACCGGCGCCACCGCCATGTTCGCGGCAATCGTGACCACGCTGAAGGTTCCCGCCATGGCGCCCACCAACGGTGCAGTCACGACAAACGCAGCACCCGAGACAGCTGTCATCTCCGAAAACCAACGGGGCCAGCCTCTTCGGCGAAGCACGTCCACCCACACCGGAGCAATGATCACCAGCGCGCCCGTCGCAGTAGTCGACAGCGCAAATCCCCAGTCGACGGCCAGCTCGGGCCTCACGACTACCAGAACGATGACGGCGGCGGCAAGCGCAGGCAGCGCCTGTTTGCGCCGACCAGTGACCAGACTGAGCAGGCCTACCAAGCCCATCACCGACGCGCGTAGAACACTCGGCGACGGCCTCGCGACGACAACAAAGGCAACGAGGGCTACCACCGCCAAAGCGGCGCCGACCCGTGGACTGAGCGCCGCGGCTCTGACCAACAGCAGAACGGCCCCGAGCAGAATGCTGATGTTGGCGCCGGACACCGCGGTGAGATGGGAAAGTCCGGCAACGGTGAAGTTGTCCTTCACCACCGGCGACAGCGCCGACGTGTCTCCGACGACGAGGCCAGGCAGCAGACCCGCCTGATCCGGCGGGAGTGCAGCCGAGCACGCAGCCGCGAAACGAATGCGCACCACACTTGCCCATCGCTGATACCAGGGCACTTCTCCCACCGCGACGGGAGGCCCTTCGGACGTGATCACGGCGAGCGTGGAATCGCTACGCCATGGCTGACTCGCCCGGCCACGAACCGTGAGGCTCTGCCCTGGAACAACTTCGAGCCACGACGAACTGGGCGCCCGGATGGTGACCAAGCCGCCTCCGGAGTACCTGCGGTTCTGGGCAGTCACCGAATTGACGGTTGCCCTGAAGACGACCTGACCTTGACCCACCGCGCCGGAGACCGCGTGCGGATCCTCCGAGGGTTCCACTTCGACACTCACCCAAGCTCCCTCGAGAGAAGCTCGGGTCAGTGGGTGCCTCTCCGCCTCGGACGCCCGCCACCCGCCGACGGCACTACACCCGGCACCGAACAGCAATGCAACCAACATGATTCGTACCCACCCCGCTGATGTCCGGCGCACAACCACGTAAGTGAGGAGTGCCGCTGGAACCGCACACGCCACCGCCAGTACCCACGCGGCGACCGGGCCGAACAGGATCCCCACCGCACTGCTCCCCCACACCGCGACGGCAGACGGAAGCAGTCGAGCGTCGAGGACCGGCGAGGCTTCCGGTTCGTTCACACCGACACCAGCACTCGCAATTTGGCCAACCTTGCCGGGCCGATCCCGTCGACTTCCCCCAATTGTTCTATGTCCGTGAATTTTCCGTTGGATGTGCGCCAGGAGATGATCGCCGCAGCCGTTACCGGCCCTACCCCGGGAAGCTCGTCCAGTTCGGCCTCGGTGGCGGTATTGAGGTTCACCAGCCCAGCCCCGCCGGATTCCCCCGTAGCTGCGGGGCTGGTCCCTCCTGCAGTGGTACTCGAAGAAACACCACCGGACTGATCGGCCGCACCAACCACGATCTGATCGCCGTCGACAAGTTTCTGAGCCAGATTCAGGCCCACCGTCTCCGCTCCGTCGAGCACGCCACCTGCCGCAGCAAGCGCGTCGGCGATGCGCGAGCCCGAATGAAGATTGACAAGCCCAGGCGTGCGCACGAGCCCGACGACACTGACCACCACAGCCTCGGGCGGCTGCTCTGCCACGACGCCGGTCGGTACAGGACTGGCTGATTCACCATCGCCGGCAGTCACATTCTTCTCCGTGACATTCTGGGGCGAGGGCAACGTTGGGACCGCCTGCATGCTCGGAGAATCCCACCACACGGCGAACAAGCCGATTCCCGTGGCCAGAACTGCAACGATCGCCAACACCCAGGTCGCCGACCGACTCGGGCGCCAACGTGTACCGCGCCAATGTTCGGGCAATCGGTCGAACCGTGACGAGTCGGGCTGAGCGTCGTAGTCGTCCTCGTCGAAGTCCCGAAGCCACTCGGGGGACCTCTCGAAAGACCCTGAATCCTCGAATTCGTCGACGGCCGGTCGCTGCCGGTAGTTTCCGTCCATCGCCGCGAGGCGATCACGCGCCCGCTCGCGCTCCTCGCTGATCCTCATGACTGGACGCTAACGAGAGACCTCGCCACCGAAGACGATGAATTTCGACCTGTGGAGAACTCGGGGATTGTGGAGAAACGATCAGGTGTTCGCGTCGATCTCCGGCAACGGGCACACCACAACACCGATCGCGCCGACGCCGACGTGCGCTCCGATAACCGCGCTGAAGTCGGTAACCACGGATTCCGCTACATCGGGAATGCGCTCGGCCAACTGTTCCGCTATCCCGTCGGCACGCTCTCGTGCTCGCATGTGATGCACGGCTATCGCCACGCGGCCGAGACCGGCGCGCTCGACTGCCGAATCAACCAAGCGTGCAAGCGCTTTGGTGGTGGTGCGCGTTTTTTCGCCGAGCACGAGTTTGCCGTCCACCAGATGCAGGATCGGCTTCATCGCCAATGCAGTACCCAGCAACGCAGCGGCGGTTCCGATTCGTCCGCCCCGACGCAATTGATCAAGTTTGTCGACGACGATGTAGCAGCGCCCACGGCTGGCGACGTCGACCGCCCGGCCGTACGCCTCTTCGAGTGAAGCGCCCTTCTCGGCCAAGCGTGCAGCTTCGAGAGCCGGATAGCCCAAACCCATACCGGCGGACTGTGAATCGACGATCCGGACGGCGCCACCGAATTCCTGGGCTGCGACTCGTCCGGCTTCCCACGTTCCCGACAGTTGACGTGAAATGTGAACGGCGAGAACGCCGTCACCGTCGCTCATGTCCAGGGCGCGTGCATACGCTTCGGACAACTCGGCGGGCGACGCTCCGGCCGTTGTCACTCCCGACAGGTCGCTCGGCATTGCGTCGACGCCCTCTCGCAAGTCGCAACCGTCACGGAGCACGTGGAGCGGAACAACCTGAATGCCACATGCGTCGGCCGACTCCTGCGGGATGCAGGCGGAGGAATCCGTGACGACGACGACCGGCATTCTGCTACCCGACTTCGCTCGGCGGTGCTACCAGTTCCGGCGAAACCACTTTCTGCGCCTCGACCCCGCGAATCGCAGCGATCATCGCGCGGGCTACGCCGAGGTGACCGTCCCAACCCCAGTGAATGCCGTCAGGATTGCCGTTCTCGGAAAAGACGTTGTCACGCACTGCATCTGCAAGGTCGACTACGGGAACGTCTTTCTCCGTAGCCCACTCGGTGATCGCGGACACGGCGGCCGGCCGGCCGGCATGCACGCTCGCGTAGGCATCGCTGCGATGCACTGACGGCAAGGTCGCGATCATCGGCAGTTCCGGCCGCATGTACTCCAACGCATTTCGCGAGCTTTCCAGATACTCGACGCTCAGCTTGGGCGGAAGTGCGACCGGGCGGCCCAGAGGTGCAAGCCGCGGCTGCAGCCACTGATAACCCTCGCGCACCACGCGTCGAAGCGCGGGTGGCCGAACGTAGCGGATGGTCTCGCGGAGCGCGGTAGGCAGCGGAGACGGTAGCGAGTCCATACCGCCGACCGCGAACACGACGGCGCCTGCCCGCGGCACCGCCGCCCACACACGAGGATCCTGAGTCAGTGCCCACCACGCATCGCGGCACGTCCAGCCGATACGGGCGACCAACTCGACGTCCCAGCCGAGTTCGTCGGCCACGATGTTGGGCCAGATGCGTGGATGATCTGCCGCGAGGCCGCCTTTGGGGCCGAAATACGACAGCGAATCCGCGAGTACGAGGAGGACGGGGCGCTGCCCGTCGGCACTTTCAGAGGACGTCATTTGCGACACTCGCAGAAGCATTCCATACGTCGAGTCGCCACTCGATCGACTTGACGTCACCATGTCCACTGAGTTGCACCCAACTGGTGTTTCCCAATCCGCCGAGGACGGCCCAGCGATCGACGGGTAGGTCGAGCAATGCCGCTGTCAGTGCCGCGATCAAGCCTCCGTGCGCCACCAGAACCACGGGCCGCTCGGCCCAGTCCGGGTGCGTGTCGAGCAATTCGTGAACTACGGGGAGGCTGCGATTCGCGACGTCGATTCGGCTTTCGCCGCCGGGCGGCGCCAACGTGGCATCCGCTCGCCACGCAGATCGCACACCGGGAGTGCGCTCGTCGACGTCATGATGAGTCAGGCCCTGCCATTCCCCCAGGTGTGTCTCACGCAGACGCGTGTCGGTGAGGACCGGAAGTCCGGCGGAATCACCGACAGCGACGGCCGTGAAGTACGCCCGACGCAGATCCGAGGACACGATCGTCAACGGCCTGCGATCGGCGATCACCGGACCTGCACTCTTGGCCTGCGTGCGTCCCAACTCCGACAGGTCGGTGTCGAGTTGCCCCTGCATCCGAGAGTCGGCGTTGTATTCGGTCTGTCCGTGACGCAGCAGGATGAGCCGGCGGACAGGGTTCGACGCCGCACTGGGCGCCGACGAAGTCACAGCGAGGGATCCTGCGCGTCCGGCTCGGAAACCGTGTCGGTCTCGAACACCGTGTTGGCGTCGGCGGGGCCGGGACGGTTCTGTCCGAGGCCTTCGACCTCGACCGTCGGGCAGTCCTTCCACAGTCGATCGAGAGCGTAGAAGTTGCGCTCCTCGTCATGCTGGACGTGGATGACGATGTCGGCGTAGTCGAGCAGTGCCCAGCGGCCCTCGCGGGTGCCTTCCCGGCGGACCGGCTTGTGTCCCGCTTCGCGGAGACGGTCTTCGATGTTCTCGACAATCGAGTTGACCTGACGCTCGTTCGTCGCAGATGCGATGACGAAGCAGTCCGTGATGACCAGCTGTTCGGACACATCGAGCACCACCACTTCGGTGGCCAGCTTCTCGTCGGCTGCCAAGGCCGCGATGCGTGCCATGTCGATGGCTTCGGTGTTTGCGCTCACTCGATGTTCTCCAGTTTCGTCTTCAGAAAGTACTTGTTGTGCTCGGCTAGCTCGATTCGGCGCCCGGGACGGCTTCCGACTTCCCCGGTGCGGGCTCCGACATCGTTGTAGCTCCGTCGCGGCGCTCCGCGTCGACAGGTCGATACAGGTTCCGCTTCGAGATGTACTGCACCACTCCGTCCGGCACCAGGTACCAGACGGGGCGGTCTTCACTTGCCCGACGCCGACATTCGGTCGACGAAATGGCAAGTGCCGGAATCTCTATCAACGTGACCGCGTCGGCGGGCATGGTGTCGAGGTGACCGGCCAGGTGCTCTGCATTGAGATCGAAACCCGGTCGCGATACCCCGACGAACTTCGCCAATGCGAACAACTCTTCCCAATCTTGCCAGGAAAGGATGCTGGCCAGCGCATCGGCACCGGTGATGAAGAAGAGTTCGGCGTCAGGGTGGTAGGCCCGGAGGTCTCGCAGCGTGTCCACGGTGTACGTCACTTTTTCACGGTCGACGTCGACCCGAGAGACGGAAAACCGCGGGTTGGAGGCGGTGGCGATGACCGTCATGAGGTACCGGTCCTCGGCAGGACTGACGCCCTTCCCCTGCTTCTGCCAGGGCCGCCCGGTGGGGACGAAGATCACTTCGTCGAGTCCGAACCGGTCGGCGACCTCACTGGCCGCAACGAGGTGGCCATGGTGAATGGGGTCGAAGGTGCCACCCATCACTCCTAGGCGTCGAGCACGTTCCACCGATAGTCCCTTCTGCACGAGTGTCGAGCTTACGGGTCAGACCGGCAGCAGACGGGACACGACGTCGGCAAGCTGCTGGGCCGAGCGGCACTCGTGCATGCTGATGACCTCGTTGTAGACCTTCGCCGCGGAGTCACCCGTTCCCCATTGCCCCTTCGGCTCGGGGTTGAGCCAGTGCGCGTGCTTGGCTACTGCCACCATCTGCGACAGCGACTGAAGGTTGGGATCGCGGTAGTTGTTGCGACCGTCGCCGAGTACCAGTAGCGACGTGCGACTGGTGATCGACTGCGCGAACTTCTCCTGGAACACTCCGAAGGCGTGTCCGTAGTCTGAGTGGCCGTCGTAGGTGATCAGTTCGGCCTCACGCACCATCCGTGACATCGCTGATCCGAGGTCTGCGTTCGAGTCGAAGAACCGCGTGACCTCGTCGGTCGTGTCGATGAACGCGAACACCCGCACGCGCGAGAACTGCTCACGCAAAGCGTTCACGAGCAGCAGAGTGAAATGGCTGAACCCCGCCACCGAGCCGGATACGTCACACATCACCACAAGTTCGGGCCGCGCCCGCTTCGGCTTGCGCTGCACCAGATCGATCGGCACTCCGCCCGTCGACATGGACTTGCGCAACGTACGACGTAGGTCGATCGAACCCGCGCGAGAGCGGCTGCGACGCACGGCGAGACGACTGGCCAACAAGCGAGCCAGGGGTGCGACGTTCTTCTTCAGCGTGGTGAGTTCGGCATCGGACGCTCGCAAGAAGTCGACTTCCTCGGCGAGTTTCGGAACGCCGTACGTGGCGACCCGCTCCTTGCCCAAATTCTCGGCTGTGCGTCGACGCGTTTCCTTCTCGACCATCTTGCGGAAGTCCGCGATGCGCTGCGCTGCCGTGCGCTTGGCGACCTCGGACTGATAGTCGGAGTTGTCCTTGCCCTCTGACCCGGAACCCTCCTGGTTGCCGAGCAGGCCCTGCAGGATCTTGTTGAGCAACGTCTCCGGGGCGACGTCACGCAGCGCCTGATAGGCGGAGAACGACGGGCCGTTACTCGACTGGTACTGCCCGAGTTCCTCGACCATCGCGGCGGTCAGGAGTTCGGTCATCTCCATCGCCTCGTCACTGCCGTCTGTCAGCAGTTCGGCAATGAGCTCACGCAAGGCCTGCAGGTCGATCGAGCCGTCTGGCTTGCGCGGCAGTGTGACGTCGACGTCGCCGACCGCACGGTCACCGATCGCCTTGGGGAACCACAGGTCGAAGACGGCGTCGAACGTCGCCCGGTGGGTCGGCCTGCGCAGGAGCGAGCATGCCAGCCCTTCACGAAGCGCTTCACGATCGAGCAGGTCGAGAACAGACATGACCTGACCGGCGTCGACTGTCTCGGACGGGCCGACCATGATTCCGCGTCGTCGCAAAGCCTCGACAAAATCGACGAGGTGACCGGGAATCCCGTGCGGCGCTGCCAGGCCGCCAGGTGAGAGCGGCGACGTCGATGCTGCGGGAGCCATGTCAGACCTCAGTTCAGCCGAAGTTCAGCGGCGGCACGCACCTGGTCCGACTGGTGCTTGAGGATCACGCCGAGCGTGGCGCGAACGGCATCGTCGTCGAGAGTGTCCATGCCCAGAGCAAGAAGGGTGCGTCCCCAGTCGATGGTCTCGGATACCGAAGGGACCTTCTTGAGCTGCATTCCGCGAAGAACACGAATGGTGTTGACCAGCTGCTCGGCAATCGCTTCAGGAAGCTCCGGCACACGGCTTGCGAGGATGCGACGCTCGAGGTCGGCGTCCGGGAAGTCGAGATGCAGGAAGAGGCAACGACGCTTCAGAGCCTCCGAGAGTTCGCGAGTGGCATTCGAGGTCAACACCGTGAACGGCTTGCGGGTGGCGGTAATGGTTCCGAGCTCGGGGATCGTGACCGCGAAGTCGCTGAGCACTTCGAGGAGCAGACCTTCGATCTCGACGTCTGCCTTGTCCGTCTCGTCGATCAACAGCACCGTCGGGTCCTCGCGGCGAATGGCCTTGAGCAGTGGACGTGCGAGCAGGAACTCCTCCGAGAAGACATCCGCCTTCGTCGAATCCCAGCTGTGGTCGACCGCGACATCACCCCTCGCTCCGCTCGCCCCGCCCGACTGAATCCGAAGAATCTGCTTCGCGTGGTTCCACTCGTAGAGTGCACGAGCCTCGTCGACGCCCTCGTAGCACTGCAGACGCACCAGTTCTGCGCCCGTGGTCTGGGCGACTGCGCGGGCGAGTTCCGTCTTTCCGACACCGGCCGGGCCCTCGATGAGCAGCGGCTTGCCCAGACGATCGGCCAGGAAGACTGCCGTCGCGGTGGCCTTGTCGGACAGATAGCCGGTTTCGGCCAGCCGTTCGATCACGTCGTCGACGGTCGAGAAGAACGGCGTCGTGTCGGGAAGTGCTCGGTCCACGGTTAACTCCTTGAGAGGTGGGGCAAGTCTGGTGAACTTTTCAGGCGGGTCGGGTGTGCCCGTCGCCCCAGACGATCCACTTGGTGGACGTCAGTTCCGGTAGCCCCATGGGGCCACGCGCATGCAGTTTCTGGGTGGAGATGCCGATCTCGGCGCCGAACCCGAACTGCTCACCGTCGGTGAAGGCAGTCGACGCATTGACCATCACTGCCGCAGCGTCGACTCGAGCGGTGAACTCGCGGGCAGCCGAGAGATCGGACGTCACGATGGCTTCGGTGTGGCCGGTCCCGTACTGGTCGATGTGCTCGACGGCAGCGTCCAAGTCCTTGACGACCTTGAGGGCGACGTCGAGGGTGAGGTATTCCTTCGACCAGTCGTCCTCGGTCGCGGGAACCAGTCCCGGCAGATCACCGTGCACGACGACGTCGTGCATCTGGAGCGCTTGGAGCAGCTTCGGCACGGCCGTCTCGGCAATAGCGGCGTCGACCAGCACCGTCTCTGCCGTGTTGCACACACTGGGCCGACGGGTTTTGGAGTTGAGAAGAATCTTCTCGGCCATCAGTAGATCGGCGGCCGAGTGAACATAGACGTGGCAATTACCGACACCGGTCTCGATGGTGGGCACGGTGGCATCACGCACGACGGCGCTGATGAGGCCGGCGCCACCGCGCGGGATGACGACGTCGACGAGGCCACGGGCCTGAATCAAATGAGTGACCGTGGAGCGATCCGCACTCGGCAGAAGTTGAACGGAATCCTCGGGCAGTCCCTGATCAACCAACGACGCACGCAGAGCCGCCACCAACGCTTCGTTGGACTTGACCGCCGAGGACGAACCACGAAGCAGCGCAGCATTTCCCGATTTGAGGGTGAGCCCGAAGGCATCGACGGTCACGTTGGGACGAGCCTCGTACACCATGCCGACGACACCGAGCGGAACGCGCTGCTGCCGTAGTTCCAGACCGTTAGGCAGAGTGGAGCCGCGAAGAACTTCGCCGATCGGATCGGGTAGTCCGGCAACCTGACGCAAACCCGACGCGATGCCCTCGATCCGGTCAGCGGTCAGACGAAGACGGTCGAGCAGCGATTCCTCGGTGCCGCCCGCCTTCGCGGTGTCGATATCGAGAGCGTTGGCCGCGAGAATCCGATCACTTGCCGCGAGTACCGCGTCGGCTGCGGCGTTGAGCGCAGCATCCTTCTGCGCGGTGGTCAGCAGAGCCAGGACGCGCGAAGCCTTGCGGGCTCGGCGTGCGGCGTCGTGCACGACGGACTTGGTGTCGGACGCGTTCGAGTCGACGGTTTCTGCGTTGGAAGTCACAGCGGTCATGAATACACATTAACCACCCACCGTGACGGCCTGCTCGGCGGAACGAGGCTGTGACCACCCGGGACCATTCCGACGGACCGCCTGCGAACATTTCGGCGGACCGCCTGCGAACATTTCGGCGGACCGCCGGGGAACAATTCCGGCGCGCGACACTGTTGCACCCACCGACCTTCTTCTTCGAGTCAGGAGCCATCCGTGAGTGTGTTGTTCGAGCCTTTGACCCTGCGCGGCGTCACCATCCCGAACCGCGTCTGGATGGCACCGATGTGCCAGTACTCCGCTGACGTCATCGGCGACCAGGTCGGAGTGCCCAACGAGTGGCATCGCACGCATCTGGTGAGCCGTGCAATCGGCGGCACCGGCCTGATTCTCACCGAGGCGACGGCCGTCAATCCCGAAGGCCGCATATCGGCAGCTGATCTGGGGATCTGGAACGACACGCAGGCGCAAGCCTTCGCCGAGATCAACGCGCAACTCGCGTACTTCGGCGCAGTGCCCGGAATTCAGCTGGCCCACGCCGGACGCAAAGCGTCGACGCAGGTTCCGTGGCGCGGCGGCAAGAGTCTGCCCGCCGACGACCGACTCTCGTGGCAGACGGTTGCCCCGAGCGCGGTTCCGTTCGGTCACCTTGCCGATCCGGTCGAGCTCACCACGGAGGGCATCGAGAAGGTCGTCGCGGACTTCGCAGCGGCGGCTACCCGCGCATTGAAGGCCGAATTCAAGGTCGTGGAAATTCACGCGGCCCACGGATACCTGATCCATCAGTTCCTCTCCCCCGAGAGCAACAAGCGAACGGACCGCTACGGAGGCAGCTTCGAGAACCGCATCCGATTGCTCCTCGAAATCCTGAGCGCAGTCCGCGAGGTGTGGCCGGCCGAGCTACCGCTCTTCGTCCGGGTCTCGGCGACCGATTGGCTGACGGAAGAGCGTGGGCTCGAGGTCGACAGCTGGACCGCGGATCAGACCGTTGCCCTCGCCAACATCCTCTCCGACTACGGCGTCGATCTCGTCGACGTGTCCACCGGCGGTAATTCACCGGCGGCCAAGATTCCGGTGGAGCCGGGATACCAGGTTCCGTTCGCCCGTCGCCTGCAGAACGAGAGCCTGCTACCGGCCGCCGCCGTCGGCCTCATCACCGAACCCGAACAGGCCGAGAAGATCGTCGAAGACGGAAGCGCAGTGGCGGTGCTCCTCGGCCGCGAACTGTTGCGTGATCCCTACTGGGCGCGCCGGGCGGCCCGTGAACTGAACGCCGAGGTAGGACCGCATATCCCGTCGCAGTACGCCCGCGCCTTCTAGCCCGAAAATCGGCTCCCGCGCACAACTTTGATAGCGTAAGCGTCTTACTTGCCGGTAGTCCGGAGCCCTGTGGGCTCCGGACACTGCCGCGGGCCAGAGCCGTGCGACGGGGGTCGCAACGAGCCACAGGGCACGCGGACGCTCGATTTCCCGACCGGCTCATCGGCGAGTGGGCAACGAAAAGATGCGTGCATCAGGTACGTGCCCCGCTCGGTTCGATGATTGCGCTGGGGAGCGCATGTCATGACTACACCAGAGAACTCGATAAGCGCTCTCGAAGTGGCCGAATCACCCGATGTCTGCGTCACCGACAATGCGTCCGTCAAGCGCGCTGTCAAGGCAACGATGCTCGGAAATGCCATGGAGTGGTTCGATTTCGGCGTTTACGCATATCTAGCTACCACTATAGGAAAAGTGTTCTTCCCGGACGCGAGCGGCAGCGCTCAACTCCTCTCTACCTTTGCAATTTTTGCGGCAGCCTTCATCGTCCGCCCACTCGGCGGATTGTTCTTCGGTCCACTCGGTGACCGCATCGGACGCAAGAAAGTCCTGGCCACCACCATCATTCTGATGGCGGGCAGCACCTTCGCCATCGGCCTCATCCCGAGCTACGAATCCATCGGTATCGCCGCCCCGATCCTGCTGGTACTCCTACGCCTACTGCAGGGCTTTTCCACCGGCGGCGAATACGGCGGAGCCAGTACGTTCGTCGCCGAATACGCACCGGACAAGCGCCGCGGTTTCTTCGCCAGCTTCCTCGAATTCGGGACTCTGGCAGGATATGTGGCGGCAGCGGGCATCGTGACGATCATCCAGACCGTCGTCAGTTCCGAGGACCTACTCCAGTGGGGCTGGCGCATCCCCTTCCTCATTGCCGGACCTCTGGGTCTCATCGGCCTGTACCTCCGTCTGCGTTTGGAGGAAACCCCCGCATTCCAGATGATGGAGCAGGCCGAAGAGCGCTCCCTCGCAGATGAATCCACAGGCAAGAAACTACGCGAAACTCTCGTCGACAACTGGCGTCCGCTTGTTCTGTGCATCGTCCTGGTGGCCACGTACAACATCGCTCACTACGGACTGCTCAGCTACATGCCGACGTATCTGACCAACACGTTGGGTTACGACGAATCCCACGGACTCGTTCTGATGATCATCGTCATGATCGTGATGATGATGGGAATCAGCTACGTCGGAAAGTTCTCGGACCGCGTCGGGCGTAAACCCTTGCTGCTCAGCGGTTTCATCGGATTCTTCGTCCTGTCCCTGCCTGCCTACCTTCTGATCGGCGTCGGCAACTACGTGACGGTCTTCCTGGGACTCGCAATTCTCGGCGGCTTGCTCCTGCTGTTCGTCGGTGTGTTCCCGTCCGTGCTTCCCGCACTGTTTCCGACCGGAATCAGGTACGGCGGCTTGGCAATCGGATACAACCTCGCGGTCTCCATCTTCGGCGGGACCACTCCCCTGGTGCTCACCGCCCTCGAAAGTGCAACGGGCAGCAACTTGGTCGCACCGATGTACATGATGATCGCCGCCGTGATCGGCGGTATCGCAGTCCTGATGATCCCCGAGACCGCACGCAAGCCACTCGACGGCTCTCCGCCCTCCGTCGCCACCGACGAGGAAGCACGTCGGATCATCCGCAAGGTTCGTCGAAAGAGAATGAAGGCCGATAACCTCGAGGTATGAGCACGCCTCGAATCGTCGTCGTCGGCAGTATCAACATGGATCTGACCACGTCAGTGTCCAGATTCCCAGCTCCGGGAGAAACGCTGCTCGGCACTGCCTTTGCCACCGCGGCGGGAGGCAAAGGCAGCAACCAGGCCATCGCCGCCGCGAAGGCCGGTGGGGACGTGTCGTTCGTCGGCGCGGTCGGCGACGACGGTTTCGGCACCCAATTGCGCGAGACCCTGCAAGACGCCGGGGTCGACACCGCGTTGCTTCGTAGTGTCGACGACCCGAGCGGCGTTGCCGCCATCACCGTGAGCGAGGACGCGGAGAACAACATCATCGTCGTCCCGGGCGCCAATTCCTCGGTCACCTCGTTGTCCGAAGTAGACCTCGACGCGATCGCACACGCCGACGTTCTCCTGTGCCAACTCGAAATACCCCTCGACACGGTCACCACAGCGGCCCGGCACGCGCGTGCCAACGGAACAACTGTCATCCTCAATCCTTCACCGGTACAAGACCTTCCGGGCGCCCTGATCGAGTCTGTCGACATCCTGATCGTCAACCAGACCGAGTCGGAGCAGTTGGCCGCGGTCACCGGTCGCGTCCGATACCTCGTCACGACGCTCGGGGCCGGCGGCGCGGATCTCCGGTCGGGCGAGGAGACAATCCACGCCGACTCCCCGGCCGTGACACCCGTGGATACAACTGGCGCAGGCGATGCTTTCACCGGCGCCTTCGCCGTGGAGTGGGTGCAGGGCCAGGACCGCGCCCTGCAGTTCGCTGCCACGGCGGGAAGTCTGGCGACGACGGTCCGCGGCGCGTCGGTGTCGTCACCCACTCGCGCTGCGATCGAAAAAGTCCTGAACCGACAGCTTGACTCTGACACCGTGTGAGGTCGTAAACCTGTAGGTATCGGGTTTGTGAGAGAGAAACGGGGCGAGCAAGGATGTTGAGCATCGGAGACTTCGCGAGAGCAGGTCGTGTGTCGGTGCGCATGCTCCGCCACTACGACGCCATCGGTCTGCTCAGACCCGCGAGGGTCGACGCATCCACCGGGTATCGCTCGTACACCGCGGGCCAGTTGGCGCTGCTCAACCGCATCGTCGCTCTCAAGGAGTTGGGCCTGACTCTGGCCCAGGTCCAGCAAGTGGTGGAGTCAGCGGTCACCGTCGACGAGATCCGCGGGATGCTCACGCTTCGCCGAGCAGAACTCGAAACCCGAATCCAGGAAGACACCGCGCGACTGGCGCATGTACAGGCGCGCCTACGGATCATCGAAAGTGAGGGACAGATGTCCGCATACGAGGTTGTGATCAAGTCAGTTCCGGCGCTGCGGGTCGCGGAGTTGACCGGTAGCGCCAAGACGATGGATCCGTCGTCGATCGGCCCGGTGGTTCGCGGGTTGTACGAGCGCCTTTGTACCGGTTTGGATCGTGCCGGTATCGCCGCGATCGGACCCGCTGTCGCTTACTACGAGGATGCCGGTGACGACGAGAACGTCGTCGTCCATGCGGCGCTACCGGTAGACGCGAATCCCGATGGCGACTACGAGTTCGCTGTGGTGGACCTGCGGGCCGAAGAGCACGTGGCCTCGCTGCTGCACAAGGGTTCGATGGACAACTGCCTGCCCGCTTATCAGGCGTTGGCCCAATGGATCGACGCAGCGGGATACCGCAATGCCGGCCCCAGCCGTGAGGTGACGCTGGCGTGCCCGGAGGATGTCGACGGCTGGGTCACCGAACTGCAGGAACCTGTTGCCAAGGCCTGAAGCCCGCACGTGTCGGCAGGGTCGTGCACCATGGGGTCCATGACCACCGCCACTGCCCCAGCCATGCGCGACGAAGCCGAGCGGCTGCTCCGCGAACTCGCGGGGCCGGATGCCCGCCTACGCGAGGACCAGTGGACGGCCATCGAGGCGCTGGTGGTGCAGCGCAAACGCGCGCTCGTCGTACAGCGGACCGGCTGGGGCAAATCTGCGGTCTACTTCATCTCGGCGAAGCTGCTCCGGGCAACGGGCCACGGCCCCACCGTCATCGTCTCTCCGTTGTTGGCCCTGATGCGAAACCAGGTCAGTTCTGCCGAACGTGCCGGAGTGCGCGCCGCAACCATCAATTCGGGCAACGTCACCGAATGGGACGACATCCATGCCCGCGTCGCAGCCAATGATCTCGACGTCCTTCTGGTCAGCCCCGAGCGCCTGAACAACCCTGACTTCCGCGATCAGGTGCTCCCGGCCCTGGCAGCTGATGCCGGCCTGGTCGTAGTCGACGAGGCTCACTGCGTTTCCGACTGGGGCCACGACTTCCGTCCCGACTACCGCCGCATCAGGACCTTGATCGCCGAACTCGGCGAGGGCATTCCCGTCCTCGCAACCACGGCGACGGCCAACAACCGCGTCGTCGAGGACGTGTCCGCCCAACTCGGCGTCGGCGGTGAGGAAACCCTCGTCCTTCGCGGCGGGCTCGAACGCGAGTCGCTTCACCTCTCTGTAGTCCACATTCCGGAGGCGACGGCGCGCGCTGCCTGGCTTGCCGACATGCTCGAGACGCTGCCGGGTTCGGGCATCATCTACACGCTGACGGTTTCGGCCGCGCGCGACCTCGCAAGCCTGCTCTCCGAGCGCGGCCATACCGTCGCCGCCTACACGGGCCAGACCGATCCCACTGAACGTGAATCTCTCGAGCAGGACTTGTTGGGTAATCGCGTCAAGGCTCTGGTGGCCACCTCGGCACTCGGGATGGGCTTCGACAAGCCTGATCTCGGGTTCGTCGTCCACCTCGGCGCACCGTCGTCGCCGATCTCGTACTACCAGCAGGTGGGCCGCGCCGGTCGTTCCACCGACAGGGCAGACGTGATCCTCCTGCCTGGCGCCGAGGACAAGCAGATCTGGAGTTACTTCGCCTCGGTCGCCTTCCCCCGCGAGCACCTGGTCCGCAGCGTCATCGAACACCTCGACACCGAAAAGGCCACGTCGACACCGGCACTCGAACCTCTGGTGGAGCTCAATCGCACGCGTCTCGAGATGGTCCTCAAAGTCCTCGACGTCGACGGCGCGGTCAAACGCGTCAAGGGCGGGTGGATCAGCACCGGCGAACCCTGGGTGTACGACGCCGAGCGCTACGGCCGACTCGACGACGCCCGCCAGGCCGAGCAGGCCGCAATGGTCGAGTACCAGAGCATCACGACGTGTCGAATGACCTTCCTGCGTGAACAACTCGACGATCCTGGTCTGACCTCGGAGAACTCACAGTGCGGTCGCTGTGACAACTGCACAGGCAATCGCTACGACACCACTGTCGACACCGCCGCCCTCGACGAGACTCGGGCGCGCTTGCAGCGCCCCGGATTCGACCTGGAGCCGCGCAAGATGTGGCCGACCGGCCTGAGCAAGCTGGGCGTCAAGCTGTCCGGGAAGATCACCGAGGGGCCCGAAACCGGGCGCATTCTCGGACGGATGTCGGACCTGGGCTGGGGTCAACGTCTCCGCGCGCTTTTCGACGGTCCCGACGCCGAGGTACCCGATGCGGTGGTCAGCGCGTGTATCAGCGTTCTGGCCGCCTGGAATTGGGCCGAGCGACCCACCGGTGTCATGGCCCTCGAATCCACGACGCATCCTTTGTTGGTGTCGAGCCTGGCTGCCAAGTTGGCCGAGGTCGGGCGATTGACCGACCTGGGCACCCTTCGCTTGCGACCCGACCACCCTCCGGTGTCGGCAGCGAACTCCGCCTACCGCGTGTCCGGACTGGTCGATGTTTGGGAAGTCCCGGACATGAGTATCCATCAGGGACCAATACTTCTTGTCGACGCAATCGCCGATACCGGTTGGACTTTCACGATGGCCGCGCGCGCACTTCGACAGGCTGGTGCTCACTCTGTACTTCCGTTGGCGCTCGCAAGCCCGAAATAGCGAGTTTTTGCCCGAAATAGTCGCTCCGACAACGGCAAAAGTTACATAATGTGAGCACCATCACATTCATGTCCTCACCTGGGGCGCAACGGGTTCCACACGGCCCGAAACGGACATCTGCATGACTTCGACAGCAATGATTGTTACGTTCAGATGACCGATGAAGCCTGTTGATACGAGAGCTATCCCGACCACCGCGCCGGACGCGGTGTTGTTCAGAAGCCCACAGATCGATGACGGAGTCCGGCTCTGGGAGATCGCACGTGATTCGAAGGTGCTCGACCTCAATTCGAGTTATGCATACCTGTTGTGGTGCAGGGATTTCAGCGCGACGTCCATCGTCGCGGAGGTAGACGGCCGCGTAGTCGGATTCGTTTCCGGTTATACCCGTCCCAGCGCGCAGGAAACCCTGTTCGTGTGGCAAGTTGCGGTCGACGAAGACCAGCGCGGCAAGGCAATTGCTGCCCGCATGCTGTCCGACTTGATGGATCGCACTGCCCCACTGGGTGTTACACATCTGGAGACCACGATCAGCCCCGACAACGAGGCTTCGATCGCACTCTTCACCGCGCTCGCACGTCGGCGCGAAGTACCGATAACCAGGCAGACCTTGTTCTCGCCCAACGATTTTCCCGATGGACACGAAGCCGAAGATCTTTACACGATCGGCGCCTAGCGCACTTCGCGCTCGGCATACAGCATGCCCCGGAGGAACAAAGAAGATATGAATATCAACGAAGCAAGCATTTTTGAAACCCTCGAGTCCGAGGTTCGCAGCTACTGCCGTGACTGGCCCGCAGTGTTCACCAGCGCATCCGGATCCTGGATTCGTGACGAGAACGGGCGCGACTACCTCGATTTCTTCGCCGGTGCCGGCGCCCTCAACTACGGCCACAACAACCCGGTGCTCAAGTCCGCACTGGTCGACTACATCATGAGCGACGGCATCACGCACGGCCTCGACATGTCGACAGTCGCCAAACGCGAATTCCTCGAGACCTTTCAGCGCAACATCCTCGAGCCGCGCGGCCTGGACTACAAGGTCCAGTTCCCCGGCCCGACCGGATCGAACACCGTCGAGGCTGCACTGAAGCTGGCCCGCAAGGTCACCGGACGTTCGGCAGTCATCAACTTCACCAACGCATTTCACGGAATGACACTTGGTGCACTCTCCGTGACCGGCAACTCGATGAAGCGCGCGGGCGCCGGTGTCCCCCTCGTGCACACGACACCGATGCCCTTCGACAACTACTTCGACGGCGTCACCGAGGACTTCCAGTGGTTCTCCCGCGTTCTCGATGATTCCGGCAGTGGAATCAACCGCCCCGCGGCAGTGATCGTCGAAACCGTGCAGGGTGAAGGTGGCGTCAATGTCGCTCGCCCCGAATGGCTTCGGGCGCTGGCAACACTGTGCTCGGATCGCGGAATCCTGTTGATCGTCGACGACGTCCAGATGGGTTGCGGCCGTACCGGCCCGTTCTTCTCCTTCGAAGAGGCCGGAATCGTTCCCGACATCGTCACGTTGTCCAAGTCGATCAGCGGCTACGGAATGCCGATGGCGCTCACGCTGTTCAAGCGTGAACTCGACGTCTGGGGACCGGGCGAGCACAACGGCACATTCCGCGGCAACAACCCGGCGTTCGTCACCTCCAAGGTGGCACTCGACCACTACTGGTCCGACGACGCCCTCACCAAGACGACGTTGAAGAAGGGCGCACGCATCAGCGAATGCTTCGCCAACCTCTCCGATCAGTTCCCCGGCGAGGTCTCGCACCGCGGGCGTGGCTTGGTTCAGGGCCTCGTGTTCGAACAGCCCGAGCGCGCCGGCAAGGTCTGCCAGTTGGCATTCGACGAGGGATTGCTCGCCGAGACCTCCGGACCCTCCGACCAGGTTGTGAAACTGCTTCCCGTACTGACGATTACCGACGACGAGCTCGAGCACGGCCTCTCCATCCTGGCCGAGGCGACACTCAAGGTCTGCAGCTAGAGGAAGGACTCTCCCATGATCGTTCGCACCACCACCGAGATCACCGACACCGACCGCGACATCACGAGTGAGGACGGAAACTGGCGCAGCAAGCGCATCGTCCTCGGCGGCGACCGCGTCGGGTTCTCGTTCCACGAGACCACCATCAAGGCGGGTTCGGTCAACGAGTTCCATTACGCCAACCACGTCGAGGCTGTCTGGCTCGTCGAGGGCACCGGCAAGCTGATCGACCTCGACAACAACAAGGAATACGATCTCGCACCGGGGTCGATGTACCTGCTCAACGGCCACGAGCGTCACCGCGTCGAGCCGGACACGCAGATGCGCATGCTGTGCGTGTTCAATCCGCCGGTCACCGGGCGTGAGGTGCACGACGAGAACGGTGTCTACCCACTGGTGGAGGTCCCCGCGTAGCGTCTAGTCATGGCGACTGACACCTCTCCACGCGTAGCGATCGGCCCCGTCCCCGATGCACTGCTCGACAGCGCGGTGCTTCGGGGCGGTGGTCTGATCAGTCCGATCGACACTGCGGACGCCCTGATCTGGGCGGGCTCACCCGAGACCTTTCCGTCGGAGTTACCGGCGTCGGTCAGGTGGGTGCAGCTTCCGTCGGCGGGAATCGAGGATTGGTTCGACTCCGGTGTGATTCCGAAGGACACAGAAATCACGTGGACCTCGGCGGCCGGTGCGTTTTCGGCGTCGGTGGCCGAGCATGCACTCATGCTTCTCTTGGCCGGAGTTCGCCACTTGCCTGCACACATCGAGGCTCGAACGTGGCGTCAGTTCGAGTTCTTTCCCAAGATCGGCACCCTTCGTGGCTCGACGGTTGCGATCATCGGCGCAGGCGGTATCGGCCGCGCGCTGATTCCGATGCTGGCCGCGCAGGGGGCGGACAGCATCGCAGTCAATCGTTCCGGTAGCCCGGTCCCCGGGGCGATCTCGACGTACCCCGCATCCAGGATGGATGAAATCTATTCTCGCGCAGATCACTTCGTGATTGCTGCGCCCGCCACCCCGGCCACCCGTCACCTCGTGGGCCGTGCGCAGTTGGCGGCGATGCAACCCCATTCCTGGGTGATCAATGTCGCGCGCGGATCACTGGTCGACACCGACGCACTGGTCGAGGCCATCGAGTCGGAACAGATCGGCGGCGCCGGTCTCGACGTCACCGATCCCGAACCCCTCCCGGACGGTCACCCACTGTGGGATCTGACGAATGCGATCATCACACCCCACGATTCCAATCCGCCAGGCGTTCGCCCCGCCGCGTTCGCGGATCACGTCTCCAAGAACGTGACCCGCTTCGCGAAGGGTGAGGCGCTGGCTGCCCTCGTGGACCCCGTAGCCGGATACTGAGCACGCCGCCGAAGCTCGAATGCTCGGACCACGGTTGCCACAAATTACTGTGGCGACTGCGTCTCCGGAAAGAAGAGCGCCCGCGCCCGGCGAGCGACCTCTTCGGCAGGTACATCCTCGACCTTCGTGCATACTGCCCACCTGTGGCCGAACGGATCGAGAAACACTCCATGCCGGTCGCCCGAAAATGTATCGGCCACAGCCGTGACCAGCGTGCCTCCCTCGGCGACTGCCCGCGCGACAAACTCGTCCGTGTCCTCGGTGTAGACGACGATTGACGAATGCACCCAGCCGTCCTGCGGTGATTTGAGACCGAAGTCCGGCATCTCCTGCGAAAGCTGCAGCATCGAATCGCCGATCCGGATCTCCGCATGCATGAGGGAGCCGTCAGGTGCGTTCATCGCATCGACTATCTCAGCTCCAAGTGCTCGTTTGTAGTAGTCGAGTGCGGCATGGCCGTCCGGCACCGCAAGGTAGGGAGTGATCGTGCGGTAACCAGCAGGGATCGGGTTCACTGTGTTCATGTGTACGAGTATTGGCGATCGCACACGTGTTCTATTGAACATTTCGGACTTCCTCCGCGCCTCCGTCTCGCACACGCGCCTATCCTGGAACGGTGCCTACCGACAACAGCCGCCTCGACGCCCTCCCCGAGCTCCTGGCCGGCCGTCGCCTGGCAGTTCTGACAGGCGCCGGCATCTCCACCGACTCCGGAATCCCGGACTACCGCGGACCTGATTCACCCCCGCGCAATCCGATGACGTTCCAGCAGTTCATCGGCGATCCGGCGTTTCGGCGGCACTACTGGGCGCGCAACCACATCGGCTGGCGATACATGGACAGCTCCCGCCCCAACCAGGGCCACCGGGCCGTCGCGGCACTGGAACGAACAGGGCGAGCCGTCGGCGTGATCACCCAGAACGTCGACCTACTGCACACCAAGGCCGGCGCGCGAAACGTCATCGACCTCCACGGCACCTACGCGCAGGTTCGATGCCTGAGCTGCCAGCGGCTGATCTCCCGTACCACTCTCGCGGAGAGACTGGAAGAAGCCAATCCTGGATTCGCCGAAACAGTCGCTGCTGCAACAGGAGTCGAAATCGCACCCGACGCAGATGCCGTGATCGAATCCACCGCACACTTTCGCGTCGTGGATTGCGCCGTGTGCGGTGGCTTACTCAAACCGGACATCGTCTACTTCGGCGAATCCGTCCCCAAGGAACGCGTCGCCCGTGCGTACAGCCTCGTCGACCAATCCGACGCACTGTTGGTAGCCGGGTCGTCGTTGACCGTGATGTCCGGCCTACGTTTCGTCCGGCATGCCGCCAAGACCGGGAAGCCGATCGCCATCGTCAATCGAGGCACGACTCGCGGCGACGAATTCGCCGACCTCAAGCTCGAAGTCGGTTGCGCTGAAGCACTTTCCGCCCTCGTCGAGCACGAATGCTACAGCGCCACCAAGTCGTCCGCGTGAACCACAGGACGCTGCATGTCGGCCGGTAGATCGGTGGTGGAGCGCCCCAGGATCTCCTCGATCTCCGCAGCGTCGAACGCAACGACACCCCGGGCGACGGGCTTCTCCCCCGGCCCCATCAGGGACACGACGTCGCCGGCGTGGAAGTCACCGGATACACCGACGATGCCAGCGGACAGCAGGCTTCGACGCTTGGACACGACCGCGCGGACGGCGCCTTCGTCGAGGTGGAGGTCACCCGATGTGTCAGCGGCGTGACGAACCCAGAATCGGCGGGCCGACAATCGCGTCGGCCGGGGCGCAAATGCCGTTCCGACATCGGCACCACTGAGTGCCTGCGCAGCGTCCGATGCTGCCGCGAGCAGAACCGGCACGCCGGAATCAGCGGCCAGGCGTGCTGCTGAGAGCTTCGACGCCATGCCTCCGGTACCGAGGGCGCCACCCGAACCGGCAACCACACCGTCGAGATCCTCGGGACTGTTGACCTCGGGAATCAGTGTGGCATCGCCCTTTCGGGGATCCCCGTCGTACAGTCCGTCCACATCCGACAACAGGATCAACGCGTCGGCGCCGACCAGATGAGCAACCAGTGCAGCCAGCCGATCGTTGTCACCGAATCGAAGTTCGGTGGTGGCAACGGTGTCGTTCTCGTTCACGATCGCCACCGCGTGCAATGCCCGTAGACGATCGAGTGTCCGTTGGGCGTTGCGGTGCTGCGTCCGTCGAGCGATGTCGTCAGCCGTGAGTAGAACCTGCCCGACGGTACGCCCGTAACGGGCGAACGACGTACCCCAGGCGTGAGCCAGAGCCAACTGACCGACGCTGGCCGCAGCCTGCTTGGTCGCGAGATCCCGCGGTCGCTTGGTCAGTCCCAGCGGCGCCAGTCCGGCGCCGACGGCACCGGACGAGACAACGACGACATCGGAACCCGCACGCATGCGAGCCTCGATGGCATCGGCCAACAGATCGAGTCGGTGAGTATCGAGTCCCGCCACCAGACTGGTGAGCGCAGACGACCCGATCTTCACGACGATACTGTGAGCCGACGCTATCGACTCCCTGGTGGACCCGAGCACAGTCCCGTTCCCTCTCTTCGGTTTTCGTCCTGAAATCGCGTGGGTCAGGCGTCTTCGTCGAGCAAGCCGCGGCGGACACGACGCGCGTGCTTGCGCTCGTCGGCGCCGATGCGCTCCACCTGATCGAGACGCGGGTCGGTTCCACGGCCCGTGCGGGTCAGATCGATACCGGCCGGCGTCATCGGCTCCCACTCGAAGCTGACGTCACCGATGGTGACGGAAGCTCCTGGCTGAGCGCCCTTCTTGACCAATGCGTCCTCGACGCCCAATCGAGCAAGACGGTCGGCGAGGTAACCAACGGCCTCGTCGTTGTCGAAGGCGGTCTGACGAATCCACCGCTCCGGGCGGGTGCCTCGGACGACGAACCCACCGGGAATATCGGGATCCTTCTCGATGGTGAAGCTGGAATCCTTGACCTTGACCGGGCGAATGACCTGGCGCTTCGGCTCGGGCTTCGGATGAGCTTCGCGGTAGTCGCGGACCATCTTCGCCAGCGCGAATGTCAACGGTCGCAATCCTTCTCGGCTCACCGCTGAGATGGTAAAGACCGGCCATCCGCGAGCTTCGATCTCAGGCGTGACCATTTCGGCCAATTCGGCGGCCTCGGGAACGTCGGTCTTGTTGAGGATGACGACGCGCGGGCGCTTGTCGAGGTCACCGAGTCCCGAGTCGCCGGAGAGCGCGGGCGTGTACGCGGCCAGCTCTGCTTCCAGGGCGTCGATGTCGGATATCGGGTCACGTCCCGGATCGAGGGTGGCGCAGTCGATCACGTGCGCCAATACGGCGCAGCGTTCGATGTGGCGCAGGAAGTCCAGGCCCAAACCGCGGCCTTCGCTTGCACCGGGGATCAGCCCGGGCACGTCGGCGACGGTGAAGGTGGTGTCACCGCTCGAGACGACGCCGAGGTTGGGGACCAGAGTGGTGAAGGGGTAGTCGGCGATCTTCGGCTTGGCCGCAGAGAGAACGGACACCAGCGAAGACTTACCGGCAGAGGGAAATCCGAGCAGACCGACGTCGGCTACCGACTTGAGTTCGAGAACCAGGTCACGCTCGACACCGTCCTCACCGAGGAGTGCGAAACCGGGAGCCTTGCGGGCTTTCGACGCCAGCGCTGCGTTGCCGAGTCCGCCGCGGCCGCCCTGAGCGGCGTCGAAGCGCGAACCGACTCCCACGAGGTCGGCAAGCACGTTGCCGTCGGTATCGAGAACCACAGTTCCATCCGGAACCTTGAGGATGAGGTCTTCACCGTTTGCACCCTCGCGGTTGCTGCCGGCGCCCTGCTTGCCGTTGGTCGCCTTCGCGTTGGGATGGAAGTGAAAGTCGAGGAGGGTGTGGATGTTCTCGTCGACCACGAGGATGACGTCGCCACCGCGACCTCCGTTGGCACCGTCCGGACCGCCGAGCGGTTTGAACTTCTCGCGGTGTACGGAGGCGCAACCATTGCCGCCTTTTCCAGCGCTGACGTGCAGCACAACACGGTCAATGAATCGGGACATGACTGCCGGATCCTTCCTCAGTCAATTGCGGGTCTCACGCGATGAGCTGAACTTCTGGTGAGCAGGGTTGCTCGGGGCAAAACGGGTACTGCTAAACAAACGATAGGGGCGGACCGGGTTATTTCAACCCTGGTCCGCCCCTATCGGGAGCTTGGAACGCGTCACTCTCTTACCGAAAGCAGAACCGGCTTACCGAAGTAGAACCGATGACGCACAACTAGCGAGAAAGACTAGACCTCAGCCGCAACGACGGCCGGAACGATGTTCACGGTCTTGCGTCCACGCTTCTGGCCGAACTCGACTGCACCGGCAGCGAGAGCGAACAGGGTGTCGTCGCCGCCACGGCCGACGTTGACGCCGGGGTGGAAGTGCGTGCCGCGCTGGCGAACCAGGATTTCGCCTGCGCTGACCGACTGGCCGCCGAAGCGCTTCACGCCGAGGCGCTGGGCGTTTGAATCGCGACCGTTACGGGAGCTGGATGCACCCTTCTTATGTGCCATGCTATTGACCCTCCTCGGGTGAAATTAGCTAGAAAGAACTGGTTACTTGATGCCCGTGACCTTGAGCACCGTGATCGGCTGCCTGTGGCCCTGACGCTTGTGGTAACCGGTCTTGTTCTTGAACTTGTGGATGCGGATCTTCGGGCCCTTGGTGTGCTCGACGATCTCACTGGTGACTGCGACCTTGGCCAGCTTGGCCGCGTCGGTGGTCAGGTCAGATCCGTCGACCACGAGAACGGGAGCAAGCGAGACAGCAGTGCCGGGCTCACCCTCGATCTTCTCGACCTTGACGAGGTCACCAACAGCGACCTTGTACTGCTTTCCGCCGGTCTTGACGATCGCGTACGTTGCCATCGGAGGGCTACCCCTTGCTTCTTCGAACTTGCTCGCGCTGCTGCCTGAGGCTTCAAATGCATCGCGACTGGTCTGGTTTATGTCACCTCGGCTCGGCACTGACGTACCGGGACATTCACGCGCACTCTAGGCACACGGAATCTCTACCGCCGGGTGGCGACCCTCCAAGGTTACGGGAAAGCAACCGTCAGGGTCAAACCGCCCCGCCGAGGGGTGGTGCTTACTACTCTGTACTGCTTCTACCAGCTGAAACTTCGGATAGCGGTTGGATGTCCTCGCTCATCGCGAAGTCATCCAACCGACCGAAAGCCAGTAGTTCTTACTCTCCGTCTACCGGAGGACCTGCGGGACGTGCTGCTGCACGCCTGCGACGGGGTCTCTTGACGACGACAACTTCTTCCTCGGCCGGAACTTCGGTGGCCGGAGCCGGAACGTTTTCCGCGACCGCGTCCACCACGGGTTCCGGAGTCGGAATCACGAAGACCGTGCCCACCTCGGGAGCTGCCTCGGCAACCGGTGCCGACGCTGCCCGCGACGCCCGGCGACTACGCCGACGACCGCGCGGAGCTGCTTCGGTCGAAGCTGCGGCCGACTCGTTGTCCACTGCGGATACTTCTTCCGCAGCAGAGTCCACAACAGGAACGTCATGGTGCTCAGCAGCAGCAGGAGTATCGATCGGCCGATCTTGTTGCCGATCGGCACTTTTGGATGCATCGTCCCCCGAAGACACACCGGCGGAATCAGACTCGGTCGAGTCGGCCGCGACGGTCTCGTCGTCGTCGTGGTGATGCGAGGCCATCGCCAATGCCACCGGATGAGCCCGCTTGACCGTCGCGTCGACGGCCGGAACCTCCGGCGCCGGAGCTTCCTGTCCGTTGGACTCGGTCGAAGCCGACTTGTCTCCGCGGCCACGCTTGTTCTTGCGCGAGGTACCGGAATCACTGCGCTGCGAGCCCGAACGCGATCCTCCGTCGTCCGAGGACTTCACCTCGACGGGCTCGGAATGGACGATGATGCCGCGGCCGTGGCAGTGCTCACAGGTGGTCGAGAAGGCCTCGACCAATCCGGTGCCCAACTTCTTGCGCGTCATCTGCACGAGCCCGAGTGACGTGACCTCCGACACCTGATGGCGCGTGCGATCGCGACCCAGGCATTCGGTGAGCCGACGCAGGACCAGGTCCCGGTTCGATTCGAGAACCATGTCGATGAAGTCGACGACGATCATTCCGCCGATGTCCCGCAGGCGCATCTGGCGAACGATCTCCTCGGCCGCTTCGAGGTTGTTACGGGTGACGGTCTCTTCGAGGTTTCCGCCGGCTCCGGTGAACTTGCCGGTGTTGACGTCGACGACGGTCATGGCCTCGGTGCGGTCGATCACCAGGGTGCCGCCGGACGGCAGCCACACCTTGCGATCGAGTGCCTTGGCCAACTGCTCGTCGATACGGCGAGCCGCGAAGACGTCGATACCGTTGTTCGGCGTGTACTTCTCGAGCCGCGGAAGCAGGTCGGGCGCAACGGAGTTGATGTAGTTCTCGACCGTCGTGTGCGCCTTCTCGCCCTCGATGACCAGCTTGGAGAAGTCCTCGTTGAACAGATCACGAATGACCTTGACCAGCATGTCAGGCTCTTCGTACAACGCCTGCGGGTTGCCGGACTTGCCGGTGTCCGCAGCCGCGGCCTGCTCCTCGATGCCGGCCCACTGAGCCTGCAGACGAGTCACGTCGCGCGCCAACTCTTCTTCGCTGACCCCCTCGGACGCCGTGCGAATGATCACGCCCGCGTCGGCGGGCACGATGTCGCGCAAGATTTCCTTGAGACGCTTGCGCTCGGTGTCCGGAAGCTTGCGGCTGATACCCGTGGACGTACCACCAGGCACGTAGACGAGGAAACGACCGGCAAGCGAAATCTGTGTCGTCAGTCGAGCACCCTTGTGGCCGACCGGATCCTTGCTGACCTGAACGAGCACCTGATCGCCAGGCTTGAGAGCCTGCTCGATCTTGCGCGAGTTGCCACCGAGACCGGCAGCCTCCCAGTTGACCTCACCGGCGTAGAGAACACCGTTGCGGCCACGTCCGATGTCGATGAACGCAGCTTCCATGCTGGGGAGCACGTTCTGGACACGTCCGAGGTACACGTTGCCGACCATCGACGCGGACGCCGAGTTGGTGACGAAGTGCTCGACCAGCACTCCGTCTTCGAGGACTGCTACCTGTGTAGTCGCATGCGGCTGACCGCTGTCTGCCCGATCGCGCACGACCATGACGCGATCGACGGCCTCACGACGCGCGAGGAACTCCGACTCGGTCAGAATCGGCGGACGACGACGACCGGCGTCACGACCGTCGCGGCGACGCTGACGCTTCGCTTCCAGACGTGTCGAACCACTGATGCCCTGGACCTCGTCCTTGACGCGGGTCTTGTTGCGCGGCTCGCGCTCGTGAACGACGGTGTTCGGCGGATCGTCCTCGGACGTCGCAGTCGCGTCGGTGGCGCCGTCGGTGCCGGTCTTGCGACGACGACGACGACGGCGACGGCGGCTCGATCCGTCGGCATCGAGATCGGAATCGTCGGCATTCTCGGAATCCGCATCAGCGGTGGACTCGGACTTATCACCGGATTCTTCGCCGGCAGCGT